>NZ_VFNV01000001.1:1243131-2486262 GCF_006715765.1 Rarobacter incanus
ACGGAGACAATCTCATCGTAGAGGCAGACAACCTGGATTTCATCAAGACTCTGCCCGATGAGAGCTTCCGGATGATCTACATCGACCCGCCGTTCAATACCGGACGCACCCAGCGTCTCCAGTCCCTCAAGACGCGCCGCTCGGCGACGGGCTCGCGTGTCGGATTCAAAGGTCAGACCTACGAGACCGTCAAGGGCACACTCCACTCTTATGATGATGCATTCACGGACTACTGGGCGTTCCTGGAGCCTCGCCTGCTCGAAGCGTGGCGCCTCCTCACCCCCGATGGCGCGCTGTATCTTCACCTCGACTATCGAGAGGTCCACTACGCGAAGGTCGTCCTGGATGCGCTTTTCGGGCGCGAGAGCTTTTTGAACGAGATCATCTGGGCGTATGACTACGGCGCACGATCAAAGACCAAGTGGCCCACGAAACACGACAACATCCTGGTGTACGTCAAGGACCCCGCGAACTACGTTTGGAACGGCCAAGACGTGGACCGCGAGCCCTATATGGCACCGGGGTTAGTCACGCCTGAAAAAGCGGCCCTCGGCAAACTCCCCACCGACGTTTGGTGGCACACCATAGTTCCCCCCGCGAGCAAGGAGCGCACTGGGTACGCGACGCAGAAGCCGGTCGGCATTATTCGCCGAATGGTTCAGGCAAGCACCAACGAAGGCGACTGGGTGCTTGACTTCTTCGGCGGAAGCGGCACAACGGGCGCGGCGGCGCGTGACCTTGGCCGGCGGTGGGTATTGGTTGACAGCAACCCAGAGGCGATCGCCGTCATGGAAAGGCGGCTCGCCGACGGCGCTCTGGATTCTCGGGTCACAGTACTGCATACTTCGCAGGGTGAGTGAACCTACGAACCGAAACCCTGATTACGTTGAGCTTGTTGCCGCGTCGGCGTCGCTCGCCGACGCTTACGCGGCTGACGAGGACGACCCCTGGGCGACCAGCCCGTTTGGGTGGATCCTCAAGCTCCCCTCGCGCACCAAGGGTGCGGTGGGCGAGAAGCTGATCTCGAAATGGGCCGAGAGCCAGGGGTTCCCGGTCAAACGGTCACCGAATAGCGAAGCCGACCGCATCATCAATGGACACCGCATCGAGATCAAGATGTCGACGCTGTGGAGCACGGGCGACTTCAAGTTTCAGCAGATTCGCGAGCAAGAATACGACTACTGTCTCTGCCTCGGCCTGATGCCGCAAGACGCGCGCGCTTGGCTGCTTCCCAAGGATCTGCTGCGTCAGTACGTGATCGGGCACACGCCCCAACACACCGGCGCGGGGGGCTCGGACACCTTCTGGCTTGGGTTCCCGGCCGATAGGCCACCCGCCTGGATGGCGGAGTACGGCGACACCCTAGAAGACGTCGCCGATGCGTTCCGCAAAATGGGACGCGGGTCGCACGGCTAAACACCGCGTTGGGCCACCACCGCGTCGGGCTCCCGCGCTCGCGTGGTTTGAAAACACCTTGACCGATCCGATCACGCCTGCCGACGTTGTCCGCGCGTTCATTCTTGGGTGCAAGCGCGTAAGGAGTAGGAACGAGCGCCGACTCGCACGCCC
Organism: Rarobacter incanus; assembly: GCF_006715765.1. Taxonomy (NCBI): domain Bacteria; kingdom Bacillati; phylum Actinomycetota; class Actinomycetes; order Micrococcales; family Rarobacteraceae; genus Rarobacter; species Rarobacter incanus. The sequence goes on from NZ_VFNV01000001.1 coordinate 1,244,701, forward strand.
CACAGCAGGCACTCCACAGCGCGCTCACCCCGCCCCTCCGTTCCAAAGACCGAGCGCAAGCGGCGCCATGCCCAAGAAGACAAACGCGGGGAGAAAACACGCGCCAAGGGGAATCACGAGCAGCACGCTCAGCCGCGCCGCGGCCTGAGCGGATCGTGCCGCTTGTTCCTCACGCACTCGCGTGCTCAGCGACTGCAGGGCGGCCTGCGCATTTGCGCCGTGGTTCCACGAGCCGCTTAACGCATCCAGCAAGCGCCGCGGCACGCCATCCACAGGTGAAGAAGCAGCCTCCCAGGAACTGCCCGCTCGCACGCGGGCGAGGAAGCCCGCGAGCGCCTCCCCCTCGGCCCCCGCAATTTGCTGCGCCGCGACCGAGAGCGCGACCAGCAGCGGAGAACCGGATCTGATCGCGGTGCTCACCACGGCGATCACCAGTTCATCGTCCAGCTGCGTTCGCCGATCGCTTGTCGCCCCGCGCTCGACGATGACCCTGCCACCCGCGATCCGGCGAGGCAGTCCTTCCACCGCCGCCGCTATTCCGGCTCCGACCAAGAGCCAAATCACCGTCCGCCCCCCGCTCGCGTTTGCCGCACGGCGGCCAGCTCCGCGCGCGCAAGAATAGTGCCGACCCAACGCACCCCCGCGGCCAAGAACCCCAGGCCAGCCACCGCGCTCATCGTCCCGAAACCCCCATCGACGTAGATCTCCCAGACACGCACGCCCAGCAGCGCAGACAGTAGGGCGGCAACCAGCGGCAGCGCCATCATGACGCGGGCGCTCATCTTTGGACCGGCGAATGCCGTTGCCCGCGCGCGCTGCGCCTCTTCGTGCGAGCGAATACTCGACGCGATCTGGCTCACGACGTCCGCTAGGGGGGAACCGAGTTCCCTCGACATTCCCGCAACCACGTGGACGGCCCGCGCGTACGCGTGCAGTCCGCCCGTTGGGCCGCTTCCGCGCGACGAATCCGGCATTCTTCCGCGCCCGACACCGCGCAGCGTTCCACCAACCTGACCTAGGTCCCACGCTGCAACCAAGGCCTTTGGGGTCGGCACGCCGTCCGCCCCGCAATTCACCCCCGCGGCCCTCCAGGCCTCTTGCGGCGGCGCGCCCACCCTCATAGACGACGCCACCGATTCCAGTGCAGCCGCGACATCTCCCCCGAACATCCCACCCGCAGGCGCGTCAGTGCCGAGCCGCGCAACACCAATTGCGCGTATCATCGCGCCCGGTCCGATCGGTGCGGAACCGCCCCCACTCGGGCAGCAAGCGGCCCCCACCCATCGCGCGGCCTGAACTGATTGCGCCCATCCCATTGCGCCACCGGTTCGATCAGTAGATCATCGCGGTTTGGTGCCAGAACCAGCATCGCGATATCCGTGACCCGACGCTCGACGCTGCCGCCAACGTCGACCCTGGAAACGTGCACTACCAGGTCGAGGGCGCTGGCGGCCTGATTCGCCAGCACGCGCGGCGGCAAGCCACACATCAGCCCCAACGAAACAAGCCGCGCGGCAACGTCGGCGGCCGTATTTGCGTGCAATGTGCCGATTCCCCCGGGGTGACCGGTGTTAAACGCAATCAGCATTTCGCGCAGTTCAGCGCCGCGTACCTCCCCTACGGCGATGCGGTCGGGGCGCATGCGTAACGCTTCCTTGACTAGTTGCTGCATCGAGACTTCCCCCACCCCCTCGGCATTCGCCCTGCGCGCCTGCAATCGAACGACGTGCGGGTGCGCGACATCGATCTCCTTCGATTCTTCGATCAGCACAATTCGTTCGTTCGTAGGGACTTGTTGCAACAGCGCACCGAGAAGTGTGGATTTGCCTGACCCCGTCGCGCCGGAGACTATGATCCCCATTTTCTCCGCGACGCACCTGCCGAGCAGGACCTCCCATTGCCGAGGCATCATGCCCCTGGCCGTCAGGTCGGCCAGCGTCCAGGGCTCGCTTCGCGGGATGCGCAACGAAATCACGGCACCGGAATCGACCAGGGGATGAAGCATCGCGTGGAGCCTGACCCCGCCGGGCAGCCTGCCATCGGCATGCGGGACCGCATCGTCCAATCTGCACCCGGCCGCCGCGGCCAATCGCATCGCGAGTGTGCGCACGTCACTGTCGGCCCCAATATCGATGTTCGCCTTTTCCAGACCGTTTCCGCGGTCCCACCACACATCGTTTGGCCCGTTGACAAGCACGTCGGTAGTTCCCGGGGTCGCCAGCAGTTCCTGCAATGGCCCGGCACCCGTCAGATCGGCCCAGACCCGCGCCAACACGTCGGCCTGTTCGGCGGAGGTCAGCATCCGTGTCTGCTCCCACACCCGCGCCCGCACGCGGTCATACGTCAGGTCCGCGCCATCGCGCACAAGGCCCTGCCTGATCGCACGCGCCATCGCCGCCGCCCGCTGCGCACCGCGTCCGCCCGCCCTGTCATCGGCACGGCCCCCGGGCGGAGCAGGTGGGGGAAAGTCGATCATGGTGCCTCGCCCCGCACCATCCGCGCAAGCGATGCGGCCGCATGCTCCGGTGTCGCGCCGCGCGGTGTGGCAGACCGCCCGGCATTCCACCGCGGCTTTGCCATGGACGGGCCAACCCCGCAATCGACCGCCTTCGGCAGCCCGCGAACATCGCGGATCACCGTCGCAACCCGGCAGCCGTAGGCGTTGGAAAGGTCCCACGGCGCCATAGTGTCGGCGCGTGCCACGCGCGCCGCGAGGTGCACCGGGGCCCCGCATGTCCGCACAAGGGCCGCGACCTTAGCAGCGTCAGTGACGCGCGGACGCGCGACCGCGATCACCTGCCCGATCTGGTTTCGCAGGGCTTCCCCGCGCCCGGACATCAGGTCCACGCACCCCACGTCTACGACAACAATGCGTTGCATGCTCAGCGCGTTGATGACCTCGATATGACCGGGATCACCGATGTCCGTGTCGGCGTCCGCGCCGCCCAGAATTGGCACCCCGTACCAGCTGGGCATGCTGGAGATGGCGCGATTCGGATCTCCCGCCGACGACCCAGCCATCAGGGCGGGCCAGCGCAGCCCATCGTCCAACTCGATTCCCGCCAACTCGAGCGCGTTGCCCAGTGGCCGCCCGTCCACGGCAACACCGCCCAGCGCGCCGGCCAGATGCAGGGTAAGGGTCGTGCACCCCGCCCCGCCGCTGGCGCCCGTCACCGCAATCACTCGTGAAGTCATGTCACAACCCTGATCTAGGTCGCATCAGCGACGCCCCCCAGATTCCAGGGTGTGGATAACTTTCCCCAGCGCTCCACTTCATCGCCAAAGCCGCTAGGCTCGTATATGTGAGCTCCCCCAAGACCGCGGCCTTCTTTGACCTGGACAAGACGATCATCGCGACGTCCAGCGCTGCGGCCTTTTCGCGCCCGTTCTTGGCCGGCGGCCTGATGTCGCGGCGCTCGGTCCTGCGCAGTGCCTACGCCCATTTCCTGTACATGATCGCGGGGGCCGATGAGGACCAAACCGAGCGCATGCGCCGGTACCTCTCGGACTTGGTGACCGGTTGGGACGTTTCCCAGGTGCAATCGATCGTCGCGGAGGCCCTGCACGACTACATCGACCCCTACGTCTATGCGGAGGCCGTCCAGCTCATCGCGGAACATCATGCCGCGGGGCGCGACGTTGTCGTGGTTTCCGCTTCCGGCTCCGAACTCGTCGAGCCAATCGCAGCGGCGCTCGGCGCCGATCACGCAATCTCGACTCGCATGGAGGCTGTCGACGGCCGCTACACCGGTCGGATCGATTTCTACTGTTATGGTCCGGCCAAGGCCGAGGCGATGCGGGAATTGGCCACCCGCGCGGGCTACGACCTGTCGCGGTCGTATGCCTACTCCGATTCGATCACGGACGCCCCGATGCTAGAGGCAGTCGGATTCGCATACGCCATCAATCCCGACCGCAACCTGCGCAAGTTGGCGGCGGAGCAGGGCTGGAACACGCTCGTGTTCACGCGCCCGGTGTCATTATGGAACGAGTTCCCCGTCTCCCGCACGACGGCCACCATTTCGCTCGCCGCGATCCTGACCGCCATCGCGGCGGTCATCGCCGTCGCTGCCTGGCGGCGCCACGCTCGCTGAAATACCAGCGATTCCAGGGTCCGCCGCGACCGCCGTTCACATTTCGGAAGAATCCGTCTCACTATTGCGCCAATTGTCGAGTAAATGTGGCGCAGGACACATTGTGGCAGCATAATTGAAGCACAACAAAAAATGGGAAAGCGGAAACCCACACGCGAGGCAACCCACTCACATCGGGTACGTCGAACACGCAGCAGCGGTAACGACGAACATACGGCGCGCTTGCTAGCCCGCTTTCCCAGTTGCAGGCGAATGGCGCTTCGACCACTTGGCGAAGTGCCATTCCCATGTTCAGCCATATCGGACTAGGACTGCGAAACCGTGCGCGCCCAACGGGCGCCTCCGGCCCGCAAGCTTCCCACGCAGCGAGCCAGGCGAGTACCACAGCGCGCGCCCAACGGGCGCCTCCGGCCCGCAAGCTTCCCACGCAGCGAGCCAGGCGAGTACCACAGCGCGCGCCCAACGGGCGCCTCCGGCCTTGCGGCGGCCGTTAGGCGGCGGGGGCGGCCTCGTCCTTGATCTTTTCTTTCCGCTTCGTCGAACTTACATACGCCAGCCCCACCATCGCGCCACCGACCAGGTTCCCCAGGCCCACGTAGAGCATGTTCGTCGCGTAGTGTCCGACGGTTGCGCCCTCGTAGCCGCTGAGCATCCCCACGGCGTAGGTCGTCATGTTCGCCACGACGTGCTCGAACCCGGAGGTAATGAAGGCCATGATGCACCAAAACACGACAATGAGCTGCGCGGTTTCGGATTTGAGGCGGGCAACCGACCAGATCGCAAGGCACACCAGCACGTTACAAAGCACCCCGCGGCCGAACATCTCGTAACCGGATTCGTGCGCCTTGGCCTTGAGCATGCTCTCCAGCATCTGCCCACCCGGCGTTTCCGGGCCCGCGACCTTAGACATCCACACAAACACGGAAAAGACCCACGCGCCGGCGAAGTTCGCCAGGAACGTGAACCCGAGCGTCATTCCCCATTGCTTGCCGTCGATGGCACGGCGCGCCCAACCCTGCGTGAGCGTCATCATCGACGAGGTTACCAATTCGCCGCCGGCGACGACGACCAAGGTCAACGCGACCGGAAAGACCAATCCGCTGACCATCTTCGCCCAGCCGGAACCATTGGCAAGCAGCGGCCCCGCGGCAGTGACCATGATGATCACGCCGACGCCAATGTAGGCGCCCGCGAGCATGGCCTGCACCAGGAATCGCCACGGCGCCGCAATGCCGTTCGCCTTCTTGGTGGCGTTGTAGTCCTGGAGTTCAAGGGTCTCGACTAAGTTCAGCACCCGACCATAGTGTCATCCCGGCCGGCCGGGCATTTGGGACTTTTTGCTGCGCTAACCGCGGTTTAGGACTCGAGCAGAATCGTCATCGGCCCGTCGTTGGTCAAGCTCACTGCCATGTCGGCGCCGAATACGCCCGTTTCCACCGTAAGTCCGTATTCATCGCGCAAAGTCGCAACGACCTGATCGACCAGAGGCTGCGCGACGGCGCCAGGCGCCGCGTTGTTCCAGGTGGGCCGCCTCCCCTTGCGCACATCCGCGTACAGCGTGAACTGGGAGACGACTATCACCCAACCGTCCGCCTCCCGCACGCTGCGTTCGCCCGCCAGCAATCGCAGATCGGCGACCTTGCGGGCGATGTAAGCCACGTCACCGGGCCCGTCCTCGTGCGTCACACCAACCAGCACAACCAGTCCCGGCCCCGCCTGCGCGGCCACGGTGGCCCCGCCTACGACCACCTCGGCTCGCGTCGCCCGCTGCACTACCGCCCGCATGCCCAGTCCCCTATCCGCACACCGGCAGGCCGCGTCCCCGCGCGGCCGCCTCCAAACGTGAATCCCACACGGCGAAGATCATATCGCTCGAATTGAACCGTTCCGCTGCCGCCAGGTGCCAGGCGTCGTCGGCGCGGATGTCGCATTCGACCGCGAGTCGCGCCGCGCGTTCCGCCGCACCCGGACTCGCCTCCATGACGCACATCTGCGCGAGCGCCGCCTCCCATTGCCGCAGGGCGGCGACCATATCGGCCTCACCGAGAAGCGCCGCGCGCCGCGCCTGCGCCAAGGCGGCGGGGACCTGCACCCGCGCGACATGCGCAGTGATCAGCGCGTCGGCCCTGACCCACAGGCGCCGCGCCAGCGCGGTCCGCGGCGAGTGCACGCACAGCGAGACCAGCGCTGCCGCGTCAAAGTACACGACCGCCATCTCTCAGCGCCGCCTGCGGGAAAACAGTGCGGCAACCGCGCCCTTGGACTCCGTAGCGGGGCCGGATTCACCGGCTACGGCCGCGGGCGGCTCGGCTCGAGGGCTGGCCGGCAAACTCAGCAGGCCTTCTTGTACAAGTTCGGTGATCAGATCAGCGCAACCCACGGCGCTGAGCCGCGCAACCGGCACGCCGCGTTCCGTGATAACGATGTCCTCGCCGGCCTTGCTGCGCTCGATCCACGACTTGAGTTCCGCCCGAAAGGCGCTCACGGAGACGTCCATGCACCAATGGTACAAGACCGGCGTGTCAATCCGTACGTTATTGCGCCACCCCGCGCCTATGTCCCCTGGATCATCCCCACCCGCGGTAGGCCCTTCATGAGCGGCCCATGCCCTGCGGGACGATCGACGGATTGCCCGCTGGGATCCACAATCGGCTCCTGCGCCGCGCTCACCACCACATCGGGTGCGCTCTGGCTGACGACATCCAGGGGCGCATCCGCGGCCACCGAACGCTTGATAAGAGCCAAGGCGATCGGGCCCAGCTCATGATGACGAACGGACGAGGTCACCGTCCCCACCACCCGGCCCGCCGCCAGGACACCACTCCCGTGCTCCGGCAGGACGTCGGCGGAACCGTCAAGGTGCAAGAACACCAGCCGCCGCGGCGGCCGCCCCAGGTTGTGCACGCGCGCGATCGTTTCCTGCCCCCGGTAGCAGCCCTTGTGCAGGTGGACGGCCGTGCGGAGCCAATCGACCTCGTGGGCGATGGTCCTGGCGTCCACCTCGCTGCCGTAGCCAGGTCGCCACGCGGCGATCCGCATCGCCTCGGCTGCCCATGTACCGGCCGGGGTGAACCCCTGCTCGGCCAGGTCCGCAACCACGTCGCGCGCCGCTGCGGCGGGCACCGCCACCAGCTTCCAGCGCCTGGCGACCCCGGGGTGGATGTCCTCGCCGGGGCCGTAACGGGTACCTCCCGGGGCGACATGCGGCCACGGGTCTTCCCAGATCAGGTACCCGGCAGCCGCCGCGGGGACGTCCCCGTTGAACCCCAGCACGGCAAAGTTCTGGGAATCATCAACGACACTGACGCGCATAGCGAACCGCATCTTCGTCAACCATTCGCCCACGTACCGCGCTTGCGCGGGCTCCACGATTAGCCACGTCGATGCACCGTCGTCGACAACGCCCAGCGCAGCCTCAAGCTTGCCCTGCGGGCTCAGCAGCAAAGTCTCGGTGCCGACCCCGGGCGCTAAACCAAGCAAAGACTGACTCGTCAAGGAATTCAGCCACGTCAGTCGGTCTTCCCCGGCAACCCTGATGACGGCAAGATGCCCCTGATCGACGACGGCCCGGCCGCGCTCGAGCGCGCGCTGCTCGGCAACGGGGTCCCCGAAGTGCCAGGCAACCCGCCCGCCTTGGTCCGCATCGGCCACCGCACCGGGCAGTTCAAGCATGCCGGTAAGCGCCACTACTGGCTCACTTTCTCCATCGCGACCGACACGTAGGGTTGCAGCGGTTGATCGAAGGCGGACAGTTCCCACAGCCACATGAGCTGGCCCTTGACCAGCCCGTACATCCGCTTGGAGGCCGCTACCGCCGCCGCGCTCGAAGTGCGCGCAATGACATCCGAAACCAGGGTCGCGCGGCCGTTATCAGCCCCACCGAGGTACACGCAAACGCGTCCGGCCGGGTCGCTAATCATCGCCTCGAGCGGCGCCAGCGACTCCGCCAAGCCCTCCGGTTGTTGGGGGGCGACGCGCCAAAATCCGGATTCCGTAGACCAAGGGGCGGTGGCCTCGTCGGAAATTGTATTTATGTCGCACCGGTATTCGTAGAACGGGCCGGTGCCCGGGGCAAAAGTGACGTCCACGACGATATCGGTGCGCGCAATACCCGGGTAGCTCAGTTCGCCGCGTCCGCGCCAATGACCATTGAGGAACGCGACGGGGTATAGCTCCGGCGGGAAGTCCTGCGGGAGTTCAATCACGGGGTGATTTCATTACGACTTGAACAGGCGGTAGACGATGTAACCCGCGAACCAGGCAACCGTCACCGTCACCAAAACCAGCAAGCTCAAAAAGAAAGTTTCAAGCGCCTGAATATCCATGTTGCAACCCTACCGGAGTATGCGGCGCGTTGCGTGGCCGCGAAGTCCCTCATCTAGCAGGACTACACGACCAGGGTCAGGCGAGCGATCGCGTATAGAAACGGACCCGCGGCGACGATCGGGGCCGCGATAGCTGCCCACGCAGCGCGCGCGGAACGCAATGCCGGGATCCGCACGAAGAGCATATGGCTCATCGCCACCGCCAGGCCGGACAGAACCCCCACGGCGATCGCGGTCAGCATCCGCATGGGGATTATTGACTGCGCGACGACGACCGCGCCGACCACCGCCGCCAAAGAAGAGGTTGTGAACGAGGCCCACCCGTACATGGGTAAGGCGGCGATCACCGCAGCAACGGCCAGCGCGATTGCCCCCAACGTGATGACCTTATGGCCCACCACCGTGCGGTCCGCGGCTAGCCAGCCCGCGGCGCCAGCGACCAGAACCGCCCCCGCTACGGTGCCGAGCAGGGATTGCGTGAGCCTGCTGCGATCGTCCGGCCGCGTCAACTCATTGATGAACGCCAGGACCACCGCAAAGGCCAGGACAAGCGGCACGGACCTGATCCACGGTTCCCGCGGTGCCGCGAAGACCACCGCCAAAGCCCCCAGCCCGGCAAGCGCGATGACGAGCGCCGAACCAACCCGCGCCGGCAGGCCCAGAAGAACCGGCCACCCTATTGCCATAGCTATGACCACAACAGACAGGACAAGCGCGGTGCCACTCACTCCCCACGCCGCCCCCGCGGCCAGCAGCGATGCACCAATCGCGGTGGCGACAGAGCGCGTCGACAGGTCGTAGATGGTAGGAATGAACTTCACCTAACAAGTGTCGCAGACGCGGCGCCACGCGGTGATTCTCGCTTGATCGATAAAATTCGCGGTACGGTTTACCAGTAGCGACCACCCACGCCACAGCGACCCAGGGAGGCTAACCGATGGCTGAGCTCTTGTTGCTCACCGCTGCGACGGGAAGTTCAGCCACAGTCCTTCCCGCGCTGGGCCTGCTCAACCACCACGTGCGGGTGCTCCCCATGGAGCCGTCTGCGCTGATCGAGGCCCCCGACTCCGACGTCGTTTTGCTCGACGCGCGCAAGGATCTTGTGACGGCGCGCACCACCTGCCGCATGCTGCGCGCCACCGGGCTGACCGTCCCGCTCATCCTGATCATGACCGAGGGCGGGTTGATGGTGTTGACCGCCGACTGGGGTGCGGACGATTTTATGCTCGACACGGCGCCGCCCGCGGAGGTGGAAGCCCGCATACGTCTGGTGCGCGAACACGACAGCTTTGCCGGACACGACGAGCAGCCGGAAGAAATCTCCACCGGCGACCTGGTCATCGATGCCTCCGGGTACACGGTCCGCCTGCGCGGGCGCGCGCTGGACCTGACCTATAAGGAGTTTGAGCTCCTCAAATACCTGGTGCAGCACCCCGGTCGCGTCTTTACCCGCGCGCAACTACTGCAAGAGGTCTGGGGATACGACTACTACGGTGGTACGCGCACCGTAGACGTCCACGTGCGGCGCCTGCGCGCCAAACTCGGATCCGAGTATGACCAGCTGATTTCCACCGTTCGCAACGTCGGGTACCGGTTCGACCCGCCCAAGGATCGCCGCAACGCGGGCGGCCCGCAGGGGCACGAACCAGCGGCGGTCGAACCCGATGCCGATCCCGCAGCACAGGAAGCGCCCGAAGCGGAAGATTCATAAGCGATGCCAGCCGATTACTCCGAGATTCTGCTGGACGGTCCCTGGACGCACCGCAACGTCGCCGCGAATGGATCGCGATTCCACGTCGCCGACGGAGGCGACGAGGACACTCGCGCCGTCCCAGTTATCCTTCTCCACTCCTTCCCGCAAATGTGGTGGACGTGGCGCCACCAGCTGGCGGCCCTAGCAAGTGCAGGTTATAGGCCCATTGCCGTTGACCTGCGGGGATACGGCGCCTCAGACAAGCCTCCGCTTGGCTACGACATTCCCAACATTTGTCGCGATGTGTCCGGGGTCATCCGCGCCCTCGGATTGCGCGAAGCCGTCATCATCGGCCATGGTTTGGGCGGTGTGGTCGCGTGGTCGATGCCCACGGTGGTGCCCGCGGTGACGACCGCGGTCGCCGCGATTTCGGCACCACACCCCGCGCGCATCCACGCTTCGGATCGCGGTGTGCATTCGCGCACCGTGCGCCACAAGATCGTCTCCCTGCGCCTCCCCGGAGTGGCCGAGCACCAACTGGCCCACACAGATATGGTCGCCCGCATCCTGAAGTTCGGCGCCGTGATGCCGTGGACGACCCAGGCATTGAACACCTACCGCACCGCGATGCGTTTACCCTCCGTCCCGCGCACCAGCCTGGAACCACTCCGGTGGCTCACAAATCATCGGGTGACTCCCACGTATCGCCGGTTCCTCAGCACCGTGCGGGGCGGCATATCGGTGCCCGCGCTGCAACTATCGGGCCGCTTTGACCCCGTGTTCGATCCGCGTTGGCTCACGGTCGACGCCGCCGCCTTGTGCTCGCAGTACCGCAGCGAGCAAATCATGGCGGCGGGTCATTTCGCCCACGAGGAGCGACCGGACGCGGTCAACGAAATCCTGCTCGACTGGTTGGGTTCGCTGCCCGGCGCTACACGCTAGGGGCACCCGCCCCCTGCCCGCGGGCGTTCCCCGCCGTCGGAGCAGGTGAGGCCGATGGGCACAGCGGGGCGAGCGCGCATTGCGCACAATTCGGTCTGCGAGCCGCACATACCCGACGCCCCAGGAAGATCAGACGGTGCGAAAGCAAGGGCAGCTCCCGCGCGGGAAAGATCGCCGTCAGGTCCCGTTCGACCCCCAGCGGATCGGCGTGTGACGTTAGCCCGAGCCTGCGCGCTGTCCGCATCACGTGCGTATCGACGGCAAGCACGGGCGCCCCAAAGGCCTCAGCCATCACGACGTGAGCCGTCTTTCGCCCGACCCCAGCAAGACCGACGAGTTCCCCCTCGTTCGCCGGCACCTCGCCCCCATACCGATCGTCCACTTGGTGAGCCATCTCGATGATGTTCGCCGCGCGGCGCGTCCCGAACCCCAAGGAGTTGATCACCGCGCGCACCCGCGCGGTGTCCGCGGACGCCAAGTCGACGGGTTGCGGCCACCGCGCGAACAGTTCCGGGGTGACGGCGTTCACACGTTTGTCGGTCGTTTGCGCCGAAAGAACGGTCGCGACCAGGAGCTGCCATGGAGACGAATAGTCCAGTTCGCAGCGCGCATCGGGAAAGGCCTGCCCCAAGCGCTCATATATCTGTGCGGCCCGCAGAATCGCCTGATTCCGGGTATGCGATGGCTCCATCCACACATGATCTCAAACGCCACGTTGTGCGACGGCATCGCAACGCTCGTCCCGCGGGTCCGTGTGGCTGCAGCGGACTCGCCGCCAACCGCAAAAGCGTCAATTCATCCGGTGAAATTCTCAAGCTGAGCGGGTGAGTTGCCGAAAGCCACCTGTGAAAGGAAGTAGCGATGCCCGACCTGCAGCATTCCACCATGTCTCAGCGACTCAACGATCGACGCGGATCCTTGCGGGCCCAGCTGTCGGCCGCCAGCCATTGGCGTCGCCTTGTGCGCGCAAAGATCGACCTCACGGTGGCGCGTGCCGCCGGGCCCAACCAACTGTTGCCCATCGACGCGAGCGAGGAAAGCACGCGGGCGCTCAATGAAGCGCTCGGCGAGGCTACTACCGTCCCTTCCGACCTTTTCGAACTGAGCGACCTACCGCGCCTGCGCGAACTGGATGAGCTCCTCACCTTGCGCGAAGCCGCACTGCGCCGCGACCTGATGGAGGTTACCGACCAGCTAGTCCAGCACCTCGCCGAACTCTAAGGTGGCGCAATAGCAGGTAGGTTTGTCACTATGGGTCATGGCCCGGTTGACGAAGCAAGACGAGAGGACGCCGTGAGCACCGAGAACACCGTAATGAGCGCCCCCCTATTCGCAGGCATTGACCAGGAAGAGGCCAGCTCGCTCATCCGGTCAATGACCCAGATTCGGCTGCGCCGTGGCGATGTGCTGTTTCGCGAGGGCGAACAAGGCGACCAACTTTTCGTGATTACCGCGGGCAAAGTCAAGCTGGGCAGGACATCGCAGGACGGGCGCGAGAACCTGCTCGCAGTGCTGGGTCCCGGCGAGATGCTCGGGGAACTGTCGCTGTTCGATCCCGGGCCGCGAACCGCCACCGCGACGGCGGTCGCGGACGTGACGCTTCTTGAGCTGCCCCACGAGCGGCTTGCCGTGTGGATACGCACTCATCCCGCAGTGGCTATGCCACTCCTTGGCGCCCTTGCGGTGCGCCTGCGACGCACCGACGAGGCGCTGGCAGACCTGGTCTTCTCGGATGTCCCCGGGCGCGTTGCCAAGGCCCTGCTGGACCTTGCAGACCGTTTTGGGCAGCCGGAAGGCGACGGGGTGCGCGTGACCCACGAACTGACGCAGGAAGAACTGGCGCAGTTGGTCGGCGCTTCACGTGAAACGGTAAACAAGGCACTCGCGGATTTCACGACACGGAAATGGATCAGGCGCGACGGACGCACCATCATCTTGGTGGAACTCGACCGCCTGCGCCGGCGGGCACGGTAGGCAATTCGCGTGCCGCAGGGCCGCCGCCGCTCACGGCGGCCCGGTTGCAGCGGCCCGACCGCCAAGGCCCGCTCACAGTGGCCGCAGCAAGGAACCGCCGCGGCTAGCGCCAGGGGTGGGTCATTTGGTTCCGACCCGCACGACGAGCTCGATTTCGACCGGCGCGTCCAGCGGTAGCACGGCAACGCCGACGGCGCTGCGCGCATGTGCCCCTGCGTCGCCGAAGATTTGCCCAATTACTTCGCTGGCACCGTTGACGACGCCCGGTTGGCCCGTGAAGGTCGGATCGGATGCGACAAACCCGACCACCTTAACCACCTGCTCCACGCGGTCCAGGGACCCCACTTGCGCCGCTACGGCTGAAATCGCATTGAGCATCGCTGTACGCGCAAGGTCGCGCGCGGCGTCGGGGCTCACCTGCCCCGCACCCGTTCCAACCTTGCCCGCGATCGGCAATTTGCCTTCGACGAGCGGAAGTTGCCCCGCCGTCCACACCAGGTCGCCGGAGCGTATCGCGGGCACGTAGTTGGCCAGAGGGGATGCTACCGGCGGCAATTCAATGCCAAGCGCCGCGAGGCGCGCTGAGATGGAGCCAGCCATGATCAGCCCTCCGCCTTGGGGCGCTTCAGGTAGGCGACCAGGCCGTTGCCGTCGGGGCCGGTCACCACCGTGACGAGTTCGTATCCCTCGTCCCCCCAATTGTCCAGGATCTGCTTAGTGGCGTGACTGATCAGCGGCACCGTTACGTATTCCCATTTTGTAGTCATGGTCAAAGCCTACTGGTGTTTCACGCAACGATTACATGATTTCCACATACCGTCTTTGCGACTTCCCCCTCGCCTCCGCGCCGTTCGCGTACCCTGGGATGCATGGGTTTTCAGTCGGTGCGTGGCAAGCTTCCTCGTAAGTCGAAACATACGGTAAACGTCGCGGCGCTGTTCGCCGCAATCGCGACCTTCGTTGCAGCTTCTCTTGTCGGCGGGCTGCTGGTCGGTGCGCTGGCGGCACCGCTGGCCATCGGCGCCTCGAAAGTGACCGATGGCGGGGTTGAGCTTTTCAACGGCCTGCCCGACAGCCTGGAGACAACCAAACTCTCGCAGGCCAGTTACATCTATGCGCGGGACGGCAAAACCCTCCTCGCGTCGTATTACTGGGAGAACCGCATCGTCAAGCCGCTTTCGGCAATCTCCACGAACCTGCAAAACGCAGTCATCGCCACCGAGGACAAGCGATTCTACGAGCACGGAGCGATTGACATGACGGGTATGACCCGCGCGCTCGTGAACAACGCTATGGACCGGGACACGCAGGGCGCATCGACGCTGACCCAGCAGTACGTGAAGAACGTGCTCATTGAGCGGGCCCACGCCGCCGGCGACACGGAGGGAGTCACCGAGGCGTCCGAGGGCACCTACGAACGCAAGCTGCGCGAAGCGCGCTTGGCCATTGCGCTCGAAAAGACCAAAACGAAGAACGAGATCCTTGAGGGATACCTCAACATCGCCCAGTTCGGAAAGTCCGTATACGGAGCAGAGGCAGCCGCGCAACACTACTTCGGCGTTTCCGCCAAGGAACTCAGCATCGTTCAGGCCGCCACCATAGCCGGCATCACCCAACGCCCCAGCGCCTACGATCCAACGGTGCACCCGGAAGCCTCCGAACGCCGCCGCAACATCGTCCTCAGCCTGATGTATCAGCAGGGATACATCACGAAGGAAGAATACGAGGAGGCGCGCAAGCAGCCCCTGGCCGACACCCTCGACGTGCAAGACATCAAGCAGGGATGCGCGGCCGCCGAATCAGCGGCATTTTTCTGCGACTACGTCACGAAGGTCATCACGCAGGACCCGACATTCGGGAAAACCACCGAAGAGCGCACGGAGTTGCTCTATCGCGGCGGATTGCGAATAGTCACGACGCTCAACGCGAAGCTGCAAAAGACGGCAACGAAGATCCTCAAGAAGTCCGTTCCCGCCAACGATCCCCACGGGATAGCAACGGCGATGACCAGCGTCGAGCCCGGCACGGGCGAGATCACCGTCATGGCGCAAAACCGCGATTACGACGCCAGCGACAACCCCAAGAAGTACACAACGGCGATCAACTACAACACCGATCAGGAACACGGCGGTTCCCGCGGGTTCCAGCCCGGATCGACCTTCAAGCCGTACACCTTGACCGCCTGGCTGCAGGCGGGTAAAACACTCAACACGGTCGTCAATGGGTCCGGTCGCACCTACAACCTCAGCTCGTTCCCGGCGTCGTGCACCGGTTTCGCCGGAACGTGGACCCCGGGGAACTCCGAGGGAGCCCGCCGCGGCAGCATGACGGTCTTGACCGCAACCGCACTTTCGGTGAACACGGGATACGTTGCGATGGCCTCGCAGCTGGACCAGTGCGATATTGCCAAGGCAGCTTACGAAGTCGGCTTCCGCCCGTCGCTTTCCAATGGTGAGGATCTGTCCAAGAACTACTTCACTGAGGACGGCATCGAAGTCACCCCATCGATGACCCTGGGTATTCAGAACACCTCGCCGCTGGCGCAGGCCTCCGCATACGCAACCTTCGCCAACCAGGGAAAGTACTGCACGCCGATCGCGATACTCTCCGTCAAGGATTCCGACGGCAAAGACCTGGATGTTCCCGAGGCGGACTGCCACCGCACTATCAGTTCCGATGTCGCCAACACGGTCACGTACGCGCTGCAGCAGGTCCCGAAGGCGGGGGGCTCCGCTCCCCTCGCCGTGCTGTCCGGCGGCCGCCCCGCGGCAGGTAAGACCGGAACCGCGGGCACCAACACCCACACGTGGTTCGTGGGATTCACCCCGCAACTGTCGACCGCCGTGTGGGTGGGCAACCCCACCAAAGACGTCAAGATGCGCTACATCAGCATAGGCGGGCGTCCGTCCCAAATCATCTACGGTGGAACCATCGCGGCCCCGACCTGGAAGACCTTCATGGACACCGCTCTCAAGGGCAAAGCGATCAAGAAGTTCCCTTCCCCCGATTACTCGCTGGTGGGCCGCGCCGCGGTCATCAAGACATCGTCGTCGCAGACCAAGTCCGATTCATCCGATAGCGGTTCGAAGAAATCGACGGGGAACTCGTCGGATAAAAAGGACTAACGGGAGTGCGTGAACCCAAGCGGCCCACGCCGCGCCGTCTTGCGCTCGCTGCCGGGGTGAGTGCTGCGGCGGCCGGCGCCGCGCTGGCATGGGGTGCGATCGAGTCGCACCTCTTCACCGTCCGCGACTATCGGATTCCGATCCTCCCCGCGGGCACCCGCCCGCTGCGGATTCTGCAGGTTTCCGACCTGCATCTGATCCCAGAGCAAGCCGACAAAATTGCCTGGGTCCGCGAACTCGCAACGCTCGAACCCGACTTCGTCTTGAATACCGGGGACAATTTCGGTTCCCCCCAAGCGCTCTGGCCGTTGCTGCACGCCCTGGAGCCTCTGCTGGCATTCCCGGGCGGATTTGTCCTGGGTTCGAACGACTACTTCTCGCCCCAATTTCGCAACCCGCTGCGGTATCTTCTTGGCCATTCGGGTCAAGCCGCGCGCCGACGGACACACCCCGATCTGCCGTGGCAGGCGTTCACCCAGCGCATGGAGGAGGCCGGCTGGCTGGACCTCAACAACCAGCGCCACCTCTTGGCTTGGGACCGGATCGGCATCGACCTTGTTGGCCTGGATGATCCTCATATTGGACGAGATTCCCTCCCCCCGCGTGTTGCCTCCCGCGAGGATTCACCCGTCCGGGTGGGAATCGTCCATGCACCGTACCGGCGAGCTCTGGATACGCTGCACGCGGACGGTGCGCAATTCATCATTGCCGGGCACACCCATGGCGGACAGATATGCGTGCCATGGTTTGGTGCCCTGACGTCGAACTGCGACCTGCCGCCACGCCTCGCCAGTGGGCTCCACACATGGCCGGACTGCCGACGGGGTGCGGTCAGCGATCGAGACCCAAGCTGGCTGCACGTTAGCGAAGGCGTTGGCACAAACCCATTCGTCCGCCTGCGTTTCGCGTGCCGGCCGGCGGCCAGCATGCTCACCCTCGTTCCGCGTGGTGAGGGCGCTTTTTGATATTGCCTGAAACTCCGATAGAGTGTATTGGCTCGACAGCCACGGGGTGTGGCGCAGCTTGGTAGCGCGCTTCGTTCGGGACGAAGAGGTCGCAGGTTCAAATCCTGTCACCCCGACAAATTCGGCTAGGGCCCGCGCAACGCGGGCGCTAGCCGATTTTTTATTGCGCTGCCAGGATTTGGGAGGAGAAGCCCCTGTGGGGCTTCGACGGTTCCTTTCACCTCGACCAAATGCAATGGCTCTGACCAGCGGAAACGCTGGCCGGAGCCCTTTGTCATGCCACCGCCGAATCGCCGTCAGTACACATTTTGGACCATAGCCGCACTCGACGACCCCGCTGGTCGAGTTGCCCGCGCAGCGGGCGTATCGAGACCACCCCCGCGCGCGCCGAGCGCGCCCCTTCCAGTCGAAACCCCTGCTCAAACCACCGCACTCGAACCAAAACCCCGCACTCGGCGTCCCCGCGCACCCTCTCACGCGCCGAGCGCACCCCTTCCAGTCAAAACCCCCTCACAAACCACCGCACTCGAACCAAACCACCGCACTCGGCGTCCCCGGGCACCCCCGCGCGCGCCGAGCGCGCACCTTTCAGTCAGGGCCGGCCAAGAACGGCGACCTTCGCGGGTCGAGCCGCCCGCGCACTCGAACCAAACCCCCGCACTCGACGACCCCGGACACCCCCGCACGCCAAGCGCGCAACTTTCAGTCAGGGCCGGCCAAGCACGCATGCGCCTCGACGCCGGCATCCGACTCCAAGACGTCATCGCGAACGCCGGTCTCGACACGTTGGCAGCCCTCGCCGAGTGGGCGCCCGCATGGCTCGACACCCAACACCACGCCACCCCGTCAGGGCTCACCGCAGGCAAACCCGCACCCACCTCCTATGCCCACCTGCACCACCTCATCGGTGACCGCGTCGCGGAACTCCTCGGAGACATAGCAAGAACCGCCCACGACGCCGCAACTGACGCCCAGGCCGTCACGGCCTACGCCGAATCCATCCTGGACTACCTCCAAACCACCATCGACGGTCAACCCGCCACCGCCACCGCCACCGGCCTCAGCGTCACACTCACCGCGCACTACGCCGAACAAGCAGCCCGCGGCCGCACCACCAACGAAGACGACGCTGCTTAGCCCCACGAACCGGTGTGGTGCCGCCCCGATCCTTGCCGGAGACGGCACCACACCGCATTACGCTGTGATCGTGAAGGTGACAGACGAGCCAAGTTGCACATATAAGTGAAAACTGCGACGATGGCGGGACTCGGTGACAGCGCCGTAGCGCACCACCCAATACTTGTCAGGAGATGACCTGCCGTGACTGACACAATCGTCACCACTCCCATACAGCGCGCAGCAGCTCAGGCGATCACCCATGCAGTGCCTGTAGATGAACCTTTGGTCGTCAACGTTCGGAGCGCAGACAGTTCGGAGGAGATTCAGCTACCAGCGTTTCTGGCGACTCTCCTGCGTAACGTACTCGAAGGCGTCGCATCCGGGGCGAATATCGTCATCAGTACTATTCCCGAAGACCTCACCTCGACGGTTGCCGCGAAGCGCCTAGGAGTGTCACGCCCAACTTTGATGAAGTTGATTGCACAAGGGGATATCGATGCGTTCAAAGTCGGCACGCATACACGGGTTAAGACCGCAGAGATTGAGCGGTACAGGAAGCAACGGTTCGAGAGACAGCGATCCGCCTTCGAGGAATTCCGGAACGTAGACCGCGTGCTTAGTTCGGGAGAATAGGCTGAACTAACGACGATGCCCGGACTCACGAAGGTATTGCCTGACGCTAACACTCTCTTCAGTCGCACTCTGCGCGACTGGATCTTCCTCGTGCGCTTGGAAGCGTCGTCAAGCATGTACACATTGCATTCGACAGAAGATATCCTCACTGAGTTCATCCACGCATATAGGAAGGCATATCCGGCCGCGTCCGGCGAGACCATTCGGGGCCAGCGTGCGCGGATCGTCACTACCATTGATTCGATGATTGAGCAATACAGTGTCGACGGCAGTTACACCGGAAACGATGTACACGACCAACATGTTCACGCAGCAGCGTGTGCGGGCAATGTCGACATCGTGATCTCCTCGGATATCGACCTACTATCAACTAACGACGATCAGGACGCCTACGAAGTCCAGCACCCCGACACGTTCCTCTGTCTTGTTGCCGATTCCTCACCTCGATTGGTCAAGAATGTGGCTATCAAGCAATTGATGTACTGGGAAACGCATGGCGGTGAGCGAATGGTCCCATCGCTACAATCCGCAGGTTGCCCAAAGTTTGCTGAGAAGGTCGCGGACCTCATGGGTTCGGAACTGAAGAAGCCCTTCGGGACACACCTCAAACATGTGCTCGCTCTGCCGCGCGACTAAACCAACTACTTCATCCCTCCCGTCGTGGGGGGACCAAGACCGCCCGAATCAAAGCTGGCAGTTGGCAGCTGTCGTGGACAGCCGGGCCACCTTCACCCAGAAAGCCAGAGCCGCCCTAATCCCGCCTGGCGATGCGCCTGGGGGCCAATCATGGTGGTCGGCAGAAAGCTCACTGCCCTCACTTCGAGGCCATGCTCCGCGGAGCAGCCGACTACTCGCTCGCGGGCTGCCCGTAGTAGTCCGGGCCAAGCTCGCGAAAGGATCGTTGTCCCCGCGCGCCGACTCAAGAAAGGCGTATACGCCGTATCGCTCTTCGCTGTCGACATGATCGAGGTAGCTGGGCGTATGCCGCGTCAGCCTTGAAATAGCAGGCAGTCAGAACACGCGGGCTAGTGCCCCATCGTCACCCCTGGCTTTCATGTCTGACACTAGGTGCATCATGTGCTCATGAGCGACGAAGCTGAGCCTACGAAGGGCAAGACCTGGTACGAACGTGACTATCCGGTTGTGGCAGCAGCGGTCTCTATCTGCCAGGAGAATCGATTCAACCGCGCCATGACCAAGGACGTCGCCCTCGCGGCGTGACTACAACCTGTCACCTATCCGTGCAGCAGACCCCAGTTCTCGCCTGGCCACGCCGAGGACGTACGCCTGACGCACCCCTCAACCTTCTCTGCAGTGGATTGTCAGACGGTCAGGGCACGATGCCGCTATGAGAGTTTCTGATGGCATTGACCTAGCAGCAGAGTCGGCACCACGACGAGTACTCCGCGCGATTGGGATCGCTATTGCGCTCGTCGGATTATCACCTACGGGCCGTGAGTGGGTCGCCCACATGTTCACCTGGTACGTCAAGGACAAGGCGGCGGGCATCCTCGAACAGTTCGCCCCGGTGTTCAGCGGGATCATTGTCCACCCCTAAGCACGACCGCGGGTGTCCGCCCGGTAGACACCGAGCGCAGGGCCGAAGGACAGGTGGACGGTGCATTTCGACGGGAACGATACGACGGGAGACGGGGCACTCGTCCCTCATTCAGTTCACTCCCAATATATACTCCTTTTATGGACAATCTGGTTTCTCCGCCCCCGAACCCCGACGCAGCTCGCCTCATGGCCGCGGCCAGCTCCTTCATCCGCACCGCTGCCCGCACGACCGACCATCACCTACCCACTCTCGCAATGAGCGCGATGGCTCACCTTGAACGCCTGGGCAAAGCGCGCATTGGCGAACTGGCACGGTTGGAGCGGATCACTCAGCCTGCGATTACCGTTGCGATCAGGAAGCTCGAGGCGGCGGAACTGGTGGTGCGCAGCTCGGACCCCTGGGACGCGCGGGCTTGCGTTCTGTCGCTCACCCCGGCCGGGGTTGCCGAACTGGCCGCGTTCCGCGCCCGCGCGGACGAGACCATGTCGGCCGCGTTAGAGGGCCTCGCGGAGGCCGACCGCCAGAGGCTGACTGATGCAGCCGAACTGCTGGAGCTGCTCACCGACCGGTTCCCCGCCGCGTACTGGGAACACAGCCGCCGATAGCCCCCGGGCAAAGGCCGCAGCCCGGCTGCCTTCCGGCAGGTTGGGGCCAGGACCGGCCAAGTGGATTGGGTCAAGGCCCACGGTTATAGTGCCAAAAGTGGCGGACGCCGCCGAGGCGCACAATCGCTGCGCTACTCGGCGGCGTCCGCCACCAACAGACCCGCGCTCGACGCGCGGTTCACGTACTGCTACCCGAGCACCCGACCCATCGCTACGCGAGTCAGGACGCCCGCCGCCTACTTGTACAGGTCGGGCTTTTCGGGGATGTTGATCTCGACGCGGCGCTTGTCGTGCAACGACGCCAGCGCTGCCTCGCCCGTAATGTTGGCAATGTAGCCATCCCAGGCGGTCGGGATAGCTGCGGGCCCGCCAGTGCGCGCGACCGACTGGAAGAACGCCTTGAACTCTTCGTTGTACGACTCTTCGAAGCGGGCGGTCCAGCTGGGGTCAATTTCCCGGGTGATAGCCAGGTTCTTGCGGATCTCGGGCATGGCGGGGTCGGGCAGCGCGACGATCCCGGACTCCCCTACCAGGCGGCACTGGATGTCGTAGCCGTACTGGCAGTTGATGTTGATTTCGACGGTGATGATCGCACCGGATTCGGTCTCAACGATTGCCAGCTGCGGTTCGTCCAGGTCGGGCGCCGGGTTAAGCGAGTTGCGCTTGCCGATCTTCATCTCGATCGCCGCGTAGTTTTCGCCGAACAGCCACTGCATGACGTCGATCTCGTGAATAAACGTGTCAAGGATGACGTCATCGGTCTTGTAGTAGCTGGTGGCCGGCGCCGCGTTGTAGTGGCGGCAGTTCGACAGCAACAGGGATCCGATTTCGCCAGATTCGACGATCGCCTTGAGCCGGCGGTATCCGGGGTCGTAGCGGCGGTTGAAGCCGACCTGCACGAACCGGCGGCCGGCGGCGACCTCGGCGTCAACGATCTTGCGGGATTCTTCCGACGTCTTGGTCAGCGGCTTTTCGGTGAGCACATTCTTGCCAATTTCGATGCACCGCAGAATCGGCTCCAGGTGAGCGTCATTGCGGGAGGCAACCACAACCACGTCGATTGCGTCGTCATCGATCAGTTCCTGCGCGGATCCGTAGACCTTCGCATCTACCTCGAAGTCGCTTACAGCCTTGCGGGCGGCCTCGTCCACAACATCAAATACGCCAGCGACGCGTCCCCCCGCAACTGTGTTGCGCACCCGCTCAATGTGATCGCGACCGATCGACCCGCACCCAATAAATCCAACGTTCAACATGTCAATTAGACCCTTCTAAAGATTATTTCGGCGAACCGTCACGGTTCGCCATCTGCCTTAGTTCTTGGTGACACCGATCAGGACGCCGCCGATAGCGACCAGCGCCAACCCGGACAAAACGTAGATGAGTTCCTTCTTGGTCTTGCGTTCCTCCAGGATCAGCAACCCACCCAGCGTCGCGACGATGACGTTCATCTGCGATAGCGTCCACCCGACGGCGGCACCGTTGCGCTGCACCGAAATCAGCATGGTGAGGTTTGCCGCGGCGAAGCAAATACCGGTGAGCATGTTGGCCCAGCTCTTCTTGCCGAATACGCCGACTTCCCGATCGGTGGCCTCGCCCTTCTTCGACTGCATGTAGGCGATGATGATCGTCGTGATCACCATGACAACCGCCTGCGGGAAGAGCAGGTCAAGGGCATCGACTTTGAAGATCAGACCGGCGGTCGCGTAGAACACGAACGCAAGCGAGCTGAGCAGCAGGATCGAAAAACCCTTCTTGATGTTCGAAGCGTTGTCGATCTCCCCGGTTTCCGCGCCCTTTTCGCGGAAGGTCGTCATCCACACGCCGATGACCAAGAGCAGCAGGGCGGGCAGGCCCACGCCGAACTGCCACCCGTTCTTCCACTCGTGGAAGAACAAAACGCCGACCAGGGTCGTGCCGAGCAGCTGAGTTCCAGTCGAGATCGGCATCGCGCGCGATACGCCCATGAGTTCGAACGAGCGGATCTGCAGGATCTGTCCTAGCGCCCAAGGAATACCATTGAGCAGCGCCGCCAAGATCAGCGAGGCCGTCCAGGCGTTCGCCGACGGTGGGCGAATAATGAGCACGGCCACGGCCACGACGAATGTCGTCAGCACCATACCCATCTGCTTGTTGGCGGTCCGACCACCGACTTTTTGCATGACTATGCCCTGAACGCCCCACCCCAGCGCCGGCACCAGTCCGATCAGAATATCTGACATCGTTGTCTCCCTCTGCCACAGCAATGCCCGGACGCCGGGCCGTAGATTCATCGTTCCAGGATTCATGGGATGACCGTAGGGCGAGAGTCCTATATTTGGCCCATCGGACGCAAACAAAACCGCCTTTATGTGCGCATTCAGAGTCCCGCAGTCGTAATGGAAGGCAATTGGCGACGAGGCCCGCCCCCCGCACACCCGGCCTTCGAACTAATGCGGCACCCGCGAAGCGCGCCACCCCCGCCACAATTTGCTGCTCTCGCTCACGCCAAGAAGCGGAATCGGGAGTTTTAGATATTAATCCGTACGCGGGTGCCAACCTCGGTGGCGCTTGTACTGGGTTCGGCTACAAAGCACCGCAGCCACTAACCACCCACCACGACCCGGCGTGCGCGCACCGCGGCAGCGAGTTCCCGCAACAAAGCTGCCGTGTCATCCCAGCCGATGCACTTGTCTGTTATGGACTTTCCATAGACCAAGCCGCTCGGCGCGGGCGCTTGGTTCCCGGCCTCGATGAAGCTTTCGAGCATGATCCCGAAGATCCCCTCGTTGCCGGCCGCGATGGAGGCGGCGAGTTCCCGCGCCACCTCTGCCTGCCGCACCTCGGACTTTCCGGAATTTCCGTGCGAGGCATCGACGACCAGGCGGGGGGGCAGTCCACCAGCGACACCGAGCTCATTGGCGGCCGCGACGGAGGCATCATCGTAGTTGGGGCCGTGGGCGCCGCCCCGCAATATGATGTGGCAGTCGGGGTTCCCTGAGGTTTCCACCGCCGCCGCGCGCCCTTGCGGATCGATCCCGAAGAAGACGTGAGAACTCGCCGCTGTGATACAGCCGTCGACCGCCGCCTGCACGGACCCTTCGGTCGCGTTCTTGAAGCCGACCGGCATGGACAGCCCGGACGCTAGCTGCCTGTGAACTTGGCTTTCGGGGTTCCTGGCCCCGATTGCACCCCATGAAACCGCGTCAGCGATGTACTGGGGGCTGGTTGGCTCCAAGAACTCGTTAGCGGCCGGCACGCCCGCGGCCAGGACATCGAGCAACACCCGGCGGGCCAACCGCAGACCCTTGGTGATGTCGTGGCTCCCATCCAAATTCGGGTCGTTGATCAGGCCCTTCCAGCCGACGGTGGTGCGCGGCTTTTCAAAGTAGACCCGCATCACAACGACCAGGTCGTCCTGCAACTGAGGGATCATGGCAGCGAGTCGCTGCGCGTAGTCGATTGCAGCCGCTGGATCGTGAATCGAACACGGGCCGACGACAACAACCAACCGGTCGTCATCTCCGTGCAGAACCGCACGGATGTCGTCGCGGCCTCGCGCCACGACATCGGATGCTGCGTCGCCCAGTGGTAGCTCGGCCAGCATCTGCGCCGGGGAGGGCAGTGCCTCCAGGGCGCGAACGTGCAAATCGGACGTTATGGCTGGGGCGTTCATCGGTGTTCCATTCTTCAGCGGTCGGACTGCGGTTGAGGTCGGTCAGCCCGGTGCGGCGCTGTGACTCGCGGAGCCCGTCTGACATGACGAAGGGCCCGGCACGCAACTTGCGGCCAAGGCCCTGGTGGCTCCGGGTGGATTGTGGTCAGGCGCTCACCTGCACGGCTCCACCGGGAGCCTGCATAAAGCGATACCAACGATTTCCGGTCACGCCAACATCGTAGCACCGATCGCAACAATGGCTTTCAACCCCGAGTTTTGCGAAAAGAGCACACCCGGACCTTTTGCAGCGCCACGGCGCGGGTCGGTCGGTGCCCCCCTAACGTTCCAACACGACGGACGCCTCCGAGGTGTAATCCAGGAAAGTGAACGATTCTTGCAGGTAGAGCTCGATCTCGGTCGCGGTGTGCGCCAAGTACCCGATCGACACGTCCTGCCCCAGCGTGAGCTCCAGGTCCCCGCCGCGCGTTGTGACCAGATATCCGCCGGTAATCGCCGGGGCCCACACGACGCGCTCGACCAGGCGTTCCAAAAGCTCGCGGATCGGATACCCATGGTCGCGCGTTTCCGACACTTCGGTGTAAAGATCCGCATCGAGCACAAGCGCGTAAGGGCCATCCACGCCCGCCAACCGCAGCACCGTCAGCGCCTTTGCTACCGTATCGGGAAGGTCGCGAGGATCCTGCGGAAGCTTGACGGGAGCGTTGCTGGACCCGGCACGGATGCCGCGGATCTGGGCTTGCGAGTACCCCTCAAAGATTGCCTTGTCTTCGGCCCGCGCCAGCAACGCCGCAGCGTCCTTGACCGGCTGCCAATCCGAATCGTTCGCTCCGCGCAACACGTCATCGACCGCCTCACGGGTCACGGTGAACGGCACGCGCAACTCGACTAGCGGAGCCACCTGCCGCAACCGGCTCGTGATGCCCGCGGCGGGCGGTTCGATGCCACGCAGGTGCCCGGTGCTGCGCGCGGCCTCGTCTTGGCCAACCGGCCCGACCACATCGACGATCCGCCGCCCCGCAACGTTGCGGGTGAAAGTCCGCTGCGCCTCTTCGGCGATTTGTTGCCAGGCCAGATCCGTAATCGGCGCAAGCCATCGGTGCAGATTCGACGCTCCCACGGTGGGCGTTTCCAAGTTTGATCCCTGATCGGTCATTTCCGGTCTCCCTTCAGGCTGCCGATACCGAGCGATTCGGTTTCGGTTCGAGATAGCGCCGCAACGCTGCCAGCCGCGCCCGCGCCCGCGCTGGCTCGCGTGGCCCCCGCCAGAGCGTTTGGCAGGTCCTCTAATTGATCCAACGTTGGCACGTAGAAAACTGTTCCGGTTTGCGCAGTCGAAACGTCCAAGATTCGGTCGTAATTGCCGGCCGGCTCGCCCACAAACATGCGCTGCAGCATCAATTCGGTGACCCACAGCTTGCCCGAGTACGCAATGTAGAACGTTCCGTACTCGCCCGTAGCCGGGTCGCCGAACGCCATGTTGTCGCGAAGGATCGCTTCCTCGGAACCGTCCGGTCCGGCGATCGTATTGAGGCTGACATGCGAATTCGACGGCTGCTCGTCATCGCCAAGTTCAATGTCATCGACCTTGGTGCGACCTATGACCCGCTCTTGCTCCTCCGTCGAGAGCGAGTTCCAGGCCGCCAAATCGTGGACGTATTTTTGCACGACGACGTAGCTCCCCCCGGCGAAGCCGGGGTCCTCGTCCCTATCGATGAGGGCCGCCCGAACAGCGGATCTGCCGGTCGGGTTCTCGGTTCCGTCGACAAATCCGAGCAGATCGCGCGAATCGAAATACCTAAATCCGGTCGTGGACGATGCGACCGTGACGCTTCCGCCGAACGCCGCGAGCGCCTGCCGCACCAGTTCGAATACCAAATCCTGGCGGTTGGCGCGCACGTGCAACAAGATGTCGCCGCTCGTTGCGGGTGCGTTGTGAGCTGCGCCGCGGATTGGCACGAATTCATGCAATTCAGATGGACGAGGCCCGCCCTCCCCATGGATGCGATCCCACAGCGCGGAACCGATACCCGCGATGCAAGAAAGGTCGGCGGCCGGCTCCCTGAATCCGACGGATCGCACCAGCGCGTTGATGTCCGAAACGGTCGCAACCGCCTCCCGCAGGTCCGCGTCGGCGGGCCCCACCTCAAGGACTACGAACATCGCGGAGGTGGTAAGTGGGGTGACGATCGCCTGCGATTCCGGAATGTCCGCGGGGGGCTGGTCGGCAGATGTCGTCGCGTCGAGTGGCACGCATCAAGCCTAGGCGCAATCGCGCGCCGATGCGTGGCTACTCGCGGACGCGCCACCCGGCAGCGACGATAAGGGCAGCTAGTTGCACCCGGTTTCCGGCCTCCGACTTCGCCAGAATGGTTACCAGGTGCGACTTGACTGTGGTCTCGGACACAAAGAACTCCCTGGCGATTTCGGCGTTGGTCTTTCCCTGCGCCACGGCGACCGCGATTTGGCGTTCGCGTTCGCTCAGTTCCTGTAGTCGCGCGGCAGCCTCGCGTTGATGGCGCGTCCCAGCGGAATTGCGCACAGACTCGATCACCACGCGCGCCGCGCGCGGCGACAGCGCCCCGTTGCCGGCCGCCACCTGCCGAACCGCCTCGATGATCTCTTCGGGTCCGGACGTCTTCGCCAACAAGCCATCCGCGCCCGCGGTCATCGCATCCATGATCGCTGCCTCGGTGTCGAATGACGTCAATGCGATTATCCCCGGCGGGTTGTCCAGTTCCAGGACGCGCTTCGTCGCTTCGATGCCGTCCATCCGTTCCATCCGCAGGTCCATCAGCACAACGTCCGGACGCATGGAGCGCACCAACGCAACCGCCTCGTCGCCGTCGCGGGCGACCGCGGGCACCTCGATGCCGGCAGATTCCAGGATCCTCTTCAGTAACTGCAACGTCAACGCATCATCGTCAATGATCGCTACGCGTATCACCGCACGCCTCCATTCCCGACTTCCGCGGGTCTCCAGGGCAGCCCCGCCCGCACCACCCACATGTCGTGCTCGACACCCGCGCGCAGGTCGCCGCCCAACGCCCTGGCGCGTTCTTGCATCCCCATGATCCCGGAACTGGCGCCGACGGCGCTGCGGTGCCCCTTTTCCAACCACGAGGCGACCACCACGGTAATTCCGTCCTGCGGCCCCCCGACTACCGTGACCGTGATGGGCGACGACGGCGCGTGTCGCACCGCGTTGGTTACGGATTCCTGCACGATTCGGTAGATAGCGCTCGCGGCGGTCGAGGCCAAGGCATCCGCGCCGCGAATGTCGATGTGGTCCTGGATGCGGATGCCGGCGCGGCGGGACTCGTCGATAATCCTGCTCAAAGCGCTGGGGGGCGTTGCGGCACCCGCATAGCCGTCGACGGTGCTATCGCGCAGGCTGCCTATCAGCGAGCGCAGTTCACCGAGCCCGCGATTGGCAAGCTGACGCACGGCGCGCGCGCTTTCTATGGCGGCGGGGTCGGATGTGCCGACCTCAAGGGCGGAGGCGTGCAGCGAGATCACCGAGAGCCCGTGCGCTACGGTGTCGTGCATTTCGCGGGCGATCAGATCGCGTTCCTCTTGCCGCTCGATTTGGCCCCGCAGTTGTGCGGCGACGTGTTCCTTCTGGGCCGCGTCGGCGCGGTAGCGCCGCACCAGGGCAATTGTCAGCGCCACCGCCCACACCGCCACGGCGACGGCTATGTAGCCGGTCCCGGTCAGCACGGTTTGGTGCCCGGTCGTCATTGAGTAGGAAAAGATCTTGTGCTCATCGGGGCGCAGCCAGTCGTGAAAGAATGCCATGGCCGTAACGACGCCGCCGAATGCCCCAGCGGCGATGGCCTTGGGCCGCGAAGCCTGCGGGATGAACCACACCATGGCGATCAGAGTCCCCAGCGGGTCCAGCGGCAGGATCACGGCGCCGGCACCGACTGCCGCCATGACGGTCCCCGGGTGGGTCTTGCGCCACTTCATCGCCTGCCCCGCGCCGAAAGCCGCGATGAAGGCCACCATGCCCAGCGCTCGCTGCGTAGTCATCGGCGCGTCGGGGCCCGCCGCCACGGCGTAGGAGGAAAACAAGATTCCCGCCAGCGTCACCAGCGTGATAATTCCGCCGTTCTTGGTCCTGCGCTGGGGCGGCGCACCCACGGCGATCCCGGATTGTGCGCGGTGGCCCGACCTCGGCGGGTTCCCCGGCTGCGCGGCATACCCACCCGGCCCCGGCTGCGCGGCATACCCACGCGGCTCCGGCTGCGCGGGCGTTGGGTGGCGGTTAGTGGGCACACACTGACGCTACCGAACCGGACGCCGGTAGTCGATCCACCGATCGATTCCGAATTACACCCAGCGTTCCATCGACCGGTCAGCCACTGCGCCCAGATGGACGATGAACACATCGTTGCAGGTCAGTAGCGTTCCCGTGTAACCACACGTACCGACGATTGGAATTTTCATGAGTTCGAATATGCCGTTCCCGGAACCCGGCCTGCAACCGCCGACAAGCTTCGCGCCGCCCCAAACGCCACCCCCGCCGCCGCCTCCTCGCAAGAACACGCTGGGCCTGATCGCCCTCATCGTGGCGATAGTTGGGGTCATCTTCGCCTGCGTGCCCGGCGCCCTGATTATCGGTTGGGTTCTCCTTCCCGTCTCCTTGGTGCTGGGGGTCATCGGCGCCGTCCAGAAGGACAGCCCCAAGGGGACTTCAATCGCCGCAATCGTTGTCGCGATCGTGGGCGGAGGCGTCGCCGCGGTTGTCGCGATTGCCCTGGTCGGGAACGCCGTGGGCAAGGCCATTTCCGCGGCGGCTCCCAGCGCCAGCACCTCCGTGTCGGCCGAAGCAACGACCGACGCGACGACCGATTCACAGCGAAACGACCCCGACACCGGCGCAAGCGGCGAGGATACCGATAATCCCGACGATTCCGATGCGGCCGGGGAGACTTCCGCGGACCGGGGAACCTCGCGCGACACCCCGGCGCCGATCGGCACGAAGCTCACCACCGACGACTGGAAGATCACGGTGAAGAAGGTGACGCTCGACGCCGACAAGCAGGTAGCGAAGGCAAACATGTTCAACGACGAACCGAAGAAGGGCTCGGTCTACATTCTGGTTTATGTCACCGCGACCTACACCGGCGACGACGACCAGGGCTCGATCCCGTGGGTCAGCGTCGACTACATCACCGCAGACGGCACCACGATTTCGGGCACCGACTCGCTCGCGGTGGCGCCCAAGGCGTTCAATCGCATCGACGCGGTCTACCCGGGCGGCAGCGTCAAGGGAAACTTTGTGTTGGAGGTCCCCAAGAAGGGCGTCGGAGACGGGGTTCTAGCGATCACCCCCCAGCTGTTTGCCGACAAGGTGTTTATCGCGGTCAAGTAGCGCGTTCGGGGCGGGCCAACCTGCGCCCGCCCCGTTTCGCGATTGCCCGAAACACGGAGGGTTTAGCCTAAAGCTATGCAGATCACAGTCATTGGCGCGGGGGGCTTGGGCGCTTACTACGCCGCCGTCCTGCAACGCTCCGGGTCCTCCGTCCAGCTCTTCGTCACGCCTCGTCACCTGGCACCGATCAGGGATCACGGCATCAAACTGACAACAGATAGCGACGAGGCCTCCGTCTCCCCTGCGGCGGTAACCGATCAGGTCCGCGACCTGGCGCAAACGCCCATAGTCATCAACACGGTCAAGACCTACCAGTTGGACTCGTCGATCGCGGCCACGCGCGCGTCCCTGCTTCCCGACGGAATAGTGCTGACGCTCCAAAACGGAGTGACGTCGCCGGGTCGCCTGCGCGCGGCGTTGGGGGACAACCTGGTGGTTCCCGGCCTGACCGGGATCGTCTCCGCGATCGAGTCCCCCGGGCACGTGCGCCAGCGCGGGCCCCAGCCCTTCATCACCATGGGTGATAGGCCGCTTGGGGAGGCGGGGGCCTCGTCCCAAAAATCGCGAATTATCCAGGAATTGGTGCAGCGCCTCAAGGAGGCGGGCGTTGCCGCGGACGCGACGGGGGACATTACGCGCGAGCTCTGGAAGAAATTCATGCTGATCTGCACCATGTCCGGGGTGGGCACGCTGTGCAATGCCCAGCTGGGCGAATGGCGCGATTTTGGCCCGACTCGCGAACTGCTGCTGCAATCCGTCCGCGAGGTGCGCGCCGTCGCCAATGCGCACGGCATCATGGTCACGGACGGCGACGAGCGGCAGATTATCGGGCAGCTCGATCGGGCCGCGGCGGCAGCGACCGCGTCAATGCAACGCGATCTCATGGCCGGGCACACCTCCGAACTCTCCGAGCAATCGGGGGCCGTGGTTCGGCTCGCAGCGGAGGTCGGGGTTGCGGTGCCGCTGCACACGACCATCACGCGGGTGCTGTCGCTGCATGCGCACCGCGGGCACGTGTGACGAAGATGGCGGGCACTGCCCGCACCGGGCCCGGGTACTAGCCGCCGGATCGCTGGCAGTCCACGCATAGCCGGGCATAGGGCCGCGCCGCCAGGCGGCCCGCGCCGATCGGCTTTCCGCAGTATTCACAGGCCCCGAAGGTCCCGGCGTCCAACTTGGCGAGCGCGCGATCGATTTCGTCCAGGCGGGCGCGCGCGCCGCGGGCTATGCTGGACGCCTGCGCGCGCTCGAACCCGATAGTTGCGCCCTCCGGGTCGTGTTCGTCATCGCCGTTGGAGCCCCGCGAGGCCTCGATCAAGGAGCCGATATCGCGTTCGCGGGCAACCGCGGCGGTCAGCGCATCCGCGCGCGCCGCGCGCAGTAGCGCTGGATAGTCGGGCTCCATCACACCATTGTCGCAGTGGATGGACCCGATTCGCGTACCGGCCGGCGCCGCTTGCTAAGCCACGATCCGGTCGGCGACCAGTTGCGCGATCTGGACCGCGTTGAGCGCAGCGCCCTTGCGCAGATTATCGGACGAGATCACCATGACCAGCCCGCGGCCTCCCGGAACCGATTGGTCTTGGCGGATGCGGCCCACCAGCGACGGGTCGATTCCGGTCGCTTGCAGCGGGGTTGGCACGTCCACCAGGTGCACGCCCGGCGCGCCGTCCAACAGCGCGGTGGCTTCTTGCGGGGTGATGGGCTGCGCGAACTCGGCGTGCACGACGAGGGTGTGACCGGTGAAAACCGGAACGCGGATGCAGGTTCCGGCGACGGCAAGTTCGGGTATTTCCAGGATCTTGCGGGATTCGTCGCGGAGCTTTTGTTCCTCGTCGGTCTCGCCGCTGCCATCATCGACCAGGTTCCCGGCGAGCGGCACGACGTCGAAGGCGATCGGGCGCACGTAGACCTTGGGCTCCGGTAGGGTGACGGCGCCTCCGTCCAGCGTCAGGCCCAGCAGGTCCTGTTCGACGCCGCGGCGGATCTGTGATTCGAGTTCGCGAGCCCCGGCCAGACCGGATCCGGACACTGCCTGGTAGGTCGAAACCCGCAGTCGTTCCAGTCCGCGCGCATCGGCAAGCGGTTTGAGTACCGGCATCGCGGCCATGGTGGTGCAGTTCGGATTAGCGACGATCCCCTTGCGCGCCTGGTCCAGAGCGTGCGGGTTGACTTCGGAGACCACGAGCGGAACGTCGGGGTCCAGGCGCCACGCGGACGAGTTGTCGATGACGGTGGCACCCGCTTCGGCGAAGAGCGGCGCATACTGCTTGGAACCGGCTCCGCCTGCGGAGAACAAGGCGATGTGGATACCGCGCAAGTCATCGACCGTCGCCTTCGCGACGTCTTCGACAACGACCTTGCCATCCCGCCATGGCAATTGCGTTCCCGCGGAACGCTGGCTGGCGAAAAAGCGGACGTCGGCCACGGGGATGGTGGACTCGTTCAATAATGTCCGCATGACCGTGCCAACCTGGCCCGTCGCGCCGACGACGGCTACGGTGAGACCTTCACTTGGCTGCTGCTGGATATTCACGGTCATGCCTCTCGGTGCTTGGGTTGCTGGGTGGGTCTGGGTGCCAGGCGCCGCGTGCTGCGGCGTGTGGGTTGGCGTTTGGGCTAGCGGCCGGTGCCGCCGTATACGACGGCCTGTCCATCGGAATCGAGACCGAATGCGGAGTGCACGGCGCGCACTGCCGAATCGAGTTCCTCTGCGCGGGTGACTACCGAGATGCGAATTTCCGACGTCGTGATCATCTCGATGTTGATTCCTGCATCTCGCAGCGCACCGAACAGCTTGGCGGAGATGCCGGGGCTCGACTTCATTCCCGCACCGACCAGCGACAGCTTCCCGATCTGGTCATCGAAGAGCAGTTCGTCGAAGCCTATGTCGGCGCGGGCCTTGGTTAGCGCCTCGATTGCTGCTGGCGCGTCCGCGGCCGGGAGCGTGAACGAGATGTCGGTCAGGCCGGTCTGTTGGGCGGACACGTTCTGAACGATCATGTCGATGTTGGCGCCCGAAATTGCGACGATCTCAAAGAGCCGCGCGGCGGTCCCCGGGACGTCGGGCAGGCCCACAACGGTGATTTTCGCTTCGGTGCGATCGTGCGCAACACCCGAAATGATCGGCGCTTCCATGTCGTCCCCATTCTTCGCTTCGTTTGCTGCCTGCGCGTCCTGCGGCAGCAAGCCGGGAATACCCGTTCCTAATTCATCGGTCACCAAAGTTCCTACGCGGCCCGAGAACGACGAACGCACGTGGATTGGAACCCCGTAGCGGCGGCCGTACTCCACGCAACGCAACGCCAGGACTTTGGCACCGCTGGCCGCCATCTCAAGCATCTCGTTGTAAGTGATCCGCGCGACCTGGCGAGCCGTCGGCACAATGCGCGGATCGGCGGTGAAGATCCCGTCGACATCGGTGTAAATCTCGCAGACGTCCGCACCCAATGCCGCGGCGAATGCGACCGCGGTCGTGTCGGATCCGCCCCTACCCAAGGTGGTGACGTCGTTGGTTTCGGTGTTGACGCCCTGGAATCCGGCAACGATCGCCACCATTCCCTTGTCCAAAGCCTTTTGAATGCGCCCGGGAACCACGTCAATGATCTTGGCTCGCCCATATTCGGCATCGGTGATCAGGCCCGCCTGCTGGCCGGTGTAAGAACGCGCCTTCACGCCTAGCGCATCGATCGCCATCGCGAGAAGCGACATGGAGATTCGCTCACCCGCGGTGAGCAAGATGTCCATCTCGCGGGTCGGAGGCGCGCTGGTGAGTTGCGCTGCAAGATCTATCAGTTCGTCGGTCGTGTCACCCATTGCCGAGACCACGACCACAACGTCGTTGCCCGCAAGCCTGGTTTGCGCGATTCGGCGTGCGACTCGCTGGATGCTTGCCGCATCGCTCACGGACGAACCGCCGTACTTCTGGACGATCAGTGCCACAACTCACTCCGGGTCGGTATGGAATCTGTACCGTTGATGGCACGGTACCGGCCGCCCAATTGTAGCGGTGACCGCATGACGGGCGCTCGTTCGCCCACAATGCGGGCACCGCGCCCGCGCGCAACCTGGCGCCGCAACCGGGCGCACGGGAGCAAACTCCTTCGCGGTGCGCGCACTACGTCACACGCCCACCTGGGTGCGGCCCTCAAACGCGCGACCAAGGGTGACCTCGTCCGCGAATTCCAGATCGCCGCCGACGGGCAAACCGGATGCCAGCCGCGTAACTCGGATCGGAAGCGCAGATAGCAGGCGCGCAATGTACGTCGCGGTGGCCTCGCCTTCGACATTGGGGTCGGTCGCCAAAATCACCTCTTTGACGGTGTCGTCCTGGAGCCGGGTCAGCAATTCTCTGATGCGCAGATTGTTTGGCCCGATCCCCCCGATCGGATCGATCGCCCCGCCGAGTACGTGATACTTGCCCCGAAATTCGCGGGTCCGTTCGATGGCGACGACGTCCTTCGACTCTTCTACGACGCATATCACCGTGTCCATGCGCCGCGGGTCCGCGCATATCTGGCACTGCACGCCCTGCGCCACGTTGCCGCAGATTTCACAAAAGCGCACCCGCGATTTCGCGTCAACTAGGGCCGTTGCGAGTTTCTGCACCTCTTCCGGCTCCGCGTCGAGGATATGAAAAGCGATCCGTTGCGCGCTCTTGGGGCCGATCCCCGGAAGCCTTCCGAGTTCGTCGATGAGGTCCTGCACTGCGCCTTCGTACACACATCAATCGTAGTGCCACCGCCTGACATTTCACGGATGCGGCTTTCAGATAACCGGGCCTACATTAGAAACAACAGATTTCTACGTGAAGGGGCGGTTGGCATGACGATTGCGGTAGCAGGTTCAACGGGGCATTTGGGACGATTGACGATCGAACACCTCGTGGCGGGCGGCACCGATCCGACCACCATCGTGGCGTTGGCGCGCGATACGCTTCGGGCTCAGCAAGCGTTTTCGGGCGGCATACAGATCCGGGCCGCTGATTACGACGACACCGAAACACTCGAACCCGCGTTGAGCGGGGTCGACACCCTGGTCCTCATCTCCGGCAACGACGTCGGTGCACGCGTGGTCCAGCACCGCGCTGTCATCGACGCGGCCAAGGAAGCCGGGGTCAACCGCGTGGTCTACACATCGATGCTGGGCGCTAGCGCGGCCCTGATCAATCCGATGGGGGCCAGCCACGCCGCGACGGAGAACGATCTGCGCGAATCGGGAATGGCGTACACGCTCATGCGCAACGGATGGTATTCGGAGAACTTCATTGACACCGCGCGTCAGGCGGTCGCAACGGGGGAAATCCTCGGCAGCGCCGGGGACGGCAAGGTCGCGTCAGCGGCGCGGGACGACTTCGCGTCCGCGCTGGCGATCGTTGCCGCAAACGACGGGCATGATTACGCGACGTATGAGTTGGGCGGTGACACCGCGTGGTCATACGCGGATCTTGCGAAGACCGTCACCGAGATTTCCGGGCGCGACGTCACGTACCGCGACGTTTCCGAACGCGAGCACGCGGACACGCTCGTGGCCCTAGCCGGGTTGGATGAAGGAACCGCGGCGTTCATCGCCACGATCGATCAGTCGATCCGCGCCGGCGAGTTGGGAACCGTCACGCACGACCTATCGGTCCTGATTGGTCGGCCCACGACCCCCATCGCGCGCACCCTCGCTGACGCACTGTCGGCGGAGTAAGCACCCTCGCTGACGCACTGTCGGCGGAGTAAGCACCCTCGCTGACGCACTGTCGGCGGAGTAAGCACCCTCGCTGACGCCCTGTCGGCGGAGTAGGCACCCTCGCTGACGCGCTGTCGGCGCAGGGAAACTAGCGTTCGTTTTCGATCACTTCATCGATCACGACACCGTCCAGCATCTGCATGATGAGCGGGGCTCCGAGGAGTCCCGAATCCTCCATCGCCACCGCGCCATCGTCTGACCAGGCTTCCTCGACGTCCTGGTCCGACGGTGCCGGGCGCCGGTCGGCGCGTTCCGCGGGGTGGGGGCGCCGGTCGGCACGTTCCGCGCCGACCCGGCCCCCCGAAGTTGCAGGCTTGCCGGCGGGAGCGCCCGCGGCGTTTTGGTGCCGGCGGACGGGAATAGGTGGGAGCGAGGCCGAGATGCCGCTGGCTGCCGACCGCGTGACCGCCGACCGGGGTGTTCCGGTTGCAGCGGCAGGTTGTCCCTTGTCGGCGCTTTGCGGCACAACGTGGTCCGACCCGCGGCTACCCTCCGCAATGACTTCGGGTTCAGGGGCAGGTTCATCGAGCCAGCCGGGGGGTTCCGGTGCGTCGTAATCGACCTGCGCGCCGCGCCGTGGTTGCCCGGCGCCTCGCTCGTGGTCCGCGTCGGTCGCACCGGGCCGCCGCTCCGGGCCGGAACGGTGTTCGCGTTGGGCGCCCTGCGGCGCGCGGGCGCTGCCGCCCTGTTGGCCCGCCTGCGGGTCCGCCCCGCTGACGGCTTCTCGTCGAGCATTCGCGGGTGGGCGTTGGGATGTTTGCCCTCCGCGCGGCGCCGGGCCGCCCCTGGCCGCATTATTCGTGTTGCGCGCGGCGCGGCCGTCTGCTGCGCCGGGACCACCCGCAGCACCTCCCGCGGGTCCACCGCTTGCGGCACGACCGCCGCGGTCATCGCCGCGGCCATCGCGCAGGTCGCCGCGGACGTTCACCTTGGCCCCAAGCGCCACCTCGATGGCCGCCGCGACCAGAGCCGCGTGGTCTGATGACCGGAATCGCTCCAAGAGCCCCACCGATGGAAACAGCAGGGTGACATCGTCTCCGGCCAGCGCCCCGACGGTTGCGCTTTGGCTGACCAACGCCCACGTCGCCTTGCGCATACCGGATAACGCGGCCAGCACGTCGTCCCACCGCCGCGCAAGGACTTCCGTTTCCACGCGAACCACATCCGCGCTGGCCTGCGCCCGCGGCGCCGCGGGCGCCGCACCCCGACCCTGCTCCGCCGCGGGCACCGCACCCCGACCCTGCTCCGCCGCAGGCACCGCACCCCGCCCCTGCTCCGCCGCAGGGGGCCGGGTCGCGTGGGGGGCGGCCTCGTCCCTTCTTTCGTTTGCGCGCGACTCGCTTTGCCGCGTAGCCGCGCGATTGTTGTTCCCGGCCGCCGCCGCGAGCGCATCGCCGAGCGCATCCGCGCGCGACGCCGGGCGAGGTGCGGATTCTTGACCTACGCGGGGGCCCCCGCCCTCCTCAGCGCGCACCGTCGCGGTCGGCGCCGGACGTCGTTGCGCCCCGCCGCGGCCGCCATCCGCGGGCCGGTCGCCGGCCCCCGCAACCGCGGCAGTTCCCGCCGCCGCCTCAAGCGCGTCGACGCGCGCGGCGACCTCACGGATTCCGTCAACGCCCGCTGGCACCAAAAGCCTGGCGCACAGGAGTTCCAGGTGAAGCCGCGGCGAAGTCGCCCCCACCATCTCGGTGAGGGCGCCGTTGATGGTGTCCGCCGCAGCAGATAGCTGGGCGACTGACGCCGCGCTCGCCTGCCGCTGCATGCGTTCGACCTGGTCGCTCGGGTAACCGCGGAAGACCGAATCGCCTTGCTCTCCGGAAACGGCAAGCACCAGAAGGTCACGAAACCGCTCCAGCAGATCCTCGACGAAGCGTCGCGGCTCCAGACCCGTAGCAATGACCTGTTCGACGATCCGGAACAGGCGTGCACCGTCACGACCCGTCAGCGCCTCCACGACGTCGTCGATCAAGGTTACGGGCGTGAACCCGAGCAGGCCCGCCGCCAACTCGTACGTGATGGTCCCGTTTTCGGCCCCTGCCATCAGCTGATCCAGCACCGACAGGGAATCGCGCACGGATCCCCCGCCCGCGCGCACCACGAGCGGTAACACACCCGCATCGACCGCGATCCGTTCCGCTCCGCACACCTGCTCCAGGTACGGCTGGAGCACTTCCGGGGGGACCAACCTAAATGGGTAGTGGTGAGTTCGCGATCGGATCGTTCCGATGACCTTTTCGGGTTCGGTGGTTGCGAAGATGAATTTCAGGTAGGGCGGCGGCTCCTCGACGATCTTGAGGAGCGCGTTGAACCCCGCCGAGGTCACCATGTGCGCCTCGTCGAGGATAAAAATCTTGTAGCGATCACGCGAGGGGCTGAAAGTGGCCCGTTCCCGCAGGTCGCGCGCGTCGTCGACGCCACCGTGGCTGGCGGCGTCGATCTCCACGACGTCCAGGCTCCCCGACCCCCCGCGGCCCAACTCGATGCAGGATTCACACTTGCCGCACGGATCCGCGGTGTGGTGACCTTCGGTGTTTTCTGCACAGTTCAGCACCCGCGCCAGGATCCGCGCCGACGTCGTCTTCCCGCATCCTCGCGGCCCGGAGAACAGGTAGGCGTGGTTCACCCGGCCGGCCTCAAGTCCGCGCATCAGCGGCACGGTCACGTGCTCTTGTCCGATCACTTCTTCGAACGTTTCGGGCCGGTAGCGGCGATACAGGGCTTCACTCACCCTTAGAACTTTAGACGGTTCGCCTGACACCGCGAGCCGGATAGACACCCCGGTGGACAACTTCTCCGGATGCAGCCGGATCGGCCCGCGAAATGTCAAGGACCCCCCGCGCACCCGCCAGAGCCCACCTACCCTTGCTACCTTCCGGTCCTGGGGGAGTTCAGCAGGATGACGCCACGCGAGGGGTCGACCATTAGGGTACCGCACATCCCGGCATGTCGAACAACTTCGGGACGAGGCCCGCCAACCCGCTTCCGCCGCGCCGCGTCGCGATCGTGACCGCCGGCGGCCGCGACGCCCGCGCACAGCGCCGACGCTCTAAGCAAACGCATGGGTCGGATCTTGTGCGCTAGTGGTTGCCATATCGCCGCAACGGTGGTTTCGTAAAGTTATGGCAAAAGCTGCGCGCACGTTCAAGAATCTGACATTTTTAGCGATCGGGTCGATTGCGGGCGCGGTTGCGCTGGGCGGGCTCCGTGCCTGGTCATTGCGTTGGGGAGCAGACCCTCTCGAGGAGGGCGGTTATCTGCCTGGCGACGAGGCGATGGCCTACGCCGACCACCAGTCCACGCGCGCCATCACCATCCGCACCGCCCCCAGCCGCGTGTGGCCGTGGATCGCACAAATCGGCACCGGCCGCGCTGGTTTTTACTCCTACGACTGGCTTGAGAATCTGTGTGGTCTGGATATCCATTCCGCCGACAAGATCGTCCCCGACCTGCAAGGGATCGCGGTTGGCGACACCGTCTCGCTCGCGAAGGGCGTCGATTTGCAGGTAGCCGAGCTTGAGCCCGAAAGCCACCTGGTGCTCACGGGAACCGGCGTCGACGACAAGAAGATGCCGTTCGAGTTCTCGTGGGCGTTCGTGCTTCACCAGCAGGCACCCGCGCGCACGCGGCTCATCGTCCGCGAACGCTATCGCTATTTGGGTCCGCTCGCCGCAGCCATCGTCGAACCGGTTTCCTTGGTCAGCTTCCTGATGAGCCAAAGAATGCTGACCGGCATCAAGGCCCGCGCCGAAGCGACCGACTAGGACGCCCTAGCCCCGAAACTCGCCCTCCGGGCGCGCCGACGGGTCCGCGTACAGTTCCGCCTCCAGCACCCGCAACTCGACCCGCCGGATCTTCCCGGAGATGGTCTTTGGCAGCTCCGATGCGAATGTCATGCGGCGGATTCGCTTGTACGGAGAAAGCCGCTCGCGCGAGAAGCCAAACAGCTCCTGCGCGGTCTCGGCGGTCGGCTCCACGCCCTCGACCAGGGTCACGTATGCCTTCGGCACGGCCAAACGCAGCGGATCTGGCGACGGGACGACTGCGGCCTCCGCGACCCAGTCGTGCTCCAATAGCGCCGATTCCAGTTCGAACGGAGAGATCCGATAGTCCGATGCCTTGAACACGTCATCGGTTCGCCCGACGTAGGTGATGTAGCCGTCCTCGTCGCGGTAGGCCACATCCGAGGTGTGGTACCAGCCATCGCGCATAACCTCGCGGGTGCGCTCTGGGGCGTTCGCGTATCCGGGAGTCAGCCCGATTGGCCGCGAATCGAGCGATAGACATATTTCGCCCGGGTGCCCCGGCTCGGTGATCTCGTCCCCATCCTCGTCACGCAAGGTCACCACGTACCCAGGCGCCGGTTTGCCCATTGACCCCGACTTCACGGGCTGTCCGGGAAAGTTTCCGATCTGCAGGGTCGTTTCGGTTTGCCCGTATCCGTCGCGAATAGTCACACCCCAGGCGTCTTCAACCTGCGCAATGACCTCCGGGTTGAGCGGTTCGCCCGCGCCGACCACCGATGTCGGCGGGTGTTTGAGGCGCGTCAGATCCGCCTGGATGAGCATCCGCCACACGGTCGGCGGCGCGCAGAAACTCGTGATCCGGGCGCGCTCCATTTCGTCCAGCAGCCTGCCCGCGTTGAATCGCTCGTAGTTGAACAGGTACACGGTCGCGCCAACGTGGAAGGGGGCAAAAAAGTTGGACCAGGCGTGCTTGCCCCAGCCCGGCGACGAGATATTGAGGTGCACGTCGCCGGGACGCACCCCGATCCAGTACATGGTCGACAGGTGACCGATGGTGTAGGAAACCTGCGTGTGCTCCACCAGCTTGGCTTCGGCGGTCGTTCCGGACGTGTAGTACATGAACAGGGGGTCGCTGGCGCTGGTTGCTTGCTCCGCCGTGAAATCGGTGGATCGATCCGCCACCGTTTCTTCGTCGAAATGGCGCCAACCCGCGGGCGCTTCGCCGGTGGTGATGCACACCATGTCGCCCGTTAGGTCGCCGAGAGTGTCGTAGTTGGCCAATTCACTGCCGCGCGCAACGACGACGCGCGCGCCGCCCGCGCTGATGCGTTGGCGCAATTCCACGGCGTCGGCCAGGGTCGTCGTCGGCATCAGCACGGCGCCGATCTTCATCATCGCGAGGGACAGCACCCACAGCTCGACCTGGTTGCCGAGCACGAATAGGACGCGGTCGCCCCTTTCGACGCCCTGCTCCCGTAGCCAGTGAGCCGCCTGGTTCGACCGTTTCCGCAGGTCAGCGTACGTCCGCTTGGTTTCGCTGCCGTCCATTTCGACGAGCCACAGGGCAAGCCGGTCCGCGGTGTGCGGATCCGATGCAACCACGTCGAACCAATCGAGTGCATAGTTGAAATGGGGCGGATCGGGCCACACAAACTCCCGGACCGCCTTGTCGTAATCCTCGCGTACCGAAAGCAGGAAATCGCGGGCCTTGCGGAAGTCCAGGGTCGCCTGCGAGGTTTGGCCCGACACCAGCGCGGAGCCGGGCAGCTTTGCTGTCGC
Organism: Rarobacter incanus; assembly: GCF_006715765.1. Lineage (NCBI taxonomy): Bacteria > Bacillati > Actinomycetota > Actinomycetes > Micrococcales > Rarobacteraceae > Rarobacter > Rarobacter incanus. Next base: position 1,286,027 of record NZ_VFNV01000001.1, read on the forward strand.
TATATCGATCGACGAGGCCCCCGTCCCTCCCTCGATTGCGTCGATTTGAGGTGAAGCATCCGCGTTGGTCATCGATCGTCCTTCTTCCAAAAGTTCTACCTACGCCACCGTAACCTACGGTTCCGTAGTTTCGCTGGGACCGTGAATCAAATGCGGTGCCGGATCGGTCACACCCGACGCGCGCCGACGAGCACCCGATGGGCTTCGCCCGTCGTGTTTTCTATCCCGGCACCGGGGCGGATCGTCGTGTTGCTCAACCGTTCGATCGCGCCTGTCGTGGTGGTTAGTTTTCGAAGCGGGCCGGATCGTCCATGGTCGCTTCGGGCGCCGGGGCGCAAGCGGGCCGGATCGTCCATGGTCGCTCCGGTCGCCGGGGGCGGAAGCGGGGCCTGACGTATTAGGCTTGGGTGTTTAGGTTTCTTGGCCCGGTGTTGGCGTCTAGTGGATTGGGGTGTGTCGTGGTGCGGTGTGGCTGGCGTCCGGTGGCGAGGTCGGCGGTGGCCGCCGTGGTGGGATGCGCGTTAGCCGCGGGCGCGATGCCCGCGGGCGCGGTGGCTGCGGGGGCTGTGCCTGCGGGCGTGGGGGCGGTGCCTGCGGGCGCGGTGTCGCGGGGCGTCTTTGTCAAGGTGAGCGCTAAGCAGGTGGGGCCGCGGTTGGTGCGGGCCGAGGTGAGGGTGGTGGTTCGTGCCCCGCGCGCCGATGCAGTGCGGTGGGTGGTGGTTCGTTATCGGCCGGCCGGCAGCGTGAAGTCCGGCGGGGCTGATCAGCGCAAGCGGGTGGCGGTGCGCTGGTCGGTTGGCAAGGGCGCCTACGTGGGGGTCGTGTCGTTTCGTTCGAAGCGTCCGGGGTCGGTGCGCGTCAAGGTTGCGGGCGTGGGGTCGGCGAAGGCGTCCGCGCGACTGCTGACCACAAAACTGTCCGGGTGGGATTCCTCGGCCAAGGTGACGAAGGGTAAGGCCGTGAAGGACACGGTGGCCGTGTCACCAGCCTACGGTCGCAAGGTGCTGCTGCAACGGTACTCGGGCGCCTCGTGGGTGACCGTCCGTACGTACACGGCGCCGAACAGGTCGAAAGCTAACGTGGCTGTGACCATTACTGCGGCGGAAGCTCAAGCCTATAAGAAATGGCGCGTGCAGGCCGTGGGCACCGGAATCGCGAAGGCTAAGTCTTCCGGTGTGAAGAAGCTGAGCGGCAAAGCCACGTTGAATGACCCCGGTACGCCGGACCCCGCGACGCCGTCAACGCCAACCACCCCTGGGACGGGCAACGGGTATGCGACCTGCAATGACGTGTTTGGTAACCCGATTGCGAACTGCTTGACGATCTCCACCGTCGCCGGCGTCTGGAGTAGGGATGCGGCCTGCGGGGTGACAAAGGTTTGCGTGCGTAAACCAACTGCCGAAGAGATCGACTGGGGGCTCGTGCCGGCTGAGACGGTGCAGTGGCCGAACAAGACATGGTCGTTGCTGCAAAGGTTCACTACTCAGCCCGCATCAGGTTGGAGCACCACCAAGACTGAGACATTCTATGTCCCGGGCGTGGCGGAAGCACTTAACGACTGGGGGGTCGCGAACGGGTTCCTTGAGGAGGGCAGCAACCACTTCCGGCCGTTGAAGACGGCGTCGGGCGGTGGACCGACCGTGACTGGGACGTATGTGACCGCGGACGGTTCGACGAAGACCATTAAGGTGCCCGGCCAGGGCGGCTTTGCACAGTGGTGGCAGGAACAGACCTTTGGGCTTTCACACGGGGACTACTGGTCACGGAGCTCGGGCGAGATTCACTCTTGTGGTACACGCACTGGCCAGGACTGTACCCCCTCAAGTGCCAACAATGCGCGCATGTACACGAACGCCAACTACCCAGTGTCGGGATACAAGTGGGACTGCAGCGAGCAGGTGTGGGGAGGTTCCGCGGATGAAACAGCGCGTGGATACCTTGCTGGCATCAATCAGACCGCCGAACCAGCACACTGGGCTGGGCTGCGCAATGCTTCGAACGCGTCGAATCCAATTTATGCGAACTGGGGCGGTGTTAGGTGGGATGAAGGCGGAACCTCAGTGGTCGTTGAAATGTGCCAATTGCTTAACACCACGACTGGGGCTCCTTCGGTTCTACCAGGCGAAACTGCGTAGAAGGTATGCGCTCCGAACCCCGCCGGATTCAGTTACCGGCGGGGTTCTTTGCCGTCACCAACCCGCTACCGTTCACTGCCCGGCATGCTTTCACCGTGTCGACACGCTCATGGTTTCAAGGGACCGGGATAGTTTTCCGCCGGCCCGCCGTGCGGGCCACTCGACCAGCGGAATTGGGCCCGATCGACGGATCACAGCGGCAATCGCATTGCGACGGCTGTCATGCCGTCAACGTCGAGTCCGGTTTCAAGATCGCCCCCGGCAATTTTGGCGCGGCGCCGCAGGCCACCGAGGCCGCTCCCCTCGTCGGCCCCCGGGGACCATGGCCTCCCGTCGTTGGCGACCTGCACAAGAAGCGCGTTCGGGCAGCCAGTCGCATCGTTCTCGGCCCCGAACGAGACCGCGACCTTTCGCGCGTGTCCGTGCTTGAGGGCGTTGGTGAGCGCCTCCTCGACGAACCGCAGCAGCAGCATCCTCGTTTCCGACGAAATGCTGCTGGCAGTGAAGTCGTCCAATTGACGCACAGCCGCATCGACAGAGAACGAGGCCTCTATATGCGTTGGGAGGCGCCCCAGCAGAAGACGGATGGCGCCCCGCAATCCCACCTCGAGGCCGTCCGGTGACAGGAGACGGCTTGTGGCGCGGATGGTCTCGTCCCTGATATTCGCTAACTCGGCGCGGATCGCCTCTAAACTGACCGTCACCTCGGCCCTCTCCGGGCATTCCCCCGTCATTCTCCGCATGACACCGGTCAGTTCCGCTTCCATGACGACAAAGCGCTGCTGAACGGAACCATGCAACGCTTCGGAAACGGTGCGGTGAACTCGCATCTCCTCTTCGCGCAGGGCCTCAGTCGCGACAATTTGCGCCAGCTTGGCGGCTTGCGCTTCGGCCGCGAGCTGGCGTTCACGCCGCTGATGACGCATTGACCCCGTCGCGAAAATGGTGGCCACGCCGTACATCAGAATTCCGCCCATAAGCTCGAATGCGATGATGATTCCATCGGTGGTGACATAGATGCGCAACAGGGCCTGCAACCCGATCCTCGCGGCGGCTCCCAACACCACGACGGCGCCGCCCAGGATCACGCGCTGACGCAGGCCAGATATCCGGGGCAGATCCAATCGCGAGATAGCCCAAGAAGCCACCACCAACGGCGTCACCGACGCCAGAATTCGCGTCCACAAGAGGCCGTGGATGTTGGATGGACCGCTCGATTGCCCGGCCAGGTAATACGCCTGCACAAGGCCCATGGCGATGAATGTCGAACCGATCATTAAAATCGAATAGAAAACCCATCGCCGGTCCAACTCATCGGCGGGGCTAGGCGGTTCCACATTGATGCCGAAAGCCGCGTGCCATTGCCGCTCTTTAGCGCTGATCGCCATGAAAACTCCTTAGGCGCTTGGCCGCGCCCGCGCCGCGGGCCGTTGGATCGTAGTCGATTCGCTCATCGTTGCGCGAGGAACGCCCTCGCTTCCCCACACTTTACGCACGCCGCTGGATCTTTCACCCTAACCGGGCCTCATTACCATGCGTTGAATGCGCCATCAGCAATAATGACACCATGGCTGATGAAACGGAATTGGAATCGGGTTCAGCACGATCCCAAAATGAGATCGCGCGCGAGGGAATCCGTGTTGCAATCGTTGAGGACAACAACCTTTTCCGGGAAATGCTGGTTGCGACTATCAACGCCACACCCGGCATGACGCTGGTTGCATCGTGCGCGACCGCCCAAGCCGCCCGCACCCAAATCCTCCCCGGTTCCGCACACATCGTCCTCATGGATATCTCGCTGCCCGATGGCAACGGCATCGCCTTGGGCCTGTCATTGCAGCGCCGGGACAGCAAACTGCGCGTCCTGCTACTGTCCGCGCACAACGCGATGGAACTGCTGCTGGACCTGCCGCAGGGCATGCAGGGGAAGTGGTCTTACCTGTCAAAGAACTCGTGCGTGTCGGTCACCATGCTGCTAGCTGCGATCCGACGCACCACGGCCGGTCGGCAGGTTCTTGATCCCGGTCTCGTGGACAAGGCGCGGCCCCGGGTTGGAACCTCCGTTGCCGCATTGAGCGCGAGACGTTACGAGGTGCTGCGCCTCTTGGCCCAGGGGTTGTCCAACGCGGGGATTGCCGAACGGCTCGGAATCGCCGACAAGTCCGTCCAAAACCACGTGAATTCGATCTACACGGAGTTAGGAATCGACCCCGACCCGAACGAGAATCCACGGGTCATAGCGACCCTGCGCATGCTGGAAGAGACCGGCACGATTGCTGGCGAATAGGGCCCCACCAGTCTTGGGCGTAGACCCGGCCGCGATCGTTGTTTCGCGAACGATTCGTCTAATCGGCGTCGACTCCGGTATCCTTTTGTGGCTGGTGCGCTTGCGCGCCGCCCGGAGGATTCGCCTAGTGGCCTATGGCGCACGCTTGGAAAGCGTGTTGGGTTAAAAGCCCTCGGGGGTTCGAATCCCCCATCCTCCGCGACAAGACCCCGGGACCCCAGTGGTTCCGGGGTTTTTTGTTGCCATTGAGACATCATAGGCCGCGCCGCCGCGCAGTTGCTCGTCCGTTCAAACTGAGGCAACATAGGTCCATGAGACTCGATACTCACTGCCCCATGCTGACATTTCGGAAACATATCGTCGCGGCCACCGCAATTCTTGCTTCCATCGCGCTGGCCGGTGCCGGGGCGGCGCCCGCCAGCGCCCTCGCTCCGCAGGTTCTGCAGGGCGGCGTTGCTCCCGCGGCCTCAGTCACCGCGCAGATCAATGACTCGGGCCGCCAGGACGACGCACCGGCCACCCTTCGCCGCGCCGCGCCCAGTGAGCACAAAGAAGGCCAGAGGGCGTTCAAGGCGCTTGTCAAAGCAGGCAGGTCCGGCTCGTGGAAGAAAATTCGGAAGCACACTGTGACCAAGAAGGACGCCAAGAAGGTTCGGGCCTTCTTCAGGTCCTTGAAGAGGGCCAAGCGCCAAGGTGCCGAGATAAACGGGGGTGGTGACATTGTCTTCTGCGGGACTATCGGCCAGGCTTCGAGTTGCACGTACTTGGGCAACGTGTACTGGCGTGGTGACCCGGCGACGAACGAGGTGATACTCGAAGCCACGGCCGTGTCGAAAACGGGCAAGGTGCGATTCCGCGTGACGACCGCGGAAGGTGCCCCGCAGCGCTGACGGAACAGTAGGCGGCGGCGCGGCCGCCGATCTAGGACAAATGGGCCGCCAAGCAGCCGCACTGGTGCGCCACAGTTATTGGAACAAATAGTGTCCAAGTACCGCACATTGAATTGAGACAACGATGTCAGCACCTAGTTGGTTTTCGGCGACGCTAGCGTCGGTATCGACGTTGGCGAACGACGTGGGATCCGCCATCACCCGGCGCAAACCCGTCGAACAGTCGATGCTCGCCATGCAAGACCCGACGCGTTCGCTCAAGCGCGAGCTGACAGCCTGGGATCTGGCAACCCTGGGGGTCGCGGTGGCGGTCGGCGCAGGCATCTTCTCGGTGGGGGCCACGGCAGCCGCGAATTATGCGGGCCCCTCGGTCATTCTCTCGTTCGTTATCGCGGCGATCGTGTGCGGCCTGGCGGTAATGTGCTACGCAGAATTCGCTTCCACGCTGCCGGTCTCCGGCTCCGCCTATACCTATTCGTACACAACGATGGGCGAATTGGTCGCCTGGATAATTGGCTGGGACCTGATCCTCGAGATGCTCCTCGCCGCATCGGTCATCGCGAAGTTCTGGGGCGTCTACCTGGCCGACGCCTTCCGGCTGTTCAACGTCGAGATTCCCCTCACCTTTCACATCGGGGGGATCGAGGCGACGTGGGGCCCCATCCTGATCGTTGGCATATTTACCGCGCTGCTGGTCATCGGAACAAAGCTCAGCACCCGCGTCACGAACATCTTCACGATCCTCAAGGTCGGCATCACGCTCTTTGTCATTGTCGCCGGGGCGGGCTACATCAAGCTGCAAAACTACACACCATTCGTGCCACCATCGCAGCCCGCGGAGCACAAGACGGCCATGGAGCAGCCGCTCTTCGCATTCCTCTCGGGCCTGACCCCGTCAACCTTCGGCATCGTGGGGATACTGTCCGCGGCCGCGCTGGTCTTCTTCGCCTTCATCGGCTTTGACGTTGTAGCGACGACGGCCGAAGAGGCCAAGGACCCCCAAAGGACCCTGCCGCGAGGCATTCTGGGCGGGCTAGCCATGGTGTCGGTGCTCTACATTTTGGTGACTTTGGTTGTGACGGGCATGGTCTCTTACAAAGACCTTGCGGCCAGCGGCACGCCCTCGTTGACAACGGCGTTCGAGCTCGTCGGGGCCACCTGGGCGGGCAAAGTCATATCCGTCGGGATCCTAATCGGCCTGACCACGGTCGTGATGGTCCTGCTCCTGGGCCTAACGCGGGTTGTATTCGCGATGAGCCGCGACGGGCTGCTCCCCCGCGGCTTGTCCAGGACCAGCCCTCGCTTCCACACCCCGGTCCGCCTCCAGATCATCGTCGGTGTCATTGTGGCGCTGATCGCGGGCGTAGCCAAGGTCGAGTTGCTCGAAGAAATGATCAATATCGGTACGCTGTCCGCATTTGTGCTCGTCAGCTTCGGTATACCAATTCTGCGCAAATCCCGCCCCGACCTAAAACGCGGCTTCCGCGTCCCCTGGTCCCCGACCCTCCCGATCATTTCCGGGGTCGCCTGCCTGTGGCTGATGGCAAATCTCACCGTGACGACGTGGATGCGCTTTCTCATTTGGCTGGGCATCGGGTTGGTCATTTGGCTGAGTTACGGACGGCGGCGCAGCGTAGTTGCGGCATCAAACGACGAGGCCTCCGCCCCCGCGCTCGAAAAATAGCCCATAAGGAGCCCGCTGCACGCGGAGCGGCCGGGGCCGACCGGGCCCGCATCTCCCGGCCGGGTCGAGCATTCGGCCCGGCCGCAGTGCCGCTACTCCTCGAAGTAGGCCTGCAATATGAGTGTCGTCTGCGTCGAAACGGGGACACTGGCGTGGATCGTGTTCAACAAATCTTCGAGATGGCTGGGAGATTGGGTGCGGACCAACAGCATGTAACTCGGGGCACCTGCAATCGAATAGCAGGACATGACCCCCGCGATCTCCGCCAGGCGTGCGGGTATCTGCGATTGCTGCGAGTAGTCCAGGGGCGTAACCGACACGAACGCCGAAATCGGCGTGCCCAGCGCCTCGTGATCGACAACGGCGCGGTAGCCGGCAATGATGCCTCGCCTCTCGAGCTTTTGCACGCGCGACTGCACGGCCGACACCGAAAGCCCGGTCTTATCGGACAATTTCGCCAGCGTGGCCCTGCCGTCGGCAGTGAGTACCTCGATTATGGCGCGGTCGACCTGATCGATGACCTCAGATTGCGGAACGCGAGACAGCTTGCCGGTGGAAATCGGCCGTTCGTTCATAGGTTAAGCGTAAGCGACCATCGCATGGCGCCGCGAAAACTCGACGATGCGCCGCATTCCTTCGCGGATCTCCTGGTCATCACCCGCATAGCTGATCCGCACAAAGCCTGCACCCGCGGCACCGAAGGCTTCACCAGGGATCACGGCCACGCGCTCTTCTTCTAGCAACAGGTCCGCGAACCGCTGCGAGGTCAGTCCCGTCCCGGTCACGTCGACGAAGGCGTAGAAAGCGCCCTGCGGCGCGACGCACGTCAAGCCGGGGCAGTCTGCCAGCGCCTCCATGACCAATCGCCTGCGCGCATCGTACGCGCCGCGCATGGCGCCGACCTCTTTCTGCACCCCCGTGAGCGCGGCGACCGCGGCGTACTGGGCCGGGGCGTTGTTCGACGAGTTGATCAGCTCCGCCAGTTTCGAAGTTTCGGCGATGACGTGCCGGGGCGCCAGCATGTAGCCGATCCGCCATCCGGTCATCGCGTACGTCTTCGAGAGCGAATCGACCACTATCGCGCGGTCCTTCATCCCATCGCACAGCGCAATGCTGGGAGCGCTGACGCCTTCGCCCACGGGGCGCCCCGCGCCATAACGCGCTGCGGCCGGAGCCTGCGCGCCTGACGGCCCGGTGCCGCGCTCCGCCGCGTACTCAGCGCCATAGACGAACGGGTGGTAGACCTCGTCGGAAATCACCCACATGTCGTGCCTGACGCACAGTTCGGCGATACGCGCCAACTCCGTCAAGGGAGTCACCGCACCGGTGGGGTTGGAGGGAGAGTTGACGATTATTGCTCGCGTGCGGTCGGTGATGGCGGCGGCGATGTCGTTCGCGTCCATGCGCATGCCGTTTTCAGCACGCAACGGTACGTATACCGGCGTGGCCCCGCACAGCAGAATCTGCGCATCGTATGACGTGAAATGCGGAGAGCACAAGATGACCTCATCGCCCGGGTCCACCGTTGCGCGCAACGCAAGGTAAAGACCCAGTGTCGCGCCCGGAACCGCCTGGATTTCGGTCGCGGGGTCGTACCGCAGGCCCTTAACCTTGCGGGAATAGTCGGAAACGGCGAGGCGGAACTCGTCGATGCCCAAGACGTTGGTGTAGTGCGTGCGGCCCGCTTCGATAGCGCCGCATCCGGCGGCGGCGACGTGCGCGGGAGCGGTGAAACCCGGCTCCCCAACCGCGAACGAGATCACGGAGTCGTAGTCGTCGCATTTATCAAATACGTCACGAATGCCCGATCTCGGGGCCATAGCGGACAGATCGGAGATCTTTCTGCGCTGCGGTTTCTTCATGAACACAATTGCCACCTCCTAGGGGATATCGAAGGCGATCTTCCTCAAGATCGACACTCGCAACGGATATCTTACACCAGTCAAGCGTCGTTACAGTATTTTTTACTCCTCAGGCCGCGGCGCTGGCCGTCGCGCGGCAAGCGGAGTTCCTGCCGCCGGAAAAATGTCAGCCTGTCCGCTTAGAATGTCCCCATGATCTTCCGCGCGGTTGGGGACGAGCGCCCTTATCCCGACCATGGTCTTGAATCCACGAAAGACTGGTCCGCCATAGCCCCGCGCCAGGTCCGCCTGGACCAACTCGTCACGACAAAGCGCACGCTAGACCTTGATACCCTTTTGGCAGAGGACTCGACGTTTTACGGCGACCTGTTCGCCCACGTGGTGCAGTATCGCGGGGTCATGTACCTCGAAGACGGACTGCACCGCGCGCTGCGGGCGGCCCTACAACAAAGACATCTACTGCACGCGCGCGTGCTGATACTCACCGACTGACGGATTGATAGGTTGACGAGGTGCCCACACCCACGACTACGCAGGTTGACCCGGTCGCCCGCGCCCGCAAGCAGCGCATTCGCCGCAAACGCGCCCGCCAGTCGGTCGTTTTCGGATCGTTGATCGCGTTCATGGTGCTGGCCGCATTGCTTGCCGTCGCGGTGTACAACAACGCGATCAACGTACCGTTTGCTACCGGGTTTTCGTCCACCGCCGTCCCAACGGACGCGCCGATCACCCCGGCCTGCCTGGCAGAAGGAAAGACCAAGCCCGTGGGTTACCGCAAGATCAAGGTACGGGTCTTCAACTCCTCCGATCGCAAGGGCCTAGCGGCGACAACGGCCCAACAACTCGAAAAGCTCGGTTTCCAGATCACTGCCACCGGAAACGTCGACGACAACGTGGCCAACGCGCGCATTAGCTACGGAGCTAAGGGGATCGCGCGCGCGTACACGCTGGCCGCTCACATCTCCGGCGCAGTCCTGGATTACGACGACCGCACGAGCGTTTCCATCGACCTCACCGTGGGCGCGAGCTTCGACGGCCTGATCGACGAGAAATCGGTGACCATCAAGTCGGGCACGCCCATGGAGGATCTGCCCGGCTGCGCCCCCATCGACACGCTGACCCCCAGCAAGCAATTGCACCCAACGGTGGCCGAGGCCAAGACGGAGAAGTAAACCGCATACGGCCCGCGAGCGCGCATCGATTCGGCGCCTCGACCCCTGGGCGTCCAGCGATTGTTCAGCGATTGCGGATGCGCCCCGGGCACTCGGTTCGACCCGCGGCGCATCGGCCCGCGGCGTTTACTCGATTCGCCTGACCATCTCCATGCGCGAACGAGTCAGTGCTGCTGCGAGCACAATTACCGTCGCGAGCACCACTGCGGCCGCAAGGCCGAGTTGCCACCACGGGATGACCACGGTCATCAGGGGCCCATACTGGGCTCGATCGGCCAGCGTCAGCGCAACGCCGAGAATTATTCCACCGGCGCTTCCCAGCACCGAACCAGTCACCGCGATGAACCCGGCCTGTCCGGCCGCCACACGCCGGCGAAGCCGCGGCGAGGCTCCGACGGCGGCCATGGTGGCAAGGTCCGGGCGCGATTCGGAGATCGATAGTGACGTCGAGATCCAGGCGGAGGCAAGCACCAAAGCTGCGGCAATTCCCAGCATGATCCATGTGCCCTTGACCGCCTCGTCGTCGGCTGACGCATTAGGTCCCGGATCGGCGGTGACCGTGATGTCAACAGCATCACCCGCGTTGGCAGGCGAACGTGCCGCCCGAGCAATCGCCTCAACCTGACTCGATGTGACCGCAGCCGCGCCGGTTTGCACCACAACTATCCGGCGCTCGACGCTGGCACCCTGCGATTTAGCGACGGCGGGCGGTATGACCGCGGACACGCTCCCCCTGCCCATGGCATCGCATTCCACCGCAGGAACATCGCTTTCCGCTTCAAAATCGGATGGTGCATTGAGGTCACCGCTTCGTGAATTGGCGCTCCAGGTGAATGACGCGGTTCCGTTCGGGCTCACTGTGCCAACCGGCACAACCGCCTTGCCGGAGCGTAGCGCCGCAGCGGCGCCCGGGCACTCGCCCTCCCCGGCCAACGCATCGAAGGAGCTGCCGTCATCGACCGCAATTGATGTCGGAATGGGCCCGAAGTAGTTGTCCACCGCGGGCCGCGAGGTCACGAACGAGTATCCGAGGGGGTAGCTGGTGTCGTCGTCGTAGGACAACGGTGTCGCCCACCCAGCCAGCTGCCATTGATCGTCCAGCATGGCGATCCCGAGCGCGTGGGTGGCACCCGCATCGGGGAACTGGCCGCGTACGGCGTCGGCGATCGTCGCAATGTTGGAATCGCTCAATGGCGGCTCAGTGCCATCCACGAAGGCCGCGATGGTTCCGGCCGGCAAGGCCCACGGGCGTGCAACGACTTCGAAGCGCGCCATGGAGTGTTGGTGGATCGCCACAGCGGTCATGCTAGCGGTGGCCGCCACAATCGCGGCCACTGCTGGCACGGTACGGGCCATATGCCTCGCCGCATCGCGGGCCGCGTAGCGCAGCGCGGTTGGCAGGCGGCGCGCCACCGTAGCGATCGCGGTAATAATGAGCGAAATCATCATGATCAGGCCGACCTCTAAGGCGGCGACCCCGATGATAAGAAGGTAACGGGATGCCATCACGGCTCCCACGCTCGTTGCGCCGGCCCCCGCGGCCGCGAGCGCGATTCCCAGCCACGACAGGACGCTCGGCCGCGACCGCGCGGTCTTGAGGGGACGTTCGCTCGGCGCAACCGACATTCTGCGCGCGGCCGTCATCGCGGGTATCCACGCGGCCGCGGCCGCCATCACAATGCCTGCAATCGCAATGACTACCAACAACTGCGACGGAATCACCAGGTTGGTCACGAACCCTGGCGCAAACGCCCACCCGATGAGGACTCCCGCAACGCCCAATGCAACGCCGATCAGCGACGCAACGGCACCCAGCACTACGCCACCACCCAGAGTCACCGCGGTCAGGGTCCGCCTGTCGGCACCATTGACCGCCATTGTCAGCAGGTCCCTCTCAGCGCGCTGCGCGCCCACGGCAAAGGCGGGACCCACCATCAAGATGGCCTGGGCCAGCCCGATGGCAAGGATCAGCAAAACCCATAGCTGTTCCGTGTGAGTCTGCTGGTCTTGCCACGAGGTATCTGCCTCCCCGGGCAGCGTCGCCGCAGGATCAACAGCGCGGCTGACCGCGGTTGCCCCGACCTCGTTGAGCGCGCGTACGCTACCCCAATCGACGGGTGCTCCCGCGACCAACCAATCGAGCCCGTATTGACCGCTGCCCTGGTAGAGCTGACCCTGGGTGGTGAGGGCCGACGCGATTTCCTGCGCAGCCTGTGCCGCGTCGGCGGATAGCGTGACGGCGTCTGCCGGATACACGGACCTGGTGCCCGCGGTGGGGCTGAGGATTCCAGTTACTGTGTACGTCGCATCAGGCACGTTCACCGATGTTCCAAACGTCTGCGATGCCACCGCAGTAATCGTTTGGCCGGAAACGATCCCCAACCTATCCGCGATTTCGCCAGAGAGCGCGATCTGCCCGGGCACAGACGGCAGTTCGCCCTGTTTGACCGCGTACAGCGCTCGCGTCGCCGTCGTCCAGGTAGTGGCCGTCAATTCCCCGTCTACGCTCGCGTCGCCCGCGGTGAGTCGCCGCGGGAACCGATAGATCGATGTCACGTCCGCTCCCGAGCCAAGCGTCGCGGAGATTTTGGCAGGAAGTGCCCGCACAGCGTCCGCGGTGACCGCGACCGGGGAACTATCATCCTGCGCCTGACCGGTGTCGGTGCCCGCCGGGTAGTCGTACTTCGCATCCGCGCTTTGCCTGACCGCCACGCCGGACACGTAGTGAACCCTCGCGGTCGCCTCGGGACCGATGTCGCGGGCAAGGGTGGTGTTCCAGGTGACCTGCTGGGAGGAGATCATCACCGCAGCGAATGCAGCAACGGCCACGGGGAGAATGACCATGACGACAATGAGGGCAGACCGCCCCCTGGAGCGCCGCGCTTGCCGCGCCCCGTATCGAAGCGCCACGTGCCAACGCCCGCGGCGTGAATTAGCCACCCGCGCGCCACCTCTCAGGTGCCGCCGACGGCCATCGGAATCCTTGCCCGGGGAAGACCCCATCGCGCCCGGCAGGGCGCCGTGGCGCGCATGTGCGGTCACTGCAATCCCACCCCCAGCAGGGTCTCCGGCCCACCGGGAGTCGCCGCCGACTGCACGACCTGCCCATCGCGCAAGAAGATCGTGCGGTCCGCCCATGCGGCATACCGGGCGTCATGCGTCACCAGAACCCCAGCAGCCCCGGCATCGATCCTGGACCGCAACAGGCGCATCACAAGTTCTCCGGTGACGGAGTCAAGGGCGCCGGTGGGCTCGTCCGCCAGAATCAACCTCCTTGAGCCCACAAGCGCACGCGCGATCGCCACGCGCTGACGTTGACCACCGGACATCTCGTCGGGAAACCTGTCCGTGAGTTCGACAGCATCGATCTCCATGAGCGCGCGCCGCGCCTCGCGCCGGGCGGCCCGCGGGCGGCGCCCGTCAAGTTCTAAGGGCAATGCCACGTTTTCGCCGGCAGTGAGCGCGGGGATCAGGTTGTAATCCTGGAATACGAATCCGGCGTTCCGGCGGCGCACCGCTGCCCGCTCTGTCGCCGAAAGCTGGCCGACGCTGTGGCCGCCGATGCGCACGGTGCCCGCACTCGCTATCTCAAGCGCGCCGGCGATCGTTAGAAGCGTGGACTTGCCCGATCCGGAGGGCCCCATCACGGCGACGAGTTCCCCGGGACACACCGTCAGGCTCACGCCGCGCAAGGCATGGACCTGATTCTCGGCCGTGCCGTATGTGCGGGTGATGTCGATAAGTTCCAGCGCTGGAACGACCAGCGTTGTTTCTGGAACGCCAGCTGCGGCGCGCGCGGGCATCATCGCGGTTCCCCCTGCGAGTCGCGAGTCGAGGCGCCCCGAATCACCTTGGATGCACCCTCCATAGCGGGGCGCTGTTGCCGTGCGGACCTGGCGCTGGGCGGAGCGCCGGGCTCGACGGGAACTGCCGCACTCGCGTGCGAATCGCGTTCCGCCCTGGCCAGGGTTCCCTCGATGTGGTCGAGCCACCTGGTCTCTGCTTCGGCCTTGAATATCAGGGAATCCAGAACCAGACTCCAAGCCAGATCCGCGCGCCCCAGCCCTCCCGCGGCCTCCATCGTCGTCAGCTTCAGGTGCGTGTATTCATGCAACGCTCGCATGGTTTCGGCGCGTTGGACGGCCACGACCGCCTGCACGTCCACGCCAGGAACCGTGACCGCGAGCGCTAGCTTGATCGCGACCTCGTCGCGGGCCGGGGCGTCGCGCCCCACTGCCGACTGCCACCACCGCGTGGCTTCGGCTCGCCCCTGATCGGAGAGAGTGAATACGTCGCCGGAGGCCTCGTCCGCATCCCTTTTCACCACCAATCTGTCGCGCTCAAGGCGCCCCAGGGTCGTGTATGCCTGACCGATGTTGAGCGGCCAGGCGCCGCCGGTGCGAGTGTCGAACTCCTGGCGAAGTTGGTATCCGTTCATGGGGCGCTCGGAGAGCAGGGCCAAGAATGCGTGCCGAATCGACATGATCCCTCCTTAGTTACCGCGTAAGTATTGAACCATGCTTACACAGTAACCATGAAGGGTGCAACTGGCGCGCCCGCGTCAGCGCCACCCGATCGCCACCGGACCCAGCGAACGGCGCCAGATCGCGATCGAGGGTCGTGGGTCGGGTTTGCGCGCGGATTCCGAAACGGTCCGGGTGCGCGCGACGAGCGCTATCGAGTGCCGCGTCTTGGTCGCGGTCTATCGGGTCGGCATGCCCTTAGTGGACACCGGCATGCGCGCGCGGTCCGATTCCCGATTGCCGGTGGCGATTGTTACACGCATTGACGAACTCGTCCATGACGAGTTCCTGCCCGGCCTTCACGAGTGGCCGACGCAGCCTCGCAATCTCCGCCCGCTCCCTCGATGGCGATCCGACCGGGTCACAGGGCTGTTCACCCTCGAACAAGCCGGCGCCACGCTGCCTGCGCCACTTAACCATCGATGGCCACGACCGGTGTGATCAAAGACATCGAGCTCACCAAACAGGTGATCCTTCAACTCGCCCTGCGGGCGTATTTGCTGTAGACCGCTGGCCTCAGCTCACCCTGACACGCAGGGGATGACGTCCATCAGCGAAACTACCGTCACAACGAGAATGCTCCAATCCAAGACCCCGAGTGTGGAGAATGCGTACTTCACCTTGAGTCAATTCGACATAATTCGTGGTGACCCATCTGAGCACGAGGCATTCACCACCCGCCGCCATGCCAGGACAGCGACGCTCACCAGCAGGAACGAGACCAAGAGCCATCGGACTGTCAAATTCGCGCTTGCCCTCCAAACATGGTTCTCCTCACACAGCCTTTACGACGTCGGCCACAGTCGGCAAGTCGAGTTCGCAGTCGAAGACGGTCGGTGCATCTGGGCGTCCATGACGGTGAGAAAGCCCACGCCACTTTCGTGTGGCTGGACTGCAACGGTGGCGTCTTCGGCGGTGGCGTAGATGACAGTTCCATCATCACTCTTGGCCTATAACCCAAGTCCCCCTCCGTCAGATAAACATGTGGAGCCCGCCCCAGACGGGACGGGCTCCACATATTTGGCGGTAGCGGTGGGAGCCGTCGCTCGCAGACGCTCGCTCCTCCCAAATCCCCCTCCGTCAGATAAACATGTGGAGCCCGCCCCAGACGGGACGGGCTCCACATATTTGGCGGTAGCGGTGGGATTTGAACCCACGGTGGACTTTCACCCACACACGCTTTCGAGGCGTGCTCCTTAGGCCGCTCGGACACGCTACCTTGCGCCCGCTAGACTACCGTGAAGTGGGCGGAATTCCCAATCGAGCGCACTATTGTTGCCGCGGATCACCGCGCCGCTCTAGGAAGAAGGCCGATAGTTGGGCGGAGCACTCGTCGGCCAATACGCCCGGGACCACCTCAATCCAATGGTTCATTCGCCGGTCGCGAACTATGTCCCAGACTGACCCGCATGCTCCCGCCTTCTCGTCCCAGGCGCCAAGCACAATCCGCCGGATCCGTGCCCCGAGCGCGGCGCCCGCACACATTGCACAGGGTTCCAACGTGACGACCAGCGTCGCATCGGCAAGTCGCCAGCGCCCCACTGCGGTAGCGGCCTGCCGCAGCGCCATCACCTCGGCGTGGCCGGTGGGGTCGCATCGCGCTTCCCTATCGTTCCACCCGCGGCCCAGAATCTCGCCATCGGACCCGACGACCAATGCCCCCACAGGGACATCTCCCGCGGTTTGCGCGCGGTCAGCGAGCGCCATCGCTTCCCGCATCCAGGCGCTCTGGCGTGCAGCATCGGCGGCTAGGTCAAGGGGCGTCACGTCACAAGTGTGGCATCGGTGGCTTTCATAACCCAACGAGCGAACGATCACCCCCGCAATCCGGGCTAAAGTCGCCGACGAAGGCTGGCCTTTGACGGTAGCGTAAGAACTATGGAACTTCACGTAGCTGACCACCCCCTCATTGCTCACAAAGTCACCGTCTTGCGCGACAAGAACACCGATTCCCCGACCTTCAGACGTTTGGTTGAAGAATTGGTGACACTTTTGGCGTACGAGGCAACCCGCGACGTGCGCGTCGAACAGGTTGAGGTGACCACGCCGGTTGCGACGACCACCGGCACGCACATCGCAGACCCTCGTCCCATCGTCGTCCCGATCCTGCGTGCCGGCCTTGGCATGTTGGACGGCATGGTCAAACTCCTGCCGACCGCCGAAGTCGGGTTCCTGGGAATGCTGCGCGACGAAACGACGCTGGAGGCCGTCACCTACGCAAACCGCCTGCCCAATGACATGCGCGGACGTCAGTGCTTCCTGATCGACCCCATGCTCGCAACCGGCGGCACACTGATCATGGCTATCGAATACCTGCTCGAACTGGGCGCCCGTGACGTCACTGCCGTGTGCCTGCTCGCAGCGCCCGAGGGCATCGAAGCCGTGCGCGAGGCGATCGAGGGCACGGGCGCCAGCGTCAAAATCGTCGTTGCCGCAGTCGACGAGCGGCTGAACGAAAAGGGCTACATCGTCCCCGGTTTGGGGGACGCCGGCGACCGCCTCTACGGCGTCGTGGACTAGGCCCGCCCTGCAAGCAACGATGCCCCGGCGGGGGTTGATGACTTACGTCGTCTCCGCCGCCGGGGCACCTGCAAGAATTATGCCACGAGATTCCCGCGCCTCGTGCCAAAAAATTAAGAAACGCGTTCGTGCACTATTTGCCCCACGAACGCGTTTCCACTGAATTTCCGGGAATTCAAACGAAATGAAATCCGGTCAGCGCGACTCGAATGTAAGGCATCCAGGGTGACTCACGTTGTCAGGTCCCGCCCCAATGCGCACGGACGCCGCGCCACACTCTAGGTGAGAGTTGTGCGAGCAGTCGGAGCGGTGGCACGCGCCAACCTCGGCGACTACCTTGTCCAGTCCCCCCTTGACGCTAAGGGGAATGAACGTTGCGCAGCTCGCGGAGCTTGCACCGCCGATAGTGATGGCACCCGCGTGGCAGGCGTGTTCGGTGTTGTAGGAGCACCCGTCAACGGAGCACTCGGCGATCTGGGGAAGGTCAGCTACGGTCGACATTTCGGCCTCCTAATGGTGAGATTTCTTGACTGATTTCACCACGATAAACCGAATTAATAAATCCCGCTAGCAAGTTAGGCCAAACTAATTAATGCGAATTCGCCAACGAATTAGACAACATATTTGTTAGTTATTTGATTCATTCGTTGGCGTTTGAGCGCCCTGCCGGTGCGCGTGCCGGACTTGCCCGCGGCTCGGACCCAGCGCACCGCGAACAACGACGGTTCCCGATTCGCGCTGTGTGCGCGTCTTGCGCACGACAACCACGTTGCCCGACGAACCGGCAGAAAAGATCCGGCTGCCGGGTTCGCGGGTGAGGAGCAAATCAATGTGCCCGCGCAGCCGTGTAACCTCCGACTCAAGCGCCAGGATACGGCGAATGCCCGCGAGGTTGATTCCCTCTTCCTGGCTCATGCGCTGAATCTCGCGCAGCGTTGCAATATCACGCAACGAGTACCGCCGGCCCCGCCCAGCAGTTCGCCGGGGAGTAACCAAGCCGGTGCGATCGTATTGGCGCAGGGTTTGCGGGTGCATCCCCGCAAGCTCGGCTGCCCGTGAAATGACGAAGAGCGGCTCGTTGAGCTGCTCTTCGGTGATGCGGGGGGCGCGGTGGGCGAACTCGTCGGTTCGCCCACCCCGCCCGTTGTCGCTCGGAATACCGGCCATTGTCACAGCGCGGCTTCCCGGCGCAGTTCCTCGCGCACATCGGTGTCCGCAGTCGCCGCAGCGAACTGCTGGACTGCGGTGCGGGTGGCCTCGTCCATGTTTTGTGGAACCACGATCTGCACGGTTCCCAGCAGGTCACCGGCACCCTTCGACGTGGCAATGCCCCTGCCCTTGACGCGCAGGACGCGACCAGACGGCGTGCCCGGAGCGATCTTGACCTTCACCATCTTGCCGTCGAGCGTCGGCAACTCGATCGTGGCACCCAGTGCCGCCTCGGCAAACGTCACCGGAACGGTCAGTCGCAGGTTGCGTCCATCCATCGTGAACACGGGGTGAGGTTCGACATCGACCGAAATAATCAAGTCGCCGGCCGGGCCGCCATTCGATCCCGGCCCGCCCTTGCCGCGCAGTCGGATCTTTTGCCCGTCGTGGACCCCCGCCGGTATGCGAACCTTGACCGGCTTGCCATCGACGCCGAGGGTGACGGTCGAGCCCTCGACCGCCTGCCTGAAAGGCAACCTGGTGCGAGCGCTGAGGTCGCGGCCGGGCCGCGCCATCGGCGCCCCGCGGAAGCCGTTTCCCCCGCCGCCGAACATCCCGCCCAGGATGTCCTCGAAGCCACCGCCACCGGAGGTTGAGAAGCGCACGTTTCCGCCGCCTCCCCCGCCGCCGAACATGCCACCCAGAAAGTCCTCGAAACCGCCCGCGCCGGCGCCAGCGCCGCCGGGTCCCGCCGCGAAACGCGGGCCTCCACCGGCCATCTGCCGCACGGCATCGTATTGCTTGCGTTCCTTGGCATCACTGAGCACGGTGTACGCCTCAGAGATGTCCTTGAACTTGGCTTCCGCCACCGCGTCACCCGGGTTCTGATCGGGGTGATACTTGCGAGCTAGCTTGCGGTACGCCTTCTTGATAGTGGATTGGTCGGCGTCCTTAGAGACACCGAGCGCAGCGTAGAAGTCCTTTTCGATCCAATCCTGTGCGGTCATGGCGCCTCCCTTCGGTGTTCAAGCAGCGTTGAATTTGGGTAATTGTTGAATGTCACTGTGCGGGGCCGGTCACGGCCACACGGGCGGCGCGAACGACCTTTTCTCCAATCCGATAGCCCGGCTCAATGACGTGGCTGATCGTGATCGCCTGCGCGTCGGGGTCCTCCTGATGCATAAGCGCCTCATGCAGGGTCGGGTCGAACTCCTCGCCCACAGCCCCGAAGGACTCCACATTGAACTTGCTCAGCGCCCCGGTAACCTTCTCGACGATTGCCGCGAAAGGTCCCGAAAGCTGTTCGTGTTCTTTAGCGCGCGAGATGTCATCCAGCGCTGGAAGCAGCGCCGACAGCACGTCCTCAACGCCCTTCGTCCGCGCGGCTTCCTGGTCGCGCAGGGCCCGGTTGCGGTAGTTCGTGAAGCTCGCGCGTTCGCGTTGCAGATCGTCGAGCAACTCAGTTGCCTTCGCCTGCGCAGCCGCCAACTCGTCGTCGATTGGTCCCGCCGGATCAAAATCCAGGTGGGCGATTGGGTCATCAGACCCCGCACCCGCGGGTGCGGACCCGGCACCAGCCTGGTCCGCACCCTCGCGCACGTCCCCGGTTTCGGGGTCGATACGGCGGTTGTCAACGAAGTGGAACGGCTCCTTGTCTTCGTTGCGTTCGCTGTTCATGTCCGTCACTTGGCTTCGTCCTCGTCATCGACGATCTCGGCGTCGACCACGTCCTCGTCGCTGGCCGATCCGGCCCCGGCTGCACTTGCCGCATCAGCATCGGCAGCACCCTGCTCGCCCGCAGCCTGTTCCTGCTCGGCGGAGGCGTACAGCGCCTCACCGATTTTCTGCGCGACAGTGCTCAGGTTCTCTGCCTTTGCCTTCACCTCGTCAGCGTCGTCGCCCTCCAGCGCCTTCTTGGTGTCGGCGATGGCCGCTTCGACCTCCGTCTTGACGTCGGCGGGAACCTTCTCGCCGTTGTCCTTGAGGAGTTTTTCGGTCGAGTAGACCAGGGCCTCAGCCTGGTTGCGGGCTTCGGCATCCTCCCGACGCTTCTTGTCCTCGGCCGCGTGCGCCTCGGCTTCTTTGACCATGCGGTCAATTTCATCCTTCGGCAGGGCCGAACCGCCGGTGATCGTCATGGACTGTTCCTTGCCGGTGCCGCGATCCTTGGCGGATACGTGCACAATGCCGTTGGCGTCGATGTCGAAGGTGACCTCGATCTGTGGCACACCGCGGGGGGCCGGAGCGATTCCGGTCAGATCGAAGGTGCCCAGCGGCTTGTTGTCACGGGCAAATTCGCGTTCGCCCTGGAACACCTGGATGAGCACGCTCGACTGGTTGTCCTCTGCGGTGGAGAAGATCTCCGAACGCTTGGTCGGAATGGCCGTGTTGCGCTCGATGAGCTTGGTCATAACCCCGCCCTTGGTCTCGATGCCAAGGCTCAGCGGCGTGACGTCGATCAACAGCACGTCCTTGCGCTCACCCTTGATGACACCGGCCTGCAACGCGGCACCGACGGCGACTACCTCATCCGGGTTGACGCCCTTGTTGGGCTCCTTACCGCCGGTCAGCTCCTTGACGACCTCGGTCACAGCGGGCATACGCGTGGAGCCACCGACCAAAACGACGTGGTCAATGTCCGCAACCTTGATCCCAGCGTCGCGGATGACCGCGTGGAAAGGCGCCTTAGTGCGCTCAAGCAGGTCCTCGGTCATCTGCTGGAACTGCGCGCGGGTCAGCGTGGTGTCCAGGTGAATTGGGCCGTTCTCGCTCATCGACAGGTACTGCATCGAGATGTTGGTGCTCGTCGCGCTCGACAGTTCCTTCTTGGCCTGTTCGGCAGCCTCACGCAGACGCTGCAACGCAATCTTGTCCTTCGACAGGTCAACGCCGTAGCTGTTCTTAACCTCTTTGATCAGGTGCTCAACGATCCGGTTGTCCCAGTCGTCACCGCCGAGCCGGTTATCACCGCTGGTCGCGCGGACCTGAATGGTCGAAAAGTCGTCCTCGTCCTTGCCAACCTCCAGAAGCGAAACATCGAACGTTCCACCACCGAGGTCGAAGACCAGGATGAGTTCGTCTTCCTTGCCCTTTTCCAACCCGTACGCCAGCGCGGCCGCAGTCGGCTCGTTGACGATCCGCAGGACGTTCAGCCCGGCGATCTGTCCCGCATCCTTGGTGGCTTGACGCTCGGCGTCATTGAAGTAGGCGGGGACGGTAATGACCGCATCGGTCACGGGCTCGCCCAGGTACTCCTCGGCGTCCCTCTTCAGTTTGCCCAGAATACGGGCGGAGATTTCCTGTGCCGAATACTTCTTGCCGTCGATCTCTTGGGACCAGTCGGTGCCCATGTGGCGCTTTACGGAACTGATCGTGCGGTCAACGTTGGTCACCGCCTGCCGCTTCGCGATCTCGCCTACCAGGACCTCGCCGGTCTTGGAAAATGCGACGACGGACGGGGTCGTCCGCGCCCCTTCTGCGTTCGCGATAACTGTGGGTTCGCCACCCTCGAGAACTGCTACAACCGAGTTGGTGGTTCCCAGGTCAATTCCTACTGCACGTGCCATGTGTGTTGCACTCCTTCTGTCAAAACTCGGGGTGGATTTGGTCGCCGCCATCGATCCGGCGGACGACACCCGAGCCTCTTGAGTCTCCATCACTCAACTTACGCCTTGAGTCTGCCCGACGCAAGTCTTACTTCACGAAGTTGAGTCTAATTGGCTCAACATAGCGCCGCCCGAGATTATTCCGGGCAACCCACCGCCGTGCGACAATCGACGCATGGCACGCCTTCTAGTCCGTCCCCCGTCACCAAAACTCGGCATGGGCGAGTTGACCCATTTCTCCCGCGTCGCAGTCGACGCGGACTTAGCGTTGGCGCAGTGGCGAGGGTACGTCGATGCCCTCGCCGCTGCCGGATTCTCCCCGCTTGAGGTCGCGTCCGCAGACAATCAGCCAGATGGCGTCTTTGTCGAGGACACGGTTGTCATGCTCGGCGCGACCGCCGTCATATCCCTTCCCGGCGCGGCCTCTCGCCGGGGCGAGATCGACACAATGGCCCGCACCGTGAGCGAACTGGGGGTCGATGTCCAGCGGATCGTTTCTCCCGGGACGTTGGAGGGCGGAGACGTTCTCAAAGTCGGGTCGACCGTCTATGTCGGTCGCAGTTCACGCACCAATGACGCCGGCATCGCCCAGCTGGAGGCCATTGCCGCCCGCCTCGGCTACCGCGTCGTCGCCGTGCCCGTCACCAAGACGCTTCACCTCAAGAGCCAGGTCACCGCGCTGCCGGATGGCACCGTCATCGGGTACGAGCCATTAGTTGACTCCGCCGCGGTGTTCCCGAAGTTCCTGCCGGTGCCCGAACCCGAAGGCGTTGCCGTCGTCGTCCTGGACGAGTCGACCGTATTGATGTCCGCCGCCGCGCCGCGCACCGCCGAGCTGTTGCGCGAACGCGGCCTGGCAGTCATCGCGGTCCCGATTACCGAGTTTGAAAAGATGGAGGGATGCGTGACCTGCCTTTCGGTGCGGGTCCGATAGGACGAGGCCCGCCCTCCCGCTGGTCGAGTAGCCCGGGCACCTTTCGGTCACACGCCCCCGCACAAACCGGCGCACTCGAACCAAAACCCCGCACTCGACGACCCCGCTGGTCGAGTTGCCCGCGCAGCGGGCGTATCGAGACCACCCCCCCCCGCGCGCCGACCGCGCCCCTTTCAGTCAAAACCCCTGCACTCGAACCAAAACCCCGCACTCGACGCCCCCGCTGGTCGAGTTGCCCGCGCAGCGGGCGTATCGAGACCACCCCCCCCGCGCGCCGAGCGCGCCCCTTTCAGTCAAAACCCCCGCACAAACCGGCGCACTCGAACCAAAACCCCGCACTCGACGCCCCCGCTGGTCGAGTTGCCCGCGCAGCGGGCGTATCGAGACCACCCCCGCGCACGCGCCGAGCGCGCCCCTTTCAGTCAGTGCCGGCCAAGAACGGCGACCTTCGAGGGTCGAGCCGCCCCCGGACTCGATCAGCGGGACGCGCGGGGCGCCCGCAGCGCGCGCAACGCCCACAGGATCGACGTCAGATCGACCAGTTCTTGCAGCGCGGCCCCCACCACGGCGGGGATGGCCCCCGCGCCGGCGACCAACATGAGCACCACCGACAGTCCGATGCCTATGCCAATCGACTGCTTCGCTACCCGCACGGTCTGACGCGCTATAGTCACCAGCCGTGCCACGCCGGCGAGCGAATCGACCATGATCACCGCATCGGCGGAGTCCGAGGCCGCGGTGGCGCCCGCCGCCCCCATCGCAACGCCAACATCGGCCGCCGCTAGGACGGGCGCGTCGTTGATCCCGTCGCCGACCATCATCACGGGCCTGCGCGATTCTCCCCGCACCGCATCGACCTTGTCCGCGGGCAGCAGCCCCGCACGGATGTCGTCGATCCCAACCGCGTCGGCGATCACCCGCGCCGTTGCGGCCCCGTCCCCGGTGAGCATCATCACGTGCTCGACGCCCCCACCACGCAGCTCCGCGATGACCCCAGCCGCCTCCGCGCGGACCTCGTCGGCGAGCTCAATCCACCCCGCGTATTTGCCATCGATTCCGACATGAACCGCCAACCTGCCGGCCGGAAGATGCAGGGACGAGGCCCCCGCCTCCCCGTCCGCGGCCCCCGCAAACGCACGGCGACCCACGCGCACAGCCCGCCCTGACACCTGGGCGGCAACGCCGTGACCGGCCTGTTCGACAACACCGCTGGATGCCCGCACGGCCAGGCCCCGTCCCTGTGCAGCCGCAACTATCGGGCCAGCCATGACGTGTCCCGAAAACTGTTCGGCCCCCGCCGCGAGCGCCAGCAACTCGTCGGCGCAATGCGGGCCGTCATCTTGCGGATGCACGGCGACCACCTGGGGGTGTCCGTGGGTCAGCGTGCCGGTTTTGTCGAATGCGGCGGTGCGCAGCCGCGCCAGGATTTCCAGGACCCCGCCCCCTTTGACGACGACCTGGACGCGCGCCGCGCGGCTCATTCCCGCGAGGAAGGCGACCGGGGCCGCGATGAGCAGCGGGCATGGTGTCGCGACCACGAGAACCTGGGCAATGCGGGCCGGGTCGCCAGAGACCACCCAGGCGACCCCGGCGATGACCAGCGCCACCGCCGTGAACGGGACCGCTACCTTGTTCGCGAGCCGGACCATCGGGGCCTTCGAGGCCTGGGCCTCGCGGACCAGATCAACGATTCGTTGGTACTGGCTTTCGGCCGCGACGCGGGTCGCGCGCAGTCGCAGGGCGGCAGCCCCGTTGACAGCCCCGGACATGATCTGATCGCCAGCGCCAACCGATACGGGCATCGGCTCGCCGGTCAGGCTGGCCTCGTCGATGGAGCCATTGTTCGACAAGACAGTGCCATCCACGGGCACGATCTCGCCGGGCAGCACGACCAGTTCGTCGCCGACTGCGACGTCGGAAGCGGCGACGATCTGCGCGACCCCGGAGGCAGCCACGCGGTGCGCCCGGGAGGGAGCTCGCTCGAGCAGGGAGGTCAGGGTGCGATTCGCGCGATGTGAAGCGAAATCCTCCAGCGCCTCCCCGCCCGTGATCATGAGGACGACGATGAGGGACGCCCAATAGTCACCTACCGCAGCCGTCGATACGATCGCAAGGATCGCCAAAATATCGAGGCCGTACTCGCCGGCGGCGAACTCGCGGATCATTCCGACCAGCTGATTGACCGCCACGACCAGGACGAATGCGGTCAGCGGCCAACGGCCATATTCCCCGCGCCCCAGTGCAAGAAGCGCCAGGCCGACCATGGCCACCGCGAGTGTTGCTGCAACCCACGGATAGGCGCGCACCGCCACCAACATTTTCCTCATATATCACGGTATATCAGATACGAGCGCCCCCTCGCATCCAAGGTGAGCCTTGTCTGATCTGCGGCAAATCGTTGGAATTTCAGCGTAAATGCGCTTTTGCTGCGGGCGAATCCCGGCGGGTTTGCGAGTGACTACTCGTCGGAGACCGCGCGCGTCTCACGCCCCTCGAATTCATCGGCCTCGCGCTGCGCGCCGCTTGTGTTGCCGAAGAGCAGTTCGGTGACGATGACGTGGACTCGCTCGACTTTCGGTACGTCCGGCAGTCGCAGCGGTTCTTCCGCCGCGGTCGTGAACACCAGGGTCCCGCAACCGAGGACTCGGTCGGTGATGGAGCGGTCGTAGGTGACGTTGTTGATCCGCGACAGCGGCACATCGTGGCCGGTCTTGTTGAGGATGCCGCGGCGGGTGATGATGCGCCGGTCGGTCAGCGTATACGTGGATGTCGACCAGCGAAGAAAGGGCAAGACAAACCATGCGACGACGCCGAGAGCGGCAGCGATGCCGATGACCCAGTACGACCACGGGCGCCAGGAGTCCGGCACCACCATGACGGCCAGCGCCGCCACGGCCAAGATGGCGAGCAGGGCGAGCACGGGGACGATGAGCGCCTTGGCATGCGTCCGCAGGGAGAGGATTACGCGCTCGTCCTTGCCCAGGATTTTTCGTGAAATTGCCATGGTCCATGGTGCCATGCGCGAAGCGACGCTGACGAGCCCCGCTCCTGTTTGCGCCCGCCAACGAGCGCGCCCGCGATGGGGTGCCGGGGAACGTGCGACATTGGCGATGCCCAGTTTCTACAGCTGCGGGATGAGACCCTCCAGGAATTCTGCGGTATCCGTCCATCCGGTGACGGCGTGGCAGGGAACCCCCAGCGCCTTGACAGGGTAGTCGTTTCCGTCCGGGTCCAGGCGGTCCCCCACGAAGAGCATGTCGTCGAGCGGGATACCGGTCAGCGCGGCCAGCTTCCTCATCCCGTATGCCTTGTCGATGCCCTTACGCGTGATGTCAACGGAGGTGGAACCCCCGGACCGCACCTCCAGATCCGGCACGTCGGCGGCGACTGCGTCGCGCAGCGCGGACTTCTTCGCGCCGGTCGGATCCCACGCGGATTTGGCGGCAACGGGCGCCTGCTGGCCGAGCGCGGAGAACGTGATCTGGCTGCCCCGATCCTCCAGGATCGGCCCCCACGTGTCGGTCTCCCACAGGCCCAGTTCCTTGGCTCGCTTTTCAACGGAGGCGAGCGCCCGGGACTTTTCATCGTCCGTGAGGTCCTCGGCGTAGATCTGATCCCAGCCACCGCTCGAGTGCGTGTAGTACTGCGTTCCGCAGGTCGGCATCAGGTGCAGGCGAGACAGTTCCTGGTCGCTGGCCCCCGTCAGGTTGTCGATGACCTGCATTGTGAACTGGCCCAGTTGCCCACCGGAGATGATGCAAACCGGCACGCGGTCAAGGAGCCTGCGCAGCAGGTCCGCCATGCGCGGGTCGAGTGGCGACTTGGAGGGCGCGAGCGTGTCGTCGAGGTCGAATGCAACAAGTTTGGGGGTGCGGCCGGCGGCGCTGTCAGCAATAGTCACCCGCACATTGTACACAACATGTACCGAAACGTTTCGGCATTGCGTCGTTGCGCTGCATGGGACTCGACGCGCGACAATGGAATCAGGCGCCACCCGTGCCAGCACCTACTTGGAAGGCCAGCCATGATCACCGCCATTGTCCACATCGACACCGAACCAGACCAGATCCCCGAGGTTGCCCAGACCCTCGCCGACCTGCCCGGGGTCTCCGAGGTTTACTCCGTAACCGGAGACATTGACCTGATCGCCTTGGTTCGAGTTCGCCGCCACGAGGAACTGGCCGACGCAATCGCCGCCGGAATCTCGAAGGTGCCCGGCGTCCTGCGCACGCAGACCTTTATTGCGTTCCGCGCCTACTCCGAGCACGATCTGGAGCGGGCCTTCGACCTGGGCCTCGACGACTAAGGACCACGCCCTGATAGCTCTAGCCCTCGCCACGGCCGTAACCGTCGGCGCGATTTTGCCCGTCCAAACAGCGATTAACACCCGCCTGTCGCGCGCCCTCGCATCCACCTGGCTGGCCTCCGCGTCGTCGTTCCTGGTGGGCACGACCGCGCTCGCCGCGGTATTCATTGCGACAAGGCCGGACCTGTCGGGGTTCGATGCCGGCGCGCAGCCCTGGTGGATCTGGATAGGGGGCGCGTGCGGGGTCGTGTTCCTGACGCTCAACATGGTCCTGATGGGCCATATGGGCGCCGCGACCGCCGTCGTCATTCCGGTGGTCGGGCAGGTTGTCGGCGGTTTGATTATCGACGAGTTCTCCCTTGTGGGGGCGCCCGCACACCCTATATCTGCGGCGCGAATAGTCGGCGCCTCGCTGGTCATCGTCGGCGCGTGGTTGTCGTCGGTGAACCGTTCGGCGCGGCCCTTAGCCGCGCCGATCGAAGAGACTAGCCCGGCCGCCCAGCGCACCGGCGGCAACGCGACCCGAACGGCCGCCGGTCCCGCCGCTCAACGGACCGCGAACGCAAGCATCCGGCGGGGGCGTTTCTTGCCCGCCCTCGTGGCTGTGGGCGTTGTCGGTGGGATGCTGTCCGCCGTACAGACCACCGCAAACGGTGCACTCGGCGCGCGCGCCGGCTCGGCGATTTTTGCGGCCCTCGTGTCGTTCGCGGTCGGTGCGGTGTGCCTGGTGGCGATCACCCTCGGCGCGCGCACCTGGCGTTCGATACCGTGGGAGACCGATCGTCCCGCTCCCAAGTTGTTCGTTGGTGGCCTGCTCGGTGCCGCGTTCGTGGCGGGTTCCGCGTACGCGGCCCCCACGCTCGGAACCTCGGTGACGGTCTCCGTCGTTCTGTTGGGGCAGCTGATAGCGTCCCTGGTGATCGACCACTTCGGCGCCCTCGGCGCGGCGAAGCGCCCCGTTACTTCCCTGCGCCTGCTGGGCGCCGCAACGGTGCTAGCGGGCGTCGCCGTCGTGCGACTCATCGGTTGACCGGTTGGCACGGCTGACACGGCTAGACGCCCGCAGAGCCATGCGCCTCATCGGCTAACGGGCTGGCACGGCTAGACGCCCGCAGAGCCGGTTTCCCCTGCGGAACCGATCACTCCTGCGTCGCCCAGCTTCACCTCGGCGTCACGAATCTCGCCTGCAAGCTCGCGGACGGTCGCCCGCAACGCGTTTTCCGGGTCAAAACCCTGCGCGCGGGCCGCCGCGGTCATAGCAAGCAGCATCCTGCCCACTTCGCGTTCGTCCGCGAACGGGAACGACGCGGCCATGGAATCGCGATCCCCCATGAGCCCCAAGGACTCGCCACGGGAAATGACCTTGGCGGCGAGCGCTAACGCCGGGAGCGACTGCGGCACCCCCTCAAGAACCGATGTGCGCGCGGCCTTTTCCTCGTCCTTTATCCGCTTCCAACTGGCTTCGATTTCAGCGATGTCTTGCGTTCGCTGCGATTCGTCGCCGAACACGTGGGCGTGGCGGCGGCGCATCTTCTCGTTCGTGGCAGCGGCGATCGAATCGAGGTCGTACCCTTCGCCATCGCGGCGCGCAATTTCGGCGTGAAAGAGCACTTGGAACAGCACGTCCCCCAGTTCCTCCGCCACCTCTTCCGCGTCCCCCGCTTCGATCGCGTCGATCGCCTCGCACGATTCCTCAAGCAGGTACTTAGCAAGGGTCTTATGGGTTTGCTGCCGATCCCAGGCACATCCGCCGGGCGCGAGCAGCACATGCACGGTTTCGATCAACTGGTCGACGGCAGACTCCGCCCGTGGCGCGTCAGAGAATAGCGATGGCATGCCCCCACCTTACGTGCACCCACCATCAGATGTCGTTGGTGGCCTGGTGCACCGCGGCGAGCGACTGCGGCACCGTCGCGGTCATGCGAGTCCCGTCGGCGCGCCTTGTCCCTTCGATGTCGCCGACATCTGGTGACCCGATGATGCGCGGCGATTCCGGCAGCATGACGGTGACGGCCCCCGCCGAGGTAACCGTGACTAGCTTCCCGCACACGACGATGTCCGCCGCATCGCCGTCCTCCACGCTGAGGGTAACCTCACCCTGCCGCACGTCCACGCGCACCCGCGTGCCAAGCAGGCAGAGCCTGAAGGTGAGTCCCTCCCACACCTCGGGCAGCCGCGGATCGAGCGAGAAAGTGCCCACGTAGTCACGGAATCCGCCAAACCCGCAAACCAGCGCATTCCAGACCCCGCCGATGGACGCAACGTGCACACCGTCCGCCGCGTTGTGGTGCAGGTCGGCCAGGTCCACGAAGGCCGCAGAACGGAAGTAGTCGAGCGCCAGTTCTTGGTACCCCACTTCCGAGGCGATGATCGACTGCACCACGGCGGACAGCGTCGAGTCGCCGGTCGTCAGGGGGTCGTAGTAGTCAAAGTCGGCCAGTTTATCGGCCGTCGTGAATTCGTCACCCTGCAAGAAGAGCGCAAGCACGACGTCGGCCTGCTTGAGAACCTGGAACCTGTAAATGACAAGCGGATGGTAGTGCAGCAACAACGGGCGCTTGTCCGGCGGGGTATTGGGAAGGTCCCACAGTTCCTTTTCCAAGAACTGCGCATCTTGCGGGTGAATCCCCAGGCGGCCGTCGTACGGGATGGCCATGTGCTCGGCGGCCCGGTGCCACTGGGCCGTTTCATCCTCGGTGATCCCCAGTCGCCGGATCGCGTCCTGGTAGTGCTGCGGGAAGTCCCGCTTCAGCAGCGCCAACGCCCGCAACGCCCCGCGCAGGTTCGCGCGCGCCATCACGTTAGTGAACATGTTGTCGTTCACCACCGTCGTGTATTCGTCCGGGCCGGTGACGCCGTGAATATGGAAGGTATCGTCTCCATTTTCGCGCCAGAATCCCAGGTCTGCCCACAGACGTGCTGTTTCGACCAAGAGATCGATGCCCTCGCGGGCCAAGAAATCCTCGTCGCCGGTCGCGTTGACGTACTGACGCACCGCGTGGGCAATGTCCGCATCGATGTGATACTGAGCTGTACCGGCCGCGTAGTAGGCGGAAGCCTCTTGGCCGTTGATGGTGCGCCACGGGAACAGGGCACCGTTCTGGTTCAGTTCGACCGCACGCTGCCGGGCGGCGGGCAGCATTGTGTACCGGAACCGCAACGCATTGCGGGCGTACAACGGCGACGTGTAGGTCAGGAACGGAAGCACGTAAATTTCGGTGTCCCAGAAGTAGTGCCCGGAGTATCCCGAACCGGTCACACCCTTCGCGGGAATCCCATTTCCCTCCGCGCGCGCGGTCGCCTGCGCAAGCTCGAAAAGGTTCCACCGGATGGCCTGTTGCAGTTCGGGCTGCCCGTGGACCTCCACGTCGGATCGTGCCCAAAAGTCGTCCAACCAGGCACGCTGCCGCTTGAACTCGCCGCGCGCCCCTCGCTCCGCAACCCTGTCGAGCGTCATCTCGCAGCGTTCGATGAGCTCACGCGACGGCACACCGCGCGAGGTGTGGTAGCTAACCAGCTTGGTAACCGTGGTGGGCACGCCCGCGCGCGCGTGCACCTGGTAGACCTGCTTGCATACGTCCGCCTCCGCGGATCCCGATTGCGTGTACGGGTTATCCGTCTCGATTGCGTGATCGGCCACCACACCGATGGTCATTCCCGACGAGGCCGCCCGATACCCCAGGGCGAGTCGCCCCTCGCGGTGCCAGTGGACCTCGGGCAGCAGGACTCGTCCCTGTAATGATTCCGCCTTGCGGGGATCCATCCCCTCTCCCATGGCGGCACTGGGAACGTAATACTCGTCTTGGCCGTCTTGCCGATTGAGCATCTGACACGAGATAGTGACCGGCACATCTGCCCCGTCCAAGACCGTTACCTCGTAGGTCATGACGGCAAGGTGACGTTCGGGGAAGGAAACCATGCGCTGCGACACGATGCGCACGCGCCTACCCGATGGCGTTTGCCACACCAAATCGCGGCGCAGCAAGCCGTCCCTGAAGTCCAGTTCGCGGGAATACTGGTGCAGATCCGCGACGGAAAGCAGCAGCGGTTCGTCATCCACGTAGATGCGGATGGTCTTCGCGTCGGGGGCATTGATGATGGTCTGCCCCACCTTCGCGAACCCGAAGGCCTCCTCAGCGTGGCGAATGGTCCAAGTCTCGTGGAATCCGTTGACGAAGGTCCCCTGGGAATGCGAATCGCGGCCCTCTTCGACGTTCCCGCGCAAGCCCAAGTAGCCGTTACCGACCGCGAAGAGAGTTTCGGTTACGCCCAGATCGGATCCGTCGTAACGGGTCTCGACCAGTCGCCAAGGATCAACGGGGAACCGGGTGCGGTCGATCGGATCGCCGTGCGGTGCCTTGCCGTGAGCCATCACTGCGCTCCGTTCGCCGCGGCGAATACGGGAACCGCCTCGGCAAGGTCGTCGACCACCACATCCGCACCGCTATCCAATAGCACCCCGGTGCCCGCACCGCGGTTCACGCCGAGCACCAGCCCAAAGGAGCCGGCGCGGCCCGCGGCCACGCCCGACGGCGCATCCTCGATGACGACCGCCTGCCCGTACGGGACGCCCAGTTGGTCGGCGGCAAACCGGTAGGTATCGGGCGCAGGTTTACCGGCGAGACCCCGCTTAGCGGCCAAGAGCCCGTCAACGACGATCGGGAAGAAGCCGTCGAGCGACGCAGCCCTGAGCACCGCCACCGCGTTGCGGCTGGATGAGACGACCGCCATGGAGACGTCGGCGGCGGCCAGCTGCCTCACGAATTCCAACGAACCTGCGTAGGGCTGCACGCCATCGCTCGCGAGAACGGCGCTGAACTCGTCATTCTTCTTGTTCCCAAGCCCGCACACCGTACGCGCATCCGCACCATCGGCAGGGTCGCCGTAGGGCAGCTCGATCCCGCGCGAGGCCAGCAGGTCGGCGACGCCTGCATACCGCGGCTTGCCGTCCAGGTAGGCAAAGTAGTCGGCATCCGTGTAGGCGGCGACCCCATAGTCGGTAAAGACCTGCCCGAACATGCGGGCCCACGCCCGCATGTGCACCTCAACGGTCGGCGTCAAAACGCCGTCCAGGTCGAACAGGTACGCCGCCTTGCCTATCAGGTCGTCGCTTCGCAGCAGGTGTGCCATTGCCAAGATCCCTTCGGTGCGCCGGATGCGAGGCGGCGCATAGAACACGCCTGCCCTGGTCGTTCGATAGTAGTAGGCCCGTATGACAGTGACGTGAACGGCGTGTATTTCTTTGCCCACTGGCAAACGCGGGTGGCCCGGTACCGAAAAAGGTAACGGGCCACCCGCGTTCGCCTCACTCCAGGACGTGCGCTACGCGGCGTTGCCGCTCCAGCGCTTTCGCCCGATCACGAGCGCGCCACCGGTGAGTATCAACGCCAGCGCTCCGCCGACCCAGGGCAGAGGGTTGGAGCCGGTCTTGGGAAGCGTCTTGCCGCCGGTGCCGCCCGTGCCGCCGTTCGCCGGCGTTCCGCCCTTGGTGTCGACCTTCGCGGTGTCGGTCGACGGCTTCGGGTCGTCCACGCCCTGGGGCGGTGTTGCGGTAGCGGTCGCGACGTTGACGACTTTGCCCGCGGTGACATCCTTGGCGGTGATCACATAGACCTCATTGCCCTTGCATGTCGTGGCGGCCCCGGGGGCCAGCGTCGTTTGCTCGCAGGTGGCCCCGCCGATCATAGTGTCATCAATCTTCACGTCCGTGAGCGTGACCGTTCCCGTGTTCGTGACCGCGAAGGTGTAGCGGATCTTCTCGCCCAATCCGCCGACCTTGTTGCCGTCCGAATCCTGCAAGGTTGCCGTCTTCACGATCGCAAGAGCGGCCTTGGCTTGGGCTGTCGGAACCGTTTCGTCGTCGCCATCGGTTACCGTTCCGCCCGCGGGGGGAACGGCCGTCGCAGTGGCCGTATTGGTGTAGGAACCGGCCACCACATCAGCATCGGTCAGCGTGTGCTTCTTTGGAGAAGCACAGGTCGCGGAGTCGCCGACCTGCAACGAGGCTGCGCAGGCAAGACCGGTGACACCCAGCTTGGGGTCCGAGATGGTGACGTTGGTCAGATCGACGTTGCCCACGTTGGTGACGGTGAAGGCGTAGCTCACAACGTCACCCGCGTCGCCCGTGATGCCGTTGCCGTTGGTGTCCGCTACCGTGCCCTTCTTGACCAGGTCGATGGCCGGGTTGGCCTGCGCGGTCGGGACATTGGCGTCACTGGTGGGGTCCGTCGGGTCGGGCACTCCGGGCACCACCGAGGTGCCGTGCGCGGTGGCAGTGTTGTCGACCGAACCCTTCGCGATGTCGGACGGGGTCACGACGTGCCGCGTGCTGGCCGGGGCCTGGCACGTCACAGTCTGCGTGGGATCGAGGCTCGCCGCGCACTCAAAAAATGCCAGCCCCAGCTTCGAGTCGGTTATGGTCACTGGCGAAAGCGTGACGTTACCCGTGTTCTCGACGATGAAGGAGTAGGTGATGGTCTCGCCCAGGTCAGCGACGGCGTCCGCACCGGACACGCTTGCCACCTTGGTGAGCTTCAGACCCGGCACCCCGGTGGTAACAGGCACCGATTGGTTGTCGGTGTTGGTCACGTCGGTCAGGCCGCTTGCGGCCGGCGGGGTACCGGTCGCCATCACTGTGTTGAGGTACAGCGACCCAGCAAGGCCCAGGTCGGCTTGGCTAACGATGTGCGTCCCGGTCGTCGAACAGGTCGCGGTATCACCCGGGGCAAGACTCGCGACGCATGCCGAGCCGGCCGGGACGTTGCCCTTGGGGTCGCTAATCGTGACCGGCGCAAGGGTCGTGTTTCCGGTGTTGGTGACCGTGAACGAGTAGGTGATCGTGTCACCAACGCCAGCTGCGGCTGGCTTGGCGTTCCATGCGGCATCCTTACTCACCGTGATGCCCGCGGTCGGGTCGGCTAGCGGGGTGTCGTGGTCGCCTGTGTTGGTGGGCGGCGTCAGGTTTGACCCGCTGGGCGGGGTTCCGGTAGCCGTCACCGTGTTGGAGTAGTTTCCGCTGCCCGCATGGCCCGCCAAGATGTCGGCTTCGGTGACCGTGTGGGTGCCGACAGCGCTCGCGTCGCAGTCGGTCCACGTCGTGCTCGGCGCGAGCGATGCCACGCACTGTACCGCGGTCGAGATTCCGCCATTCGGGTCGGTGATCGTGACCGGTGCCAATGTGACGTTGCCGGTGTTACGCACCTTGAACGAGTAATTGATGGTATCGCCAAGCTTCGCGGCAGCCGGGGTCCCCGGCCACGTGGCGGACTTCTGCACCTCGATGCCCGTGGCAGGGGAAACCAGTGGCACGGTGGCGTCGTCCTCGTCGGTCACGTCATTGCCGCCTCCGGCGGGTGTCCCGCTTGCCGTGACCTCGTTGATGTAGCTCGACCCGGCCAGTATGTCAGCCTCAGTGACAGTGTGGGTGGCCGTTGTCGAACACACCGTCCAATCGGCACCAGCGGGCAGCGACGACACACACGCCTGAGCGGTGGTGAGACCAGCCTTCGGGTCGGTAACGGTCACGGGCGCCAAATCCACGTTCCCCGTGTTCCTCACTTCGAAGGAGTAGTTGATGACGTCACCGACTTGCGCGGGGCTGTTACCGCTCTGAACTGTTGCCGTCTTTCGCACCTCGACCTTGGGGTTGTAGATGACCGGCGCCTTGGCGTCATCGGGGTCGGACGGATACATGACGTCTGTCGGGTCGTATCCCTTGGCCGTCGCCGTATTCGGGAACTTCTTGTAGTTCGCGTCGGACGGGTCCAACGCGGCGGCTGCGTGCGCTTCGGCAGCGGTCAGCGTGTGGTAACCGCCCTTACAGATCGCCGTCTTGCCGCTCGCGAGCGCCATGGGGTAAGCCGCCGAACCGCCATCTATCGTGCACGAAAAGTCGGTTGCGGAGGAATCAAGCGCCGCGTCCTCGATGACGACTCCGTGCAAATTCGATAGGCCGTTGTTCTTCACTTCAAAAACGTAGGGAATCTTGTCACCAGGGTTGTATCCCCCGGCCTTGTACAGCGAGCTGGTCGAATCAATGTCCTTGTTGAGGTTCAAAACATCGAGCTTGTCAACGGTCTTCACCGTCAGGTTACGCACCAGGTGCACATCCGCCGCGTTACCGGTCGACGCGGCCAAACCGAACTTATAGCTGTCAGGCACGTTCGGCAGGTTCGCGCTCAGGACCGTAATCCACGCGCCGTTCTCACTGAACTTGACTTGGATCGTGACATCGACGGAGTTGTCCGGCTTGGCCGGGGAAACCTCGATGTCGACCCACCTGGTCGCGGCCTCAGCGAATGCATCAGCCTCGCTGGCCGTGAAGGTCTTGTTCCACGGCCACGCGGAGTCCCACTCCTGCCGCAGGCTCCCCTGCGCCGCCAGGAGCTGTGTCTGCGCGGCAACGCAATACCCGTTCATCCACTTGCCGGAACCATCCTTGGCGCCCGGCCCGCGCAGGACTATCGAGTCCCTGTGCGTGCCCGTGATTGCAGCATCCCCGGAGCAGGTGTTGTTCCCGCGACCCTCGCCATTGTTTGTGTAGTTCCCCCATGCATCGAGACCGAGCCCCAGGAATCCACCGGCCACACCCGGCGTACCGCCGTTCTCGGACTTTTGCGCGTATCCGAGCGAGCCACCATAGGCGCCGACGTTGGTCAAGTTTTCCGCGCCATCCGTCAGGAAGAAGCTGATGCCATCGGCGCCCCAGCTGCGAAACAGCGATCCGTCCGTGGATCCGCCCATGGATCCGGCATTGAGGAATCCTCCGTACTGGGCCTGCTCGAATTGCACGTGAATGCCGTTGCTGGCGGGCAGCGCCTGGTTGTACACCAGACCGCCGCGCCGCGCCTTGCTGCTGTCGCCCTGTCCCTGGTTCCCCAGGTTACCCCCGGAAGCGTCGGTCAGCTGTAGCCAGCCCTCACCGTCCCCACCCGTTCCCTGCGAAGGCACCACGCCGACCTGGTACGAATCGCAATTGGATAGGTTGGAATTACCCGTCACGGCCGCGCTTCCCGCTCCTGCGCCGGTCAGGCATGCGTTATCAAGCCCAACAAATTTCGGATCTGTCACGCCGGAACCGCGAAAGGTCTCCGATAGTAGGACCGTTCCGCCGGAAGCGGGATCGGCCACCGCATTCGGCAACGTGAGCGCCGGTACCGCGACGCCCAGCGCCGCGACCAGGCCCGCAGCCAGGCCCCCTCCTATCAATGATCTTTTCTTGCCAAACATGCGAATCGCAGTCACCGAATTCCCCTCCATGTGATGTAAAAGACACTCCAGCACTTTCCCATTCCCAAGTATAGATTCCACTCGCCAACCCGCAACGACTACGTCGACATCGTTGTCACCCCAAAATCGCCAGAATTGCACCAGCCGCGGCACCTTTGTGCTATTTGTCACAGTAGCGCGACCGCTCGGCACCCTTCGACCCGTGCGGGACATCCCTGCCGCATCGCAGAAGCGAGAGTGCGACGGTGTTGATTCACGGCCCGCATCGCGGGCCTGGTTCAATAGAAGGATGCCCACTGCCGCCCTGATCAAAGCGCTCGTAGGCCCAGCTGCCTACGCCCGCGGTCGCGTCTACGCTGATCAGGGTCGTGTGGAGGGGGTGGCCGATAGGCCGGTTGGCACCGCCGCACTGCGGCGTCAGGGAGTCAAGCGCACCCTGGTGGCAACCGTGCGCGGTAGCCGCCGATCCCCCTACATCTGCACCATCCAACTGGGCGGATCGCGGGCAGAGACCCCGCTGTCCAGCACCTGCACCTGCCCCGTAGGGCTAGATTGCAAGCACGTGGCAGCAGCGCTTCTCGAGTATTCGCGCCGGATTGACGGCGAACCGGGTAGCGATGCGGGCGGTGCGCCAGCCACGGCTGCGGGGCGCACGCCCGCCTCGCGCACGCAGTGGGAGAAGGAACTGGGCGACCTGGCGGCGCCAGCCCCGCCCCGACCCCCGACGTTCAATACCCCACCGATCGGCCTCCAAGTGTCGTTCACCCACGGCATGAACCGCGCTTCCATGTACAGTTCACCCGACCGCGTGCGACGCGGGGCCCACCTCGATGCCGTCATGCGCGTGGGACTGCGACCTCTCACCCAGGGGCGCAGCGGACGCTGGATTCGCACCGGAATCTCCTGGAACGACATAGCTTCGTTCTCCGAGTATCAGCGGAATGACCGCGTGGATGCGCTGCGCGCGCTCTTCGTGCTCGCGGCACCGACCAATCGTTACCAAATTCCCGACACTGTGTGGCTTGACCAGGCGCCGGGCGCCGCGGTATGGGCCGCATTGGTCAAGGTTGCGCAGCTAGACATCCCGTTCCTGTCCGACACCGCCGACCGCGCTCCGATAGAGATTGCGACTGCCCGCGCATCCACGGCCGCCACGATCTCGGCCAGGCCCGACGGCGGCCTCGAACTCGTCGCCAATTTCCACAGCCCCGACGCGGACCTCGACGCCGCCCTCAAGCTCGGCGCGGACCCCATCGGCATCCCCGCCCATGGCCTAGCCATCATGGGAGAAGCGGACAAACATGCCATCCTCGTACCGACCGAAAACGCCGTCGACAGCGGCGTTCTGCGGTTGATCAAGCGTCGCACCCCCCTGATGATCCCCGCGGATGACACCGCGCGGTTCTACGAGCAGTCCCTGCCGGCACTCAGCGCCCGCATCGACCACATCGAATTCGTCGGGGGAAACGAGTATTCCCGCCCAACACCAATCCTGACGTTCGTGATCGGCATCGACGAGCACCACAACGCTCAGGCGACTGCCCGCTGGCGCTATTGCATCGGAGCCGCCCGCGTCGCCGAGTATGCGGCGGGTGATCCCGCCCTGGTCAGCCCCGATGACGCGGACGGGATGCGCGACCGGCAAGCGGAATCCGCCGTCTGGCACGCAGCGCACGCATCCGCGGCGATCGCCGGCCTACTCGGTCGCATCGGCGGCGCCGAGGGCGGCGTCCTGCGCACCGCGGGCGAACACACCGCGAGCCTTGTCGCACGCACCCTGCCTGCCATCGACGCCGACATCGAAGGCCGCTCGGATATCCGCGTTGAGCGCGTTGGGGCCGCGCCCCGTTACCGCATCGCAAGCGACATGGACGTCACCGTGTCAGCCGATCAAACCAGCGATCGCGACTGGTTCAGCCTACGCATCCGCATCAACGTCGCCGGCAAGGAAGTGCCGATGGTCGACGTCTTTACCGCCCTGGCGCGCGGCGCCGATGAGATGCTGGTCGACGGGGTCACACTGGTGTCCCTTTCCGACCCTCGCCTGGATCGCCTCCGCGAGGCGATCGAAACGGCCCGCCAAATGCAAGACGCACGCAGGGACGAGATCCGCGTCGGCCGATTCAACGTCCAACTTTTTGAAGAACTGGACGATCTGGGGCTGTTGGACGACCGCGCGGACCTGTGGCGCTCCCGCGTCGGCTCACTGCGGGCCGCTCCCGCCGCCGATGCCCCTATTCCGGCGACCCTTCACGCCACCCTGCGCGAATACCAGGATTACGGATACCAGTGGCTGGCTTACCGCATAGATCGGCAACTGGGTGGGATTCTCGCCGATGATATGGGGCTGGGCAAGACGCTCCAAACACTCGCCGCCATTGCCCGCCAGCGCGAACGGCACCCCGATTCGGGGCCCTTCCTCGTAGTAGCCCCCACGTCGGTGGTTGGAAACTGGTCCACCGAGGCACGGAAGTTTGCACCGTCCTTGGTCACCCGGACGGTCGAATCCACGCAGCGAAGGCGCGGTTCCACGATTGCCGAGGTCGCGAACGGCGCCGATATCGTCGTGACGTCTTACGCTTTGCTGCGCTTGGAGGCCCCCGCATACAACCAGATCGCATGGTCGGGAATGATCGTGGACGAGGCCCAGTTCGTCAAAAACCATAACAGCGTCGGATACCGCACGGTCCGGGATCTACCAGCGCCGGTCAAGATCGCTTTGACCGGAACGCCACTGGAAAACAACCTGATGGAGCTGTGGTCCATCATGTCGATCGTCTGCCCCGGGCTGCTGCCGGACGCCAAGACGTTTTCCACCCGCATCGAGAAGCCGATTTCCAAGGACCACGACACCGCGCTCATTGGTAGGCTGCGCGGTGTCATCGCACCATTTGTCCTGCGGCGAACCAAGGAGGTTGTCGCCGGCGACCTTCCGGAGAAGATCGAGCAAGTCACCGACGTCGTTCTCAATGCGCGGCACCGCAAGGTCTATGACCTTTACCTCCAGCGGGAACGAGGCCGCGTCCTCGGGCTCGTCGAAAACCTGGACCAGCACCGGATCGAGGTTCTGCGGTCACTCTCGATACTGCGCCAGGCGAGCCTGGACGTTTCGCTGGTGGATGAGGAACACGCCCAGGTGGCCTCGTCCAAACTTGAGGTGCTCTTCGAAATGCTGAGCGAGATTCTGGCCGACGGGCACAACGTGTTGATATTCAGCCAGTTCACCCGGTTCCTCGGCAAAGTGCGCAACCGCCTAAGCGAAATGAACGTCGAGCATGCTTACCTGGACGGACGCACCCGCAACCGCAGCAAACAAATCGAGCGATTCACCAACGGTGACGCGCAGGTGTTCCTCATCTCGCTAAAGGCCGGCGGCTTTGGGCTCAACCTGACGTCGGCGGACTACTGCATTCTGCTTGACCCGTGGTGGAATCCCGCAGCAGAGGCGCAGGCGGTCGACCGCGCGCACCGCATCGGGCAGACGCGGCAGGTCATGGTCTATCGTCTTGTTTCGGTGGGGACGATCGAACAGAAGGTCATGGCGCTGAAGGCCGACAAATCGGCTCTGTTTTCGGCGGTTGTGGACGGCGGCGATCCGGGGGAGCAGAGCAAGGTTGCGCTGAGCAAGGACGATATCCGGGCGCTGATCGAGTAGCGCCGCGCACCCGCCGATCGAGTAGCGCCGCAGGCGCATATCGCTGATCGAGTAGCGCCAAAGGCGCATATCGAGATCACCAACCGAATAGCGCCGCGCACCCGCCGATCGAGTAGCGCCAAAGGCGCATATCGAGATCACCGGCCCGATCAGACCAAGGCCCGCGTCATGGTGATGATCCACTGGCCAATGATCGACCCCTCGCGCAGCAGCGGGATGGCCCATGCAAGCACAAGTTGGATCGCTGCCGCCGTGCATATGACGACCCGGCGCCGCTTGGACGGCGATTGCGGCCCCATCATGACCAAGTACAGCAGGATCGCAACGATGTACGAGTGACCGCTTGCCGTCCGCACACCTAGCCACACTGAGACCGCCATGCCGGTCATGGCAATAGTCGGGGCGATCAGTCGGCGAACTTGGCCCCCAATCACCCGGATGACGTACGCCGATACGAACAGCGGTGAAGCCAGCAAGGTGAGCGCCACCGAAATCAGGGCAGCCCGCCCGGACTCGACAACACCCCCCGGGAACCATGGGTTCGCAAACCCAGTCACGACCGATACGGGATCGGCCGTGAACCACCACGAGACGAATATCCAAAAAAGCAGGGCTGCCGCGGCGGGGAACGCCAAGACCACGGCGGTAGCCGTGTGGGCGCCGCGCCCCAGGTGCCCCGAGCGATCCGCGATGAAGGGACCGACCGCGGCGATGATCAGCGCGTAGATCCACATCGAGGGATCGACCATCACCGCAACGCCCAGTGAAATTCCCGCCAAAAATCCTTGCTCGGTCGCCCGCTTGACGACAAATGTCTCCAAGCTATCGAGGGCAAGCATCAGCAGCGCCAAACCGAGAATCGACTGCAAGTCGCGGGACGCAAGGAAGAACAGCTGCGGGCTCAGCAGGTAGGTTCCCATGACCAATGCGGTCGCAAGGTTGCCGAATTTACGGCGATGCAGAACGCCTAGTGCACGCTGCCCGGTCATTCCAATAACGGCCGCCGCAATGGCTATGAAGGCGACCTGATGTCCGCCTACCAACGCCGACAGAGCTGCCGATAGGGGTGGGTACACGCCAGCGATCCAGGACAGGTCGCTGGAGCCCCAGTCGATCAGAGCACCCCGGGCGGCCAGAGCGGTGTTGCTGGTTGCGGCGTCCGGATCGTAAATGTGAATCAGCCACAGACCCACGAATACGGGGACCGCAATGGCGAGCCTCAGCAGCCACCGTTCGGTGGAGGTGGGTGGCCAGCTATCGATCGGTTGCAGTTTGCGCGGCCTGGCGGCGTGCTTAGCTATTGTCA
Organism: Rarobacter incanus; assembly: GCF_006715765.1. Taxonomy (NCBI): domain Bacteria; kingdom Bacillati; phylum Actinomycetota; class Actinomycetes; order Micrococcales; family Rarobacteraceae; genus Rarobacter; species Rarobacter incanus. The sequence goes on from NZ_VFNV01000001.1 coordinate 1,327,283, forward strand.
CCGGCCGGCCCCTCACTCCCGTGCGCCGACGCGGCGGTTAGTCCGTGCTCGGTTTTCTCCCAATAGTGCGGTTTCGTGATGAGTTGCCACAGGGCCTTGTACGCGGCAATCGAATGCAGCAGCCAATACAGCGGATTCAGGATCGCCCACGGGACCAGGCTGTAGCGGTGGCGCCGAAATGCCCCCATCATAGACACGTAGACCATCATGGCGCTGCCGAATCCCAGGTTGAACAGGTTGAGCCACAGCAGCCACCCCGGGAAAAATGCCTCGAGCACATCGGGACCAACGCATAGTGAGATGAGGAAGGCCAGATACAGGATCGGGACCGTAAGGAACGTTGCCGGCGTGCCCGCAACCAAGAAAAGGAAAGAAATTGCCTGACGAGGCCCCGCAACCCGAACCAGGTCGGCTGGATGGCGGATGTGAACCAAGACGGTTTGCAGGTAGCCCTTGATCCACCGCGATCGCTGACGCACAAAGTTCGGTATGGAGGTGTTGGCCTCTTCCATTGTGGTGGAGTCAATGACACCAACCCGCATCCCTTCCGCCGACGTCCTAATGCCCAGGTCCGCATCCTCCGTGACGTTGAACGGATCCCAACCACCGAGCTTGCGCAATCCGGACATCCGGAAATGGTTGGATGTTCCGCCAAGCGGGATGGGGAGTCGTTCGAAGTCGAGCCCGGGCAGCATGTAGTCGAACCAGAATGAGTATTCCAGCGTGAACATTCGGGTCAGCACGTTTTCGGAGGAGTTGAAGTAGTTAAGCGCGGCCTGCACGCACACTAGGTCGTCTCCGTGCGCGCGGAAGGCGGAGACGGCTTTGCGTAGCTGGTCAGGATCCGGCTTGTCTTCGGCATCGTAAATGACCAAGAATTCGCCCGTCGCAAGCTGCAATCCGACGTTGCACGCCTTCGGCTTGGTCTGCGGTTGCGACGCCGGCACCACGACGAACGAGAAGTTGGTCGGCGGGTCCGCGCGCAACGCCGCCTGGAGCGTTTCGGGGTCGGCTTCTTCGACAAGGACCAGGATCTCGAGTTTGTCGGCCGGGTAATCGATGCCTCCCAGGTTGTCGACAAGTTGCCCGACGATGTTTGCTTCCTTGAATACCGGGACCAAGACCGTGTACTTCGGTAATTCGCAATCCGGCATTCGCGCGGGTTGAACTGCCGTGCGGAAGTGAGATTCGACCCGCGCGCCGCGCATGGAGCTCCAGAATTTGAAGCCGACCGAAACAAGGAAGCTGAGCCCAACTGCCCCGAACGCGGCAATCGCCACCGGCCTGGGCCACACGATCACGACGACGACGGCGACGACCAGCATCAGCGTACCGACGACCTTTTGCCGCTTGTCCAGCACGACCCTTGCGGAAAGCGAGGGGTTCTTGCGCCACAGCCCATAGATTGCCTCGTCAACAAGTCCGTCGCGATAGGAGCGACCGGAGGCGGGCTCCATGTCCTCACCGAGCCTGATGACGCGGGCGCTGCCGGCGGTACGCCCGTGATCGGTGAATTCGGTCAAGGTCGCACTCCTAGCATGCCTGCCACAACGGAACGGCACACAGGAAGGGCCGCTGGGTAAACATTATCCCAGCGGCCCTTCTCGCCACCCCGCAGGCGGGGCGCTCGTCCTTGTTGTTTGCTCTACTCGTGCAACGGGGTCAGCGCGAGGTAGTCCTCCAGGGTGCCGTCGTTCAGGCAGACCTCGATGATTGCGCGTCCGCGCGGATCCAGCTCCGGTGTCAGGAACTGCTTGAGCTCCGACTTGAAGAATTCGGTGAGGATCTTGGCGCCCTTGTCGTATGCCTCGACGCCGACCTTCGACTGGAACTCGGGCGTGAGCAGTGTCGGACGCACCTGCTGCCCGTCGATCTTGAGTTCCTTGAGCGCGTAACCGAACAGCGGGCAGCGCGCGGGGGTCAACAGGTCGTCGCGGATCTTGCCCTGCCCGCGGCGGGCCAGGTATTCGCGCGTGAGCCATTCGGCGGCAAAGCCGACCTTGTAGGCGCCGATGTGCTGGTTCGGGGTCAGCACGTAGCGGGTGCGCGGCGCGTTGAGGATCTGCTCAAGCTGCAGGTTGGCTGCCCGCACCTTGGTCCCGGTCGAGAACGGCCAGAACGAACCGACACCCTCCGCGACCATGCCGCCGCTCTTGATCGTTTCGGCCTCGGCAGCGGTTGCGCCGATCGACGGGTTCTTGTCGCCGCGGGGCGCGATGAGCCGCCACAGCCAGGCCAGCGCCGGCGGGATCACGTGGCAGATGCCCATGATGCCGTAGCTCGGGTTGTCGGTGGTGCAGGCGGGCATCCGCACGCCGAAGGTGCGCACGTCAACCTGCTGCGGCTCGTTGATGATGTTCTGGATCTGGTTGCGCGGGATGACGACGCGCGGGTTGGAGCAAGGCTTGCCATTGGAGTCCGGGGTGTGTTCCCACGGCAGGCAGGTTGCGCCCGGAACGCCGTGGATGTTGAAGAACACCAGCGGTTCGGCCGGGTGGATGCATTCGCGCTCGAAGGTGGGGTCTTCGCCGTACTGCGTGAGCCCATCGACGCGCACGAACCAACCTTCTTCGGCGTCCGCGACCGTGAGCAGGCCGTCGGATCGCTGCAGGTCGCGGTGGCACAGCGTCATGTCGTCGGTGATCGGGGCCAGTTTCGAGGTTTCCGACAAGGTGATCGCGTACGGCTCGTCGGTGACGATGTTGTATCCGAGCAGGACACGCCCGTCGTCTTCGCGCCGAATCTCCTGGCACATTTCCGACTTACCGCCGCCGGAAGCGCCCTCGTGCATGATGACGGTTTCGTTTTCGTACGGCGTCGTAACGCGCACCGAGGACGCGTGGGCCGTCAGCCAACCCTCTTGGTCGCCGATGTCGAGCAGGGCCGAGAAAACGCCCTTCTTCGCGCTGGGTCCGGGGTAAAGGTTGTAGGCAAAGATCTCGTGCAGCGACTCTGTGCGGTCGTGCACCACGATCTGCTTGCCGTCGAAGTGCGTGTGGCGGAAGGGCGGCGCGACGTACAGGATCGAACGCGGCGAGAATTCCGGCAGTTCATCCAGCGTGACAAAACCCTGCAGGTCAACCAGCGCGGTCGCGAAGAATGCAGCGTTGCGGGGCATGACGGCAAGCGAGGCGTAGCCAAACCGCAGCGAGCCGGCCTTGAAGGGGACAACCAGCAGTTCCTGCTCGGACAGCCATGCGAGCGTCTCCGCCTTGGTCTGCGCGAATTCCTCGCCGTGGCGGTCCTTGAACCGGGGCTTGTCGCTGGGCAGGTTGTCGGCGATCCGCATGCAGTCGGGATCGCGGCGGCGAATGTAGTCTTCGGGGTAGTTGACGGCGATGCCGTTGGTGCAACGCACTACGTCGGCTTCCTTGACCAGTCCCTTGCCTGGCACTTCGTATTCGACGTCGAACCGGTCGACCCCGGGTGCGCCGAGGCTGAGCTCGTAAAGGTCGCGGCGGGTGGCGGGGATGGTGATGCTGTTACAAGCCTCCAGCGCAGCGGCCAGGTCGGCCGGCAGGTGCACCTTCTTCAGCAGATCGTTCATGAGGGCTCCTTTGGAAACGATCGTTGTCGGTCGTTATCAACCGGAAGCGGCATCGTGCCAAAGTCGTGTTCCTTCGGCGCACGTTTTCCTGACCGCTTCTTTACCAAAAGACTAGGACGCATAGGACTCGCGAACTAGGACCTTTGGCCAAAAGTGGCCGAATTGCAACCTTCTCAAAAGCGGATAGGGGGACGAGGCCCCCGTTCCCGGCCGCCCCACTTGCCCTAAATGCGCGGTTTGCCGCTTATGTCCCTAGGACCTTCATCCCTTACTTGTGAATCACAATGGTGGAACCTTTACCTAGTCCGCCTCCGGCCCACAGGTAGTCCATCGCGGTGTTCGCGATCCGGATGCACCCGTGCGAAGCGGGGTAGGCGGGGATGCTCGACGAACCGTGAATTGCCCATCCCCCGGCCCGGAAATACTGCGGGCGGTACATCGGGCCCAGCGCGCCGATGTGCAGGCCGTTTGTCTTCATGAAGACGCTGAAGGTGCCCTTCGGCGTGTATGCCAGGATCCGGCGACCGTTGTGGGTGTAGTACCTATTGGATCCTGAGGAAATGTTGAACGTCCACAACACCTTGCCGTTCTTGACGATGTTGAGGGTCTGTTTGGACAAATCAATCTCGTAAACGCGCTTCCCACGCGATTTCTTCGCCGAGACTTCGGTGGTGACGGGGCTGCCGAGGTACAACTGATACCAAACGCCCTGGGTTGCTCTCCCGGTGCGCGAAATTCCGGTGGTCTTCTGCACTGCCATGACCGCTTGCTGGGTCGACTGGCCATACTTTCCATCTATCTTGCTCACCCAGTAGCCGCGCGAGCGCAGGAGCGTTTGCAGGCGCTTGACCGCGGTGCCACTCGATCCTGCACCGAGCGTGGGCTGCCCCGCGGCTTTCTTCTTGGCGCGCGCCTTCTTCGCCTTCAGCTTCTTTGCGGCCTTGGCTTTCGCCGCCTTAAGCTTCGCCGCCTTCGCGGCCTTCGCAGCCTTGCGCTTTTTCGCCTTGCTGAGCTTGGCGCGCTTCTTGGCCTTTTTCTTCTTTGCGGCCTGCGCCTTCGTGGAAGAGTTACTGGCCGTCTCAGCGGAGCCGCCGCTGTTCTGCTGCGTCGGCGTCGTGCCGGTGCCCGAACCAGAGCCCGTGCCCGAACCGGAGCCCGTACCCGTGTCGGAGCCCGCGCCAGAACCAGAACCCGTGCCCGAACCGGAGCCCGTACCGGTGCCAGAACCCGACCCCGTGCCCGTATCGGAGCCCGCGCCAGAACCAGAACCCGTACCCGTGCCGGTACCCGCATCCGAACCCGGGCCAGTACCCGCATCCGACCCCGTGCCCGTACCCGCATCAGGCGCAGACCCCGAGTTCCCCGCATCCGCGGCATCCAATGCGACAACTGCTGCGGTACGCGGCGCCGCCGTTGGCGCCGCCTGCGCGGGGAGCGCAGATACCGCCCCCGCCACTAGAACCGCAGTAATTGACAGCGCGCAGTGTCGCAACATTCGCACAGGTACATGCCCTTCGGAAGAGTTGAGATTGAAGATTTACACCAGTATTACAGAAACGGCTAACACGGATTGTGCCGCGGTGAGGCCGCAAACGTGCTTCACGCCCGTCCACGCAGCCTGTCGATCTCGCGCCGCTCGCGCTTCGTTGGCCTACCCGCGCCGCGATCCCGCAGGCCTGCCGGGGCGATGAATTCGCGCGGCGGCGGAGGCGGGCTGTGATCCTCGTAACAAGCCACGGCGATGGGCGCGCCGACCCGTTTCGCAATGACGCGCACCACGACCACGACTCTCTTGTCTCCCAACCCCGTAATTTCGACGGTTGCGCCGGGCTTGACCGGCGTTGCGGGCTTCGCGCGCACGCCCCCCACGGTGACGTGTCCGGCGTTACACGCAGCGGCCGCCGCCGCGCGAGTCTTGAGGAGCCGCACGGCCCACAACCAAGCATCGACCCGCCCGCTAGTTTTCCCGCTGGACTCCATACGCCTCCTCCTGCCCACGTTCCTCCCCATCACGGTACTCAACGCGGCCGCCACGGTGCCGATCGCCACAGCGCCCAACCCCGCACTCGCCCCCCGCGGTTACGCGGCCGCCACGGTGCCGATCGCCACAGCGCCCAACCCCGCACTCGCCCCCCGCGGTTACGCGGCCGCCACGGTGCCGATCGCCACAGCGCCCAACCCCGCACTCGCCCCCCGCGGTTACGCGGCATCCGCCGGCCCCGCCCCAAACCGACCGACATGCGCCGCGCCCCATTCGCACTGTCGCCGAGTTGTAACAAATGCGGCGTACCGTTGGACCGTACTATCACCCACCCACATCAGGGAGACGCTCCGTGACGCAACCCCAGTCGCAGTTCAAACCACGCCACTACTTGATGGCTCGGCCCACCTATTACACGGTCACCTACCAAATCAATCCGTGGATGCACCCCGAGATCCAGACCGACGGCGCGCTAGCGCTGGCGCAGTGGCAAGAACTCCACGACGTCTACGTCGAATTGGGGCACAGGGTGGATGTCATCGACGGTGCACCCGGCCTGCCCGACATGGTTTATGCCGCAAACGGTGGCCTCGTCGTTGATGGAAAGGCTATCGGCGCGAACTTCACCTATCCGCAAAGGCAACCAGAAACCCCGCTCTACAACGCCTGGTTCGAGCAGGCCGGTTTCCCCGTCTTCGAGACAAAGGCCCGCAACGAGGGCGAGGGCGACATCTTGACGGTCGGCGACACGATCCTCGCGGGAACCGGATTCCGCACGGACATCGCCGCGCACAAGGAAATCGCCGAGATCACCGGGTACCCCGTGGTTTCGCTGGAACTGGTGGACCCGCACTACTACCACCTCGACACGGCACTGTCGGTGTTCACGCCCGATTTGATTGCGTATTATCCGCCGGCGTTCTCCGCGGCCGCGCAGTCCGAACTGCGCGAACGTTTCCCCGACGCCATGATCGCGTCGGACAGCGACGCCGCCGCCCTGGGCCTCAACCTGGTCAGCGACGGAACGAATGCGATCATGGCCCCGCAGGCCACCGGTTTGGTGGCGCAGGCCCGCGAGCGCGGGTTCAACGTCATCACGGTTGACACATCGGAGCTCCTCAAGGGCGGCGGCGGCATCAAGTGCTGCACCCTCGAGTTGCGCCACGCGGCCTAAATCAGTCGCCCGTTTTCGATCAGCACGGTCGCGTCGGCCACCAAGTCGGCTTCGGCGCGATCGTGTGTGACGAAAACGGCCGTGGTGCCAGTGGCCCGCAAAATGTCGCGCAGTTCCGCGGCCAGGCGGCCCCGCAGGTCGGCGTCGAGCGCGGACAGCGGTTCGTCCAGGAGCAACAGTCGCGGAGTCGGGGCGAGCGACCGCGCCAAGGCGACCCGCTGGCGCTGCCCCCCGGACAGCGTGGCAACGTCCCGGTCGGCATACCCGGCCAGACCCACCAGGTCAAGAAGTTCATCGACGCGGCGGGCCCGCGCGCCCCGGGGAACTCGCCGCGCGACCAGGCCGTATTCGATGTTTCCGCGGACGTTCAGGTGCGCAAAGAGTTGCCCGTCTTGGAACATCAGCCCGAAGTTGCGGCGGTGGACCGGCACCCTTGTAATGTCCTCGCCGTCGAAGGTTATGGTGCCTGCGCGCAGCGGCTCTAACCCGGCGATGGCCCGCAGCAGGGTGGACTTGCCGCTGCCGCTCGCGCCCAGCAGGGCGGTGGTGGTGCCGCGGGGAACGTGCAGCGACACCGCGTCCACGGCCCGCACGGCGGGGGCCCCGCGCGTGCCGGGATAGTTAACCGTGACACCACGCAGGACCAAACCCGCGGGGTCTTTCGCTTCACACCCCGCGTTCGGGCCTCGGCTGCTGCCGCGAGGACGCTCGTTTCCGCCCCCGGCGGCGTTTGCGCTGCCGGACCCGCCGCCCGACACGCTACGCTCCGCCATCAAAATTCCCCCGCCCCGGGCGGACGGATCCGTTCAACCGCCACCACGATCATCGTCGTAACCAGCCCCAGCACCACCGCCGCGGCCATCGCCATTCCGAAGTGCTCTGCGCCCTGTTTCCCCAACAGTTGGTAGATGGCCACCGGAAGCGTCACTACCCCCGGGCGCACCAAGAACGAGCTCGCCCCGAACTCCCCCAGCGACGCCGCAAAGGCGAACCCCATCCCCAGCCCGATGGAGCGCGCCGCTATGGGAACGTCAATGGTGCGCAGGATGCGCCAAGGCCCCGCCCCCAGCACCGCAGCCGATTGCCGCAGCCTTGGATCGATTGCGCGCACCACCGGGGAAATGACGCGGACCACGAGCGGTAGTGCAACCAACCCCTGCGCTATCGCGATGAGCACCCCGCTAGAGCGCAGATCCACGTTGAGGCCAAGCGGGTTGTTCATCGTAATGAGGAGCCCGAAGCCGACAGTGACCGCCGAAACCCCGAGCGGCAACATCACGGCCCCGTCCACCACGGCGCCAATTCGGCGCCCTAGTCGGCTCTTGATGGGGCGGGCCAGCGTGCACACCAGCAGCAGCGCCACCACCATCGCGATGACGGTGGCGAACGTCGCAAGGCGCGCGGAGGTGGCCAACGCCTGCCACAGGGTCACGTTGAGTCCGCCGCGACCGCCCGTCGTTGCCAGCGCCGCGTAGTTTCCCCATCCCCAGCCGTCCTCCGTCCGGAAGGACCGCACCACCAGGGAACCAAGGGGTAAAACGTGCACCAGGCCGATCACGATGGCCGTGACCGCCAGCGCAAAAGCATCGGCCCGCCGCGGGCGGTGAGTGCCTGCCCCCGCGGCGGTGATGTTCAGGGCCCGCTCGCTGCGGCGGCGCAACCGCGCCACGGCCAGCAACGCCGCGGCGATCACCACCAGTTGCACCACCGACAAAACCGCCGCCACCCGCAGGTCCAAGAGTTGAGTGGTTTGCCGGTAAATCTCGGCCTCAAGATTGGCGTGGCGGCGCCCGCCTAACACCATGACCACGCCGAATGCGGTCGAACAGAACAGGAACACGATCCCGCCGGCCGCGGCGATCGACGGCCCAAGTTGCGGAAGCGTCACAGTGAAGAAGGCACGGGCCGGTGACGCGCCGAGCGTCCTGGCGGCCTGCACGGATCGAGGGTCCAGCCTCTCCCACATCGCACCCACAATGCGCACGACGACCGCGTAATTGAAGAACACCAGTCCCACCAACACCGCGATCGCGGTGCGGTCCCAACCCAGGAACCCGAGCGGCCCACCGGCCCCCAGCAAGGACCGAAATGCCGCACCCACCACCACTGTTGGCAGAACAAAGGGGACGGTCATCCAGGCGCGGAGCAGGCCTCGTCCCTGAAATTGCAAACGAGAGACCACGTACGCACCCGGCAAACCCACTACGATCGAGGCGATCGTGCCGGCGCCCGCCTGCGCAAACGTGCGGCCGATGACGGTCCACGTCGCGGGCCGCGAGAGCACGTCGGAAAACCCGCTCAGATCAAGCTGGCCGGCGGGGTCGACGAACCCTCGCCCGACCAGCGCAGCAACCGGCCAGGCGAAGAACACCCCAACAAATCCCGCGCCGGCCGCGAGCGCGAGCGCCCAACCGGCGGGGCCCGCCCACCGGTCAGTGAACGCGCGCGCTCGCATCCGGATCACCGCTACCTCACCCGGCCAGCTGCGTCCAAGCGTCGATCCACGTCGCGCGGTTCTTGGCGATATCGGCTGCCGGCAGATCCAGAGTTGTGGTCGGCACGGGCGCCCACTTCTTCCAGTCTTCGGGTACGTTGGCGGCGGCGTCGATCGGGTACATGTACATGTTTTCGGCGATGGTGTCCTGGAAGTCGCGGGCGGCAAGGAAGTCGATCAGCTTCTTTGCGCCTTCCGGGTTCTTTGCGCCAGCCAGAACGCCTGCATACTCCACCTGCCGCGTGCACGTGCCCAGCAACGCACGGGTCGTCGATTCGTCCTCACCCTTGGGGACGGTGTAGGCGGGCGAGGTGTTATACGAAACCGTGATCGGGAAGGTGCCGTTTTCCCCGCCGCCGGAGAAATCGGTGTAGTAGGCATCCGACCAGCCCTGGTCGATCTGGGCGTCGTTTGCGAGCAGGGAAGTCCACCACTGCTTGTAGCCGGCCTCGCCGTACTTCGCGATCGTGGCGAATAGGAAGGCCGCGCCGGGGCTCGAGGCCGCCGGGTCCATCACCACGGTGAGCCCCTTGTACTTGGCGTCGATCAGGTCGTCGAGGGTTTCGGGGGCCGAAATGCCCTTCTGTGCGAACCATGCGTCGTCGACGTTGACGCAGACGTAGCCGTAATCGATGGGCGTGGCCCCCGCCTGCGCATCCGTGGCTGCCGCGGCGGGCAGGTCGGCCGGTTGGTAATCTGCGATGGCCCCGGAATCGACAAGCGTGGAAATGAACGAATTGTCGACGCCGAAGAACGCATCGGCGACCGGCGCATCTTTGGTCAAAACTAGTTGGTTTGCTAGTTGGCCGCCGTCGCCCCCCGTGGTCACGGTGAGCTTGAGGCCTGTTTCCTTCTCGAATTCGGCCTTGAGGTCGTCGGGAAGGGTGAACGAGTCGTGGGTGATGAGCGTTAGTTCAGTGGTCTGCGCGGCGGATTGGGTCTGCGCGGTTGTGGTTTTAGGCGAAGCTGCGCAGGCGCCAAGGACGAGCGCGCCTGCGGCGCCCAGCGCAAACCATTGCAAGGCTTTCGATTTAGACATGTTTCCTCCGTTGTATCCCGCGGGTGCGGGTTCATTGGGAGGGGCACGGCGAACACTCATGTGATCGTCGTGTGAGCTCGACTTCCTCCACCGGTGCTAACCGGATCAGGTTCGAGGGTCTGCGGCCGGGCCGCACTCTCAGCGCTTGGCGCGCTCCCCTGTCGTAGGTCCACCATATCTCACCCGAACCTTGTACGGTGGTGTCTAACCGTTGTCGAAATCGGAAGGAACCGCCATGAGCGACGAAGACGCTATGGAAGACACCATCGGCTACCGCATCGTTACGTCGGTTGCCGCGCTGGCGGCGGGATGGTTGGCCCAGAAGATCCTGGTTTCGGCGTGGAAGGCCATCACCGGCAACGATGCCCCGCAGGATCCCGACGACGATTCAGCCACCTTGGTCGGTGTTGTGGGGTTCGCGGCTGCGACCGGGGCGGTCGCCGCGCTGGCGCGCGCCCTGGCATCACGCAGCGTCAAGTCGGTCGCCGCGCGCTCGGCGCAACGCCGCGGCATCGGCGCCTAGCACCCCACCCCGCCGGTCGCCGGTCGAGTAACCCGCATTCGCCGGTCGAGTAGCCCGCACAGCGGGCATATCGAGACCACCCAGTTCTTGATCTCGATACACGCCTACGGCGCACTCGACCAACGAAGCACACCCCGCCGGTCGAGTAGCCCGCACAGCGGGCATATCGAGACCACCCAGTTCTTGATCTCGATACACGCCTACGGCGCACTCGATCAACGAAGCACACCCCGCCGGTCGAGTAGCCCGCGCAGCGGGCATATCGAGACCACCCAGTTCTTGATCTCGATACACGCCTACGGCGCACTCGATCAACGGGGAGGCGTACTCGACCAACGGGAAACGGCACACTCGATCAACGAAGCACACCCCGCCGGTCGAGTAGCCCGCACAGCGGGCATATCGAGACCACCCAGTTCTTGATCTCGATACACGCCTACGGCGCACTCGATCAACGGGGAGGCGCACTCGACCAACGGGAAACGGCACACTCGATCAACGAAGCACACCCCGCCGGTCGAGTAGCCCGCACAGCGGGCATATCGAGACCACCCAGTTCTTGATCTCGATACACGCCTACGGCGCACTCGACCAACGGGAGGCGGCGCACTCGACCAACGGGAAACGGCACACTCGATCAACGGGAAACGGCACACTCGCCCGGCAGGAGGCGCCCAGCGCGCCGCTTCCAGCAAAACGCCCCGCGAAGTACGGGACGGCGTCAGTCGCTGGTGTCCGTGCGCGGAGCGCCCGGCTCGACGCCGTAGACCCGCGCCGGGCGTATCTCGCCGATGATCGGGTTGGGGTGGATCCGGTAGAACTGCCCGTACCGGGTTATCAAGTTCGCAAAGGTCGCGAGCCGGTTGCGGCCTCCGAGCAGCTGGAATACGTGGACCACCGCCCACGCGTACCAGGCAAGCGGCCCCGTCATGGCAGGCAGCCCGTGGATCTGCGCCACGGCGGATCGCCGCCCAATTGTCGCCATTGTGCCCTTGTCGGTATAGGAAAATGCGCCGCGGGTCGGCCGCCCCGCGACTTGCCGCGCAATGTTCTTGCCGACAAAGCGTCCCGCCTGCATGGCTGGCTGCGCCAGTTGCGGCAGGTCATCATCGTTGACCGCGATATCGCCGACGGCGTAGACGTTGCTCATCCCCTTGACCCGCATATCGGGGCCGACGACGATCCGCCCGCCCTCCCCCTGCGGGACCCCCCACTGCGCAACCTCTTCATGGGCGCTGACCCCGGCGGCCCAGATGACAACATCGGCGCGGATGGATTCTCCGTCGGTCAGCTCGACCTCGCGGGCGTGGACTTCCTTAACACCCGCCCCGAACCGCAACGTCACCCCGCGCTTGGCAAGCGCCTTCTTGGCGTACGTCCGCAGGTGTGGTTTGAAGGGTTTGAGCAGTTCGGAGCTGCGTTGGACCAGGGTGATCTGCATGTGGTCGTGCGAGATCTCCGGGTAAGCGAAATACAGGCCTTGGTTGCGTAGCTCGGCGAGCGCCCCGGCCATCTCGACCCCCGTGGCGCCACCCCCGACGATCACAACTTCCAGTCCCTCTGACCGGTCACCCCGGGAAGCTGCCTCTTCGAGCTGACGAAATACCGCGTCGCGGATCCGCAGGGCCTGGCTCCGCGTGTAGACGGCCTTGGCGTGTTCCTTCGCGCCCGGGGTCCCGAAGTAGTTCGTGGTCACACCGTTCGCCAGAACCAGGTAGTCGAAGGGGAGCGAGCTCCCGTCGCGCAGGCGGACTCGTCCCTGCTCCGCGTCGATGCCGGCAAGCAACCCCTGCCGGTAACGGACGTTGCCCTGCCGGTATCGCAGGGCCCGCAAGAAGTAGGTGACGTCACCCGGATTGAGTCCCGCGGTCGCAACCTGGTAGAGCAGCGGCTGGAACATGTTGTATATGTGTCGATCGACCAGTGTCACCTCGACCGGGGATTTCCGAAGCGCCCGAACCGTTGCGACTCCGGCGAATCCGCCACCAATGACTACCACCCGCGGGCGCGCACCCGGCGTGTCTAGACCACCGTTATTCAAGGCCATCCCCTATCGAAAGTGTCCATATCCAACCCTACCGGGCATTTTCCCCCGAATCGGACACCATTGCGCTCACTAGTTGAACTGGAAGTCCTAAAAATGTCTAGCGCAATGGGCCAGGCACGGCTAGGGTTATTTCCGTAGTTGCAGTGCCTCGCACGTCCACCCCGGCAATCCGGGCTTGATCCCTATCAAGAGTTGGCGAACGAACACCGTGACGAGCAGTCCCGAAGGCCGGGGCTGTCCGACCACTCTTGAGGGAGTAGTACGAAGATGGCAGAAGGAACCGTCAAGTGGTTCAGCGCCGAAAAGGGTTTCGGCTTCATCGCACCGGATGACGGTGGCGCGGACGTGTTCGCCCACTACAGCGCAATCGAGTCCAACGGTTATAAGACCCTGGAAAACGACCAGCGCGTGCAGTTCGACATCACGCAGGGCCCCAAGGGCCTACAGGCGGAAAACATCCGCGCACTGTGATGCTGTGATTATTAAGAACGAGGGCCCCGCCACGCGCGCCGCGCGGCGGGGCCCTCGCCTGTTCGGGGAGCCGCCTTCGGCCCGCTAGCGGGCATCCGATCCGGCGGTGCTGATCGCCGCCCGACCGGCTTCGAGCCGGGCAACCGGGACGCGGAACGGCGAGCAGGAGACGTAGTCGAGCCCGACGTTGTGGAAGAACCGGATGGATTCGGGGTCGCCACCGTGCTCCCCGCATACTCCCATGGGCATGCCGGGGCGCGCCGCGCGCCCCTCTGCGACCGCAATGCTCACCAGCCGCCCAACGCCGCGCGTATCAATTGTCTCAAATGGCGAGACGGCGAGCACGCCGTTCTCGGTGTATTCGGCAAAGAACGCCCCCTCGACGTCATCGCGGGAGAACCCCCAGGTCGTCTGCGTCAGGTCGTTCGTTCCGAACGAGAAGAACTGCGCCGCATCCGCGATCCGCCCGGCGGTCAGCGCCGCCCGGGGCAGCTCGATCATGCACCCCACCGGTATGTCCAATTCCGCACCCGACTCCGCGGCGACGTCCGCCATGATGCGCAGGGCCTCGTCCCGGACCAGGTGCAGCTCCTGCACGGATCCGACCAGCGGCACCATTATTTCGGGACGAGGGCTGCCGCCCGCCGCAAGGCGCGCGGCAGCGGCTTCGCAGATGGCCCTGATCTGTAGCGCGAACAGCCCCGGGATCACGAGCCCCAGGCGCACTCCGCGCAGACCCAGCATCGGGTTTGCCTCGTGCATCCGTTTGACCGCCGCCAGTAGTTCTTCGTCGTGCGGATCCAGGGCGCCTCGTTCCTTTTCGAGCGCGACCTTGACCGACAGGTCGGTGTAGTCGGGCAGGAATTCGTGCAACGGCGGGTCTATCAGTCGAATCGTGGTCGGCAGCCCATCCATTTCGGCCAGCAGCGCCGCGAAGTCCGCCCGTTGCAGCGGCAGCAGCGCGTCGAGTGCGAGTTGCCGCTCGGCATCCGTTTTCGCCAGGATCACCCGCTCGATCAACACGCGCCTATCGCCCAGGAACATGTGCTCCGTGCGGCACAACCCCACCCCTTGCGCGCCCAGCGACCTGGCGCGGGCCGCGTCCGCGGCCGTGTCGGCGTTGGCCTCGACCCGCAGGCGCCGAGCGTGGTCGGCATGCGTGAGGATGCGGTCGACGGCGCGCACCAATTCGCGCGTGTCCTGGTCGTCGTCGGCCTGGGTAAGAGCCGCGTCAAGCCCGTGCTCCAGATAGGTTGTGGCGGGCGACGGAACCACCCTGACCGCCCCCAAGAACACCTCACCTGTGGATCCGTCGATCGAGATGACCTGCCCCTCTTCGACGGTGATGTCACCGACGGTGAACGCACGCGCCACCGGATCCACGTCCACGTTTTCGGCACCGACCACGCACGTGCGCCCCATCCCGCGGGCCACCACCGCGGCGTGGGAAGTCTTGCCACCCCGCGCGGTCAGGATGCCCACCGAGGCGATCATTCCGCCCAGGTCGTCGGGATTGGTTTCACGTCGAACCAGCACCACGTCCTCGCCGGCGGCGGCGCGCCGCTGCGCTTCGACCGAGTCGAAAACGGCGGCCCCCACGGCCGCCCCCGGGGATGCGGCCATAGCCTTTGTGAGCAGGACCCGCGACGAGTCGGTCGTGTCGAACCGCGGGAACATCAATTGGCTCAGTTGGGCGCCCGTAACGCGGACGAGGGCCTCGTCCATTGTTATAAGGTGTTCATCGACCAACGCGCAGGCGATGCGGAATGCCGCGGGCGCGGTGCGCTTACCGACCCTCGTCTGGAGCATCCACAACTTGCCTCGCTCGACGGTGAATTCGACATCGCACAGGTCGCGGTAGTGCGTTTCGAGGCGGCGCATGGCCGCCATGAGGTCCGCGTAGCTTTGCGGATCGACCTGCTTCATGTCCGCGAGCGAGAGCGTGTTGCGGATCCCGGCCACGACATCCTCGCCCTGCGCGTTGACCAGGTAGTCGCCATACTGGCCAGGCTTTCCCGACGCCGGGTCACGCGTGAAGGCGACGCCGGTTCCAGAGGTCTCACCCAGGTTCCCAAAAACCATCGTGCAGACGTTGACGGCGGTGCCGAGGTCGTTGGGTATGCGTTCCTTGCGCCGGTAGAGGCGTGCCCTTTCGGTGTTCCAGGAATCAAATACGGCGACGATGGCCATGTCGAGTTGTTCGCGCGGGTGCTGCGGGAAAGGCTGCCCGGATTCAGCCAGGATTATTCCTTTGAACTCATCGACCAGTTCGTGCAGGTCGTCGGCGGTGAGCTCGGTGTCGAGGACGACGCCGCGGGCCCCCTTTTTCTCGTCGAGCGCGGCGGCGAAGATGTCGCCGTCTATATCCAAAACCGTCTTCCCAAACATCTGGATGAGGCGCCGGTACGAGTCCCACGCGAAGCGTTCATCCTCGCTGATCGCGGCCAGCCCCTTCACCGAGGCATCGTTCAGGCCGATGTTCAAAACCGTCTCCATCATGCCGGGCATGGAGAATTTTGCGCCGGATCTGACCGAGACAAGGAGCGGATCGTACGGGTCGCCAAGCTGGCGGCCCACCGCGTCCTCCAGCCGCCGCAGGGCCATGGTCACCTCGACACGCAATTCGGCGGGGACCAGCCCCGTCTGCATGTAAGACCGACACGCGGTCGTGGTGATCGTAAATCCGGGGGGCACCGGAAGCCCCAGTCGCGTCATTTCCGCGAGGTTGGCACCTTTGCCTCCCAGCAGATCTTTTTGGTCCTTGTCGCCCTCCGCGAAGTCTTGCACGTACTTTGCCATCGTGGCACCTCCGTCAGTAGGAACCACGCGCCGTTGCGTGGCCCGCCACCTTCTATTGTGACCCCGATCACATTTGACAGCTGGGACGAACGGCCCGGGAATGTGGTCCGGATCACGTCTAGCGTCGGGAGGTAATGGCAACGACGCCTAACGATTTTGAGGTGAGCCCCTTGAATCATCCACCACGACGCCGTATCGCGGCGAAACTTGGTCTTTCAACCGCAATCGCGACCGGTGCTGCGATCCTTGCAGCCGCACCCGCGCACGCATCCGAGATGGGCGGCGAGGCCAACCTCAAGCTGCCGGACCTGGGCCAGGTCGATATCGGCGGCATCGGCGGACGCACCCTTCTCGCGTGCGCGCTAATCGTCTGCCTTCTCGGCCTCGGTTTCGGAGTCATGACGTACGGGCAGTTGCAGAAGCTGCCGGTGCACCGCTCCATGCGGGAAATCTCGGAATTGATCTACGAGACCTGCAAGGAATACCTGGTCAAGCAGGGTAAGTTCCTGCTGGTCCTGTGGGCGTTCATCGCGGCGGTGATCCTGCTCTACTTCAAGGTCCTGGTGGGCTTCAGCTGGGGCAAGGTGGCGATCATCCTCGCCTTTTCGCTCATCGGCATGGCGGGATCCTTCGGCGTCGCCTGGTACGGGATCCGGTTGAACACGTTCGCCAATTCGCGAGCTGCCTTCGCCTCGCTGGACGGCAAGCCGCTTCCGCAGCACCGCATCCCGATGAAGTCAGGAATGTCGATCGGCATGGTCCTGATCAGCGTCGAGCTGCTCATCATGCTCGGCATCATGCTTGCCCTGCCCGGAGACATAGCGGGCTCGTGCTTCATCGGCTTCGCGATCGGTGAATCACTCGGCGCCGCGGCGCTTCGCATTGCGGGTGGCATCTTCACCAAAATTGCGGATATCGGCGCCGACCTGATGAAGATCGTCTTCAAGATCAAGGAAGACGACCCCCGCAACCCCGGCGTCATCGCCGACTGCACGGGTGACAACGCGGGCGACTCCGTCGGCCCCTCGGCCGATGGGTTCGAAACGTACGGGGTCACGGGCGTGGCGCTAATCACCTTCATTTTGCTGGGCGTCCACGATCCGGCGGTCCAGGCCACGCTCCTGATATGGATCTTTGTGGTGCGGGCGGTGATGCTCATCGCCTCGGGGGCCTCGTACTTCATCAACGACCTGGTCACCAAGCGGCGCTACGCGAAGGCGACCCGCATGAACTTCGAGGAACCGCTGACGGTGTTGGTGTGGCTGACATCGGGCGTGTCGATCGCGCTCACCTACCTGACGTCGTATCTGGTTCTGGGACACCTGACGCAGGCGCCCGGAATATGGTGGAAACTCTCCACGATCATTACCTGCGGCACGCTCGCGGGCGCGCTCATCCCCGAGCTGGTCAAGGCTTTCACCTCGACAAAGGCGCGGCACACCCAAGAAGTGGTCAAGAGCTCCCGGGAGGGAGGTGCGTCGCTCAACATCTTGTCGGGTCTGGTTGCGGGGAACTTCTCCGCGTACTGGCTCGGAATCGTTATCGTCGGGCTGATGTCGGGCGCATATCTCATTTCCGAGCACGGTATGGACGCCATCATGGCCGCACCGGCGGTGTTCGCGTTCGGCCTGGTCGCGTTCGGGTTCTTGGGCATGGGGCCGGTCACGATTGCGGTCGACTCGTACGGGCCGGTGACCGATAACGCGCAAAGCGTCTACGAGCTGTCGCAAATCGAGGAGATTCCGGGCATCGACGACGAACTGCGCCGCGACTTCGGCATCGACCCACAGTGGAGCCTGGCCAAGCGCATGCTCGAGGAGAACGATGGCGCTGGGAACACCTTCAAGGCAACGGCGAAGCCGGTCCTGATCGGCACGGCGGTTGTCGGGGCCACGACGATGATCTTCTCGATCATCATGTCGCTCACGAACGGTTTGACCACCGACATGTCCAACCTGTCTATCCTGCACCCGCCGTTCCTGCTCGGTTTCATTGTCGGGGGCGCCATCATCTACTGGTTCACGGGCGCTTCCACCCAAGCGGTGACGACCGGCGCCTACCGCGCCGTCGAGTTCATCAAGGAAACAATCAACCTGGACGACACCAACACCGAGCGCGCATCCGTCGAGGATTCGCGTAAGGTCGTCGGCATCTGCACTCAATACGCGCAACAGGGCATGTTGACGATGTTCCTGGCGGTGTTCTTTGCGACGCTATCGTTCGCGTTCGTCGAACCGTTCTTCTTCATCGGGTACCTGGTGTCGATCGCCGTCTTCGGCCTGTACCAGGCGATCTTCATGGCGAATGCGGGAGGCGCTTGGGATAACGCGAAGAAGATAGTCGAGGTGGACCTGCATGCCAAGGGAACCGCGTTACACGACGCCTCGGTGGTGGGCGACACGGTGGGCGACCCCTTCAAGGACACCTCGTCCGTGGCGCTCAACCCGATCATCAAGTTCACTACGCTGTTCGGCCTGCTTGCCGTCGAACTGGCCGTCACCATGACCAACCGCGGCCAAACCGGCTTGGTCCACGTGCTCGCGGCAGTATTCTTCGTGCTGACCTGCGTGTTCGTGTACCGGTCATTTTATGGGATGCGCATCAACACCTCACTCGACGACGTCGAGGATCTGCGCGTGCCCGAGAACCCGTCGCCGCTCGATGACACCAATTATTCCGACGAGGGCCCCCAGCTCGCCGCTCCACCCGTGACCGGGCCAGACGATGTCGTCGCGGAGCGCGATTCGCAACTCGCAGGACAGAAAGCAGGTGAGTAGTGCCATGAGGATCGCAATCAAGTACGACAACGTCTTCATCGACCCGAACGGCAACATTGGCGGCCACGAAACCGGGGACACGCTGGTCCGCCGGCTGTTGCGGTTGTTCCCCAACTCGATCGTGATCGGCCAGGGGCCGCGGAAGGGCAACGGGTTCGACGTGCTTCCGTTGGAATTCATCCAGGGGGACGACGTGATCGTTGTCAACATGGACGTGATCGATTCGGTGGATGTGTGGCGCACGCTCCACGCGAACTGCGAAAAGCCGAAGGTCATGAACTTCCTGTGGTGGCCGGTCGCCAGGTATTCGAGTCACATCGAAAAGGCCGCCCTGACCCTGGCGTGCGCGCTCTTCCCGACGTTCGCTAACTCCGAACGGACTGCCGGTGAGGCACGCGAAATTGTCTCAAAGTGGGATGCGCAACCGCTCGCCGAGCGGGCGATTATCGCGTGGGTGAACCTCGGGTTCCGCCACGAACACGTCCAGCCTCGCCGGGATGCCACGGAGCCGGTTGTTCTGTACCCCGCGATCTACCTGACGCGCGAGAAGCGGCCGCAGCTGTTCTTCGATGTCGTCGAGGCGGTGCATGAAACAACCCCACTGCAGGTGGAGGCGCGGCTCACCGAGTCGCAGCTCGTGAGCAGCCTGGCGATGCGGTATTCACGCAAGGACTGGATTTGGATCGGACCGCTCACTGCCGGACGCGATAGCTATTGGGAGGCGCTGAGTCGCACCACGGCGTTCTTGGCCACGGCGGAGACCGAGTCGTACGGGCTGATGTATGTCGAGGCACTGGCGGCCGGGGCAATAGGAATCTTCCCGAACCTGCCGTGGGCGCATGCCCTGGTTCCCGATAGGTACCCGTTCTTCTACGACACACCCGAACAGGCCGCCGAGATGTTGCGGCGCGCGGTTGTGGACCCGGATACATGTCTGGCCGAGATGGATACCGCAGCCGGGTCGGGGTTCCAGTCGTGGCTGCGGTCGCGCCACGATGACGACATTTTCGAACGCGTGATCGTCGCTCGTATCAATCAGTGGTTCGACACCGCGTTCGAGTTGCCGCAGCAACTCGACGTCTAGGAGGTTGCGGGGCGGGCGGGCAAAGGGCGGTGTCGCGCGGTGCGCGGCACCGCCCTTTGTGCGTCCTAACGACCCGCCCGCCGCGCCGCGGCATCACCCGCCCTAGCGCGTGCGCAACGAAACGCCCACAGCGCGCCGTCCCACATTGTGAACCGCCCTTTTCGCTTCCTTCGCCACACTGCAAGATGGTTGCAGGTCATGAGTGCCAGCACCGCGCAATCCCCGGATTGCCGCGAACCGAGCCCCGGCTTGCTGGCCGACAACCCTCCATCGCGGCGGGGTGCCCCGGGTGACGACCTGGCCGTTGCCGACTCGCGCAACGGCAAGCGCGCATGGGGGTAATACCCCGGTAATGTGAGGAGTCGTATCGTGACATACGTGGGATATGTTTCGGAGTCTTGTACGCCGCTGGAAGCTTCGGCGCCGGCGTGCGGCTTTGCCGCAAAGCCGCGCGCCGCGGAGCAGGGACCCGCCCTGCTGGAGGCCGTGGGAGCGTCCACATCCGTTCCGCTGGCAAACGGCACCTGGGCCACCTATGCAAACCTGGACCTCGCTGCCAGCGCCCCCGCCCTGCGCGCGGTCGCCGATCGCGTCAACACGACCTTGCAGTGGTACGCCAGCGTTCACCGGGGTGCGGGCTACCTTTCTCAGGTCTCGACCTCGCTCTACGAAGCGGCCCGCCTATCTCTTGGCGCATTCGTCGGGGCGCGCCCGGACGATGAGGTCCTCATTACCCGCAACACCACCGACTCGATCAACCTCCTGGCGCGCTCGGTGCCCGGAAGGATCCTGGTGCTCGATATCGAGCACCACGCGAATCTGCTTCCCTGGCAGGCGGCAGCGGGTGGCGCGACCGTCCTGAACGCGTTGCCGACGCAGGCCGCGACGATCGCAGCCCTGGAAGACGAGCTCGCTGTCGGTGACTACGCACTGCTCGCCGTGACCGGCGCCTCCAACGTCACCGGCGAGATTCTGCCTTTGGCGCAGGTCGCCGAGATAGCGCACTCGCACGGCGCCCGGCTGTTTGTGGATGCAGCGCAGTTGGCGCCGCACCGCCCGATCGACATCGCCGCCACCGGCGTCGACTACGTCGCCTTGTCGGGGCACAAGCTCTACGCTCCCTACGGGGCCGGCGCCTTGATCGGACGCATCGACTGGCTCGACGACGCCGAGCCGTACCTGCGCGGAGGCGGCGCGGTCACAAACGTTACGACCCGCGGCGCCGAATGGCAGCGGGGCGTCGCGCGGCACGAGGCCGGATCCCCGAACGTCATCGGCGCGGTGGCCCTGGCTACCGCCGCCGAAACGTTGCAGGCGGTGGGGTTTGCCGCCCTGCAGGCGCACGAGGCCGCCCTGGTGGGACGGCTCCACCAGGGGCTCGCAACGATTCCCGGTGTTCGAGTCGCCCGGATCTGGGAAGACTCCGCCGACAGGGTGGCCGTCGTCACGTTCGCGCTTGCGGGATTGGAGCCCGGGTTCGTGGCCGCCTACCTTTCGGCAGAACACGGCATAGGCGTGCGCGACGGGCGATTCTGCGCCCACCCGCTGCTTCGCAAGCTGGGCCTTGACCAGGGCGCCGTTCGCGCCAGCGTCGGCGCCTCCACAACTGGCGAACACGTCGAGCGCCTCATCGCGGCGGTGCGGTGGCTCGCCACCGGCCAGCCGATTCGCGAATACGAGGTGCGCGACGGAGCGTGGACGCTGCGCCACGACACCCGCCCCATACCCAGCGGCCTTCACCTCGATCACCTGATCGACACGGCGGCGGCAGGTTGCACACCCGCCGTTGCACCCGCCGTTGCACCCGCCGCAGGGTGTACGCCGGCGACGGAGCCCGCCAGCTAATTCGTCCCGGTTCGCGCCGACCGCGGCGCCCAACAATACGACCGCTTCCAGGCCCGGCGCCCCGTCGCCCAAACGTACGCAATCGCGCCCCCGCCGTAGACAGGCGCACCGGCTATCGCGCACACGACCCGCACCCCTTCACGACGAGGAACGCTCGACCCATTTCCCTACTGCCCCGGTCGGCATAGTAGGGTTTGGGGCCGAACGGCCACCGCACAACCGCACAACCGCACCCACGGCATAACCACCAACACCAAGATCAGCAAACCAACAGCACCGGCAAGGAGTTAGACGTGAACATATGGGATGTCGCTGCCCTCGCAGTGACAATCGGGCTCGCAGCGGGGATCTTCTCCCTGCACCGACGCAAAGTGAACTTCAGCGTGCTCACGTTCATCGCGCTGTTCGTTGGGATCGCAGTCGGCATCGTCTTTCGCGGACATACCGACTACATTCAGCCCATCGGTCGCGTCTACGTCAATCTCCTGCTCACCATCGTTGCCCCGCTGATCATCGTCTCCATCCTCTCGAGCATCGTCTCGCTGGGTTCGATCAGCCAGCTCAAAACTATCGGCGGACGATCTCTCGGATGGTTGCTCTGGCTCAACCTGATCGCGATTTTCCTGTCCCTGGGCGTCGCCCTGCAGATGGGCCTCGGAAAGGGCGCCGACCTCGCCACCGCTGGGATCGACACCCGTTCCCTCGACACGATTCGTAAACCATTCAGTGAAGTGTTCATCGGATTCTTCCCCACGAACGTCGTCAACGACATCGCCAACGACAACATCATCCCCATCATCGTTTTCACGATCCTGATCGCCGTCGCCTACGCCCTCGTCGCGGAGCGCGCCCCGCGCAAAGTCGAGCCCTTCAAGCGCCTGGTCGAAGCCCTACGCGAAATCATCTACCGCGCCGTGGGCTTCATAATCGCGCTCACCCCCTACGCGGTGCTGGCCCTCACATCGTCATTCGCCTCATCGGTATCCGGCAATGCCAGCCAGCTGTGGGCACTGTTCGCCCTGTTGGCAGCCACTTTCATTGTCTGCTTCACCGATGCTTTTATCGTCAACGCGGTCGTGCTGAAGGTCTCGGCGCGCCTCAGCCCGGTCGCATTCTTCCGCAAAATTGCCCCGGCGCAGCTCGCGGCGTTCACCACCCAGAGCAGCGCGGGAACGCTTCCGCTCACCACCACGCTCTTGCGCAACCGCGTCGGCGTGCCGGCGGAGATCGCCGGTTTCACGGCCCCGCTCGGCACGACCATCGGGATGCCGGGCTGCGCGGGAGTCTGGCCCATCCTCTTGGCGGTATACGCGGTCAACGGGCTCGGCATTCCATACGGGTTCGGCGACTACGCGCTGCTGGTCGTCCTGGGCCTGGTCGTGTCCGTGGGCACCGCCGGTGTGCCCGGAACCGCCACCGTCACGGCCACCACGGTGATGGCCGCGGCCGGACTGCCCATCGAAGTGGTGATCCTGACGCTGCCTATCAGCGCGGTTGCAGACATGGCCCGCACCATGACGAATGTGACCGCGGCGGCCGTGGCCGCGACAGTCGTGGCACGCAAGGAGCACAAGCTGGACGACACCGTGTTCGCGAGCGAATCCAGCGCGTTTGACCTCGTGGTCGAGGACGTCGCGGACACGGAGCGCTCGTCCGCACCTATCGACAGCAATACCGACGAGGCCCCCGCTTTCCCGTACGGCGGTGTTCCGATCGGCGCCTGTGGCCTCGATTCCAAACCCGCCCGCCGCGAGCGCGTACCCGTGGCATGAACGCCCGGCGATTATCCCCATGCATGTAGCAAGAGAAAGTGAAATTCCCGTGAAATTGCAGCTATCCCCCGCATCCTGCGGATTCGCCCGCCGCGCCGTCTCGTTCGTGGCCGCCGGCGTTGCGGGCCTGGCGGTGACTCTCGCCGCCGCCGCACCCGCACAAGCCAGTTCGGTCGAATGGGTCGATGGCGGCGACGACTCGCCGTGCGTCCAAGATGACGTCGGTGCCGCGCTCACCAAACTCGACTCGAGCCTGTGGTGCCAGCCCATTCCCGGTTGCTACGAATACGACGGCAACAACCCGAAGTACAAGGGCAGGATCGTGCAGCCGAGCGCCAGCACGGGCATTTGGCAGGGCGCGGCCTCCGAGGTCCTGTACGCCGACGCGCTACCCACCGACTACACCTTGACCTCCTCCGGGAGCGGGTCGGCGGGTTCTAGCGGGTCCGGAAGCGGGTCGTCCTCCACCGGGTCATCGGGTTCGGCGGGTTCTTCATCGTCATCGGGCACCAAGTCGTCCGCGAGCGGATCGAAGAAGACGTCCTCGTCCTCCGGCGCGGCGGCGAAGTCATCTACCTCATCGACCAAGAAGTCGACGAAGAAGTCCGCCGCATCGACATCTACGACAACGGGTTCCAAATCGAGCACCGCAACCGGTTCCACGCAGGCCGATGACGACCTTACCGGGGGCGCGGACGAGGTAGCGACCGTTGGCGCGCCTTCGGCGCCGGGTCAACCCACCCTCACCGTGGACGGCACCTCGATCACCGTGACGTGGGAGGCGTCCGCCGACGTAGAGCTGGATTCCGTCACTAGCTACACCGTGCAGTTGTCCGGCGGAAACAAGGTATCGGTGGCCGCCGACACGCTGACCTACACGTTCACCGACCTGCCCGACGGTTCCTATCGGGCGGCCGTGCGGGCCGTCAATGACACCGGCGAATCGGTCGCGTCGACCCCCTCGGACGCAGTCGTCGTCGGCGATCCCGTCGACGATGTGCAGGGGACGCTGTCCTGGGACGGCGACGTTACCCCCGGCGGTACGGTCACCATTACCGGCGCCGGTTACGAACCGAACACGGCGCTCGTCATCGAGCTGCACTCGGACCCGGTCACGCTCGGCACGGTCACAACCGACGCCGCGGGCGCCTTCACGCTGGATGCCGCGATTCCCGCCGACACCCCCGCGGGCGATCACACCTTCGTCGTTGCCACGGACTCCGACATCATCACGGAGACCGCGGTGACCGTCATCGCATCGGCGCCAACCGCGGTGCAGGCTGAGGCATCGGCGGCGGATGCGACCGCCGCCGCCGAGACCGAAACAGTGCCGCCGTTTACAGGGGCCATCATCTTGATCGCCCTGGCTGCCATTGGGGTGCTGTCGCTGTTTGTCGGTTCCCTGCGGCGCCGCCCCGCCGCGGGCGCACAGGCGAATGAAGTCACGGAAGCGAAGCGGGCCGCGGGGCCCGCAGCGTCCCCGTTCGCGAATGAGGAACCGGCCCCGCTCCGGTCCGCCTCATCCCGGGCGGCCGGAACCCGCTCAGATTCTCCGGTCCTGCCAGAATTTGCCCTCACACCGGCCCGCTTCATTCCGCCGATCGGCACGGATCCCGCCCGCCCGGCGCCCACACCGCGCCCGGCGACCGCCACCGTGCACAGGCCACTGGAACCGGTGGCTGGTGCTCACTCTCGACCAGCAGCGGAGGTGAGCTAGTGAAGGAATCCATCCGGGTTGGGCCGCCGCCCATCCGCCAAGAAGTCGGCGACCCAACCCCATCGAGACGCAGGAACGTAACCACCCGCAAACCCGATCTGCCCATAGTGGCAGGAGAAAGTGAAAAACACATGACAACCTCATTCCGGGCACGGAAATCCCCTGCCCTGCGGCGAGTTGCAGCGGCCGTTGCCGGGGCACTCCTTGTCGGCGCGCTCGGCGCGGGCGTACCGACCGGGGCCGCCGCCGATTCCCCGACGCCCACAACTAGTTCAACAGTCGACTTTGACTATTTCGCCGACGTGTTCCCGGCGCTGGCGGATCAGCGCGGGTCGCACGTATTCGAATCCGTGACGATTGAGCGCTTGAAGTACATCCTGCGGTTCAAAGAGGGGAATTTCGCGATACTCATCGGCGACCCGACGGACGCGAAGCTGCAAGCAAAGATCGGCCTGATCAACCAGGCGGCGAAGGCGGCTGACGTCAAGAAGATCTACGTCTTCAATCCTCGCATCGACGGTGCGAAGCTGAACATCTTCGATTGGTCGGAGTTGGAGACGCAGCTGGGCGGCGACGGGCTCACCTATTGGGAGGACGAGGGCCCGGCGGCCACCACCGGCGGCACCCTATTGAGCCTGCTGAACGGCGACAACCCCGAGCCGCAGTTCGTGCGCGATGAGGACGGCAAGGTCACGGCACCCTATCTGTTCGTCGCGAACAAGGATCGCAAGAACGGTCAGGACCAGGATGATCGCATCGTCGCTTCCCTATCGGATTCGCAAGGCGCTGCGGTCCTCGCGACGGCGAACGCCCAGGACGCCTACAAGGCACAGGTGACGTCCGTCCTTGCCTCCGCCCCCCTGTCCGTGAATTCGCAGTTCGACTTCTACAAGGACGAGGTCAACCGCCGCCACCTGGACCGCTACACCGACGCGACGAAGTACGGCGCGCAGATTCTCGATGACGCCGACAACCAGGACGGCTGGCGCATCGAATCGCTCACGTACCCGGAAACCATCGACCTGCTAACCAATCCGCTGTACGCCGACAGCGACGTGCCGCTGCTGTTCGGTGGAACGTGGTGCCACAACACCCGCGCCGTCATCAAGACCGTCAACGAGACGGCGCAGGCGGCTAACGTTTCCACGGTCTACAACCTCGACTTCTCGCTGTTCTCCACCTCAAACGGTCGCGCAAACTACGACCACATCCGCACCTCCGGGCAGCCAGTGCTGGCGGACGGCAAGCTGGTGGCACCGGGACACCTTTACGGGGACCTTTTCAACAAGTACTTGGACGGCGCGGTCGCCGAATACGCTGCCGACGGGGAAGAAGGCGCAAGCCCCAACTTCTACTACCCGGGCGGCGACGTGAGCGGTGAAGTGAAGTCGGCACGCCGCCTCCAGGTGCCCGCACTGCTTGTCTACAACAAGAACCACAAGGACGCTCAGGGCAACGCGCAACCGGTCGTTGATCAGGCGATTCGCTACAACGATAACGGCACGTACACGGAGTACATGAGCGAATGGTGGTACGTCGCCGGACGCGATTTGCCGAACACGGCCGACACCACCTTGCAAGGCACGCTCGCACCCGGCGGCAACCGGCTGGGCAGCCAGCGTGCATTCGCCCGCGAGGCGGTAGACGAATACCGCCGAGTCCTTGGTTCGCTCACCACGGCGGCCGCTGCCAGCAACGTATCCGTTGCGGAAAGCGATTCTGCGATTTCTGCCCTGCCCGTCGGGGCCACCACGACGCTGTCCGTGACGGTGACGGCGCCGACGTATTCGTCCTACATTTCGTTGAACACGGCCGGGCAGGACGACGCACTGGTTGATGGTACGGGCGCCCCGCTCGGCAAGGTCATCGTCTCAAACCAGGACGGCGACGTCATTGCCGGACCGGTCCAGCTTCCACGCGCAACAGGCTCGGTTTCGATCGATGTGCCTGCCAGGTCGGCCAGCGACATCGGCTCCGTGTGGACGGTGTCTTACCTGGGGCACGGCTACGCGATTGCGCCCGCAAGCACCCCGATCACGATCGGCAAGACGGCGACGGTGACGCTGAACGAACTGCCACAGGTTTCCTATGAGCAGGAGGCTCAGATCACCGCCCAGGTCACCGCGGGGGCAACCGGAACGGCCACGATCACCGGGCTGCCGGGGCAACCACTAACGGCGACGATCAGCGAAGGCGCGGTAGCGTTCCCGCTGGCCAGCGGGATTGCCGCCGGTTCATACCCGGTCAAGGTCACCTACAGCGGCGATTCCGAATACGCCAGCGCCCAGTCAGAAACCAAGACCCTGGTAATCGCGAAGGCCAAGCCCGTCGTCACGGTGACAGCGGCCGCCTACGCCTACGGCAAGGCCGGCGCGTCCGCGGTCACCGTTACGACGGCAAAGAAGACCCCCGCAACGGGCAATGTCACGCTGACCGTGGCAGGCAACACGCTGTCCGGAAAGTTGAATTCCGCGGGCGCCGTGACCTTCGCCTTGCCGGCGAACCTCGCGGTCAAGACGCAGTCGGTCACTGTCGCCTATGCCGGGGATGCCAATATCGCTGCGGCCAGTTCCACGGCTTCGGTGACGGTCACCAAAGGAAAGGTCACGAAGGTGGGGGCAAAGGTGACTAAGACGCCCACCTCCAAGAAGAAGGGAAAGGTGCGGGTTACGGTGTCGACCGCCAAGGGCCTTGCGGCGGCCTCGGGCAAGGTCACGGTGACTGCCAAGAAGGGCAAGAAGTCGATAACCGTCAAGGGGACCGTGAAGTCGCAGAGGGTCAGCCTCACCCTGCCCAAACTCGCCAAGGGCAAGTGGAAGATCACGGCAAAGTATGCGGGCAACGGAACCTACTCGTCTGCTAGCTCCGCCAAGGTCACGGTGAAGATCAAGAAGTAACCACACTTCACCGCACCGACGACGGCGGGGCGCGTACCGGCATTCCGGTACGCGCCCCGCCTCCGTTCCAGTGCTACACGCGGTCCAACCGCGCCACGCCGATCTTGGAGTCGGCCATTCCGTAGAACACGAAATAGTTACCCTCGATCTTCTCGATGGCGGTCGGGAACACCACGTTGGAAACGGTCCCGGAGGTTTCCTCGGCGGTGGCGGGTTCCAGGAGCGGCTGGGGCGTGCGCGCAATGACCTGCGACGGATCGTTCGCATCCAGAATCAAGGCGCCCGCGACGTACCGGACGTTTTGCTGCGGGGTGAACCCGCCGGCCTCGATCGTTCCGGTCACCCCGTGGTGCAGCACCAGCCACCCTTCGGGTATCCGCAGCGGGGCGGGCCCACCGCCGACCTTGAGCGCTTCCCAGTCGTACACCGAGCCCGCCACGAACGTGTGCCCCGACAGGCGAGTGAGCGCCGAGATGTCCTTCGCGACCTCGGCCGCGTCGATGTACGAGATCCAGATCGAGGCCCGGTCGTCGGTCGTTCCCGCGGGAAGCGGCGCGGGTTCGCCCGGCCGCACAAACGAGAAGTCCCACATCGGCCGGTGCAACACGGCATACGATGGCTTGCCGCCGGGTCCCGGCACGATCTCCGGGAAGTAGACGACGTCCTTGTTCGGGAACAGGTTCAGATCCGTATCCAGGTCATCCTCGTATCCGAAGAGCAGCGGACCGAGCCGGTCCCAGACCTTCCCATCGCGCGACACGGCCAAAGCGGGACGAGGCCCAAGCGGGCCGTAGGCAACATACGTCATGACGTGCGTGCCCAACGATGGCACCCAGGTGATGCGCGGATCCTCAACGCCGCCGTGATCGGAGCCGTGTTCCCAACCGCGGTCGGGGGTCAGCACCACGTCCTCGCGGACCACTCCGACCGGCACGCCCTGGTCGATGACGACCCTGGCCCGGCCAATGCGCGAGACATTCCCTTTCGCCACCAGGCGCGGGTACAGGTAGAGATTACCGTCGCCATCCCATCCGGTTGCCGGATTCAGGACGCCCTCTGCTTCAAGTTCGTTACCTGGCTCCGGGCTCATAATGACGCCCAAGCGTGTCAGCTTGTACGGAACAGTTTCCGTAGCTTCGGCTACCGCGGCCTGCTGAGGCGAGTTCATGTTTACTCCTGTTTATTGTGTTGAAAATTGCCGGTGGCGTCAGCCCTTGACGGCACCGACTACGCCGTTCACTAAGTACTTCTGGATGAAGATGTAACCAATGATCAGTGGCCCGGCAACGATCATGGTTGCGGCCGCAAGCAGGGTCCAGTTGTTCGAGTACGTTCCCTTGAAGGCGTTGAGACCGGTCGCGATCGGCCACTTCGAGGAATCCGAAAGCAAAACTGTGGCGAGGATGATCTCGTTCCAAATCCACACCGCTTGCAGGATGAAGATCGTCGCCAAGGCGGGCCGCGCCAGCGGGAACACAAACGTAAACAGGTACCGCCAGTAGCCGATGCCGTCGATCGCGGCGGCCTCGTCCAATTCCGTCGGAATGGACTTCACAAATCCGCTGAACAGCAGGGGGCCGATCCCCACGCCGACTCCGACCATCAATATGTACCCGATGCGAGTGTCGTACAGGTGCAGATTGAGCAGCAGGTGGAACTGCGTCATCAGCGCATTCGGCAAGAACAGAACCAGCACAAAAAGCGCGTTCCACAGCTTGCCGCCGCGAATGTACTTGCGTGCCACCGGAAAGCCCATCACCAGGGCAATGAAGGTTCCGATCGACGCGCCCGCAAACGTGTACAGCGCTGTATTGAGGATGTAGTCGCCGAAGGCTCCGAGCCTCCAGGCTTCAGCGAAGTTGCTCCACTGCGGGTGTTCAACCAAACCGACGGGGTTCGTGATGAATTCTTGGCTGCTCTTGAGAGCCGTGTTGAACAGGTAGAGGAGCGGAAACAGGAAGATGATCATGATCACGGCGACCGCAATGTACGCGCCGATCGGTCGGTGCTTCTTGTGCAGCTTGCGCGTGGCGAAGTCGTCCGGCTTCGCCGCCAGAGTCAGGATCGGATCGCTGGCGGATTTCGCGGATGAAGTCACGGCATTCACAGCTTGGCCTCCCGTCGGCGCAGGTACCACAGCGTTGCGAACGTGATGGCACCGACCAATACGAACTGGATCATTGAAATCGCGGCAGCATACCCCTGGGTCGCCCCCGGCATCTGGCGGCCCTGCGCATTGCCGAAGGCCTGCTCGTATACCTGGAGCGAGAGAAGTTGCGTCGCCTTGTTGCTCTGGCCAGTCAACACGTACGTCAACTGGTACGACTGCATGGCGTTGACGATGCCGAGCAGCACGTTCGCGGTGATGGAGGGGGCCAGCATCGGAATCGTGACGTAGCGGAATCGCTGCCAACTGTTGGCGCCGTCGATCCCGGCCACCTCGTACAGATCCGAGGGGATCGCTTGCAGTCCCGACAGGAAGATGATCACGGTCACACCGAGTTGCATCCAAACCTGGCAGAACACCACGAGATACAGGGCGATATTGTCGTCTCCGAAGAACGCCGATTCGGTTCCGAATGCATTCAGGATGCTTTGGATTGGGCCACCCGATGTGTTGAACATCAGGCTCCATATCAGCGCCGTGACGGTGACACCCAGCACGGTCGGCATGAAGACGATCGAGCGGTAGAAGTTGCGGCCCTTCAGCGGCCGGTTCAGCAGGATCGCCACGGCCAAGCCGATGCCGATCTGAAACACGGTTGCGAGCGTCGCGAAGACGAGCGTGTTCGTCAGGGCGTTGATGTTGTCCGAGCGCCGCGCGGGGCCGAAGTACCGCGCATAGTTTTCAATGCCGATCCAGTCGACCGGCAGGTTCGGCAAGCCCTTCAGGTTTGTGAACGAAACGACGACGACTGCTATCGCAGGCACAAACGCGAAGACGATGAGGACTATGGCACCGACGGAGAAGGAGGTCCTGACGGGGTGCCTGCTCGGGAAGGGAAAAGAGGATGACGCAGCCATCTTTCACACTTTCATTAAGAGCTCAGGCTTGCACCCGCGAGTTGGGAGGGGCGCGAATGCAAGCCTGAGCGCGTTTCTTGCACGCGACCGGGCCTAGGTATGTCTTGCGAACCCTGGGCTCGGCCGGATGACTGCTGCTAGAACGCCTTGGTCCACGCAGATTCAGCGGCGGCCGCGGCGCCCGCGGCATCGCTCGATCCGAGCGGCTTGAGCGCAGGGTAGTTGAACGGGAAGGATGCGTCGTCGCCCGCATTCGGGTTGGCGATCCACAAGGACTCCCACACCGGCTCAAACTGCGAGGTCTGGTCGGCGATGCTGTTCAGGAAGTCGCTCTGGTCGATGTCGGGCTGAGCCGAGCTGAATCCGGACGTCTCGACGAACTTGGTGTAGGTGTCCTTTTGCGAGAACAAGTCCAGGAAGGCCAGCGCCGCAGCCTGGTTCTTCGAGGAGGCCGACACGGCGAGTTGCAGTTCGATCTTTCCGTTCAGGTACTTGTTGTCGGCGGCGTTGTCCGACCCCGGGAACGGGAAGTAGCCGATCTCGAACTGGTCGTTCACAGCAGTGGCAATGGTCGGTTGGTTCCACGTGCCGTCGGGCAGCATCGCGAACTCGCCGCGCGCAAACGCCGCCGGCATGTCGTCGTAGCCCGCACCCGAGAAGTTCTTCTGCGCGTGCTCGAAGACCCACTGCGTCTTCTTCAAGACGTCGAGGGGCTTGCCGGAGGTCAGGGACACGCTCTGGTTCCACAGCCCGTCAATCGTTGCCTGCTTGTCGGCGGCCGTCGGGTACTCCGAGCCGACCGCGCCGAGCATGACCAGGCCTGCGGGCCAGGTGTCCTTGCCGCCGATGCCGAAGGCGGTGACGCCCGCCTTTTCTAGCTTTTCCGTGGCAGCTTGCAGCTCGCTCCACGTGGTCGGGGCCTCAATTCCGTTGTCCGAGAAGATCTTCTTGTTGTAGTACACGCCGGTGACGTAGGACGTTCCGGTGGGAACCGCGTACTGCTTGCCGCCGATCGCCTGCGAATCCAGGACCGACTGCGTGTAGTTCTTCATGAACGCCTGGTCGGTCAGGTCGACGAGGCCACCCGACTGAGCCAGCTGGACGTCTTCGGAAACCGAATCCTGCGCGTAGTCGGGCATTTCGCGGAACGTCTTGACGACGAATACGTCAACCTTGCCCGCGGTAAGCTGCGCCGACTTTGTGGTCGGGTACGTGTCGTTGGGTACGGAGTTGAGCGTCGCCTTTGCGTTCGGGTACTTCGCGTTGAACGCGTCAATGACCTCGCCGAATGCCTTGTCCGACGCGTCCGCGCTCGAAACGAGGATGTTCAGGTCGCCGGTGACGTCGGATGCTGATGGGCTGCCGGATCCGCCCGTCGATGTCGCCGTGTCAGATGAACCACCGCCACAAGCCGCCAGCCCTGCGACCAGACCGAGCGTTGCTGTTGCCGCAACAATGCGGCCGATTGCCGTCGAACGGCGCAACTTCTTCGTTGCCATGTTGACTCCTGTTGGATCGTGAGACCGAAACGTTTCGGTTGCCTGTGACTCTAGCATTGAACGGCCCGTGACCGCCAACGGCCGCAACCGTTCGTTATCGTTTCGTTATCTGCCTCGCCGGGATTTTGTTGGCATTTCATCGATTCATTTCAAACCGATTTAGCAGATTCGCCTATTTGGGGCACTTTCCCGTCGAGTGTCGCACTATCAGCTGCCCCGGGGCCAGGTCAACGACGCGCCCGGCCGATCCGGCCGGGTCCTCGATCACGTCCAGCAGCAGGTTGGCCGCGGCCGCCGCCACGCGCCGCGGGGCGGCCTGCACGGTCGACAGAGTAGGCCTGATGTACGTTCCCATCGCGATACCGTCATAGCCCCCGACGGACAGGTCACCCGGCACGTCCCAACCCAGTTCCTGCGCCCGTATTATCAGGCCCACCGCCGCAAGATCGTTGGCGCAGACCACCGCGGTCGGCCGATCAACCATCTGCGAAATCGCATCGGCCGCCGCCCGACCGCCCTGGTACGTAAAGTCGCCGGGGATGAGCGTATCGGCACGCAACCCGTGCCGCGCCATCTCCGCCCTCCACGCTTCGACGCGCTCCCTGGCATGCACAAACCGCGCGGGGCCGGAGACATGCGCGATGTTCGTGTGCCCCTGGTCGACCAGGTGGCGGACCATCGCCGCGACACCCGGCGCGCTCGGCTGCCGCACGCATGGCAGCTCGAATCCCTCGGCACTGGGAACGATCCCAACCGCAGGCATTCCAATTTCATTCATGAGCGGGAGCCGTGGATCATCGACCCGCAATTCGTTGAGCAAGACCCCGTCCACGCGCCGATTTGCTGCTAACTCCCGGTACCTGTTCTCGGTGTCGCGTTCGTTGGTCCCCATGTGGAGCACTAGCGCGTAGCCACGCGGCGATAGCGCCTGTTCGATCCCGCCGATGAAGGAGGCGAAGAAGGGATCCGACTCCAGGACATCCAGGCTGCGCTGCAACACAAATCCGATAGCGAATGCGCGCTTGGTTGACAGGCTCCGGCCGCGCAGGGAGGGCACGTAGCCAAGCTCGCTCGCCGCCCGCTGCACGCGTGCGCGCGTTGCCTCCGAAACGCCCGGCCGCCCATTGAGCGCCGCCGAGGCTGAACTAATCGCAACCCCGGCGCGCGCCGCGACATCGACGATTGTGACGCGATCCGTCTCCACTGAAACTCCCCGATTCTGGCCCTGCGACGCGCGTACCCACTGACGCTGGCGCCCTTATAGCCTACGGCGATTGCGCGCGCAGGGTCCTGCATCTGCGCGCACCACCATTATCCGGGATGCAATTGGCTACCGATCGCCCACGGTCACGGCACGCCGACGACCGCCACCCGCCCGTGCCCCGACAGCTCCAGGGACTCGCCGGCGCCTAAAAATACGGCGTCACCAGCGACTAGGGCGGCTCGTCCATCGGGGCAATTCGCCCTGGTCTGCCCGTCCAACGCTATCGCGACACGCGCCCCGTGCGCGCCTTTCGTTTCAACGCTGGCACCGGCGATCCCGTAGATGGTGACCTGGTATTCGCTAAAATGCGCCGGGTAGGACTGCACAGTCGCATTGGCGCCACCTTCCGCTCGTGGATGATCGACGAGCGCCCCGCCCGCCGTGAAATCCACGATCGCCAGGAGTTCGTCGATGTCGACCCGCTTCGAGGTGAGGCCGGCCCGGATCACGTTGTCCGAACTGGCCATGACCTCCAGGCCCAGCCCGTCGAGGTAGCAGTGCACAACCCCCGCGCCGACGCTCAGCGCCGCTCCCGGTTCGAGCGATCTAGGTTGCAGGAAGATCGTGGCCAAAACGCCCACGTCGCCGGGGTAGAACTCCAGGACCTCCCGCGCAACCGCCAGGGAATCCTGCCCCCAGGTGCCATCGGCCGGCGCGCTGCCGCCGCTGCCGCCGCTGCCTGCCAGGGGAATGCCTTGCAGCGCGGTCAGCGCCGAATCTATGGCGCCGCGATCCAGGCGCAGAACCGTTTCGAATGCGTCCCGCAGCCCGTTCGCGGGCTGTCGCAACTGCGAAATTGCCGCCCGCAGCACGTCCGGCGCGAGCCTTTCGAGGTCCGCCGCGACGGATTCCGCGTCCCGGAAGCCGGCCAGGGCGCGCGTCGGAACCAGTGCCAGCAGGGTTTCGGGTTTGTGCTTGTCGTCGGCGTAGTTGCGGCTCGCCGGCGGCGTGCGGTCGGCGCCCTCCCGCGCAAATCCCCGCGCGGCCTGGTCGCTGTTGGGATGCACCTGGAGCGAAAGTGGCCTCGCCGCCGCGAGCAGCTTCACCAGGTACGGCAGGGCGCGTCCGTTCGGCTCGCGCAGCGCGCGGGGGTTTTCGGCAAGCCATCGGTCGAGGCGCTCGGATCTGGGGCCCAAGTCCGCGTCGACGCCCGCGGCCGGCACGCACGGCGACACGGAGCTGGCGAGTGCCGGAGCCGATGGGTGCGCGCCGTACCAGATTTCCGCCCAGGGCCTGCCGTCACCTGGAAGGCCCAGGAAGGCCGGAAGCGCCTCACGCGATCCCCAATCGTATGCCTGGAGTCGGCCCTGCAACCTCAGCATGTCACTTCCTTCGCTCGCGACGGCGGCTCTGCGCCCGCTCCCTCGCGCCAATCAAACCGGTTTGATAACCGTAGTCGGGCACCGCGGCCGGGTCAAGCCGCGCGACGCCCGGGCCGGGGACAGGAACAGCATTGGTCACCGAGTCTATTGAAGGACGAGTTCCGCCCGCTCCGTGGCAACACCTAGTGAGACAAGTTGGGCCGCCCGCTCGGCGGCCAGCATCACCGCCCCGACGATCTCACTGCGATCGGTGAGTTGCGAATGAACGACGGTAAGGTCGTCAATGACTCCCGGCTGCGCGTAGCGCGCGATAGACTGCTCGACCCCTTGCAGGAAGGTTGACGAATAGGCGCCCAGGGCGCCCCCCAGCACGACTCGCTGCGGATTGAGGCAGTTGCACAGGTCCGCCAGGAGTCTACCCAGCGTCCACCCCGCCTCCGAGAGAATCCGCACCCCGGCCGCGTCGGTCACCTCGCGGACGTCGAACGAATCGGCCGCAAATTCCCGCCCCGCCGAGAGTCCCAGCTGGCGGCGGATCGTGTCGGCCGACACCACAGATTCCAGGCACCCCCTGTTTCCACACCGGCACAGCTCCGTGGAGCCTTGCAGCGGCGCGTGCCCGATCTCGCCTGCGAGCCCGCTGGTTCCCATGTACGGGCGCCCATTCAAGATCATCGCCGCGCCCACCCCGCCGGACACCTTTATATACAAAACATTGCTCAGTCCCCGGGCGGCCCCGCGGGTCGATTCGCCGTAGGCGCCCAGCATCGCATCGTGGGACATGGTGACCGGAAGGCCAAAGACTCGTTCGAATTCCGCCTGCGGACTCAGTCCCCGCCACTCGGCCAACACTGTGGGAACCCGCATGAGTCCCGTGCGCGGATCGATCGGTCCCGGGATGCCGACGACGACGTGCTGGATTTGCGGGCCCCCGACCTGCGCCACGAGCCCGTCGAAGACCTCTTTACCCACCTCCATGGCACCGCTCGGGTCGTGGTCGACGTCGACCCGCGCCGTGCTCTCGGCGAGCACTTCACCGTTGAGGTTAGCGATAGCAACCGTCACGTGCCCGTGACCGTAATCCAAGCCGGCCACGTGACCACTTTCGCCGCGGTAGACAAGGTAGGTGGAGGGCCTGCCCCGGCGCGCCGGCTTTTCGGGGCCTTCCGTTTGGGTCTCAATGATGCCCTCGTCGAGCAGAGCGCTTACGAGGTGATTGACGCCGCTCCGCGACAACCCCAGCTCCCGCATGATTTCGCTGCGCGAACAACCACCGGTCCGACGGATGAATTCGAGCGCCAGCTGCCGGTTCCGCAGTCGCGAACCGACCGAATCTTCTACCTCCATAGGTAACTTCTGCCCCTTTACATCTTGAACGCTTTAAGACCCGAGAGCACCGATCCGCCGCCGAACACGGCGCACACGGACATGAAATCCGGTGGACACCGGGTCAATTATGGTCAACACTGACACAAATGCCGGTGGGCGAAATGCTACCACAGGATGACACGGCCGGGAGCGTGCCGGAACTCCGCGGATTTCGGTTTGGAGTTGGCCTCCACCTCGATGTATTTATTACTTAAACTATCGCGATTGGTTTCTCAGGTCTACTGCCCTCTCGCCTTCGGGTAACGTGGTCAACTCCGACCTCACGCAAAGCGACAGCACGGTTGTTCGCGGTCGCTATTGGATGTGCGACAGGTTCGGCCACACCGATGTCCGGCGGACCGGCCGTGCACGAGGATGCCCAGTGGCTTCCACGCGCGGCTACAGTGGGCCGCGCAAGCGTGGCCCTGTGGCGTATGTCCACCCGATCACTGCTTCGCTCACATAAAGTCGCTTGAAATGCCTAGATGTCGACCCTGGCGAACGAGATTGAAATGCTTCGAGTTCGCCAGCGCATCGACATCCTTAAGGGGACTGCTGCATGAGTAGGTGACATCTGATCTGGCTTGCCCGGGAGGGCGGTCTGGAAGGATGTTGCTGTGCCTAAGCCCTACCCGTCCGAATTCCATGATGACGTCGTGCGCGTCGCCCGCAACCGTGAGCCCGCAGTGACGATCGAGCAGATCGGATAAGACTTCGGGGTCCACCCGATGACGCTGCACAAGTGGCTGCGTCGCGCCGACATCGACGAGAGCGCCAAGCCCGGCCAGTCTCGGACCGAGGCGGCGGAGATCCGTGAGGCGCGCAAGCGGATCCGACTCCTCGAGCAGGAGAACGAGGTCCTTTGGCGGGCGGCGGCGTATCTGTCGCAGGCGAACCTGCCGGGAAAAGGCTCTACCCGCTCGTGACAGAGCTCGCCGCTGACGGAGTCCCCGTCGCGGTGACGCGCCGGGTTCTCAAGCTCTCCCGCCAGCCCTACTACCTGTGGCTGGCTGACCCCATCACGCCCAGCGAGGTGGTGGAGGCGTATCGCACGAACGCGCTGTTCGACGCCCACCAGGACGACCCCGAGCTCGGGCACCGGCTCCTCGCCGACGAGGCCCGTGATGAGGGCGAAGCAATGTCGGACCGGACCGCGTGGCGGATCGCCGCGAGCAACGGCTGGTGGAGCGCGTTCGGGAAACCCAAGCGCGGCAAGCACCGCAAGCCGGGCCCGCCCGTCCACGACGACCTCTGCGCCGTCGTCGACGAGCACGGCAGGACCCGGCAGGTGTTCGCCGCCGACGCGCCGAACGAACTCTGGCTCGTGGACATCACGGAGCACAAGACCGCGGAGGGCAAGCTCTACTGTTGCGCGATCAAAGACGCGTTCTCAGGTCGGATCGTCGCGTACTCAATCGACTCCCGAATGAAGTCTCGTTTGGCTGTTCAGGCGCTCGAGAACGCCGTCGCCATGCGCGGTGACGTCGCAGGCTGCGTGGTCCATTCGCACCGAGGATCTCAATTCCGAAGCAGGAAATTCCTGCGCGCGCTGACCCGTCACCGCATGATCGGGTCCATGGGCCGAGTCGGCTCCAGCGGAGACAACGCGGCCATGGAGAGCTTCTTCGCGCTCCTGCAGAACAACGTCCTCGACCGCCAGTCCTGGACCACGCGTGAGCAGTTGCGCATCGCGATCGGGACCTGGATCGAACCGACCTACCACCGCCGACGTCGACAGGCCCGCCTGGGCCGTTTGACGCCCATCGAGTTCGAGACCATCATGAACACGACCGTCACACTGGCGGCGTGACTAGAAACTGTCACCTATCCGTGCAGCAGTCCCGCGATTGGGTGCAGTCATAATCAGGCACGACAAACCCAACCCAGGTATCGCTTAACCGCAATCAATCACCACGCACGACGCCACCTCGACGCTAGGCAACCGCCCCCGCTGAGGGCCCACTCGGGGCACACGCTGACAGGCCAGCCACCGTCACAGACGGAACTTAACCGACTTCTTAGCTGCGCTGTAGCCCGCGTTCCCCTTATACCGAACGATGACTTTGTGACGCGCATTCGCCGCCGCGCGGACTGACACCGTCACCTTGCCAGACCGCCCGATACGCGCCTTCGTCGCCTTGCGCCCATCCACGCGCACGGTCAGCTTGCCAGCGACAGATACGCCGCCCACCTTCTTCACTCTGATGGCGATTTTCGCCCGGTGACTGCCATGCTTCCGCTTTGCCGAAACCTTCAGACGGGCCTTCGCCTTGACCACACGAACCACAACTGTGTTGCTAGTTGCATTCCATTTTTCAGAGCCAGCAAACGAGCCACGGATTGCAACC
Organism: Rarobacter incanus; assembly: GCF_006715765.1. Taxonomy (NCBI): domain Bacteria; kingdom Bacillati; phylum Actinomycetota; class Actinomycetes; order Micrococcales; family Rarobacteraceae; genus Rarobacter; species Rarobacter incanus. Next base: position 1,366,275 of record NZ_VFNV01000001.1, read on the forward strand.
GAGCCCGCGCGCGTACGCGCAGGCACCGTCACCGTTGCCACCTTGTTTGCGGGTACGTAGATCCTCCTGACCTTGTCGGACGCAACCTGCAAGTCAAGCCATCCACCGGTCCAAGTGCGATTGGTCACAAGCCGAACAACAACGCTTGCCTTCTTGCCAACCGTGAAGCCCTTCGCGGGCTTTGTGAGGGTAATCGAGATTGTTCCCTTATCGGTACCGCTCGGGGGCTGCTGAGTTCCCCCAGTACCCGTCCCCCCGTCACCGGGATCCGTCCCCCCATCACCGGGATCCGGCACGTCGCTCTTCGTGACAGTGACATCAATGGACGCAGTCGAATACGCACCGGTCGATTCAAGATGGTAGGAACCGGCATCAGCCGGAGCAGTCACCTTGAGCACGAATGCACCGTTTGCATCTGCGACGACCGCACCTGCCGAAGCCCCATTCGACCAGCGCAAGGCGATCTCGTCCTTGGGAACAAACCCTGCCCCGGTGACCTCAACCTCGCCGCCTTGTACTACTGATGAGGGATTGACAGTGATGGCGGCCTGGTCGCCGACGCATCCGTCAAGGCCAGCCGTGCCACTCGCAGTCAGCGCGATGAAGCGGCAGCCAGAATCGGTCAAGCCGCTCAAAGCGACACCGCCGTCGACTAAATCTATGTCAAAGGTCGTGCCGCCATGCGAAAGCCCCGAGATGCCTCCCGTATGAGTTGAATCGAGCCTAATAGCAGCGACGTCGCCCTGGTCCATGCGGTAGCCATTATTAATCCACACGTCTTCGATCAGGTTAGTAACCCCGAAGATCGATGGCCTGACCCCGCTCACCTGGGGCGTCTTATCGCGGCCTGATCCACCTTCGCGATAAACCTCAGCAAACCACTTCGAGAGCACAGTATCCCTAATCGTGGCGTTGATGAAGGTGGCTGCCCTATCGCTATCGCCGCGGGAAAGCAGTCCGTATGTGACCAGCTGCGCGTCGGGTGCCTTTTGCGCCACGCGCGCCAATCCGGCGAACTGCCTATTCGCGTCGTACTCACTATTGAACCGATCGACAACCCACCCCATGTGTTGCGCATCGAGTTGATCGACGACCATGGCGGTCGAGGTGTAGAACTGGTGGCCCGCATCGGTCCATCTGCCGGTTGCCGGGTCCTTGAACACGGTGATCCCTGCGGGGGCTGAAGTACGCGACGTGTCAAGGTAGACCTTTTGCACGGTCGTGAATCCACGATCGCGTCCTGCTTCCGGGAAGAATAGGTCCTGATACGTGGCCGCCAGCCGCGTACGCCCTTGCACCCATTCTTCAGCATCGGCGGTCTTGCCGAGCACTCGCGATATCTTTTCGGCGTACGCAAGGTCGTAGTAGAGCGAGGCCGTGAACTCGCTGTCCACCTCGTCGGTTTCATCGTGATCCGTTGACATCCAGCGCATGTTCTCTTCTTCCCACCGCATGTGGCGGGCCAATGGGTCATACACCGCGGCTAGCCGATTTTTGTCGCCGGTCGCCTGGTACAGGATCCAGGCGGTCTGCGCCTTGCGACTGGGCAGGGATTCGCCCGCTAGCTTTCCATCCGGTGCAACCAGCGCCATCATTCCCTCGAAGGTTTGCCACGCATTCTCCGGATCGACATGGACGAGTTGCTGCGCCCCCAGTAGGGAGTCCCAGCTAGCAGAGTTTGAAACGCCGATCGTGCCGGTGTCATACAGTGACGCCATACCCGTCCCGACGCTTGCGAACTTGTTGCCTGTTTCTGGGGTGGCGGGCATGACATTCATCTCCAGCGTGACCCAGCCCAGGTAGTACATAGATCGGATTTGGTCTGCGGTGACGCCATCGGTGTCGACCCCATGCAACGAATAGTCCTGCGCAGCCGGCACGCGAGCCAGATAGTCGTCCCACCATTGGTGTTGGGTGGCCAAGTCAGCCGTCGGATCCTTGATCGCCACAACGGCCTGTGCCTTCGCCGCCGCAACCGCATCCTCCACGGTACCCGTGCGAGCGATCATAGCGACACCAACGGCCGCTGAAGTGCCGGCGGGAATGGAAATATGCCACTGTCCGCTGCTGCCGCTGGGCACCGCGGCGCCACCATCGAATACTGGTGTAGCACCGACCGGCAACGCGATAGCGGTGACCATGGCGTCGGGGTAGGTGGTGTTGCTTATAGACACACTGTCAGCGGTGAAGGTGATGAGGTTCTTTGCCGCATCGTAGGCTGCGTCTTGACCGTATTCACCACCGATTGTGGCGTTGCCTTTCAGCAGTTGCGATGCGTCCACAACACGTGTCATTGCGTCGGCGGTGGCGAACTGATCGCGCCCGTTGATGACGCCGTCGTTGCCATAGGTACCAGTGAATGTGAGCGCGTACGGCGACCAGGTGGTAGTCAGCACCGAGGCATTGCGATAAGGAGTGGCTCCAGTATGAATACTCACCGAGTTGAACGTGGTGGTCGAGCCCTGGGTGCCCACCTGGAACAGGCGAATTTCGAATGTTTGCGATCCGCTCAACCCGTAGGTTTCCGCCAGGTTCACCGTTATCTTCCCGGTCTTGTCCGTGTCGGCGATCAGGTTGGGGCTCAAGTCGCTACCGCTCGATCCCTTACGTATCTTGAGGGCCCACTTCGCGGAGGTCTGCGCGACGTCAACTGTCAGTAGTGGCGTGGCGGCAATATCTGCGACGGTCACGGTCTTTGCCACCGCGCCCCATCCGTCACCGCTCGGAATCGTGAGTGTGTTGCCTGACATCGTCGCGCCATTTGTTGACGAGGCCCACCCTCCCTGCGCAAAGTTGTCCACGAAGGGCTGCGCCCACCCGCTCACAGTGACAGAGTCGAAGGTTGCGCTAGCTCCCGATCCGCCGGTTGCCCACAGGCGGACGCGGAACGAGTGCGCACCGGACCAGCCAAGCGTCTTCGCGATGTCGAAAGTGAACGTCCCCGTTTTAGCGCTATCCGCTTGGAACAACGTGTCGAAGTCGGCACCAGTTGCCGGGTCGTTGATTTTGACGTTCCATTTCTTTGTCACGGATGTCACCTTCACGGTGAGGTATCGCGCATCGGAAATGTCGTTGACCTTGATCGTGGGGCTTTTGATGCTGCCCCACTCTTTGCCGTCATCGGTAGCGATCGTGGCAAGACCGCCTGTGGTCGCCACTGAAACCTGATCGATATCCCATCCCTGCGCATCGTTGAAGTCTTCAGTGAACGCAGTAACGTGGTTATCTTCGGTCTGTGCGGTCACGGTTGTCTCTTGCTGAACCCGCAAGACATTGTTCAGCCTTATCGCGTCGTCATGTGCGAAGAATCCGACGTCAAGTGCCGCGTCACCGGAATCGTGCTGCGACAATTCCGTGCCGCCGCGCGGGTAATCATATGGCTGAAGGACCATGCGTGAATTGGGTGCAGATAGCCAACGCTGCTGGTCCGAATCTGTCTGCTTCAAACCATCCGCATTCATTGCGGCGGGCGAGGAGGTTGCCGCCTGAACCGCCGACTGTCGAGCCGGATCATTGCCTGCAGCTGATGCGCTTGTGGCACCGCCAATGCCAACAGCGAGTGCGATCGCGGAAATGAATGCGATCAAGCGTCGAGCGTGCCTAGGACTAACTGAAGCCATCGTGGGGTTCCTCACCGTCGAGAAATCGATGATTTGTCGTACTGCTTGCTGCAGCCACCGCGTCGTTGCCACAGCGCATCACCGTGCGCACTAAACCGATTTAGTAATGTGAGAATACGCCATGTGGCGCGGATGTTCCACCCTGTGGCGAACCGAATGCATATTGATCACGTTACCCGCGCAGCGCCCCACACCGCTCGATCGGGTTGGCCGAGCAGCGCCGCACATCGCCTGATCGCAATGCGGGGCTATAGGGTTACTGGACAAAACGCGCGGACGGAATTAGTAAAGCCCTCTGACCGACGTTTTCGCAGGTCAGAGGGCTTTTCCTTGTGCGCCCGAAGGGATTCGAACCCCCAACCTTCTGATCCGTAGTCAGATGCTCTATCCGTTGAGCTACGGGCGCATGGCCGCTTGAGCCAGAAAAGACTCTACCCCGTTTTGGCCTTAACCCAAAATCGGCGCGAATGGGGACCGCACCCTCCGACCGCACATGCCCGCCAGGACCCCGTAGGGCGGCCCCAGCTCACCATGGGTGCCGACGGCCCGCGGACACGAACCCGGAGTTGGCCATCTCAGGAGGGAGAGTCGCTTCTACGGCGCCAGGACCCGATAGCGTGCAGCGCAGAAGGTGATCAGGGTCGCATGGAGGTTGAAACCTCAACAAATTCGAGCTTGCGGCGGAGACGGAGGGATTCGAACCCTCGAACGGGTTGCCCCGTTACCACCTTAGCAGGGTGGCGCACTAGACCTGACTATGCGACGTCTCCTTTGTTCCGTCACGGAACGACCCAAGCGTAGCGGCATACCCCGCCTGTCTCCAAACCGGCATCGCCCGAGACCCGCATCGATTCCTCGTCGCGCCCCTGCGCCCCGGCCTCGACACGCGCGCCTCTCTAACACCCCCGAAACCTGCACGCATTACGCTGACCCCATGGACGTTGCAGTGCTCGGCGCGACAGGTGACGTGGGTCGGCAGATTTGTGCGCAACTCATCGAACGGCGCGTACTGCCGCCGACCTCGCGGCTGCAGCTTGTAGGCAGATCGGGTGGCGCATCTGCGTCGGCCACGCACGGCCTGCGGGCGGACCTGATCGACGCCTACGACGAGCACGCGCCCCTGATCGATGCCGCCCTGCGGCCCGAGGACGTGGTCGCCGATGTCGTGGTGATGGCGGCCGGGCTGACGGCCCCCGCGCGCGCAGGCGGATCAGTTGACCGCAACGCCCTGGCCGCCGCAAACGCCCGCGTCTTCGCATCGTACGCGGACGCAATTGCCCGCTACGGTTCCGGCCACGAGGTCGTCATCGTGGTCTCCAATCCCGTCGAATTGGGCGTCGATGTGGTCGCCCGCAGGCTCGATCGCCACCGCGTGATCGGCATGGGAGCTTGGCTCGACACGCTGCGCTTCCGGCGCGAGATCGCCGCATCCCTTGGCGTGCGCCGCCAGCGCGTCGGCGGCTTTGTCGTCGGTCAGCACGGCAACGGCGCGGTACCGCTGTGGTCGTCGGTACGCATCCGCGGCCTGGACACCGCGGAGCGGATCGCCGCTATGGCAACCCTGCGGGGTGATCGCACGTTTGCAACATTCGTGGACGAGATCCGCCAGGCCACCCACACTCTCGACGATATTGCGACCCTCGACGTGGAACAGGCATTCGCGACGATTGACTCCTGGCCACCGGACCTGCGAGTAGTCGCGCGGCCGTGGATGACGCACCAGTCCGGCTCAAAGACGGCGAATGGGACCGCGGGAGCGGCCGTCGATCTGGTCGACACGGTGCTGGACGGCCGCGACATAGTCGTCGCGGGCCAGGTGCGGCTGGAGGGCGAGATTTCCCTACTCGGCTCCCCGGTCGCCGGGGTTCTCGGGGTTCCCGTGGTCTTGGGTCCGGAAGGATGGCGGCGCGTGCTGCTCGATCCGCTTGCGGCGGACGAAGAGGCCCTGCTTGCCGCCTCCGCCCGCAGCATCGCTGCGGTCGTCGATTCGGTGGCAGCAACCGTCGAGCCCGTCGTCTGCGCGCGGCGGGAGGAAGATGATTACGCCGAACAAATCGAGTGGATCGCCGACGTGCGCGGCGCCGACCAGACGGGCACCCTAACCGCATTGGCGTCCGTGTTTTCCAGCCGCGGCGTGAACTTCGAATCGTTCGCCACGCTCGACGTCGCAGACGGGGTCGGCGCCATGCGAATCGCGTTCACATCGTCGCCGCGCCTACAACGCGTCCTGGCGCGCACCATCGACCGACTGGCCGTCATCGAATCGGTGACGATGCGCCGCGCGTAAACAAAAAGCTATCGGCTAGTTACCAACGGAATCGCCAGACCGGGCTTGACCACGACGGACTCCAGTTGCTAGTCCCAGTCCACATGCACCAGTAGCCCCAAACCGCATGCATATTTTCGAGGACGCGCGAACGGGAGGGGCGGCCTCGTCGGCAATACGGCGATTCCTAGCGCGGGGCCCTACCGCTGCGGAACCACGCAACCGAACCCCAATCGCGGTCCGTGACCGTGCGGGCAAGCATCAAGCCAATGGCCAGGGCCAGAACGACAAAGGCGGCCTGGACGCCCCAGGCCATGGCCTCGAGCGTCTGGGAGTCGTTCAGGTAGTAGATGGCGCGGTACACCGCGGCACCCGGGACCATGATGACGACCGCGGGGACGCATAGGGTCAGCCGCGGCACCTTGATTCGCGGCGCAATGATGTTTGCCAGGATTCCCACCAACAGCCCGCCTATACCAGCGGCCGCCTGCGCGATCATGCCCGCGTCGAACGCCTCGAGCCGCACGCTGTTGGCGATGGCCCCGATCAGTGCCGCCCACAGCGCCAACCGCACCGGGCTATTGAACAATATGGCGAATCCGAAAGCGGCCAGCGCCGAGGCGATGACCCGCAGCGCCAAAAGGAGCTGCCAGGGCATGTGTGGCAGCACGGATTCGTTGGGCGCTAAGCCGAATAATGCCGATACGACCCACACGCTGATCGCGGCGCACGTCAGCAGCATCAGGGCGTAGGCAAGCCTTGATATGCCCGCGGTAAAGTCCATGCGGGACAGGTCCAATGCCGCCGTTATCAGCGGAAATCCGGGGACCAGGAACAGCACCGCCGACACGTAGCCGCTGGCGTGCACATCCGCCAGCACCCCCGCGCTGTAGAGGCCCCTGGCCACCAGCAGGTACGCGCTCGCGGCGACCAGCCCCGCGAAGAGCGTCACCGCGAACTGGTTGAACCGGCGTTCCAGCATGACCCGCCGGACAATGTGCCCCAGCATCGCGGCGACGAAAACGATGGCGCATTCAATGGCGCCGCCCTTGTTCAGGAACGCGAACCCCGCGCATGCCAGGCCGGAAAACGCGCCGGATACGAAGGTTGAATACAGGTGGGGGCGGGCCTCGACCTCATCGAGGAACTGATCGACTTCCTCAACCGTGGCGTCGGTGAGGTTGCTGGTGTAGTTTTCGAGTTCGACAATGCGGGCGGAATTGACGCCGATCCCGCGGCCCTGGACCACCTCGGTGCGGAAAATCTCACCCTTCCAGGCGGTGGCCGTAATGTCCGTGACGGACACCTGCGATTCGACGCGGTCCAGTCCCAGAGCCTTGGCGGTGTGATTCATCGCCGACCGCACGCGGTAGCTGCCGCACCCGGCGGCAAGCATCAGGCGGCCCGCGCGCAGCGCCGTGCTGGCCTGCCGGATCAACTGCACCGGTTCGAGCAGGTGCTCCTGTTCAGGTGCGGCCTGTGCTTGCCCGCATGGGCAGGCGGCGGGCGACTGCCCGGGCTCCGCCGTCGCGGGCGACTGCCCCGTCGTGGCGGCCGGTGTCGTGTCCCGCGCAGACAAGGAAGCCGCGGGGTCGGGCAGCGGATTATCCATGCTCATTGTTCGATTGTGGCCCATGTTTGCCCCCGCGCGCACGGTCCTGGGTCCCGCATCCCCGGCTCACCACCCGTACACGCAGGCCGTCACGGTGACAGTGCCCGTCCCGCGCACGGCCGTAGTCCTCTTCGAGGTGACCGTGTAGGTGTTCGCGACGGGATTGTTGTGCGCGGGCGCCAACCCAATCGACCAATCATTCCCGCCGTCCCCGACGGACGGAACCCACCCAACATAGTTGACGGTTTTACCCGCCCCCGTAATCCGCTGCTTGGCCGGGGTCATGTCTAGCGCGTACGTCCACCCGAAGTAGAAAGGGTTGGCGTCGGTATCGGTGACGGTGCCCGTTACAGTGACAACCAGGCACGCCTGAGTATCAGTCCAGGTACCGTGGGTTACCGCTATCGTTGTCCAGTTTGAATTACCCTGCGCCGGGACGGGCAGGCTGGAGCTACATATCTTGACGTTGATGGTTTGCGATGAGGTCAAGTACTTGTTGTTATATTCCGCGTTCCACGTCGATCCGCCGTTACTCACGCCCCTAAGGACTAGCGTGGTTGAATCGCCCGGTAGCGTCCCTATGGTCGTCTGCACCGGGCCCGGATTATAGAAACCGCCCGATCCGCTCATTCCCGCAAAGGGCGGTTTAGTCAGGTCGGCGTGGACTTCCCATACTTCGGGAGTTGCGGACGTTCCGGTGACGTTGAATTGCACGCATCCTTCGTGGGAACTCTCGGGCGCAGCGGGCACCGTCCAGGCGCCGGGTCCGGTCTGCGTATTGGAGTTCCCCGGTTGCATCACGTCCGCCGCGCGAATCGTATCCCAGGTGCCTGCCGTAACCGGCGCCGCAAAATGGGCTTGATCGTTCCACGCCGCACTGGTCGTCCGCACACCCACAACGACGGCGACGATCGCGGCCAGCGCACTAAGCGAGATGACGATGGTGCGCCACGAGGGGATGCCGGTCGCGGGCCTGTTCGACCACATGTCCTGCTCCCTCCGTCTCTTTTCACCGCGAATCGCTGCCTTACCTATCGTCGCACCGATCGGTTGCGCTAACCCGCCCTGCAGCCATATAGGCGACGAGGTCCCCGTCACCCCTTCCGCCAGCATATTCCGGCGCGCTGCGCGCCCCCGGCGCCGCCGCAGCGGCTCCGCGCATTGACGCCGTTAGCGCCTGGCCGGAACCGATGGCCGTTGCGGTCCCGTTGGGATCGGGGTCGGAGGACTCGTTCTCACTGTCATCCTCATCGCGCGGGATCAACGAAAATGCGAGCATCGCAAGCAATGCTAAGACGGCTGGGGCAATGACGGACGAATGGGTGAGCGCCATGAACAACCTGCCCACCTGCGGGATGCGCAGCGCCGGCGTCCACGCGGTTTCGCCCGGGTAATAGGGCCCGCCGTCGGCGCTTTGATTTGCATCACCCTTCATGGAAACCGCTATGGTGCCGTCGCCTTGCTTTTCGATGGCGACGATGCGGTGCGTGACCGTTTTGTCGATCACCGGAGTGTAAATCGAGGCCGTCTGGCCGACGTGCAGCTCTGTCGATGCGATGGGGCGGTCGATCAGCAGGTCCCCGACCTTGTATTCCGGGTCCATCGAACCCGATACGACGATGAGTGGCTTAATCAGCCCGACCGTGGTCGCTATCCACACCAGACCAAAAATCAAGCCCAAGGCGGCCACGACCCACAGCAGCCCGCTGCCGATCCGCCTTAGTACTGTGAACATTTCCATCACCGCCTTGTGCCTGGGCGGGGATAGGCGTCGATCATGATCGCCTATCCCCGCCCCTATGTCATCTTGTGTTGTGCTGCCCAGTTGCCGGGCGGGCGCGCTGCGCTGCCTATCGGCCCGCCCCTGTTAAGGCTGCAACGCGCCCCTATTAGGACGAAGTGCCCGTGAAGTGGAGCGTGATCGTTCCGGCAGTCCCCTGATAGGTGTCGGGCCAGTTTGCGTCCGTTGTCAAGGTGACGGTGAACGAGGTTTCCGCGCCCGCTGCCAGAGTCGCGGACGCGGGGGCGCTGACGGTGACGTCGGCGGGGTCGGCCCCGGCGAAAATCGCACCACTCAAAGTGGGGTCGCTGGCACCGCCTGACAGGGTCACCGGCACGCTACCCGTGTTCTTGAGGTAAAGGGTCACCGACTTGTTGGCACCTTGGTTGATGTCCTTAAATGCTGTGGTCGGGATCGCCACTGCGCCACCCGATGTGTCAGCGTCGATAAACCCGCTGCCCGTTTGCAGGCTGCCTTGCAGTTCGACGGTGGCAGCCTCAGCGTTGCCGGTGAACCATGCGTCGTCCGTCCACGCCGCGGACGTCATTGCAGCGCCGATTCCCAGAAGCGCTACCCCTGCTAATCCGAACTTTGCGATCGCCCTGCGCTTGCGGCGCCTCTCGCGGTCATTGGTCTTGTCATTGGCGTTCATTTTGACCCCTCCCGATCATAATTGGGCGCTGTAATGAGACAGGAGCCGCCCGCGCCTGCTGCGACACTAGTAGCCAATGTGACTCAACTCACGACTATTGCGCGTTGTTCACTTCGCCTATTTCCATAGTCCATCGTCAGCATTGAGATGAAAAGTTTCGCTTAGGTGATTTCACCCCTGGACATCGTTGTCAGTTCGATTTGTCCGGTTGTTATAATCGCGAGTTGCGTTTCGCAACTTTTAAAGCGCGGTGGCCCAGGCTTTGGATTAACACGAGGCACCATACTGCCGCGCGTGTGCCCGGACGCAGCCGCTCAAACGGAACTGAATCACACTCACGGCATTAGCCGCGTCTGCCCATTCAATCCCAGGTGTTGATCACTGGCCCGACGTGGGATTCTGTGGCGTGACGGGCTCAGCGGTGGCGTTCGGTCCTTGATTCAGTTTCGGGTCGATGCACTCGCTCTGTGGGTCCACACCGAGTTGCTCCAACTGATCGATCTTCTCCAAGATCAACAGACGCGGCTCCTCACCCTTCTCGCGGATACACCCCGCCAGAGCGGCCGCCTGGGGGCCGAATTCCTCTCTATACCCTTGCCACACAATACTCAGCGCGCCAAATTCACTTTCATAACATGCGTCGAATTTGGCATCCAGCGGCCCACCGTCAGACTCGGTCCGGTACTGGATGACTTGGTTCTCGTCGCCTGTGAACTCGAATTTCACCCCCGCCGCGTCGGCACAGGCCTTCAGGCGTTGGGCGGCCTTTTGGTATTCGTCGTAGGTGACTTCGCCATCTGCTAGGGCTTCGAGTTGCTGTTCGGATAGTTGGACGCCCATATTTTCGGCTGCGGCTACTGGGTCGTAGGTGCTGTCCTTGCCTTGAACGACTGTGCCAGCCGCAGTCGGCATGGCCGTGGCATAGGTGGCCTCCGCACCCCCTCCAGCGGAACAAGCGCTGAGCATCGAAGGGCCAACGAGAAAGAGCGATACGACGGCAAACCACTTGCCTGGGCGTGGGTGGGAGTGAGGGAAGGTGTCAGCGTGGACCATGGCATTTACTCCATACGTTTTGAGTAATGAATCCTGAACCAACCCAGGTTTGATGCCGTTTCCTTTTGAGTCGAAAGGACGGCGTCATGTCGAAGAAGAGGGAGCCCGTGCTCAGGGATTGGCGGTGGCGTTCGGTCCTTGGTTGAGTTTAGGGTCGATGCACTCGCTCTGTGGGTCCATGCCGAGTTGTTCCAATTGCTCGATCTTCTCCATAATCAGCAGACGCGGCTCCTCACCCTTCGCGCGGATACAGTCTGCGAGCACCGCGGCTTCTGGTCCCCAGTTCATCCGGTAGCCCTGCCACAGGTCGTCGAGTGCCGCGAATTGTGTGTCGTAGCAGTTGTTGAATTTCTTGTCGAAGGCTTCGTCGCCGGCCTCCACCTGGTATTGGATGACCTGGTTTTCTTCGCCCATGAACTCGAATTTCACCCCCGCCGCGTCGGCACAGGCCTTCATGCGTTGCGCGGCTTCTTGGTATTCGTCGTAGGTGACTTCGCCATCTGCTAGGGCTTCGAGTTGCTGTTCGGATAGTTGGATGCCCATGTTGTTGGCCACGGCTACCGGGTCGTAGGTGTTGTCTTTGCCTTCAAGGACTGTGCCAGCCGCGGTCGGCATGGCCGTGGCATAGGTAGCCTCTGCACCCCCTCCAGCGGAGCAAGCACTGAGCATCAAAGGACCAACAAGAAGGAGGGTTACGGCGGCAAGCCACTTGCCTGGGCGTGGCAAGGAGTGAGGGTAGGCAACAGAGCGAACCATGTCATTTACTCCATACATCTTGAGTACTGAATCCTGTGAACCATGCTACCGTGGAAGCGGTTCTACAGATTGTAGACCTCAACACCGATGGTGTTGATCAGGATCAGGAGAAAATCGATGCAACGACGCACGAGGCTTGCCACACTACTGGCAGCGCTGGTCATGATGGGTGCGGTATTGGGTGGGGCACCCGCGCAGGCAACCCAAACCATCAACGAGTTGTACTGCGGCACGGCCGGCATCTACGGTCAGTTCCAGGCGTGGAACAACAACTCCACACACAAGGCCGGTACGCAACACACCACAGGACCGACGTGTCCGCCATATAAGGTCAGGATCAAGTATGAAACCTCTGGGGGCGGCCAGACTTGGATGACCTGGAAATCGAGTGGGCCCACCGGTTTGAGCGTTGTACAAACCAGCACCGGAAATTACACGATTGTTCAAGCGCAACATAGCGTCCCGAAGAACGGTGCAACGTACACCGTTAACACGTACTGAGATGATGGGGTGTGGTGGGCCGCGTTATCGCGGCCCACCACTTTTGTCAGTTCTCAGATCGCTCACTCGTAGGGGCGTTTGCTAGATCCTGCAAGTTCAGGCTGTGTTACTCGTGTTCCGCCAAGAGGGCGGTTGGCGTGTGTAGACTCAGAATCTGACCGGCTCTTGTAGGCCAGAAAGCCAAGAGGCCGGGCGCGCGACTGTCACCGTCGACATTCGTGCAATCCGAAGGTAAGGATGTGTCTTAATGAGTAAGCATGAATCGTCGGGGCGGCAGGGTCGTGGGTGGTGGCGTTCTGCGTGGTTCGTGTTGCCGCTTGTCGTGGCGTGGTTGGTGCCGCTTGCGGTCCTGTATGTCGTTAATCCCGCAATTAGTCGGGCTGAGGAGCGCAGTGTTGCGGCTCCTCAACCCGAACTAGTGCCAGTCGGTTCGCGCTCCAACGACCTGCGCACTGAGGTTTCAGCCCTGGTGAGTTACGGGCGCGCGGCCACAGTGACAACGCGCGCGAGCGGATTGGTGACGTCCGTAGATGTGGCACCGGGTGACAAGGTTAAGCAGTGCCGGACGCTGTTTCGGGTGAACGCACGCCCGGTCCTTGCGTATCGAGCCGATTCGCCCTTGTATCGCGATCTAGCGCTCAAAGACAAAGGAGCGGATGTGAAGGCACTTGCGACATACCTCGTAGCGTGCGGGGTCCTGAGCGATTCACATGTCTCAGATGAATACACCACCCAGATCGAGGCGGGAGTGAAAAAGCTCCAAAAGGATGTCCTCGCGGTCAAGGACACGGGTGCTTTTTCACTCGATTACGTGGCCTTCATCCCCCGGGACGTGTCGATCGTGAAGTCCACTGCTTTGGTGGTCGGCCAGGAGGTGACCCCGGGCACGGAAGTCGCAACGGTCAGCGGCCCGCCCGCAGCGATTTCGCTAGTGTCCCCAGATAGCGGTCAGGTAGTAACCCTTGATGAGACTCAAAGTTATGTTCTGCGGGTCGGTGACCAAAGTTTTGCTGTGACGAACGCGGTGATCCCGGAAGACCAGATCTCGTCCTTCTATAAGTTTTTGACAACAGCTGTCACAGACGGGCTAATGTCCACTCACCAACCTACGGATGATGGCAGCGGCAACGCCGCAGGCACAACGACCTCGCAGGAGTATTTCAACGGTGCATCCATCGGCGCTAAGCAGGTCACCGAAACCGGCGCGGTCCCTGCAACGGCTATCTACGCGAGCCTTAACGGGACAACCTGCGTCTTCACCTCTAGTGGTGGCGCGTCATATGACCCGATTCGTTTGGATTCGGTCTCGCTCATCCGCGGCGAATTAGGGAGCATCGGCGTACCCAAGGACCTCATTGGTCAGCAGGTGGTGCGTGATCCCAGTGCCCTGACCGAGCAGGTGTTGACGACATGCGGGTAGAGGTGCGGGGCGCGAGCCTGGGTTTTGGCAAACGCATTGTTTTCGAGGGCCTGGATGCCGATTTTCCGGACGGCAAGGTGACCGCTCTTGTGGGTCCGTCGGGGTCGGGTAAATCGTCCCTACTTGCGGCGATGGCCGGCTACATCAACCTCAAGGCGGGCACTATCACTGGCGTCGATGAACGCGGTTCCGTGCCATTGGATGCGTCGATGGTCGCCTGGGTTCCCCAGGGGTCCAACGCATTGGGTGGACGCACTGCCCTTGAAAACGTCATGATCGGATCGCTCGCCGACGGCGCCCGCTGGAGCCAAGCAAAACGCGACGCCCTGCACGCGCTCGATCAGGTTGGGCTGAGTGATTTGGCGCATAAGGTGGCTCGTTCACTATCGGGCGGGGAGTTGCAGCGGGTGAACTTTGCGCGCGCGCTGGCCACCCACAAACCTTTGGTTTTTGCCGACGAGCCCTCCGCATCCCTTGACGCGACAAATACCCGGCGGGTTGCCGAACTCCTTTTTGAACTACGCTCACGCGCAACCATCATTGTGGCGACCCACGATCCATTACTCGTGGAAGCCGCCGAACACGAGATCAACCTACGCCAGGACGTGCTCCATGCAGCGTGACAAGTGGCGGATCGGCCCGCTGATACACGAGGCAGTGCGGAACGTCTTCGACATTCGCGCGAAGTTGTTTCCGGCCCTGGTACTAGCGGCCCTTGCTGGATCGGGCCTAGCGACCATCAGCGCTATCGAAGCATCCGGACTGCAAACCCAACTTGCCGACCTTCAATTAGATGGTCGGCTGGTCTATAACTACACGTCCCAGGACCCGGAGATACCGGTAAAGATAGACCGTCAATCGTGCGAAGCGCTGACCAACCAGGCAGGCGTCGAACGCGCAGGCTTAGTCATCAATTCCGGATTCTTCGATGTCCCTCAACTCGGAACAGGAGTCATGATTTCGCGGGCCTCAGCCACGCTCTTCCCCGAACTGCACCAGGCGGGAGCATTGGTCGGCTCAGCACTACGCGATCCAGGACCCGACTTCAACCTGCAACTACCCGACGGATTCGTCTCCACGGCCACCATCATGCCCGAACAGCCCAAAGGGATCGACACGAACTCATCCGTCATCGTCCCACTCGACGTGCTTGACACCACCGGCGGCAGCTGCCGAGTCATCTTCAACTCATACAGCGACACTAAAGAAGCCGCAGACCGGGCGCTGGCCTCCCTCCGCGTGGAGGGCTCGGCCCCACTCGCCGCTAACTCGGCATACCAAGAAAACATCAACCCCATCACCACCTACCTCTCCCGCGTGTCACGCTTCTTGCCGCTCCTCATCGGCCTGCTGGGCGGGTTCGCGGCTGCGGTGATCGACCGAGTGCGGCTCAGCGAGTTCGCCGCCTATCGCCTCTCCGGCACATCCGGACGCACGCTCGCAGCACTAATCTTGACCGAACAAGCGCTCCTGGGCGGCACCCTCGCCTCGGCCGCCGCTGCGGGTTCGGTCGTAACGGGACTGCTCGGATACCCGATCAGTCCCGATGCCGTAGTACTTTCCGGTCTGGCCAGCGGCCTGACGTGGACGATCGCCGGCTGCCTGTTCACCATCGACATCCCCTGGCGCCAACCAACAAACCTAGCCAAAGACCGTTAGCCAACGCACACTGAAGCGCCCTGGGTTTAGTGGAGACTCAGCTCATTTGATTTCAACCAGTTCTTGGGCGCTGGTAACCCCAGCTTAGAACGATTCCTGGGACTGCTGCACGGATAGGTGACAGGTTGTAGTCACGCCGCCTGTGTGACGGTCGTGTTCATGATGGTCTCGAACTCGATGGGCGTCAAACGCCCCAGGCGCACCTGTCGGCGGCGCCGGTGGTAGGTCCGCTCGATCCAGGTCACCATCGCGATGCGCAGCTGCTCACGGGTGGTCCAGGTTCGGCGGTCGAGAACGTTCTTCTGCAGCAGCGCGAAGAATGACTCCATGGCGGCGTTGTCCCCGCTCGAGCCGACTCTTCCCATGGATCCGACCATGTGGTAGCGGGCCAGGGCGCGGAGCATCTTCCGGCTGCGGAACTAAGATCCGCGGTCGGAGTGGACGACGCAGCCGGCGACGTCGCCGCGCATCGAGGCGGCGTTCTCGAGCGCCTGAACGGCCAGACGGGACTTCATCTGCGAGTCGATCGAGTACCCCACGATCCGCCCCGAGAACACGTCCTTGATCGCGCACAGGTAGAGCTTGCCTTCCGCGGTCTTGTGCTCGGTGTAGGGTCGGCCAGCAGCGCCCTGCCCGCGTTGCCGCTGGATGGGTTTCTGCTGGCCGCCCTCCGAACCGGACGTGCCCATTCCTGAGCATCCGGCTCTCCACGTGATCACGCCGTGACGCTCGCCCAGGGGTTTGGGATGCGGGTTCCTCGGTAGCGGTAGCGGGTCACGGGAACCTGCCAGGCGCGGAAGAACTCGATCCCTTCGGCGCGGATCTGCCACCGGGGCAGAAGTCGCCTGACGAGGGTGCGCATGTTCAGCTTCGGGTGCCGCTTCTTCAGCCAGCCCACGATCCGCCAGAAGGCGAACCGGTCGAGATAGCTGAAGAGGTGTTTGACGACGCCGTGCTGGAAGTAGGCGCACCAGCCCCGCAGCGTCGGGTTGAGTCGGCGCAGCAGGTCTGCGAGCGTTCGATGGGATGCCCGGCGGGTCAGCGTCCGCACCTTGTCCCGGATGGAAGCCAGCGACTTCCGTGAGGGGTAGGTGTAGATCGCGGTCTTCCCACCGTGACCTCTGATCCGGCGGCGCTGGATGTGCCACCCGAGGAAGTCGAACCCGGTGTCTATGTGCGTGACCGTCGTCTTCTCGGCCGACAGGCGCAAACCCATCGGCGCGAGCACCGCGGCGACTTCGTCCCAGAGCGCGTCGGCATCCTCGCGGGTGCCTCGGACGAGGACGACGAAGTCGTCCGCGTAGCGGACCAGCTTCATCGTCGCGCCCCCGGCGCGTTGATGCTTCGTGCGCGACCATTGCGGGCCGAGCGCATCCCACTTGCGTTGGAAGTGCTCGTCCACCACGGACAGGGCGATGTTCGCCAGTAGCGGCGACAGGATCCCGCCTTGCGGGGTGCCGGTGTAGGTGTCCCTGTTCACGCCGTCCTCACTGAGGACACCCGCTCTCAGGAACCCGCGGACCAGGCGCAACACGCGCTTGTCGACGATCCTCGCCCGGACGCGCTGCATGAGCGCGTCGTGATCGATCTCGTCGAAGCACGCGGTGATGTCCGCTTCAAACACCTGCACGTAGCCACGTGAGGCGTAGAAGTGGATCTCCGCGATCGCGTCCTGCGCCCGCCTGCGCGGCCGGAACCCATACGAGGACGGCTGGAAGTCGGCCTCGAATATTGGTTCCAACACCAGCTTCAGAGAGGCTTGAACGATCCGGTCCGTCATCGTCGGAATCCCGAGCTTGCGGACCTTGCCGTTCGCTTTCGGGATCGACTTCTGACGCACCCGTTCGGGGACGAACTCGCCGCGCTTGACGCTCTCGCGCAGCTCGGCGAGCATCCCGTGCACCTTCTCCGGTGGGACGGATCGCGGGGCGATTCCGTCAACTCCGGCGGTGCGACCTCCCTTGTTGCCCGCCACCCGATTCCACGCCGCAACGAGGAAGCCGGGGTCATAGACCAGGTTGAACACATCATCGAAACGACGACCGGGGTCGGTCGTCGCCCATTGGTGCAGTTTCGTCTGCATTCTCAGTACCCGTGCCCACGCCTCCGAAGTGTCGGCTGGCCACGAAACATCCGCATTCACGGCTGTGTCTCCTTTACCGCTTGTCGATCCTGCGATCACACTGGACCCCTTCGCCATGCGACCGGCTTTCCCAGCCTCGGACTACTACGGGCCCTCCGTCCCATCCCGGCCCGATCAGCAGGCCGTGCGCTCAGCCGTCGGTGTCGTCGCTGGCGGCGACGCACCTCCGGCGAGACCGGGATGGTTCCCACGTTCACTCTCGAACCCTTCGACGGGATCGGCACCCAGTTATGCCCCAGCATCCTCGCCACGGCTACGCCGCAGGCTTTCACCGTGGCCTCCCGACTGGCGACATCACCCAGTCCAGGAGTTCCCCTCACCGCCGAAGCAGTGAGGGTGCGCGATGCAACCCGACCCGCATCCGCCAGGTTGGAGTCGGTGGTCTCGTATTGAGGGGCTTTCAGCCACTGGTTCCTATCCGTATGCCTCTCCGTCTCGCTAGCCGAGCCCGTACCATCTGGCAGTTCTGGCACGACTCGTCGTTGTCGAGGACTGCTCCACCCAACCCGCTCACGCCAACGGGCCAGATCGTCCTCCAGCTATCACACGCCTGCTGCGACAGGCATCGAGCGGTGTCCTTTCACCACCGCAAGGTTCGAGAGCACCTCGTGGCGCTCGATGTCCGTCAGCCACAGCTGGTTCGGTGCGTCGGCGGTGAACACATGCCGGGTCCGGCCATGCTCGTCGACGACAGCGCAGAGATCGTCGTGGACGGGCGGGCCAGGCCTGCGGTGCTTGCCCCGCTTGGGCTTGCCGAACGCGCTTAGCCAGCCGTTGCTCGACGCGATCCGCCACGCGGTCCGGTCCTCCATCGCCTGCCCGGCTTCGCGGGCCTCGTCGGCGAGGAGCCGGTGCCCGAACTCCGGGTCGTCGCGGTGCGCGTCGAAGATCGCGTTCGCGCGATACGCCTCCACCAACTCGCTGGGGGTGATGGGGGCAGCCAGCCACCGGTAGTAGGGCTGGCGGGAGAGCTTCAATACCCGACACGTCACCGTCACAGGGATCTCTGCTTCGGCGAGCTCTGTCACGAGCGGGTAGAGCCTTTTCCTTAGCTGTCCGCCTGCGACAGATACGCCGCCGCCCGCCGCAGGACCTCATTCTCCTGCTCCAGCAACCGGTTCCGCTTCTTCAACTCGCGGATCTCGGCGGCCTCGGTCCGGGACTGGCCGGGCTTGGCGCCCTCGTCGATGTCGGCGCGACGCAGCCACTTCTGCAACGTCATCGGGTGGACCCCGAAGTCTTATCCGATCTGCTCGATCGTCACTCCAGGTTCACGGTTCCTCGCGACGCGCACGACATCGTCACGGAACTCGGACGGGTAAGGCTTGGGCACAGCAACATCCTTCCAGACCCACCCCACGGGCAAGCCAGATCAGATGTCACCTGTTCCTACAGCAGACCCTGACGCCATCCTTTCAACTCGAAAGGAAGCGGCATCAAACCGAGGACGGTTCACGAACCCGGCCCCGCCGGATGCACGCCACACCCCGACACGCCAACCACCACAACAAACGTAACGAACACTGAGCCGCCCCAAGACGCCTAGACACAAGAAAACCCCCGGGCGAACTGACGTTCACCGGGGGTTCCAACCTGAACAACTTGGCGGTGGGTGTGGGATTTGAACCCACGGTACGGGGTCACCGTACACCAGTTTTCAAGACTGGCTCATTCGGCCGCTCTGACAACCCACCATCGGTCCGGCGAAGCCGGGCCGAATAAATACTACGGCATTGAATACCTCAGCCGCGCCGCAATCGCGCCATCGCGTGCTGCACCAAGGTGATGAGGGTCTGCTTTGTCGCCGCCCGCGATCGCGCGTCCGTGTACATCATCGGGACGTCTGCGGGGACCTGCAAGGCCTCACGCACGTCCTCCAGGCGGTGCTTTGCGATGCCATCGAAGCAGTTGACACCGACCACGAACGGTATCTTGCGGCTCTCGAAGTAGTCGACCGCGGGGAAGCATTGATCCAGGCGATCGGTATCGACAAGCACCACACCACCGATCGCTCCGCGCACCAGATCGTCCCACATGAACAAGAAGCGGTCCTGTCCGGGCGTTCCGAACAGATAGAGCCACAGCGATCCGGGAAGCTCGATGCGCCCGAAGTCCATGGCGACGGTCGTCGTCGTCTTGCGATCGGACACGCCACCGGCGTCATCGACACCCACGGAGTGTTCCGTCATCGCTGCCTCGGTGTTGAGAGGCTCGATGTCGGAAATCGACCCGATGAACGTGGTCTTACCTACCGCAAAGCCTCCTGCGACGACAATCTTGACGACTGTAGGGGCAGCCACCTGTGGTGCCGGCGCGGGTGGGGTAGCGGTGCTGTTGTTAGAGGGCGGAAATGCCATTGAGAACACTCTCCAAAACGCTCAGGGACAATGCTGGGCTTGCGGCACCACCATGGCCGGTGTGGACATTGACCGGTGCTGTCGAATGGATCGTTAGCAACCCCGCATCACTGAGGTCAGAAACTAGGATCCGGACGACACCGAGAGGCAACTTCAATAGCGCTGAAAACTCTGCAATCGACACGTAGTTCTCTGCTGCGCTTGCAAGAATCGTGCGCTTTTCGGGGGGCAGGCCACGCGTCGCAGCCGCCTCCGGCTGTGCCGATACCAGGGTTTCCAGCGGCAGGTCGGATGTGGCGGAACGCACGCGCCCGCCGGTCACCGCGTACGGGCGAACCGTACGGGCACCGGAATCAGTGCTCCGCATCGGGGGACCTTGGTTCGGAATCTCGCTCATAATTGCCTCATCCGGCTGCAGAAGACCTGGTTGCACCGTCAACGGGGAGGTGTCCACGCATCTCGGTGATCAGTTGTGGAGTTAGTGTTTGTTCTGTCCGCGTAACCAACATAGCCATTTCGTAGCCGATGAGTCCGACATCCGCCGTCTCTTCCGCGACCACGGCGAGAACAGAACCGTTCGAAACGCTCATCAGGAATAGGAAGCCCTTGTCCATCTCAACGATTGACTGGCGAACGGCGCCCGTACCGAGCTGGCGCGCGGCCCCCCGGGTAAGGCTAGACATACCGGACACGATCGCTGCTAGCTGGTCGCCGCTCGTCCGGTCCAGGTTTTCGGACATCGCCATCAGCAAGCCATCCGCAGACACCACCAACGTGTGGCGGGTTCCGGGGACGGTCTTGACAAAGTTCTCCAGAAGCCAACCGAAATTCGTTGCTTCACTACTTAGGGCACTCATGTTGCCTCCTTGCCAAGGAACTGCGTCTCGCAACGCAGATCGGAACTAATTTTCATCAGGAATCACCTTCCGCAGAAGGATCGCTATTTACTGCTGGCTTCACGACGGCCTCGCGGCCGCGCGAAGTACCACTGTGGAAGGCCGACAGACGGGACCGAAGTTCCGCAGCATCGCGGGTGATCTTCTGCTTAGTCGGGTCTTCATCGCCTTCGGCCGTGTCGGGAACCTCTGTCTTTTTGCGTTTGACGAGGCCCGCCCCTCCCTTTACCTCTTGCTGCGGACGGTAGCTCGACAGCTGGCTCAACTCAGCAAGTGCCTGGTCTTGCAGGTCCGCCCGGGAAGCGAGCATCGCGGCTAGCTCAGGCGACATCGAACGCGGCGTATCCGGCGCGTTGTAATCGATGGCGTCCGGCGACCATCCATGCTTCTCAACCGGCGCTGGAGGCGTGATATATGACGCCTTGAAACCCGTTTCGTCGATCGCTTCGTCCACGGCAGCAGTCTCCGGGGCCATCGGAGCGACCGCGGGCACCCACGCGGCGGGTTCATCCGGCAACGCACCCTCCGTTCCCGCGGGGGCATTCAGGCCCAGCGGCGGTGCCACCCAGCTCTGTTCGCTAGCCGCGGGCTCGGGTGTCACCGGCGCCGGCGTGGCGGGTGCGTACGTGGCAGGCTCAGGCGATGCAGCTACGGTGGCCGGCGCGGCAGGGGCCGTCCACGATTCAACTGCGGGCGCCTTGGGTGCAGTGGATTCGGCCTTCTTCGCTTTCTTCCCAAAGAGCTTCCCGAAGAATCCCTGCTTCTTCTCCTTAGTGTCGGCGCGAGCCGGCGTCGGAGCATCTGCGCCGACCACGGCGCTAAACGATGGTGCCTCTTGGAGCGGCTCGGTCGCCGCAGGCACCCATGCCGGTGTGGTCAAGGTCGCGTCTGCGTGCGCACCCGGTTGCCCGGACACGTCGCCGGGTGCACCGTCCCCAGCGGCCTCATCGGCCACCGGCTCGAGACCCGGTTCGTCCCCGCCTGCCGCGGGGGACAGTCCGTGTTCGGCCGAATCCGCGCCTGCAAGGCCTGGCTCGATCGAGTTGGAAAGAACGGTATCGTCGACAAACTCATCGTCTTCCACCAGCCCCGGGATCGCGCTTCCGGCGGCAGCGGCATCAGGTGCGGCCTCTGGCTCCGCGGCAAACGTCGGCGCCCACTGCTCACCGGCCTCTGGCTCCGCGGCAAACGTCGGCGCCCACTGCTCACCGGCCTCTGGCTCCGCCGCAAACGTCGGCGCCCACTGCTCACCGGCATCTGGCTCCGCGGCAAACGTCGGCGCCCACTGCTCACCGGCATCTGGCTCCGCGGCAAACGTCGGCGCCCACTGCTCACCGGCCTCTGGCTCCGCGCCCTGGTCAGCATCGAAGGCCGTTCCATCTGCGCCCTCAGCGACTGGCGCATCGGTAGAATAGAGCCCGGGATCGGCGACGATCGGAAGCGGTCCCGTGATTGCGGCCGAAAGGGCCTCGGGGCTGCCGTATTCGCGCATCATCCGTTCAAGGTCCTCGGGCGCCGCGTGCCGCGGGAGAATCAGCTCACCCGTGTCAACGCTAACGGCGGCTTCATCTGCCTCGGCGGGCGCTTCAGTCCCAACTTCGGTAGCGACCGCGGCCGATTCGAAGACCGGCGGCGTCCACGCCCCGGGCTCACCCTCCACAACCTCAGGCTCACCCGCGACAACCGCAGCCGCATCCACATCCGCAAACACCGGCGGCGTCCACGCCCCAGGCTCACCCTCCACAACCTCAGGCTCACCCGCGACAACCGCAGCCGCATCCACATCCGCAAACACCGGCGGCGTCCACGCCCCAGGCTCACCCTCCACAACCTCAGGCTCACCCGCGACAACCGCAGCCGCATCCACATCCGCAAACACCGGCGGCGTCCACGCCCCAGGCTCACCCTCCACAGTCCCATCCGGGGAATCGGCTACCGATTCACGCGCAGCGCCGGGGTTCACCGGCGCGGCCGTCGTGGGACGGAATCCACTGAACAGGCCCCCACGCACGGGCGCCGCAGGCTGCCCGGCCGGCGCTGCTGGCAGGTCCTGTCCCGGCCCAACGGCAGGTTCGGTGCCCGCCGCCCCCAGGGCATCTGCGGATTCCGCGGCACTCGCAGGCACGTCGGCCACGGGCGCGGCCGCGCTACGGAACTTCGAGAACATGGAACCGCGCTGCGCAACGTCGGTGATGGGCGCGGGCGCATCCACTGCGTCGTCAGCCGCGCCGGGCTCGTCTGCCGCACCCGCCCGGGTCGGCAGCTTCGCATGGCGCGTCGGCAGCGATCCAACCTCGAATTCCGCTGGCTGGTCCGGCTGCCAGTGCTCCGGGTCAGCGCTGACCGCAACGTCCGGCGCGACCAAATCGGGAAGGACTATGTAGTCCTCTTCGTCCTCGACAGCATCCGTCGCCGGCGTCTCAGCGACCGCTTCTTCGCCTGCACCGCCGGTCCGGCGGCGCGGCATACCCGTTGCGGTCTCGCCATCGGTGAGCGCGGCCAGGTCGACCTCTTCCACGGGGACCGGGGGAACCCACTCGTCGGATGCCGCGATGTCGGCGGCCGACCGTTGCACGGGCGCAACCGTCTCGGGCAACTCGGACTGGCCGGGCGCCTCGTGCTCGGCCACGAACAAACCGCGCGGGAACGCGACGACCGCAAGCGTGCCACCGTTGGGAGCGTTTTCGAAGTTGACGACAGCGCCGAGTTTCTCCGCGAGCCGGCCGACCACGAACAGACCCAATCGCTGCGCGCCGACCGCATCGGCGGCGGAAACGGATTGCACCTTGGTGCGCGCCTCTTCGAGCTCATCGGCGGTCATGCCCAGACCGAAGTCGCGAATCGCAACGGACACGAAGTTCTCGTCCGCGTTTGTCGTGACCTCAACCTGCTGCGTTGGGTCAGAGAACATCGTCGCGTTCTCCAACAATTCGGCGATGAGGTGGGCCGCGTACAACGCGAAGTGCCCGAGCATTTCTGGGTCCTGCAGGAGTGTCAGGGAAACCCGGTCGTAGGCCTCGATCTCGGAGGATGCCGTTCGCACGACGTCCGAAAGGGCCATCGGTTCACGCACGCGGCGCCCCGAGTCGATGCCGGCCAAAACCAACAGCGATTCCGAGTTTCGCCGCATTCGGGTCGCCAGGTGGTCGAGCCGGAACAGGTTCGAGAGCACCGACGGATCTTCCTCGGTCCGTTCCAATTCGTCGAGGAACGATAGTTGCCGGTTCAGCAGAGCGTGGTCACGACGGGCCACGTTGACGAACATTTCGGCGATGGATCCGCGCAGCGCAGCCTGCTCCTGCGCAACCTCGATGGTGGTCGAGTTCACGTCGTTGAACGCCGTCGCAAGTTGCCCGATCTCATCTTGCGATTCGACTGGAATCGGCTGAATCACCAGGTCGGGGGTTTCGCCAGGCACCGCGACCTGCTCAACCAGGGTGGGCAGCTTGTCGCGCACGTCCTGGGCGGCGGAGGTCAGGCGTTCGAGCGGCTGCACGATGCGCCGCGCGATGAGCAAGGCGATAATCAGCGACACCAACACCGCTGCGACCGCGATAACCAGGGTCAGCACAGCCTGGGTGCGCGCGGCGGATGCCATCTCGCCCACGTGTGAAATCAGTCGGTCGCGGACCTGCACCTGGAATTCGGCAAGTTTTGCGTCGTAGTCGGCGGTGGCCGATGCCCAAACTTCTGCCTGTTGGGTCGTGATGGCTTCGGGGCGGCTAGCGAGGATTCGGTCGCGAGCGGCTTCCTGATCCGACGCCATTTCGGGAAGCGTCAGGTCCGTGATTCCCAGGTCCGTGAGGGACGAGCGCACCGCATCCTTCAAGGTCTCGACACCCTGGACTGCGGTTGCCGCGTTGCGGGCGACGGCGTCGTCTCCCGTGATGGTCGCGCGGTCCGCAACAACCTGCGAACCGTCGCGTTCTTCATTCGCGAAGGCAGAACGCAGGTCGAAAGTGTCGGCGTAGAGGGCGAAGTACTGTGCGACTGAACGGTCCGACACCGCATCGGTGACCGTCTGGTACAGATCTTCTTGGCTCGCGATCGTCTTGGTAAAGGTCGTAACGACTATCGGTGTCGGATCCACATTCTTTTGGTCCGCGATGTAGGCGTCAATCTTGGTTCGATCAAGATCTTCCAATCCCGCCTTGGAAACGTTCCACGCGTTGCGCACGGCGACGGGGAAGCGGGAAAAGTCGATGCCTTCGGCTTCACTCAGGTACTCGGTGCGTGCCTTATCGGTTGCAGCGCGCGCGGTCGAGAGGTCTTCCGCGTCGACCTTGCCGCCCGAGATCTTGTCGAGCGTAAGAGAGTACTCGTTTTGAATGGCGGCCATCAGCTCGTCGTGGACGGGGGTGGTGCGCGCTAGCTTTTCGTACTGGCGCCCGTCCAACGCTGACGTTACCGATTGGACGGCAACGATGGCAGCCGCGGCGATCAAAACGATGATCGGAACAGCGAGAGTCGCAAGGATTTTTCCTCGCACGCTCAGTCGGCGAAGCATCGCACCCTCCAGTCACTTGCCTGACATTTCCTAAAAGCAACCCCGCGCGTCAGGCGCGGGGCCGCTGCTAATACTTTCGGCCAGTCACACCAGCATCATGAGTATCAAGAGTGACTCTAGCCTGAGACTTGCCCCCGCCCGCAATTCTTCGAGTTGCGAGTACGAACCGGCCCCATTGCCGTTGCTACTCCAAGTACCTGCCGAACGCCAGCCTACCTGCATGTTCGGCCGTCTCGAAAGTCTGCGCCGCGGAGCACCCGACAGACATCACCGCGGCTCCAACCGTTCCAGCCCGCCGAGGTACGGGCGCAGGCCCTGCGGAACGATGACAGATCCATCCGCCTGCTGATGATTCTCAAGAATCGCAACGATCCACCGCGTGGTTGCCAGGGTGCCATTCAGGGTCGCAACAGCACGTGTGGCCCCGCTTGCGCTCCGCTCCCGAATGCCGAGTCTCCGCGCCTGGTAGGTCGTGCAGTTCGAGGTCGAGGTCAGTTCGAGGAACCGTTCCTGTGTAGGCAGCCAAGCCTCACAGTCGAATTTCCGGGCCGCGGACGATCCCAGGTCACCAGCCGCGGTGTCGATCACGCGGTAGGGAAGATCGACGAGCGCCAACATCTCCTCTTCGAGGGCGAGCAGGCGGAGGTGTTCGGCGGCCGCGTCCTCGACGGTCGTGTAGCTGAACATCTCAACCTTGTGGAACTGGTGGACGCGAATGATGCCGCGCACGTCCTTGCCGTGGGACCCCGCCTCGCGGCGGTAACACGCCGACCAACCCGCGTATCGCAGCGGCCCGTCGCTAAGATCCACGATTTCGTCGGAGTGGTAGCCGGCCAACGCGACCTCACTGGTTCCCACCAAGTACAGGTCGTCGGTTCCCAGGTGGTAGATCTCGTCCGCATGGCGCCCCAAGAATCCCGTTCCGGCCATGACCTCCGGCTTGACGAGGGTGGGAGTGATGACCGGAGTGAAACCCGCTTGCACCGCCTTGTCGACCGCCGCGTTCAGCAGCGCCAGCTCGAGGCGCGCACCCACGCCCGTCAAGTAGTAGAAGCGCGAACCGGAAACCTTTGCCCCGCGCGCAGTGTCGATGGCTCCAAGGCCCTCGCCCAGCGCCAGGTGATCAGCCGGAGCGAAGCCCTCGTCCTGAAAGTTCCTGGGTGTGCCGACGGTCCTGACGACGATATAGTCGTCCTCGCCGCCGGGGGGCGCCCCCTCAACAACGTTCTGGATCTGCGCAGTCAGATTCGACAGCTCCGCCGCGGCCTGATTCGACTCAGCCTGGAATGCCTTGACCCGCTCCGCGAGTTGCTTAGTGTGTGCCAGCAAGGCGGGCTTTTCATCGGACGAGGCCGCCGCGACCTTTTTGCCCAGCGATTTCTGTTCCGCACGCGCCGCTTCGAACGCCGCAAGCGCGTCGCGGCGGCGGGCGTCGGCGGCAATCGCCTGGTCCACCAGGTCAGGGTCTTCCCCGCGCAAGCGCTGGGAAGCGCGGATCAATTCGGGGTCATCGCGCAATACACTGAGGTCAATCACGGTGCCAGATTATCCCGTCAGGCGCTAACGTGGATGCATGACCGTACGCGATTGGCTGATATTACTTGCAATTTTCGTTGCAATTGGTTCATTCGCGACCGCCTGGTTGGCCTTGAAGCTGGCGCGCGGGGCGCGCAATGGAGGGCCCGCCGACGCCCCGGCTCCCGAATCGGCGCCCGATTCGTACGCGTTCATCGTCAACCCCTCCAAGACCAGCACGATCCAATTCAGGTCACAGGTGCTCGCTCATTTCGCGCGGCACGGGCTTGCGGCGCCCTCGTTCTACGAGACGACGAAGGATGATCCCGGACGAGGCCAGGCCGCCCGCGCGATCGCGGAGGGAGCCACCGTTGTCGTCGCCGCTGGGGGTGATGGGACGGTGCGCTCCGTTGCCGGAGCGGTAGCCGCCGCCGGCGCGATCATGGGCCTGGTCCCCCTGGGAACCGGAAACCTGCTGGCGCGCAATATCGACATCGATGTCACCAGCGTTCCTTCCGCGCTGTCAACCGTCACCTTCGGCGCGACCCGGCCCATAGACTTGGGAATGTTGCGCGTCGTCGAGGCCGGGGACGATGTCCCCCACGGCGCGGACGCTGAGCCGGAGCCATTTCTTGTCATCGGCGGGATCGGGTTCGACGGGGCGATGGTCGCCGATACCAGCTCGACGTTGAAGGAGCGGGTTGGCTGGCTGGCGTACTTTTTCGCCGCCTTCCGGCACCTGCACGCGCGCCGCCCCCGCATGCGCATCCGCATTGACCAAGGACGCGTCTTCACCGTCCGGCTGCGCACCATCCTCATCGGTAACTGCGGGAGGTTGCCCGGCGGTTTGAACCTCATCCCCGACGCGGTCATTGACGATGGCAGGCTCGACGTCGCGGCACTAGATGCACGCGGTGGCCTGGCGGGCTGGGCGCAGTTGTTCGGCGAAGTGGTCATGCAGGGCCTCGGAATCCGCAATTCGTCGCCGAAAAAGATCGGCCGGATTGACCACGTGACCGCCACGCGGATCGCGGTCCGCGTTCTGGATGGGACCGAGCCGGTGCAAGTCGACGGGGACACCCTCGGGGCCGCGTCCAAGATCGAGGCCTGGATAGAGCCGCAAGCGTTGCGCGTGCGCGCACCCGCCGCCTCGTGAGCGGGCGCCGTCCGCTCCGGGCGCTGGTGTGGGTGTTCTTGGGGATCCTGCTGGCCGGCGCCGGATCTCCGATCGCGCACGCCGCGACTCTCACCTATCCAGCCACCACCACCCACACCAACCCAGCACCCACAGCCACCACAACAACAACCGCCGATTCGGTGGTACTGCTGGGTTTGCGGGCAGTGAATTGGGAAACCGTCGCCGCGCGGCTCGATGATTACCCGCTACTTCGAACCTTCATGTCCGAAGGCCTGGTTGCGCAATCGCTGGTCAACAACGGCATCCAGTCACGGTGCGCCATCGACGGCTGGCTCATGGTTAGTGCCGGGACTCGCGCCTGGTACCACCCGGAATCGGGGTGCATTGAACCCGCGGTATCGGGAAGCGGGGACGATGCGCGAGTGGCGGACTGGGGCAGCTACACGAGGGCGGCGGCTACCCAGTCCTACAGACCCGCCCTCGGGACGCTCGGGGACGCCGTCGCCGCGGCGGGCATATCTGCGGGAGCGATCGGTCCGGGAGCCGCTGTGGCGCTGGCTACTTCAGGCGGCACCGTTGCCGGCACCGTCAGCAGTCCGCCGACGGAATCCGCTTTGACGCAGGCGCTCGACGAGCTAGCTGCCACCCGTTCGCTAGTCGTGGTCGACGTGGCGGGCAGCGCCGCCGCGGCCCTCCCCGTCGACCAGCTGCGGCGCACGGAAGCGGCGCTGGCGACCCTCGACACGGGCGATCCCGGCCTGACCCACACCACGGTCGTCATCGCTTCGCTGACCGATGACGAGGGGGCGGCCGCACCCGGCTCCCTGCAATTCTTCGCGTCCAACCTGGATCGAGTGGCGGGCGTCGCCTCGTCCGCTAGCACCCGCACGCAGGGGCTAGTGCTTTCGACCGACCTGCTCGCCACTGTCTGCGCGCAGATCGAGCCCTTGCAAGGCACCGAATCTGGTATCGGATCTCCGATCGTCTCGGCCCCGAATTCAACGCGCGTGGGCGTCCGGGTTGCGCAGGATCAAAGCAAGCCTGGGGCCAAGGTGGAGGCGGACCTCGCATCTCGCATCACCGTGCTGACGAACATTGCGACGCGCTCGCAGGCAGGGGCCGCGACCCAAATCCCCTACGTCGTCGGATTGGGCTGCGCCGGCGCACTACTCGCGGTCCTGGCATTCGTTCGCTGGCGCAGCCGCAGAACCCGCCTAGCCATCCGTTTTGGTGCCCTATGGCTGGCTTTCATGCCCGCATCCACGCTCGTCGCTTCCGCAACAAGCTGGTGGAGGAGCGATACGCCGGCGCTGGCCCTCGCGTCACTGGCTTCCCTGACGGCGCTCGCGTTCGCCGCAGCGACCATCAGTTTCATTAGGTCTGGCACCACCCGCTGGCCCGCTGCGGCCCGCATGACGGTCGTCGTCGCATCGGTTACCGCGTTGATCATCACGGTGGATGTCATCCGCGGGTGCCCGTGGTCGACGGGATCCCCCCTGGGGACGCAGGTATTGCAGGCGGGACGCTTCTACGGAATGAACAACACGGCTTTTGCGCTGTGGTCCGTTGCGCTCTTGACGGCTGTCGCGATGGTCTCAACTCGTACGTCGCAACGCCATCGCCGGAGCACACTGGCAGCAGTGATAGTCATTGGGCTCGGGCTCACGGGGTTCGAGCTATCCTCCCGGTTTGGCGCAGACCTCGGCGGGGGTCTTGCCCTCCTGCCTGGATTTGCGGTCCTTGCGATCGTCGTCGCACGGTGGCGTTTGACCGGCGCACGGTTGGTCGGCTGCGCGATCGGGGCCGTCGCGCTCGCCGCTGTCGGGGCGTGGGCGGCGGCGCGGGGGGACTCGTCCAGCCATATCGGCCGATTCATGTCGACGTTGGCATCTGCGGAAACGGCGGCAACCGTGGGACGCAAGTTCGTGGGGGCGTTCGGCGCCCTCGCGACCGAACCGCTGCTCGGCGGAACCGCCCTCATCGCGGTGGGGTCGCTGGCCGCGCTGGTTTGGCGGTGGCGCGACCACGCCCGCGTGCCGAGTTGGGGGTTCGCTCTGGTTGCGACGTGCGTAACCGCTAGCGCCTTGAACGATTCGGGGCTAGCGATCACCGGTTGGATGGTTCTGCTGGCGGGCAGCCTGGTCGTTGTGCGACGCGGCCCGTTGCCGCTAGTTGGGGCGGATGTGGCTAAACCCCGCGCGCAGCCGACGCGCGTTGATGGCTAGGACAACGTCCCGGAACTGCGCCGCGCGGTGGGCCTGGCCCGCGAGCGAGTTGTCCGAGGGCCGGTGTCGCAGGTCGCAGGGGATCTCGGCGACGGCGTAGCCGGACCGCAGCAGGTCAATCGTGAGCCCGACTTCTACGCCCCACCCGTGCGCGAGCGGCGAAGCGGCCTCGAATGCGTCACGCGTCAAGCACCTGATGCCGGATAGCGGCTGACTGGGGGTCCACCCCGTGAGACGGGAGATAGCCCGCCGCGCCGTACGCACCACGAATCCGCGGCCTCCGGCCCCCGGTTGTGGAGGCAAGACGGCGATGGACATGTCTGCTTCGCCGTCGAGGACCGGCTGCACCAGGGGCGCCGCATTGACCGCAGTTTCCGCCAGGTCACCGTCAAGAAAGAGTAAGAGCCTGGCAGGGTGTCCCTCCGGATCGCGCATGGCGACAACTGCCGCTCCGGTTTCCAGAGCGGCCGCTTTGCCACGGTTGCGCGAATGCCGGACGACTACAGCGCCCGCGCCGCGCGCGACATCCTGCGTGTTGTCCTCGGATCCATCATCAACTACGAGTACCAAGTCCACGTAGGGGATGGCGCGCGCCGAACGGACAGTCGCCGCGATGCGCCGTGCCTCATCCTTAGCTGGGATGACAACAGCCACGCGCTTGCGCACTGCCCGTCCACCATTGGCGCTCTGTGCGTTCACAGGTTCTATCGTAGTCGTAATACCGAGGTCTTGCGATCGTCACGGTACAACCAAGTACCAACGCCGCGGCTTCGGCCCGATTGGTCGGACCGAAGCCACGGCGCTGAGGTCTTCGCCTGGTGCTAGCGGAGAGTCTTTTGGCGAGCAACGATTCCCGCGCGAGCCCGCCGCTGGTACACGTCGAGGGCCGAATCGTCGTCTATTGCCGCGGTGAACTTCGGCAAGAATTCTGCCGCCGCCTCCTCGATGTCTTCCGCTTCGCTCCCGCGGGGGAGCTCCCACACCGGGATCGAGATCCCGGAGGCACGGAAGGCGCCGATGTACTTTCCACCGCCGATCGTCGATTCGCGCTTCACGTGCAGGCGCGCCAGCGCGTCCAAAACCTTCTCCTCATCCTGCGCGAATGACCATCGCAGGAATTCACGCGCGCCCATCCGGCACCAGAACGCGTGCGGGACCGACTTCAGTTGCACCGTTTCGATGATCGCGTCTGCTGCCTCTTTGAGCGAGGCGTCCAACTCCTTCGATCGCTCCACCGTCGGGTCGAGCCAGAAATCGAAGTTGTCATGAACGTGAATGTCGATGGGCTTTGTCAGGTCCAAGATGTCCTGCAGGCGCGGTCCTGGGCCCGGAATCGTTTGGTTCACGATCGGGGTCCCGGGCTCCAATTCGAGCGCCGCGAGAATACGGTCCGCGAGATCGCGGCTAAGGTCGCCGGAACCTGCATGCGTTTGCAGGGCGATCAGAACGGCACCATCGGTGCGGTGCAAGGCGGGCCACGACTCGGGCAGCGAGGTCACAAACGTGATCTCTCTGCCGCCGTATTCCTTTGCCAGCGTCGCAACGGCGGTGGCGGCCGGAATGATCTCGCGCATAGCCACGAGGTCGGGTTCTGCGGGAATCCCCTCGAACGGGCGCAGGACAAAATCAACGGAAGATTGTGCAGACATGTCGGCCATCATATCCGCCCGCTACCGCGCGCGACGGGCGCTGCGCACGTCGGCCGCCGAATACGTGACGCGCAGAGCCAGCGTTCGATCCGTCGACGCCACCCGAACCTTGATCCGCGTGCCGCGCACGGTTTGCTTCACCCCCCTCTTGCCCGCGGTGACATTGCGGCGCCCTCTCTTGTCGACCACCACCACCTTGGTCCCCTTGGGGACTGCGCTTACGCGGATGAGCAAACGGGATCCGATCGCCCGCAAAGTAACCCGTGGACGCATTTTCTTTGTGGTGAAGCTCACGGGGTTCGACGCGGTGCGCCCCGCCGGGGTGACGGTGGCCCGGTATTCGGTTCCGGGGTAGAGCCCCTTGACCGTCACCCGCGTTCCCCGCACCTTGAACGTTCGCGCTCCCACCCGGACCAGATAGGTCGCCGCGGGTCCGGCGGAATTCCAGGTGAGGGTGACCGATGTCGTGCCGCGTTTGGTGACTTCGATCGCAACCACCGTTGCCAACGTCGTCCGTATCGCGATTGTGCTGACGGCCGGCGCCTCACCGGGTTTCGTGGCCGTGACGGTCCCCTGGTAGGTGCGTCCGGGGCTCAGACCGGTGACATTTACGAAGGTTCCCTCACTGCTCCATGTTCCCTCATGACCGCGCAAGGCCAACACGTAGCGCACGCCCGGGGCCGGCTGATTCCACGACACTCTTGCACCGCTCGAAGTTGCGTCGGATACCGTTATTCCGGCCGGGAGTGCGAGGGTTGTACGCACTGACCCTTTGACGATCACGCCGACGCCACGAGCGTTGAAAGCCTGCACCTGATAGGCGTAGGTGGTCGACGGCGCCAGTCCGGTGATCTGCGTTGTGGTGGAATCAACCTCGCGCACAGTACCCCCGACCGCAACGCGGTATCCGGTGGCCCCCGCGGCCGCATCCCATCTGAGTTGCACGCCCGTGGGCAGGGCGGCAGCCGCCACGTTTCCCGGCGCGAGCGGTCCGGTCACAAACTCCCAGGTCGCAGCGGGGGACAACCCCGACGGGTTACGAGCGCGCACGGCGACGGAATAGCCGGTGTTTGGCGCCAAATCCGATCGCACTATCGGGTTACTTTGGTGCGTGGTCACCTCACGGGCACCCTTCTCACTGACCCAGATCGCTTCGAATTCTTGCACTGCCGGATCCGACGATGCGACGAACGAAGCAGTGACTCCGACCGCTGCCTTCGAAGCCAAGACCGGAGCGTCGGGCAGGCGCGGGCCCGTCGTGAAATACAAGCGCGCTCTACCGCCCCGCGTGATGGCATCCACCACAGGGGTTACGGTCACCAGATATTCGGTCGAGGGTGTCAGCCCCGGAAGCACCACCGTCGCGTCAGTGACTTCGGTACTCATCGATTCGTCACCATCTACCGGCTTCCATGCCACCGTGTAGGACGCCGCACCCGGTACCGGGTCCCACCGAAGGCTTGCGGATTCATGGGTGACTTCGCCCAGCGCCACTTCGCTTGCGGCCGGGCCTGTCTTCACGATGCGGGCGGAATATAGAAATTCGCCGCTCCAAACGTGCAGAATCTTGTCGAATGTCATCTCCGTTGTGGATTCCACGATGGGTAGCAACTCATCATCGCTGGAACGCTGGTACACGACGGCCGCTTGATTCATCCAGATCGCGCAGTATTCCGTTCCCGACTCGAATCCTGTGCCGCGCGCCCGAAGGCTCACTGTGCCGTTGGCCCCGACTTCTGCCGCCGCGAACGCAGACTCTCCGGCCCGGTGCGCATTCGGAAATCCCTCTTCGCTCCATCGGTAGGGACTCGGTGGACGTTTCTGGCTTCCTCGATTGTCCGTGACGGCAAAGGTTCTGGCCTTCGCGGCGAGAGGAAAGCGACTGGGATATCCCGCCGCGTTGCCACTGCCCGACGGGCAGCGGTCTTGATCGACAAGCATCACGACTGATTTGTGGAGATTGGGCGAGGGCAGATCAATTTTCATCGTAAATCGCTGACCGTCTACGGCTTCCACGGTTATTCTTCCCACCTGGGCGGAGCCCTGCGGCACGGCCTCCGTCGCTGTCTGCGAACCCGCCGCACCCGCCGCACCCGCGGCCGACACCGCCGCACCCGCCGCACCCACAGCCGACACCGCCACCGCCGCCAGCAATGCGGCCAGCAGACGGCGCCATCGAGGCGCTGCCGCACCACAACGAGGGGGCCTCGTCCTGGCTCTTGTGTCAAGACTCGTGCGTGGGTCATCCAGTTCCGCGTCAGGTCGCGGACCCATCCTTGTGCTCATCAGTGCCTCCACCTGCGCGTTGCGAGAAAGAACGTCGCCCCGAGCAAGATCAGAGCAAAGCCGAGCACGGTCGCCACCTGCGCCATTCCAGTGACCGGAAGCGCGGGCCTGCCCGGCGTCGATGCCGCGGGCGGATTCTGCGTCACCCGAGTCGTTTCGGAGGCGACCCTATGGTCGCCGGACGCAATCGGAGCCGCCCTTCCCTCGATATAGAGCTGCTCGACCCAGTAGACGGTTGCCTCCTTCCGCGCCTTGATCCTGGGGGATTCGAATGTCCCGGACCGTGTCACGGCGACCTTCGCGGTCGTGGCAAGCAAGCGGTCCCCCGCAAACCCCTCTTCTACTCTGGCGGCGTCCGCGCCACCCGCCTGCTCCCACAGTTGCCAACGCAGGTAGGTCCCCTGCGGCAACGCCGTTGGGGCCACCACCACGACGGAATCACGAAGATCCTTGCCGACCTTTGCGAAGTCGGCTGCCCGGGACGAAACATCGATGATGGTTGTTGTTTCCCCTGGCACCCTCGGTTCGCCAACGATCATCGGTGGGTCGTCCGTATCAATGATGCCGTCCGGGGTCGGAATATAGAGGCGTTCGCGGAAGTAACCCCGGCCAATTGCATCCCCCACGTCGACGGTGGGTGACGTGTAAATTCCGGGACCATCGACCACGACCGGCCCGACGGTTGTCAGCAACGTGTCGTTGGCCGTATCGGAGCCCTTGACCTGCGCGTAGTAATCGAAGTACAGGTGCGATCCCGCCGGAGCCGGGCCGGCAACTATGGCTTGGTCATAGGTCGTCGTGCCGACCTGCGCAAAGGGGTTGGCGCTGGTGGTTACGCTGACGATTCCGGTGGTTTCCGACGACCTTCCAAATGGGCTGGACCAGGGCTGGTGACGGTCACCCCCGGCGATCGTCTCGGTCCACACCACGTAGCGGCATCCGGCGGGGACCGTTACCGACGGCGAATAGAGCGGAGGCACCCTGCCCTCGGAATCGCTGGTGACCTCGCTGGTGACGGTCGCAATCTCGCGTGCGGATTGCGGCACCTGAGCTGATTCGACCGGTTGCGACGGCGTGCACCATGCGGTGTGGCGAATTGTCACCGTCTCGTTGGTCGGCATGCCCGTAACCTCGAATTGGTCAGATAAGAGTGCCCCTTCGCGAGCGATCGCGTGCGAGGCCTGGGTGGTGACCTGCGGCTCGAATTTGATGAACGAGAGCTCCGCCGCAACCCCCCACCGCGATTCCACGCCAATTCCGGCGGTGCCCGGAGCGGCGTCAATGAGTTGCTCCGTCCACGGGTAATACCCAGGCCGGTCAGCTCGCACCCCCTGCGTCACAGCGGACCCCGCACCGCTGCCATCGAGCGAGATTGTGACCGCCTGCGGATCAGCCGCGA
Source organism: Rarobacter incanus (assembly GCF_006715765.1). Classification (NCBI taxonomy): domain Bacteria; kingdom Bacillati; phylum Actinomycetota; class Actinomycetes; order Micrococcales; family Rarobacteraceae; genus Rarobacter; species Rarobacter incanus. Next base: position 1,401,709 of record NZ_VFNV01000001.1, read on the forward strand.
GCGCCGGCCGCGTTGCGTCGGATAGGTCCGTCGGGACGGGAGGCGCCAGGACCGGTTCATATACCCGCACCAGGACCGTGACCTCGCTGTTGGGTTTGCCTCCGGCGACCTCGATGCGATCCGCGATCAAGTCCCCGATCGAACCCGGCTCGCTTTGCGCGGGTCGTGCCGCCGTGGTGATCGTGAGTTCCCAGGGGATAGGCACGGTCTCTTCGGCGTGCACGGAATCATCGCACTTGCCGGGGTACCCGTTGATGCGGTCGTTGACGGGAACATCCGAACCGGGAGCCCAATCGCCGGCGCCTTCGTAGCAGTAGGTGTAAATCCACCACCCCCCGGCGCTCGATGAGTCATCTGGAAGCGTGTACGGGTGCTGGTTGGCGAGCGTAACGGTGTCAGCGGTCGCGCTGACTGGGTCGATGGATTTTGACGAAACCCGTCGCACTTGACCTTGTTGGTCCGCAATGCTCGCGTTGTTCACCGGCTCCTCGATCCCGTGCCACAGGGTAGAGGTCACCCGCAGCGGATACTTTTGCAGATCCACACCGTTGCGTTGAACGGTGAACGTGTCAAAGATGGTCGCGCCCGCCTTGGCGACCTGCCCGGAGGCCACGGTCGATACCGATGGTTGTGCGGGAATGAAGGCCGGAATCACGACCGATTCCGCGGGAATTGCGTAATTCGACACGTACCCTTCCGGCAGTTGGTTGGCAACGGCATCCAACGACACGACCCAGGTGTACGGCGTATCTACAGCGCGCTGGCGCACGCTCACGCTGACCGCGGTCGCAAACGACCCGGCCGCGTTTGTTGTGACATTTGTGACCAGGGGTGAGCCAACGGCAACGGCCTGCGCGGGAGGCGATGCGATGCCCGCGGAATCCGTGGGGAATTCGGTGGCATCGGGGTGCCGGTATAGCTGGGCCCGCACGACCAGGGGCGTTCCCGCTGCGAAACCGGAACCAGAGATGTCGTCGGAAATGGTGACGTTGCGAGCGTCATCGGGTGTCGATTGGCCGGCCACCGTCGCGACGCGCGGCATGAAAGCCTGCTTGGTTTCCGCTGGTATCCCGTAGTCGGTGACGCTTTCTTGCAAGAGACCGCCCAACGCCTCTTCGTTCGAAATGACCCAGGTGTAATACCCGCCCAGGATTGCTGTGGACACCTTGGGCCGCCAGGTTGCGTTCCCGTTCTTGTTCAAGGTGACGGTCGTAGCGACGCTGCCCTGCGGCGTTCCCGGAATCTTGGCGGCGGATTGGACCGTGCGCCGCGCTGGTTCGCTACCGCCCGCGTATCGCAGCCAGGCCGTGAGCTTGACTTTCGCCCCGGCGAAACGCTTCGGGGCGTTCAGGCTCACCTCGTCGACGTGCTCCAGCGAGTTCCCAACACGTTTGATATCGGATGCGATCGTCGTGATGACCGCACTATCGGAAGGAATACTGAGCTTGCCGGTCGACGTGACCGCAACGCGCGAGATCGTCGCCATGTCCTGCACCGATCCGGCGGCGCCGAATACGTTGTCGTGCCCCGACCACACCGTGATATCGGTTGCCGCCAGGCCCCCGGCGGCAACCTTAAACCCCACGGTTCCCGGTCCGGTGATTGTGATGTTCGGGAACGAGCGAGCCTTGGATTCGGACGTGAACGTGATCGTCTTCGCCCCGTTCGCAAAGGTTGCGGGTCCCGTCAGCGTCACCGTGATGGCGATGCCGGGAACCTGCACCGTGCCGCGGGCCACGATCGCCACATTGGCGAGGGTCAGGTGGTCCGCATCTGCGTTGCGGGTGAGCTTTCCGGTGGCGCTGTAGGGGCCCGCGTAGCGACGGGCATCCGCCCACATCGATCCGGCTATCTTCTTGATGCGGGCCCGCGTGGCGGAAACGTATTGTTTGCGTTTGCTTGCGGAGACGTCGTGATAGGTGTGGGCCAAGTAGGAAATGGCCGCATGCGTCTCGTCCTTTGTGGCGCCAGTGAAGTTGCTCCCGGACCACCGCTCGATTGCGTAGGAGAGTTCTGCCGCCCGGATGGACCTCGTCTTTCCTGCGCTAGTTGGGACCGCAGCGCCGCCCTGCAGGCACCACGCGTATGTGGTGCCCATCGCGGATGCTGCCCGATAAGAACCCAACCAACTTGGTATCGAGGGCAATGCCTCGCCGTATTGCCGCGAAAATGGGGCCTTGCTGGGTGCCGCCGCGGCCCTTGTTGCCACGACTGCGGCACCGGCCATCAGCGCCACCGCCACGACGCCAGCAGTAATTGCGGCCAATAGCCGCATGCGCCGGCGCCAAGCGGATTTAAGTTCCACTATGCAGAACTGATCCATGGAAATTCCTTCCTAGTTGTGAAGCCTGGAGGCACCAACTCTGAAAGAAGCACCCCGCTCCGCACCCGCCACCGGCAGATTGTGGATAACATTTCGGGGCAAGGATGGGGACTCTCGGTTTCACAACCGTTCGCGACGTGGCACTATCGATATATGGACCCGCGAGCAGGCACTGTTGCCCAAGAATCAGACCTCATCGACGTCGACGAGCTCATCGCCGCCTACTACGACCGCACCCCAAATCCGGACGATCCCGCACAGAAGGTCGTTTTCGGTACTTCGGGGCACCGCGGGTCGTCGCTGGACGCCGCCTTCAACGAGGCGCATATCCTCGCGATCACCGCGGCGATCGTCGAATACCGCACGCTGCAGGGCTACGACGGCCCGCTCTTCATCGGGCGCGATACGCACGGCCTCTCCGAACCAGCAACCAACACGGCGCTTGAGGTGCTAGCGGCGGCCGGCGTCGAAGTGCGCGTCGATTCGCGTGATTCCTTCACGCCCACCCCGGCCGTCTCGCACGCTATCCTGCGCGCCAACGGAGTCGGCAGCGCACAGGGTTTGCGCACAACGGGGCCGGGCCTGGCCGACGGAATCGTGGTCACGCCCTCGCACAACCCCCCACGCGACGGCGGCTTCAAGTACAACCCGCCGCACGGCGGTCCCGCGGACACCGACGCCACCAGCTGGATCGCGAACCGGGCGAACCAGTGGCTGCGCGACGGGGTGGAGAAGATCGAGCGGGTCAGCCTGGCCGCCGCCCTCGGCGCCACCACCACTCGCCCCTACGACTTTCGCAAACACTACGTCGATGACCTGCCCAGCATCCTCGACTTCGACGCGATCCGCTCGGCAGGGGTGCGCATCGGCGCCGACCCGCTCGGCGGCGCCTCGGTCGAATACTGGTCAGAGATCGCCGAACGACACAATCTCGATCTCACTGTCGTCAACCCGGCTGTCGACCCGCGCTGGGCTTTCATGACACTGGACTGGGACGGGAAGATCCGCATGGATTGCTCCTCCCCCTACGCCATGGCCTCCTTGGTCGCCCGCATGAGCGCCCCCGACGCCGCCTACGACATCGCGACCGGCAATGACGCGGACTCCGACCGGCACGGCATCGTCACGCGCGACGGTTTGATGAACCCCAACCACTACCTGGCGACCGCCATTTCCTACCTGTATTCGGGCCACCGCCCAAGCTGGCGACCGGACGCCGCGATCGGCAAGACACTCGTCTCCTCGTCGCTCATCGACCGGGTGGGCGCGGGGTTGGGCCGCAACGTGATTGAGGTCCCCGTCGGCTTCAAGTGGTTTGTTCCCGGGCTACTCGACGGCAGCGTCGGCTTCGGTGGGGAAGAATCCGCTGGTGGTTCCTTCTTGCGCAAGAACGGCGACGTGTGGACCACCGACAAGGACGGCCTCATCATGGCGCTGCTTGCCTCAGAAATCCTTGCCGTGACCGGTAAATCTCCCAGCGTGATCCACCGTGAGTTGGTCGACGAGTATGGCCAATCCTGGTACGCCCGCGTGGACGCGCCCGCCACGCTCGAAGAGAAGGCAAAACTGGGCGCGCTCAGCCCCAGCCAGGTCACCTCCACCGAGCTGGCAGGTGAGCCGATCACCGCTGCGCTGACCGAGGCCCCCGGCAACGGGGCCAAGATCGGGGGACTGAAGGTCACGACAAAGAACGCCTGGTTCGCGGCCCGCCCCTCGGGAACCGAGAACGTGTACAAGATTTACGCGGAATCGTTCGTGTCCGCGGACCATCTCAAGCAAGTCCAGGACGAGGCCAAGCAGGTCGTATCGGACGCCCTCGCGGATTAGTTCCGCAACCGCAAGACGCGGTCGCTGGCGCCGCCACCTATCCAAGGTGCGCGGCAAGCGCGCGCTCCTAGCGGGAGCAAGCAGCGTCGCTGAAAGCGCACAAGCGCTTGGGGCGGCACCCACGTGGGTGCCGCCCCAAGCGCTTCGCCAGCAAAGTCCCGAGTATCGCGCCCCACTGCCTGTCCCGGTCGGCGCAACGCCCCACCACCGATCCCGGTCGGCGCAACCCCCCACCACCGATCCCGGCCAGCGCAACGCCCCACCACCGATCCCGGCCAGCGCAACGCCCTACTGCGGGTCGCGGTTTGAGATGATGACGCCGTCCGGGTTCACCTCGGCGCGCACGGCCCGCCAGCGCGCCATCGCGACCTCGTCGTATGCGTCGGTGTAGTCCTGCCCGCGGGTCAGGAACGATGCGACCGTACGCGGTTTGCCGTCCACGGCAACGACCTCGCCCAGGCGGGCGTACGCCCGATCGACCCGTTCGTCGCCGGGCACCGCGGGGCCCACCCCCAGCACCAGGTGCGGATCATGAATCGCACCGGCGATGGCGTCGACCAGCGGATCCTGCGCCAGGCGCCCGCCGAGCAGCCGCACCTGGATGTTCCGCAGCACTTGACCATCCGCGGTCTCGAATAGGTCAACCAGCGAGTCGATCATGGCGCGATCGACGCGGGCCAGCCGCGAGAAATCACCGGACGCCGACGGCTTGACGGGCTCGTTGATCGCCTTGTGCACACCCGACACGGCCAGGTGCCCCATGGCGTCGTCAATGATCGGCGGGATCTGCGAGCGAATCGCGTCGAGGGTACGCATGTGCTCGGTTTCGTTGTCGAATCCGAATGCGTCGAGCGACACCAACCGCTGGCCTTGCAGCATGGGAGAGATGTCGTCGCGAGTCGGCATCTGCGTCAGGTTCACCGACATATTGAGCTTGGGGTCGGCGTCGGCGCCGTAGGAAAGCACGGCATCCAGGACGTCACCGGCCTCGTCCAAACCAAATAGAAGCTTGCCGCCGTATACGTCCGCGGCGGGATAAAGGTCGATTTCGACCGCCGTCACGATGCCGAATGAACCGCCGGCACCGCGCAGGGCCCACAACAGGTCACCGTCGGTGACGCGATGCGAGATTCCATCGGCAGTAACAAGTTCAACGGCGCGCAGCGCCCACGACCCGAGCCCGGTGGACCGGCTGAAGAGCGATACGCCACCCGCCAACTCGTAGCCGGTGACCCCGACGGAGGGATTGGACCCGAACGCGGCGACCAGGCCCGTTCCGTCCAGCGCGGCGGCAACCGCGCCCCACCGCACCCCGGCACCGATGCGCGCCGTCCGGTGCTCTACGTCGATGACCAGTTCGTCGAATCCGCTGGGACGCACGACTATCGCGTCCGCAAGCTGGTGGTTGGCGCCGTGCCCGGTCAGTTGCGTCGTCACCTTGGCCCCGTGGTGAGAGGCAACGGCAAGGATCGAACGTATCTGTTCGACCGTTTCGACGGTGACGACCGCAAGGGGATCCTGGTGGACCGCTATGTTCCAAGGCTGCGAGGCGCGTTGCCAGTTCGCCGACGCGGGCGTGACGACCTGATAGCCCAGGGCCTGGATAAGTTCAGTTTCGAGTGTGAGTGGCTGGTTCATAGTCCCACCTTTGACGCATTAGACGGCCAGTTCAGCCTACCGCCTTGCGGGCGGCGACCGGGAACGCGGCAGGAAGAACGAGCGCTCCGCCGACCCCACGAACCGGCGCCGCCTGCGCGCGCCGACCTAATCGACGATCAGCTCCGCGTACTGCGGGTTCCGGTCCACGAACGTGCCGATGTAGGAGCACTGGGGCACCACCTGCCACCCCTGCTCCTGCGCGTAGTCCAATGCCTCGCGCGCCATTTTCGCTGCAAATCCGCGCCCGCCGAACCGCGGGTCAACCACCGTGGACCGCACGGTCATGGTCACCGCATCGGCGGTGTAGTCCAGGTGCCCCACCTCCCCGTCACCGGGCAAGCTGGCGGTGAAACGCTGCGCATCGGCGTCATGGTGGATGTCGAGGTCGTCACTAGTGTGCGTGCTCATCCTCACATTCTGCCCCGAACCCCGGCGCTTGTCGCGCATGGCAAGATATCGGGGTGTCTTCCACCGTCAACTCCCCCGCGCCCCGTCCAGAATCCAATGAAGACGCACCCGTGAACCCGTATCTGGCGATCCTGCGACTGCCTGGTGCCCTGCGGTTTTCCTTTGCCGGGGCGATCGCACGCCTCCCCATGTCGATGGTGGGGCTGGCGATCGTGCTCATCATCGAGCAAACGTACTCGTCGTATGCGGCGGGCGGCCGCGTCTCCGCGATGTACCTTGTGGCGTCCGCGATCGCGGTCCCGCTGGTCGCACGCCTCATCGATCGGCACGGGCAGGGGCGGGTTATGACCCCGCTGACGGCCGCAAACGGCGTCTTTTTGCTGGGGCTTGGCGGTGCCATCGTCGCCGGTCTACCCGAGCCGGTGCTGTGGGTGCTCGCGGCGGGGGTCGGTGCCACCTCCGGGGCATTCGGCGCACTGGTGCGGGCCCGCTGGACCGCCGCCGTGTCCACGCCCCGCCAGTTGCACACCGCGTTCTCGCTCGAATCGGCGATCGACGAGTTCATCTTCGTCGTGGGCCCCACGCTCGCAACGATCCTCGTCGTCCAGGTGTGGCCCCTCGCGGGCCTGGCCCTGCCCGCCATCGCGGTGGTGGGCGGCGGGCTGTGGTTCTGCTCTCAGCGCTCTTCGGAGCCGCCCGCCAAATTGCAGGACCAGCGCGCGGGGGCGGCGGCCTCGTCCGTCATTCGCAATCCCCGGCTAATTGCGCTGTCCGCGGTGTTCTTGTTCGTGGGAATAGTCTTCGGGAGCACCGAGGTTTCGACCGTCGCCTTCGCCAAGGAGCAGGGGCACGAGAGCATGGCCGGGATCGTTCTGGGCGTCTTTGCGCTGGGTTCGATGCTTGCGGGCCTGGGCTACGGCGCCAGGCACTGGCGTTCTTCGCTGGTTCGCAGGCTGATCGTGACGCTGGCAATCCTGAGCGCCGGGATGGTCTCGCTGTTATTCGTGCAGAACCTGTGGCAGCTGGCCGCCGTCCTGGCGCTGGGCGGGGTGTCGATCGCCCCCACCCTGATCACTGGCAACAGCATCGTGCACCAGATCGTGGGTTCGGACCACCTGACGGAGGGGCTCGCGTGGGCCTCGACCGCGATGACTATCGGCGTGTCCACGGGCACGGCGATAGCGGGCATGCTGATCGACCATCGCGGGGCGCACGCGGGATACGCACTGAGCGGCGGCGGCGCGCTTGCGGCCCTCGCCACGGCCGCCGTGGTGGGGCTCGCCGTACGTGCACGGGCACCGCGCCCCGACTCGGGCACGCACGAGGCCTAACCCGCATCTCGGGGAGTCATCCGCGCGGGCCGCACCAACCGGGCGCGGCCTGGCACGCATCCTCGCGTTGCGCCGACTGTGGCCAACGGAACACCCAGTTGAGGATGAAAGTTCCTGATCGCTCGGGGATACTGGAGTAGCAGGCGCCGACGCTTCCGGACAGAACCTGCCCGCTGCGAGTGATACGACGTCGTCTATGTTCCCAACCTGGAGACCCTCGTGGCTAAGAACCAAGTACGTGGCGACACCGTCGCCGACCTTCTCGTCAATCAACTCCTCGCAGCCGGCGTCAAGCGCATCTACGGCATTGTCGGGGATAGTCTGAACCCCGTCGTCGACGCCGTGCGTCGCTCCAACAAGAACGGCGAGGGCATCCAGTGGGTCCACGTCCGGCACGAGGAGGCGGCGGCCTTTGCCGCGGCCGCGGAGGCCGAGGTCACGGGCGAGTTGGCGGTCTGCGCCGGTTCCTGCGGCCCGGGCAACCTGCACCTCATCAACGGCCTGTATGACGCCAACCGCTCGCGCGTTCCGGTCCTTGCCATCGCCAGCCACATCCCGAGCATGCAGATCGGCACGTCCTACTTCCAGGAAACGCACCCGGACCGCATTTTCAACGAGTGCTCCGTATACAACGAAATGATCTCCAGCCCCCTGGCGGCCCCGCGCGTGATCGCCTCGGCCATCCACCACGCGTACGCCGCCCCCGGCGTTTCCGTCCTCACGCTGCCGGGCGACACGGCCGCGGCCACGGCACCCCAGGATGTTCCCCTGGATCTCTCAGAGCGCACGCCGAAGCCGCGCGTGGTCCCCGCGGATTCCGCCCTGCGCGACCTGGCCGACGCCATCAACGCGGCCAAGAAGGTCACCATCTTTGCGGGAGCCGGCACCAAGGGCGCGCACGACGAGGTCATCGCGCTGGCCGACCGCATCGGCGCCCCGATCGGGCACTCCCTGCGCGGCAAGGAATTCATCCAGTACGACAACCCGTTCGATGTGGGCATGTCCGGCCTTCTGGGCTACGGATCCGCCAACGCCGCGATGCACGAAGCGGACCTGCTTTTGCTGCTCGGCACCGATTTCCCGTACGACCAGTTCCTGCCCGAAAACGTGCGCACGGCGCAGGTGGACATCCGCGAAGAGGTGCTGGGGCGCCGCACCCGGTTGGACCTGGCCGTCGTCGGCGACGTCAAAGAAACCGTCAAGGCGCTGCTTCCGCTGGTCGACAAGGCCCGGTCGCGGCGCTTCGTCGATCAGATGGTCAAGAAGTACGAAAAGGCCATGACCACGGTCGTGGGCGCCTACAAGGGGAAGAGCGCAGAAAAGCTCAAGCCCATTCACCCCGAATACGTCGCCGACATCCTTTCGGACGTGGCCGCGGACGACACCGTCTTTACCGTCGATACCGGCATGTGCAACGTCTGGGCCGCCCGCTACCTGCGGGTGAACGGCCGCCGCCGCGTCATCGGTTCGTTCTTGCACGGGTCGATGGCGAACGCGATGCCGATGGCGATCGGCGTCGCTGCCGCCCAACCTGGCCGCCAGGTCATCTCCATGTCGGGCGATGGCGGGCTCTCCATGCTGCTCGGTGACCTGATTACCCTGAAGAACTACAACCTGCCGGTCAAGGTAGTGGTGTTCAACAACTCCTCGCTCGGCATGGTCAAGCTGGAGATGCTGGTCAACGGCCTGCCCGAATACGGCACGGACGCGCCAGGTGTCAACTACGCGGACATCGCCAACGCGATGGGCATCCCCGCCGTGCGCGTCGAAGACCCGAAGGACGTGCGCTCGGCGCTTGAGGGCCTGCTCAAGCAGGACGGGCCGGCGCTCATCGACGTCCACACGGACCCGAACGCGCTTTCGCTTCCGCCCAGCATCACCGCCGACCAGGTCACGGGCTTCGCAACCGCGATGAGCAAGGAGATCCTGGGCGGCGGCATCGGCGAGGTCATTTCCATGGCGAAGTCGAACCTGAGGAACATTCCTCGTCCATGATCTCCGCAAGTCAAAAGCCGCGGCCATCGATCTGGTTGAAGGTGGCCGCGGCTACCTTTGCCGTGGCCTGGGGCGGCAACGAATTCACCCCGCTACTGGTCATGTACAAGAGCGACGAGGGCCTGACCACGGCCACCGTCGACATTCTCCTCGCCGCGTACGTCCTCGGCATCATCCCAGCGCTGCTCCTTGGCGGCCCGCTTTCGGATCGCTACGGCCGCGCCCCCCTGCTGCGACCCGCCCCGCTGATCGCCATCGCGGGATCGCTGGTGCTGGCGGGCGGTGGCGGCAACGCGAGCGTGTTGTTCGTGGGCCGCGTCCTGTCGGGAATCGCCCTGGGGCTGGTGATGGCCGTCGGCACCGCGTGGATCAAGGAACTCTCCCAGGCGCCGTTCGAGCCGGGCGCGAAGCCGGGCGCGGGAGCGCGCCGCGCGGGACTGGCGCTCACCACGGGCTTCGGCCTGGGCGCCGGCGCCGCGGCGGCTATGGCTCAGTTCGCGCCGCGCGGCGACGTGTATCCGTATCTGGTCAACGCCGTGATCTCCCTGCTCGCGTGGCTGTGGCTCCTGCAGGCCCCAGAAACCCGCGCACCGCACACCGGCGGGCGCCTGGCCGACGACCTGAAGATTCCGTCATCGCGCCACCGTCGCTTCCTGCTCGTCGTGTTGCCCGCCGCGCCGTGGGTATTCGGCTGCGCCGCAAGCGCGTACGCGATCATGCCGACGCTGGTCGCGAACCAGGTGGGCGACATGCGGATCGGATTCTCCGGCCTGCTGTGCCTGATCGCGCTGGGATCCGGGTTCGGCATCCAGCTGATCGGGTCCCGATTCGATTCCGATCGGTCGGCGCGCGGCACAGGCGTTGCGCTGACGGTGACCGTTGTCGCCATGATCGTGGCCGCAACGGCGGCGGGGAACTCGTCCCTGAAATGGGCCATCGGTGCGGCCGCGATCCTCGGGGTCGCCTACGGGCTCTTGCTCGTTGCCGGCCTGCAGGAAATCCAGCGGATCGCGGGCCCCGACGACCTTGCGGGCCTGACGGCCGTGTACTACTCGCTGACGTACCTGGGCTTCTTCATACCTGCCGTGCTGGCGGGCCTTGATATCTGGTTCAGCTATTCGCAGATGTTCGCCGCCGGGGCAGTGATCGCCGCGCTTTCGCTTGGTTTCGTGTCGTTGTGGTGGCGCAAGCACCTGCCCTCGCACGCGGGAGGGGACGAGGCCCCCGTCACCCGCGAATCGGCCGCCGCATCGGCTGGCGCCTCCCGTTAGCCCGCCGCGACCCCGAAGATGCTGCCGAGCGCATAGGTGACGCCCGCTGCGCCGAACCCGATCGCCACCTGGCGTAGGGCGCGGCGCAGCGGCGCGGCCCCGGACAGCAGACCAACCGCGGCGCCCGTGATCGCAAGCGCCATCCCCACCAGCGCCACAGCGACGACGACGGCGGCCAACCCCTGCAACCCGAAAAGGTACGGCAGGATCGGGACCGTCGCGCCCGAAGCGAAGAAGCAGAAACTCGACCAGGCGGCACCCCAAGCGGTGCCGTGCGACTCGAATTCGGCGGCGTTGATCGGGTCCGCCAGTCGCGTCGAGCTGGAATAGTTGTTGAGGATCTGGGCGGCGTGCGCGTCGGCCGCGGCGGGCGACATGCCCCGCGCGCGGTACAGCAGCGCCAGTTCGTTCGCGTCCACGTCCAAATCGGGGAGCTTGCGCGCGGTGGTTTCACTGGGTTCGGATGCCTCCAGCAGCTCGCGTTGCGAGCGAACCGACACGTACTCGCCCGCCCCCATCGACATCGCTCCCGCCAGCAGGCCGGCAAGCCCCGACAGCAGCACCGTCGAATTGCTGACCCCCGCCGCTCCGATGCCAAGGATCAACGCCAGGTTCGAGACCAGGCCGTCGTTGGCGCCGAAAACCGCTGCCCGGAAGGTGCCCGAGAGCTTGGTGCGGCCACGTTCCGCGAGCGCCCGCACGACCTCCTCGTGGACGTGTTCGTCGGCCGCCATCGCCAGGGTGGCGTCGCGATCGTCGTCATACTTGGCACGGGCCTCCGCCTTTTGGGCGAGCGCCAGGATAAACACGCCCCCGAAATGCCGGGCCAGCCACCCGAGCGCGTGGGAGCGCAGGAACGAACGGCGCGCGCCGTCCGCGTGCTCGCCGAGCAGGAGTAGCCAGTGCTCCTCGTGGCGCGATTCCGCATTCGCGAGCGCGAGGAGGATTTCGCGGTCCTCGTCGCTTGCCTTCGCGGCGAGATCGCGGTAGACATCCGCCTCGAGCCGCTCGTCCACGAGGTTGCGCTGCCAGCGGCGAATCTGCCGCTTGGTCGGGGCGTCGTTCGTCAAGGTTGGCGCGCTCAATGCGTCAGGAAGGATGCGGGCAGAACCACGTTCTCCGTGCGCCGACCGAACAGAGAGGAAACCTCGGTGACCGGGTACCCGGCGATGCCGGTGCCGAGACGGCTGACCCAGAAGGTCAGTTCGGGGTGCTGCGCCGCGTAGTCGAGGAAGCGCGAAACTGCGTCGCGCATCTCGTCCCACCCGGACATCGTGTCGATCGCGTAGCAGCGCCCCGTCGGCCCGTCCCCGACTCCCCATTCGGCCCCGAAGTGCTGGTGCGCGTAGCGTGCGGCCCCGCCCCCATGGAAACCGGCCTTGTTGGAGCCGAACACGAAGATCGTGTCGGCCGGCAACTCGGTCACGGGTTCAGGGGTCACCGTCACCTTGTCCGTCATCGTTCGACACCCACTCTCGCGTCACACGGGCGCATTTGCCCGAATAGTCCTGTATTTACTTCATCATGCCTGATTCGCGGATCCCAGGGACGTGAGTCCCACGCCGCGATGGTCCGTTTGTGACGATTCTCGCACGTTTGCGGGCACCCAACCGGCCAGGTACTCCGCAACAATGTTCGCGAGCGCATCTGTCCAGCAGCGGCGCCCATTTCCCCACGGGACGTAATGGAATTCCCCGCCACCTGCCTCCAGGTACGCCTCCCTGTTCAGTTCGTCGATCTCCTCAAGCGTTTCCAGGCAGTCGGATACGAACCCGGGGCAAGCCACATCGACGCGTCGGACGCCCTCGCCTCCCAGGCGGGCAACCGTGTCGATGGTGGCGGGCTTGAGCCAGGCCGCCGGGCCGAATGTCGATTGGAAGGTCGTGAGAATCGACCCCGCGGGCAGCCCCAGATTCCGCGCCACCGCGGCCGTTGTGGCATCGCACTCGCTGCGGTAGGGGTCTCCCGCATCGGCCATGGCCTGGGGAATCCCGTGGTACGACAGCACGATCTTGTCCCCGTGTTCGACGTCCGGGCGCCCGTTGGTTTCCCAGCTCTCCTGTAGCGCTCCGGCGACGGCCTCCACGTACCCCGGATCGATCGGGAACGAGCGCACCGTCCGCAGTTCGACCTGGTCCCGGGACCGCAAGCCCCACCGATAGGCCTCGTCCAGGACGGTTCCTGCCGACGACGCCGCGTACTGCGGGTACAGCGGCACCACCAGAACTCGGCGGTGACCGGCCGCGTACAGCTCGTCCATGACTGCACGCACCGATGGTTGGCCGTAGCGCATCGCGTACCTGACCACGGCGATTTCCCGCAGCGCATGCGCGACCGCGCGCGTCTGGGATTGCGTGTGCACCAGCAACGGCGAGCCCTCCTCGCCCCAAATCGTTGCGTATTTTGCCGCGGAGGCGCGCGGGCGGAACGTCAGGATGATCGATTCGAGGATCGGTCGCCACAGGGCGGGGTGCGTCTCGACGACGCGGCGATCCGAGAGGAATTCGCGCAGGTACGGGCGCACGGCCTTCGCCGTGGGAGCGGCGGGGGTTCCCAGATTCACCAGGACTACGGCGGGGAGCGCGGGGTGAGACACTGTTCTGCCTTTCTCGCGGGGGTAAGGGGAGGGCCGGTGCGGCGCTGTGCTCGACGGGCCAGGCGCGAATGCCGCCTCTTAGTCGGGAAGGTCCTCCCTGTCGCGTCTCATGAGCGCCCGGTAGTGGTCACTTGTGGCGAGCAACTTCGCGTGGGTGCCCGTGGCCACCACGCGACCCGCGTCCATGACGACGATCGAGTTCGCGTTCTTGATCGTCGAGAGCCTGTGCGCGATGGCGATGGTTGTCCTACCTTCCTGAATTCTTTCGAGCGCTGAAGTCAGCGCGGCCTCGGTTGCCGCATCGAGTTGGCTGGTGACCTCGTCGAGGACCAGAATCGGCGCGTTGCGCAAGAAGGCCCGCGCCAGCGCGATCCGCTGGCGCTGCCCGCCCGAGACGGCGGATCCCTGTTCCCCCAGTTCCGTGCGCAACCCGTGCGGGAAGCCCGCCAGATCGAGCGCCGCCTGCGCGCACGCCTCGGTCAGTTCGGCATCGGTGGCGCCCGGTGCGGCCAGCCGCAGATTGTCGGCGATGGTCCCGTTAAACAGGTACGAACGCTGGTCGACCATCATGATCGCCGACCGCAATTGCGTGTCGTCTATGTCGGCGACGTCGACGCCGTCAATCCGCACGCTGCCGCGCTGCGGATCGTAGAAGCGCACGAGCAGGCGCGCCAACGTCGATTTTCCCGATCCGGAGGCACCCACGATGGCGGTCACTGTGCCGGGCGCGCAGCGCACCGACACGTCCGTGAGCGCGTTGGCAATCGACCGTGGATATGCGAAGGTAACCTCATCGACGCACACCTCGCCGCGCACGGGACGAACCATGGCGACGGGGTGCGCGGGGGCGGGAGTCGCAACCGCGCCCTCCGTAACCTCCACCAGTCTCGCGGCCGAAGCGAATGCCTGGTCGAGATCGGCGCTGAATTCCTCGACCGCGGTCAGCGCGGGCAGCATCCCGATCACGACGCCCACGACAAGCACCAGGGTCTGCCACGAGAAGTGGCCCGCACCGACCTGCGGCTGCGCGACCACGATGATGGCGCCCAGCAGAAGCGCGGATGTCGCGGCGATCAGCCCCCTGCGGGCCGCCACCACCTGCCCGAGCCTTTGTTGATCGCCGCCGACCTGGTCGCCAAGGTCGTCCAGTTCCCGCATTCTTTCGAGTTCGTAGCGCGCGGCTACCACTTCGATGCGCCCCTGCACGGTGTCCGTCATGTGCTGCGCCAACGTTCCGCGGGCGGCGCGCAGGGCGGCGGCGGAACGGAGCGCTCGTCCCGAACCCAACATTGGCCAGACAAGTCCGATTGCCAGCCAGCCCAGCGCCACCACCAGGCCCACGGCGGGCGAGGTGACCGCGATCACCCACACGACGCCGGCGAGCGGGACCACCACGGCCGTGACGGCCGGGCCCAAGGTGTGGGCGAAGAAGACCTCGACGCGGTCCACGTCGCGCGTTGCGCGCGAAAGCAGGTCGCCGGTCTGTCTTCCCTCCGTGGCCGCCGGCGCCTGCGGCTCGAGGCGGTCAAAGAAGTACGCCCGCAGGTAGGCCAACGCCTTGAAGGCAACCAGGTGCCCGAAGAACTGCTCCAGGTAGCGGCACACGGCCTTGAAAAGGGCCAAGGCAATCAGCATGGCGGCGGCGCGCCGCAACGTGATGCCGCCGGTCACCGCGAGCGCCGCACTGTGCGCGGCGACCCCTATCAGGGCAGCGCCCGCGGCGAGGCCCAAGGCCCGCATCAGCACCGAAACGCCTAGGGGCGCGACGATGTGGCGGGTGTGCGCCAGCAGCCAACGGGATAATTCGCGGCGAGAAAGCTGCGCGGGTCGGTCCGCGGCGATTGCACTCATCAGGCTCCCCGCAGGTCGGCAAGGTCGGTGATTTTGCCGCCGTGCAGTTCCACGACGCGGTCCGCCGCACGCGCCGTGCGCGTCCGGTGCGTCACCGAGAGGACCGCGCGCCCGCGCGCCAACCGTTGCAGCGAGTCGACGATCAGTTCCTCGCTGGCCACGTCCACCTGGCTCGTCGGTTCATCCAGCAGCAAGATGGGCGCGTCGCGCAGCACCGCCCGAGCTATGGCGAGGCGCTGCGCCTGCCCGCCCGACAGCGATAGCCCGCGCTCACCGCACGGGGTCTCCAGGCCGCGCGGCCACGATTCGACCTCCGTGAGGTTGGCGGCCGCCAGTGCCTGCCAGAGTTGTTCATCGGTCGCGTCGGGCGCCGCCATGCGCAGGTTGTACGCAAGCGTCCCGGTGAACAGGTACGTCTTTTGTTCCACCACCGCGATGTGGTCCTGCGCCCAGCGCGGATAGGCATCCCGCACGTCAACGCCCGCCACGCACACGGTACCCGCCTGCGGGGTCAACAGCCCCTGCACCAGCGCCAGCAGGGTCGACTTGCCGCAACCCGAGGGTCCCATGACCGCCACGTGCTCCCCGGTGGCCACGGTCACATTGGCGCCCGCCAAAATCTCCGCGCCCGGCTCGTATCCGAAATGGACGTCGCGCACCACGATGGCCGCTTGCGTGCCGCCTTGCGGCGACGCGCCGCGTGCGTGCGTGCGCGCGCCGGCGCGCGCACGGGTGGCGGCAGGGGCGGGGGACTCGTCAGCGATGAATTTCTTAATCTCGCGCTGCGCCGCCATGCCGCCCATGCCGACATAGAAGAACTGACCGATGCGGTCCAGGGGTTCGAGCAGCAGCGTCGAAACGAGAACGAGCGCAACGGCCTCGCCGGGGCTGAATCGCCTGGAGGCGGCCCCATCGACGGCCAGCAGGCCCGCGACCGTGATCATGCCCAGCGAGAACGCGGCGTCGGTGACGAGCAGGACCAATTGGTTGCCCGCCAGGAGCGCCATCACCTTGCGGCGCACGTTCTCGGCCTCGGCGGCCAGGCGGCGACCGGTCTGCTTCCCGGCGCCGAGCGCGCGCAGGACGCTTAGTCCCTGGATGGCATCGAGGTAGCGCGCGGCCAGGCGCCGCGAGGCGCCGCGGTACTGTGTCGATACGCGGCGGAACGCGCTTTGGAACCCCCCGATAAGGATTGGAATCAGCGCAATGGCGGCAAGCAGGATCAGACCGCTGCGCCAGTCAATGCGCCAACCAATGATCAGGGCCGCCAGAATCGGTCCCGTTATCGCCGCGATCATCGGGCCCACGAACGTCTCGCGGTAGGCGGCGTAACGCTCGACGCCATCCGTCGCGGTCGATACCGTTCCGCCCGACCACTGGTCGTCCTGACGTTGGCCGACCGCGCCAAGGACGGCACGCATCATGCGTGCGCGCACCGACTTTTCCGTCTCCGTCACGTGCCGGGGCCACGGCGCCATACCCGCCCATGCCGCGGCGCCAGCGATCACCGGGCACACGATGAGCACCGTGAGGGTACCGCCGTGGATGGCGGCCCCGATACGGATTTCGTCGACGCCCTTGCCCACCGCCAGGTAGGTAAAGGCAAGCGCGACCGTACCTATCCAGGAAAGCGACACTGATCGCAGAATTGTCACGTCGTTACCCTAGCGGGTTTACTGTCCTGAACCCACTTTCACTGATCGCGGGTGCCCCGTTTCACCCACTACGGCCTCGCGGATGCGGGACAATGTCAGTTCAGACTGGGAGGAGGCGAGGTTTGACGCTCGCAATGGCATCTGCGGGACGATGGTGGGAACCAACGCGGATCGTGGGGACGGTGTCGGGACGCAGCTCCGATGGCGAGTTCCTGGCCGCGGTTGCTGCGCAGATTCGCGATACGCCGCCGGGCGCTCCCAGCGACCCAAGCACCCCAAGCACCCCAAGCACCCCCAGCGCTCCCAGCGCTCCCAGCGCTCCCAGCGACCCCAGTGACCCAAGCCCCAGCGGCCTCCCGGTGGCCTTCGGCGTCGTGGGGTTCGAACCCGATTCCCGGGCCACCTTTCACCTGACCGCCGGCATGGTCGAAGGCCCGCCAGGCGCACCGCGCTCATCGCAGCTGGACCCCCGCGCCGACCACGCGCCGACGGTTGTCTCGCTCCGCCCCCGCCCCAGCGCCGACGACTACTCGCGTACCGTCGCCGCGGCGCTCGACCGAATCGCGCGGGAGGGCGGGGACCGCAAGATCGTGCTGGGCCGCTGGCAGGATGTCACGATGTCGGCGCCGCTGCAGCCCGCCGAGTTGGCGGCGAGGCTCCATGCCCGAAATCCCGCTTCCGTGGTGCTGGCACTGCCCCTCGCCGACCCGCGTGCGCAACCCGCGACACTGGTCGCCGCCACGCCCGAACTCCTCATCGCCCGCCGCGGTGACAGAATCCTCAGCCGCCCCCTGGCGGGTTCGGTCCCGCGCGCATCGGACCCCGGTGAAGACAAGGAACGAGGCCGCCGCCTCCTTGCCGACGCAAAGAACCTTCGCGAGCACGCCTTCGTTGTGCGGGCAATAGCCGATGCGTTGGGTCCGCTGTGCGACGAGTTCCGGGTGCCCGCGGCCCCGTGCCTGATCGGAACGGATTCGATGTGGCACTTGGCCAGCCCGATTGCTGGGCGGCTGTCGCCGCAAGCGACCAAAGAGTGGGATGCGCTGCGCTTGGCCCGCCTGTTGCATCCCACCCCGGCCGTTGCGGGCACGCCCCGCACCTGGGCGATGGATGCCATCAGCGAATTGGAGGAATCACCGCGCGGTCCCTTTACTGGCGCGGCCGGGTGGGTCGACGCCGTGGGGGACGGCGCCTTTCACGTCGTCATTCGCGCCGCCGTCGTGCAGGGTGTCTCCGTGCGGCTGTTCGCGGGTGCGGGAATCGTCGACGGTTCCATCCCCGCCGAGGAGGCCGCAGAAACCGGCGCGAAGATGATGACGGTCATGCGCGCGTTGGGTGGGGCAAAATAGCATCCCACCCAACGCGCACCACCCCTACTTCCTCACCTTCACCTTGACGGGCGAGGAGGTCGCGGCGACGAAGTTCTTCGACGGCGTGTAGGTGACGGTCACTGCCACCTTCTTGCCCGCCCAGCCCCGCTTGATCGCCGCGGCCTTGACGGTGACGGTCCGCTTACCCACGCCGACCTTCTTGACGGTCGCCACGCGCGTCTTGCCGACGTAGACCCGCACCTTACCGGTGGGTGTCACGGACCCGACGGCCTTGACGGCGATCTGAAGTTTCGTCTTCTTGCCGGCGCGCCAGGTCTTGCTCTTGGGCTTCACGGCCACGTTAGTGGTCGCCGCGGCGACCTTGAGGTTCACGGTGGTGGTCACGGGCTTAGCGAGGGCGTCCGAGGTGACCGTGATGACGACGCTGTGTTTGCCGGCGCGCAGGCCCGTCGGGACGCTAATCGTCGCGCTGCCCTGGCTCACCGATGACACTTGCAGCGCCTTGCCACCGATCGTGGCCTGCACGCGCGCGTTGCCCGAGCTTGCTCCGCCGGTGATCGTCACCGGGATGACGGCTGCCTGGCCGTAGGTCGCCTGGTAGAGGTTGGCTTCCAGCGCCTTCACCGTGCGGGTCTGGGATTGTCCGGTCGCCTGCTGGTCGCCGCCTTGCGCGGCAGCCGGAACGTTTATCGTGACGGGATCGACCACGCGGACGGTTCGAGTTGCTGATGTGGTGTTACCCGCCCGGTCCTTGACCGTGTAGGTGACGACGTATTGGCCGACCGCGGCTGTGTTGATGGTGCCGGAAGCGGTGACGGCCGCTGTCAGGTCGCCGTCGACCAGGTCGTAGGCGGCCACACCCGCGGTCGCGTCAAACGTTCCCCCGCGAGCGACATTGGTGTCCGCCGGCACCTGAAGGGTGGCCTTGGTGGTGTCGACAACCTTAATAATGCGTTCCGCGGTCGCGGCGTTGCCTGCCGCATCGCTGACGACGTAGTTCAAGACGTATGTGCCGGGCACCGTCACCCTGACGCTTCCCCACACCCGCATCTTTTCCGTGATGTCCCCGTCGACGTCATCGCGAGCCGTCAATCCCGCCATGCTGTCGAACGAGCTGTATGCCTCGATCGTCCCGTCATCCGCTCCGTATATGGCCGGCGCCGTTTTGTCGGTGGGTTGGGGGAGCGTGACTTGCACCGTGGCGCTGGTCTTATCCGCCGACACGGAAATTACCTTGATCTTGACCTGCCCCGATCGGGTTACGAATTCTTCGCCAGGTAGCCACACGTTTCGGACCGTCGTGCCGTTCTCCATCGTGATGGTGTTTTGCCCGAGCCTGCCAGATCCAAGCGGATTGTTCCCCTGGCTACTAGATGTGCCGATCCGCAGGATGCGCACGCCGTAGTCGGATGTCATCGCCGCCGGCCATCCTGCCCGCGGCCCGTTGTCCGACATGCCCACGCGGGTGTTGGGGATCGCCATGCCGGGGCTGTTCTTCCAGCTCCAGTAGCCGGGGGCGCGCCAATCGGTCGACGCCGCCCGTAGCTCGATGTAGTAGGGCCTGCTAGTGGTCGGATCGACGACCTTGACGGATTCAAGCCCAGCGTCCCCGACGTTCTTGTTGGGCTTGTAGTCAAGTGATTCCAGGGTGTATTGGCGCACTCCACTCGTCGCTGTCACGGTGGTAACGGTGCGTCCCAGAACGCCGAGCTTGTCCTTCGCGGACGTCGAGATCTGCGGGATGCCACCTTCGTCGTTGCGCCCCATGGTGTCGAAGAAGTCACCGTACTCGTCGTAGGTGCACTCGTGGTTGTCGTCGAGTTCACCGTTGCCGTCCTTGCAGTACACCCCGTGGCTGTGTCCCAGCCCGAGATTGTGCCCGAATTCGTGAGAGAAGGCGTTGCGTGACAGGTTCGCCTCCTGCCCATCGCTGCCGAACTGTGCAAACACCTTGCCGCCGTTGTTCAGGCTCGCATTGGAGGGCATCCCGGCCAGCCCGTAGGTGCACTTCGTGCCGCTGATCGCGGGCCACACCACCATGATGTGCTCGCGGTCGCCCGGGTTGCCCAGAGCGCTGAAGGCCTTTGACCACAGGTTATCGATGCTGTTGTCTCCACCCGAGTTGAGGCAGCTGTAGGTGCTAGGCATAGTCAGGCGGGTGATGTCCTGCACGACGAGCTTGATCGCCCCGTTGGTCTGGTCTTGCCAGTACTGAGATACCGATTGGGAACCGGTTTCGAAGAACTCCTTGAGTTGCGCGTCCGTGGCCGGGTTGCTCGGCTCCGATCCCTGCTTGGTGAAGTACACGACCCGCAGTTTGTGCGTGATCGTATCGGATGTGTCCTGGACCTTCTTCAGATCCTTCTTGGACATCTTGGCTGTCTTGGAGTTGGGGACCTCCACGTAGTCCTTATTGGCCCAGTACACCCCGGAGTCATCGCTCAATGCGTTGCCATCCGGATCTGCTTCATCGGGGTCGACGGACTGCGCGGCGGATGTTTCCTTCACCGCCGCAGCGTTGCTGCTTGGTTGACCCTCGCTCGCTTGGGCCGGAGCCCCCAGCGCCAGGGTTCCAAACAGAAGAGTGCACGATGCAAAGGCCGCGACGTTGCGGCGGACATGAGCTGCCATGAACGTGACGTTATCACTTTATGCCAACGTTGTCAGGCGTAATTTTGGGACGAGGGCTCCTTTGCCCCAAATTCACCCATTCGCTGGCCGCTAGGCGACCGATTTGAGCACAAACTGCTCCAGCAGTGGGGCGAGTTTGATTCCGGATTCGATGCCGTTGGGATCGACCCAATGAATCTCTTCGATACCGGCACCCGGAACCGGTTCCTGCGGCAGTATCGCGGTGAACACCGTTGCGATGACGTTGTGATCGGGGTGGTTGGCAGCGAGCGCCGTCCACGTTCCGAGCCATGCTAAGTCAACCAGTTGCAAGGTGATCCCGAGGCACTCGTCCACGGCGCGCAGCGCAGCGCTGGCCAGCCCCTCATCGGAACGCAACTTCCCGCCCGGTAAGATGAATGGCTCGGTCCCACTGCGGCGCACCGTCAGGACGCGACCGTCGTCGTCGACGAAACACACAGCGGCCACAACGATCCGCGATTCAGCCATGAGGCACTCCCTTCGCTTTGCAACTTCCTCTCCGAGCGTGCCCCATGTTCATGGCACGACCGCTTCGGGAACGTAACATCCAGGTTTGCAATCGCTTGGGGGTTCCTGGATCGCGAAACACTCCGGAATCATGACGGCGCTGGCGACATCGCGCTTCTGCTTCCCCGCGCGAAATGTCCCACCATATGGGCATAATATGGCTGATTCTGACATCGATTGACATAGTGAACATGCCGTCCATCCCGCAACCACACACAGGCGAAAGAAGCTCACTGCCATGACTTATCAGCCCGCAGAGACACCAGAACCGACCCCGCAGGACCCGGCCGCACCTCAGCAGCCATTCCAACAGCCCGGCTACCAGGCACCCCAGCAGCCATACCAACAGCCCGGCCACCAAGCACCCCAGCAGCCATACCAACAGCCATACCAACAGCCCGGCCACCAAGCACCTCAGCAGCCATACCAACAGCCCGGGTACGGCGCGCCGCAGGCGGCGGGCTCCGCCGATCTGGGCCAGGCGGCCCTCACGCACCTGCTCGGCGGGATCCTGCTCTGGCTCGGAGCCCTGATCGGCTGGCTGATCAGCAAGGACAAATCCGAATTCAACAACGAAGAGGGAAAGAAGGCCCTCAACTTCCAGATCGTTGTTTCCGCGGCCATCATCGTTTTGTCAATCGTCCAGGGCGTGGTCGCGGGCGCGGCGACAACGGCCACACTCAACTCGATCTACGCGACCGGGAGCGCCGCCAGCGGCGGTTTCCTCAGCCTGCTGAGCGGCTTGATCGGCCTAGTGATCCTCGCCACGTGGGTTATCAGCCTGATCCTTGGCATCAAGAACTACAGCGCGGTGAAGGCCGGGCAACCCAGTTCGTATCCGATCAAGTTCGCCCTGATCAAGTAGTGCGCCCGCGCTCGGCAAGGCCTGCAACAATGGGAGCATGGGCCAATTTCGGATAATGACCGTGTGCACCGGCAACATTTGCCGGTCGCCCATGGCCGAATCGATCCTCAGGGCCGCGCTCGACAGCGCGGGCATTGCCGACCGGGCGCGCGTCGATTCCACCGCAATCACTAGCGAAGAAGTCGGCAACCGAATCGATCCGCGGGCGGCGCGCGAGTTGAAGGCCGCGGGTTACGATCCGCTCCCGCGCCACCGCGCCCGGCGCATTCGCGCATCGGATATCCAATCGAGCGACCTGATACTGCCGATGACCAGCGGACATGCGCGCTACCTGCGGCGGCTGGCCGGATCGCTAGAGGCCGACATCCGGATGCTGCGAACGTTCGACCCCAGCAGCGGGGCCACCCCACAGGCGGCCCCCGCCGACCGCCCTGAGTGGGACATTGCCGACCCGTGGTACGGCGGGCCGACCGACTTCACTTACACGCGAAGAGAAATCGAAGCGGCAGCCCCCGGGGTAGTGGACTACGTCGCTGACCTGCTGGGGGAAGGGATCGCACGGTAGTGAAGGTTGCGAAGCGGGCGAGGGTGCCCTCGTTCTCCGTTATGGACATTGTTGCCGAGGCCGCAAGCCGGCGGGCGAGCGGGCAAGACATCGTGAGCCTGTGCGTGGGAGAGCCGGTGAGCGGCGCAAGTGAAGTGGTGCGCGCCCGCGCGCAGCAGCTCCTGGCAAGCGGCGACCTGGGCTACACGGACCCGCTCGGCGCCCTGGCGCTGCGCAGCGAGATCGCGGGGCACTACCGCCGGTGGTACGACGCGCACGTGGATCCGGCGCAGATTGCGGTCACGACCGGCTCGTCGGGCGCCTTCATGGTCGCCTTCTTGGCCGCCTTCGACGCCGGGGATGTGGTGGCAGTCGCGCGCCCCGGCTACCCCGCCTACCGCAACATCCTCAACGCGCTGGGGTGCGAGGTCCTCGACATTGCATGCGGCCCGGACCACGATTTCCGGCTCACCACCGATCTGCTCGACGCCGCGCTGCGCGGCCGCGGACGAATGGACGGGCTGGTCGTCGCGTCCCCCGCAAACCCCACCGGAACGATGCTGGACGCGGCCGAGGTTGCGGCGATCACGTCGTGGTGTGAAAACCACGGGGTCCGCCTCATTTCGGACGAGATTTACCACGGAATCGTCTACGACCCCGCGCGCTGGCCGGGCGCGAGTGCGGTGGAAGCCGTGGGCGGCGGAGCCATAGTTATCAACTCCTTTTCCAAGTACTGGGCGATGACCGGGTGGCGCCTGGGGTGGATGATCCTGCCGCCGGACCTGGTCACGGCAGCCGACGCCCTGACCTCGAACATCGCGCTGTGTCCGCCCTCCCTCGCGCAATTCGCCGCCGTCGCCGCGTTCAGCGATGAGGGATACGGCGCCGCGCAAAGGGAGGTGGAGCGTTACGCGCGCACCCGCGAGATCATGTTGGAGGCCCTGCCATCCATCGGCTGGAAGCGAGTCGCCCCGCCGGACGGCGCGTTCTACCTCTATGCGGACATCTCCGACGTCGCCGATGACGCGACCCAGTATTGCCGCGATGTGCTCGATCGCACCGGGGTGGCGCTGGCGCCCGGGGGCGATTTTGATCCCGTGGACGGGGGCAAGCACGTGCGAGTTTCACTGGCCGCGGGGGAAAATCGCGTGGCCGAGGCGCTATCGCGCCTGCGCGAGAGATAGGATTACGTGTTCTGTATTGCTTGCTAGGTGCCATGGGCACCGCCCACCGATTGCACACATGTAGGAGCGCGTCACTATGAGCGAGCAGGCCGGTCGCGCACCTCGCCGCCCTACGATTGCTGACGTTGCGCGCTTGGCGAAGACGTCCCGCGGGACGGTGTCGTTCGTCATCAATGACCGGCCCGGGGTTGCACCCGCAACCCGCGAGCGCGTTCGCAAGGCCATGGACGAACTTGGCTGGCGACCCAACCAGTTGGCTCGCTCCTTGTCAACGCAGCGCGCGTACGGGATCGGTTTCATCCTGGCACGCGATCCGCGGGCGCTGAGTTCGGACCCGTTCTTCGGGCCGTTCATTGCGGGCATGGAACAAAAATTGGACGAGGCCGGCCAGTTCCTTGTCCTGCGTTTCGTGTCGGGCAAGGAATCGGAAATTCAGGCGTATCGCGATCTTGCGGAGCAGGGACGCGTCGATGGGTTTGTCCTCTCCGATCTGCGTACGGATGATCCCCGGATCGATCTCATTTCGTCGCTGGGCACGCATGCGGTCACGCTCAATGTCGCCGATACGACCACCACCATCCCCGCGGTTTCCCGTTCGGACGAACCGGGCGTGCTGGCGGCGGTCGATCACCTTGCCGATTTGGGGCACCGGCACATCGCGTATGTCGGCGGGCCGGCGCACTACCTCCACGCGATCCGCCGCCGTGCGACTTGGCAGGCGGCGCTCGCATCCCGGAACCTCCCGGAGGGGCGATCGGTGCAATCCGACTTCACGGCGGCGGGGGGTTCTGCCGCAACGGAGCAATTGCTCGACTTGCCCGCGCGGGAGCGCCCGACGGCCATTGTCTACGCGAACGACCTCATGGCTGCCAGCGGGATGTCGGTGGCGATCAGCCGCGGGATCCGCGTGCCGCAGGAGCTTTCGGTTGTTGGGTATGACGATTTCGAGCTGTCCGCGTACCTAACTCCCTCGCTCACAACGGTGCGAACCGACCCGATGGCCTGGGGAGTCGCCGCCATCGATCAGCTCTTGCGGGTCATCGACGGCAAGCCCGCCCGCGATGTTGCGCTCCCCCACCCGGTGCTGGTTCCCCGCCAGTCGACTGGCCCCGCGCCCCGCACCCGCTAGCGCACCGCTCACCGCTCACCGCGCAAACCCGCACGCATCCCCGCGCCCCGCACCCGCCAGCGCACCGCGCCCGGCGGTTGCCATTGACAACGATGACCTGAACCGGTTTAGTATGAACAACAACACGTGCACACCGGTGTGCACGACAATCAGGAGCACCCATGAAACGAATCGTCTTCGCCGGAGCCTGCCTGGCCGCCGGTGCGCTCATTTCCACCGCCTTGGTCCCCGGCGCCGCTCAGGCGGCGCCGGTAGCCGATGCCGCGGCCCGCACGTCCGCGGTCACGACGGGGTCGTTGACCGATACCTCGTCCGCGCAACAACGCTGGCTATCCGTGGCCGATTCGCGCGTAGTCCTCAACCCCTACGATTTCGACGCCGCCGGCAACGGTAACTCGGAGATCAGCTACACGGGGGGCAAAAACCTCCCGCTCGCAACCGGGTTCTACGCTCACGACAAGGCATTGCACGTGCGCGAGTCTTTGACGACCTACGCCCTGGGCACCAACGATCAGTACGCCCTGAACGAATCCTTCGACTCCAAACCGAGCGGATGGACCACGGGCAACGCGGAGGCCACCTACTCGGGCGGGAAGGTGACCGTCAAGAACTCCGGCGAAAAATGGGGCTACCTGGCCACCCCTAGCATGTCACTCAACGTGTCCGTATTCACCAAATTGAAGATCAAGATCGACTCGACCAGCCCCGCGTCGGTCGGCAAGTGGGCGCTCAAGGTCAACACGGGCGGCAGTGACGATCTATCCCCCGCCCTGCAGGCCGACACCACGAACACCGGCGAACTCACGTTCGACATCGGCGCCTATTTCGCGCAGAAAAACCTCACTGGCGTCCAGGACGTGTCCTTCCGCATCTGGGCAACGACGTACGGGACCGCAGAGGACACCGTCAGCTACACGATGGATTCGTTCCAGATATTCCGCGGCTCCACCCCCGAGGACGGGCAATTGGTGAAGTACACCACTTCCTGGCAATCTGGCCACGGGTGGACTTCCAAGGACACCAATCCCGCGACCATGGCCGACGGCGGAGTCCTGACGCGATCGGGTTCCAACTACGGCTACGCGCAAAAGCAGATCACCTCCGTGAACCTCACCCAAACGCCCATGGTCACCGTCGCGGTGGGCTCGACCACCGGCAAGTGGGCCCTGAAGGTATCCGACGGCGGCTCTGACAAAACGATCCAAGGCGACACCGCGAGCACCGGGACTTTCACCTACAACATCGCTTCGCTCACAGGTTGGTCCGGTTCGAAAGACATCTGGTTCAAGCTGTTCCAGATCACCGACTCGGGCAAATCATCGAGTTCGACAACCTTTGCTCGGTTCTCGGTCCACTCCGGTGGGGACGGCACGGCCGTCAGCGCGGCCAATTCGGTTGCATACTCCTGGACGCCCGCATCCGACACCATGACCGGGACGTACGGGGCGGGAACGATCACCACCACAGATTACTTCTCAGCGAACCAGCTGGACGGCGCGGTGCGCCGCATCGTCCCCGCCCTCACCGGCGGGGCGGCACCGATTGTCGCAGGCGTCGTCGAATCGGCCACGGCCTCCTACGACCAAGCCACGGGAGTCCTCACCATTCCGACAACGTACGGGACACGGGCCGTGGCGCTTCCCGCCGGCACCTCCGTCTCGTTCTACACCTCGAAGGCCGCGTTCCTGTCGAATTCTTCCCCCACGGCGGCCCCGACCTCCGCGTCGGCCTACTGGTCGGCCTCCCTGTCGGCATCGTCCACGAGCTTCGTGGGCCTCGGCTTCTCCGTCAACAGCGGCACCAACACGGAATTGGGCGTCACTTGGACCAACCCCTACCCGGGTGGCCCCGCCGCCGAAGCGGCCGCCATCGCCACTTCGTCGCGTGACGAGGGTGCCGCTGGTATCGCCCACTGGACCGACCACTGGGACACCTACGTGGCCTCCGTGCCCGTCGTCGAGGATTTCTCCATCCAGCGCGTCGCGGCGGGCGGAGTCACCGCAGACCAGATGGAGGCTTTTTACTACAAGGCGTTCCTGAACCTGGAAATGAACGTGCTCCCGGCGACTCCGGAGACCGGGAACATGTATCGGCAGGTCGGCACCGGCAAGCCTTCGCTATGGATGCACGGGACACCGGGCACGCGAAACGTCGCCTCGTGGGACTCCCTGCTCGGCATGCAGCAACTCGCCTACACCAACGCGGACGCGTCGTGGGACTCGTTCATTGGAATGATGAAGTCCGTCCAGATGTCCGGCGATGCGCCGACCGACACCAACGGCGTCAGCGCCAAGGGCGCCCTGAAGGGCGAGTCGCTGCCGAGCCGCAAGGCGCAAACGGCCTGGATCTTGTACTCGGTTTCGGGAGATGAAACCAAGCTGAATAGCATCTACGACGAGCTCTACGCGAACCTCATCTGGTCCAGTCACAACATGCGCTGGATCTACTCGTCGAACAACTACACCGACGAGCGCGACAGCGAGTTCGTTGCGTCACTCATCTACGATCTGAAGTTCGGGATCAAGGTCGCCCAGACCTTGGGGAAGTCGGCCGACGCGGCGCAGTTCGAATCCATGATTACCGACCTCACGCGGGACTACGAGGCGTGGTTCTTCCCCACCACCTCGACGACTGATAGCAAGGGCAATCCCGTCACCTGGACGACGGTGCAAAAGATCTACCTCACCCACCTCAAGGGCGCGCAGGGCTGCCCCTGGTCCGACGGATCCGAAGGCGCCGACTACTACAACTCGGCCGGGCAGTGCGTGAAGGCAGGGTGGTCGTTCTACACCTCCACCGCGCTCATCGCCGACCAGTTGTCCCCCGAATACAAGGCCAAAGTCTTGGACCGCTTCCTGCGCGACTACAAGGCTGGGTCGCAACTGGCCGGCCTGGGCTCGTTCGCAGTGAAGGCCCCCGACATCCAGCTGATCACCTACGGCCTGTTCGACGAACTCGGCTGGTCCGGGGGTTCGAACAGCGCGGGTTACACCTGGAGCACCGTGACACGTAGCGCACTGATCGACATGGGCACCGTCCTGGTGAACTCGTTCAACCGCGACATGGTCAAATCCGGATTCTTCGCCGAGGTCTACTACCAAACCGGTGATGGGACCGACGTCAGCGCCGCCATTGGCTCGCGCGGCGTGCGCCCGTCCCTGTTCGGGGTGTCGCACTACATCGACAACATCTGGATCGCGAACGGCTACCGCGTGGACGAGGGCAACCCCACGTTCATCCGCACGCAGGGTGCGACGGGCGGGATCTCCGGCCTGACCTACATGGGCAAGACCTTCAACCTGGACATTTCCGGGAACTCGATTAACCTCACGGGGAAGGCCGTGGGCGGCTCCGTGGGACTTCCGCGCAGCGTCGATGTCAGCCAGACCGGGATTCCGGCGCAACCGGAAGTTAGCCCGCAGGAGCC
Source organism: Rarobacter incanus (assembly GCF_006715765.1). Taxonomy (NCBI): domain Bacteria; kingdom Bacillati; phylum Actinomycetota; class Actinomycetes; order Micrococcales; family Rarobacteraceae; genus Rarobacter; species Rarobacter incanus. The sequence continues at coordinate 1,430,264 of NZ_VFNV01000001.1, forward strand.
CGGCACGCAAAGTGGCGACGCCACCCTGGCATCGCTGACATACGGCGGCGCCCCGGTCCCCGGGTTCAACGCGGCGACAACCACCTACGCTGTGGAACTCCCGGCGGGCACCACCACCGCCCCAACGGTCGCCGCAACGCCAACCGACGCCAAGGCAACCGCCCACATCCAGCAGGCAACGAGCCTGCCGGGCACCGCCACCGTCAAGGTCACCGCCGAAGACAACACCACCGCAACCTACACGGTGGCCTTCACCGTCGCCGCCAACCCCGGCACGCAAAGTGGCGACGCCACCCTGGCATCGCTGACATACGGCGGCGCCCCGGTCCCCGGGTTCAACGCGGCGACAACCACCTACGCTGTGGAACTCCCGGCGGGCACCACCACCGCCCCAACGGTCGCCGCAACGCCAACCGACGCCAAGGCAACCGCCCACATCCAGCAGGCAACGAGCCTGCCGGGCACCGCCACCGTCACGGTCACCGCCGAAGACAACACCACCGCAACCTACACGGTGGCCTTCACCGTCGCCGCCAACCCCGGTGCACCCACGGATCCCGTCCCTACGACCACCACCGCCCCCGCGGCGGTCAGCGCCACCTACGGCACCCCGGCGCGCATAGCGGTCGCCGTGCACGCAGGCAGCAAGACCGCCACCGGCACCGTCACGGCGCGCCAGGGCAGCAAGCTCCTTGGGTCGGCGACGCTGCAAGCGGGGAAGGCGAACCTCGTCCTTGATAAGACGCTGAGCGCGGGTACCCACGCTGTCACGCTGACGTTTGTTCCCGCCGACGCCAAGGCGTTCGCCGGCTCGACGGCGGCCACCCGCGTAACGGTGGCGAAGGCTCGCACCAAGATGGCGGCGGCAAAGATCACGCGCGGCAAGGCCGGCAAGAAGGGCAAGGCCGCCCGATCGATCAAGCGCACCAAGAAGTCCACCATCAAGGTGACTCTGCGGAGCGTGTCCGGAATCGCCCCCACCGGCACTGTCACGCTGAAGGCCGGCAAGCGCAAGCTCGGTAAGGCGCGCATCAAGGTGACGGCTGCCGGGGTTGCGACAGCCACCATCAAGGTCAGCAAGAAGTCGGCAAAGAAGATCAAGAAGAAGACCGCGATCAAGGCGGTATATGGCGGCAATGCCAACATCGCGAAGGCAACCCTCAAGACGGGGCTGCGGGTTATTCGCTAACCTCGCGGAGCGAATCGCACGGGCCGCGGCTGCGGGATCAACTTCCGTAGCCGCGGCCCACGTCTTTGCCGCAGCACCGACACAAGGTTCAGCGGCCCGTTTCGGTCTGCGCGTTCACCCGCCCGATACGCGCCTGCGCTACGATGTTGCTGCTGCACAAATCGCGGTGGGAGAGTCCCGGACTTCACAGGGCCCGCCACACCCACTAGGCTGGCCCACCGGGCGCCGAAGGAGCAAACCCTCCCCGGGAATCTCTCAGGCAAACGTACCGCCGCGACTAGGCAACTCTGGAAAGCGATCCATTCGCACCGACGGGGCAAATCGGGCCACACCCGACCAAACTCTCAGGTTTGCGGGCTGCGGCCCGCGGGATGACAGAGCGGGGAGGACGAGCCGTCTTCACCGTCCCCTGGAGCATTCGATGACCGTCCCCCCCTCCCCGCTCGGCACAACCCAAACCGATTCATTCGCCGATCGCCACATCGGCCCCGACGTTACGCCCATGCTCGAGGAACTCGGCTTCTCGTCGCTGGAGGAATTGACGCGCGCCGCCGTTCCCCACTCGATCCTGCTCGACCAACCCCTAGACCTGCCAGCGCCGCTGACGGAGCCGGAGGCGCTTGCCGATCTGCGCCGTATCGCGGATCGGAACCAGGTCATGACATCGATGATCGGGCAGGGGTACTACGACACCGTGACCCCGGCGGTCATCCGCCGCGGTGTCCTGGAAAACCCCGCCTGGTACACCGCCTACACGCCGTATCAGCCCGAGATTTCGCAGGGGCGCCTGGAGGCCCTGCTCAACTTCCAAACGATGGTTGCGGACCTGACCGGGCTGCCCGTTGCCGGGGCATCATTGTTGGACGAGGCCACCGCCACCGCCGAAGCGGTCGCCCTCATGTTCCGCGCTGGCGGTAGGCGCCTGGATCTATCAACGGCAGCCGTCATCGTCGACCAAGATGTGCTTCCATCAACCCAGGCGGTCGTCCTGGCGCGCGCCCAGGCCGCGGGGCAGTGCGTGGTCGTGGCGGATCTGTCCCGGGGACTTGACGGCGTTGATCTTCCCCGCGCCGTGGAAAAGGTGGCCGGAATCGTCCTTCCGCAAGTCGGCGCCAGCGGTGCGGTTCGAGACTGGAGCGCGGTGATCGCAGGCGCAAAGGGCGCAGGTGCCCTGGTGGCGATGACCACCGACCTGTTGGCGCTCACTATCATCAGCGAGCCGGGCGCCTTGGGTGCCGACATCGCGGTCGGGTCCACGCAGCGATTCGGCGTCCCCATGTTCTACGGCGGCCCACACGCGGCCTTCATCGCCGTCCACCAGGGCCTGGAGCGGCAGTTGCCCGGCCGCCTGGTCGGGGTGAGCGTTGACGCCGATGGCGCCACCGCGTATCGCCTAGCATTGCAAACGCGCGAACAACACATTCGGCGCGAAAAGGCGACCAGCAACATCTGCACCGCGCAAGCGCTGTTGGCGATCACCGCTTCGATGTACGCCGTCTATCACGGCCCTACGGGCCTGCGCTCCATTGCGACGCGCGTTCATGCCTTGGCGCTCGAACTGGCCAACCGCCTGGCAACAATGACGGAGGTCGCGCCGCTGCCCTTCTTCGACACTGTCCGCGTTAGCGCGCCGGGCCGGGCGGAGGCTATTCGCACCGAGGCCGAATCACGCGGCATCAACGTGTTTGTTGCGGACGGCGACCACGTGCAGATAAGCGTGGACGAGGCCACCCGACCCGCCGACATCGCCGCCGTGGAGGCCGCCGTCGCCGCAGCCACCGGGGCCGCGCCGGGCGCCGGTGCCAACGTCACGGTTCCGGACCTTCCGCGGGACTGGGCGCGCAAGTCCGAATTCTTGACCCACCCCACCTTCCACGCCTATCACAACGAGACGGCGATGATGCGCTACCTGCGCCGCCTGGCCGACAAGGATCTGGCGCTGGACCGCACCATGATTCCGCTCGGGTCGTGCACGATGAAGCTGAATTCTGCGATCGAAATGGAACCGATCAGCTGGCCGCAGTTCGCGCAGATTCACCCCCTTGCGCCCGCCCACCAGGTTGCGGGATACACGGAGCTGATAACGCGGTTGACCGACTGGCTTGCCGAGATCACCGGGTATGCAACGGTGTCCGTCCAGCCGAATGCGGGTTCGCAGGGGGAGTTCGCGGGGCTGCTGGCTATCCGCCGCTACCACCAGTCCCGTGGGGATGCAGACCGCACGGTCTGCCTGATCCCAGCATCGGCGCATGGAACTAACGCGGCGTCGGCCGCCATGGCGGGCTTGCGGGTTGTCGTGGTCGCCACGGCCTGCGATGGTTCAATTGACCTGGATGACCTGCGATCAAAGATCGCGGCGCATGCCGCCGAGTTGGCCGCGATCATGATCACGTACCCGTCCACGCACGGCGTCTACGAGGAAGACGTCCGCGAGGTTTGCAAGCTTGTACACAATGCTGGTGGGCAGGTGTACATCGACGGAGCGAACCTCAACGCCCTGGTCGGGTTGGCCAAGCCCGGCCTCTTCGGCGGCGATGTCTCGCACCTGAACCTCCACAAGACTTTCGCCATTCCGCACGGCGGCGGCGGGCCGGGCGTTGGCCCGATCGCGGTGGCCCGTCACCTGGCCGAATTCCTGCCGGGCGACCCGCAGCAGCCGGGATCGACGCCCGTTTCCGCCGCGAACTTCGGCTCCGCGGGCGTCCTGCCTATCTCGTACGCGTACATCGCACTCATGGGACCGAACCTGCGCCGCGCGACGCAGGTCGCCGTGCTCAGCGCAAACTACCTCGCACACAAACTACAAGATGCCTTCCCGGTTTTGTACACCGGACCGAGCGGCCTGGTCGCGCACGAATGCATCCTGGATCTGCGGGCCATAACCGCCGCGACCCACGTCACCGCCGAGGATGTGGCAAAGCGCCTCATCGACTACGGCTTCCACGCCCCCACCCTCGCCTTCCCCGTCGCAGGGACCCTGATGGTGGAGCCGACCGAGTCGGAAGACGTCACCGAACTCGACCGCTTCATCGAAGCGATGCTGTCGATTCGCGCGGAAATCGCCGAGGTTGAAAGCGGCAAGGTCAGCGCGGAAGAGTCCGTGCTGCGCGCGGCGCCGTTCACGGCCCGGAGCGTTGCTTCCACGCAATGGGCGGCCTCGTTCACAAGAGACCAAGCCGCCTACCCCACCGAGCGGCTGATCGAAGCCAAGTATTGGCCGCCCGTGCGGCGCATTGACGGCGCCTACGGCGATCGCCACCTGGTGTGCTCATGCCCGCCGGTAACCGACTACGTGTAAGCCCGACAAAAAGGACAGATCATGACCGACCACATCTCCCCCTTGCTCGCGCAACACGAAGCGCTCGGTGCCACCCTGACCGAATTCGGCGGATGGCAAATGCCGCTGCGGTACGGCTCGGACATTGCCGAACACAACGCCGTGCGCCAAGCGGCCGGGCTCTTCGATATCTCCCACATGGGGCAAATTCGGGTCTTCGGCCCGCAGGCCGCAGCGGCGCTCGACTACGCGGTGGTCGGGTGGATGTCGAGCATCCCCGTCGGGCGGGCAAAATACACGATGATCTGCGCCGAGGACGGCGGGGTCATCGATGATCTGGTCGTGTACCGCGAGGGGGACGACCAGTTCACGGTCGTCGCAAACGCCGGTAATGCCGATGTGGTGTTCGCAGAATTAGGGACGAGGGCCGCCTCCTTCGACGCGACTGTGGCCCGGCCGCAGGAGCAGATGTCTTTGATAGCCGTCCAGGGACCGGTCGCCGAGCAGATCCTGACCGGCACGCAACTAGTTTCCGCCGTCGACGCGGAGGCGCTGAGCGCGCTGAAGTACTACGCGATCACCGGTGCCGTGGTCGCCGGGATCGAGGTGCGCGTCGCCCGCACCGGATACACCGGCGAGGACGGGTTTGAGCTGTTCGTGTTGGGGTCGCGCGCGCAAGAACTGTGGCAGGCGCTGCTGGCGGCGGGCGCGCCATTCGGGATGGTTCCGGCGGGGCTCTCCGCGCGCGATTCGCTGCGCCTCGAGGCGGGCATGCCGCTGTACGGGCACGAATTGGACCTCACCACGACTCCGTATGAGGCGGGCCTGGGGCGCGTGGTGCACCTGCAAAAGGTCGACGCCGCGGGCGCCCCGTTGCCGTTTGTCGGGCGCGCGGCGCTGGAGTCGCGGCGCCACAGCGCCCCGGCGCGGGTGCTGGTCGGCCTGCGCGCCCACGGGCGCCGGGCGGTGCGGGCGGGAACCGAACTGGTGCTCGACGCCGCGGAACCAACTGCCGTCATCGGGCGGGCCACCTCGGGGGCGCCAAGCCCCACCCTCGGGTACCCCATCGCCATGGCATACGTAACTCCCGAGTTCAGCGCGCCCGGCACCGAGTTGACCGCGCTGGTGCGCGGCCGCGGGGAAACCGTCGAAGTAGTTCAGATGCCGTTCTACCGCCGCCAAAGCTGACCGCGGCTCCGCTGGACCGCTGGACCGACCGCGATGGTCCGCTCCACCGCGACACCCCGCTCCACTGCAATAATTATCGAGGATCCACCCAACGCCCAGAAAGGCTCCACAATGAGCGACACCCTCCCCGTCGACCTGCAATACACCGCCGAACACGAGTGGGTTGCGTCCGGCGAACCCGCAACGATCGGCATCACCTGGACGGCGCAGGACGCCCTAGGTGACGTCGTATATCTGGAATTGCCGCAGGTGGGAGACCAGGTCACGGCCGGGGCCGTGGTCGGCGAGATCGAATCGACCAAGTCCGTTTCCGAGCTCTTTTCTCCCGTGACCGGCACGGTCGTAGAGATCAATGAGGGCGCGGTCGCAGATCCGGCTTTGGTCAATTCCGACCCGTACGGCGCGGGCTGGCTGTTCAAGGTGACCGTCGAAGCATTTGGCGAATTGCTGAGTGCCGAGGGGTACGCGGAGCTGACCCACAACGCCTGACCGCTTCCGGGACCACCCCTCCCAGGCGCGCGCGGAGCTGGCCCACACCGCCCCACCGATTCCGGGTTTCCGGCTCGGCGGGTGCGAAAATGGGAGGGTGAATACCCGCCGACTTGTAGTTGCTGCCGCGATCGTTGATGACCTGGATAGGCCCAGCCGCCTCTTGGGCGCGGAGCGCTCGAAGCCGGCTGCGATTGCCGGCCGCTGGGAGTTTCCCGGGGGCAAGGCGGAGCCCGGCGAAACCCCCGCGCAGGCGCTGCATCGGGAACTGCGCGAAGAGTTGGGCGTCGCGGTCGAGCTCGGCACCGAGATAATCGGACCCGATCGGGAGCCGGGCGGACACATCGGCTGGCACATCACCGATAGGCACGTCATGCGGGTGTGGTTTGCCCGGATCACCGACGGCGCACCGCGCCCGCTCGTCGAACACACTCGGTTGCGGTGGCTGCCGCTGGCGCACCTGTGGACGGTCCCGTGGCTAGACGGCGACATTCCAATCGTGCGGCGCATCGAGGACGCATTCGAGGACGCCGCCGGGGTCCAACCGCTACCCGGTGATCACGCCGCCCGGTAGCATCTGCGCGCCCTACCGTTCGTGGGCTAGTTCGACCATCTGGGCGAAATCGACGTAGTCGTGCGTGTCGTTCCGCGCACCGCGCAGGACGGGTATTGCGGTTCCCGCGTTCCGACCCACAAATTCGCGCACTTCGTCGGTGCCGCCGAACGGGTCATGCTCGTTTTGCACGACCACGGCGCTGGGCAAATCCGCTAAAGCGGCAGCGACCGGGGCGCGAAATTCGTCAAGCCCGCTCAGCGGAATCCCGAGAAAGACCACGCGCTGCGGCGCGATCAAACCGCGAGCATTGGCGAGCGTTACTATGGCCGTTCCGATCGACTTTGCGACGATCGTGTACGGTTTGGCAACCGTCTCGACCAACGCCGCCAGGGCCGAGATTTCTGCCTCCACGTCGGTATTAGCGTCGCCGCGGTCCCAGTTCGCGTAGTCCAAAATCGTGGTCGCATCGCCCGCGCCGTCGAACTCAGCAGCGACTTCGCGAATCCAGGCCTTGTGGCGGGGGTTTTTCCCGCCCAGAAGAACTATGTTCACATCCATCCCCTTCGGTCACCTCCATTATCGCGCCCGCCGAGCAACCAGTCGCCCGCCGCTCTTGCCACGACGCGGCTAAGGTAGGTCTCGTACGGCATCATTCATACCGAACAAGGACGGTCATTATGCGCGCCGCCATCATCCACGGCCCCGGCGATGTCCGCATTGAAACGGTTCCCGACCCCCAGTTGCACGATGACGGCGACGTGATTGTCGACGTGACCGCCGGATGCGTTTGCGGTTCTGACCTGTGGGCTTACCGCGGGATCCGCCCCACCCCACATCCGCACCGTATCGGTCACGAACTGGTCGGCGTGGTAACCGCTGTGGGTGCGGGGGTACGGACGCTGGGGATCGGCGACTTTGTCATAGCGCCGTTCGACTTGGGTTGTGGGCACTGCCAGTCGTGTCGGCACGGCTTCTATTCGGCGTGCGAGACGGTGTGCCTGGTGGGCGCCACGGACTCGCACGGCCGCCCCATCGATGGGGGGCAGGGCGAACGTGCCCGCATTCCCTATGCGGACGCGTCCCTGGTCAAGGTGCCAGGACCGATCGATCCGCTAGTGATACCGAGCCTGCTCACCCTCAGCGATGTGCTTCCCACCGGTCATCATGCCGCGATCAGCGCGGGGGTCGATTCGTCGACGACGGTCGTCGTGGTCGGGGACGGTGCGGTTGGACTGTGCGCCGTTTTGGCGGCAGCGCGCCTGGGCGCTCCCCGGATCATCGCGATGTCGCGGCATGCCGAGCGCGCTCAGTTGGCACGCGACTTTGGTGCCACGGACGTGATTGCGGAGCGCGGGGATGCGGGCATCGCGGCCGTCCGGGAGGCACTCGATGGGGATCTTGCGGATTGCGCACTGGAGTGTGTTGGCACCGACATTGCCATGGACCAGGCGCTCGGATCTGTGCGGGGTGGCGGAAGCGTCGGATTCGTTGGCGTGCCGGCGGGCGGGTCGCAGATCCCGATCGGCACGCTCTTCGCGCGGAACATCCGCGTCGGCGGCGGCATGGCCCCCGCCCGGCGTTACATTCCGGAACTGCTAGCCGACGTGCTCGCGGGCAGGATCGACCCAGGGTTGGTATTCACCCAAGCGTTTGCGCTGCGCGACATTGCGGCCGCGTACAGGGCCATGGACGAGCGCACAGTCATCAAATCCCTGGTCATGTCCTAGCGCGGGTGCACCGAACGCTGGCCGCGCAGGGCAAGGTCGCACCGAGCGTAGTTGCACCGAGCGCTGGCGCGCAGGGCAAGGTCGCACCGAGCGTAGTTGCACCGAGCGCTGGCGCGCAGGGCAAGGTCGCACCGAGCGTAGTTGCACCGAGCGCTGGCGCGCAGGTCGATGGGATCGCACCGGTTAGGCTCGTGGCCGCCCTTACAGCAAACCAAGTTCACCGGCGCGCGCCAGCATTCCCTGGCGATCGTGCACACCGAGTTTGCGGTAAATCGATGCCAGGTGGGTCTTGACGGTATTCGGCGAAAGATACAGGTGCTGGCCAGCCCGCGCCACCGTGTCCTTGACCGCGATAGCGCGCAGAACGCGCAGCTCCGCGTTCGACAGCGGAACCTTCAGCGCGCTATCTGCGTCGATGTTTCCCTGCCTGTGCGCGGCGAACGCGGCGGCGAATTCGGGGGACTCGTCGCACAACGCCTGATGCACCGCGGGCGGCACCGCCCAGGCCACCCTCCACTTCGATTCCTGGGTGACGAGCCGGACGATGTGGCGCGCGGTCGCGGCGCCAATGGGCTGCCCCGTGGCCACCCGCAACCATGCCAACGCCATAATCGATTCGTCCCTAACGACCGCGTATGTCTCGACGCAGTTGAGGTTGGCGTCGATGATCTGCTGCGCGCGATCGTATTCACCGGTCGCGAGCAGCAGACGCAGGTGCGATGTACCCGTGAAAATTCCCGCTGGGTGCTTGGCGTACACGTCCCAGGCCATGCCGTATTCGCCGATCGCCGAGAAGGCGTCGATCGCGACCGACATGACGATATCCCTGCTCAACGGGCATTTGCGCCTGTCATGCACGCCCGATACCAAGGCAATCTGATCGAGCACCTTCCCCGGGGTTCCCCGCACCAATTCCATGCGGCACCTCAGTAGCAGGGCAATCGGCCACAGCGAATTCAGTGGATCGAGCACATCGATGGCGTAGGCGCGCTCACGCGCGTCCGGATCCAACCGCTCGACTGCCCGCAGCGCCCCAACCGTGTCATGCGAATAGTGAGTGTAGGGCCGCAGAATCACGGCGGTGGGGTCCGGCTGCCCGGGGCGGGCGCCAGCATCCAGTGCATTGACCCGCCCCAACAGGCCATGAACGAGTCCAAGTTTGGCGTGAGCGTCGCGTTCCAACAGCAGCGCGCCATCATTGCGACCCAGCCGGTGCGCGGCGTTGAAATCCGTAATCGCGGCATCGAAGTCTTCGTTGAGCAGGGAAATGATGCCGGTGTGCAGCAACACCATGCCGAAGAACGCCTGCGCGTGTTCCGTATCTCCCGCCATGACGGAAAGCGCCAATTCGCGCACCGCCCGGGCGGCGGCTAATGACTCGGAATCTTTGCGGTGCGCCGCTCCAAACATCATGTCCTGGAACATCGCCACCAGATCGGTCCGGTCGAGGTCGCGGCCGGGAGCGTCTCCCGCCGGTGCCAGGACGTAGCGGGTGTCCATGAGGCCGCAGAGCGACTTGGCCGCGCGCAGGCCAGGATGGAGATTAGTCACCGCCGGATCCAGGGCATACAGGCCGCGGATGGCAAGCGCCGGGTCGTGATCCAGAAGCTGCCAGAACGTGCGCCCGACTATGTCCGCCACTTCCGTGCTGGCGTCCCGGTCCAGGGCCGAATTCAGATCGGATGCGACCGCGTCTATGTCGCTCGTGACGGCGCCGCACACTGACTCCACCCGGTCGCCCCCTTCCATCTCGCGCACCATCATGGGCCAACTACAGCGCATTTCGGACTAACTACATTCGCACCGATTTCGCCGCACGCAGCCAACTTCAGCGTAAAGACTCGCACGTTCCCCGCATTTCTGCTCGGCTATTTCACAATTCACCGCTCTGATGAGAAGTCTAATGCCCGTGACAGCGCACTGACGACCGTTTCTATCTCGCTCTCCGTAATCACCAATGGCGGCGCCAAACGCACGGTCTGGACGTGGGTATCCTTCGCTAAAACTCCCTGTTCCATAAGGCGCATGCAGACATCGCGCCCCGTTCCCACTGCCGGATCAATGTCCAGCCCGAACCATAGCCCCGCATTGCGAATCGCCGTGAGCCCATTTCCCAGCGCAGGCTCCAACATCTTCCGCAGCAACTCTCCGTGGCGGCGTGCCGCCTCCTGGTACCGGCCCGTGCGCAGTATCGAGACGACCTCCCGCCCGACGGCGGCGGCGAGCGGGTTACCGCCGAACGTCGACCCGTGTTCGCCTGGACGCAATACACCCAAGACGTCCGCGCGACCGACCACGCCGGATACCGGAACTATGCCACCACCCAGGGCCTTTCCCAGCGTTATCAGGTCCGCGGTCACGCCCTGACGCTGCGACTCCAGCGTGGCGCCCGTGCGCCCCAGCCCCGATTGCACCTCGTCGCATATCAGCAAGACGCTCTGTTGTTCGGTGATAGCGCGCACGGAAGGGAGGTAATCGGCCGGGGGGATGATGACCCCGGCCTCGCCCTGAATCGGTTCCAGCAGGACGGCCACCGTGTTCGCGTCGATTGCCTCCGCGACCGCCGTGGCGTCGCCAAACGGCACCCGCCGGAAGCCCGGCGTGAACGGCCCAAAGTCCTCGTAGGCGCTGGGGTCATCGCTGAAACTCACGATCGTGGTGGTGCGTCCGTGGAAATTCCCGTCCATCACGATGATGTTTGCCTGCCCCGCGGGCACGCCCTTGACTCGATACCCCCATGCGCGGGCAACCTTGATAGCAGATTCGACGGCCTCGGCTCCGGTGTTCATCGGCAAGTACATTTGCGTACCGGTTAGGTCCGTGAGGGCGGCGGCGAACTCGTCCAATTTGTCGTTATCGAACGCGCGCGACGTCAGCGTCAGCCGATCGAGCTGCGCGTGGGCCACGGCCAACAATTGCGGATTGGAGTGCCCGAAATTCACTGCGGAATACGCGGCGAGGCAGTCGAGGTAGCGTCGCGAATCCGTTCCCGTCACCCAGGCGCCCCGTCCGCTAGTGAGCGTGACGGGCAGCGGGTGGTAGTTGTGGGCGAGCCGGTCGGCCCCCGGCGCCGGCGGTCGATCGGCGGCGATTTCGGCTGGTGCGGGGGCGGAAATGTTGGTCACGATGTGCCTCTTTCAGTTAGATCCACCTCCATTATGCGGACCATCGCGCCGAGAATCGTCATCGGTGCCGCGCCTCCACCGACAACGATTCCCCCACCGCACCAAAAACCCGCCGCAGGCATTACCCCACCGCACCAAGAACCCGCCGCAGACATTCCCCTCACCGCGCCGAAAACCCGCCGCAGACATTCCCCTCACCGCGCCAAGAACCCGGCGCACCACAATCCCGCCGGCAACACGCTTCCAACGGCTGTCGGACCTATCCAATAGGCTGGAGCCACTCGTTACTTACTTACAGGGGGTACATGACCATGGCAGCAATTGGAAATAAGAGTTTCATCGCCACGTGGCTTCTATCGTGGTTCCTCGGCGTCTTCGGAATTGACCGTTTCTATCTCGGGAAGATCGGCACCGGGATTCTCAAGCTCGTCACCCTGGGCGGGTTTGGCCTCTGGGCTCTGATCGACCTCGTGATCACACTGGGCGGTGCCCAAACTGACGCGGACGGCTACGCACTCAAGGGATATGACCAGTACAAATGGACGGCAATCATCATCACGGTTGTCGTCGTGGTACTCGGTGGTGGCGGGTACAGCACCAGCATCATGTCGGGCAGCTAGGCGCAACTCTTCGCCCCGCAGCCGGTGTCGTAGGTCATGCGTAGGCTGAACGCATGAAGTTCTCACCCGCCACCCAAGCCTGGCTAGACGCATCCTTCGCTGCGCCGACGCCAGCACAGTTGGGTGCGTGGGATGCCATCGCCACGCGGACCGCGCCGCTCTGGCACGTAAGTTCGGGGCCACCGATGTGATCGCGGAACGCGGTGAAGCAGGCATCGCCGCTGTGCGCGACCTGCTGGGTGGCGAACTGGCTGACGCCGCGCTCGAATGCGTCGGGACAGACGTGGCCATGCACCAGGCGCTCGGATCGGTCCGCGGTGGCGGACGCGTCGGGTTCGTCGGCGTCCCCGCAGGCGGATCTCAGGTGCCCATCGGCACGCTGTTCTCCCGCAACATCACCATCGGCGGCGGTATGGCACCCGCCCGCCGCTACATCCCCGAACTGCTCGAGCACGTCCTCACGGGGACCGTCAACCCCGGCATGGTCTTCACCGAGACATTCGCGCTCGATGACATATCCGCCGCCTACGAGGCGATGTCGGAACGCACCGCGATCAAGTCGCTGGTGATGCCTTAGCGGTCGCACCGTCAGGGCTGGCACGCGCCACATCCCCCGGGCGGCGCGCTCGGTGTCGGTTTGACCCCCCGGGTAGCGCGTTGAAATGCGCACCCAGGGGGGTCAAACCGCCACCTACCAAACCCTCCGCCACCTACCCGAACGAGAGGGCGGGCCAGCCCCCGGGATGACCCCGGCGACCAGCCCGCCGCGACAGTGGCGTGCGAAACGGCTACTTCTTGACTGCCACCTTCTTGATGGCACTCTTGGCTACCTTCGTGGTGGCCGATCCGGCGTAGGTGACGCGCACCTTCGCCTTGCCCTTCTTCAGCTTGGGCAGCTTGACGCTGATCTTGCCGTTCTTGAGGGCAACCGTCTTCACCTTCTTACCGTTCACGCGGACCGTGACCTTGCCGGTGACGGTCTTGAGGCCCGACGCCTTGACGGTGATGGTCGCCTTGAGGCGCTTCTTGGTCGTCGTCTTCTTCGCGACCTTGAGCGTGACCTTTGCCGCCGCCTTGGCGACGGTGACGACCGCCGAGGTGGCCGTACGGGCGGCGCCGTTCGAGGCGCCTGGCAGCAGCCGCGCGGTGAGCGAGTGCTTGCCGACGGTCAACCCGGGCACCTTGAGGGTGGCCTTGCCCGTCGCCGGGATGGTCACCTCGGTGATGACCTTGGCGCCGTCGTACACGATCGCCGTGCCAGCGAGCGGCTTGCCGCTGGCGGTCGTGGCTGCCAGGGTCACGCTCGCCGCCGTTCCGTAGGTCAGTGAGGACTTCGCTGCGGATATGGCGATGGACGAGTCACTCGCCGTCACCGCGAGCTGTGCTGCGGCCGAGCCTGCCGCGACCTTCTGCGTACCGGCGTAGCTGGCCTCGACCAGGTGCGTGCCGACTGTCAGCGTCGAGGGCAGGGTGACGGTTGCCTCACCGTTCACCAGTGCGCCCGTGACCGACGCTCCGTCGACGTTGACCGTGACGTTCCCCGTTGCCGTGCGGGCGCTGACGACTTTGATGGTGGCCTTGGCCGGGGTTCCGAACGCGGTCGAGGTGGAACTCAGCGACAGAGACACGATGGAGTCCGCCGGACCCGAGTATTGCAGTGCCGGCGCGTACTGGGTGTGGAGGGCCGCCTTGGACTGCTGCTCGGCCGCGTAACCGTAGCCGAGGATGCTCGCGTCGTCCCAGGCCCGGCCCACGATCTGGACCGAGTTGGAGTAGCCGGCACTCGTGGTGGTGATCGGCAGGATGACGGTCGGGACACCGAAGTTCGACGTCAGGACTCCGGTCGCGCGGTCCGAGCTGAGGGCTGCGGATGAGGCGTCGTTGTTGCCGACCTCGGAGATGAAGCCCGGGTACACGACCGCGTCAACCGGTTCCGTATCGGCGGCACCTGTGTCCATCCAATCGGCCACCCGCTCCTTGTAGACGTCGCGGCGCTGCAGGTAGAGGTCCGTATTGGCATCGTCCATGCCGACAGAGGTGTAGTTGGACGAGACGTTGTACGGCAGGTTGTCTTTCGACTCGAGCAATCCCTTGGGCGTCGCGAACGGGAAGCCCGGGTTCTCCTCGATGTACCGCTCCCAGCCCTCGGCGCCGCCGCTGCCGACCGGGTTGATGCCCGTTCCCGACGTGGAGGGTGCGCCGGTCATCGGTACGAGCGTGGCGCCAGCAGCCTCGAAGATCTCCTGGATCGCCTCGAAGGTCTCGGGGCCTGTCGTGTCGTCCGTGAAGATGGCGGACTGGAAGGCCGTGGGCGAGTAGCCGATCCGCTTGCCCTGCAGCGCGCCAGAGTCAAGCGCGGTCTTCCATTCGGTCGGACGCTTGGAGTTGTCCACGCGGCTGGTCAGGATGTCGTCCGGGTTGTTGCCCGTCTCCTGGGTTGCGGTGGCATCGAGCAGTACGGCGAGGTCGGACACGGACTTGGCCATCGGGCCGGCGTAGTCCTGAGCCCAGGTGAGCGGCATGACACCCGAGGTCGACGTCAGGCCGTCCGTGCCGCGGAAGGCGGCGATCGAGGCCCCGGTGGATGGGGCGTAGAGCGACACACCGGTCTGGGAACCCATGGCTCCGGCGGCGAAGTCCGCCGCGAGCGCCGTCGCCGAACCGCCGGAGGAGCCGAACGAGCTCTTGGACGGATACAGGCCGTTCCAGGTCTGCTGGAAGCCGGATTCGCTGAAGGAGCCCGAATTCGCGAACTCGGAGAGGTTGGTCTTGCCGATCAGGACGGCTCCGGCATCGCGCAGTGCCGCGACCTGGAAGGCATCCGTGGCCGGCTGCCAGTCCTTCAGCGCCCGTGTGCCACCGGTCGTGATCTGGTCCTTGGTGTCGTACAGGTCCTTCAGGGCGATCGGGATGCCGAGCAGATCGGAGTCGGCGCCGTTCTTGCGCGCCACATCGGCGGCCTCGGCCTGCTCGATCGCGTTGTCGGCGACCGAGATGAAGGCTTTGAAGCCGAGCGATCCCGTGTCGTAGGCGTTGATGCGGTCCAGGTAGGCCTGGGTGATCTCGACCGAGGTCACCTCCCCGGCGCGCATCGCCGCCTGCAGTTCCGTGATGGTCTTTCCCGTGACGTCGTACGCCACATCGGTGACGGCGGGGGCCTCGTCCTCAGCGGGAGGGAGGACGAGCGGCTCTGTGCCAGCGCAGCCGGTCGCGCCCAGAAGCGCGGTGACGTCCCAGTTACTGACGGTGCACAGTTCGTCGAGCGTCAAAGCGCTGACGACAGGGCTGGCCGCGAGCGCCGCCGTGTTGGCCGCAATGGTAGTGGTGTCGTTCCGGTCACCCACGACGACGTAGCGCAGCAGGGACTGAGTCTCACCAGGGGCGATGTCGAGCGATTCGACAAAGCCCGGGTAGTTCGCGGCGCTGCCGGTGGTCACGTAGTCGGTCGTGAACGGGTCGCGTTGCTGGTTGCCGACGCGATCCGAGCCGGCGTCACCGACGACGACACCGACCGCCCGCCGGTTGCTGCCGCCCGCCGCCTGGGACAGGGTCCAGGAGTCGGTGCCATCGATCACCTGATCACCGCTGGAGGTGGCGAGAATCGACGCTGCGGAGTTGGCTGTGCCGTAGCCGAGCGCGCCACCGAACGAGACGTCGACTACGCGGTCCGCAGTGGCCGTGTTGGTGAATGTGTCGAAGAAGGTGGCGATGTTGGTGGTCGTGTCCAGCGAAAGCTTGCGAGTGACGAGGATGTCGCCGAGACGCACAGACGCGGAAGAGGTGTAGGTGGTGCCGGATGTGGCCGTGAGACCGAACCCACGCAGCATCTGACCATTCATGCGGGGCTCCTCGCCACCGCTGACCTGGGCGAAGATCGAGCCGAACGCCTCAACGTTCGAATTGGAGATGTTGCGGATGGAGCCCGTGTCGATGCCGGGTCGGCGAGCGTCGTTGATGTTCCACGAAGCGCTGTCGGCTCCCACGGGAGTGGTGATCGCCGATGCGCTCGTCCCGGCCACCACCGCTACCGGCAGTGCTCCGAGCCCTAGGGCCAGCGCGATGGCGCCGGCGGAGGCCCGTCGCGCGCTCATGTGTCGTCTCATGTTTCGATTCCTCTGCGTCGTGTCTGCTCGCGGCCCATCGGGCCAGACGTTGGACGGAGCCATCCCGGAAGGCATGGGATGTTTCCCGCCTCTCAGTCTGCGGGGCGGGACGGAACCGATTGACGCATTTCGCTCGCTATTTACGGTCGTGAAACAGGGGTTTTACTCGGGAATCTAGGGTGGGAGTCTAAGGCGCGAAGACGGCGGACTCAGGTGCCGGAGGGCTCCTGTTAAGGTCAGGAGCGAACACGCTCCCCGATGGGACATCGTCCAACTAGACTCGGGTGAACGCCAGCAAGGTCACCCGGACCCGCCAGACGAAGTAGCCTCGATGTCAGAAATCTCGCCAGAAGAACTCCTGCGAATCGCGCTCCGCTCGCGGGCTCGCGATGCAGAAAAACTGGCCTTGATCGCTGGCCTGGAACAGGCCGCCACCGATTCCCGTCTTGCCGAGTTGTCGGACGCGGAGCTGCTCAAAGTCCACGACGACGGAGGGATCGAGTACTTCAATCCGTTTGAAGTCGCAGTTACGCAGATAGCGCAGGGAGTGGCCTCCGCGAACCGGTTTCTGGATCGACTGCGTGCTTCCCTCGAGGACTTGCCCGAATTCCTCCGTTCCTGGCAGGAGGGCAGCCAGCCGAATCTTCTAGGACGAGTCATCCATGGTCCGGCCGCTGTCGAGCAGATCTGGCGAGAGAACTTCACGACAAGGGCACCGCGCGATGTTCGCGTGGTGCTGGTCGGCCCTTCCACGCTTCAGCAGTTCGGAGCGGTCCAGCCGGAATGGGCGCATCAGTATCTGACGCATCACGACGTGCGGATACGCTGCGTCGTCGATGCGATAACGTTCGAGGACGGCCCGAACCGGAGTGGATTCGACGACTGGTTCCCACCGTGGGTGTCACTTCGAGTCAACTCCCAAGCAACGGAGATGCTCCACATCTACGACGATCTGCTCCTGGTTCAGGCCGAGACGTCAATGGCGCGGTTCGACTCGGTCATAGCGATCCAAGGCGGTCCGATCGCTTCCCTTGCCGCCGCACACTTCGAATCCCTGTGGCGCAGCGGAGGCAACCCACGTCCGCCCGCCGCAGTGCGACCCTGGGAAGCACTGATCGAACTCCTTGCCCAGGGCCTCACCATTGAATCCGCAGCTCGAACCTTGCTGATCTCGGAAAGGACGGCCCGCCGCCGCATCGCCGAGGCGATGGACTACTACGGTGCTAGCTCGCTCTTCGAATTGGGCCGCCGAAGCGGCAAAGCCTGATTCGGCAGACTTCGGACATGGCCAGTTGATGCCGGTCCAATTCGGTGACCTCTCACCGACGGCCTGGTTTTATTGACAACATCACTGAAACGCAGGCAACGAAACCGAGGTCGTCTCGATCCCATGGTCGTGCAGCCTGACGACCCGAGGGGGAATCATGCGCGATACATCGGAGCTTTTGCCATTGCTGAAAACCGACTGGCGTCTCAAATTCATAGTGCTGATCGGGAGTTTGGTGTTGGTCGCATCGATCGCATCGCCCGCGACCACATCCCACGCCGCCGCTTCTTCGTCGAAATCGACCCCGTCCGCAGATACGAAGACACGGATCACCGGCTGGGTATCGGGAGTCAACCGGAAGGGCAAGCAGGGAAGACGCCTCCCCGCCGCTGTGGTGACCGTAACGGAAGTAGAACCCTACGTTCAGGTGGTTCTGGAATACAACGAAGGCGACGGATGGCGGTCGGCCACCATCAAGACAGTTCCGGAGAATTACGACGGCGGGCCGCTCAAGGTCAAGTTGCGCTTCCCGGTCACTCGAACGCTATCGACGAAATACCGAGTAAGGGTGCAGAAATGCGCAACCTCGACAGGAGCCACATCGAAGGTGCTGCTTGTTAAGGCGAAGGCTGTGAATCCACGCCTTAAAGTGTCGGCCAAGAGCGCCCTGCTGAAGGTGACGATGAAACCTGCCTATTGGCGCAAATATCGCATAGAGGAATGGCGTCAGGGCAGTTGGCGCACGATCCCCTACGGCAAAGGAGACTTCGCCACGTCGAAGGTCAAGACCACCATGAGTCTCTATCTCTTCGAGTCAGGCACGCACCGCGTACGCGTAGTCGTCCCGAGTTCGAAGCGGTACGGCAAAGGCGCGACATCCAAGACGGTGGTGGTGACAGGCCGTCGCAGTCATGTCGGCTAGGTGATACGGGATGTGACCACCCATGCGCTCGCACACGGGACAGATGTGGGTCGGACCTGTTCAGTCAGTCCAGATCGCCGACCGTGGCTTTGAGCGTGCCCAGCATCATCTCGTCATCCGCGAGAGCGGTCTCCCAGTTGTCGTTCGTGATCGTGACCGGATTTACATAGACGGCCGGAATGTCCGTAGCGGTTCCTTCGCGAGGCAGCGTGGGCAACTGGCCAATGGTCCCCCGCTGGAGCGCGTCGAGGGCCGTTCCCACGGAATTGACCAGTTCGGAGGGGAAGACCGTCACCGTTGCGCGCGTGTCAAGTCTCACCACCGATTCGAGGGCGTCGAAGGATGCATCCAGCAAGACCACTGGAAGCTCTTCCGGCAACGACGAGACCAGCAAGGTGCTCGGATCGGCGAGCACGATACCAGCCAGACCATCCAGGCCATCAAGCCATTCGAGCGCATGCTTCTTCACTTTTCGGCTGTCGCCGGCAATCTGGCAGTCGTGAACAATCACGTCGCCAGCGTCCGCGAGCTGTCCCGCTTCAACCAGCGCATCGATCGCCTCACTGAGGTCCGGGGACCCATACGCGAGATTGGCACGCTGCAAGTCACTACCGTCGCCCTGACCCAGGGTGGCGACGAAGTTCGCGATGCGCCACGGCTTCGGAGTATTCCTCTCTGCAAGCATGCCGACCAACGCCTCGAGTTGGGCGCGCGCGATAGCGTCCTCGCGCACTCCGACGTGCAAGTCGACGTCGACGTCGACGGATGCGCGCGGCACAGCGTTGTAGGAGATGAAGCGGACCCCGGCGGTGCGGGCGGCAGCTATGGCCTCCGCGTCCCCATCCCAGACATCGGATTCCATAACGATGGCTGCGGCCCCCTGCTGAGTCCACTCGTCGATGGTCTCCGCCCACGTCCAATCGTCCGTCACGTTCCGGCGGCCGTCGTGCTCATAGCCGCGTTCCGTCAGCATTTCTTGGAACAGATACTCGTCGTCATCCCAGGAGGTGAGTGCATCTGTCTCTTGGATGACACCGATCAGTGCCACAGCCTCCAGTGCCCGCGGCCGCGGGCTCTCATCTGCGACGGGTGTCGCCTCAGCAGGTAGAGTAGTTGACGCGGTGGGGTTCGGACCAGCAGCGCATCCAGCCAGCGTGATCACAACAGCGGCAACCAGAGCCGTCGCCGCGCGGAAGATCGCGGGAGCACGCAGAAGCGTATGGCACGACGCACGCAAAGTGGGGATCACGGTGGCAGTTCGCGAGACGGATCGGCTCATGCATCGAGACTAACCGAACAATGCACCTAGCATGCTAAGACTTATGGACTCTCTTGACTTTCGCCCACACCTTCGCGGTCACGTAGCCCTTCTTCTTGCCGGCAATGCGCACCGCGATCGTGGCTCCCCGATCGCGCTTCTTGACCTTGTAGGTGGCCTTCGTCGCGCCCGCGATCTTCTTGCCGCCCCGGTACCACTGGTACTTAAAGGTGACATCTGGCGTCCATGCGCCGGTCTTGACCGTGAGTTTGGCGCCGACTGCGGCCTTGCCCTTGATCTTGGGCGTCGTCGAGGCGAGCTTGCCGGGCATGACCACGGCGGTCGCGACCGACTTCTTGGTCGCGGTCTTGTATCCGGGCCGCGACGCGACGACGACGACCGAGAGTCGCTTGCCCTTGTCGTCGGGCTGCGCCAGGTACTTGCGGGTGGTCGCGCCCTTGATGGTCTTCCCTTCGCGCCGCCACTGGTAGTCGAGTACGACGCCTTCGGGCCAGTCGGCCACTGCCGCCTTCACCGTGGCCCCCACCCGCGTCTTGCCCGTCAGCGCGACGGTGCCAGCCTTGATCGCGAGCGGCTTCGTCACCTTGACGGTCCTGCCGCCGAGGAGCACCGCCCGCCCCAGCGTTCCAGCGACATTCTGGGCGTACACGTACACGGGCAGCTTCCCGCCCGTCTGTGTGTCCACGGTGATGTCGAAGCCCACGGTGGACGAGATGGCTCCCGTGGCATCCGCGCCCGAGGCGATCCCGCTGGGCGAGGACGGGTTCGTGGACGAGCCCTGCGCCCCGTTGGCGTTCGGCGTGGCGGCGACGGAGGACTCGTCGGCGATCACGCCCGCCCCGCCGGCGGGCGCGCCCACGACGACGCGAATGCCCACTGCCGCTCCGGCGGAGTCGGGGTCGACGGCCCAGCCAGTCACCCGGATCTGGCCGCGCACCGGCGACGTGGCGGCGTCGAGCGCGCCCGTCGGGTTGCCGGCCGCGTCAGCGGTGAAGTGGAGGAACCCGCTGGGCCACACCGAACTGGCGCGCTTGATGCGCTTCCAGTGGAAGTCTCCGGACCAGTTGTCCTCGGAGATGATGACCTCGTCGTTCGACACGACCCTCTCGACGTACGCGACGTGGCCCGCCGAACCCATGCCGCCCGCTCCGCCTAGCCACCAGGCGATCGCACCGACCGCAGGGGCCTGATCGACGAGTTGCGGAACCGACGTCCCCCAGTAGGTCGCGTTGCCTCCGCCGGTCCAGGGGCGCGTCGCGGGGCCGCCATCGCGAATGACCTTGTAGGCCGCGTAGTTGGTGCAGTTGTGGCCGGAGAACATGTTCCAGTACATGCTCGATCGGGCCTGCTTGTAACCGTGATCGGGGTAGCCCGCCGCGACGCAGCCGTCGTATCCGGTGCACAGCACTTCGTAGTTCGCCGCCTGGGCGGGGGCCGTGGTGGCGAGGCCGGGGAGGAGCACGAGGGCTCCTGCGAATGCCATGAGCCGTCGCCAGGCACGAAATGGCCGCCGAGCAAGGCGCCGTCGCCGTGTCGCACGCGGAATGCACCCGGGTACGACGGTCCGATTGGATGCTGCAATGTCGGTGGGAACGAGAGTGCGCTGGGGCATGGCACCTCCTTTGCGGCTACGGCCATCGCGCCAACTGGGGCTGGTGTGACAAAAGTGACAGATGATACGACTGTCATGACTCTATCGGCAGCAGCGACGCGCCACAATATGGCGGCTCGTGGCGTTGCAAGAATCGGTTCGCCGCCGACACATGATGGTTGGAGGTGAACCGCATGAAACCAAGGCTCGTGCGATCGCTAGTGGTGATGATCGCCGCGCTAGCGACGATTGGCATCGCGAGTTGTTCCTCGTCGTACACCAATGAGTTGAGCGCGGACTGGCCGCACTACAGCACGCTGCCCCAGGCCCTCTCGGCGGCGGATGCGGTCATCGTCGGCAAGACGCTGTCCTCCCGGGAATCCCTGCTGCTTCCAGAGAGCACGGCCGCGAACGGCGCCGTGGCGAATCCTGGCGAAGGAACCGCTCCGAGTCCCGACGAAATTGGCGGCTCGGCCGTACCAATAACGATCGCCACGGTCGAGGTCATCGAATCCATCAAGGGCAGCCTGCCGCCGGGAACAACGATTGAGATCGGGCAACCGGGCACCAAGGCTCAGCGCGAAGTCAGCACCGTCCTGCTCGAAGACATCGACGCGGCGGAGATGGTGCTGCTGCTCAGCGCCTACGAATCCTCTCCCTACAGTCTCATCTCCCCCGAATCCGGGGTCATGCCGCTTGCGGGCGAGCGGATCACTGCCCTCAAAGAACCTGCCGGGAGTAGTTCCACCCCGCTCGCCAGCGATCTAGAGGAGATCAGGAACGCGCTGCGGGATAAAGAGGGGGCATAACTCCGGCACCCGTTCCTGCAGACACTTCACGCCGGTGGCCTCCCATGTGAGCCACCGGCGTGAAGCGCTTTGTCGTCACTAGCCTTAAGAGAGGCGGCTAGATCAGTCTCGCAGCGTCATGGTGCAGCACTTGATGCCGCCACCAGCCTTGAGAAACTGCGAGAGGTCGAGGGGAACCGATACGAAGCCGAGTTCCTCGACGATGCGGCCGAACTCGCGCGCGGCACCGGCGTGGAACACGTGCTTGCCGTCGGAGACGGAGTTCATGGCGAATGCTTCCGCGTCCTCAGCCGACACCTTCACGGCGTCGGGGAACAAGCGCTCCAGCGTGGCGCGCGACTCATCGCCGAACGCTCCGGGGAAGTACGCGACGAGCCCGCGAGCCTCGTCGAGCACGCACAGGGCGGTGTCGAGGTGATAGAAGCGCGAGTCGACCAGGTGCAGCGACACGACCTCGCGACCAGCGACCGCTTCCAGCTCGCGATGCGACTCAATGGTCGAACGGAACCCATATCCGGCGAGGACTCGGTCGCCGAGCGCGATGTAGTCGCCCTCGCCCTCGTTCACGAAGGTGGCCTCGACGACCTTCGCGGACGTGTTCGCCTTCTGCCACTCGGCGTGCAGCGGTCCTTCGGCCTCGCGGAACTCGGTCGAGAACTTGGCGGTGTAGAAGATGCCGCCGACGCTGAGGCCGCCGTTCGCGGCGAACACCATGTCGGGCAGGCCCGGCACGCCGGGGATGATCTCGACGGTGTGGCCGTAGGCGCGGTACGCGTCGACCAGCGTGCGCCACTGGGCGAGCGCGAGTTCGCGGTCGGGGCGGTCGGTCGTGGCCATCCACGGGTTGATCTCGTATACGACGTCGAATTCGGACGGTTCGACCATCGCGAAGTGATACGGGGATGCGGTTCGCTCTACGGCTTCGACCTTCTCAGCCAGGGTTTCAGTCACGTGGGACTCCTCGTGTTTCTCAGGGCGGGTTCGGTGGTTGTAGTGATCGGGGGTGGTCCGTGCGGGCTCGCCCATGGGCGGGTGGTTCCTGAGCCTGTCGAAGGGCGGGCGGGTCTCCGGACTCGTCCGGCGAGCGCGATCAGGCGTGCAGGGCGGCCTTGACCGCTTCGGCGAGCTGGTCGACCTCGTCCGCGGTCACGATGAGCGGCGGCGCAAGCCGCACGGTCTGACCATGCGTGTCCTTCGCGAGCACCGAACGCTCCATCAGTCGCATGCAGACGTCGCGGCCCGTGCCGAGGCTGGGGTCCACGTCGATGCCGAACCAGAGTCCGGCACTGCGGATGGCCGTCAGGCCGTTGCCGGCCAGGGGATCGAGCGCCGCCCGCAACTGGGCACCGCGCTCGCGTGCCGCCTGCTGGTGCTCACCGGTCTCGAGCATCCTCACGACCTGGGTTCCCACGGCCGCCGCCAGCGGGTTGCCGCCGAAGGTCGAGCCGTGCTCGCCCGGCCGCAGCACACCGAGCACGTCACCGCGGCCGATCACGGCGGACACGGGGACGACGCCGCCGCCGAGGGCCTTGCCGAGGGTCATCAGGTCGGCGCGGACTCCCTGCCGCTCCGATTCGAGCGTCGCACCGGTACGTCCGAGACCGGCCTGGACCTCGTCGCAGATCAGGAGCACGTTCCGCGCCGCGGTGAGCTCGCGCACATCGGCCAGGTAACCGGCCGGGGGGATCAGCACGCCCGCTTCACCCTGAATGGGCTCGATCAGGACCGCGACGGTGTTCTCGTCCATCGCCTGGGCAATCGCGAGGGCGTCGCCGTACGGCACGCTGCGGAATCCCGGGGTGAAGGGCCCGAAATCGCGGTATGCGCTCGGGTCGTCGCTGAAGCCGACGATGGTCGTGGTGCGGCCGTGGAAGTTGCCGTCCATGACGATGATGTTCGCCCGGTTCTTGGGGACGTCGCGCACCCGGTAGCCCCAGGCGCGTGCCACTTTGATGGCGGATTCGACCGCCTCGGCGCCCGTGTTCATCGGCAGGACCATGTCCGTGCCGGTCAGGTTCGTGAGCGCGAGGGCGAACTCGTCCAGGCGGTCGTTGTCGAAGGCGCGCGAGGTCAGCGTGAGGCGGTCGAGCTGCGCGTGGGCGACGGCGAGCAGTTCTGGGTTGGCGTGACCGAAGTTCACCGCTGAGTAGGCCGAGAGGCAGTCCAGGTACTCCCTGCCGTGGGAGTCGGTGACCCAGGCGCCCTTCCCGCTGGTCAGCGTGACCGGTAGCGGGTGATAGTTGCGGGCCAGTCGGCTCGCGCCCTCCTGCGCGGCGGGCTTCGCGCTCCGGTGCGTCACGGTTGAGTCGGCCATTTCGCCTCCTTGGTGTCGGATTCGTCCCTTCCATTATGGGGACGAGCCCTCCGTCACTTCATTGCAAAATACGCAACGGGCATGCGAATAATGGCGATGGGCGCAAACAGTTTGCTAATTTAACAAAGTGGACGCAATAGATCGCACAATCATTGAACTGCTTCGCGACGATTCCAGAACCGCGCTCGGGGTCATCGGAGCGCAGGTGGGACTCTCGGCTTCCGCGGTGAAGCGAAGGGTCGACCGGCTCCGAGAGCTCGGGATCATCCGCCGCTTCACCATCGTGGTCGATGAGACCGCCGCCAACGCCTCGACCGAGGCCTACGTCGAGGTCTTCTGCCGCGGGACCGTCGCCCCCGCCATGCTCCGGACCATGCTGGAGCAGGTGCCCGAGGTCGTCTACGCCGGGACGGTCACGGGCGACGCCGATGCCGTGGCGCTGCTGCGGGCGCGCGATATCGCCGCTCTCGAACGGGCGCTCGAGCGAGTGCGGGCGATGCCGAACGTTGATCGCACGCGATCCGCTGTGGTCCTCACGCCGCTCGTTCAGAAATAGCGCCAGTCGTCGGCTCGGCCGGACGCTCGGCCAGGCATTGGCTGGCGGCCGTTCGGCAGGGCCAGAAGCACGCGGGCAGGCCCCACCGCGCTTGCGGCGAGACCTGCCCGTCATGAGGTTTGCGTCTGGTCAGCCCAGCAGGAATACCCGGGCGTTGTCCGCTTCGACCGTGGCGCCCAGAACGACTATTGCCTTAGTCTTCGCGGCAAGCGAAATAGGCAGATTGCCCTCGGCGAAGTCCTCTCCGCTGACGCGCTTGAGAACCTTGACGTTCAGCTTCTTGCCCTTGGCCGTGATGATGCGAACCTTCTGGCCCTTCTTCGCCTTCCACAGCTTCGCGGCCGACGCGTGGCCCTTCTTGATGCCAATCAGCAGGGGGAATCCCAACTCGTCGAATGCGCTGCCCTTGGCCTCGATGAAGGTGGACTTCATCTTCCGGGCCTGCTTCACCGTCAGTTTCTCGGGGTTGGCACGACTCTTCGCCTTTACGACGATCGTTTTCGTCGTCTTCACTGCGGCTACAGCAGGTGCGGCAGATACGGCTGGAAGAGGAGCCGCCGGGGAAGCCTGGGCGATGGGGGCGACGCCGGCGGCGGCACCGCTCGAGAGTGCTACCGCGGTCAGGGCCGCGACGATCTTTTTGCGCATGAGTGCGAGGTCTCCATTCAGACGTGAAATGCCGATGTCACATGACCATACTTGCGTCTAGGGACAAGCCAATAGAATACCGGCCACAGCTGGCGCTCAGATGGGACTTGTTCAGCCTCCGCCCCACGCCTAGTGCGACAACCTCCAGACAACCTCAGCCGCTCGTTTGTCAGAGCGTGTGCGTAGGGTTGGCATGTGACGTTCTCGCGCGCGACGCAAGCCTGGCTCGATGCCTCCTTCGACGCGCCCACACCGGCCCAGCGCGACGCGTGGCAGGCGATCGGCCAGGGCAATCACACGCTCGTCGTCGCGCCCACCGGCTCGGGGAAGACGCTCGCAGCGTTCCTGTGGGCAATCGACCAGCACCTCCAGGTCGCGCATCCGGCTTCCCCCGGCGTTTCCGGACCAGCCCCGCAGATCCTCTACGTCTCCCCCCTCAAGGCGCTCGCCAGCGACGTTGAGCGCAACCTGCGTGCCCCGCTGACTGGAATCAGCCAGCGGGCGCACCGCCTGGGTATCTCCATGCCGCCGGTGTCGGTGGGCGTGCGCACCGGCGATACGTCCCAGCGTGACCGGCAAAGAATGACCAAGGATCCCCCGGACATAGTCATAACCACGCCCGAATCGCTGTATCTAATGCTCACCTCGTCCGCGAGCGCGGCGCTGGAACGCGTGGGCACGATCATTATTGACGAGATCCACGCGATCGCGGGGACCAAGCGCGGCGCGCATCTGGCCGTCAGCCTCGAAAGACTCGATGCACTGCTCCCGCAACCGGCGCAGCGGGTTGGCCTGTCGGCCACGGTCACCCCCGCCGACCGGGTGGCGGATTTCCTGGCGGGGAGGCGCGCGCCCGACGCGGGCGGGCGCGCGGTGCGCATCGTGCAGCCGCCGAGCACCAAAGTGATCGATCTGGGGATTCAGTTCGACCTGCCCACCGTGGGTGAAGGCGGGATGGAGGATGAGCGGGCCTCGTCCTCGATATGGCCGCAGGTCGAGGGGCGGATCGTTGACCTGATCGAACAGAATCGGTCAACGCTAGTGTTCGTGAATTCGCGCCGAACCGCGGAAAAGCTCACGGCGCGGCTCAACGAGGAATGGGCGCGGCGCCACGGGGCAACGAATGCGTTGGGTGATGGCGTCCTGGCGGATACATCGAAGTGGCCCGCCGAGATCACGGCGCAGGCGGGCGCGGCGCTTGGCATCGAACCGGTGATCGCCCGCGCCCACCACGGGTCGATGAGCCGGGCCGAACGCACGTCAATCGAGGATGCGCTGAAGGCGGGAAGGCTACCCGCAGTGGTCGCGACTTCATCGCTCGAATTGGGCATCGATATGGGGGCGATCGATCTGGTCATTCAGGTCGGGGCGCCCCCGTCGGTTGCCGCGGGGCTGCAGCGGGTGGGCCGCGCTGGGCACCAGGTCGGGCAGGTTTCGCGCGGGGTGATGTTGCCGCTGTATCCGGGCGAATTGGTGGCGGCGGTTGTGAGCGCCCAGGGGATGCGCGATGGGGACATCGAGCCCGTCCGCGAGCTCACCAACCCGCTGGACGTGTTGGCCCAGCAGATCATCGCGGCGGTGGCCGTAGCCGACTGGCACGAACAGGACCTCTTGGCTCTGGTGCGGCGGGCTGCCCCGTTCGCGACCCTAGGTGATGCGACCTGGGCGGCGGTGCTCGACATGCTGGCGGGGCGCTACCCGTCGCAGGATTTTGCCGATCTGCGCCCGCGCATAGCGTGGGATAGGGCCACCGGCATGCTCAAGGGGAGGCCCGGGGCGGCGCTGATGGCGGTGACCTCGGGTGGCACGATTCCCGACCGCGGACTGTATCCGGTGGTGTTGGCCGGTTCCGACGGCTCCAAGGCTTCGAATCGTGTCG
The DNA here is from genome assembly GCF_006715765.1 of Rarobacter incanus. Lineage (NCBI taxonomy): Bacteria > Bacillati > Actinomycetota > Actinomycetes > Micrococcales > Rarobacteraceae > Rarobacter > Rarobacter incanus. The sequence goes on from NZ_VFNV01000001.1 coordinate 1,457,803, forward strand.
GCGAATTGGACGAGGAGATGGTCTTCGAATCGCGGGTGGGCGATGCCATTACCCTCGGGTCGTCAACGTGGCGGATCGCCGAAATCACGCCCCAGCAGGTCATTGTGACCCCGGCACCGGGGCAACCGGGGCGGCTGCCGTTTTGGAAGGGCGATGGGCCGGGCCGCCCATTTCAGTTGGGGGCGGCGATGGGCGCCTTCACCCGCCAATTCGATGCGCGCCGCCGCTCCGATGGGGCAGCCGCGCACGCGCAACTGCTCGCACTGGGCCTCAACGCGGGGGCGGCCAATGCCTTAATCGATTTGCTGCGTGAACAGTACGCGGCCACGGGCCGTGTCCCCGATGACAAGTGCCTGGTGATCGAGCGATTCACCGACGAGCTGGGTGACTGGCGCATTGTCGTCCATTCGCCCTTCGGGGCGCGGGTGCACGCGCCGTGGGCGCTGGTCCTGAGCGGACGCATCCGGGAGATGTATGGCCTGGATGCTTCCGTGTCCTATACGGACGACGGGCTGGTCCTGCGGATGCCACCCAGTGGAGACAGCCTCGACGCGGGCATGCCCGCCGCCGATCTTGTGATTGACCCCGCCGACGTACTGGCAGCGATCCAGGCGGAAATAACCGGTTCCGCGATGTTCGCGACCCGGTTCCGCGAGGCTTCCGCGCGCGCACTGTTGTTAGCCAAGCGCAAGCCGGGGCTCCGCCAGCCGCTGTGGCAGCAGCGGCACCGCGCGGCGCAGCTCCTGGCCGTCGCCGCCCAGTTCCCGGATTTTCCGATAGTGATCGAGGCCGTCCGCGAATGCCTGCAAGACGACTTTGACGTGCCCTCGCTGCTGGCTTTGATGACGGCCATCGATTCCGGCAGGATCCGGATTGTTGAGGTAACAACGTCGGCGCCCTCACCCTACGCACGCTCGCTGCTGATGAGCTACACGGCGCAGTTCATGTACGACTCCGACGCACCCCTGGCGGAGCGCCGAGCGGTGGCGTTGAGTTTAGATCCGGTACTGCTTGCCGAGATTCTTGGATCGCATGCCGCCCCCGATCTTGCGGATCTGTTGGATGCGGATGCGATTGCGCAGGTCAGCGCCGACGTGGAATGGACTTCTGCGGATCGGCGCGTCGCGCGGGTGGATCACTTATGGGAGCTCTTGCGCACACACGGGCCCCTGACCATGGCGCAAATCATGGCGCGTGCAACGTTGAGCGGCCCTGACGTGCGCGATTGGCTCGCGGATAACGAGTTGCGACAGGTCATCCGCGTCGCACGCCCCCATGGCGGCGAGTGGTGGGCGGCGGCGGAGGACGCCGGGCGACTACGCGACGCTCTCGGCGTGCCACCCCCGGCGGGGGTTCCCTCCGCATTCTTGGAGCCGGCAGCCGATCCCCTGGGTGATTTGGTGCGCAGATTCGCGCGCACCCACGGGCCGTTTACCGCGGCTGAGCTGGCAGCGGACCTTTGCCTTTCAAGCGGCATGGCGACCGAGGTCATCCGCCGGTTAACCTCTGCGGGCCACCTGGTAGCCGGCCCCACGCGAAGCCTCCGCGGCGACCCAACCGGCGGCCCCGCGGGCCCAACCGGCGCCGACGCCCGGGCATCGACCGGGGTGCTGCCTCCGCCTGCTTCCGGCACCGCCACCGTTGTCGACGCCGACGTCTTGCGCCGCATCCGCAGGCGCAGTTTGGCGAGCCTGCGCGGGCAGGTCGAGGCCGTTTCCCCCAACGCCCTGGCCAGGTTCGTTCCTGCCTGGCAAAGGCTGGGCCATACGGCGTGGCGACGCGGGGACGAAGGTCAGTTATCACCCGAACGGGTCCGGCCCGACCTACAGGGCGTCGATGGCTTGTTGACGGCAATCGAACAACTGGCCGGCGCCCGCTTTCCCGCCTCCGCCCTCGAATCGTGGATCCTGCCGTCGCGCGTATCCGACTACCGGCCGGAGTTTTTGGACGAGCTTTCCGCCCGCGGCGAGATTCTCTGGTGTGGGCATCAGTCGCTCCCCGGGGCGCGCGGGGACGGCGTGATTTCGTTGCATCTGGCCGAAACGGCCGCGCTCACCCTGCCACCACACGGCAACGACGCCCGGCCCACACCCGACACCGCAGCCGCGCCCACACCCGACACCACAGCCGCACCCACCCGGCCCACACCCGACACCGCAGCCGCGCCCACCGCGCCCACACCCGACACCACAGCCGCAGCACCGCCAAACCCCACCTCCCCGCCAGTGCCCACGTCCCCGGATCTCGCCGCGGTGCTCTTGACTACCCTTCGCACCGGGGGTCAGTTCTTCGACCACCTCCTGACGGCAACACGCGCCCCCGCTGACGCGGTGGCGGCCGCGCTCTGGGAACTTGCTTGGCGGGGGCTGATCACGTCCGATTCCTTCGGTTCCCTACGCCACATGGTGGGGGCCCGCGGCGGCGCGCACCGCGCCAAACGATCCCCCGGGAGGGCCCGCCCCGGCCGCGGCCTGCGGGGCCTGCGTGCGTTGGCGCACTCTCTCCAGGCCCCCACCTCGTTGGATCCACGCCCGCCAACCGACGAAACGCATTTCGCCCCGACCATGAGAGCTGACGGCAAACACGCGCTGCGCGACATAGCAGCGGCCCGCGCGGGTGGCCGCTGGTCAACACTGTGCGCAGATTCCGAAACAGGCGCCGCGGCCCCGCCCGACGCAGCATCCACCGATGCAACGCTGCGCGCCCATGCGGATGTCACGGTTCTATTGCAGCGCTACGGTGTCGTGCCCCGGACGCCCGGCCTCGCGGATCAGATCGTAACACCCGCCGCCACGATGTACCGGGTGCTGTCCGACATGGAAGCCCAGGGCCACGTGCGGCGCGGCTATTTCGTGGAAGGGTTGGGCGGTGCCCAGTTTGCGTTGCCCGGAGTAGTGGACGAACTGCGGACGTTTTCAGCGGAGCCCTCGTCCCCCCAAACGACAGTGTTGGCCGCGACCGATCCCGCAAATCCCTACGGCATCATGCTGGATTGGCCCCCGGCTGCGGATGACAAACACCGGCCCGGCAGGCGAGCGGGCGCCGTCGTCGTCCTGGTCGATGGGAGATTGGCGCTGTACTTGGAACGCGGCGGGCGGACCTTGCTTGCGTTCTCGAACAATGCATCCGAATTCGACGAAGCCATCGGTCGGGATCCGCGATCCGAGCGGCCGGGTGATCTTGAAGTCGCCGCGAACGCGCTGCTGGCTGCCGTGCGGTCGGGGATCGTTTCACGTGCAACGGTCCGCACGATCAACGCTACGCCCGCGCTCGAATCCGTCTCCCGCGCGCGTAGCCACCATCCCAATAACGAGGACGCCGCGACCGAAGTGGTGAACTATCTCCTTAGCGCCGGGGCCGCGGTCAGTGCCCAGGGCTTACTATTGGAGGCCCCCCATGCCCGAAGGTGACGTATTGGCGCGATGCGCGCAGACGCTGGGGCAGGCGCTCGACGGGACTCGATTGACGACAGCGCAGTTGCGCTGGCCGAACGTGGACCCGGGCGCACTAGTCGGGCAGACAGTAACGCAGACCCTTTCTTACGGCAAGAACCTCTTTCAGCGGACCGGTGACGGGTGGACGCTGCACACGCATCTGCGGATGGACGGAGCGTGGAGAACCGCCCCCGCAGGATCGCCCGCGGCGGCGCGATTGGCGCGAACTCCCCACGCACGGGTGTTGCTGGGCAACGATGCGACGCTGTGCGTGGGGCTCGATATCGGCATGGTCAACCTGGTGCGAACCCGCGATGAGCACACGATCGTGGACCGCCTGGGGCCCGACCTACTCGCCGCGGATTTCGAGGGTGGCAACGCCCGCGGCGGGCTTCATGCGGGTGCGACGCCCACTCCAACCGGGCTACAGAAAGCGGTGTCCAACGCGCAGGCCGATCCGTCGCGCCCGATCTGCGAGGTCTTGCTCGATCAGCGAGTCGTCGCCGGGATCGGAACGATTTACATGGCCGAGTCGTTGTTCGCTTTGCGAATTTGGCCCTGGACGCCCGTGGCGCAACTCGCCGGGGAGGATATTGCAAACCTACTACTGGCCGCGCGCAGGCTGATGCAACGCGTTGTGGTCGGCGGCTTCGGCGCGCGCACCAGCCACGCGCACGCCCGCCGCGGCAAGCCATGCCACCGCTGCGGAACTCCGATCGCGCGCGGCACGGCCAACGCCCTACCGTACGAACGTCCCGTTTTCTACTGCCCTCACTGCCAACCGGAGCCGCGATAGAGTTCCCACCCAACCCGCGCCGCGCCCCAACATCGGCCCCTACCCGCGTCGCGCCCCAGCATCGACCCCTAACCGCCCCGATCAGCGCGACAATGGATGAGTGACCGCCTACGATTCCACGAACCCCCTGCTCGCCCCATCCGCCCTGCCGTACCAGATTCCTAACTTCCGACGCATCACGGCGGACCACTATCTCCCCGCTCTTCGCGCCGCCTTGGCGCAGCAGGCAGCGACGGTTGCGGCGATCGGCGCTGAGACACGGCCCCCAACGACGGCCAATGTCCTGGACCCGTGGGAACGTTCGGTGGCAGCGGTCAACGCGGTGACGCACCCGCTCTTCAACCAGGTTTCAGCGGATGGAACCGCGGCGTTTCAGGCCGTGAACCTGCAAGCCTCCCCGCTGCTGGCTTCGCATCACGACGACATTTTCATGAACCGAGCTTTCCTTGCGCGCCTCAAGGGCTTGGCGGCCAATCAGCGGGATCTTTCGCCAGAACAGTCGCACAGGATCGCCGAAATGATCCGCGACTTCACGCGGGCGGGCGCCGATTTGCCGACACCGGAGCAGGCACAGCTACGCGAGCTCAATACCCGCATCAACGAACTACAGACCGCGTTCGAGCAGGCCGTTCTGGAGGCGGGGAACGCGGCAGCGGTGACAGTCGCGGATCGCGCCGCCCTGGCGGGACTGCCGGATGACGCCGCCGACGCTCTCGCCACTGCGGACGGTTACGCGATCGACATCAAACTCCCCACGGCGCAGTTGATCTTGGAGTCCCTGGATGACCGCGATCTGCGCGAGAGGGTGCAAAAAGCATCGGAAGGACGAGCGCTCCGTCCCCCGCACGACACTCGTCCGCTCGTGGCCGAGTTGGCCGCGCTACGCGCCCGCCGGGCACGCCTTCTGGGGTTCCCCAACCACGCGGCTTACGTTGCGCAGGGGGAAACGGCGGGGACCACCAAACGCATCGACGGACTGCTTTCGGAACTAACCCCGCGGGCTGTCGCGAATGCTCGCCTGGAAGGCGCCGCCCTGCAACAACGCCTCGACGCGGAAGACCCCGGCGCGCAGTTGCGCTCTTCCGATTGGCTCCACACGGCCGCCAAGCTGCGCGCCGACACGTTCGGATTCGACATGAATCAGGTCCGCCCGTACCTGGAACTCGAAACCGTGGTGCGCGACGGAGTGTTCTTCGCCGCGAGCGAACTGTTCGGCATCTCGTTCGCGCCGCGACCCGACATCGTCGCATACCATCCGGATGTCCGGGTCTTCGAGGTTTTCGACCAGCCTGAACCCGGAGCCCGGAACAGCGGCATCGGCCTGTACTTGGCCGATTGGTTTACGCGCGACACCAAGGCCGGCGGGGCGTGGATGAACACGTTGGTCGATCAAAATCACCTGCTCGGGCAGCGTTCCGTGGTAGTCAACAACCTGAACATCAACAAGCCCGCCCCCGGTGAACCGGCGCTGCTGCGCTGGGACGAGGTAATCACGCTATTTCACGAATTCGGTCACGCTTTGCATGCCCTCTTCTCGGATGTGACGTATCCGAGCAGTTCGGGAACCAACGTGCCGCGGGACTTCGTGGAGTACCCCTCGCAGGTCAACGAGATGTGGGCGTGGGAACCGCGGGTGCTCGCCAATTTTGCGCGCCATTACAAGACGGGCGAGCCCCTAGACCCCGCCATCGTCGACAAGATTCTCGCCGCAAGGCAGTTTGGCGAGGGCTTTGCCACCACCGAATACCTGGCCGCCGCGGTGCTCGATCAGGCGTGGCACCGCTTGGGTCCGAACGAGGTCCCCGCCGACCCCGCAGGCGTCACCGATTTTGAGGAGTCGGCGCTGACCGACGCGGGCTTCGACTACCCGTTGGTTCCGCCGCGGTACCGCTCCACCTACTTCAAGCACATCTTTGCGGGCGGCTATTCGGCGGCGTACTACGCCTACATCTTTTCGGAGGTGCTGGACGCTGACACCGTGGCCTGGTATGCCGAGAATGGCGGCCTGACCCGCGCTAACGGCGAGAGGTTCCGCCGCGAGGTGCTCGCGCCCGGCGGCAGCGGCAACCCGCTGTCCGGATTCGAATCCCTGCGCGGTCGCCCGGCCCGCGTGGACGCGCTTCTGCGGCGGCGCGGTCTTACCGGCTAAGCGCGCGCGGGGCCCCGCGCGACCGCGCAACCCCCGCGCAACCCCCGCGCACACCCCAACCCCCGGCGACCGGGCGCAACCCCCGCGCACACCCCAACCCCCGGCAACCGGGCGCGACACGCGGCGCGGAAATTCATCCTTCCACCCCGCCCGCCGCACAATTTCGCCGCTGCGGCGCACCCCCATGACCTTCGTCCCATTGCGACAGGGGTGCCACTAAATCTAGGGTTACAAGCATGTAATTCCCACAACATGTTGTGGGAATCCCCGCAGACGAAGCGGATTTCACACCTCGGAACCAGTGCAGGAGCATCGCAGTGACGATCGTTGATTCGGAACGAGCCTCGGACCTTCTCAACGCCACCGAGCACCTCACGGCCGCCGTGACAAGTGGCGAGGCGGCCTCGTCCCAAACCCTGGCCTCCATGAGTGTGCGCAAGCGCGACGGGCGCACCCTCCCGTTCAATGACTCGCGGATCCGCATCGCCCTGCGACGCGCTTTTAGTGAGGTTTACGGCCTGCTGGCACCGCTGCACGAGCACACGATCGATTCGCTGGTGGCCGCGATCGATGACGAAGTGACGCAGCGTTTCGGCCTCGAGGGTGAGGTGAAAATCTACGAAATCCAAAACATCGTCGAGCACATCCTCCTCGAATCTCGCGAATACGAAGTGGCGAAGGTCTACATCGACTACCGGGTCACCAAGGACCTGAACCGGTCGAAGGCGACGGACATCAATCACTCAATCAGCCGCCTGCTCGACAAAGAGGCCGCCGTCGTCAACGAGAACGCGAACAAGGATTCGGACGTTTTCAACACGCAGCGCGACCTCACCGCGGGCGCGGTCGGCAAAGCGATCGGCCTGAAAATGCTGCCGGCGCACGTAGCGAACGCCCACGCCAAGGGCGAGATTCACTACCACGATCTCGACTACCACCCGTACGCGCCGATGACGAACTGCTGCCTGATCGACTTCCGCACCATGCTCTCGCAGGGGTTCCGCATCGGCAACGCGGAAGTTGACCCGCCGCGCTCAATCCAGACGGCAACCGCGCAAATCTCCCAGATCATCGCGAACGTTTCCTCCAGCCAGTACGGCGGTTGCTCCGTAAACCGCATCGATGAGCTTTTGGCGCCCTTCGCGCAACGGAACTTCGACAAGCACATGGCGGAGGCGCAGCGGTGGATCCCACAGGGGCCGAACCGCGAGCTTTACGCCCGCGAGCGCACCGCCAAAGACATCTACGACGCGATGCAGTCGTTGGAATACGAGATCAACACCCTATTCACCTCGAACGGCCAGACGCCGTTCACCTCGGTCGGGTTTGGTCTCGGAACCGGGTGGCTGGAGCGCGAAATCCAGCGCGCAATCCTGCAAATCCGCATCGGAGGGTTGGGCCGCGAGCGGCGCACCGCGATCTTCCCGAAGCTGATCTTCACGCTGCGTCGTGGCGTGAACCTCACCAAAGATGACCCGAACTACGACATCAAGCAGCTGGCCGTCGAGTGTGCGACGAAGCGCATGTATCCCGACATACTCAGCTACGACAAGATCGTTGACATCACCGGATCTTTTAAGGTCCCGATGGGGTGCCGTTCGTTCCTGCAGGGGTGGCAGGATGCGGCCGGTAACGACGTCGTTGAGGGCCGGATGAACCTGGGCGTGGTGACCCTGAACCTGCCGCGCATCGCGCTCGAAACCCGCGGCGATTCCGACGCGTTCTGGGATCTGCTGGATCAGCGACTGGAGACCGTGCGCGACGCGCTGGTTTACCGGATCGAACGCTGCAAGGAAGCCGTACCCGCCAATGCGCCGATCCTCTATGTGCACGGCGCGTTCGGCAGTCACCTTGCCCCCGATGACGACGTCGATACGCTCTTCCGGGGCGGCCGCGCCACCGTCTCCCTGGGCTATATCGGCCTGTACGAGGTGGCGGCCGCGTTCTTCGGTGGTCAATGGGAGCACAACCCGGAGGCGAAGTCGTTCACGCTGCGAATTTTGCAGCGGCTTTCCTCTCGCGCCAAGGCCTGGACCCAGCACTACGGCTATCAGTTCTCGGTCTATTCGACGCCGAGCGAGTCGCTCACGGATCGGTTCTGCCGACTGGATAAGGCCAAGTTCGGCGCCGTTGCGGACATTACCGACAAGGATTACTACACCAATTCCTTCCACTATGACGTGCGCAAGGCTCCCACGCCCTTCGAAAAGATCGACTTCGAGAAGGACTATGCTCCATTCGCCTCCGGGGGCTTCATTCACTACTGCGAATACCCGGTGCTGCGCACCAACCCGAAAGCGTTGGAGGCCGTGTGGGATTACGCGTATGACCGGATCGGATACCTGGGGACCAATACGCCTATCGATCGCTGCTACGAGTGCGGGTTCGCGGGTGAATTCCACCCCACGGCCGCCGGGTTCGAATGCCCCGATTGCGGCAATCAGGATCCGCGCAGTTGCGACGTGGTCAAGCGGACGTGTGGGTACCTGGGAAACCCGCAGCAACGGCCGATGGTGCATGGGCGCCACGTTGAGATCTCGTCCCGCCTCAAGCACTTGGAGGGCGACCTGCGCGTTGCGGCCGCGGCGATGACGGATGACCCGCCGGTTGTCCCCGCGGCAAAGACGGACGACCCGCCGGCCTTGCCCGTTTAGGCCTGGGCGATGCGCACACCGGCGCCCGGGCAGTGGCGCTCCGAGAAACTCAGCCAAGGTTACGTGGCCGACTACAAGCCGTTCGTGATGGTCGACGGCGAGGGCGTGCGCTGCTCGCTTTACGTTTCGGGCTGCCTGTTCGCGTGCGAGGGCTGCTTCAACGAATCCGCCTGGAGCTTTCGCTGCGGCGAGCCGTATTCCGCGGCGCTGGAGGCGCGGATCCTGGACGATCTGGGGCATGTCGCCGTGCAGGGTTTGACGCTGCTCGGCGGGGAGCCGTTCCTCAACACGGGAGTGTGCCTGCGGATTGTGGGTGCGCTCAGGGCCCGGTTCGGGCGCGCCAAGGACGTGTGGTGCTGGTCGGGGTACACGTTCGAACAAATCATGGACGAGGCCCGCGCCGGGTCGACCGACAAGCTCGATCTGCTGCGCTCGATCGATGTGCTGGTCGATGGCCCGTTCGAGATTTCGCAGCGCGATCTGAGCCTGCCGTTTCGCGGCTCGCGCAACCAGCGCGTTCTTGACGCACGGCTGTCCTGCGCGGCGGGCCGCGCCGTGGAGTGGCTGCCGGGCTAGCGCATTGCGCGCACCGCACGGCCCCCGCCGACCGCGCCCCTTATGCCCCCCGCCACCCGCCGACCGCGCCCCTCTGCGCGCACCCCTCTGCGCGCACCGCGCGGCCCCCGCCGACCGCACCCCTTATGCCCCCGGCAAACACCACCCGCCACCCGCCGACCGCGCCCCTCTGCGCACACCGCGCGGCCCCCGCCGACCTCGCCACCTGTGATTCCGTTGTCGCGCTGCTGCTATCCATGTAGAGTTCAAAGCCCGCGACCTTTTCACAGGAGATTCCATGACGTTCAACAACGATCCCGCTGGCCAGCAGGGCGGATACGGACAGCCTCAGCAGCCTTTCGGCCAACAGTCAAACCCCTATGGCACAACTCAGCAGAATTACGGAGCGCCGCAGAGTCCCTATGGCGCTCCCGCACCCGAGTACAACTCGTACCTGGCAAATGCCTACGTATCGGACAAGACGTTTATCGTGACCTGGTTGCTATCGCTGCTTCTGGGAAGCTGGGGCATCGACCGCTTCTACCTCGGAAAGATCGGGACCGGTGTCCTGAAGCTGATCACGGGCGGCGGCCTGGGGATCTGGGCACTGATCGATCTCATCATCATCCTGACCGGGAATATGCGGGACAGCAACGGTCGCAGCTTGGCGGGATACGAAGAGAACAAGCGGACCGCGATCATCGTCACGGTTGCGCTGTTCGCAGTGTCGATCGTCTCGACCATCTTGATGATTTCGGCAGGAATGCTGACCGGAATCGGCGCGTACTCGTCAACCTCCGTTTGATTCGTTCCGCGATCTGGCAACGCTGATGCATCGAAGCCCTTCGGCCCCAGACGCAACCCGCCTCAAATCCGGCAACACATCGGCCCCTGTGCCACCGATCGCCCGCGCCCCAAAGCGACGCTCCCATCGCAACTCTGGATGGGTACCGCAGCATCATGGGGCGTGGGCGATGCTCATTGCGCCACTCGTCATGGGCGCCATCGCTTCACGGCCCAGCTGGCAGCATATTCCTCTTGCCGCGGCCTGGCTGTGCGGTTATTGCGCCTTCTACGCCTGCGGACTGGCCGTCAAGTCACGGCGCTTTGCGCGGTATGCCCCGCCGATCTTCGTATACGGCGCGCTGGCCCTGATCCTAGTCGCCGCCGTGATGAGTTCGGCGCCACTCCTCGTCGCTTGGGGTGTGCTCTTTCTCCCGCTGGTGGCGGTCAGCCTCTATGCTTCATATCGGCGTGCGGATAGGTCGGTGTGGAACGACGCGATCACGGCCGTTGCAGCGTGTGCGATGGCACTGGTGTCGGCTTGGGTTGGGCTCGCACCTCACGCCGTGTGGTGGTCGGTCATCGGATCGCAACCCTTTGCCCCCGCCCGCCTGGCAGCAGTGGTGCTATTTGCGTACTTTTTTGGCACGGTCCTGTACGTGAAGACGATGATCCGCGAGCGCGGTAATCGGATTGTCTACGCGGCCTCGGTGGGTTACCATCTCGCATTGGTCGCAGCGGCGTGTTTGGCTGCCTACGCCGCAACGACGACGGGTGCGGCGGCGGGCGCCCCCGCGGCACCGGCACCCGCAGCCATCGCACCCGCCACCATCACAGCACCCGCAGCCACCACAAGCACCCACCACATCACCCGGCACGGCACCCGGCACATCACCAGCCACCACATCACCCGGCACAGCACCCGGCACAGCACCCGGCACGGCACCCGGCACGGCACCCGGCACGGCACCCGGCACGGCACCCGGCACGGCACCCGGCACGGCACCCGGCACAGCATCACCCGCAGCCACCACAGCCACCACCACATCACCCGCAGCCATCGCAACCGCTGCGATGCGGCGATCGTGGGCCCCCTTCGATTTTCCCGTTCCGGCATCTGATTCCGGCCCTGTGCCGTGGGGGTGGGCGCTTGCGGTCGTCGCCGGCGCGCTTGCTCTTCGCGCCGCGCTTGTTCCCCGTTTCTCTCCGCAGGCATCACCCAAGCAACTCGGCATCGGCGAGATCATCGCGACCCTCGCAGTTTGCGCGGCGCTTGTGGCATACATCTAACCCGCTCGCTCCATTGCATTTTCCAGGTGCGTGCGTATCTTGCCTGACCTGCGAGCCCTTCCAAAGGTTCGCAGTACCTCCGATTCAAGTTCCGCCCGCCCCAGTTCGGGCCGCTTCGCGCTGATGAATTTTGCCGCATTCGCGATTTCAACGGGGCTTATGTGAGTGAATTCCCGCCCGACATCACTGCCATTCGGACGAAACTGGTCCCAAGTTGTCGGATCGATATCCGAGGGCCACACGAACTTATCGTCGTCAACGAACGCTCCACACTGGACCACCTGACGCTCAAGCTGTTTCTTGAGTTTGCCCCCCAGATGCGTCACCCCGAACGAGCTCGCCGTCAATCGAACCAGGCGTTCGACTGCGATCGGCCACTCAAAATCAACGATCTCGAGAGCAACAGAGCGGACCTGCAACCTGGGCGACTTCTTACGCAAGTCCTCAATGACGGTCCGGTCACCGTCCCGCGCGACCTGCCACGGCTGGTAGGGGAGCCTGGACGCCCCAATGAACGTCCTATCGCTCGCCATCACTTCGGGAGCAGGCTCGACGTGCTCATCAGCCCACTCACCCTCGATTCCAATTCGGCTTTGCCCGCGGGTTGCCCCTGTCGGGGTGGGGACGAGGCCCTGATGACGCTGCTTTGCCCCATAGCCCAGCGCACCACCGGCGCCACCGCCAGGCAGCGCACCCGCACCGGCATCCGCGCCACCGCCAGCCACCGTACCCGCACTCGCACCGGCACCCGCACCGCCATCCGCACCACCGCCAGACAGCGCACCCTCATCCGCGACAATCGAGCTGTCCGTCTTGGCGATTACCTCGTCCACCGCACTTCGTGTGAGTCCGCGCTCCCTAGCTAAGTCCATAAGAATGTCATCAGCTATAGTGCGCGCATGCGTAGCACCCGCGTCGGCCAACTCAGCAAGTAGTCGCGCGCTTGTGTCTGCGGCGCGATAGGCCTCGTCCATCTCAAATCGATATGTATGGGAAAGCCTATTGCGAAAGATTCTCAGCTCCCCCGCCAGCGTTCGCGAAATTCGATCACCACGGTCAAACGGATACGCGAACTCCCCGAGCCATTCCGTGAGCATACGCAATTGCGGTTGCAAATCACCGCACATGTACTCGTCCGAGGGTTTCCGCCCCTTCTTTTCGTCGATAATTCGCAATATCACGGTCCAGGGGTGGCCGCCCAGTTCGCGCGCGAATCGCTCACCGATGATCGGATCGAGCCGCGATGCCAGATAGTCCAATGCGGATTTGACGTAGAGATTCGGTGTCATTTTCACTGCAATTCAACCCTCCATGATGCCGCGGACGAGCGCCATGCGCTTCCTAATGTTACGTACTCGCAGTCTGCACCTAGCCTCTGACATTGCCCGACGACGGCCAAGCATCCGCGGGCGGGCGCGCATTTCGTCAAGCGATGAAATACACGGGGGTGACCCCCACTCGTAACTAAACTTGCGATTCGACGTCCGTTCGACTGGCATTCGGATTCGAACACCTGTATGATTGCTGCATGGAGAATCGTCGCTCAAGCTCGTGGGAGGTCGCCACATTCGCCGCCCACCTGCGCCTCAACGGCTACGCGCCCGCCACCGCGCAGCCGGCATCGGGCGGCCACGCATCAAACCGTCGCATGCTTGATGAGGAGCCACCGGCGTACCTTCTCGACCCGCCCCCCATTCCCGAGTGGATGCAAGAACAAATGCGCGAGCGGTCGCTTTATGAGGAACCGTTCGGAACCGAGTTTGAAGATGACAGTTGGGACGAGGATTCGCCCACCGACGGTTCAGATGATCCGGGACCGTGGACGTTGGTTTCCTCAGGAACCGACGACGCGGGCTACGTTGTTGTAGAACCAACTGGACGTCTGCGGGAGTTGGATCCGCGCGAACGCCTTCTGGGCGCCACAATGAACGACTCTCTGCCGTGCGCGGAGTTAGGGTTCGTGCTCGGAAACATCGATCCTGCTAGCTATCAAGACGAGGAACTCGTCGATGCAATCGCCGCGTGGGACAGAATGCGGTCATGGGTTGAGGCAGAACAACTGCGCGCCATCGCCGAACTGAGTACGCGACCGAGCATGCGCCCGGATTGGCCCGCCAGTGCCGGGGAAGTGACCGTAAAGGACACGACCGGTGACGAGGTCGCGATCCGGCTTCAGTGCTCACGCATGCAGGCACGGCAACGCGTTGAGCTGGCTAGGGAGCTGTTCTTGGGGCGCCTCGATCTAACCGGGCGCGCACTTCAGTCGGGTCACATCAGCCCCGAAAAGGCGCGCACTGTCGCCCGCGAATTGGATTGCGTCGACATCGAGGACGCAAGCATCATTCAGGGACGAGTTCTCCCCTCCGCCGGGGCCAAGACTCCCGCACAGTTAGGGCGGGCCATTGCCCGCGAACGGGTCCGCCTCTACGGCCATGACCAAGCTGCGGTTGAGGGTGCCAGAAAGCGGCGGCGAGTGGAACGTCCGCGGCCTCTTCCCGACGACATGGCTAGCTGGCAGGCCGTGCTGCCCGCCGCGGATGCAATCGCTGTTGACAAGGTACTGGACCATCAGGCTCGGTCGGTGCGCAACGGCGGCGACAAGCGGACCTTAGACCAACTCCGTGCGGATCTGCTGGTCGCGGCCATTTTGAACCCGTGCAGCGGGGCAAGCTGCCAAACCACGCGCGGCGCCAATGGCAACGAGCACAATGGCGAGTTCCTCGCCGCATTCGCCAGCACCCCCACTAGCCCGCAACCGCGGCTCACTCGCCCAGCACGCCCCGCCGACACAACCACAGCGCAGCTTGAGACCCCGGCCACCGAGCCTTTCGGCAGCCCCGCCAACACTGTCGAGGCGTTGAGTGGTGCGCCTATCGACACGGACGATGCCGGTTCCGAGTCAAAGCGTCTGCCGGTGCGCGCGCAGATCAATGTCACCGTCCCCCTCAACGTGTTGCTGGGCGACAGCAACGAACCCGCTGAGTTGGACGGTTTCGGGCCAATCCATCCCGACACCGCCAGGGCGCTAGCCGCGGGCGGAGTGTGGCGCAGGATCGTCACAGATCCTAAATCTGGGGCCGTTTTGGATGTCGGCCGGACGCGATATCGGCCACCCGCTGAAATGGCGGATTACGTGAGGACTCGCGACAGGTACTGCGTGAGACCGGGGTGCTCGGTTAGTGCCCAGAGCGCCGAACTCGATCACACCGAAGAGTTTCACCGACATGGCGGTGTGACCAGTGCCGCTAACCTGGGCCCGCTTTGCAAACGAGATCACCAGATCAAGACCGACGGCGGCCACACGCTTGTGCAGATGACGCCGGGAACGTTCAGGTGGACTACGCCGACCGGGCACGCATACATCATCACGCCCGGCATAGATGAAGAGGTCCGGCACCTCAGGCGCGCAGCCACCGGCGCACCGCCCACCGGATACGAACGTCTCCTGAAGCGCTCTTTCAAGACTGCAGCCGTCGACGATGACGAGGAACCGCCGTTCTGATCGCGTCGGGTCCCGACGCTGTCACCGCAACGCCTGTCGCCCGCGCC
Source organism: Rarobacter incanus (assembly GCF_006715765.1). NCBI lineage: Bacteria > Bacillati > Actinomycetota > Actinomycetes > Micrococcales > Rarobacteraceae > Rarobacter > Rarobacter incanus. Next base: position 1,473,013 of record NZ_VFNV01000001.1, read on the forward strand.
CATCTGCGCCACAGCACCGCGCAGCGCCCCTCCACGAAGCTCACCCGCCCGCGCCCATCCGCGCCCATCCGCGCCCATCCGCGCCCATCCGCGCCCATCCGCGCCACAGCACCGCGCAGCGCCGCCAAGCGCAATACCCCTAGCCGAGTGGAAGACGCGCAACGCTAACCCACCCGGCCGCGTTGGATAGTTCCTCGAGGTCGCTCAGCGTTAGTTCGATTGCCGAATTAGCGCTCCCTGCGGCGGGGTAGACGGTTTCGAACCTGCGCAGTGATTCATCGAGATAGATCGTGGCGGATTCTGGGTTGGCAAACGGGCACACCCCACCGGGCTCGTGGCCGGTGAGCCGCGCGACGTCATCGGATTGCAGGAATCTCGCCTTATATCCGAAGGCCCGCTTGAAGTCCCCGCTGTTGATCCGCGCATCGCCCGCCGCAACGATCAGCACCGCGGCATTACCGTCCTGCGAATATAGCGACAGGGTCTTCGCGATCCGCGCAGGTTCGCACCCAACGGCTTGCGCGGCCAGTTCAACGGTTGCGGATGACTGGGCAAAAACACGGATGTCGTGCGAGCGCCCAAATCTCTCAAGGTAGTGGCGAACTGTACTTTCAGACATCTCTCAACGATATCGCTGCGCGCAGCACTGTCATCGCATCCAGCTCACCAGACACACAACCCCAACCACCGGCACCAGACAGGCAACGCTAACCAACCGCACTCAACACACCACCGTGTCAGATAGCGCCGGCCCAACCGCGACCCCCCGGCGCTAACCAACCGCACTCAACACACCACCGCGTCACATAGCGCCGGCCCAACCGCGACCCCCCGGCGCTAACCAACCGCACTCAACACACCACCGCGTCACATAGCGCCGGCCCAACCGCGACCCCCAACGCTAACCAACCGCACTCAGCACACCGCGCCTCTGCAGCGCTCGGTCGGCATGCTTGCCACTCAACCGTCTGCACGCTCCGCATAGCTTCGCGCGACGGCACAACGGGGCGTCACGACCGCAAGCTCGCCGGTCATGACGCCCCGGAAGACACGGGGCTACGATTTTGTCGGGCCCTCGACGAAGGCCACCGAGTCAACGTTCCAATCAGACCTGTCCTTAATTCGCCAAACACCGCCAAGCGCCGTGCCGTGCGCGGGGAAGGCAAACGATGGGAAAGCTACGCAGCCGCCGGTGTAGACCTCGGGCGCGTCCCAGATGTCACCGTCGATAAAGACGTCTCCGTTGTCGTAAACGACCCCGTTCGTTCCGACGTACTCGATTGCCAGATCGCTCCAAGCCAGCGCCTTTCCAGGTCCCCTATAGCACGCCTTGGTCATCCCAAAGACGAGTTGATCCCCGGAGTCCGTCAAGTCATACACCGCTCGGTCGATCAGAACAGTCCAGTTATTCATTACAACGGTCGAGCCCTCGGCATAAGCGTCATTTCGCGTCGAATTCACGACGATGATCGCCGCACGGCTCGTCCGAATACCAGCAGCGTTCTTCGCCGTAACCCGGTAACGGTTGCCCGATTCCTTGAGCTTCGGCGTCAGTTTCAGATCAGGCGAACTGCGGTACGACGTGACGGCCTGCCAGGACGCGCCGTTATTCGAGCTCCGTTCCCAGCGATACTTGACGGCATTGCCACTGGCTCTCGCCTTTAGCGTCAGCGCGGACCCCGCGTCGACCAGCGGGCTCGCTGGTTGCAATTCGAAGGTTGGCCGCGAGATGACCGTGAGCCGCGCCGTCCTAGATGTCTTCTTGCCCGTGCCCTTGCCGCCCACGACGACCCTCACCGAGGCTCCGTCGTAAGCCCCCTTGGCCTTGAGAACAAGCGTCTTCTTCTTGCCGGCCTTTCCACTAACTCGTTTCCATAAACCCGCCCGCGCCTTGACCGACCACTGATACGTCAGGCCTGAGCCTTTCGCTTTCACAGTGAACCTCGCCTTCTTGCCCTTCACAACCGCGGTCGACTTGGGCTGCTTCACGATTTTGGGGCTGTCCGCACTTGCAGCGACCACCGCCACTTCACCGCTTGCAGTGGATCGCTCGGCCGCATTCGCGCTCGGCACAAAACTCGCCAACCCCACGGCGGTGCACAGCACCACCGCCGACCTCAATTGCCGTACCACCTGTTTAGATGTCATCACAACCACCAACTTCCAAATCGCGTATCAATGAGTCGCCTCCCGTTTCAAAAGATGAACCCGGTGACGCGCACAGACGCTATGGCAGCCCTCTGACATTCGTTGTCAGAGCCCCAACTCCACACCAAAACGCAACTCATGCAAGACGCGGAAGCCGGGCCTCGTCCCCGTAATTAATGACGAGCGCCCCCCGCCCTTGCCCCCTCGCGGAAGCGATATCCGAAGGGATTGAACCAACATTGGTCTTCATGGCACCATGTTCTTACAAACGAGGGGTCTTCGTGGCTGGGAATCGTGCTTCACCTCATCGAAGCTTCTCGCTTTCGTTTAATCGAGCAACTGCACAAAGGAGTGCACCGTGAAGATTCGATTTTCCTTGGCGTTCCAGATTTCTTTTGTCTGTCACAGACCCCGTTTCAAAACGGTGCGCATTAATTCACCGCGCCACCCTTATGCACGTCCGCCGCTGCGCCCGGACATCGATTGGAGCAATCGCAGGCGCCGCAGCGAGGTTCGCCCACCATCGCCAAGCATTGTGCCGCCCATAGAACACACGCACACGGCGCACAGCGCCCACCTGACCTGCCGGGCAAATGCACGATTTAAGTGCTTGACCTGTAAGAACATCCACCTGTAACTTTGAACTTACGATTCCCAGTAGGTCCCGACAGGTTAGCGGGACTGAATTCTCCACCGACACGCCCGCGGGTAACCCTGCGGGCGTTCGGCTTATATAAATCAATACGCTCGGGCACCGCCACTAGGTGGCGCGTTCCCGGCGCGGATATCGCAGCAAGGAGTCAAAGATGACCCGCACGGTCGCTGGCATTGACGTCGGCGCGAACTCGGTAGGGGTAGCGCTGTGGGAGCTAGACGATGATGGCACCCCAGTTGCCCTACTTAACGCCCAGACATTTCTGCACGACGGCGGCGTGCACCGGGGACTCGAAAAGGCAGCTACCAGCCGGCTGGAAGCTGCAGGGATCGCGCGGCGCACCAGACGCAGGTACCGCAGGCGCAAGCTCCGGCTCGAAGAACTTGATTCGGTCTTGGCTAGCAACGGATTCCAAGTGGCAACTCAACCGCCTAAGGACCCCCGCGCACCATGGCTATATCGCGCCGCACTAGCGGGCGGATTTATCGCGGATCCCGATCGCCGGGCGCTAATGATTGCGGAATCCGTACGCCACATCGCGCGCCACCGCGGTTGGCGCAACCCGTATCAGCGCGTGGAAGCGCTCCGGGGGTACACCGCACCCAGCGAGCCGTTCGAAAAGATGGCGGATTTGCTTGGCGTATCGCCAAACAATAGCGACGGCGAGATCATGACGGTCGGACAAATCGTTGCCGAGGCAATCGCCGAAAAGTCGGGACTCCCCGCGGGCCCGAAGCTCCGCGGACCGAGCGGCGCCATGGTCGCCCGCCTCCTCCAAAGCGACCTTGCGAATGAGTTACACACCATTTTCGAGGTCCAACAGGTCGATCCAGACACGGCATGGGCCATTGAGCAAGCCGTATTCGCTGCGGAATCGCCCCGCGGGTCAGCGGAAGGCCGGGTCGGAAAAGACCCCCTGCCCGGTCAGCGCGCGCACCCGCGATCCTCGAAATCCTCGCCGGCTTTCCAAGAGTTCCGCATCCGCGCCACCATCGCAAATCTGCGAATATCCGAGGCCGGCACCGAGCACCCCTTGGACAAGGACCAACGCAGGATCGTCGCCGATTGGCTCCTGGCCTGGAGCGATTCGGAATCTCCGACTTGGGGCATGGTCGCCGAACTCCTGGGGATACCGCGGCGCTCGCTCATGGGAACCGCCAACGCGGGTCCCGACGGCGAACCCGCAACACGCCCGCCAACGGATCGAACCAATCACCTCATGAGCCGGTGCTCTGTTGGCGCTGTCAGAGAATGGTGGCGCGATGCAAATGAGGCTGACCGGACTGCATTTACCGAATTGATAGCCGGGTCGCGGCAGACCGAGGCAAGCTCCGAAGAGCAGGCGGAGGTCGACGAATTATTCGCATCGTTGACCCCTGAAGAACTCATCAAATTGGAAGCGCTGGATCTGCCCCGCGGCAGAGCCGCTTATTCGGTCAATTCGTTGCGGCGCCTGAATGCCAGATTATCCTCTTCCGAATTGGACCTCCATGCAGCCTTACAGGCGGAATTCGGAGTAGACAACGACTGGCGCCCACCCGTCGATCCCATCGGGGCAACGATCGGAAACCCGGCCGTTGACCGCGTAACCCGCATCGTCGGGCGGTGGCTTGAACAAGTCGGACGCCGCTGGGGCGCGCCAGAAAGGGTCGTCATCGAACACGTGCGCGACGCGTTTGTGAGCGTCGCTCGCGCCCGCGAAATGGAGCGGGAAGCGGAATCGCGCAGGCGGAAACGTGAAGCCGCCAGGCAACGGTTTGCCGCAGAAACCGGCACGCCAACCGATCAAGTGCGCGACGAACAGGTACGCCGGTTCCTTATCGTCGAGCGCCAAGACGCCACGTGCGTCTACTGCGGTGCGGGCATCACCTACGCCTCCTCCCAATTGGATCACATCAGACCGCGCCGCGGGAAAAGTAGCCGCTCGACCCAAGATAACCTCGTTGCGGTCTGCGTCTCGTGCAACCTCTCAAAATCGAACACGCCTTTCGCGGTGTGGGCAGAAAGGAGCACCAACCCGAACATCTCAGTCAAAGATGCCGTGAAACGGGTCAAAGCCTGGCGACACCTTTCCGATTTACCGAATCCTGCCGCCCTGCGATCGCTGAAGACGCGGGTCATTCGTAACATCCAGACTGCGAATTACGACGATACTGACGAGCGTCCTATGGAGTCGGTCGCGTGGATGGCACGGGAACTCGCGGCCCGCATCCAGGCGCACTTCAAAGACGAAACAAAGGTAAATGTCTACCGCGGGTCGATAACCGCACAGGCGCGCCGCGCCGCCGGCATTGACAAGGCCTTCACGATGATCGGCGGACAGGGTAAGCAACGCCTTGACCGGCGCCATCACGTTGTCGACGCGGCCGTGGTCGCTCTCATGAAGCCCTACGCCGCCCAGGTGCTTGGCGAGCGGCTTGCGATGCGGGACGCTGCGCGTTATACGCCCACCGCGGACGCGGCCGGGTGGAAGACCCATGAAGGATCGACGCCAGCACTCGTTTCAGAGTTCCGCAGGTGGAAACATCGCATGGAAGCTGCGGTCAGTCTGCTGCAACGCGCGCTGGACGAGGACACCATCATCGTCCGCCGCCCGCTAAGACTCACGCCAAACGTCGGCAGGCTGCATGAGGATCAGGTGGCCTCGTTCTATCCAAAGAAAACGAAGAAGAACGAGGCCTCCGCCCCCGTAATCCGCCTGGGCGATGAGCTACCAGCCTCACTCATAGATCGGGCATCAACGCCCGCGCTGTGGCATGCGCTGACAAGGCACGAAGACTACGACCCGCAGCGGGGTCTACCCGAATCGTCTGCTCGTCGCATCCGCGTGCAAGGAAGGCTAGTCGAGGCGATGGACCCCCTCGAGTTTTTCCCCACGCCTGCGGCCGCATTGACGGTTCGCGGCGGGTGGGTGAAACTCGGTGACGCACTGCACCATGCACGCGTCTACCGTTTCCAACACCGCGGCAAGACCGTCTACGGAATGATTCGAGTCTTCGCGATTGACCTGCGCGGTGCCCGCGGCGGTGACGTATTCGGATTCGATCTGGATCCCGGTTCAATCAGTATGCGAACTGCCGAAACGAAATGCCGCAACGCGGTAGTGAACGGCGAGGCCGAGTATCTGGGCTGGCTGGTGCCGGGGGATGAAATACAGGTGAAGGTACCAATCGCCCGCGGATCGATTGGTGAGTTCCTTGAGGCTTTCCCGGGTATTACTCGGTGGGAGGTAACTGGATTGGAATCACCCACAACCTTAAAAGTCCGCCCCCTCCTCTTGTCGAAGGAAGCGACCCCCGCCGACCTCTCAGAAAACGCCACGACAGTTATTCAGAAAGCATGGCGGCCCAAAATAAACGTCCTGATGCAGATGCCTGGTCTAAAGGTTGTCCGTCGCGACACCCTCGGACGCGAAAGACAGGAATCCGCCGCCCACCTCCCAGTCTCGTGGTCGCCGCAGGCTGAGTGACGTGACATGGCTAGGGGCTGGCAGGTTCTTGATGTAACAAGTTCACCTGTCTCGATACGGCATCGGCGCGGTGAGCTTCAGGTATGTGTCGATGGCGAAATTGTGGGACGTGCGATGCTCGCCGATTTAGCCGTCGTGCTGATCGGTGCTCGTTCGAGTGTATCCGGCGGTGCGCTCATCGCCGCGACCGAGCATGACGTTGCAATACTTATGTGCGATTGGCGAGGCGTCCCCGTCGGTGGTGCGTATGCGTGGTCGAATACGACCCGCGTCGGCGCTCGCAACCGCGCACAAGCAGCGCTCAGCGCCCCCAGGCGAAAGAATGCGTGGGGCCGGGTCGTGCGCGCCAAGATCCTCGGCCAGGCTCACACCCTGGATGCCATCGGCAGGTCAGGTGGGAATGAACTTCGCGACATTGCTAACTCGGTTAGGTCCGGCGATCCCGAGAACCGCGAGGGCCTGGCGGCTCGTATCTACTGGCAACGCCTTTTCGGCCACGAAGAGTTCTCCCGCATACCCGGTTCCGCGGAGGGACGAAACGCACTTCTCAACTACGCGTACACCATACTGCGCGGTCACGGAATCCGTGCGGTACTGGCAGCCGGGCTCAGCCCCACCCTGGGCGTATTCCATCGCGGCCGCAGCAACCCATTCTCACTGGTCGACGACATGATCGAGCCGTTCCGCCCGGCCATCGACTACGCCGTCGCGCAGATCGATGTGGAAGCCCCCGGCATGGACGCCCCTGCGACCAAAAAGCACCTGGTCAATGCATCACGAATGGGCTTCGGTTGCGGCCGGATTCTCACGACAGAGATGGATTCATTGGCGCAACGCTTCGGACGCTACGTTGAAGGCGAAGTGGCAAAGCTGGACGTGCCGGTGTGGGACGGACCCGAGGAAGTCATTGACGATGAGTGAGGATCCGATGTGGGCAATCGTCATGTTCGATCTGCCAGTCCAAACTAAGGAACAGCGCCGGGAAGCGACCGCCTATCGCCATCTCCTGAAGGACTTAGGCTTTCAAATGGTCCAGTTGTCGGTGTATGCGCGATACTCCGTAACGTCCGCAACAAGCCTTCGGCTCGCTTCAACCTTGTCTGCGTACCTACCTAAGGGTGGGGAGGTGCGCATACTTCGCGTCACTGATCGGCAGTGGTCCCAAGGTTTCCGTTTTTGCAACGGAGACCCCTCCGACATCGAGCAGGCACCCGCTCCGCTGCTGCTTTTCTAATCGTGGTTCTGACCTATTTCAGCAGGTCAGAACCACGATTAGGGCCTCTCAGAAGTCTATCGGAGGGGCCTGAATACGATTCCCAGCATAGGCGTAGTGAGTACAGCGCTAGGGTGAAGTCTATCGGAGGGGCCTGAATACGATTCCCAGCGTTGCCTAGATGTTAGTGCCTAGTGCGAGAAGTCTATCGGAGGGGCCTGAATACGATTCCCAGCATAGGTTTGTTGTGCCGGAGCCTCTGACGAAGTCTATCGGAGGGGCCTGAATACGATTCCCAGCACCTCAAAACCCTCACCGACACCGAACTGAAGTCTATCGGAGGGGCCTGAATACGATTCCCAGCACTAGGCCGTATCCGAAAACGTGTAGAGGAAGTCTATCGGAGGGGCCTGAATACGATTCCCAGCAAGCTCTCTGTCACTGGCGAGCAGCACTGAAGTCTATCGGAGGGGCCTGAATACGATTCCCAGCCTCGGTCAGGGTCTGCGCAGGGTGGGCAGAAGTCTATCGGAGGGGCCTGAATACGATTCCCAGCCCTCTCGAATCGCTCAAAGCCGCATCGCGAAGTCTATCGGAGGGGCCTGAATACGATTCCCAGCTGGGTGTTGGTGGGCTTGAGGGCACGACGAAGTCTATCGGAGGGGCCTGAATACGATTCCCAGCTCAGGCCGGTGAGCGACCTGCTTGCAGGGAAGTCTATCGGAGGGGCCTGAATACGATTCCCAGCAGTGGCGTACGGAGGTTCGGGGCGAACAGAAGTCTATCGGAGGGGCCTGAATACGATTCCCAGCCCGGTCGAGGGGATCGCGTTGCCGTGAGGAAGTCTATCGGAGGGGCCTGAATACGATTCCCAGCATTCCGGGCCATTGTCGGAGTTTGTGCAGAAGTCTATCGGAGGGGCCTGAATACGATTCCCAGCTTCAAATCAAACGCGCACGCAAAGTCGTGAAGTCTATCGGAGGGGCCTGAATACGATTCCCAGCGATTGCCGACACTAGGGCGTAATTAGCGGAAGTCTATCGGAGGGGCCTGAATACGATTCCCAGCGTCTCATTGATTACGGCACCGCATTTGCGAAGTCTATCGGAGGGGCCTGAATACGATTCCCAGCCCGAACAGGAACGGCGACAGCGACTATCGAAGTCTATCGGAGGGGCCTGAATACGATTCCCAGCAGGACAGTGATGCCGCCGTTGCGCGTGTGAAGTCTATCGGAGGGGCCTGAATACGATTCCCAGCCCGCCGCGCGCGCCCACTTCGCGCCGGAGAAGTCTATCGGAGGGGCCTGAATACGATTCCCAGCCCGAAGATCGTTCGCACGAAATCCCACGGAAGTCTATCGGAGGGGCCTGAATACGATTCCCAGCATAGAACAAGCCCGAGCGCGGCCCCGTGGAAGTCTATCGGAGGGGCCTGAATACGATTCCCAGCGAGAATCCAACGCTTCAGCCCACGCGGTGAAGTCTATCGGAGGGGCCTGAATACGATTCCCAGCGTTCCTGGAGAGGCTCGGCGGGTGAACCGAAGTCTATCGGAGGGGCCTGAATACGATTCCCAGCCCAGGGCGGTCATGCTGCGAACCCTTTAGAAGTCTATCGGAGGGGCCTGAATACGATTCCCAGCACTGAACGCGCGGATTATGCGCAGATTAGAAGTCTATCGGAGGGGCCTGAATACGATTCCCAGCACGTGCTTCCCTTCGCGACGGATCGCGTGAAGTCTATCGGAGGGGCCTGAATACGATTCCCAGCGGGTTTACCGGTGCACGATGACCACGGTGAAGTCTATCGGAGGGGCCTGAATACGATTCCCAGCGAATCCGCGGTTTTCAGGTCTGCCGGCAGAAGTCTATCGGAGGGGCCTGAATACGATTCCCAGCGTCTCGCGGTATTCAGGGTTAGTAATGCGAAGTCTATCGGAGGGGCCTGAATACGATTCCCAGCGGATACAAGCCCGACTCGATCAACACTTGAAGTCTATCGGAGGGGCCTGAATACGATTCCCAGCATTCCGGGCCATTGTCGGAGTTTGTGCAGAAGTCTATCGGAGGGGCCTGAATACGATTCCCAGCGTGAGCGGCGAGCGGTGAGCGGGCAGTCGAAGTCTATCGGAGGGGCCTGAATACGATTCCCAGCCGTATCTCGTCGCCGCGGGCACGGTCGGGAAGTCTATCGGAGGGGCCTGAATACGATTCCCAGCTGGACGCATAAGCATGGCGCAGATCGGAGAAGTCTATCGGAGGGGCCTGAATACGATTCCCAGCAAGAGTGCGCCAGGGTGCCAGAAGTCCAGAAGTCTATCGGAGGGGCCTGAATACGATTCCCAGCGGGAGCGACCAGCGGAGCGCAGCGTAGCGAAGTCTATCGGAGGGGCCTGAATACGATTCCCAGCCTGTCGTGTAGTAGTCGTCGTCGGTCGTGAAGTCTATCGGAGGGGCCTGAATACGATTCCCAGCCATCTAAGGGGCGTAGACAACTCACTTGGAAGTCTATCGGAGGGGCCTGAATACGATTCCCAGCTTCCCGCTGGGCAGTCGGTGACGATCGAGAAGTCTATCGGAGGGGCCTGAATACGATTCCCAGCGGATACAAGCCCGACTCGATCAACATTTGAAGTCTATCGGAGGGGCCTGAATACGATTCCCAGCTACGCGCGCGACCACGCGGCGATCAACCGAAGTCTATCGGAGGGGCCTGAATACGATTCCCAGCGGAATCGGCGGCGTTCATGCTCGGTTCAGAAGTCTATCGGAGGGGCCTGAATACGATTCCCAGCATGAGGCTGGACAGGCACTCGTGCTCCAGAAGTCTATCGGAGGGGCCTGAATACGATTCCCAGCTGTGGCTGAGTCCCGTAAAGGGTTTTGCGAAGTCTATCGGAGGGGCCTGAATACGATTCCCAGCACGGGCGCACGGACTGGCACCGCGTGACGAAGTCTATCGGAGGGGCCTGAATACGATTCCCAGCAAGGGCATTGCACGGCGCGAGGCAGAAGACTCGACAAGCTCAGCCCCCTGCCAGCAATGGCATGAAACGACCAAGGCACTCCGCACAAGGCAAGCACAACCGCAAGCAATCGACCCCGCCGCCCCGCTCCCCGCGATTACGCTCGCGTCAAGCAGGTAAATACCTAGCGATGCCTGTGGGGCGGGTGACAGACTCAAGGGAGTACGCAACCGATACACCGACAGGCAAACTCGTGAGAACCAAGCACACCATTCCCTTTACCGACCAGTTCGTCCGCGGCGCGGCGGACCTCGAAATCACGAGCGAGGGAGCAATCCCCCACCGCATCGCGACCGCCAACCGCCATCGCTACCGCGACCCCCAACTGATGGGCGCCGAGGCTCAGCCATCCGGCGTGCGCGTCGAACTATTGACGGCCGCAACCACCGTCGAATTGACCGTCCACACAACGCGGTTCACCTACGCCGGGATCACGCGTCCGCGGGGGCAAATCGACATCGAGGTCGACGGCCACATAATCGCGAGCCACGCGCTCACGGGCGGAACCGCGCTGGAAACCGACTTCGCGACAGGCACGACCTCGCGAACCGTCGGCCCCGACGACGTCGTCACGATCAGTGACTTACCCACCGGAACCCACCACATCGCCATGTGGCTTCCCTTCAATGAACAGGTCGAACTCCGTTCTCTCGTTGCCGACGCGGCCGCCTTACCCGTCGCCGCGGCGGGAGTCACCTGGATCAATTACGGCAGTTCGATCAGCCAGGGCTCGAACGCGGCCTCGCCGACGGGCATCTGGCCGGTCGTCGCGGCCCGCAACACCGGAAACGTCGACCTCATCAATATGGGGTTCGGCGGCAGCGCGATGGCCGACCCGTTTATTGCACGCCAGATCGCGCAAACGCGCGCGGACGTTATTTCCGCGAGCATCGGAATCAATGTCGTCAACCTCGACGCCATGCATGAGCGCATCTTCGTCCCGCTCGTACACGGATTCTTGGACACGATCCGCGACGGCCATCCAACCACACCGATCCTGCTAATCACGCCGATTTTCTGCGGCATCCACGAAGACACGCCCGGCCCCGGTGCCTTCGATCCCGCCGCATTCGCCACCGGCACCGCACGCTTCATCGCAACAGGCGATCCCGCCGATGCCGCGCCGAGGCACCTCACCCTCACGTCAATTCGACGCCTCCTCACGTCAATTTCGAACGAGCGCTCCGACCCCCACCTCCACCTCATTGACGGGCTAGAACTGTTCGGCGCCGCCGACGCCGAGGCCCTGCCGCTCCCGGACGCACTGCACCCCGGACCTGCCGCGCACGATCTCATCGGCACTAGATTCGCACGGTTCCTTTGCACAGTGGCTTCCGCGCGGTAGCGACTCCATTCGCCCTGCGTATAATCGCGAGGCAGGCCAACCACACACAGCAACTACATATGAAACGTGAGAAGTAAATGCGCAATAAAATGACCGCCCTCGCCATCGCCGCGCTGCTGGCCGCATCGACGCTCGGCGCCTCCGCACCCGCCCAAGCGGCGGAAAGCGTCGTCGCTGCGGCGAGCGCAACAACGGCAGCCTCGAACGCAACGGGCGCGACCCCCACGCTGGCCGCACCCAAGGCGGTCACTATCACCTCCACGTTCCGCACGAGCCTGGCCGGAATCAGCAAACCTAAGAACGCCCTTAAACTCCTCACTACTTTCGCCCAGGTGAAGGTCAAGGGAGTTACGCAGCCAATCGTTATTGGAGTGAAAGAAGGGCCTAGGAGTGCCGCGCAGGCCTGGAAGCTCAAGAAGAACCAACGGGTCAACGTGAAACTCAAGGGTAAGAAGACTCAAAAGCTGCGCGTTATCAAGGTTCTCAACAAATCGACAGTCGCGAGCTACAAGCCAACCTTTGCGGAGCAATCCCGCACGAAGCTGATCATCGGAGTTTCCTCGGTCACGAAACCCGGAAAAATGAAACTCATTTTGGTCGGCAAGTAGGTCGCCGCCGGACCCCACGTTAATAAGCGCAAGGTCCATCTACGGCCTCGGATCACTCTAATGTTTATGGTGCGCTGAACGCCGCCAAGTCTTCCGCAGAATCGCAACTAACAGCAGCCCAGGACGCGCGGGCTGCCGCCGCGGCGCAACTCAACGGCACGGCGGCATTGGCGGCGGACGCCGAATCGACCAGGGCGGAGCTAGCCGCTGATCTGAGCGCCGAAAAGAAGGCGGCGGAGGCGACCGCGGCGGCCAAGACCGCAGCCGCAAAGGCTGCGAGCGCCGCGAAGAAGAAGGCGTTGGCGGCCAAAAAGAAACTCGCCCGCGCCAAGGCGAAACTTGCCAAAGCGAAGAGGCGGGCCTCGTCGGCGAAAATTCGCGCAGCGAAGAAGACCGTGAAGAAGCGCACGGTCTCCTACAAGAAGGCACAAGCAAAGGCGACGAGCGCCGCCACCGCCGTCCAGGTGGCATCCGCGAATGACAGCGCGGCGGTCAAAGCCCGGGCCAAGGCCCAACGCGCGGTGGACCGGAACGCGACACGCATTTCCTCCTACGCGGCCAAGACGGCGACTCTCACCGAATCCATCGCCGCGCTGGCCGCGGACATCGATGGATACGAAGCGGACATCGCCTCGCTAGCCGAGCAGCTGGCGGCGATCTCGGAGAAATAGCCTGCGCGCAATCGCCAAGTGGTGGCCGGTGGCGCCGAGGGACTGACGATCCCCTCGGCGCCACCGGCACTTATGCGCACGGGTTTGGTTCCCGGCGAGGTTACGCTTGCAGGATGAGCGAAACGCGCGCAATCGAGGCCCTGCGCCAAGCCGAAATCGCATTCACCATCACCCGCCACGGCCCTGCCAAATCGTTGGCGGAAGCGGCAGCGATGCGCGGAATCGATCCCCGCCAAATCGTCAAGACCCTCGTGGTCAGGCGGGCCGACGATGACTACCTATTCGTCCTGGTTCCCGGCGACCGCGAGATATCGTGGCCGAAGCTTCGGGGCCTGCTCGGCGTTGGGCGCCTGTCCATGCCGCCGGCCGCAACCGCGTTCGCGGTCACTGGCTACGAACGCGGAACGATCACGCCCTTCGGGTCGACGACCGCGTGGCCGGTCGTGGCCGACTCTTCCATCGTTGGCCAAACCATTTCATTGGGCGCCGGCGCCCACGGCGTAGCGGCAACGCTGGCGGCCGACGACGCTATCCGCGTCCTTTCAGCCACGGTGGCCGACGTGACGACGCCGCAGGCATAGGCGTGGCACGGGCGCTGGCGGACGCGCAGGCATAGGCGTGGCGCGGGCGCTGGCGCAGTCGGACGCGCAGGCATAGGCGTTGGCGCAGGCATAGGCGTGCCTTGGTGGAGGCGCAGGAACCCGCGCCCGGCGCGGCCCCGCTCGCAGATGGCATGGCGAGAGGCGCCCGCGCCCTAGACGCTAGCGGAATCCGCAGCGGTTTGCGCCAACGAGCTCACCAACCATTTTCCGTCGACCTTAGAGAGCGTCAACGTGTAGGTTCCGTTCGCGGAAGAATCCGTCGACCCCTTCATCGTCAGGGTCGCAGTGGCGTTCGACCCCTGGGTTTTCACGTCACTCACGGTGAGGCTGAAGCCGTCCGCATTCGGTTCGAACGACAAATCGGAGCATGTGACGGTCTTTCCACCGCGAAACTGCGAGGTTGTCAGGTTGTTGACGACTTCCAAGACCTTGTCATCGCACGATTCTGCCGCCATGAAGTCGCTGGCGAATCGCTGGGCCACGTGGGTCGGAGTGTTGGTGTTGAGCGCTCCGCGGATCGCGAAGACCCCCACGCCAATACCCACGGCCAGAATCAGGGCGGCCGCCGCGATGAGAATCACCGTCTTCGTTGTGCTCAGGCGGTTCTTCGGCTTCCCCGGCGCACCCGGGAAACCCGGCTGCCCGTAGGCTGCGGGGTCGTACCCCTGCCCGGCCGGATAACCCTGCCCAGCCGGGTAACCCGGCTGCCCGTAAGCTGCGGGGTCGTAACCCTGCCCGGCCGGAAAACCCTGCCCAGCCGGATAACCCTGCCCGGCCGGAAAACCCTGCCCAGCCGGATAACCCTGCCCAGCCGGGTAGCCGGGGACGCTGCCGAAGGCAGGCTGCCCGCCGGAGTTGGGCGAGGGCATCTGTTGGCCGGGCATGGGAGCCGCCCACGGCGACCGGTCGCCTTGCGCCGCCGCTGGCACCGCGCCGCCCGCCGCTTCCGCGGGAGGCGCCGTCGCCCAGTGGGGAGCCGGCGGGGGTATGGGGGAGAACTCGTCACTCGCGTTGCCGACGCCGGGAAGACTGCCACCGCTCGGGGTTTCGCTGCCAGCCTGTGCGCCCGCGGCGCCACCATCGCCCGGCGCGGTGTCACCCCCAGACGGTACGGCCCATCCGTTGTTGCGGTCGTTCGATTCGCTCACGATTCACCCTTTCCGAGCGGGATCGGCGGATGCGAGCGGATTTACTCGAACAACCCTTGACCAATGTAACCGCCCTCGCGCACCCCCGGGGGCACTGCAAAAACGGCCGATCCCACGTGCCTAATGTATTCATTAAGCGCATCGGACTTCAAAGAACGCTGAACGTCGATGAATTGTTGCGGATCCTTTTGGAAGGCGATGAAGAACAATCCGGCGGTCAGTTGCCCCAAATTGTTGTTCCCCTCGACGAAGTTGAAGCCCCTTCGCAGGATCCGGACGCCGCCATTATTGTCCGGGTGGGCCAAGCGCACGTGCGAATCGGCGGGAATCGCGAAGGCCCCGTCCGCTTCGACCGCGCCGAAATCGGGATCCGTGAATTCCTCCCCGCCCGAAAGCGGCGCGCCCTCGAATTTGTCCCTGCCGATAATCTGTTCCTGTTCGCCCAGTTGGGCCCGGTCCCAACTCTCGATCGTCATCAGGATCTTGCGCACCACCAGGTACGTCCCACCCGCGAACCAGGCCGGCTGCGAATCGGCGTCGGTCCACACCCAGGCTTCCAAGTCGGCGGTTTCGTTCGCCATGATGTTCGCGGTGCCGTCCTTGAATCCGAACAGATTGCGCGGGGTTGCCTGCTTCTTCGACGTTGCGGAGGTCTTGCCGTAACCAAGCTGCGCCCACCGAATCATCGCCTTGCCGAAGGCAAGCCGGGTCAGGTTACGAATCGCGTGGACGGCAACCTGCGGATCCTCCGCGCATGCCTGGATACACAGATCACCCCCGCTCAGTTCATCTTCGAGGATGTCGAACGCGAACAGCGGCAAATCGGCGAGCGCATCCGGCTTCCGGTCCGCGATACTCAATCGCTTTCCCAACTCGCCCGTAAAAAGCGATGGGCCAAAACCAAACGTTATGGTCAAAGCAGCGGGCCCCAGCCCCAGCGCCTCGCCCGTGTCATCCGGCGGCTTCAGCGGGCCTCCCCCAACGGCGCCTTCGGCGGTGACCTGCTGCCCGTGGGTCAGGCGCGCGGACGCGTCCGTCCACGCCTTGAGCAGCTCGATCAGGTCATCGCGCGTGGTGGAGTCCGTCAGGTCCAGGCTCGCGAAGTACAGGTGCTGCTGCACCTCGGTCGTGATGCCAGCCTGGTGGGTTCCGTAGAAGGGGTGGACGGTCTTGGCGCCGCTAGCGGCCTGGGCGCGGGCGGCGCCGATCCCGTAACCGGCACCCCCCGCCGCCGCGGCCGCCGCCCCGGCACCAACCAACCCTAGGAATCCGCGGCGCGACACACCGCCGGTTTCCTTTCCGGTTCTTTCGGGTTCGTTGGGCATCCGGAGCCTCCTGCGTTCCATCGTCTACTTCCGCGGAGACCAGCCCCGCAACCTACTACTCTGCCTGTTCAACCCCGAGCACGGTGTGCGTGAGCTGCGACAACGGTTCGCTCAACGCGTTCAGTTGCGCCCCAAGCGCGTTGCGCTGTTCCTGGCTGACCGTATCGTAGGACACAAACCCGTCCGTGTAGTTGCCGTACTTCGCCAACGCCTCCTTCATGGCCTTGAACTGCTTGTCGAGCTCGGCAACCAGCGTCTTGCCCTCGGCACCCTTGGCAATCGCGATGTCTCGCACCGACTCGTAGGCAACGTCCGCGCCCTCCACGTTGGCATAGAAGTCGTACAGATCCGTGTGGCTAAATTCGTCCTCTTCACCCGGCAGCTTCCCGTCGGGTGCGGCAACCTCGTCCAGCAGCCCGATCGCACCGTTGGTGATGTCGGCGAGCGTGAGCGCGAAGTCGGCCGAATGCACCTTGTCGTAGAGCGCCTGGATGTCGGTGTTCAGCTGGTCGGCGACCTTCTTGCGGCCGGCATCGGTGAGTTGCTCGATGTCCTCGTTGGGGTAGTTCTTGACGGCCTCGCCGTACCACAGGTCCATTTCGATCCGGTGGAATCCGGTGAATTCCAGCCCCTCCGCCTCGGCGCCGGGCTTGCGGTAGTCAATCTTCGGATCCAGGTCGCCGAACTGTTCCGCCGTGGGCTCGATGCGCTCGTAGCTCACCCGCGCCAGCGGGAAGAGTTTGCGGGCCTCGTCATCGTCGCCCGCAACGTACGCGTCGGTGAACTTCTTGACATTAGTGACGAGTTCCCCCACCTGCGTTTTCACGTATGCCGTGTAGTTGGTCACCGCCGTTGCCGTCTGGGCGGCCTCGTCCTGATCAACCGCGATTTCCTGGCCCGTTACCGTAAAGGGCGTCTTGCCCACGCCGTCGCCGACCATCCCGGGCTTGCAAACGGTGAAATAGTTGCCCGGTTGCGCCTGAATTGTCAGGGCCCGGCTGGCCGCGGGGGCGATGTTTTCGACCTCGCCGACAATGCGCAGCCCGTCGTCGGCCAGCACGTAGAACTCCGTCACGGTGTCGCCCGCATTGGTGACGTTGAACGACACGTTCCCGCTGGTCGCGGTATCAGCGGAAACGTCGCAGGCGTCGGCGGTGGATGCAACGGTGATCGCTTGCGCGCCAGACGTCGGGTTGTTCGCGACGCAACCGCTCATCGCAAACGCGGCGGCGACCGTCGTGGTTGCCGCGAGTACGCGTGTGGTCTTCATGTCACTCCTTGGTGGCAATTGATGCGGCCCGCGCACGGGACGCCCTGAGATGGATGATGATGTAGATGGAAAGAGTGGTCGCGACGTAGACGAACCAGCCGGCGACTTCGAGCTTGGTCATTTCCGGGCTGAAGCCAACGGTTCCCTTCAGGACTGCGGCCAGGATGCCGTCGGGGCTGATCGTGTCGCTGACCTTGAACGCCCACGCGCCGTTCCCGAAGAATTGCGCCGCGAGCACTCCCCCACCGTCGGGCACGGGTGCGAACGGGCCGGGCAGGACGCGCGCCTCTTGCAGGTCGTGGATGCCGTAGGCAAAAATGCCACCAGCGACGAAAATCAGGAACACTCCCGTCCAGGTGAAGAACGTGCCCAGGTTTATCCGCACGGCTCCCCGGTAGATCAGCCAGCCGAGCGCGACCGCGGCCAACAGCCCGATGACCGCACCGACCCAGGCAGTCGGGGCGTCACCGCTGGCGCGGACCGCCGACCACAGGAACAGCGCCGTCTCGATGCCCTCGCGGGCGACCGCAACGAAGCCGATGACGACGAGCGACCATCCCGATCCGGTCAGCAACGCCTTGTCGACGGTCCCTTCAAGTTCGCGCTTGAGGTTGCGGGCAGCCTTCTGCATCCAGAAGATCATCCAGGTGACCAGCCCGACGGCAAGAATCGACATGGATCCGCCGATAATTTCCTGCGCCTCGAAGGTGAGCCCGTAGGCACCGAAGGTGAGAATTGCGCCGATGAGCAAGGACCCGACTATTGCCAGTCCGACCCCGGCCCAGATCCTCCGCACAACGTCTGCTCGCCCCAGCTTATTGGCGTAGGCGATAAGTATGCTGACGACCAGCGCGGCCTCAAGGCCTTCACGCAGGCCAATGATGAACGTTCCAATCATGCGGTGGCAATACTCCCGGTGGTTTGTTTAGGTAAGCCAAACCTACCCACACAGACCCCCGTTGTCACGCACAAGGAAGGTGACAAACCGCACATCGCGAGCAGCCATCGCCCGCCATTTATGGCGCCAACAGCCGTTATTAGTGTCAGTTTTGGACTTGACAAGCCCATTCCACCCGATAATCTTAGGCACTAGGGAGTGACAGCGTTGTCAGCCATTCGGATCCAGCGCGTGGCCCAGCAATCCTGCAATGCCGCAGGGTGAAACGTACTTCGCAGAACAAAGCGTTACCCGCAGGGCAAGCATTACCCGCAGGGCAAGCGTTATCCGCAGGTTCGCGGGCAAACATCGCCGCCGCGAACACCCGCAACAGTGAGGTAAGGGTGAGGAATTGAAAAGGAATATCCGGCGTCGCCGCGCGCTGGCGGTCGCTGCCGCAGCAGCCATCATCGCGCCACTCGTGGCGACAAGCGCGCCCAGCGCCCTCGCCGCCGCTTGCGACACGCCCACTGGAGCGACGACCTACACCGACCCCGATGGTGCATCCGGAAGCGTAGCCATAACCGACACGGACTCGTCCACGTGCAAGCGCACCTACAAACTCACCTACGGCAACGACACCAGCACGTTCAGCGAGACGCAAGGGGACCCCCGCGTTCGCACCGGTTCGGCTGCACTCGATGGCATGTATGCGCTAGCGCTACAGGAGTCGAAGGAGGTGTCACGGGATTCCGTGACAGACGGCGCGTACAACAGCTTTCAGCCAATTAACTGCTCGGCGGACGGCACCGGCTGCTTCATCACGGGCGAAAACTGGACGTTTGTGTGGACTCGGGACGTTTCTTATGCCGCGTCGCTCGGGCTCACGGCGGTCGATCCGGTTCGCATGCGCAACACCCTCAACTTCAAGCTATCCGAACGCCGCAGTGGCTACTGGGATGACCTCAACTCAGACGGTACTACCGGAAAAGACCTGCAGATCATTCAGGATTCTGGTACGGGTGGCAGCTACCCGAATTCCACTGACCGCGTGTCTTGGGCGGTCGGGGCGCAGGAGATCATGGCGTGGCTGCCCGACAACTTCCGCGCGGCCTTCGAAACGCGCGCTTACACCGCAATCAGCAACACCATCGAACACGATCGCCAGGTCATCTTTGACACCACGAACGGACTGTATTCGGGAGAATCATCCTTCCTGGACTGGCGGTGGCAAACGTATCCGCAGTGGATTGGCAAGGACATGACTCAGGTCGCGCAGTCGATGTCGCTTTCGACAAACGTCACCCACTGGGTCGCCATAAACCTTGCCGCGCAACTAGCCACCGAGGACGGCGATAGCGCCAAGGCAACGAAATACCGCTCCTGGGCGGACGAACTGGCAGACAACATCCGCACCAAGTTCTGGCTGCAACAGCGCGGGCAATTCTCGGCGATGATCTCCTCGACCCTGGATCCCTCCGCCACACTGCGCTACGACGCGCTGGGAACAGCGCTGGTCATCCTCACTGGAATCGCCACACCCGAACAGGCCGCAAAGGCGGTTGCGAACTACCCGCAGACGGTTGCGGGACCCCCGGTCATCTGGCCACAACAGCAGGTCATTTCGTCGCTGCAGCCGCAACAAACCAGCAGCTATCACAACGAAGGCGCATGGCCCTTTATTACCGCCTACATGCTGCTAGCGGCTGCGAAGGTCGGCAACGACACCGCCGCATCCGAGCAGGTCGATGCGATGATGCGCACGCCGATGCTCTACGGCTCAAACTACGAAAACATCAACATCGTTTCCGGGGCCAAGAACACGGCCATGAACTCCCGGAAGCAACTGTGGTCCATCGCGGGCATGCTGGGCATGTTCCAGCGCGTGTTCTTCGGCGTCAATGCATCGCGTGACGGGCTCACCATCGCCCCTTCGATCAGCGCGCAAACCCGCAACAAGTACTTTGCCGATTCCGAGAACCTAACGCTCACCGGCCTGAACTACCGGGGACGCAAGCTCAACGTAACCGTCAAGCTGCCTGACGCAACCGCTAGCAAGGGGATGTACACGGTGACGGCAATGACCGTTAACGGAAATTCGGTCGCCCCGGACACGACTATCACCGCCGACATGCTCGGGCCGACGGGGTCCGAGGGCAACGTTGTGGTCACGCTCGGCGCCCCGCAAGCATCGGTGAGCGCCCACGCGGTTGTTCCCGTGACATCAACCGAAGCACTATGGGGGCCAAAGGATCCGGCGATCTCGTCCCTGAATGTTACAAACCGGGGCGTCGAACTAGCGATCGATTACAACGGCACCGAACCATCGCGTGTCACCATGGACGTGCTGCGGGACGGCGTCGTGGTCGCGCAGGACATTCCCGGGCAAAGCACCTACACCGACCGCACCGCGGCGCAGGCCTCAACGACCTCGTACTGCTACACAGTCCGCCTGACCTACACGTCGAGCGGCAACACCTCCCAACCCTCCAAGCCGGCGTGCTATTGGGGGGCAAACGACTCCCGCATCACGACGATCGATTCCAATTCGTTCGACCGCGTTGGCGGGGAATGGGGAGAAAAGACCATAGGCGGGCAGACCCGACGCTACGTCAAGAACTGGGGCAACGGGCTCACGGACTCGCTCACCGGCAGGTTCACCGCCAGCGCCACGGGCAGCTACCTGGTCCAAGTCAGCTACGCGGCCACGGCCGTGCGCGACATCACCGGCGGGGTATCGTCCGGCATCAAAATGCTATCGGTGATCGACGATACGACGGGCGAGACGGTGGCGCGCAAGCCGATCGTCATGTCGAACTATGGAACATGGGACGAGATCAACCGGTCAACGTTTGTCCCCGCAAACCTGACCAAGGGCAGAACATACAAGATCGTGGTATCTGCTGATCGTTTGGCCGTCAACATGGGCTACTTCACGATCAATTCCACCTACCGAGCGAGCGACACGGAGGAACTATCGCAAGCGCCAATGAATGCGAACGACATCTTTGACATGCGCGTGCTGCTTAAAGAAGCCGAACCGCTAAAAGTGACGGCCATATCTGATGCTTTGACCGCCGCGCAGGGGGAACCGGTCGACACTATTCTGGCAACGGTCACCTCGGGTACGGCTGTGGAGGCATCCGACCTCACGGCCAGCGTCGCGTGGGGTGATGGGAGCCAGGACGCCGGCGCGATCGCAACCACCACCGACGGGTCCTTCACCGTTTCGGGAGCCCACACCTATCCAAGTGCGGGCCTATACACGGCGACCGTTACCGTCAGTGATGGAACGGCAACCCAAACCGTGACCTCCCGGGTCAGCGTCAAGGCGCCCGGAACTAACGTGAGCTCGGTTCCCGCCATCACCGGAACCGCCGGGGTCGGCGGCACGCTCAACGCTCTTGTCGGCACGTGGCGCCCGGCGGTGTCCCTCGAATACCAGTGGCTGAGCGACGGAAAGCCGATCGCGGGCGCCACCGGCGCCTCGCTTGCCGTCACGGCCGCGCTGGTCGGATCGCGCATATCGGTGCAGGTCACGGGGCAGTTCCCCGACGGCAAGGCCGTCACCGAAACCTCGCGCGCCACCGATCCCGTCACCGCCCCCGCGGCGACCAATCCCGGCACGGGCGGCGGGGATGGCAACGGCACGGGCGGTACCAAGCCGAAGGCCCCGAAGAAGTTCACCAAGCGCACCACCGTCCGCATCACGGGCAAGGCGAAGGCCAAGAAGAAGTTGAAGGCCAGGATCAAGCGGGCGAAGCCGGGCCCAGTGAAAATAAAGATCACCTGGTATGTCGGCAAGAAGGTCGTCAAGAAGGGTTCCAAAACCCTCAAGATCAAGAAGAAATGGCGCGCAAAGAAGGTTCGCGTGAAGGTCACGACGTCGAAATCCGGCTATGCCACGACGACCGCCTCGGCGAAGGTGAGGATCAAGCGATGAAGCACATGAGGAGCACACGGCACCCGGCGATCGGACTCGCGGTGGCCGCTGCGGTGACAGCCACGGTGGCCGCCGGAGCCCTGGCCCCCAGCGCACGCGCCGACTACAGTGCCATCCGGCAGAGCACCAACGTCGACGTGTCCTCCACGATCAACTGGCTCGCCTCCGACTACACCAACGCGGCGATCGGCGACCTGGGAAGCGGGAACGCTGACGCCGATGGGGGCCAGAACTACCTGTTGCGCTCCGACATGATCAGCGCCGGGGCAGCGCCGAACGTGGCGACCGTACTGCCGGGGTCCGGGCTCACCTACGTGCTGGGTGGTGGCGTCGCGAACGCGGCCGACCATATCCGGGCACAGGGCCAGTACATCGACACCCGCGCCGCCCTCGGGTCACAGTCGGCTCGTCCCGCGACCAAGATCCAGCTCGTTGGCTTCGGGGTCCAGGGCGGGCAAGCGGACCAACCCCTCACGCTAGCGTTGGGCGGATCGGACCAAACCGTGAAATTTGGGCTCACCGACTGGTGTTCGGCCACGCCTTCCTACGGAAATCTGGTCGTCGGAACCCACAAGAAGCGTTACAAGGGAACCGATTCGGACGGCGGGGTGTGCGGGTTGTTCGCCACCGCTACCATCGACGTCCCCACCGGCAAGACGCTCGAAGGCATCCGCCTGCCGGCCAACCCGAACGTGCGGATATTCGCGATCGCCTCAGACGCCGACACCACGAACGCTGGCCGGCAGCCCGCCCACCAGTTGAGCGTCGATGGCCCCGCCCGCGTCGGCGCTTCCCTCACCGCCACGGTGGCGGGCCTGAGCGGGACGGAGGCAGTCGGCTACCGCTGGCTGCGGTCCAGCGCCGAGGTCCAGGGAGCGGACCAGGCAACCTACCTCGTCACGTCGTGGGATCTGGGCAAGAAGGTCCGCGTTGTGGCAACCGTGGCGCGGTCCGGCCACGTCCCCTTCGCGCTTGAGGGCACCGCCACGGATCCGGTTGGCGCCGGAACCATAACGGCGGATGCCCCACCGACAGTCACGGGACTAGACCAGGCCGGACTGGTCCGAGCCGGGCAACGCCTGGCGGTCGACGCCGGATCGTACTCACCGCGTTGGGCGGATGCGGAGGCGACATGGTTTGCGAACGGCGAACAAATCGAAGGAGCGACGAGCGCCGCCTTCACCCCCGGAACCGATTTGGTCGGTGCGACGCTCAGCGTCACAGTCACGGCAGCCGCCACCGGCTACGCGCCGCTGACACAGAACGTTGCGGTCGGCATCGTCACGGCCCCCGCCCTCGAGGTCACCGATGAGCCCGTCGTGACGGGAACTCCCGTCGTGGGTGAGACGCTCACGGCCGTACCCGGCGCCTATTCCGTTGCGAACACCGCAGAATCCGTCGAATGGCTCCGCGACGGAGCCGTCGTGGCGCGCGGATCCCGGACGTATCAGGTCCCAGCGCGGGACGCCGGACACCGGGTCACCGCGCGCGTGACGGCATCGGCGCCGGGGCACACCCCGGTGACCACGTCGATTGCGGTGGGAGACGTGCAGAAGTTCGCCGCACCCCCCACTGCGGCTGCGGCCAAGACGAACGCATCCGCCGGTGCAGTCGCCACCGAAGCGACCTCCAGCAAGAAGAGGTCGGCGATCACAGCCGATTCCATCAGGCCACCGGTCATTACCGCACGCGGCAAGCGGGTGACGCCCGCGACGAAGGTGCGCAAGGGCACGAAGCTCAAGGTGACGATGCGGAGCGTCTCCGCGCCAACCGCCACCATCAGCTACCGGTGGTTACGCGGGACAAAGACAATCAAGGGGGCAACGAAGCGCACCTACATCGTCAAGCGCAGGGACGTCGGAAAGAAGCTGCGCGTGAAAGTCACCGTGGCTGTCAGTGGCTCGGCAGCGGTCAAGATCGTCACTGCCGCAACCCCGAAAGTCCGGTAGGAGGCCCACCTCCGGGCGGCGCGAGCCGCCCGGAGGCCTCGTCAATTTCGATTGATCACAAACGATTCACCCGCATCGTTTGCAATTTCCTGATTGTTGTTGGACATCGTTAGGTTCGTGAGCGTCATCGCCCCCGTCGCGCCCCACTTCACCCAGATCGCCCGTCCCGAACCGTCGTTCCAGGCGTCACCGCTTAGTTGCGCACCGGTAATCGTCACGTTCGTCAACGTCACGTTCCGAATGTCCTGATTGGCCGCGGTGTTCTTCGACACCGTGATGCCCGCGTAGGTCGGATCGGTGATCGTGATGTCGGACATCTCTACGTTTTGGAACTGCTCCTGCGAGGCGTACAGCCATATCGCGCCGAACGTCTGCGAACCCCAAAAGTGCCCGCCTGCGCGTTCAATCGTGATCGCGCTGAAAACGGTCGAGCCGTCGACGCCAAACCCGTCCATCGAGTATCCGAAATTTTCGGAGCTCACGGTGACTCCCGAATACGCCAGGGTGTCAGCGACGTATATGTTGCGGAACGTATTGTTACCGCCCCCATACACGGCCAATCCCGCGGCCCGCCACGGCAGCAGCGCGGTTAGATTCTCGTAGGTGTTTCCCGTCTGGCTGGCCTTGACGCCATCCGTGGCGCTGAACAACGCGAACGAATCGTCTCCGGTCGTGCGCGCGGCAACATTGCGCACCGTATTAGACGTGGACCCGTTGGTCATGTTTACCCCATCGGCGAACATGTTGCGGATCCGAGAATTCTGGATCGTGACATTGCGAATGTTCGTGCCCCAAAACCCGCACACCGCGTGTTCCAACCACACGTTGTCGATCGTCACGTCGGACACGTCCCAAAGGTTGATCGCCTTTCCGGGCCCGTCGATGCGCTCAACGTAGTTGCCCCAGTATGAAAAGCCGCGCAGCTGAGTGCCGCTGGCGGCCGACGCAACCCCGATTGTGGCATTCGTGTTTATCTGGTCCGTGGGGGCGTGAAGCAGGGTAAACCACGGGCCCGCGCCGACAATGTCCATCGCTCTTCCCCACACCCACAGGGTGCCGTCGACCGTGTAATCGCCCGGCGGCAGGTACACCCCGGCGTATTGGTCGCTCCCTGCGACCTTATCGATCGCGGCCTGGATGTCCTGCTGGGTGAAGCCGGCGGGCTGCACGTACTTGCTGGTGTCTGGGTTCGCCGTGAATTGGGCCATTTCCGTGTCGATAAGATCGACGGTGACCGGCAGCGGGTTTGCCTCCGTGCGCTTGATAGTCAGCGTCGCGCCGGCCGGAATTGTGCGCGGCAGGTATGTGTGCGCCTCGTCGTAGATGTGGCGCGGCGCGCCGTCACTGGGGTTGTTTGTCGGGTTGGTTTCATCCCCGTACTGCCACGAATACTTCGAGGTGAGCGCAAGCCTCACCACGAACTCGCCATCTGCGTAGACGTCAATCGAGCCATCGCGGCCCTTGCCGTCCGCACTGTCGGGGATCGAAAAGCGCCCAACGATCGTGTCTGTAGGTTCCGTCAGCGTCCACTGGACGTACGCGCCCGTGGTGTCGAGCGTCACCGCGCGCCGCCCCGAGGCCTCCCCCGCTAGGTCCCCGACCGTTCGATTCGGTCCGACGGCCTGGGCCCCGCCGCCAAGTTCGCCGTCCTCCGCCTCGTAGGTGACGTACGACATATCCGCTCCACGGGCGTCGTTCGAAGTTTCGGGGGCCAGGTCACCAAAGACGCGTAGTTCAGCGACCTGACCGCCCGTAGCATTGACCGACGAGTTCCCCGTAAACACCAAGCGAACCTCATCACCAACAAAACTGGCAACGGGAATAGTCACATAGTTACCCGTCAAAGCCGAAAAACTATAACTCTTCTCAGCGGCAACACTCACCCAATCCCCACCAGACAACCGCGCCTGAACACCAAACGACTGCGTCCGATCCTCCCACGCAGCATCCGGACTCAACGCCACCGTCACCGAATCAATCACCGTCGCACCAGTCAACGGCACCGACAACTGACTCCACTGCTCAGCGGCACCCCAAAAAGTCCCAACATCACCATCAGTAGCATTCGACACCACCGTCCACGAAGCCGTCGAACTAGCCTCACCACCACCAACAACAACCCGATTCACACGACCCTCATTCGGATCAACCGGCACCACAACCCCCGGATCCGTACCCGGATCCGTACCAGGGTCCGTGCCGGGATCAGTCCCAGGGTCCGTACCAGGATCCGTACCCGTGTCAGTACCAGGATCCGTGCCAGGATCCGTACCAGGATCCGTACCGGGATCCGTACCGGGATCCGTACCAGGATCCGTACCGGGATCCGTACCCGTGTCAGTACCAGGGTCCGTACCCGGATCAGTACCCGGATCAGTCCCCGGATCAGTACCCGGATCAGTCCCCGGATCAGTACCCGGATCAGTCCCCGGATCAGTACCAGGATCAGTCCCCGGATCAGTCCCCGGATCAGTCCCCGGATCAGTACCCGGATCAGTCCCCGGATCAGTACCGGGATCCGTACCAGGGTCCGTTCCTGTGGCGGTCCCTCCACCAGCGGAGTCGGGGCGCTCGTCCTTTATCCTTGCCTGCTCCAGAATTGGCTTCCGCCGAGGTGCTTGAGCTGCCCTGCTGAGCCATCTTCGGCACCTCCGGCTGCGCCCCGCGCGCCCACACCTGTAGCTCTGCAACCCGTGCCGGATACTTCCGTGAGATCTTCGGAAACACCAACCGCACGCCCGTGATGCCAGCGTTGATCTTGATGGCGGCCTGATTGCCGCGAGTAAGCCGGAACTCGTAGGTTCTAACCTTGGTCACGCGACGCCAGGTTCCCTTGGGCGAACGGACCTCGACTGCGAATCGCATCTTCGTCTTCTTGGCTCCGGAGCGGGGGTCGAGCTTCACGATTATCCCCCGCACCGATTGACGCGCCTTGAAGGCGGCGGTGAGGGTTGCGCGCTTGGCACCGCTCTTAGCCACCCACGACGTTCCAAGATCGCCGTCCAGGGCAAGTTTCGCCGAGCGGGCGGCAGAGCTCGCACGAGCTTTCACCACCCCGCCCGTGCCCACATTTATCGTCTTCTTGAACTTAATCGCACCGTCCGCGCCCTTGCGCCGAAACACCTTGACGGAAGACAGCTGAGCGACCGACGCGCGCGAATTTGCGGTGACGAGCACCCGCACATATCGCACCTTCAGATCCTTCACATCGATGGCGACCGCGTTCTTCCTTTTTGGCGTGAACGTGTATCGCTTCTTCGCGGCCAGAACGCTGAACTTCTTGCCGTCGCGCGAGCCAAGGATCGTAAGCGTCTGCTTGCGGGCGGGCCACGCCGTCGGCAAGCGGAGTTCGATGTCGCTGATTTTTCGTGCTTTTCCGAGGTCTACCTGCACCCACTGCGGAAGGCGCTGCTTTGAAGACCACGCCAGGGACTGGTCGACATCGGTCACGTTGTCGGCCGCGTTCCCACTACTCGCGGTCGCGGCGGCTCCTCGCGCAAGATCGACGCGGACTGCTTCGGCCGGAGTGATGCTCACCGTGCCGACCAACGCGCACATCGCCACAGCCGCTACCGCGGACCTAGCCCATCGCAATGCCATCGAAGCTTCCCACCATTCACGTGCGATCCCCGTCGACCAACGCCTGCCATCGGTGGCTGCGCGACCAAGCCTTATGACTGTCTCGACCATATATAGGAATGATTAAGACCAACATCCCCTATATAGGTCTCTCTGCTGGAGCGCGAGGAAATGTTGTTGAAGGCAGGCAGGTGATTCGGCGATCGAGTGCGCCGCAGGCGTGTATCGAGATCAAAACCCGCGTGGTCTCGATACACGGGCTCCGCCCGCTACTCGACCAGCGGCGGGGCGGGCCACTCGACCAGCGGCGGGGGCGCTCGCGCGCCCCCGCCGCCTGCGAACCCCTTCGCGAACTACTTGGCGATCTTTTCCCGCACCGCGCGCGTCGCGGCGACAAGGTGCTCGAGCGACGGCACTGTCTCGGCGTAACCGCGAGTCTTCAACCCGCAGTCCGGGTTGATCCACAAGAGGTTCCCCGGAACGCCATCGGCCGCCAGCTCAACGAGCTCGGTGACTTCTTCAACCGACGGGACACGCGGCGAGTGGATGTCATACACGCCCGGCCCGACGCCGCGCGCATAGCCGGCCTCGGAGAGCTCGGGCACAATTTCCATCTTTGACCGCGCCGCCTCGATCGACGTAACGTCCGCGTCCAGTCCGTCGATCGCGCCAATCACCTCACCGAATTCCGAGTAGCACAGGTGCGTGTGGATTTGCGTCTCGGGGCGCACGCCCGCGGTCGACAGGCGGAACGAACCAACCGACCAGTCAAGGTACGCCTGCTGGTCCTCGCGGCGCAGCGGCAACAGCTCGCGCAGCGCGGGCTCATCGACCTGAATGATCCCGATGCCGGCTGCTTCCAGGTCGTTGACCTCATCGCGCAGCGCCAGTCCCAACTGATTTGCGGTGTCACCCAAGGGAATGTCATCGCGCACAAACGACCACGCCATGATCGTCACGGGGCCAGTTAGCATCCCCTTGACGGGCTTTTCGGTCAGCGACTGCGCGTAAGTCGCCCACCGCACCGTCATCGGCTCGGGGCGCGACACATCCCCCCACAAGATTGAAGGACGAGTGCACCGCGACCCATACGACTGCACCCAGCCGTTGGTGGTCACCGCGAAACCGTCCAGCAGCTCCGCGAAGTACTGAACCATATCGTTACGCTCGGCCTCACCGTGGACCAACACGTCAAGGCCGATCGATTCCTGCAGTTCGATAACGCGTTTGATTTCGTCGCGCATCGCCGATTCGTAGTCGGCAGTCGACAGTTCGCCGCGGGCGTGCGCCGCCCGCGCGCGGCGAATATCGATGGTCTGCGGGAACGAACCGATTGTCGTCGTCGGCAAAGGGGGAAGGTTGAGCTTTTCTTCCTGCGCGGCGGCGCGGTCGGCATATGTGCCGCGGTGGAAATCCGACTCGGAGAGGGCGGCCGTGCGCTCGCGAACGCTCGCGACCTGCACCCCGTTGGCCGCGGCACGCGAGGCAAGAGCTTCCTGGGAGGCGGAGATCTCGTCCGCAATTGCCTCCCGACCCTGGACTAGCCCGCGCGCGAGCGTAACGACCTCGACCACCTTCTGGTCCGCGAACGCCAACCAGGCGTGCAGGTTCGCATCAAGTTCCGCATCCTGCCACTTTTCATCAGCGGTGTCGTGCGGAACGTGCTGCAAGGACGTCGCCGTCGCCGCGGTCACCTGCGCCGCTCCAAGCGCGCGCAACGCTTCGAGCTGGTCGAACTTGGCACCCAGGTCTGCGCGCCAGATGTTGTGGCCATCGATGACGCCGCCGACCAAGGTCTTCGTCGCCAAGCCGTCCGCCGCCGCGGGCTGCGCGCCGTGCACCAGATCCACGTGAATCGCTTCGACATTGCTGGCAGCCAGCGCGGCGAAGTTATCGCGCAGCGCCCCGAATGCTGAGGTGACCAGGATTGCCGGTCGCTTGCCGGACGTGAGCACGTCGTAGGCGCGCTTGACGGCGTCGGTTACAGCTGCCGCCGGGATATCGATGTTGTCGGTGACCAGTCCCGGCTCATCGAGCTGGACCCAGGGGGCGCCCGCATCGGCAAGTTCCGCCAGGATCTGCGCGTACACCGCGACGACGTCGTCGAGGCGGTCGACCGGGTTGAAGTCCGCGGGGGCGCCCTCTGCGGCCTTGGACAAGAGCAGGTAGGTGACCGGACCGACAAGGGTCGGCCGGGTGACGAATCCGGCCGCCTTCGCCTCAAGGAACTGGTCGATCACCCGGCGCGACGATAGCGCGAACGCGGTGTCGGGGCCGATTTCTGGCACCAGGTAGTGGTAGTTGGTGTCAAACCACTTCGTCATTTCCAGCGGCGCAATGTCACCAACGCCGCGCGCGAGAGTGAAGTACAGGTCAAGCCCTTCGAAACCGGCGAAGCGCGGCGGTACCGCACCGATCGCGGCGGTGACGTCCAGGACCTGGTCGTAGAAGGAGAAAGTCTCCGGGATCGATGCGTCGGTGCGACCCAGGCCCAACTCGACCAGGCGTTCACGCGTGAAGTTGCGCAGTTCGTGCGCGGTCAGTTCAAGTTCGCTAAGCGAGGTCTTCCCCGCCCAGTATGCCTCGATGGCCTTCTTCAGTTCGCGGCGGCGACCGATACGGGGGTAGCCAACGATGGTGGCGACGGGAAATGCGGGGGTGGTCATGCTGGGGTGCCTTTCACGACCGCCGATGCGGTCAGGGGGTTGGGTTGGTTTGGTTCTACATTGAGGAGTTCCAGGTGCGCCAGGACATCGAGTGCAGGGCGCGCTTTGTTGAAGGTATAAATGTGCAAACCGGGAGCCCCTGCGTCGAGCACGGACTGCGCCAGCGCCGCGGTCGCCTGCGTGCCGATCGCGTGGCGCTCGTCGTCGCTCGACGCCGCGCTGAGGCGGTCCAGTAGTTCCGCGGGGGGCCTAACTCCCGACAACTCGGCCACCCGCAGCAAGCGCGTGGGGTCGGTTGCCGGCAAGATTCCCGCCAGGATGGGGATGTGAACGCCGGCGGCGCGCGCTCGTTCCACAAATTCTGCATAGGTGCGCGCGCGGTAGAACAACTGCGTGATTGCGAAGCTCGCCCCCGCTGCCTGCTTGACCAGCAAACGTTCGATTTCTTGATCGCGGGTCGTGCCCGCCGCCGGGTTTCCATCAGGAAATGTTGCGACCGCGATGGTGAGCGGGTGCGCGGCCCCGCGCAGGGCGTTGCCCGGGTGGGCGGCGCACCGGGTGCGTTCGCGGTCCTTGAGCAGGGCGATCAATTCGACGGACGAGTTCACCCCTCCCGGAGTCGGTTTCCAGTCAGGCTGACCGGCCGGCGGATCCCCGCGCAATGCCAGGAACGAGCGAACCCCCGCGGACAAGAACTCGTCCACAACGTCAACCACATCTGCCCGCGAGTGCCCCACGCAGGTCAGATGCGCGATCGGAAGAACCGGAGCCTGCTGAACCAGCCGCGAAACCACCTGCCTGGCGGTGTCTCGATCGTTTCCGGCCGCACCGTATGTCACCGAGAGGAAGTCCGGGCGCGCGCCGATCAGCGCATCGACCGTTCCCCAGAACTTTGGCGCCAGCCCCGGACGGCGGGGCGGCATGACTTCAAATGAGATGGTGGGACGCAACGGCGGAACAGCCCAACAATCGGTGTCCTGGTCGGTCATGGTTGCCCTCCTGCGGCGCTCCATCGTTCCTGGCGGTAGCACCCTGTCCATGCATTTCTGCACCGGGGGGTTGCTGCGGCGTCGTTGAGCCAGGTCTCTCAGCCGCTCTGGATGGTCGCCTCATACTCTAATGGATAGTTCTCATCATGGACTACGTCGCGTCCACGATTCGGACATGGTGGTGGCGGCTGATCGAGCGCGCCCCTCCCAGCTGATCGCGTGCGCGGTCTCGATACGCGCGCTTCGCGCGCACTCGACCAGCGGGCCGGGGGACTTCGCTGATCGAGTGCGCCGCAGGCGCATATCGAGATCAACCAAAGAGCGGGCGCGGTCTCGATACGCGCGCTTCGCGCGCACTCGACCAGCGGGGACAGCACGCCACTCGACCAGCGGGCCGGGGGACTTCGCTGATCGAGTGCGCCGCAGGCGCTTATCGAGATCAACCAGAGAGCGGGCGCGGTCTCGATACGCGCGCTTCGCGCGCACTCGACCAGCACCCGCCGCCTATCTCGGAATTCAAGACGGACGCCGAACCACATTGCCATACCGATGCGCCCCGCTAGGGTTTAGCGCTATAGTCGTCATTGGTGCGACTATCTATTCACTGATCCGATCAATCGGACCGACAAATTCGAGGAACCATGACGCCCAAACCACTTCGCCGACTCACCGCCTCCATCGCGGCATTAGCCGCCATCGTGAGCCTGGCCGCCTGCGGCGCAGGCAGTGGCGGTGACGCCACGACGCTCTCGCTGGTCGGCTTCGCCGTCCCCAAGGCCGGAAACAACGCGGTCCAGGCCGCATGGGCCAAGACAGACGCCGGCAAGGGCGTGACTTGGTCCGAATCGTACGGCGCCTCTGGTGACCAATCCCGAGCCGTCGAAAAGGGACTGAAGGCAGACGTCGTTCACTTCTCGGTCACCCCCGACGTCACACGCCTGGTCGATGCGGGGCTGGTCGCCGACACCTGGGATGACGGGGCCAACAAGGGCATCCTCACCGATTCCGTGGTTGTTCTTGTCGTCCGCGAAGGCAATCCCAAGGGCATCACCGGCTGGGATGACCTTGCAAAGGACGGCGTACAGATTGTCACGCCGAACCCGGGATCGTCGGGCGCTGCCCGCTGGAACATTCTCGGTGCTTGGCAGCACATCATCGCTGCAGGCGGTTCGGAAGACGACGCCAAGACGTTCCTTGGCAAGGTCCTGGCAAACGTCGCGGCTTTCCCAGGCTCCGGGCGCGACGCCACCCAGGCCTTCGAGTCGGGCACCGGCGACGTCTTGATCTCATATGAGAACGAGGCCGTCCTCGCCCGCCAGGAAGGTCAGAAATTCGACTACATCGTCCCGGACGACACGCTACTCATCGAAAACCCGGCGGCCGTGACCAAGGACGCTAACCCGAAGGCGCAGCAGTACCTGGACTTCGCGCTATCAGCCGAAGGCCAGAAAATCTACGCATCCAAGGGGTTCCGCCCGCTGCCATCCGCTGGCACCGTCGATGTTGGCACCGTCGAAGGCGCAAATGACCCAAGCAACCCGTTCCCCGAGGTCAAGACGCTCTTCACGATCGACGGAGATTTTGGCGGCTGGAGTGAAGTCAAGACGAAGTTCTTCGATGAAAACACCGGCATTATCACCAAGCTTCAGCAAGAAGCGGGGCTGAGCTAGCCATGACCTCCACCGGCGCTGCTATCGCAGCCGATCTCAACACGGAGCACCTAGACGCTGACGCACCAGGCGCCTTACCCCGCGAGCAGTCGCCGGTGGAGCGGTCCTCCGCCCCCACAAGCACCGGGCGCCGCCCGCCAAGGCGGCGCCCGGGCGGGGCGCGTCACAATCTGACGCGCCCCGCGGGGGTCGGACTCGGCGTGAGCATCCTCTGGTTCTCGCTCCTGGTTCTCATTCCGCTGGCGCTCATCATCATTCAGGCGGTCGACGGGGGGTGGACCAATTTCGCCGAGACGATGCGCAACCCGCAGACCGCCGCCGCGATCTGGCTCACGGTCAAGCAGGCCCTCCTGGTGACTGTCGTGAACACGGTCGCCGGGACCCTGATCGCCTGGGTCTTGGTGCGCGATTCGTTCCCCGGCAAACGTGCGCTGGAAGTGATAATCGACATTCCGTTCGCGCTACCAACAATCGTTGCCGGCCTGGTACTGCTCGCAACATACGGCCCGCAAAGCCCCATCGGGATCGACGTGGCCAACACCGAAAAGTCGGTTTTCCTGGCACTCCTGTTCGTCACGTTGCCATTTGTCGTGCGAACCGTGCAGCCCGTCTTGCTAGAACTCGAGCCCGAAGTCGAAGAGGCTGCGCAATCATTGGGCGCGAATCGCTTCCAGACGTGGACCAAGGTGGTGCTGCCCGCCCTAGTGCCGGCAATAAGCGCCGGCGCCACGCTCTCCTTCGCCCGCGGGATTAGCGAGTACGGATCCTTGGTGCTGCTCTCCGGCAACCTGCCGTTCAAGTCCGAGGTCGCCGCGGTTCGCATCTTCAGCTACATCGAAAACGACAACGTCGCAGCGGCCGCCTCAATCGCGCTCGTTCTGCTCCTAGTGGCAGTCGCGGCGATCGTGACCCTCGACATCATTTCCCGGAAGGTGGCCCGCCGTGGCTGAGACACTCGCAGCGGGGGCGGCGGCCTCGTCCTCGCGTAATAAATCTCGGTGGCAAGCAAAGTCCGCGGGCACCTACGTGCGCCGCACCATCGTCATCGCCTATCTGGGCGCGCTGGTCATCTGGCCCGTTTCGCTTGTGGCGGTGCGCACGTTCTCGGACGGCAATTCGCTGACCGATGCGCTCCATGACCCCGCCGTGACCGCGGCGCTATGGCTAACCGTGGTGGTCGCCGCCTGGGCCGTCGCCATCAACACGATATTTGGCGTTGTGGTTTCGATCCTGATCGTGCGCTACCGGTTCCCCGGGCGGCGCCTGTATTCAACACTGCTCGATCTGCCGCTTTCGGTGTCGCCCGTCGTTGTCGGACTTGCCCTCTTGCTCGCCTACGGCCCCACCACCGGCCTGTTCGGCCCCTGGCTGGAGAAGGTCGGCTTCAGCGTCATCTTTTCGACGCCAGGCATGGTGCTGGCCACCGCGTTCGTGTCGCTGCCACTCGTGATCCGCGAAATCGTCCCCGTCCTCCAGGAAATTGGGATGGATCAGGAACTCGCTGCCCGGTCGCTCGGCGCGGGACCGTGGGCAACATTTCGGCGCATCACCCTGCCATCGATCAAATGGGCACTGCTTTACGGAGTTGTGCTGTCGCTTGCCCGCTCCCTCGGGGAGTTCGGCGCCGTCAAGATCGTGTCGGGGAATATCTCGCTGCGCACCCAAACAGCCACCCTCGTGGTGGAGGACAAGTACCTGGAATTTCAACAAGGGACGGCCTATGCGACCGCGTTCCTTCTCACCCTGATCGCCGTCGCGGCCCTGGTGGTCGTCACCTTCCTGCGCCCCAAAGAGGAGCAAAAATGAGCATCGTCGTGCGCAACGTCAACAAGAATTTCGGGGACTTCGCCGCCCTCACGGACGTGTCCGTCGCGATCCCGACCGGCGGGCTGACCGCGCTGTTGGGTCCGTCCGGCGGCGGCAAATCAACGCTGCTGCGCATTATCGCCGGGCTTGAACATCCCGACTCCGGGAGCATCGAGATCGGCGGGACGGATGCAACCAACGTGCCCGCGCAACGGCGTGGCGTCGGCTTCGTGTTTCAGCATTACGCGGCGTTCAAACACATGAGCGTGGCAAAGAACGTGGCCTTTGGGCTCGAGATCCGCAAGAGACCCAAGGACGAGATCGCCGCGCGCGTGCGCGACATGCTCGATCTGGTGCACCTGAGCCAATTCGCGGACCGACTGCCGTCGCAGTTGTCCGGCGGGCAGCGCCAACGCATGGCCTTAGCTCGCGCGCTGGCAATCGAACCCAAGGTGCTACTGCTGGATGAGCCCTTCGGGGCACTGGACGCGAAGGTGCGCAAGGAACTGCGCGACTGGCTGCGCCGGCTCCACGACGAGGTGCACGTGACCACCGTCTTCGTGACGCACGACCAGGAGGAGGCCCTGGAGGTCGCCGACACCATCGTGGTGATCAACAACGGCCGCGTGGAGCAGATCGGCAGCCCCGACGACCTATACGATCGCCCGGCGAACGCCTTCGTGCTCGAATTCTTGGGCCCCATCACGCACCTGAACGGTGTCGCCGTCAGGCCACACGACATCGACGTGGTCTCGGCGCAAAGCGCCGCCGACTTCCCGGCCGAGGTAGTAGCGGGCCGGATAACGCGCCTGCTGCGCATCGGCTTCGAGGTCCGCATCACGGTCGCGCCAGACGCCCCGGCCGGCGCCGAGGTCGACCCGGTGAGCGTGACTCTCACCCGCTCCGAAGCCCGCGAGTTGGCGCTGGAGGTCGGGCAGGTGGTTGGGTTGCGAGCCCGCACAGGAGCGCTGGTCCGCTAGGCGGGCACACCAGTGCTGGTAGGTTCATCGCATGACGAAAAACGCCGTGGCGATCCGCGCGGAAAGACTCACGGTCACCCGCGGATCCCACCGCGTGCTGCACGACATCGACCTGACGGTCACCCGCGGCGCGATCACCGGGCTGCTCGGCCCCTCGGGATCGGGCAAGACGACGCTGATGCGCTCGCTCCTCGGCGTGCAGATCATCGAGTCCGGCACGGTCACCGTGCTCGGCAAGCCGGCGGGCGATCCCGCGTTGCGCCGCCGCGTCGGATACGTCACGCAGGCCCCCTCCATTTACCCCGACCTGACCGTGCGCGAAAACATCGCCTACTTCGCGCGAATCCTGCTCGGGCGCGGCGCCCGGGGTGCCATCGACGAGGCCATCGCCACGGTCGGGCTTGAGGCGCAGGCCGGTCAGCTGGCCGCGACGCTGTCGGGCGGGCAAGCGTCGCGCGTGTCGCTGGCAACCGCGCTGCTCGGAGCGCCCGATGTGCTGGTCCTCGATGAACCGACCGTCGGGCTCGACCCGGTGCTGCGCGCCAGCCTCTGGGACCTCTTCACCCAGATCGCCGCCCGCGGCTGCACCCTCATCGTCTCCAGCCACGTCATGGACGAGGCCGCCCACTGCGACGACCTGGTGCTGTTGCGGCAGGGCAAGATCGTCTTCCGCGACAATCCATCCGCGCTGCTCGCCGCGACCGGGCTCACCAGTTACGACGACGCCTTCTTGGCGCTGGTGACGCGCGAGCCGGGGAGCGGGACTCGTCCCACAAGCTCGCACGACAAGGACACGGACCGATGATCGCCACGGCAGCGCGCGTGCTGCGCCAGCTCCGCCACGACCCGCGCACCATCGCGATGATCTTCGCGCTGCCGTGCCTGCTGCTCGCCCTGCTGTGGTGGGTGTACGACGGCGGGGCGATCTTCGACCGCATCGGCCCCGCGCTACTGGCCCTGTTTCCGCTGGTCGTGATGTTCCTGGTGACATCCATTACCGTGCTGCGCGAACGCCGCGGGGGCACGCTCGAACGCCTGCTCACCCTTCCCCTGTCCAAGGGGGCGTTCATCGGGGGATACGCGCTCGCATTCGGCGCGCTGGCCGTGGTGCAGGCGCTGGCGGCGTCGGCACTGCTGCTCGGGCCGCTCGGCGTCAGCCCCGCCGGGCCCGCGTGGATGCTCGTGCTCATCGCCGTCGCCGACGCGCTGCTGGGAACCGCGCTGGGCCTGTTCGTCAGCGCGTTCGCGCGCACCGAGTTCCAGGCCATCCAGTTCTTCCCGGCGATCGTGCTGCCGCAGTTCCTGCTGTGCGGCCTGCTCGTTGCGCGCGACGACCTGCCCGGGGTGCTCCATGCGCTGTCGAGCCTGCTGCCGCTCAGCTACGCGGTCGACGCGATGAACGAGGTCTCCGCCGCCAGCGACCCGGCCATCTGGGCGCCGCTGGGGGTCGTGGCGGGGTTCACCGTCGGGATGCTGGCGCTGGGGGCGGCAACCCTGCGGCGGCGCACGCCGTAGGGCGACCCAAGTGCGCGGTGGCGGGCCTCGTCCCCCGCATTCCTTTCACCCCGGCGAAATGTGACCTTCGAGGCATTTGTCACGCGACTCCCAGACTTTAGTCCTACGCTGAAAGGCGAGCGGAAGTTATGAAACGGCCGCCGCCTAAGTGACGACGGTGCGCTTCCGCAGGAATCGGAGGGCTCGTCATGACCTACCAGACCATCAATCCATACACGGCCGAAACTGTCGCCACTTTCCCCTTCGCCACGGACGCGGAGGTTGATGCTGCCGTAGACAAGGCGCACACCGCCTTCCTCTCCTGGCGGGCGGTACCCGTCGCCGAGCGCGCGACACTACTGGGCACGGCCGCCGCGCTGCTGCGCGAGCAGAAGGAACAATACGCTCGGCTCCTCACTTTGGAGATGGGCAAAACCATCAACGAGGCCCGCGCCGAAGTGGACCTGTCCGCCGATATTTTGCAGTGGTACGCCGATCGCGGCCCTGAACTCCTACAACCACGCACCCTCGACCACACCAATGAATCCGGCAAGGAAGCGTACCTGGTGCGTGAGCCGCTCGGCGTCCTGTACACGGTGGAGCCCTGGAACTTCCCGTTCTATCAGGTCGTGCGGGTGGGCGCACCGCAGATCGTGGCCGGAAACACGATCATCCTGAAGCACGCCTCGAACGTCCCGCAGTCGGCCGCGGCGATGCAGAAGCTGTTCCTGGACGCCGGAGCCCCCCAGGGCATCCTCACGAACCTCTATGTGAACCGCGACCAATCGGCGCGCATCATCGCTGATGAGCGCGTGCGCGGGGTCGCGCTGACCGGCTCCGAAGACGCCGGCCGCATCGTGTCGACCCAGGCTTCGCAGGCCCTGAAGAAGTCGACCCTGGAGCTTGGCGGGGCGGACGCATACATCGTGTTGCCGGACGCGGACATCGACAAGGCCGCCCGCTGGGGCGCGTTCGGGCGGCACTGGAATGCGGGGCAGGTGTGCTGCTCATCAAAGCGCATGATCGTTGTCGATGACGTATACGACAAGTACATGAGCGCGTACACCGAAGAGATCGGCAACCTGGTCCCCGGCGATCCATTCGACGAGACCACCACGCTCGCGCCGCTGTCGTCCCAAAAGGCCGCCGACGACGTGAAGGCCCTCATCAAGGAGGCCGTTGAACACGGCGCCACCGCAACCGAATACGGTTCGCCCGTTCCCTCGCAGGGCGCCTTTGTGCAACCAACCGTGCTGACGGACGTTGCCGCAGACAACCCGGTGTTCCACAAGGAGATTTTTGGTCCGGTGTCGATGGTGTTCCGCGCCAAGGACGAGGACGACGCCATCCGCATCGCTAACGACTCGCCGTTCGGGCTGGGTGGTTCCGTGTTCACCGAGAACGAGGCGCACGGGAAGGCGGTCGCCGCGCAGATGGAGACCGGCATGGTCTACATCAACCACCCGACGGGCGTGAAGGCGGACCTACCATTCGGTGGCGTCAAGCACTCGGGCTACGGGCGCGAGCTGCTGGATCTGGGCCTGTTCGAGTTCGTCAACGACAAGCTCGTCGTCGTCTCCGACATCGACGGGGTCTTCTAAGGGCTAACCCGCAGCAACCGAACAGTTCGCGAGTGGGGGTCCGGCATCGCGCCGGGCCCCCACTGCCATGCCCGGGATCCCTCACCAGCCCTTCGTGCCCAAGAACTTGTGGATTCGTTTCTCGCTGATCGGTCCGTCCGTGCCGAGCTGCTGCGCGAAGAGCGATACCCGCAGCTCCTCTAGCATCCAGCGCACCTGCGCCAGGTCGTCGGACAGGGGAACGGAGTCGGCCAGCTCATTTTCCGTCCGCCACTGCACGATCCGGTGCTTCCAAGCCGACTCGACGTCGCGCACGCGCGCGGCAAGGTGCTGGTCGCGGATGGGATCGGATTCTGCCTTTTCCAGGCGGTGCAGGTCAGCCCGCAGGTAGCGCGCCAGGTGGCGTAGCTTTGCGGGCGGGGTCGACGCGATGAATCCGGGCCCCAGCAGTTCGCCGTAGTGCGCCCGAATATCGGTGACGGTGCCGAGTTGCGCCAGCCCCGTGGCGCGCCGCAAAGCAACGTCCAGTTCCCGACCCGCAGCCAGTATCGCCACCACGTCCCCAACCGTGCGGTAGACCTCGTCTTCGA
This sequence comes from Rarobacter incanus, assembly GCF_006715765.1. Taxonomy (NCBI): domain Bacteria; kingdom Bacillati; phylum Actinomycetota; class Actinomycetes; order Micrococcales; family Rarobacteraceae; genus Rarobacter; species Rarobacter incanus. The sequence goes on from NZ_VFNV01000001.1 coordinate 1,512,617, forward strand.
ACGCGGGCCGGACCCGGGAAATTGCCTGCGCATACGAGCTTTGGTCCGTTAGGTCGGCGTCCTCTCCGATCAACCGCATCGCCGTCGCCCGCTGCAGATCGCGGACCAAAGCGTCCTTTCCGTCGTAGGGTGCAGCACCAAGCGCTAACGCCTGCTTGCTTGACCAACGACTCGTGATTCTGCCGGTTGAAAGACCAATGTCGGCGATAAGTCGATCCACATCGGCCCAAGGATCGACCTGCGCGGGGCGAATCGGCGCCGCTTGCTCCCGCGCGGCGCCGGGTGCGCCCGGGCCCGTTCCCGATTTGCTGGCTGGGTGCGCTGGCGCGCCCGGTTTAAGAAAAGGTTTTCCCGATCTAGCGGCCGGCGCGGGTCGGCCCGCTTCGCGCATGGCCGCGGCCAGTGCTCCCCGCACGGTTCCACGCAAAGCGTGTTCGGCCTGCGCGGCGAACTTGCGCTGCAAAGCGACCAGATCCTTCGATTCGTCGACGACCACGCGGGAGGCGGAGCGCTCGTCGGTAATTCTGAATGTCATTCGCAGGTGGGCCGGCAGTCGGTCGCGATCGATGCTGCCAGCCGGGATGCGCACGTCCTTTACGGCGCGCACCGCCTCCGTGAATGAGTGTTCGAAGGAATCCGCCATGTCGCCCGCGCGCGCCATATCCGCCCACGCGGGGGTGTTTGCTCGCAGCCAGGCGGCAACGCTGGCGCCGACGTCGGGCGCCGGCACCAACTGCACGCGGAGCGCCTTGGGTAGCGCCTTGATCGAAGCCACAACCAGTTCGTCGAGCATCCCCGGGACCATCCAGTCGAATCCGTTCGGAACTACCGCCTCCAAAGCCGCCAACGGAATATGTACAGTAACACCATCCGCATCTGTACCAGGCTGGAACTGGTAGGTCAGCGGGTACGCGCTTTCGCCCTGCGGCCACGCGTCCGGGTAGCGGTTCGGGTCCAGTGCTTCCAGTTCCGGGACCAGGTCACGCACCGAAAGATTCAGCAGCTCCGGGCGGTCACGGCGCGCGCCGCGCCACCACTTGTCGAAGTCCGCGGCCGACACGATGTGGGCCGGGATCCGCGCGTCGTAGAACTTGTACAACTCTTCGTCGTCGAACCACGTCGCCCGCTGCCGCGACCGGGCCTCAACCTCCTCGATCTCGGCGCGCACCTGCTCGTTATGCGCGATGAACTTGTGATGCGCGACCCAATCACCATCGATCAGGGCATGCCGAATGAACATCTCGCGGGCGGCGGCCCCGTCGACCCGCGAATACAGGACACGCCGGTCTACGACGATGGGGACTCCGTACAGCGTCACCTTTTCGCGCACCACCGCCGCGCCGCGCTTGCGCGACCACGCGGGGTCCGAATAGCTCGACTTGGCGAGCGGTCCCGCCAGGTGTTCGGCCCACTCCGGTTCAATGCGCGCGACATCACGGGCCCACAGCCGTGAGGTTTCCACCAATTCGCCAGCCATGATGAACTCGGGCGGCTTCTTTGACAGTGGCGATCCGGGGAAGATCGCGAACCGGGCGCCGCGAGCGCCCATGTATTCGTTCCGAGCCTGGCGCTTGGCGCGCTTGAGGGCCCGCTCCCGGGCGGCTCCGCGCAGGTGGGCGACCGCGGACGCCTTGATCTCGCCCGATTCCTGCATTCCGATCTGCGAAAGCAGCCCCGCCAGCAAGGACCGGTGGATGGCGTCTGCGTTGCCGCCCGTGGGGTATCGCGGAACTTCCGGAACCGGGTCATGGTTCGATTGCGCGGTGTGCGCAGTACCGCGTCCAGCCGTCGCGCGATTCGCCGCTAGGGGCGATTCGCCAGCGGATTGGTGCCCGGCGGTCGGGCCGGCCGTTTGACCGGCGGCCTTCAGAGCTCGCTGCGGCGAGGTCGGCAAGACCCTGCGGGGGTTCACGCGCAGCCCCAGGCCGCGGGCCAACTCGCGCAGCTGCGCCACAACGTCCTGCCACTCGCGCACGCGCAGGTAGTTGATGTATTCGCGCCTGCACATGCGCCGAAACGCGCTACCCGATAACTCGCGCTGCATCGAACGCAGGTATTCCCACAAATTGAGGTACGACAGGAAGTCGGAGGTCGGATCCGCGAAGCGCGCGTGCATCTGATCGGCCTGCGCGCGTTCCTCATTCGGCCGCTCCCGGGGATCCTGCACCGACATCGCCGCGGTGATGATCATCACTTCGTAGACGACCCCGTGACTGGCGGATTCCAGAATCATCCGGCCCAGGCGCGGATCCATGGGCAGGGCCGCCAGGCGACGCCCGGTATCGGTCAGCCCCCTGCCGCCGACCGTCAAGGCGCCCAATTCCGTCAACAGCACGACGCCGTCGCGCACCGCCCGCGTGTCCGGTGGCTGCACAAACGGGAAGTGCACCATGTCGTCGGCGGATCCCACGACGCCGACCGCCATCATCTGCAGCAGGACCGACGCTAACGAGGTACGCAGGATCTCGGGTTCGGTGAACTCGTCCCTGGCATTGAAATCGTCCTCGGAATACAGCCGGATCGCGATGCCGTTGGCAACGCGCCCGCACCGGCCCGCGCGCTGGTTCGCGCTAGCCTGCGAAATGGGCTCGATCGGCAATCGCTGCACCTTAGTAGCCCGCGAATACCTGGAGATTCGCGCGGTGCCCGGATCGACCACATACCTGATACCGGGGACGGTCAGGGACGTTTCGGCGACGTTGGTCGCTAGCACGATGCGCCGGCCAGCATGCGGCTGGAAGACGCGGTGCTGTTCGGCGGCCGACAGGCGCGCGTACAGCGGCACGATTTCAATGTAGTCGGGTCGCTTGTCGTCGTTAGTCCGCGCCCCGAAATGACCGGCGAGGGCGTCCGCGGCGTCGAGGATTTCCCGCTCGCCGGAAAAGAACACCAGTATGTCGCCGGGTCCCGCCTTGCACAGTTCATCCACCGCGTCGAGCACACCCGTGATCGGGTCGCGATCGCCCTTCCCGGACTTGCCCGGGCCTGCTTCCAAGTCCGTCAGCGGCCGGTAGCGGATTTCGACCGGGTACGTGCGCCCGGACACTTCCACGACGGGTGCGGGCGTGTCGCCCGTGCCGAAGTGCTCCGCGAACCGCCCAGAATCAATGGTCGCGGACGTGATTATCAGCTTCAGATCGGGACGGCGCGGCAGCAGTCTCGCCAAATACCCAAGCAAGAAGTCGATGTTGAGACTGCGTTCGTGGGCCTCGTCGATAATGATCGTGTCGTAGGCGAGCAGTTCGGGATCACGCTGGATCTGCGCCAGCAAAATGCCATCCGTCATGACCTTGACTAGCGTGTCGTCGCTGGCCTGATCCGTGAAGCGCACCTGGTATCCCACCGCCGCCCCGAGCGGGACCCCTAATTCCTGCGCGATCCGCTCGGCGACGGTCCGGGCCGCGATTCGGCGCGGCTGCGTATGCCCGATCTGTCCGGCGCGCCCGCGCCCCATCTCCAGGAGCATTTTGGGCAGCTGCGTGGTTTTCCCGGAGCCCGTTTCGCCCGCGACGACCACTACCTGATGTTCGGCGATGGCCTCCATGATGGCGGCCCGGTTGGCGCTGACCGGAAGCTGCTCGGGGTAAGTGATGGGCGGCAGCGAAACCGCGGCTCGCTTGCCAGCAGCGCGCGCAAGTTCCTGTTTGAACTGCGGATTTGGGGGGACGAGGGCTCCGCTGCGACCCTTCTTCGCGCGCGGGCTCCTGGCAGCCCGCGCCGCGCCGCCGCCCCGATGGCCGCTACTGCCCACCTGGCCGCGGGGCGATCGGTCGTTACTGCTCACAACAAACCATTGTCCCAGGTGGCGCCGACCACGTCACGACAATTTGCGTTTTTGCAGGTCGCGCCCCGTCGCCGCGGCGCGATCAACGCAACCCGGAGCAGTTGTTCTCCCAGTCGCAATCGATCAGCCACGAACCGGCTAAGTTGAGGGTTCGCTGGGCCGTGTAGGTCCACACGGTTTCGCCCGACTTCGCATTGACGGCGGAAACGGTCCGCGTGAACTCGTCCGCGATGAATACGCGCTTGCTGTCAACAGCCAAGGGCCGTCCCGTGGCCTGCCAGGCGGTTGCCCCGCTGTCCGCTTCCAGCGCAATGACGTTCGAGGTGGGGTCGGACTGGGACCCGGTGGCCGGTACTGTCGACGCAACGATGACCTTGTCGCCCATGATCAAGGGCTCATTCGCGCCGCCCGCACCGACCGGCATCGGAACCGTCCACACGGGCTTGTCCCAGCCGTTCGTGGCGAATGCCGCCACCTCGTTGCCCCCGCCGATCACCGCGGTCGTACCGGTCGCGGCCAAGTATGGCGTCCCTTCCACGGTGAGCCACGCGATTTCGGAACCGTGCGCATCCGCCACTACCAGCGCGGACTGGACCTGCTGCAAGCCGTTTTCCTCGTAGCCGCTCACATCATCGCCCGCCTCGTCGCGCAGCACCGTGTCCGGGTCCAGGTATGCCATCGGCGGCATACTTCCCTGATACACGACTTCGCCGTTGTCGGGCTTGATTGCAAAGTAGTATCCGCCCGATTCCGCGGGGCACGACGCGGCTACTTCACCCGAACTCGTTAGGACTTGCGACTCGTCCAGGGCGGCGCACGATCCCAATGGGCGCACACTCAACACCACGATCCCCATGCCAAGATCGGGTGCGGATAGCGATACGGCCGGTATCCATTGCGGAAGCGACGAACGGTCCGCGGCCGCGGCCGACTGGTACGCGGCGGGAACGGCCACTATGGACTGCCAGGCGGGAATCAGTCCGCGGCGAGCGGCGATCGTTAGCGCTGCGCCGTCGGCCGTCGCGACCAGGTCGTACACCGTGTCGCCCAGCACCGTGGCCTGCGGGCCCAGGGCCGTGGTGGCTCCGGTGGAGATTTGGTAGAGCGTTGACGTCAACGTGGTCCGTTCGTTGCAATACGCGAGGTCATCGCCTGCGGGCAGGCACGACATTACCGGGCCTTCGACGTCGGGAAAGATCTTTGCGGGGTCGAGCGCCCCCATCACCGTGCCGGACTCCAGGTTGACTGCGACGTCGAACGTTACCGACGGAGTGATTACATCCACGTCGATCCCGTACACAATCGGGTTCTCGTCGGTCTCGGTTGCGCCTGCGGTGTCGTTCGCATCCATGAGGGTCACGCTCGCGATGCCGAGATCCCCCGATGAGCTCCACCCGACCGACCCATCATCGGTGGCTGCGCCCGGGTCAACCGCGGTGATCGCGGCAGCCAGGTCGGAATAGGGGATCGTCCAGGCCGCGCTCGGCTCGTTCGGATAGTCGTTGATCCGCAGGGCCTGGTCCGCAACGTCGGGCTGGCCCGCCCTGTTCCCCATCGAGACCGCTACCCAGGCGCCGCCGCCTCCAACCACGATCGCCGCGGCCACCACCGATGCCACGAATGCCTTGCTTCGCCGTTTCGGGCTCGCCGCCGACCCCGGCTCCTTGGCATCGGTGGCTTCGCCACCAAATTCCGCGGCAAAGAAGTCCGCCGGCGGGGCTGTTTCCGGATCGCGCGGGGGAGTCGTTGCTGCGCCGATATTCAAAGACCTGCCCCAGCCCGCCGCCGGCGGCTTGCGCCACGCGAGGTGCCGGTCAATTTCTGGGCGGTTGAGCGCCGCAAGCCGGAGCAGGACGGTGTCATCCGCACCAGGGTTTTGGGCGATCAATGGGGCGAGCGCCGGACTGTCGTCGAGCAATTGCAACAAGCGGCGAGACGAGGTGCGCGGATCGGCGGCAAGCTCGGTGGGCGATGAGTCGGACGACATTGTCTCTCCATGAATTCGGTGCTGCCGAGCCGCGATCCGCGCCGTGCAGTCAGATTCCGGAAGTCTACGCCGTTTGGGACACCGATTCCAGACGTTGGGTCATGTCCGTCAGCTGTGCGGAGATCTCCGTAAGACGGCTCTGGCTGGCCGCGTTCACTTCACCGAGCGCGAATGTCACGTGCGCCTGCGCGGCGAGCAGGCCCAGGCTCGCCTCCTGCGCCACCGTCTCGGCGTGCCAGGCAGCGGTATCTACGTCGCCCATCATTGCCAGCGCCAGGTCGGCCCGCGCGATGGCGGCGGCCGCATCGTCGATCGCTGCCCGCCTTATCGTGTCCGACTTCGCGTCAGCATCGGCCGCCGGATCCGATTCGATCAGCGCTCCGCCCGTAACCCCAGCCGACGCAATACCGAGTGAGTCGGCACGGGACACCACGGCAGCCTGTGCGGTCGGTGCGAGTGGCAGGGTCAGTGCGAGGACTCCAGCAGCCGCCAACTTCTTTGTTCGCGCGTTCATGCCTCTATGATGGCACGCGTTCCTGAGCGGCCACTGTGCTGCGCTTAGGGGATTCGCCAGTGCGGCTGCCCCGCGCGCCCGCAGCAGGACCGAACGCGCTATCCGAACCGGAAGCGCGAAAGCGGCTGCCCCGCGCGCCCGCAGCAGGGTCACGGGGGCTTAGCGGTGCGACACGATCCGATTGCGCGGCTCAGAGCCCGCCGCTCGGCATCGCTAACGCCCAGTGCGTACTGCGTCTTGACCTGCACCTGTTTGATCGCATAGACGCACCGAAATCCCGCGTTGGGAGGCGTCCACTGATCGGCGGTCGCGGCGCCCTTGTCCTGATTGGCGGTGCCCGCGACGGCCAGCAAATTGTCCGGATCGTTGGCGAAGGCAATCCGCACGGTCCGATCCCACGCCCATGCGCCCGAGTTCCACGCATCCGCGAGCGCCACAACGTGGTCAATCTGCACGCGCGCACTGGTGCTGCCGCGCGCGAATTGAATATCCGAACCCGTGTAGGGGTCGTGCAACACGCCTGCCTGCACCACGCAGGCGCCCGCACCGGGAGCAAGCGTGACCGCCTCCAGGTCCCGCCGCAGGATGTCGTTGCGGGTATCGCAACCGTTGGAATCGATATCCGCCCACGCCTGGCCAAATTCCGCCCGCTCGTATGCGGGAACCCGCGTCGGCCGCGTGCTTCCTAGCCGTTGCACCTGAACGCGCGCGGCGGCCAGGACCTCAACGGTCACCGGATAGCGGGCGAGTGCCTTGTAGTCCTGTGCCCGCGGAAGCATCACCCCGAGCGCTAGCCCCAGCAACGTTACTGCCGCGGCCCACACGAACACGATCACGTCCCAATCCCCTCTCCTCTCTCGCGTACCGTCCATGCCTGTTTTCTACAGTCGCGACGCGCGCCACGACCCACCGGGGCCCCGCCTGTGGATAACTCTTCGGCGTCACCGGGTCGGTTTAGGGTGGTGTCAACGAAGACAAGGAGGCGTCATGAGGTTTATCGCGACCGCGGATTGGCAGTTGGGCATGACGGCGCGCTATCTTTCCGACGAGGCCCGCCCGCGCTATCACCAGGCGCGCTTGGACGCGGTGCGTCGCATCGGGGAACTGGCGCGCGACCGCGACGCCGCGTTCGTGGTGGTTGGCGGCGACGTGTTCGAACACAACCAACTCGACCGAGCGATCGTCTCGCGCGCCTTCGAGGCCCTGCGCGGCTTCACCGTCCCCGTGGTGCTGGTCCCGGGCAATCACGACCCACTCGACGCAGGGTCGATCTACCGATCCCCCGCATTTACGTCCGCCTGCCCCGCAAACGTTATCGTCGCGACCGGGCCTCGTCCCTTCTCGGTGGTTCCCGGAGCGAGCATTGTCGCCGCTCCGTGGTCCTCCAAGCGGCCGACCTCGGACCTGGTCGCCGACGCACTCGCCCCGCTCGAACCGCGCCCTGACGGCCAGGTGCGGGTGCTGGTGGGGCACGGTGCGGTGGCATCCCTGAACCCGGACGCGTCCTCGCTCGCGGCAATAGACGACACCGCCCTTGCGGCTGCCGCCGACTCGGGGGTGATCGACTTTGCGGTACTCGGGGACCGGCACAGCACCACGCAGGTGGCACCCCGCATTTGGTATCCGGGGACGCCCGAGGTGACGGCGCGACGGGAGGTGGAACCCGGCAATGTGCTGGTGGTGGACGTGGATCCGGCCTCTCGCAGCGCGGATGTCGAGGTGGTACGGGTCGGGACGTGGCGATTCGTGACGCTGCAGCGCACTCTTGCAGAAGTGGGCGACGTGGACCAGCTGGGACGCGACCTCGATGCGATGCCCGCGAAGGAACGCACGGGCGTGTGGCTGGCATTGACAGGAGCACTCACCGCGGCGGCCGCCGCGCAGCTCGAATCCGTCATCGATCGTGCGCGGGACGTTTTCGCGCGGCTCGACGTGTGGGATAGCCATAGCGATCTGGCCGTGATACCCGATGACCATGATTTCACCGACATGGGATTGAGTGGCTTCGCTGACGATGCGGTTCGCGAATTGGCGGCGTTGGCGCTTTCGGATAGTGAATTGGCCCGTACCGCGCAGGACGCCCTTTCCGTTTTGTACCGAATCGAGCAGGCACAATCATGAAATTGCGAACCATCGAGCTGCGCAATTTCCGCGGCGTCGGCCATTGCCTCGTCAACTTCGAGGCCGGCGCGACGATTATCGAAGGCGAAAACGAGGTGGGTAAGTCCTCGATCGCCGAAGCGTTGCGGGTACTTCGCGAGGTCAAGGCGTCGTCGAACCGGGCTGATATCAAGGCACTACAACCCGCCGGGCGCGATGTCGGACCCGAAGTTCGCCTCACCATGACCACGGGACCCTACGAACTGACATACTTCAAGCGGTGGTTACGCAGTCCCGCCACCGAGCTGACCGTGACTGCCCCGGCGCCGGAACAGCACACCTCCGATCCGGCGCACGAACGCTTCCTCGCGATACTGCGTGAAACCATCGATGTCGACCTGCTCACCGAGCTGGACGTGGTGCAGGGATCGTCGCTATCGCAACCGGTGCTGGCACGCATCGGGGCACTCCGGGAAGCCCTGGATCGCACGGGGCAGGCGGCGGGGAGCAGTGACGAACTCCTCGGCGCGATTAATGACGAGTACGCAAAGTACTTTACGGCGAGCGGTCGGGAGAATCGGGCGTTCCTCGCGAGCGCAGAGGCCGTGCGCACCGCCGCGGCCGCCGTCGCGGAAATCGAGGGGCAGTTGAGCGACGTCGATGCCTTGGTCGCCGAGCACTCCGAGGTCTCGCGACGGCTCGAGGCCCTGCAACCGCAATTGGCGGCGGCCGCGAGGGGCTGCGATGATCTGCGCAGGCGCGACCTTGAGCTCGGGGAGCTACGAGATCGGGTCGCCCAGGCCAAGAGCTCGCTGAAGTTGGCCCTGGCGCAGCAGGAGACCGCGCGACGCGCCGCCGACGAACGACGGGCGGCGCATGCCAACGTGAAACACCGCGCTGCGGCGGTAGAGGCGGCAGAGCTGGCCGCCAAAGCAACCAGCGAGGTGCTGGCCGAACACGAAGAGCGCCTCGTTTCGTTGCGCGACGCCGAGAAGCGGGCTCGGGCCGCGCGCGATAGCGCCGCGCGGGTCGCGAAGGATGCTGCCGATGCCGCCTCGCTTGTGCGGGCCAAGGGCGAGGCTCAGGCTCTGGATGCGCGCCTCGCCGCCATCGACGCCGAATCCAAGAAACTGCAAGCTGCCGAACTCGCGGTGCGTGACAACCCGGCAAGTGACCGGGCGCTGCAAGAAGTGGTCGATCTCGAAACCACCTGGAGAGTTGCTGAGGCCGCGCTCGCTGCGGCAGCAGCTCGCGTCAGCGTTACGCCGCTGTGCGCGAAGCCAGTTGCCATTGGCGAAGCGACCGTGACCGAACCAGCAAGCTTCGAACTCCTCGATGACACCACAATCGAGGTGCCCGGGGTCGTTCGCGTCGAGCTGACGCCGGGAGCGCAACCAGTGGACCTGCGGCGTGCGCAAGAGGCGGCGCACAAGGACCTTGCCGAAGCACTGCGGGAATTCGGCGTTGAGAGCCTCCAGGCCCTCCGCGCGCGGGTAAGCGCACGGCGGGAGGCAGAACGCGAACGCGACAAGGCGCAGTCGGCCTACGAGGCGCTACTCGCCGGTCAGCACCTTCCGGCGCTGACTGCGCAGGCGGCAGACTTGAAAAGGCGAATCGAAACCCTGGCCAAGCGAGTCGCTGCACAGCACGGGGCCGAAGGCGCAACCGGGGCGGATTCACCGTCGACCCACACGCCGGAAGTCGCGGGTCCGCCAACTCCCGCTTCGCTGAGCGAGGCAGAAGATTGTGCGCACGCGGCCGCGATCAATGCGGAACGCGCCGAACAGGAACTCGCGGAATGCGCGAAACGCGTCAGCGACCTGGTCGCCGAAACAGATAGAGCCCGCGACGCCGACATACGGGCCAACAGCGAGTTGGAGGCGGCAAACCACGAGCTGGAGACGGTAACTGCCAGCCTTACGACGGCCCGAATGGCAAGTTCCGATGCGGATCTCAATGCGGACCTCGCTTCCGCGACCGCGCTAGCCGAGGCCTGCAGCGGGGAGGTGGACGCGGCCAACGCCCGTCTCGCCATGGAGAATCCGGATGCACTGGCGCAGGACCTCGAAAACGCGCTCGCCCTGGTCAAGCGGCGCGAGACCGAGATCGAGCAGGCCCGCAATCGACTCATCGAGATCGACGCGCTGCTGGGAGATCGCGGATCGCGGGGGCTAGCAGACGCCTTGGCCGACGCGCAGCAAAGAGAAGACTCCGCCCGGGCGAGCCACCAACGGTTACACCGCCAAGCAATGGCCGCGAGGCTTCTGAAGGAAACCATGGATCGACACCGACGGCTCGCTCAGGAGCGGTACGTCGCTCCGTTCCGCGAGCGCATCGAGGCCCTGGGAAGGCCGCTCTTCGGGTCGGATTTCCAGGTAGAGATCTCCCCCGAACTCGAAGTCGTCTCGCGAACGGTCAACGCGCAAACGGTTCCCTTCACCTCCCTGTCCGCTGGTGCTCGCGAACAACTCGCGCTGCTGGGCCGAATCGCTTGCGCCGAACTAGTCGATCCCGCACGCGGCGCCCCCCTGATCCTCGACGACACCTTCGGGTTTGCGGACCCGGCCCGGCTCGCAAGGCTCAACGTGATCCTCAACGCTGCCTCTAAGAAGACGCAAATAGTCGTGCTCACGTGCCAGCCCGACCGTTTCGACAAGCTGGGAAGCGCCAGCGTTGTGCGGTTGCCCCGCACGGCGCAGGCGTAGGAACCTGGGCGAAGACACTCCAACGCGACCTCGCCACAGGACCTTCGAACCTGAGTGAAGACACTACAACGCGACCTCGCGAGGACCTCCGAACCTGGGCGCCAGCGTAGGAGCCGGACATAGGGATGCTCCCGGGGTGGTCCCTGACCACCCCGGGAGCATCGGTCGCCGCCCGGCCTACCGCCGCACGACCACCTTGGCCTTCGATACGCGAGCCGGTTTGGAAACGGAGGTTACCGTAAATCGAACCGCGCCCTTGGTCTTCTTCTTGCCCTTCTTCGCCTTTATCACCACGGTCAATCGCACCGACTTGCCCGCTGCAACCCGACCGGTCTTGAACTTGCGGGAACGCACCGCACGGGTCACGTCCTTCCCCTTGGCATTGCGAACCTTCACGGTGAAGCCCTTGGGCGCCTTCGACGCTTTGAACCGCAACGCGTCGGTCGCGTTACCCAGGTTCGCCAGCACAACGGTTACCTTCTTGGCCTTACGCTTCTTGACCTTCACCGCGGCCTTGGCTCCGAGCCGGGCGCCGACCATGATCTTGGGACTGTAGGTCGTCACGGGCAGGTACTTGGTGTGGTTGACCACCTTGACGACCGTGTGCGTCTCGATGATCGTCCCGCCACCGGTGCTGCCCCCCGTGACGGTGTAGGTCGGTTTGTCGTTCAGCGAGACCGTGAGTGCAACGGAACCCTCATCGCCCGCTGGCTCCTCGGAATAGCGGGAGACAACGATGAAGTAGGTCGCCCCCGCCGATACCTTGACATCAGATACGGCGCCCGCGATCGATCCGAACGCGTCATCGGAACAGGCCACCGAGTCGAACGAAGATCCGCTCTGCGTAAACACGGACACCACGGTGTCGTTGAAGGCACCCGTGCTTCCCCCCGTGCCAACGTTGAGGTAACCCGACACAGATGGTGTGATGGTCCACCACAGGCTGCCGCCGCCCTGGCGTGGCCCACCCGTCGCGCAGGCGTGGAACGGGTTCTCGTCGAAGGTTCCCGCGGAGGCCGCATCGGTCACGATTTGCTTGAACGGGGTGGCAGTGATCGGCAGCGCGTTGGCGTACGAATCGTTGAAGGAAAAGTCCGAACTGATGGAAACCTGAAGTATTGAGTCGGAGGCCCTATCCAGTTCCCCGTCGCTTCCCACCATGACGTAGTAGGTCTCGCCGCCGGTGACATCGACGGTGGTGAGGTCGCTTCCGTAAGTGCTCAAGCAGCTCAGCTGATTGTCCTCATTCGGCTCCCCCGCAAAGACGGCCGTAACCACGCCCATGTCCTCGTCGTATTCGTAATCCAGGTCGTAAATCTTGCTGCCGGCCGTGTCGATCCGAATACGGCCCGTTTGCGCCGGTTCAACCTTGTACCACACGGTGTTGGAAACGTTGTCGTACGTGCAATCCGTGAGGGGATCCGTGTCGGAGCGCGTCGCCCACCGGATGCTATCGACGCTGTCGACGTACGACTCCTGTGGACCATCGAAAGACACCTCCGTGGCGTCGGCGATCAGGTCGTTAGCGGGCGCGCACATGCTTCGATAGACAACGCCGCTGGGCGCCGATCGATCGCCGTTACCCGCAACCGCCGTGACGCGGTAGTAGACCAACCCGCACACGTCGGGGACGTCTGAGTATGAGGTCTTGGTGGCGGGCAAATCGGCGCCGAGGCGCGCCCACGAACCCCCGGCCACCCGCGATTCGACCGAGATTGCCGTGATCTGAACGTCCTCGGGGCCGACGACAGGCAGCGCCCAACTGATCTCATTGGTAACGTCGTCCGACGCCTCGAGGCTTACGTCCGTCACGGACTGCGGGCATTGACGCAGGGTGTGCCGCACCTCGTCCGAGGGAACCGACGCAACGCCCGCGGCGGTCACAACGGCGACGGAGATGCTCAGTTCCCCGCACGATTCGTTCGAGAGCGAATACTGCGTAATGTCGCGCACTTCGTGCTGGGTTCGCTCCCCGGACACCGCAGAGACGACGGTCACCACATAGTGGTCTGCATTCGCAGATGGATCCCAACTCGCGACATCGGTTTGCGGGTCGACCGCCAGCCCGGTCGGCGGATCCAGCGTCAGCGCAGCCAAGATCGCGGGCGGGGAAACCCTGGGGAAAGTGACCTTCTTGATGCGCGGATCCTTCACCTGCACGCCTGTGCGCTCCAGGAATTCTTGCAGGCCGGCTGCCGTAAACGCCTTGCGCCCCTTATCGGCGGCAATTTCTTTGGTTAGGGCCGCCACGCCAACCGCGTATGGAGTGGCCATCGAGGTTCCACACATGGGCACGTCGTCGGTGCCTGCCAACCCTAGCGACGTAATCTCGCACCCGGGTGCAACGATGTCGACCAGCTGCCCCGGCCCCTGCACCGCAGTCGCGTTGGAATAGCAGGAAACCTGATCGGCCAGCGTGCCGCTCCCGTAGCAGTAATCGGCGCTTGCGTTATCGGTGACATCGACGGATCCGACACCGATCGCACCGTCCACGCAGGCGGGCGCGCTCACCGAGGAGGTGGACTCGTCATTTCCGGTCGCCACAAAATTGGACACTCCCTGCGCGTTGAGGTTTGCGAAAGCAACCTTGTACGCGGCGTTGTCACTGTTGCAGCTATCGGCGTCGGTGTAGTCGCCGCCGCCCAGGCTCAGGTTGACGAAGTCGACGGTTCCGGCAGCATCATCGTTGAGTTCGGTGACGTAATCGAGTGCCGCAAGGATGCCCGCATCGTCCCCGTAACCATAAGAATCGAGGACCTTGATTGCGTAGAAATCGGCGCCTGGGGCAACGCCGTTTGGCCCGGTGATAATGCCCGCGACGTGCGTGCCGTGGCTCTCGTCGTCGGCAGGAGTATCGGTTGCGTCGTCCTCGTCGCACCCGTCATCGGCAAAGCACGCCTGGCCCACCAGATTGTCCGCCAAACCCGGATGCACCACGCCGTCTGTGATGTCGACGCCGGTATCCAAGATCGCGACTGTCGCCCCGTCGCCGGTGTATCCCGCCAGTTGCACTTCATCGGCGCCGGTGAGCGTGTTCGCCTCGTCCAGCGTCGATTTCTTGACCGTCTTGTTGGTCTGGATCGCCGTCACCGCGGGGTTGGCGCTGAGCGCGGCCAGGCCCTGGCCGTCGACCTCGACGGCTATCGCCGAGACGGTCGTGTATGTTCGCTTGACCGTCGCGTGGCCGGCGGGAAGCGCCTTCACGATCGCTTTGCGGGTCGCTGCGATCTTTGACCGCGCGCTGGCGGTCCGCCTCTTGGACGCACCCGCCTTCACCCCGGCGTCAAAGACCGCGATCACCGATGCCGTCGCGTCCGGGTCCTTCGCCAACTTTTCCGCCTGCTTCTTGGCCTCGGCGGACAGGACGTCGGCGCCTACGTCAGCGGCGGCGGGTGGGGTCGTGTCGCTGGGCAATGGAGCGGCAACGGCCCCGCCAGCGGCGCTCAGGGTTGCGCCCACGAGCGCTGTTGCACACAACGCGGCGGCGATGCGATGGCGATATTTCAAAATCCCCCCTGGGGTATCACGCCGAAGCCAATTGGGACCCGGCGTATTGTTAGTGACTAGGCCACCCTACTTTTCACGGCCGCCCCTGTCGACCCGGCCGCTGCCGATCCGGCGACGGTCCGCCCCCGCGGGCTCGCAAGGACACTACGAAACGGCCCGGCCCTTGCGATTCATATACCCCCGGGGGTATGCTGTGGATATGACAACTCACGAAGTGACCCTTGACAACGTCAAGGACATTATCAACGGCAACGAAATCGTCCTCCTGGACTTTTGGGCATCGTGGTGCGGACCGTGCCGGGCCTTCGCTCCGGTCTTCGACAAGGCATCCGAAACTCACCCCGATGTGACGTTCGGCAAGGTGGACACGGAGGCTAACCGGCAGCTCGCCGCAGAATTCGGCATCTCGGGCATACCGACGCTGATCGCCTTCCGCGACGGCATCGGAGTCTACAACGAGGCGGGCGCGCTGCCCGCTCCGGCCCTTGAGTCGCTGATCACGGCGATCAAGGACTTGGACATGGACGAGGTTCGCGAAAAGCTCCAAGCCGCCAAGGCCGAGCAGGGAGGCACCACCAAATGAAGCTCGTCATAGTGGGCGGGGTCGCCGGCGGCATGAGCGCCGCAGCACGCGCCCGGCGCCTCGACGAATCCGCGCAGATCATCGTGCTAGACAAGGGCAAGCACGTATCCTTCGCGAATTGCGGGCTACCGTATTTTATAGGGGACGAGATCACCGATCCCGGCGCCCTGTTGGTCCAAACGCCGCAGTCGCTCAAGGCGGCGCTGAACCTCGACGTTCGCCCCGAACACGAAGTAGTCGGGCTCGACGCCGCGGCTCACACGGTAACCGTGAAGTCCGCGCAGGGCACGCACCGCGAATCGTACGACGCCTTGATCCTCGCACCTGGAGCAAATGCGGTCATCCCGCCGCTTCCCGGAATAGGCTCAGCGCGCGTGCGCACCCTGCGCACGGTCGACGACGCGGTCGCCCTCAAAGACATGGCGGACGGTGCCAAGGATGCGGTGGTGCTCGGCGCGGGGTTCATCGGGCTGGAAGCCGCCGAGGCCCTGGAGAAGCGCGGCCTGAACGTGACCGTCGTCGAGCTGGCACCGCAGATCCTGCCGCCCCTGGACGCGCCCATGGCCAACCTAGTGCAGGCGGAACTCGAACGACTGGGCATATCCGTGCGCGTCGGCGTCGGCGCAACCGAAGTGATCCCCGGCGACGAGCGCGATGTCGTGGTCCTCGCCGATGGCACCCGCATCCCCGCCGACCTCATCGTGATATCTGTCGGAGTGCGCCCCGCCACTGCGGTCTTCGAAGCAGCCGGCATCGCCTGCGACCGGGGCGCAATCCTCACTGACGACCACGGGCGCACCAATCTGCCCGACGTGTGGGCCGTGGGTGACGCGACAGCGGCAAAGGATCCCGTAACCGGTGCGGTGCGCCCCGTCGCACTTGCCGGGCCCGCGAACCGGGCCGGGCGCCTGGTAGCGGACGATTTATTCGGGTTGGAGGGCGCTCGTCCCATCCCAACTCCACTCGGTACCGCGATCGTTCGCGCCGGGAATCTCACCGCGGCAATGGTGGGCGCCAACAGGCGCAGCCTGGAGCAGGCGGGAATCGACTTCGACACGATCGACCTGCACCCCAATCAGCACGCCGGGTACTTTCCGGGGGCGTCGCAGATTCACCTGACCGTCCACTTCCGGGCTAACGACGGCACAATCCTGGGTGCGCAGGCCGTTGGCGCCGACGGCGTCGACAAGCGCATCGATGTGCTCGCCACCGCGATTCGCGCCAAAATGGCGGTGGGCGACCTGATCGACCTGGATCTGTGCTACTCGCCGCCCTACGGCAACGCCAAGGACCCCGTCAACCTGGCCGGCATGTTCGGTCAAAACGTGCTGGATTCCACCACCGCGCTGTGGCATCCCGCGGACCTGGACCGGGTTACGCAGACCTCGCTCATCTTGGATACGCGAAGCGCGGGAGAATTCGCCGGCGGGCACGTCGCGGGCGCGCTGAACATTCCGCATACCCAATTGCGCGACCGCATCGATGAGGTCACCGCCGCCGCCGCCGGGCGGCCCGTGCGGGTGCTGTGCGCCTCGGGTATGCGTTCTTACATAGCGCACCGCGTCTTGCAGCAGGCCGGGTTCGACTCCGCAACGCTTTCCGGTGGCATGCTGGCCCTGCGCGCCCATCTGGGCGATCGCGGCGATTCCGTAATAGTAAAGGGGTAGGACCATGTCGACGAGCGACGAAGAGACTCAGAAGAAGATCCTGAACCGTCTCAAGCGGGCGCGCGGGCAACTCGACGCGGTGATACGCGCCGTCGAAACCGGCGGATCCTGCCGCGACGTCGTGACGCAGTTGGCGGCGGTGACCAGCGCCCTGGACAGGGCGGGGTTCACGATTGTTTCGTCCGCGATGAGGGACTGTGTTGCGCTGCAGGATCAGCCCGCGGGCACCGACGCGGCCGAGAACCGCGAAGTCCTGACCGTCGCCGAACTGGAAAAACTGTTCATGATGCTTGCCTAAGGCGCGGTCGGGGGTGCCCGGCCCGCCATTGCACGCCATTGCGAGCGGCTGCACGCCGCTGCGCATCCTCGCGGCTGCACGCCGCCAAAACCTCCGGGTGGGATCGTTTCGCACCTGGCACAACCATCGCAAAGAGTGAATCTAGGAGAAAACCATGTGCTACCCAGCCACCTGCCGCAAGTGCGGAAAGACGACCTGGTCCGGATGCGGACAACACGTTGACCAGGTCATGCGACACGTCCCCAAGGCCCAGCAGTGCCAGGGACACGCGGCGGAGCCGTCCACCGGCCTGCTCGGCCGGATTTTCGGCGGCCGCTGAGCCCCCTCGAATAGGTACTCTCCCGCCAATTCCGGGGGAAACGCCCCGTTCCGATTCATGCGAATCCGAACGGGGCGTATTCGTGTGCGCGCAACAGCGCTAGGCAGGCCAGGGGCCCGCCTAACCTTTTACGACGGGCAGTCCCGTGGCGCTTGCGGCTTGCGAGATCCCACCCAGATCCTCGACCTTCGTTAGCCCGGCCTGCTTCATCGCCGCCGCGGCCTGCGCGGATCGGTTCCCGCTGCGGCAATAGACCCGGTACGCCGCACCCGTGTCGAGCGACTCAATGCGCTGCGCGAAGTCGGACCCCTGCACGTCGATGTTGATGGCGCCCTGCAGGTGACCCTCCGCGTATTCGGAGGCGGTGCGCACGTCCACAATCGTGGCGGCCGCATTCTGCGCGGGCGCCTCGGTGCTCTGCGCGCCCGAGCACGCCGCGGTCAATCCGATCACGGCAGCTACCGCCGCGGCGGCAAACAATCGCGTCTTGCTTCGCATTTCGAACCTCCAGGTCAATAGTGAGTTGCAGCACCCCTTGCCGCCCATCCGATCATACCCCGGGGGGTATTGTCGGCGATACGATGGTCGCAAATGACACGCCCCCACGCCCCCTCTCGCGCAGCCAACATCGTGCTGGGCACCGCCATTTTCGCGTACATCGTGGCCGTCGCCCATCGCTCATCGTTCGGCGTCGCGAGCCTGGAAGCCATCGACCGATTCCAGGCGGACGCCACGACCGTCTCGCTTTTCGCCGTGGTGCAGATCGGCGTCTATGCGGCAGCGCAGCTGCCCGTTGGTATTGCCCTGGACAGGTTCGGGCCCCGCCGGGTGATCACAACCGGCGCCGTCCTGATGACTATCGGGCAGATCGGCATGGCCCTCGCATCGCACACCGAAATAGCGATCGCGATGCGCGTCCTGGTCGGCCTGGGCGACGCCACCACCTTCGTCGGGGCCGTGCGCCTCATCCCGGCGTGGTTCCCCGCCCGCCGCGTCCCAATCCTCACCCAGATCACCGGCATCGTCGGCCAGTTGGGCCAGGTCATCACGGCTTTCCCCTTCCTGGCGTTGCTGCATTCGCGCGGCTGGACCGTGGCATTCATGGCGCTGGCTGGGCTGGGCGTCGGCGCGGCGGTCGCGACTTGCGCCTGGGTAAGGGATTCACCGACGAGTTCCCCCCTCCCCGCCACCACCCAACCGCAGGGGCCGCAGGTCCCCTCGCCGGAGTCGCTGCGCGACGTCCTCACGCACCCCGGAACGTGGCTGGGGTTCTGGACGCACCTGGTAACCAGTTTTTCGCTCAGCGCCTTCACCCTCATGTGGGGTTACCCCTTCTTGGTCTCCGGTCAGGGGCTCGCGCCCAGCGCCGCCAGCTGGCTCTTGACGTGGAGCGTCATCGTTGCCATCGGTGCCGGCCCCCTCATCGGAGAGTTCACCGCCCGTCACCCGCTGCGCAGGTCGTGGGGCGTGCTCGCCATCGCGGGCGCGGTCGCAGCCGGGTGGCTCATGGTTTTGCTGCCTTCCGGCCCCCGCCCGATGTGGGTGCTCATCACCTTCATCACTCTGATTTCGTTGGGCGGACCGGGATCCGTCATCGGTTTCGATTTCGCGCGGTCTTTCACGCCGCCCAGCCGATTGGGAAGCGCGACCGGGATCGTGAACGTTGGCGGATTTGTGGGATCCATGGCCACCGTCTTGGCGGTTGGCGTTGTCCTTGACCGCGTCCGTACCGGCGCAACCTACACGCTCGACGATTTCCGTCAGGCCTTTGTCGTGGTTCTGATCGTGTGGGCAATCGGCATGGGTGGAGTGCTGCTTTCGCGGCGCGCCACCCGGTCGATGATGGCGACTCGCGGCGTGCAAATCCCGCCGCTGGCGGAGGTTTGGGCGCGCCGCGGCGCCCGCCGCGACGCCCAGAAGGCCGCGGACACCAACGCCGATCCACCGCAGCGCCGCCAGCCGCGCGGCTAGGTCAGCGCTCCATCTACCCGCGGCCAGGTCACCGCACCATCACCGCGCGGCTAGGCCACCGCACCATCACCGCGCGGCCAGGTCA
Organism: Rarobacter incanus; assembly: GCF_006715765.1. Taxonomy (NCBI): domain Bacteria; kingdom Bacillati; phylum Actinomycetota; class Actinomycetes; order Micrococcales; family Rarobacteraceae; genus Rarobacter; species Rarobacter incanus. The sequence goes on from NZ_VFNV01000001.1 coordinate 1,532,137, forward strand.
GCGCCGCCCGTAGGGCCCGCGGCGAGGCGCGGGTTGGGGCTAGTCACCGACGCAACACGATCCGAACTCTATCCGCGGTTCCGCTACCGTTTTGCGGCACCGCAGCGAACGTCACGACGGACTTCTTCTTGACCTTCTTCGGTTTTACCCGTTTGAGTGTGACTAAAATTTTTGCGGATCCGCCCGGCTCCAGCACCTTTGTCGCGAAGGTACCCCTCGTGACCTTCGAAGTGATGTTTCGGCCACTGGCGGTGCGGTAGACGACCTTGTAACCCCTTGGCGTCTTTGTCCCTGTCAGCTTTATCCGGGAAGACGCCGCGCCGCGATTCCATACGGTCAGCGTGATCTTGGTCGTCTTCCCCGCGCGCTGGGTCTTTGTTTGCTTCGCTGCGGAACCGATGTAGTACCTGCCGACCTGCGCGCCCCTGCCCTTAATAGCCAGATCAGCGATGACACGCGTCCCCGCGGGGTTCACGACCGGGCTCGTCCCGCCGCGCGGAGTTGCAGACGAATCGCCGCCGGTGGAGCCCGACGCCCCGTTCCCGCCCGCGCCTTCGCCCCCGGTCGACGCGCCAGGATCAGTCCCGGGAGTCGGAATTGGATCGGTGCCGCCCGCGGATCCACCGTCAACCGGATCCGAACCGCCACCGTCCCCGGCGCCGGGCAGCGAACCACCACCATCACCGTCACCGGGCACCGAACCACCACCATCACCGTCCCCCTCACCGGGCAGCGAAACACCACCATCACCGTCCCCGTCACCGGGCAGCGAAACACCACCGCCACCGCCACCGTCCCCGTCACCGGGCTCCGATGTACCGGGATCGTCGGGGGCACTCACGGCAACGCGCACACCGGCGGTGCCCGCGTCATTCACCCCGGCACCGTCGATCCGATCGATGCGTATCAGATAGGTCGATCCGGATTCAAGCAGGACCGCATCGGTCGCCGCGGGCTTCGCCGCGGAACCGGCGGCGCAGCCGACATTCACCAATTCCGCCCCGGCAACCTTCCACACGGACAGAACGTGATCGCTCCACGACCCCGCCATTGTGTCCGCCGTGACGTCGACGGCCTGCGAAGCGATCGCGCCGAACGACCACCACAGGGAGGTCGTCACCCGCGATTGCTCCGTCGCGGCCAAACATCCGGCGGGGAACGCGATGGCACCGGACCGGGCGGCAAGCTCCGCATGCTCGCTCGTGGCCGAATATGGCAGGTTGCCGATAGCGGTTGCCGTCGCCCGCGTTTCGTTCCACGGCTGGCACATATTCCGCACCTGATCTGCGGAAATGGCGGCGTCGCCCGACGAATTCGTACTGACGATCCGATACGTGATGCTCGCGCATCCGGCCTGCTCGTCACCTAGATCATCGCGATAGCTGGTCGGCAATGCGCGGTCCGTCGCTGCGAAATGAACGATATCGGTGAAGGCGGCCTCGTCCCCCGTCTTTCTTTGAATCGTTAGGCCTGCCGCCGCCGGCAAATCCCAGGTCAAAAGCACGACTCGCTCCCCGCCGGACGCCGCCGAGAAGCCGCTGACCGCCGCCGGGCAGGCCCGAGCGGTGGCGCCGACCTGCTGCGTCCACTCCGAGACGACCCCACCCGCGGACACCGCCGCCACCCTATACGCCAACGCGCCGCACCCCGGGCCTTCATCGATGAACGAGGCCGCCTCGACCTCCCATCGCGTCGTCCCCGCCGCGCCCGTTCGCTCGAGGACGTAATGATCGGCGCCAGTGACCGCGCCCCACTGCAATGAAACGTTCGACGGCGTCGCCGCCGCCACCAGCCCCGTTGGCGCGCCAATCGCAAGACTGCGCACCGCCGCTAGAGCGTCGACTCGCGGGAACTGAATCGTGCCGGACAGGCGCGTATCGGTCACCGGTTTCCCCGATTGCTCGAGGACCTGCTCCAGCTCATCCGCGCTCAAGGTGACGCCCGCATCCGCGGCCGCCTCTAGAACAACCGCGCCGATCGCGGCCGCGTTGGGGGTGGCCATCGAGGTCCCGCACTTGACATCGGTAGTCGCCCCGCCCGCGCCATCGGACGCAATGGCGCATCCGGGCGCGAGCAGGTCGACTAACTCGCCGGTGCCGCGCGTGGCGGTTGTATTCGAAAAGCAGCCGACCATGTCTACGACCGCGTGCGCGTCGCGGCAGTTCGCGAACGAGACGTTCATGGCCGCGTCGTACGTGGCTCCCACGCCGATTGCCCCATCGACGCATCCCGGGGCCGACACGCCATTGGTGTTGGCGTCGTTGCCGGTGGCGGCAAAGATCGCAGCGCCCTGAGCCCGCAGGTCGGCGAAAGCGGTCTTGTAGGCCTGGTTGTCCGCGTTGCACGCGGCCCTATTCGCGTAGGTGTCACCACCCAGCGACATGTTGACGAGGTTCACCGAGCCCGGTGCGGAAGCGTTCTTGTTCACTATCCAATCGACGGCGGCCAGGATGTCGGAGTCGTATCCGCTGCCGTCGCTGAGCACCTTAATGGGGTAGATCTTCGCGTCGGGGGCGGCCCCGTTGCCTCCCGTGATTATGCCCGCGACGTGCGTGCCATGGAAATCCGCGTCATCGGCCGCGACGTTGGGGCCGGTGGGGCAGTCATTGTCCTCGCGGAAACACAGTTGCTCAACGACGTCGTCCGCCAGGTCCGGATGCACGGAACCCGTGTCGGAGGCGATTCCGGTATCGATTATTGCCACGGAGACGCCCTTGCCCGTGTACCCGTACGATCCTTGTACCTGGGTGATTCCGGTCACCGCATTGGATTCGAGCATCGTGGCGCGCACGACCCGATCCATTTGCACGGCCGTCACGTTCGGATCCTCGCGCAGATCGTCGAGCGCCGCCTCATTCACCCGCAAACTCACCGCGGGGATCCTGGCGTAAGTCCGCGCAACGCGGTAGTCCGCCGTGCTGAGCTTTGCGAGCACCGCGGCGCGCCCGCGCGCGACCGCGGCCTTCGAGCTGACCACGCCTGCCGCGCGCTGGGTCGCGGTGCTGCCAGATCCAGCGAAGGTGACAATGACCCGAGCCGACCCGGAAGCGTCGAGCGCCACATCCGAGGCGACGTGGGCCGCAACATCGGCCTGCTGCGAAGAACCCGCCTGTCGCGCCGTCGGATCCGCGCTGGCGGCTGCGTCACGGCCCGCGGCCGCAGCCGGTTGGGTCATCGCAGAGACAGTCAGCAATGCCGCCATCGCTAATGCGCATACGCGCCCAAAGACTCTTTCCACTGCGACGGCTCCCGCCTGAATTCGGCGCATGTTGCGCGGGCCATTGTGTGCGGCAAATAATACGCCTCGGACATCCCGGAAGGAACCTTGCGCCCCGAATCCAACGGGCCAATGATCAGCGCGCCCCGCACACCGTCCCGCTGCGCGAGCCCGGCCGCACCTACCCCAAGGCCCAATCTGTTCTGCGGACTTCACAGGAGCGCCCTCACACGCTTGAAGGATGCCCAATTCATCAAGCGCCCGCGGACCCAAGGCCGAACCGCTATTCGATTGGACGACATACGCGCGCGAATTCGGCGTCCGCGTCCGCGCGCTGCGCGAGGCCCGCGAACTGACCCAGGAACAGTTGGCGGGGCTCGCCGGCATCGAGCGCAGCCAGTTGCAAAACATCGAACGCAACCGCACCTCCGCCAAGGGTCACCCCGCAAACCCGCAGCTCCTCAACGTCTTTCGGCTCGCCTGGGCCCTCCAGGTGCCGCCCGCAGTGCTGCTTCCCGAACTCGATGGCCCGCCTCAGGCGCACTATGGCCCGGTCTTCGACGCCACCTGGCCGACGATAGAAGCCCAATTGCGGGCCGACTGGTCGTCCTCGTAGCGCAACGCTTCAGCCGTCCTCGACCGGGCGGAACACGTCGTCGTAGACGGCGATTCCGGACGCTTCGATAGCCCGGTTGGCCCGCCGCCAACCCGGGTCGCTTGCGTGCACCGCGAGCGCCGCGTACCCGCGCGCATCCACCCAGGGCCAGAATTCGCGGCAATGCTGCTGCAAGATGGCCCCGACGCGGCCGAGGACCAGGGGTGAGCCGAAATACCAGCTTCCGTCCTCAAATCCGAAGTCGATGTTGAATACCACCCCCGCCCGCGTCATCGGCATCGGCCCCGAGCGCCGGTACTGCACGAACGGGCCCTCGCCGTCTCGCCGGTACTGCGGCTCGTAGCCGTAGGCCTCAATGCCGTGGCGCTGCAACGCCCGCACGACGCGACCCGCGTCGCCTTGCGTGAATTCGTCCCCCACCCACACTCTCAAGTCCCGCACCGAGGGATCACCAACTGCAACCAGTTCCCCGTCCCCTTCACCGAGATCGGGTGCCCACCGCAGGCCCTCATCGGTCAAGACCCTGCCGAACGCGGGAAACCGCACGGTTGCCGTCCTGATGTGGATTTGCCCGCACGTCTCCGCGATGACCAATCCATGGGGGCTGCGCTTCCTTGTCGTCTTCATCATCACTCCCTTCGCCGCAGGTACCTATGTGCGAAGAAGGCCGTTGTGGGACCGCCCATCCGGGTGGCCCCACAACGGCCGAATCTGCGGCCCTGTTACAGGACCGTACGGGGAGCGTCCGACATTGCGTGCGGACTAACGCAGCGCGCTACTGCCGATAGGTGGAGAGGAAGTTGCCAAACCGTTCGATCGCCTCGCGCAGATCGCGCGCCCACGGCAAGAACACGACACGCAGGTGGTCTGGGGTCGGCCAGTTGAAGCCGCGCCCGTGCACCAGCAATATCTTCTCTTGCAGCAGCAAGTCCAGGACCAGCTTCTCGTCGTCGTGTATCTCATGGACTTCCGGGTCCAACCGAGGGAAGGCATACAACGCGCCTTCCGGTTTGACGCAGGAAACACCGTCGATCGAATTGAGCATCTGCCAGGCCGTGTCCCGCTGTTCGAGCAGCCGACCTCCGGGCTTGATGAGCTCGTCAATGGATTGATACCCGCCCAAAGCAACCTGAATCGCGTGCTGTGCGGGCACGTTGGGGCACAGCCGCGTGGATGCCAGGAGATTGAGCCCCTCTAAGAATCCCTTTGCGTGGTCCTTGGGCCCCGTGATCACGACCCATCCGGCGCGGTAGCCCGCGACGCGGTAAGTCTTTGACAGCCCATTGAATGTTAGGCACAGCAAATCCGGTGCGAGCGAGGCAATCGAGGTGTGCTGGGCGTCGTCGTACAAGATCCGGTCGTAAATCTCATCGGCCAAAATCAACAGCCCGTACTTGCGCGCCAGTCCGACGATCCCGCGCAGGACCTCCTTGGAGTAGACCGCGCCCGTGGGGTTGTTCGGATTGATGACGACGATCGCCTTGGTCTTCGCCGTAATCTTCGCCTCGATGTCCTCAAGGTTAGGATTCCAACCGTTTTCCTCGTCGCACAGGTAGTGCACCGGGACGCCGCCCGACAAACTCGTCATCGCGGTCCACAGCGGATAGTCGGGAGAGGGAATCAGAACCTCGTCGCCAACTTCCAGCAGCGCCTGGAGCGTGATCGTAATCAGTTCCGAAACGCCGTTGCCCAGGTAGACATCATCGACATCGAACTCGGGAAACCCCTCGACCGTTTCGTATCGCGTGAATATGGCGCGACGAGCGGGCAAAATGCCCCGCGAATCCGAATAGCCCTGCGAGAACGGGAGCGCCGCAATCATGTCGCGCACAATCACGTCCGGGGCATCGAAACCAAAGGTTGCCGGGTTGCCGATGTTCAGCTTGAGGATGCGGTGCCCTTCAGCCTCCAGCCGCGACGCATGCGCAGCCACCGGCCCGCGGATCTCATAGAGAACGTTGCGGAGCCGGGCGGGCTGATCGAATGTTCGGCGTGGCTGGGCTGGGCCTGCGGGCGTCACTTTTCCTCGGCGGTGGTCGATTCTTCCGACGAGTCCACATCTCCCGCCGCTTCACCCTGCTCGTTGGTCTTGCGCGCACGCGCCGACTTGGCCTTCGCGGTTACCTCGTGGACCGCCTCCTCGACGGTCTCCTTTGCGGCCGCAGCGGCGTCCTTCGCCTTGGCAACCGCAGATTCAGCCGCATCCGTCGCCGACTCCGCTACGTCCTTGGCCTTCGCCACGGTGTGGCCCGCGGCCTCGCCCGCGGCCTCGGCCGCATCACCCACGGCCTCGCGGGCCTCGTCAATCGCGTCTTTGAAGGAGTGGTGCTCGGCGTCATCCCAAGGCTCGGCCCACGGGTCCTCGATCGGCTGCGTGCGGCGCCAAAGCATATAGCCGCCCGCGCCCGCGGCGACGGCCGTGAGCACCCAGAACGTGGCCTTCCCCTTCGACCCCTTCTTGCCGGCCTGCTTCGCCGCGGCAGCGGCCTTCTTCGCGGCCTTCTTCGACGACTTCGCGCCGTGGTCGAGCGCCTGCGAGGCGGCCTGCGCACCCACACCGACGGCGGCGGCCGTGCGAGTTGCCGCCTGATCCGCGGCGGCATTGATAGCTTCAACGACCTTCGGCAGGATCGTGTCAACCAGCGCGTCGTGCGCGGTGTCGATCACGGGAACGGCCCGTTCGGCAGCCTTTTCGACGTAGGGAGCCGACGCCTTGATCGACTCGTCTCGCGCCTTAGCCAGGCGAGGCGACAACCAATCCATGGCGCCCACCACCCGCGGTGCAGCCCAATCCTTCGCGTGCCCGGCGGCGTCCTTGGCCTGGTGCGCCAGCTTACCGGTCTGCGTCTCGGCCGCCGCCCGCGCGTCCGCCAGTCCCGCGGCAAGATCTGCTGCCGCCTTCTTGACCTGCTCAGCGTCGGCGCGCTCAATCGCGTGCGCGACTTTCTCAACGGACTTGTGGATCTTCTTGGCCATGATTGCCGCTCCTCGGTTCCGGACCAGACGGTATGGGTAGTACACCCATTCTCTACCTTTGCACAAAAGACGCGAAAAATTGCGGCGAACGTGTACGCCGGGGGCGAATTCCTCGTCCATAAAATGCCGGCGAACTCATGAAACAATGGCTTGCATGTTTGCTATCTTGCACACCTCCGAAGGTGACATCCGCGTAGAACTCTTCGAAAACCACGCGCCCCGAACGGTGGCGAATTTCACCGGCCTGGCGCAGGGCACCACCGAATGGGCCGACCCGCGCACGGGCCAAAAGCGCACCGACCCCCTGTACCAGGACGTGATCTTCCACCGCATCATTCCCGGCTTCATGATTCAGGGCGGCGACCCGCTGGGAACCGGAACCGGTGGACCCGGCTACAAATTCGATGACGAGATCCACCCCGAACTCCAGTTCAGTGAGCCCTACCTGCTTGCCATGGCCAACGCGGGTAAGCAACTCAACCCGATCACCGGCCGCCCCACGGGAACGAACGGTTCGCAGTTCTTCATCACGGTCGCGCCAACAACGTGGCTGAACGGGAAACACACCATCTTCGGGAAGGTCGCTGACCAGGAATCCAAGGATGTTGTAGACGCCATCGCCGCAGTGCCCACGGGCCCCGGCGACCGCCCCCTGACGGACGTCGTCATCAAATCGATTTCAATCGAACAATGAGCACCCCTCCCACCGGCGCACCCGCGCGCTGCGCCAACCACCCCGACCGGAATGCGTACGTGCGCTGCCAGCGCTGCGGCCGCCCCATTTGCGGGGAGTGCGCGCGCAACGCGCCGGTGGGAGTCCACTGTCCTTCGTGCGCCGGAGACGGGCACCGAAATGCGGCGCGCTCGATCCTGCGCTCCGACACGCCGGTCGCAACCTACACGATCATGGCACTATGCGTTCTGGCATACGGATCGCAGTTCATTCTCGGATCCGGCTGGACGAGCCGCTGGATGTTCGCCCCCGTAGTCGGCGACATCGAACCGTGGCGGTTCATCACAGCGGGATTCATGCACGGCGGAATCCTGCACCTGGCAATGAACATGATTGCCCTGTGGTCCGTTGGGATGTTCTTGGAGCGCTCACTGGGGCGGACGCGCTTCGTATCGCTTTACCTCCTATCGATTCTCGGGGGATCGGTCGGCGTGTTGCTCCTGGCGTCGCCGACGTCCGAAAGCTGGTACATCGGCGTACTGGGTGCGTCCGGCGGGGTCTTCGGCCTCTTCGCCGCGGTCGTGTTCGAACTCAAGCGGCTCGGACAAAACGCGCAGTCAATGCTCGCCATCATCGGCATCAACCTGGTCTTTGGTTTCGTGTTCTCCGGCATCTCCTGGCAGGGACACGTCGGCGGCCTGGTGACCGGCGCGCTGCTCGGGTTCATTTACTCGCGCCTCAGCTCGCCGTCGCAAAAGCTGGCATCGTATGCGGCGACGGCCGGGGTGGCCGTCTTGCTGATCGCGCTTGCGGTGATCCGATACAGCACGGCCGGGGCGGTCGCCCTCAGCACCGTAGGCTGAAACTAACCCCACGATGCGGCTTCAACGCCGAGCCCGCCCCGCCCCTTGCTGGGGCCGAGCCAATATCGCTAGCCCCCCAAGGCGCCCACGCGCCCGCCCCGCCCCTTGTTGGGGCCGGGCCAATATCGCTAGCCCCCCAAGGCGCCCACGCGCCCGCCCCGCCCCTTGTTGGGGCCGGGCCAATATCGCTAGCCCCCCAAGGCGCCCACGCGCCCGCCCCGCCCCTTGTTGGGGCCGGGCCAATATCGCTAGCCCCCAAAGGCGCCCACGCGCCCGCGTTCCTAGATGACACATTCGTAATTACAAGCGTGTAGTTATCCACACGAGTTTCCACCGGTGTGGATATGTCCACCGGGAAACACAGGGCTGTGCACAAGTTATCCACACCCTGGGGAAATTTGGGGAAGGCGCGGTCGCGTAGCCCGCACCCTCGCCCCCGCAGCCGGCCGCACAGCCCGCACAGCCCGCACAGCCCGCACAGCGGGCGTATCGAGCCCGCACTGCGCCTCACCCCGAATTTGGTCTCGATACGAGCCTGCGGCCGCACTTAACCAACGAAGGCGGGGTGGGAGCCCAAAGCTCCCACCCCGCCTTCACAACGGTTGTTTGCGGAAAAACTACTTGTACTGGGTAGACAGGACGCCCCCGCCCAGGATCATCCCGAACCCGATCGCCAGGTTCCACTGCCCAATGTGCGGAATGGGCAGGTTGAAAGTCAGCAGGCCCGAGGTCACGTAGAACACGACGATCCAGACCAGGCCGCCGATCAGCAGGGTGAGCATCGTCGGTACCAACCAGACGGGGTTTTCAGAGGTCTTGATGTTGGCGTGCGGCTTCTTCTTCCGCTGGTTCTGCGCGACTGCCTTTTGCCGCGCCTTCGTCAAGCCCGCCGCTGACGACTCAGTGACGGCCCCGTCACTGACCTCGGCCGACTCCTCAACGCTGTCGGCGTCATCGACAACAGCAGCCTCTTCGGGCTCTTCGGATTCGTGGGATAGTTTTGCGCTCGGCACGGATGCGGTCCTGTTCAAAATTGGTCAACGTATTCTGGACAAGGATAGCCGCTCTTTTTGGCTATCATGATCATTCTGCCCTCTTCATGCTAATGAGGTTCCCCGTGAACGCGAAACGCAAACCGCGTATGAGCCGCTCGGCGGCCCTTGTCGCCGCGTTCGTTCTCGCGCTCAGCGGCCTCCTTTTCACGGTGAGCGCGCAACTGGCAAAGACGTCCGGCACCTCCCGCCACCCCGAATCGGTGGTCGCGCTGGTCAGTCAGCGCACCGCGCACGTGGCGACGGTCTCCGCCCAGATTAGCGCGCTTGACCAGCAGATACAGGAACTGTCTGGGACGGACATCGGAACCATCGGCGGCGGCAAGGCGGGGCTGGCGGCGCGCACCGCTGCCGGCACCAAGGAGCTTCGGGGGCCGGGCCTGAAGGTGACGCTGAAAGACTCGCCGCTCACCGAGGTTCCCGCTGGCGCGGTGGCGGATGATCTCGTCATTCACCAGCAAGATTTGCAAGCGGTTGTCAACGCGCTGTGGGCGGGGGGCGCCGAAGCCATGTCGCTGCAGGGCAAGCGAATTACCGCGCAATCGGCGATCCGTTGCGTCGGAAATGTCCTCTATTTGCAAGGCGAGATCTACTCTCCGCCATACACAATCGAGGCCATCGGCGAGGCATCAGCCCTGCACGCCGCCCTCGATTCGGATCGCAGCATCCAGATCTATCAGCAGTATGTGGAGGCGTATTCGCTGGGTTGGAAGGTCTCGGACGAAAAGACGATCACGATTCCGGCCACGACCGACACCCAACGACTGCGCTACGCCGAACCATTGACGCAGCTTGAGGCGACGGCCACCGCATCTTCGAACGGTGCCGGGAAGAACTGACGATGAGGGACGAGGCCCCCGCCCCCGCGATCGCGGTCATCGACAACCACGACTCCTTCGTGTTCACTATCGTGGGTTACCTGCGAGCCCTGGGAGCCACGGTGAGCGTCACCCGCAACGACGACCCGGCCGCCGTGGACCGGGCACGCGCCGCCGACGGCGTGCTCCTTTCCCCCGGACCCGGCCACCCCAGGACGGCGGGAGCCACCCTCGCTGCGGTTGCCGCGTGCGCAAGCGACGCGCGCCCCCTGCTCGGTATCTGCCTGGGCCACCAGGCTATCGCCCACTACTTCGGGGCGCAGGTCGCCCATGCCCCAACCATCATGCACGGCCGCGTCAGCCGGATTGCCCACGACGGTCGCGGCGTGTTTGCCGGTCTTCCCGATCCCATGATTGCCACCAGGTACCACTCGTTGGCGGTTGCGTCCGATTCGATTCCGGATGCGTTGGAAGTCAGCGCGACCGCGCTGCCGCAGGGCTACGACCCGCATCGGGTCGTCATGGGTTTGCGGCACCGCGAACTCCCGCTAGAGGGCGTGCAGTTCCACCCCGAGGCGGTGCTCACCGAAGGCGGCGCCGACCTGCTAGCAAATTGGCTCGCCATGGTGCGCGCCCGCGCTTAGCACTACCCGGCGTTCGTGTCCGATCCGGTGTCGGTGCCCGACCCGTCCCCCGCGTCCGTGTCCCCCGGGTCAGAGGGCTGCTGGTTATTTGCGGGACCCGTCGAGATTGTCAGGGTAACGACCGTCCCCTTCTTCACCTTCTTGCCGATCTTGGGGCTGGTGCTGATGACCTGGCCCGATGGCACGGTGTCGCTGGAGGCCTGGACAGAGGTCGCGTTGTATTCCAGCCCCTGCGCCTTGAGCGCGTCCATCGCGGCGCCCTCGGTCATGCCGGAAACGTCGGGGATCGCGACTTTGCTGACGGCCTTGGCGACCGTGATCGTGATTGCGGATCGTTGCGCGACTGGCTGGTCCGCCGGCAGCGTTTGACTGATGACGGTTCCGGCCTTTTGCGAGTCGTCTTCGACGGTCTCCACGGTCACGACGAGCTTTTGCTCATTGAGCTTTTCCTCGGCTGCCGCCTGCTTCGCGCCCACCACGTTGGGGACCAGCACCTGCCCATTGGAGTAGTAGATAGTGACGTCGCTGCCCTTGGCGACCGATTCCCCGGCCGCGGGGTCGCTTCGCGTCACCTTGTCGCGGTCGACATCCGGGCTGTACTCCGAGCTTCCCGTGACCGGGTTGAGCCCCTGATCGCTCAGCATCTCGCGGGCGCGGTCCTGGTCGAGTCCCGTGACGTCCGGGATCGTGGCGTCCGCGGAACCGGAGGACACGGTCAGGGTGATGGCCGTATCGAGGGCCACCGATGCGTTGGCGACCGGGTCGGACGCCAACACGGTACCCTCCTCAGCGTCCTCGTCAGAAACCTCGGTGATCGTTGGCTCGGCGGTGAATCCCTTGCGGGTCAGTTCGAGTTTGGCGTCGTTGACGTCCATTTCAACGACGTTCGGGAAAGGCTGAGTGACGACCTGCGGGGTGTCGCTCTTCTTGTTGGAAACCATGACCAGGATCGCGATGATAGCGATCAACGCAACGATACCGATACTGATGAGCGTCCACATCAGGCCCTTGGACGACTTGTGTTCGGGGTCCTCGGGTTCCTCCACGGATGCCAGCGACCCCGTTGCGGTCGGCCCGGTGATGGTCGCTGTCGGGGTCGTCTGCCACGCGGGCGCGGCCGCGGCCGCGGGTACCGGTGCCGGAAGCGGCGCCGCGAATACCTGCGTGGCCGCCTCGACGGGCTCATTGGCGCTGACGGGAAGCCCCTTCATGGCGGCCTCCAGGTCGGAACGGAACGCGGCGGCGCTGCTGTACCGTTGCTCGCGGTCCTTTGCCAGCGCCTTCGCCACGATCCTGTCCAGCACGGGCGGGACGTCGGAGGCGATTGAGCTTGGGGTCGGCGCGTTCTCGCGGACGTGCTGGTAGGCAACGGAAACCGGGGAGTCGCCGGTGAACGGCGGGCGGCCCGTCAGGAGCTCGAACAGCAAGCATCCTGTCGAATACAGGTCCGAACGGGCGTCGACCTGTTCACCCCTGGCCTGTTCGGGCGACAGGTACTGCGCCGTCCCGATCACCGCTTGCGTCTGGGTCATGGTCGCGGCCGAATCCGCGAGGGCGCGCGCGATACCGAAGTCCATCACCTTGACGGATCCGGTGGGCGTCAGCATCACGTTGGCGGGCTTGATGTCCCGGTGGACTATTCCCGCGCGGTGGGAATAGTCGAGAGCCGATAGGACGCCGATCGTGATTTCTACCGCTTCCTCGATCGGCACCGCGTTCCCGTCGCGCAGGATATCGCGAACCGTGTGCCCCTCGACGTATTCCATGACGATGAACGGGACGTGCGAAACCGTCCCTGTCGCCGGATCGACCACGTTGTCCTCGCCCGTGTCGTACACGGCGACAATCGCGGGGTGGTTGAGGGCGGCCGCCGCCTGCGCCTCGCGCCTGAAGCGTGCCTGGAACGATGGGTCTCGCGCCAGGTCCGAACGCAAGATCTTGATGGCGACGGTGCGCCCCAGTCGGTTGTCGTGCCCGATGTGGACTTCGGCCATACCGCCGCGGCCGATCAGCGCACCGACTTCGTATCGGTTAGCCAAGATTCGAGGAGCGTGGTCAACCACTAGACATCCTTAGGTCGTGTCGGGTCGGGTGCGGCGCTACGTGCCGCACCGTCATGCGGGGCGATGCCGTAACCGGCCATCACCTTATATTGTTCACTATCAGTTCGCACAAAGGCGCTCTCGGTGGCGCCGATTACGCCAAGCAGTCCCGCGGCCTTGTTGTCAGAGCCCCGAGAACCCAGCCCGATGAGCGACGCAATGACAACGGCGATCACCAGGCCGATCAGCACAAACGCCTGCCATGACCAGTTTCCCCAGCGGCGTCCGGTGGTGGTTGAGGTGGGCCGTTGGGTTTGCGACGGTCGCGGGGTCGGCACCTGCTGCCGCCCGGCGTAGTTACGCGATTCACGGGGGCCCGTTTGGGCCGACGAGGCCCGCCCGCTCGGGCGCCCTGTCCCCCCGAAGGTGCCCGGCGCCCCCGCGGGCGTACGCACGGTCCCGGCGGATCCGCCTGCCGCCCCGGCGCCTCCGCGCCCGGTCCCCCCGAAGGTGCCCAGCGCCCCCGGGGGCGCGACCGCAGGCTGCTCGGCGGTTCGCTTTGCGCGCACGCTGTTGCGTTGGACGGCGGGGGCGGGCCGCCCTCCGACTTGTTCCGCAGGGCTCTGCGCCCCGGCGCCACGGCCGCCGGGGGTGTGGCGCGGGTCGCCGCCGATCGCGCCCGCACGCTGCGCGCGCGGCGGCGTGGGTGCCGCGTGACTCGGGTTGACCGGGTTGCCGTGTTCGGCGGAGATCGGCGGAAGCGGTTGCGTTTGCGCACCGATCGAGCCCAGCCACGGGTGCGCCCGGTACTTGACCATGAGTTCTTCAACCATGGTCGCCAGCTGCGCCCCGGACCGCGGGCGCTCGCTCGGATCCTTGGCGAGCATCCGTTGGATAAGGGTTGCCACATCCGGGGGAACCGACGATGGCAGGGGCGGAATGGGCTCATTGACGTGCGCGACCGCAATATCGACAGCGGTCTTTCCGGTGAAGGGCCGGTGCCCCACCAACGCCTCGAACGCGATGACGCCAAGCGCGTAGATATCGGACGTGGGCGTTGCGGGTTTGCCGACGGCCTGTTCCGGTGACAAGTATTGGGCGGTTCCCATCACCATTCCGGTCGCCGTCATCGGCGCCTGATCGGCAGCGAGCGACACGCCGAAGTCGGTGATCTTCACCGTCCCGTCGCGTTCCAGCAGTATGTTCCCCGGCTTGACGTCGCGGTGGACCACGCCTGATAGGTGGGCGGAATGAAGCGCTCGCGCGGTCTGGGCGATGATGCTTAGGGTCTGATCAAGGGGGAGGACGGGCGACCGCTCCAGCAGATCGCTCATGGGTTCGCCGACGACCAGTTCGAGGACCAGGTATCCGATCCCGTCGCGCTCGCCGTAGTCGAAGAGTTGCGCGATGCCGCGGTGGGACAGGGACGCCGCGTTGCGGGCCTCTGTGCGCAGCCGGCGCAAGAACTCCGTGTTTCCAGCGAATTCGGGCTTCAGCACCTTGATCGCAACCTCGCGGCTCAGCGACTCGTCCTGCGCGACCCACACCTGCCCCATTCCGCCCACGGCCAGCTGCCGCACAAGGCGATAACGGTCGCCGAGAACAAGGCCGGGGGCCGGAATCAGCGCGCTCATTTGCTCACCCCCGCCTTGAGGATGGCGGCGGCGATCGGCGCCGCCACCGCCCCACCGGTTGCCTCGCTGCCCAGGCTGCCGCCATTTTCCACGACAACGGCCACCGCGATCTGCGGGTCGTTTGCCGGCGCAAAGCCCGTAAACCAGGCGTGGGGTGCGCCGTCGTCGCCGGTTTGCGCGGTCCCGGTCTTGCCGGCGACCTTGAGTCCCGAAATCTGCGCCTTGGTCCCCGTACCCGACTCCACGACGGACACCATCATGTCGGTAAGGGTCGCTGCCGTCGCCGAACTGATCGGCTGGCCCAGCTGTTCGGGTTGCGTTTCGGACTGCACTTGCAGGTCTGGGGTTCTTACCTTGGAAACGAGGTACGGTTTCATCCGCTTGCCGCCGTTGGCGATGGTGGCGGAGATTTCGGCGACTTGCAGCGGTGTCACGCGCACCGACCCCTGCCCGATCGCCGCGATCGCGGTCTGCGCCTGATCGCCGGTCTGCGGGAACCGGCTGGAAGTCACCGGCAACGGTATAGCGAGGGACTCGTCGAATCCAAAGCTACGCGCCTGCGCCAAGAGATTGTCCGCCCCCACGCGTATCCCCAGGTCGGCGAACGCGGTGTTGCACGAAATGCGCAGGGCATTCGCCAGGTCGATCTTCCCACCGGAGGCGCACGCGCCCTTGCCGTAGTTGCTGATAACGCTCGTGGACTGCGGCAGCTGAAAGCCCGTGCCGCCATCGAGGTCATCGACGCTTGTGTCGTTTTCCAGGGCGGCGGCGGCCGTGACCAGCTTAAATACGGACCCCGGCGGGTAGGTTTCGCCGGCAATCGCCCGGTTGGTGAGCGGACTCCCGTCCTCCTCAAGCAATTCTTGGTACTTCTTGGCCACCGCGGCGCGATCGTGCGACGCCAACTCGTTCGGGTCGTATGTGGGGCTGCTGACCATCGCCACAATGGCTCCGGTCTTGACGTTGATCGCGACCGCAGCGCCGCGTTGATTGCCCAGAGCCTTGGCCGCGGCCTGCTGCACCTTGGCGTCGATGGTCAATTCGACGGACGAACCCTGCGATATCTTGCCCGTGGTCAGTTGCTTGATGCGGTTCAACCACAGCGAGTCCGATGAGCCGTTGAGCAGCGAGTTGCTGTAGCGCTCGATGCCGGAGCGTCCGACGATGACGGAAAAGAACCCGGTCACGGGCGCGTACAGCGAACCGGGTTTGTAGATGCGCTGGAATCCGTAGTCGTCATCGGATTCGGTGGAGTAGGCGATCTCTTCGCCATCCACGATGATCGGGCCGCGGTGGTTGTCGAATTCGCGGTAGAGCGTGCGCTTGTTGCGCTGGTCGGCGTTGAGGCTGGGTGCCTGGAAGACCTGGATGTTCGTTATGGCGACCAGCACCGCGATGAACAGCAGCAGCGCCGCGGTGGATGTCTTGCGGATCGGGTCGTTCACGCGGGCACCGCCTCGTTTGCGGCGCGGGCGGCGCGCAGCGGCAAGGGGTGGGGACGGCGCGCGTTGTCGGAAATGCGGATGAGGAGGGCGATGATGAGCCAGTTCGCGAGCAGCGACGAGCCGCCATAGGCGAGAAACGGAACGGTCAGGCCGGTCACCGGGATCAGCCGCGTGACGCCGCCAATGACGACGAAACACTGCCACGCAATGGCGAAGGAGAGGCCCCCGGCCAGCAGCTTGCCGAACCCGTCCCGGGTGCCAAGCGCGATCCGGAAGCCGCGCTGAACCAGGATCACGTAGGCGATCACGATCGCGAACAATCCCGTCAGCCCCAAAACCTCGCCGAGCGAGGCGAAGATGAAGTCGGAGTAGGAAAACGGGGTCAAGTGCGGGTAACCATCGCCCCAGCCGGTCCCCAGCAGGCCGCCATTGGCCATACCGAATAGCCCGTTGACCAGTTGCCCCGAACCACCGACGGCGTAGTAAACCGAGTCATCCATCGCGTGCAACCAACCGTCGAAGCGCCGCGCGACGTGCCCAAACAGCTTGATTGCCGTAAGCGTTCCGACACCGAACAGGCCCAGCCCGATGATGATCCACGAGACCCGCTCCGTTGCGATGTAAAGCATCGCCAAGAAAATGCCCAGGAACAATAACGAGGTCCCCAAATCCCGTTGGAACACCAGCACCGCAAGGGATGCGCCAAGCGCGAGCAACAACGGGCCAAAATCGCGCAGCCGCGGCAACTGCAAACCGAGCACCTTGCGCCCCGCGAGCGCCAGGGTGTCGCGGTTGGTGACCAGGTATCCCGCACAGAAGACGGCGAATGCAATTTTCGCGAGCTCGGCTGGTTGAAAGGACAGCGGGCCGACGTGAATCCAGATGCGCGCGCCGTGGATCTCCGTGCCGATTCCGGGGATGAGAGGCAGCATCAACAACCCCGCCGCGGCTAAGAGCGCGACGTATGTGTACCGGCGAAGCGTGCGGTGATCGCGCAGCACGGCCAGCAAGCTCACCGCGGCCGCCATCGAAATCAGTGTCCACAGCGTCTGCTTGAACGCGATGTTCTTAGCCGAGACCATGGGGTCGAGCTGATAGATCATTGCCAAACCGATCCCATTGAGGGCAATGGTGATCGGCAGGATGATCGGGTCGGCGTACGGCGCGAATTTACGCACCGCAAGGTGCATCCCCACGGTCAGGATGACCAGCACGCCGGCATCGCGGTAAAAGGTCGCCGGCAGCCCCCCGCTTGTTGCCAGGCCCACCAGGGCGTATGCGCCCACGCCGAGTATCAAGGCGAACAGGATGAGGAAAAACTCGCTTCCGCGCCGCCGGGGAACGGGGGTTGGCTCAACGGTCGCCACTACGATTCACCCGACGTGGCCGGATCGGTCGCGCTCGAATCGGTGGTCGGCGAGGTCGGTTCAGTGGCGGGCGCGGTCGTCTCACCGGCCGCAGGGGTCGCCCCCGTGGTCGCGGCGGTATCGGCCGAATTCGGCTGCGCCGCAATGTCGGATTGGATCTGCTGCCAGCGCTCTTCGATTCCGGCCTGCGACCCAGCGGTTATGGTCGATGACCGCACGGAAGTGCGGGTCGGTTCGGGGAGCAGATCAGCGTTGACCTGCGTGCTAACGACCACGCTGGACAGCGAAATCGGTCCCAAGGACTGCGGGATGCCACGGTAGAGCGCGACGTTTCCGTCCGCCGTTCCAATGAAGTACTGCGTCTGCGTCCAGCTGTACCCGAACCAGCCGGCCACCGCCAACAGCGCGACGACGATCACCGTCACAGTCCACGGAATCCACCTGCGGCGCGGGCGCGGCGCGGGCGCCGGCTCTGCGCTCTCATCGGTGAACTCGTCCGAGGCGGCCTCGGTCGGCGACGCGTCGGCCGCACCGTCCCCGGCACGCTCGGGATCGCCGCTGCCGGAAACGGCCGCCGCCAACGAAGCGGCACGAGCCGCCGGCCCGTCAACCGCAGCCGAGGGTTCGTCCCGATTGACGGCAGCGGCGCCGACCACAATCACGTCAGGCTGGGGAACCGAACCATCGGGGGCCTCGTCCAAATCAATGATGTCGGCAACGATGCAAGTGATGTTGTCCGGTCCGCCTGCCCGCAGCGCCAGCTGAATCAGCTTTTCGGCGGCCTCATCTGGGGTCGCAGACTCGCTGAGGGTCCGCTGCAACGTCTCGAAGGTGACGTAACCGCTCAAGCCATCGGAGCAGATCAGCCACCGATCGCCGACCTCCGCCTCGCGCATGGACACATCGGGCGTGAGCTCGACCTCGAAATCGCCCAGGACGCGCATGACCACGGATCGTTGGGGATGATGCTCCGCCTCTTCGGGCGTAATCTTGCCGGTGTCGACCAGGTGCTGCACCAGCGTGTGGTCGACGGTGACCTGGGATAGCTCGCCATCGTGCAACAGGTATGCGCGCGAATCACCCATGTGCGCCATGGCGATCTTGTTTCCCGATCGCAGCAACGCCGTCACGGTCGTCCCCATGCCCGCAAGCTTCGGATGGGAACGCGCATATCGGACAAGTTCGACCCGCGCATCCTCGATCGTGTCCCGCAGCTTCTTCACGATTTCCCCGGACCCCAGGGCTTCATCGTCCAGGGGGGCAAGCTTCGCGATTGCGATCGAGCTGGCCGTGTCGCCGCCCGCGTGTCCGCCCATGCCGTCGGCCACCGCCAGCAGGTGCGGGCCCGCGTACGCGGAGTCCTGGTTATTGGCGCGTACCAGCCCCACATCGGAGGCGGCCGCGTAGCGCAGGGCAATCGACATTCGGGGTGCTACTTTCTCAGTTCGATAACGCTCTGCCCGATCTGCAGAGGCGTGTCGAGCGGTAGTTCTTCCGGTCGCTCCAGGGGGTGCCCGCCCACCTTGGTGCCGTTCGTTGATCCCAGGTCCTCCACGAACCACGTGCCATCGTGCGGATAGATGCGGGCGTGTCGGGATGAAGCGTAGTCGTCGTTGACGACAAGTGTGCAATCCGGAGCGCGGCCGATCATCACAGACACGTTCCCCAACGGCAGGGTCGTGCCCTCCAGCGGACCAGCCGTGACAACCAGATGCCGCGAATCCGGGTGGGGCTGGCGGCGAGGCGCCGCATCGACGGGGCCGGGCACCGGATGCCCCTGACGCCGCGGACTGATCCGCGTGCCGTACAGGTCCCTTCGCAGCACGGATATGACGGCGAGCACAAAGAGCCACATTGCCACCAGGTAGGCAATGCGCAGGATGGTCATCGTCAATTCGTTCATGCGTTAGGCATCTGTTTCCGGGTCGGCATCCCAAAACAGGATGCGCGTGCGGCCAATTGTCAACGTATTTCCGTCCACCAGGGTGGCGGCTGGCACCTGGTGGCCCTCAACGAAAAGCCCGTTGGTTGAACCCAGGTCGGTTGCGACCACTCCGTGGGGTGTCAGCTTCAATTCGAGGTGGCGCCTGGATATCCCGGGGTCATCGACGACAATATCCGCCTCCGATCCGCGACCTATGACGGTCGTGGCACCGGTCAGCAGGTAGCGCTGGCCGTCGATGTCGATCATCGGGTGCCGCGTCGAGGCGGTGGTGGGTGCGGCGCCCGCCGCCCGCACGGTTTCGGAGGCGATCTGGAACTGGCCGGCGGGAAGGTCGGCCTCTTCAAAGGCGACCGACACGGGGCCAACCATGGCATAGCCTTGGCGTGTGGCGTGCTGCACCAGCGCCTCCGCCAGTTCGGCGGCCAGCGCGTCCTCGCCCCAGGACTGAATCCGCGCAAGGTCGCTCGCCGATACGTCGAACCGGTACACGTTGGGGACGACGGTGCGTTCCTGATCGATGGCGGCGGCGCGGTAGTCCGCCTCCTTCTTAAGCGCGGCGACCAACTCGACTTCCTTGAGTTCGCCACGGAATTTCTTAAAGACGCGACCCACCGCCCGCTCAGTGCCCTGCTCGATTCGGTCGAGGAATCCCATTCCACCTCCTGGGGGCGTGCCGCGATTGCGCACGCGGTCGCGTCGAAATTAATAGTGCTGCAAACAATGATCGTATCCGCAGCGCGCCACAATATGCGGCAATGATCCGTGTCGGAGTGCCATTCCACCCTAGCGCGCTTAAATGAATGCCCCCACGCGGTACGGTTCGACTGTGAGTCATCCACCACTCGAATCCATCATCGACCCCGGTTGGGCGCGGGCGCTTGCGCCGGTCGAGCCGCAAATTCACCTCATGGGTGGCTTTTTAAGGGACGAGGTCGCCGCAGGTCGCCCGTATCTACCCGCGCCTGGCGACGTGCTGCGCGCCTTCACATACCCGCTCGCGGATGTTCGCGTGCTCATCGTCGGACAGGATCCGTATCCGACCCCCGGCAACCCCGTGGGGTTGTCGTTCGCGGTAGCGCCCGGGGTGGCCGTGCCGGCGTCCCTAGACAACATCTTCAAGGAATTGGTAAGTGATGTGGGGTGCGAGCGCCCCTCCTCGGGCGATCTCACGGCGTGGGCCGAGCGCGGAGTCATGCTGCTGAACAGGGTTCTGACCGTGCAGGCGGGACAGGCCCGCTCGCATCGCCGCCGGGGCTGGGAGCAGGTCACGGATTGCGCCATCGACGCCCTGGTGGCGCGCGGCGGCCCCTTGGTTGCGATCCTGTGGGGCAACGACGCGCAGTCCCTGCGGCCGCGGTTGGGCACCGTGCCGGTCATCGCATCGGCGCACCCGTCACCGCTCTCGGCCTACCGGGGCTTCTTCGGGTCGCGCCCGTTTTCCACGGCCAACCGGCTGCTCGTCGAGCAGGGGGCATCGCCGATCGACTGGACGCTCCCGTCATCCACCCGCTGACCGAGTAGCACACCCACCCGCTGATCGAGTAGCACACCCACCCGCTGATCGAGTGCGCCGAAGGCGCGTATCGAGATCAATGCGGCGTAGTCTCGATACGCCCGCTACGCGGGCTACTCGACCAACGAATCCGCGCGCCACCCGCTGATCGAGTAGCACACCCACCCGCTGACCGAGTAGCACACCCACCCGCTGACCGAGTAGCACACCCACCCGCTGACCGAGTAGCACATCCACCCGCTGATCGAGTGCGCCGAAGGCGCGTATCGAGATCAATGCGGCGTAGTCTCGATACGCCCGCTACGCGGGCTACTCGACCAACGAATCCGCGCGCCACCCGCTGACCGAGTAGCACATCCACCCGCTGATCGAGTAGCACACCCACCCGCTGATCGAGTGCGCCGAAGGCGCGTATCGAGATCAATGCGGCATAGTCTCGATACGCCCGCTACGCGGGCTACTCGACCAACGAATCCGCGCGCCACCCGCTGACCGAGTAGCACACCCACCCGCTGATCGAGTAGCACACCCACCCGCTGACCGAGTAGCACACCCACCCGCTGACCGAGTAGCACACCCACCCGCTGATCGAGTAGCACACCCACCCGCTGATCGAGTAGCACACCCACCCGCTGATCGCGACCGGGCTACCAGTGCAACCTGGTACTTTCGCAGTGTGCCCAATCACATCAGTCCCGAACAATGGGCGCAGGTAGTCCTGCGCCGATACGCGGCGGCAACCAACCTGCTGATCGCCTCCCGCCACTTCGCGATCGCGGACCCCCGCGACGCCAACCTTGAGTCGCTGGCCGCCGCCATGCGGGCAATTGGGGCGAGAGTGACCTGGGTGGACCCCTCGGAGCCGTGCGAGGAACGCTCGTTCCACGCCCTATTCGGCTACGACCTGCCGGCAACGGGATGCCCGGGCGTTGACGTCACCGTCAGCGTCGCCCCCGCCGCGGCCGGCAGCCCGATCCCCGCGGGTGAATCAAAAACCGTCGATGTGACCGTGCGCGACGAGGCCGGCGCCGTCTTGACCAGACCAACGGGGGCGGACGGCACGGCACGCATCGCCTGGGCCCGCAGGCACATGCCCGTGACTGCCGCGATCGAGAACCGCCTAACCGAAAGCCGCGCCCTGCGGGGGTGGCGGATCGGAATGTCGCTGGTGCTTGAACCAAAGACGGCCGTGCTGGCCCTTGCGCTCGCCCGCGCCGGCGCGCTGGTATCGGTGTTTGGCCACCCCGCCGAAACGCGCGACGACGTTGCCGATGCGCTGCGCAAGCAGGGGCTGGCCGTCTTCGCCGACTCCCGGGCAACGCCCGCGCAGGCGGCACAGCTCGCGGACCAATACCTGCGGCGCGGTCACGACCTGCTGATCGATGACGGTTCGCATCTGATCCGCCGCGCACACGAATTGCCGGACGTTTTGGACCAGTTGCGCGGGGCGGCCGAAGAAACGACCAGCGGCCTGCGGCCGCTGCGAGCGTGGGCTGAGCAAGACCGCCTGGGCATCCCGGTCATCGCCGTCAACGACGCTCGCTCAAAGACACTTTTCGACAACGCCTACGGAACCGGCCAGTCGTGCCTGCTGACCATCATGGACCTGGTCGACCCGGACCATCGCGGCATCGACATGAGCCAGACCACCATCACCGTCATCGGCTACGGCGACGTGGGCCGCGGCTTCGCCCACCACGCGCGGGCGCTTGGCGCGACCGTCCATGTTTCCGAAATCGATCCGGTTCGCGCCCTGCAGGCACGGTTCGATGGCTACGAGGTCGGTGACACCGCCGAACTGGCAACCCGCACCGATTGGATCGTGTCGGCCACGGGAGTGCGCGACACGATCAACGTAGCTGTTCTACAGGCCGCAAAGGATGGAGCCGTGCTGGCGGTCGCCGGCGGCGTAGACCAAGAAATCTCGATCGAGGACGCGCGAACCGCGGGCTTTACGAACCGCCAAGTGCGGCCGCGCGTCAAGCAATGGTCGCGGCCGGCAGGGGGGGAACTCGTTCTTCTTGATGACGGCGAATGCATCAACGTCACCGCCGGTGAGGGCAACCCCATCGAAATCATGGACCTGTCCTTTGCGGTGCAATTGCGCGCCATCGAAGCCCTGGTTTCCACGGATGCGCCCACGGCACCCGGCGTGTACCCCCTCAGCGCGCAGGCTGACAACGACGTCGCGGCCGCGGCGCTCATCACCGGCGAGTCCGGATCGTGGACCGGGGCCGCGCGCGCGACGCCCGGCGATGAGACGCAAAGCGCCCCGCCCTCGCCCGCGCCGCTGCACGTCGCCGAACGCAAGTCGGCCATCGCCCGCGAATACGGGGTGGCATTGGGTACTGAGCGGTCCAACCCGTCGCTGGTCAACGTGTATTCGGCGGCGCTAGTGATCCCGGTGACCGCACCCGCCGTGATCGGCGGCGCCGTGGCGGTTCGCGGCGGGCGCATCATGCACGTTGGCGAACGCGACTGGGTCGTCAAGACACTGCGGGAAACCGGGCAGGCGTTCACCGAACGCCACTGGCCGGGTGTCCTGCTGCCCGGGCTGGTCAACGCCCACACGCACTTGCAGTACACCTCGATGGTCGAGGTCGCATCGCGCACCTACGCGGGTTTTGACGATTGGGCGCAGGCCTTCAACGTCGTGTACGACAACGGCGTGCACGATTGGGGCGCGCACGCCGCCGACGGCGCGCGCCAGGCGATTCGGTTCGGCACCACGGCCGCGGCCGACGTCGTGACCGACCCGGAGGCCGCCCCCGCGCTGCACGATGCGGGCCTGCACGGCGTCGCGTACTGGGAGGTCATGGGCTGGACCAACGAGGAGTGGGCCAAGTACGGAGAAACGCAAACCCTCGCCGCTCTTGACAGCATGCCGACCCCGCCGATGGTCGGGCTTTCCCCGCATGCCCCGTACTCCCTTGACACCGCCCCTCTCCTGGAGATACCCGACCTGGTGCGCCGGCGCGGCCTGCGTCTGCACATCCACCTGGCCGAATCCCAACTCGAGGCGCAGTGGGCGCAGCAATCGAGCGGATCGCTTGCCGACCTGTGGCGGTCCGGGCAGTCGCAGAGCTTTAGGGTTCTGCGGGACAACGGTTTTGGAATGAGCGCCACCGAGTTTGTCGACCAGCTCGGGGTGCTTGGCCCGGACTGCCACGTGGCGCACGGCGTGTACATGACGGCCTGGGACCGGTCGCTGCTGCGGGCGCGCGCGACGTCGGTGGCACTGTGCCCGCGGTCGAACCAGATCATCGGGCTCGATGCGCCGCCGGTTGCCGCCTACCTGAACGAGGGGAACCCGATAGCGGTCGGAACCGACTCCCTATCGTCGTCGCCGTCGCTGGATCTGCTCGCGGACGTTGCGCTGTTGTACGAATTGGCGCGCGCGCAGGGGTACGAGCGCGACGACCTCGGCCGGCGCCTGCTGTACGCGGCGACGTTGGGGGGCGCCACGGCCCTGGGACTGAGCGCGGGCCCGGACCGCATCGGGCAGTTGCAGACCGGCGCGGTTGCCGACATGGTTTTCTTGGACATACCCGTTTCGGACATTTTCGGAACGATCGAGGACGTTGTGCGCCACGGTGCCGGATCGCAGGTCGCGACCATGATTTCCGGCGAACTGCGATACATGGACGCCGTATTCAATCAGGCAAGTCGGTAAAAGGATCATGATGGACGAGTTCCCCGCCCCACCCGCTCCCGCATCGACCGATGAGGGGGCGGCCGCCGTGCGGCCCGCCCTGGCGGTCGCCCTGGGGCTTGCGCCCCACCCAGAGGGCGGGTGGTTCCGCCGCACGTGGACGGCGCCGGTCAGCGTGCAGACGGCGCGCGGCGAGCGCGCAACGGCGTCCGCGATCCAGTTCTTCCTGGCGGCGGGGGAATCCGCGGCGTGGCATGTGGTGCGATCGGACGAGCTGTGGCTGTGGCACGGACCGGGCGCCCTGCGCCTCCAGTTCGGCGGGACGGGGGCGGCGCCCGATGAGACCGGCGAAACCGTGACGCTGGACTCGTCCTTGGATATCCCCCGTGTCCAACTGCTGATACCCGCCGGGGTGTGGCAACGCGCCCTGCCCGTCGCAAGCGACGTGCTGGCGACCTGCGTCGTATCGCCCGAATTCTGGTACGAAGATTGGCGCCTGGCCGACGATTAGCGCGCCAAACCCGCGCCC
Organism: Rarobacter incanus; assembly: GCF_006715765.1. Lineage (NCBI taxonomy): Bacteria > Bacillati > Actinomycetota > Actinomycetes > Micrococcales > Rarobacteraceae > Rarobacter > Rarobacter incanus. The sequence continues at coordinate 1,557,123 of NZ_VFNV01000001.1, forward strand.
CCGACACCGTTGTCCACATTGTGGACCACCGCCTGACGCCAATTGAGATGGCTTGTAGGTTTAGTCGTGGAGCCACAACGCCGCGGCCGAGCATTCTCGATGCGAGCGCGCGGCCGACTCAAGCAGTCACTGCCACTGCCCGGGGCGCGGGGCCCCACCGACCATCTAGCGGGCCACACCACGGCCCGCAGTCGCACCACCTGGAGGAACATATGCGCATCTCCCGTCCCACACTTCGTCGCGGCGCCGCCGCCCTAGCGGCAGCGGCCACCGTCTTGGCGCTGAGCGCATGCGGTTCGTCCTCCACGTCCTCGCCCACGGCCACCACCCCCAGCGCGGGCGCATCGACCACCACCGCCGCGGCCGACCTGCCCACCGTCGAAAAGGGCAAGCTCACCATCGCGACGGGCGAACCGGCTTACAGCCCGTGGGTCGAAAACGATGACCCCGAATCCGGCGAGGGATTCGAAGCCGCCGTGGCCTACGCGGTCGCCGAACAGCTCGGATTCAGCAAGGACCAGGTCGTGTGGAAGCGGTCCACGTTCGACTCCGCGATCGCGCCGGGCCCCAAGGACTGGGACTTCAACCTGCAGCAGTTCTCGATCACCGATGAGCGTAAACAGGCCGTTGATTTCTCGTCCCCGTACTACGTGACCGCGCAGGCCGTCCTGACCATCAAGGGAAGCGCCGCCGAATCGGCAACGACTATTGCGGACCTGAAGAAGATCAAGTTCGGCGTGCAGGCCGGATCGACCTCGGCGACAGCGCTCGAGAAGTTCGTCGACCCCGATTCCGACCCGTTGCAGTTCAATAGCTCGCAGGACACCGTGCAGGCGCTCAAGGGCGGTCAGGTTGAGGCCATCGTCGTCGACCTGCCGCAGGCACTGTACCTGGCGGGTGTCGAGCTGTCCGACCTGGGAGGCAAAGTCATCGGCCAGTTCGAAGACACCACGGGCGGAGATGAGTACGGCTTGGTCCTGCCCAAGGGTTCCGAGCTGACCACGCCCGTCACCGCGGCCGTTGACGCGCTGCGCGAAGACGGCACGCTCGCGGAATTGCAAGAAAAGTGGCTGTCAAGCAACATTTCCGTCCCGGTCCTGAAGTAGATTTCACGTCATGACTACAAGCGGCGCTTCGCGCACCAGTGACCGCGACGCCGCGGGCGCGCCGGTCGGCCTCGATATCGTCAGCGACATCGAGATCGGTCGGCGCGCCTACCGCCGCCAACAGACCACCAAATCCATCATCATCTCGCTGGTCAGCACCGTCGTCTTCGCCGCGATCATCGTGGTGGTGCTATCCAACTCGCCCGGCTGGCAAGTAACGAGGGAAACGTTCTTCAGCCCGGAGCACTTCGTCAAGGCACTTCCCAAGGTCGCCGTCGGCCTGTGGCTCAACATCAAGGTCCTGTTCTTCGCGGTCATCGGCGTCGCCGTGCTTGGCACGCTCCTGGCGGTGCTGCGCTCTTTGCGCGGCGCGGTGTTCTTCCCGCTGCGATTCCTGGCCGCGGCCTACACCGACCTGTTCCGCGGCGTCCCGTTCCTGATCGTCCTGTACCTGGTCGGATTCGGTATCCCGGCACTGGGCCTGACCGACAAGGTCATCCCGTACGCGATCTTGGGAACGATCGCCCTGGTCTTGACGTATTCGTCCTATGTCGCGGAGGTTCTGCGCGCCGGCCTGGAGGCCGTGCATCCTTCGCAGCGCTACGCCGCCCGCTCACTGGGGCTGAGCCACGCACAGACCCTTCGCCTGATCGTGCTGCCACAGGCGATCCGCAAGGTCACTCCCGCCCTCATGAACGACTTCGTGTCGATGCAAAAGGACGTCGGGCTCATTTCGGTGCTGGGAGCGGTTGACGCGATCCGCGCCGCCCAGATTTACCAGGCGACCACGTACAACTTCACTTCCTACGTCGTCGCTGGCCTGCTCTTCGTGTGCCTCTCGTGGCCATTCATCCGGCTCACGGACTGGTACACCGCCCGCCAACAACGCCGCGAACAGATGGGAGGGGTGGTCTGATGACTGCGACAACACCCGTACTCGACGTCCGCGGGGTCGTCAAGAAGTTCGGCGACAATTACGTGCTTCGCCGCCTGGATTTGGCCGTCCACAAGGATGAGGTCGTGGTGCTGCTCGGGGCGTCCGGTTCCGGCAAATCCACGCTGCTGCGCACCGCGAATCTGCTTGAGCGCGTCGACGACGGCCAGATTTTCCTGTCCGGCGAGGACATCACCGACCCGCGGGTCAAGGTCGACGCCGTCCGCGCCCGCATCGGGGTCGTCTTTCAGCACTTCAACCTCTTCCCACACCTGCGCGTGCTGGACAACGTGACGCTCGCGGCGCGCAAGGTCCACGGCTGGGATGCGGCGCGCGCCGAACAACGCGGCATGGAATTGCTGGCCCGCATTGGCCTGGCCGATAAGGCGCGCGACTACCCCGACAGGCTCTCTGGCGGCCAGCAGCAGCGCGTGGCGATCGTGCGTGCGGTTGCGACGAACCCCGAGTTGCTTTTATTGGACGAGATCACCTCCGCCCTTGACCCCGTCCTTGTGGGCGAGGTGCTTGATCTGGTGGGTGAGCTCAAGGAACTTGGTTCCACGGTGCTGATGGCGACGCACGAGATCGGGTTCGCGCGCCGCGTCGCTGACCGCGTCGTGTTCTTGCAGCACGGCGTGATCGTCGAGCAGGGGCCGCCCGCCCAGGTCATCGACAATCCGCGGGAGAAAGCCACCCAGGACTTCCTGGCGCGCGTTCTTCACTGAGAAAGGTTCCCGGCTGCAGCTCGCGGGCCGGCCCGCGAGCTGCACGGTTGCACAAACAGGCAGGCCAGTTAGTTCGACGCGATGGCAACGTGCTATAGTTTCCAGGCACGCGTGAGTGGCGGAATGGCAGACGCGCTGGCTTCAGGTGCCAGTGCCCGCAAGGGCGTGGGGGTTCAAGTCCCCCCTCACGCACGCGAATGAGATGGCCCCTGACCTGGGATTTGCTTCCCTTGGTCAGGGGCCATTTTCGTCGAGCGGGCTGGAATAGTGCTAGGGATTTGGCCCATAACCCAGAAGTTCCTCGCCTCGTTCGCCGACGGCCCTGCTGCCGACGGGCTAACAGGGGCTCGATGCCTGCTATTTCTCGTCTAGTACATCTAAAGTAGTAATAGCGACAGCGAAGGGGAGGCTGCAATCACCGCGCTGGCCGACCATACGCGCACCATCGAGACCTCCTACATCGTGGAACTCCAGCACGTCATCGAGCCGAGGCTGGAACGCGGGCTGCGACAGGAGCAGAATTGGGTCGGCGGGCCGGGCTGGTCGCCGCTGCGAGCCGCCTTCATCCCCCCGCCGGAGGCCGAGGTGCCCCGTCTAGTGGCGGACCTCGCGCGGTTCGTAACCGACACGAGCGGTAACCCGGTGGTGCGGGCGGCGATCGCGCACGCGCAGTTCGAGTCGATCCACCCGTTCATCGACGGCAACGGCCGCACCGGGACGACTACAGGACCTTCGACAGGAAGTCCTGGGTGCGTTGCTCTTGCGGGTTGTCGATGACCTCGGTAGGCGTCCCGTGCTCAACGATGACGCCGTCGGCCATGAACACGACCTGGTCGGCAACCTCCCGGGCAAAGCCAATTTCGTGCGTCACCACGATCATCGTCATGCCGTCGGCGGCCAAATCCTTCATGACCGCCAACACCTCACCTACCAGTTCCGGGTCAAGCGCGGAGGTGGGCTCGTCAAAAAGCATCAGGTCGGGATCCATCGCCAGCGCGCGTGCGATCGCAACGCGCTGCTGCTGGCCGCCCGACAGCTGCGCGGGATAGTGATCCATGCGGTCGGCAAGGCCAACGCGATCGAGTAGCTGCTTGGCGCGCGCGGTCGCATCCGCCTTGGACCGACCCAGCACCTGCACCTGCCCCTCGATGACGTTCTGCAACGCCGTGAAGTGCGGGAACAGGTTGAAACGTTGAAACACCATCCCGATGTGGGCGCGCTGCTTGGCAACCAACTTCGGGTGCAGCTTTTGCAGGCGGTCGTGGCCGCCCTTCGTGACCTCCTTGTACCCCATCAGCTCGCCCTCGACGTAGATACGCCCGGCGGTTATTTCCTCAAGCTGATTGATGCACCTGAGCGCGGTCGACTTACCAGACCCGGACGGCCCCAGCATGACGCATACGGACCCCGCCTGCACGGTGAGATCGATGCCCTTGAGAACGTGGTTGTGCCCGAATTCCTTGTGGACGTCGCGCATTTCGACCATGGGAGTTGTCATTGTCGTGCCTCACGTTCCTGATTCGTCAAGAGGGCCGGGATCCGGCGTCGTCTTCGCCGCGTTGATCGCGCCCTGGCGGGCTCCTCGCTTGCCGGCCCGCTCCTTCAGCTTTGCCCCGACGCCGGAGGCCGCGGCAATGTTCCGACCATCGAAACCGCGCCCGTAGTACCGCTCCAGGTAGTACTGGCCCACCATCAGGATCGACGTGATTACCAGGTACCAGATTGCGGCCACGAGCAGAAGCGGCACGGGGGCGAATGTGCGCGAACCGATCGCGGAAGACTGATAGGTCAAGTCGAGCGTGAACGGCACCGCCAGGACCAGGGACGTTGTCTTCAGCATCGAGATAGTCTCGTTGCCCGTCGGGGGGACGATCACTCGCATCGCCTGCGGGATCACGATGCGGCGCATGATCGACCAGTTCTTCATTCCCAGCGCGCGAGCCGCCTCGTGCTGGCCCGGGTCAACAGACTGCAACCCCGCCCGGATGATCTCTGCCAGATAGGCGGCCTCGTTGAAGGCCAAACCCAAAATCGCGGGGATCGCGGCCAGCGTGCCAACCGTCAGCGGCTTGGTTTCGAAGGAGAAGAACTCCGGGCCGAAGGGGATTCCCAGCGACAGCATCGGGTACAACACCGACAGCAGGCCCCAAAAGACCAGCTGCGTGTACACCGGGGTGCCGCGGAAGAACCAGATATAGAACCACGCCACCGAGCGCATGACCGGGTTTTCCGACGACCGCATGATGGCGAGCGTCAGGGCCATGACTACGGCCAAAACCATCGACGCGACGGTCAGGATCAGCGTCCACCCGATTGCTCGCAGGATGTTCTCGTGGAAGAGGTACTTAGCAACCAGGTCCCACTGCAACACCTCATTGGTCACCAACCCATGAATGAACATCGCAGCGATGACCGCCACGATGATCGCCGAAACGACGCGCCACGGGTACCGAACCGGAATCGCATGAATCCGGTCGGGGATATCGTCGGGTGCTGCACTCATATGCGTTTAACCTGCCGGGTTGAGTTCTGCGGTCGTAACAGCGCCGGTCTCGACGTGCCACGTGGTCAGGATCTTTGTGTAGGTGCCGTCGTCAATGAGCTTTTGCACAGCCTTTTGAATCGCCTCGGTCAGCGCCGTGTCATCCTTGGCCACGACGATTCCCTGCTGAGCTGAATCGAAAATCCCACCGAGCTGTTCAAGTTTGCCACCGGTTTGCTCGATTGCATAGGCGACGATGGGCGAGTCCGCGTACATCACGTCAGCCTTGCCGCCCAGCAGCGCGGTTGTCGCTTCCGATTGCTGATCGAACTGCAGCGGTGTTGGCGCCGCCTTCCCCGCCTTCTCGCACGCCGGCGCGAGCGTCTCGGTGAGCGACTTGTCCTGCGCGGTTCCAGTTTGTACGGCGACGGTCAGGCCGCACACGTCGTCAGCGCTGGCGCCCTGCGGATTGCCCGCTGCAACCGCGAACGCCGACCCCGCCTGGAAGTACGACACCATATTGACCTGCTCGATCCGTTCGGGCGAGATGGTGAAGGACGAGATTCCCACGTCGTACTTGGACCCGATCGCCGGGATGATCGCGTCAAAGGCAGAGGATTGGACCTCGGCCTGCAGGCCCAGCACCTGGCCGATAGCCTTTGCCAGGTCTACGTCGTAGCCGGTCGGCGTCTTACCGTCCTCCCCCAGGAATTCGGCGGGCGCGTACGTCAGTTCCGCGCCGACCACGAGTTTGCCGGTCTTCGCTATGGACTCCGGGACAAGCTTGGCGATGGCCTCGTCCTTGAGGTTCGTCGGCGCAGATGACGAAGATTCCGTATCCGAACTGGAGCAACCCGCCAAGGTCAGCGCCAGCGCGGCCGTTATCCCCAGGACTGTGATTTTTCGCATGAACTCTCTCCACGGTGCGGTCGATGTGCCGCGTGTGCAAAAACAAATAGTGCGGCGCTCCCATGCTAGTCAGCATTCGGAGCGCCGCACCGGGACTTAGCTAGCGGGGTTGATCTCCGCCGTAGCGACCGCACTCTCGGACATCCCCCACTTGTCGAGGATCTTGCCGTAGGTGCCGTTATCGATGATCTTCTGCAGCGCGGCCTGGACCGCCTCGGTGAGCTTTTCGTCGCTCTTGGAAACCACGACCGCCTGCGGCGCGGTGTCGAAGATGTCGCCCAACTGCTCGAGCTTGTCACCGGTCTGCGCGACTGCGTACGCGATGACCGGTGAATCGGCGGCCATGACGTCGGCCTTACCGCCCAACAGTGCGGTGGTCACATCGGTTTGCAGGTCGTACTGCAGCGGGGTGGGCGCTGTCTTGCCGGCCTTCTCGCAGGCGGGAATGACGGTGTCTTTCACGTAGTCATCCTGCGTGGTTCCCGTCTGCACGCCGATCACCAGGCCGCACAGATCGTCGGTCGTGAGCCCCTTCGGGTTGCCCTTGGCGACCGCGAAAGCGGAGCCGGCCGACAGGTACGACACCATATTCACCTGCTGCATACGTTCGGGATTGACGGTGAAGGACGAGATCCCGATGTCGTATTTGGATCCGACCGCGGGAATGATCGCGTCGAAGGATGAAGACTGCACGTCGGCCTTGAGCCCCATGACCGCGGCGATCGCGTCCGCGATCTCTACGTCGTAGCCGATGGGTGTCTTACCGTCTTCATCCAGGAACTCGGCGGGGGCGTAACTGGTGTCGGATCCGACAACCAGCTTCCCGGTCGCGGAAATTGTCTCGGGGACCAGCGCCGCGATCGTGTCGTCCTTGGCGCTGGCGGTGGCGGAGGCCGTCGATGTGGCGGTCGTCGTCGCCTCACCGCCACCGCCACAAGCCGTCAGGGTGAGCAGGGCGCCCAGCGCCACCGCTGTAAGAATTATCTTGCGCATGATGGTCTCCGTGTGTGAATTTTTTACGAATATCGTCGGGGGATCGGCCCGGCTGACGGAATAGTTCCAACCGTAGACCCGCAATGTTACCGGTATGTATCGAATCGGGACCCACGTTCTCGTGCCGGCGGGCCGTTAGCAGTCCACGTGTCGCCGACGTTGTCCGCCTCCCCTACGATATGACGGTGCCCGGGGCCCTTCTCACCGCGATCAGTTTGGGAGCGCTCTTTGGAACGCTTGCGTTCGCCGTCGTGCGGCCGCGGCAGCTGCCCGAGGCCACCGCTTCGATCCCGGCCGCGCTACTCCTGGTCGCAATCGGCGGCGTATCGCTTTCGGCCGCCTGGGCTCACATCGTCACACTCGGCCCGACGCTCGCCTTTCTGGCTGGCGCATTGCTGCTCGCCGACCTGTGCGAAAACGAGGGCCTTTTCGCCGCGGCCGGCTCGTTCATGGCGCACGCTTCGCGGGGTAACCCCAAGCGACTCTTCGTGCTCGTCTTCGCCGTCGCGTCCGTCACGACCGCCGTTCTGAACCTCGACGCAACGGTGGTGCTGCTGACGCCGGTGATCCTTTCGACCGCGACCAGCATCGGCGCCCGCCCCAAGCCGCACCTGTACGCAACCGCACATCTTGCGAACTCCGCTTCCCTGCTGCTGCCCGTTTCCAACTTGACGAACCTGCTGGCGCTCAGCGCATCGGGACTCACGTTCGGGCGCTTCGCTGGACTGATGTTCGCGCCCTGGCTGCTGGCCATCGCCACGGAGTACGTTCTTTTGCGCCGCTACTTCCGCGCGGATCTGTCGGTGTCGCGCGCCCCGAACAAGCGCGCGACTCGCAAACCAATACCCCGCTTTGCGCTCACGATCCTGGCGGCGACCTTCGCCGGTTTTGTGGTCTCGTCCCCCCTGCACTTCGAGCCGTTTTGGGTCGCCTGGGCCGGCGCGCTGGCGCTATTGGTCCGGCGGCTGGTCGTGGCGGGGATTGACGCAAGGCGAAGCGCGACGGCGTCACGAAAAGAACTCACAGGCGGGGCGACCGCCGGCAGGGTATTCGCCGACGCCGTGCGCGCGATCAATGTGCCGTTCCTCGCCTTCGTGGCCACCCTGTCGATCGTGGTCGCCGCCGTCATTGATCACGGCGCCGGGTCGCTCACGAAGATGGTGGTTCCGCACGACGGTTCGCTCTGGGCATTGCTGGCGATCGCGTTCCTTGCAGCTATCGCAGCGAACCTCGTCAACAACCTTCCGGCGACGCTCATGCTGCTGCCTTTCGTTGCGCCGCTCGGCCCCATCGCGGTGTTGGCGGCGTTGATCGGCGTGAACGCGGGGTCGAACCTCACCTATGTCGGTTCGCTGGCGACGTTGCTGTGGCGCCGAATAGTGGCGCGCGGCGCCGATCCACCACAGCTGGGTGAATACAGGCGCGTCGGCTTGCTCACGACGCCCGCCGTTCTAATTCTCAGTACGCTCGGGTTATGGGCGGCATCAATGCTGATGGGAGACGTGAGTTGAAAACAGTGGCCTTTGTTGCACCGGGAACATGGCAAGCAGTTATAGACGAGGTCCGCGTCCTCCCCGAATCCGCCTCCGTGACGCTTATCGCCGCGGCCGACGAGGAGTCGGTGGGTCCCCTGGGAGGCTCGTTGTTCGGGCGCGGCGGCCGCAGGCGCGGTGTCGAGCGCGAGGCAGCACTCTCGCTGGCGCAAGATCTGGTGGACGAGGCCCGCGATGCGTGCCCGCGCGATGCCGCGGCGCTTGTGGTCACGGGCGCGGTGGGCCACGCCGTCGTGCGCGAGCTCGGCGACGCCGACTTGTTGATCTTGGCGCGCGACGGGGATCTGAGCAACCTGGGGCCACGTAGCCTGGGGCGCCACACGCGGTTCATCGTCGATCACGCGCCGTGCAGGGTTCTACTGGTGTGGCCGGTCCTGGCTCCTGACACCGACACGCTCCCTCCCCCGCCCCCGGCGCCGCCCACCCATCCGTGAAACGCCCCGCCAGGAACGCGACCAGCATCCCCCGCGCCACCCACCCATCCGCGAAACGCCCCGCCAGGAACGCGACCAGCATCCCCGGCGCCACCCACCCATCCGCGAAACGCCCCGCCAGGAACGCAACCAGCATCCCCGGCGCCACCCACCCATCCGCGAAACGCCCCGCCAGGAACGCAACCAGCATCCCCGGCGCCACCTACCCACGCGCATCCGTGAGACACTGGTGTAGTGGCCGACCGCTTCTGGTCCGCCCTGCGTCGTAGAGTTCTGGTCTGACAAGCCCCCACCCATGTGGGTGTTCTCGTGCGGCGAACTCCGACTCCATCTCCCATCCCGCCTCATCACGTCATGCGTGCGCGCGGGACCCGAAAGGTTTCACCGTGGCATCATTTGCCGATTTTGCGCTGCCCAGCGCCATCGTTTCTGAGCTCAATCGCCAGGGCCTGACAAGCCCGTTCCCCATCCAGTCCGCGTCCCTTCCCGACACGCTCGCCGGGCAAGATGTGCTGGGGCGCGGGCGCACCGGATCCGGCAAGACGCTGGCTTTCGCCCTCCCGACCGTCACGCGCCTGGCCGGGCCGGCCGCCAACGGGCCGCAGACCAGCCGCGACACCACCGCGCCGGCGGCACCCCGCGCCCAGCAGTCGCACCCACGCTCGGGCGCGCAAGCCCGCGCGCCGCGCAGTTCCGCCGGGGGTCACCCGCGCGCGCTGGTACTGTGCCCAACCCGCGAACTTGCGAACCAGATCAACGCAACCATCGAGCCACTGGCGAAGTCCGTCGGGCTGCGCACGACGACTATCTTCGGCGGAGTTGCACAGAGCAGGCAGGTCGAAGCGCTGCGCGCCGGCGCCGACATCGTCATCGCTTGCCCGGGCCGCTTAGAGGACCTGCTTTCGCAGCGTGCCCTCACCCTGGACGGCATCGAAATCACGGTCCTCGATGAGGCAGACCACATGGCCGACCTCGGCTTCCTGCCGGGCGTAAAGCGCATCATGGATCGCACCCCGCAGCGCGGTCAACGGCTGCTGTTTTCGGCGACTTTGGATAACGGAGTGGATCAACTCGTCCGCCGCTATTTGCATGATCCAGTCACCCATTCGGTCGATAGCGCCTCCTCCCCGGTGGATGCGATGACCCACCACTTCCTTGTGGTCGATGATGCCGCGGCGAAAAAGGATCTGGTGCGCGAACTCGCATCCGGCACCGCCCGACGCATCCTGTTCACCCGCACTAAGTACGGTGCGAAGAAGCTCGCCAAGCAGCTCACGCAGGCGGGCATACCCGCCGTCGATCTGCACGGGAATCTGAGCCAGGGAGCCCGCGAACGCAACCTCGAAGCCTTTTCCTCCGGCACCGCCAAGGTACTAGTAGCCACCGACATCGCCGCCCGCGGCATCCACGTCGACGACGTCGATCTGGTGATTCACGTTGACCCGCCGGCCGAACACAAGGCGTACCTGCACCGTTCTGGGCGCACCGCACGGGCCGGGCACGACGGCACCGTTGTGACCATCGCCCAGCGCGATCAGGTCGATGACGTCAAGGCGCTCATGCGCAAGGCGAAGATCTCGGCCGCGCCGCGGGCCGTAACTCCGGTGCATCCGCTAGTGACATCGCTTATCGGAGAACGAGCCGCCCTCATCCGCCCGACCGCGGCCGCGAGCAGCGGGTCTGCCGCCAACAGCGCCGGGCGCTCGGGTGCCAAGAATGGCGCGCCGCGGCGCGGGAACGCGGTAAAAGGGCGAGCCCGCGGCGCAGCCGACCGGACCGACAAAGACTCGGTGGGGTCAGACACTAAGGCTTCCGGGGCCAGGTCCGGTGGCGCGCGTTCGCAGGGCGGTGGCGCGCGTTCGCAGGGCGGTGGCGCACGTTCGCAGGGCGGCGGCGCGCGGTCGCAGGGCGGCGGCGCGCGTTCGCAGGGTGGTGGCGCGCGGTCGCAGAGCGGTGGCGCGCGGTCGCAGGGCGGCGGCAATGCCGGGCGTCGCGAGGCCGCAACCCAGGGGGCCTCGCGGCGCTCCACCGCTCGTGCCTCGCGCAGCGGGCACAGCGCGGCGCGGTATTCAGCTGGCGGCGGGCGCGGGGGGCGCTAAAGCGAGACCGCGTTGCGAACTGTCACGCAGCTGACACGCAATTGACCCGCATTCGGGCTGCGGGCGCGATAGATCCGGCCTAGCGTCGAAAGGGACAACGCACAGGTCGATTTGTTCGGAAGTGGTTTTCGGTGCGGTTTGGGATTTCCCGCAGGCCTATAAGCGCCGCATTGGCGGCAACCCTCGTGGTTGCGTCCCTGGCGGGGTGCACCACCAGCCCCGCCGAGGGCGGCAGCGGGACGGATCGCGCCGCGCGATCCTCCGACGCTCCGGCGCGCCAGCCGTCGCCTGGGACCCCTGGCGCGGGCGCATCGGGCGGCGCACCGGAATCGGGCTCGGACCGCCACGAGCAGGGCACCCGCGGTCACGCCACCTCAGAAGGTGATTCGGCAGCTCCGGGCGGAAAGGGCGCGCCGCAGGCGCAAGGGGATGGATCGCCCACGGCTGCGGGGAACTCGTCCGCAAAAGTCGTTCCCACCGACACGTTCCGACCCTCCAAGCCCGCGGGCAAGACCTACGTGTGGGAGGACAACGCCGAGGTTTCCCACCTCTTCTTCCACTCGCTCATCGTCAATCCCCGCGTGGCATTCAACGATCCGCAATCGGGCAACGGCTACCTCGATTACATGATCACCATCGACGAGTTCCGCCGCATCCTCGACCAGGTCTACCAAAAGGGATACGTCCTGGTCAGCCCGCATCAGTTGGCGCGAGTCACCGCAAGCGGGGCCGTCAAGCCCCGCAAACTGCGGGTTCCACGCGGGAAAAAGCCTCTTGTACTTTCCGTGGATGATGTTTCGTACTATCAGTACATGAAGGGCGATGGCTTCGCCTCGAAGCTGATTGTTGGGCCGGACGGGGGCGTGGAGAACGAGTACACGGATCCCATCACCAAGGCCAAATCGACCGGCGCCTACGACGTTATGCCGATAGTCGATGAATTTGTCGCCAAGCACCCCGACTTTGCCCCCTACGGGTACAAGGGAGTGATCGCGCTGACCGGGTACAACGGGGTTCTGGGCTATCGCTCTTCCCCGAGCGTGTACAAGAAGGGGCGGCGACTCAATGCTGCGATCGACAATGCCACCCGCGTCGCCAATGCCCTGAAGTCCGAGGGCTGGCAGTTCGCCTCCCATTCGTGGGGCCACATCAATTTCACGACATCATCGCTGACCAGGATCAAGACGGACACCCAACGATGGAAGGATGACGTCGAGCCGATCATCGGGCCGACCGACCTGCTTATCTACCCGTTCGGAGCCGACATTGCCGGAATCGAGCACTATTCGGGTGCGAAGTACGACTACCTGAAGGCGCAGGGCTTCAACTTCTATTTCAATGTCGACGGCTCAACGACGCACTGGGGACAATTCGGCAAGGGGTACTTGCGCGAGGCTCGCATCAACGTCGACGGCATCTCGCTTCACGCAGCGGTGAACGGCCGCAAGGTCCTAGGCGCGTTTTTCGACGCGGCGAAGGTGATTGACCCGCTCCGGCCGAAGGCCATCGAGGGCAAGAAGTAGCCAAAGAGGCCGGCGGAATCGCGCGGGCGCCTGTAGTTCCCTGGCACGCGGTCCATTACCGCGGGCGGTTGGACGCTGCGCGCACCTTGAGCGCCCCCGCGAATCCCGCGAGCAAGAACACGCCCGCCACCAGCAAGGACCAACGGGTTGCGGTGGCGAAGCCAGCGGCCAATGCGTCCACTGTGGCGGACGGACTAGCGCCAAGAGCAGCCGCACCCGGTCCCTGTTCGCGCAGTGCCGTGATCAAGGTGCCCGCACTTTCGCGGGTGTGTTGGGCGAGGGAGGCGGAGGCCTCGTCGGAAAGATTGAGCGGCGCCAGCGAATCAGGGAGCGTCAGGCGCAAAGCGGTGCTAAGTGCGGCACCCGCGACCGCGGTGCCGAGCGCGGTGCCGATCTGGCGTACGGTGCTCTGCGTCGCGGAGGCTTGGCCGGAAACGTCAACGGGGATGTCCCGCAGGACCGTGCCGGTCAGTTGCGCCGAGGCAAGCCCCAATCCCAGCCCGTAGACAACCAGCGGTAAGGCGACGACGAACCCACTGGTCGCGGGTCCCAGGACTGCGGCAAGCGCCACCACGCCCGCAACCTCGAGTCCCAGTCCTATCAAGACGGTCGTGGGCGCGCCGAAGCGGCCTGCCACGTGGCGAGCCGCGGCCCCCGAACCGAATGCTCCCATGGCCATCGCCGCGAGCACCAGCCCGGCACCCATGACGCTCATCGCCAGGGCGCTGGTCAGATACAGGGGCAGAATGAAAATGATCGCAAACTCGCCGATGGCGACCATCGCCGCGGTCAGGTTGCCCCACGTGAAGGTCCGGAACCTAAACAGGTCCAGATCCAACAGAGCATCGCGGCCCACCCGTTCGCGGTGCCTCTCCCACCTCACGAAGAGGGCTATCGCCACAATTGCGACGGTCATCGCCAAGGGAACGACCGAGAGCGGTGCGTCGGCGGGCCACGCGTGCCCAAAGACCTGGAAGGTACCGGTCGGGCGCCACCATCCCAGATCGGGGCCCTCCACGATCGCGAAGACCAGGGCGCCGAAGCCGATCGCGCTCAGCTGTGCACCGTCGACGTCAATGCCCTTCTTGGGCTTGCGGCCGCGCGTCTCGGGAACCGTCACCGCGGCTGCCGCGGCAATGACAATGACGGCGGGGACATTGACCAGGAAGATCCAGTGCCAGGACGCCCACTGCGTCAGCGCTCCACCAAGGAGTGGGCCGATCGCGGCGGCACCCGATATGACCGCTCCCCACACACCGAAGGCCATCGCCCGGTACTTCCCGCGGAAGACTGCATTCACGGTCGAAAGGGTCGACGGCATGATCAGCGCCGCCCCCACCGCCTGCACCGCGCGCGAACCGATAAGGGCCCCCGCCGAACCCGCCTGCGCGGCCAACACGCTGCCGACGCCAAACACGATAAGTCCCGCGATGAACAGCCGCCTTCGACCCCACCGATCCGCCAGATTTCCGGTCGAGAGGAGCAAGGCCGCGAGAAGCACCGCGTAGAGGCTACTGACCCACTGGGCATCGGTCAGGTCGAGGCTCAGATCCGCGATTATCGTCGGCAGCGCGACGCCAACGATCGTGCCATCGAGCACAATAACGCCGAGCCCGAGGGACAGGACCGCGAGACCCACCCACTGGCGTTTTGTCGGTGCGGCACCCATCGCTTCGTCGGACATTCCTTACCCCGTTCGCCCGGTCGGTCCATTGGTTCCACACTAGGCGGCCTGCGGGATCGACACGTGGGATTGCGGCGTTTTGTGGATAACTTCGCGCGAAAGGATCTGACGATAGTGTCAGAAACCTAGTCAATCAAGAGCCGCGCGGCCTCCCAAAACAATCGCGCGCGGGTCCTAGCGGCGTACAGTTCGCAACGCGGCAGCGCTTCAAGTTCGTTTACCGGTTCGCCGAAAATGCACTGACTTCGTTCCGCCCGGTGATCCATGCAAGTTTCGATCTGAAATGTGCGCGGCGGGCTCGGACCGCCATAGATTTCACGGCCGTTTGCTAGCACGGCAGGAACTCGCGATCCAGCTAACACATACGAATAGAGATCGCGGCCGAGCATGGCCGCTAGCCGGGGTGTGTCAGCGTGAGCGGCCTGGGCGCGCCCTCGAAAGACCCTTACCGAGTGCCCTGCGGCACTCCACTAAGACCTCAAAAGACTTCGCTGTGCTGTTTGTTGTCCATGATTCCGAGATTGCTGAAATAGGACCATCCAGTTTGCTTGCGCAACCAATACCCTTACCGACGGCCGCGATTTCGAGATAGCAACCTTCAAAGACCTTGGGCGGGATTCAAAGGCGACGGAATACTAAATCGATCAACTAGCTCGTCAAACCGCTTGTCGGCTTTGGTCACAGTACTCTTGTCGAGGTAACGAACCAAGTCTGAGAGCCTCATTCCTCGCGTGCTTGCCAACAAGAGAATACCTGTGGATAACTGGGCCACTGCGCCCTCCGTTGCGCTCATCCATCTCACGAGATCCGCGACATCCCTTGGATTGTCAGGTATCGAGATTGCGAGCATCTCTCTACCGACCTCCCATGCACCCTCCACCGGATCGGCATGCGTGAATTCACGTACGACTGTCTCAGCCGTCATATCCGTCGTCGCAACGAAATGTAAGTGGTAAGTTCCGAGATCCAACGCGCCCTTTTCGGAGGACCAGAGTCGTCCTAATCCTATTGCGTGGATACGCTCAGGTCCCAGATCAATCCCAGTCTCCTCTCGTATTTCTCGTCTAGCAGCTTCGACAGGAGATGGAAGGCCCAACGCGTCGACATCCAGATTGAGATGACGCCTTGTCTTGAGGTCCAGGTTGCCGGTCGCAAAACTACTCAGCCGGCCTGCGGCATACATGAGTCCGGGGCCGCGGCGAACAGCCAACAGCCTTCCCGAATTGTCTAGTGCAATCACTGACAACGACAGGAGACCGTCAACGGGCCACTCAGCTTCCGGGTCCATACCAAGGCGAATCGAATTGTATTCCTTATACCTGCTGTAGGTAGCGGTCTCAAAGGAAAAATGAAGTCGCGGACGCCCATTGCTCTGGTCGGTTTCAGCGCGGAATGACGTGAGCCAAGGGAGGTGGCCGTCATACTCACGAATCTGATGGCTCTGGACCCTGGGTGTTTTCGTGTCGCGGACAGGCATCGGCCGGTACGTAACAGCAATGTCGCGTGGAACGTTGCCGGAAATCGTGATGCCCGACTCTGTGCTATCGAGATCGAAGACTTTCGCCAAACACTTCGGCGAAAACCGATATGTAAGTTCCGTCGTTCGTTGCCCTACACTGCCGTCAATGTAGCTGTTGAGTATCTCCACAACAGCCCGCATTGACACAACTGCATTGCTAATAGCAGGTGTCGCTGCAGTCGCGAACAACACCCGCGATTCTAGTCTGGAGACACTCTTCTTGTATGCCGCAACGAGTTCCCTTGCCGTCGCTGCGTCTAACGCCCCTTGGCCATCGATCTTTAACAGAAACGGCTCGACAGTCGCCGTGCTATCGCGACGCGGGAGGACGTCTAGAAGAATGCTGATCTCATCGATAGGGCTGGAAACCGAACTTGCCTCAGCTATCCAGCGACTTCGCTCCTTTCGAGAAACGCCAGCACTCGCGAGAGTCCTTCCAACCGTGATCCTTCGAGCCCGCTTCAACTGGAATTCGGTATACCAGCGGGCGACGTTGGAGATACTCAACAATGCAACCCAGATCGCCAAAAGTGTGGTTATGATCGCGGAGATCGGCTCGACATTCCGCCCCAACCAAACACCTAGTGTCGCCAATTGCTCCATAACAGCCTGTTTCACCCCGCCCCTGTCGCTCGCCCCGTGCTACACAGACAACCTTAGCTGCCCATTCCCCTGAGGATTCTCGGCCGTGCCATCTTCTTCAGTATGTATTCAATCTAGAAGCCCCCATCCGCGTGTGGACTTCTATCTCCAACCCGCGTGACTGGACTTATATGTGTTGTGATCCTCTGCGAGACGCGCAATGTGGCTCGCATTGTAGAAACCGCATCCTGCAGCAAGGGAATGAACTGCAACACACAGAACCTGCGCTTGCAGGTGATGCCTGCGCTCATACTCTTCGCCTGGACATACCGAGGGTACAGGCACCGCATCATTGCGGCGCCAACACATCCACAAAACACAAAAGCAGGCGAACCGTCGGTGCTTCGACGATTCACCCGCCACTGTGGACTCCATCGACCGCTACGGGAACAGGCGACAGCGGGTTGAGCGGCTGGTTTCCGCGTGGAGTCAAGGGTACGACGGCGTGGCCGAACCTGATGCGAGCCTGGTGACCCACTGATCGAGGCCGCTGCAGAGCCAAGGAGACGCGCTCGAACACAGCTGACCGACGAGGAAGTGGACGCTATGAGAACAACCCGCGGGCAGGGCGTGAGCGTGAACGCGCTGACGCATCGGTTCGGAGTTCACCGGGGCACGGTCTGGGCAAAGACCCGATGACAGCACGAGCGTACAACTGACCGCGACTTCCTTACTCTGGAAATCAGCAAAGCATGTTTGGACTTGGAGATCCGGAGGGCCCCTCGGTTCGGAGCGGAAAGATGATGTGCGAATTCGGAACGCTGGAGGGTCGCACTCCACCCCTCCTCAGACCGTCGCACCATGCTGGGCCCCCGGTCACGAGAGGCCCTCAATGATAACCTCTGAGGGTTAGGTGAGTACCGAGTAGGGGGCGCAAGTGGTCATAAATGAGGCTGTGTCTGGGCTGCTCTTAGACGAACGAAACCCTCGGTTCCGAGAGCAAGTTAACGGACAAGATGAAGCCGTCACCGCGCTCCTGCTGGACGCTGCTGACAAACTCGTGAGCCTAGCGCAGGACATCGCGACGGAGGGCTCGCTCAACCCAACAGAACTCCCAGTCGTCGTTGACGAAGATGGCGATTTGGTCATTATCGAGGGGAACCGGCGGCTCGCCGCGCTGAAACTGCTTCGTAATCCCGACCTTGCAGCGACGGCGGCAGCGGAATTGGGTACGCCCCTTGTCAAGAGGTTCAAGACACTTCAGCAGATTGGCATCGGTCCGGACTCGATTGACGTTTTCCAGGCTGAGAATCGTGAGGCTGCCCGACACTGGATCGAACTGCGCCACACCGGCGAGAACGACGGTGTGGGTGTCATTGGGTGGAAGGCGTGGCAGACCAACAACTATCGTCGCAGAAGAGGGAGCCAAGCCGACCGTGCCACGCTGTTCTGTGAAGCTGTGGAGGCCGATTTCTCGGGCGAGACCGACCTTCTGTCTGATGTGGCGGCCGTGCGCCGCACGCGCTTGACGACCCTGGGGCGTTTGGTCGCAGACCCGGATGTGCGTCGTGACTTCGGGTTCCAGTTCGGCGAGGACGAGGTGCTCTTTGACTATGAGACCGACGACCTTCGCGCTGGTGTCAGCCGAATCTTCAGCGACCTTGCGGCGAGAATCGGTGGCGTAAGCGTCACTGACATCAAGTCGAAAGACCAACGTCTGAAGTACGTCGTTGATCGCTCTGATGCGCTCCCCAACCGGGCAAATCGGTTGTCCGTTCCTAGACGCCCTGGCGAGCATCCAAGACCAGATACCTCAGGTGGGGATAATGGCGACGGCGCCGCTGGCGGCACGTCCAGGGCTGGAACAGGTACCAGCAACGGCTCCAATGGTGGAAATGGCGCAGAAACGGGCGGAAATGGAAACGGAACATCGGGGGGTGGGGAGCCGAACAACGGGGGCGGAACCTCGGGAAATGGTGGAGGCGGCAAGTCCGCTCCACCCGAGAACGTAATCTTCAAATCTCTGAGGTTGCCTCACCTAAGCCCACGTATTCGAGAGCTTCTTAGCATGTCCCAGAAGATCAACATTGTTGATGCCGCGCCGGTTAGCGGGATACTGGTACGTGTCCTCCTGGAACTCACGGTCACGGAAGCTATTGCTCGCGGAGTCGTGACGGGCGCAACGGAGGATGACTCGCTCAAGAAGAAGGTTCGCCACGCGCTGTTGGCGCTTGACCCTGAATGTCACAACTCGTTCAAACGAGACAAATCGCTGGAGATGGCCTGGACGAGAACCCAGGATGGAGACGCACTGGCCGTCCAATCCTTGAACGCGTTCGTTCACAACATCCACGGCAACGCGGCCCCTTCGGAAGTACGAGTTCTGAGCCTGACATTCCGACCGGTGTTGGAGCGTTTGAACCTACTCATTGGCAGCAGCGCGAAGTGAGTCATCCATTCCTCAGCCCACTTCGGTACCCGGGCGGCAAAGCCCGCGTCGCGCCCTACCTTGCATCGCTGATGCGCGCACAGGCCACTCGACCCACGATCTACGCAGAACCCTTCGCTGGTGGAGCAGGTGCGGCCCTTCGTCTACTCGTTGATGAGCAGGTGCGTGCGGTACGCATCAACGATCTCTCGCCGGGAATTGCCGCGTTCTGGCGTTGTGTCTTCTATGACACTGAGCGGTTCTCCCGGCAGATAGAAACGGCTGTGGTTGACCTTGAGCACTGGGAGCAGGCCCGACAGATATTTCAAAGCCCTTCTGAGCAAGAGGATCTCGAACTCGGGTTTGCGACGTTCTTCCTAAACAGATGCAATCGCTCCGGCATCCTCACGGCACGTCCAATTGGGGGACTGAACCAGACCGGCAGGTGGAAGATTGACGCACGGTTCAACCGTGTGGATCTTGCGGAACGAGTGCGTCGCTTGGGGCAATACCGCAGGCGGGTGGAAGTCTCGCAACTAGACGGGCGAGAGTTCATGAAGACGCTCGAACCACTAGGTCAAGACGTGTTCGCCTACGTTGATCCGCCCTACATCGTGCAGGGCGAAGATCTGTACCTCGATTCGCTTTCATACGACGATCACCGACTCCTCGCAGAGCAACTACGCGACTCCTCCACTCCCTGGATGCTGACCTACGATGTCAGCGAGCGCGTGACTGAAGAACTCTATTCCGGGCTGCGTATGGCTCGATTTGACATTGCTCACACCGCGCAACGCCAACACATCGGCTCGGAAATTGTCGTGTTCAGTGAGCACATCAATGTCGATAGCATCCAACTTCTCAGAGGTGCCAATGCCTCGTGGGTCTCGGCGTAGCGCCCCCGACTCGTTTGCGACGCGCACAGTTGCGGTGCCAACCTCATCCGGAGAACAGTGTATTTTTGTGAGCCGGAACCGGGCGAAGGGCTTTGGCGATAGTGACGCGAGTGACTGCGCGCCGCGTCGGCGAACCCGACCTCCGAGCCCTCACAGCCCGCCGCCAACACGAAGGATCACACGATCACCGCCATACCATGTCCCAGGACTTTCCCATCGACTCCGCGATTTCATTTGGTGTCTGGGCTTGTCCGTCCTACCGAACGATCCGATCGAAGACCTCGTCAGGTAGCGCCTTCACGTAGGTGATTCGCGCGCGGATCGCCGCTTCCAGATTCGCCAGCGACAAGGCCGGGGACGGCTCCGAATAGTCTCCGGCGCCGGCCTGAGAGGTAACGAGTCCCACGGCGTCGTAGTTGCCCTCGGCCACCATGCGCTCGAAGAAGATTCGATACCGCTCTATGTATGAAGCGCCATGAAACACGGAATCGGCAGGAAACGGCATCCCCAGCGGCACCTTCACGGGCCGCGTTGATCCCACCGCACTTTCAACGAGCATCACGAAGCCGAACCATGGCTTGAAATGCCCGAAGAGACCACGCTCTATCGCCATCTGCGAGTCTGCGGCAAGTCCAAGTGCTTCTTCAGTTCGATTGTTGAAGTTATTACCGAAGGATGGGCCGCGCTGAGACTTGAACTCCATAGCCGCCACGAGAGCATCCCGATAGAGCACGAGAAGGTCCCAGTTCTTTGAGGCTCGGAAGTATGCGGGAAGATTCGTTTGGCCGGAAGACCGCACTTCGAACTTCACGTCGGGATCGCTTTGCCAGATGCTGGCAACTACCGCTTGCAGCGCATTCATCTGCTTGCCACCGGTCACTGCGGCGCGATTCCCCGTGTCCTTGACACCTGAGGCCTCACCTTGTTTGAGGGCCTGGGTGTCGAGGGATAGCCAGTACGACTGGACGGCGGATGCCCAAGTTTCTATCGATGTCAGTAGCGTCACTGTTGCCTTTCAAATTGTTCCGCAGGGCAGCCCGTAGGCCTCCTCTGCCGCCGTAGTCGCTGCGTCGCGATCCTTCTCGCGGAAGGCAGTCTTGAACCTCTCAGCGAGTTCGACAGTAAGTGATTCTGGCGACGGCACAGCTATCTTTCTGAGGTACTGCGCCTGGAATCGAAGTGTCCCGCCTCGCATTTTTACGCCGTACGAACTGATGAACGCTTCAGCCACTCGGGAGAGCAGAAGCCCTCCCAGAACCTCTAGATCCCATCGATCAGAAACGATGTAGTAGAGATTGTGGTGGGGGTAGTACCCTCCGGGTTCCAAGACAGGCGTGATCTGAGCTTTCATGTCCTGAAGAAGCAACTTTGGTCGTTCAGCGAGACCAGGCAGAACCTTGTCTATTGTCCTGTGCCAAGTTGCAGGGTTCTTCCTAGCGACGAAGCGACTCATCACGGCTTCATGGGAACTCAGTGTCGCGGTGAACCTAGGGTAATCCTCGGCATCAACAAGACGACCATGCTCATCCCACGGGTTCAGCATCACCTTCGCCGGAGGCCTCAAGTATCCTTGGCGAATGTCGTCAGCCATGACGATGGGGAGTAGTCGGGCAGGCTCGACATCCACATCCGTTGTTGAGTGGATGTAGGCCTTGTCGGCACCCGTGGCGACGCCGATTCCGATGCGAGTGTTGCCATCGGCTTCGAGCGTCGGGAAACGCTCGGCCAGATCTTCCAAAATCTTGATTGTGTGCGGTGACCCGGCAGGCCAGAAGTCAGCGGTCTCAAACCAGCTACTGAGCCGTGCTCCCGTCCATCCGTTACCTGAGGCCTCGGCCTCTGTACCCAACGCGAAGCGGACAGCGCGATCAGCTTCCTCAGCGCCAAAGTCCGCTGTTGTATCGACTATCGTGGCCGCGCCTTGCCGGGAATTGCGTAGAACAGTGATTGCGGGGTATGCCGATACCTCAGATTCGAAAGCGTCCACGTCGTGGAGTTGCCAAACGGTCTCGACTGCGTAGCCTGACACGACTAGGCCGCGGAGACGTTTCCCGTAAGCATTCCTCATCCAGCGGTCTGCGCATATGAAGGCGAGACGTCCGTCTTGTTTCAGTAGTCCCAACGAACGTTCGTAGAACCCAACGTAAATGTCGGCCCGGCCGCGCATGGTCTTCCATCGCGACCTGTACTCAGCTTCGACTTCATTGTCTAGGTCATCGCTCCGAATATACGGCGGGTTCCCGATCACGACATCGGCTTGCCCTCGGATGTCAGCAAGTAAGAAATCGCCGGATTGCACCCAGAGAGCCGCAAGTTCAACTGCCTCGACGGATGTTGCGCCCGCACTACTCAGCATGTCAGCAATTGCAATCCTGCAGTGCTCTGCGTGCTGTGGTTGCAAATCGATGCCCAGAATGCAGTTCGAGAGCTCACGGAATGGGACCCCACGCGTCTTCGCGCTTCGAAGAAGTCGCTCAACTGCAGGAAGCAGAAAAGCTCCCGATCCGATTGAGGGCTCGATCAAGCGCATGGTCGTTAGATTCCGTTCAGCGGAGTAGCCAACGAGGTCGAGCATCGTCTCGACCACCCACCGCCGAGTAAAGACCTCGCCATACTCGACGGCCTCAAGAACTGCCGAACTCATCCTGCAACCCTCCTCTGCGTCCATCGTGTTCAGGTGACTCAACCTTTCACGCTGAAGCGTACGGCTAGCCACTGACATTCTCTCAGGGCAGGAGAGGAAACCGCTGATCGTGTCCACCTTCGTTGTTCTCGCCGGGCGGCGGCTTGCGGGTGAAGCGTTGCATGTTGCGGTGGACGTTGGTCGCCACACCGGGCTTCTCGTCAGCTGGCTCTGCAGGTTCTGGTGGCTCGTAGCTTGCGGCGAGTTTGACCAGGGCCTCGTAGAGCACTTCGGTGTTGTTGTAGAGATCCCAGAACCGCGACTGGTCGGGGCTGAAGGCGGGATCTTCGCCTCCTCGGACGGCTTCGATAAGTGCCCAGATCACGTTTACGAGCGCATCGTCGTTGGCGAACACCTCGCGGATGCACTCGGTTCGCGGGTGCGGCACATCGATACGACGTTCCCTGATCTCGGTGACGATGCGCTCCACGACTTGCACCTGGACGGCTCCGTCGCGGTGGGCTCGGCAGTCTTCGTACGCAGCCTTCCGGCACGTCGGAAAGCAGTATATCCGGGGCCTGCCTGTCGGTTTCACATCTTTGAGCTTGCTCCCGCAGCGAGCACACTTCGTCGGCAGTTCAACTGCGCGCGAAACGCGGGTGGTGCGGTCGTGGCGCCGTTGCCTGGCTTTGTGCAGTTCACTGAGCCGGGCCGCCTCGTGGGGGCGAAGCTCACTGAGAAGGACGATCAAGCGTTGCTCCATCGCCCTCTGTCCGGGCCTGCCAAGCTCATCGCTGGGCGTGGCGAAGAACCTATCGAGCACCTGACTGTTCAGGGTGGGGATCGCCGCCGTGGCTTCGAGGAGTTCGTCTTCGTCTCCTGCTTCGAGCGCGGCGAGCCATCGCTGGTAGCGGGCGTCGAACTCCGCCTCGTCGGGGTCGTAGCGTCTGAGTGCCATCTTCTACGTTACGTCGGTTTCATCGCCGACGTAAGTGGCGAATCCTCGATCTGCAATACGCGTGTCCTCTCGGTGAGGACCGATCTTGGAGCAGAGTTTCGTTCATCGTGTGGGCGGGTGCGCACCTGTCCTTCATGGCTGGCGAGGCGGAGAATCTGAGGCTGCGAGTGACGCGGCGGGATGATCCTGACCTGGGCAAGCTCATCGAGTGGGTGCTCGGCATCGCCGACGCACGGCACCGCGCCTGAATCGCTGGTGAGCCCGACCCCTACGGCCTCCCGCCGCCTGATGGTTTCGCCAAGTCGTCTCCAGCACTTCGTTCAGTCAGGGGTGTGCGAGAGGATCGAGGCGAAGCACTACCCCCGACAAGGGGGCCACCATGAGCACCACAGTCACCATCGACGAGGCGGACGCCCCGGTGCTGCTCGCGGTTGTCCTAGCTCCGTGTCTCCACCCGCGAACAGGCCGAGCGCGGCGGCACAGACGAAGGCTTCTCGATCCCCGCCCAACGCGAGGCCAACGCGCGGAAAGCTGCCGGCTGGACGCACGGGTCGTGTGTGAGTTCGTCGATGCTGGGGAGTCGGCCAGGTCGGCGGATCGCGACGGGCGGCAGGAGATGCTCGCGTTCATCGCCGCGACCAGGGTGACCTTCTGCATCGTGCACAAGCTGGACCGGCTCACACGCAACCGCGCCGACGACGTGAAAATCC
Source organism: Rarobacter incanus (assembly GCF_006715765.1). Lineage (NCBI taxonomy): Bacteria > Bacillati > Actinomycetota > Actinomycetes > Micrococcales > Rarobacteraceae > Rarobacter > Rarobacter incanus. Next base: position 1,581,281 of record NZ_VFNV01000001.1, read on the forward strand.
ACGGAGTCCTCACCGCTGGGGTGACGCTCGTGTCGGCGACCGAGTCGATCGACCAAACTCCCTCGGGGATGCTGGTACACGGGATCATGTCGTCCATCGCGGAGTTCTACAGCCGCAACTTCGCCACCGAAGCTACCAAGGGCCTGACGCAAAAGCTCGCGCAGGGCGGCACCCCCATGCGAGCGCCCATCGGGTATCTCAACGTCCGTAAGCGTGATGAGCAAGGGCGTGAGTATCGGACTGTGGAGGTGGACTCGGAGCGTGCTCCGTTCATCCAGTGGGTGTTCGAGCAATACGCCACCGGCGAGCACACCGTCATCGACCTCTTCACCGACGCAACCGCCAGGGGCCTCGTCACCGTCGCGACACCGCAACGCCCGTCAGGGCCGGTCGGGCGTTCGACGTTCTTCAAGATTCTGCGCAACCCGTACTACATCGGGCTCGTGCCCTACAAAGGCGCAACCCACCCCGGCACTCACGAGCCACTGGTCGACATGGAGACCTGGCAGCGCGTCCAAACACTGCTCGATACCGCGAAGGCGGCCCGCGCTCGGAAGCGTACCTACGATCACTATCTGAAAGGGTCCCTGTTCTGCGGGGCCTGTGGGTCGAGGATGCAGCTCGATCTGCCGAAAAACAAGCAGGGCATCCGCTACGCCTACTTCGCCTGCACCGGCAGACGCAAACGCACCACCGGCTGCACCCGCAGAGCCGTACCCGTCGCGGTCGCGGAACGCCTCGTCGCCAACTGCTACTCGCATATCTCAATCAGTGAGACCCAATACTCCGACCTCGCCCGAGAGGTTGAGGCCGCATTCGATGAGCGGTTCGCCGCCCGCTCCGATGAACTCGCGGAATTGACCGCCAACCGGCACAGGCTCGAAGTCGAGTCCGACAAGATCCTCGCCGCGCACTTCGCCGACGCCATCGACCTCACGACCTTGAAGCGGCATCAAGACCGCATCCGCACCGGCCTCGCCGACGTGAACCGCCGCCTCGCCGAGCACAGCGAACACCACACCGGCGGCCGCGCATTCCTCCACGACTCACTCCGACTGCTGACTGACGCGCACCGCACCTACGTACACTCCGATGACGCGAACCGCAGGCTCGCGAACCAAGCGTTCTACCCGAGGTTGGAGATCACCGACGACGAGCAACTACGCCCCGCCTCGCAGAGCCGTTCGCCACCATCGTCACCCAAGCGAGCACGCTCACCGGAGGCAAGGAAGCCAAACGGGAACACTCAACATCTACTGATGTCGCGTGTTCCCGTAAGACACTTTGGGTGGAGCCAAGGGGACTCGAACCCCTAACCCCCTGCTTGCAAAGCAGGTGCGCTACCAATTGCGCCATGGCCCCGTATATGCGGCCCACCCCGCAAAAGGTGCATGCCGTCATTCCGCCTTTGAGGCGCCCGGATCGTCAGACCTTGTCGGTCACTTCGGCCCAGAGGTCGCGGGCCTCGTCCTCCTGTGCGACCAAACGCCAGATGACGATTCCTACACCGACGAGCGTCGCTGCGAATAGCAACTTCTTCATTCTCGTCCTCCTCAAAAAGTCGGATCGTGGGCCTTGGAGGACTTGAACCTCCGACCTCTTCGTTATCAGCGAAGCGCTCTAACCGCCTGAGCTAAAGGCCCGTTCGTGACACCCGTGGGATCGCCACCGTATCGGTGTCACGGCGATTGACATTACCGTACTTTCCGGTCAGTAACCAAATCGGCGATCACTCGTCTGTCAGTGTGACCGTGATACCGCCGACCAACATGGCCGTGAGGTTGTACAGGAACGCGAAGATCGTTGACAGCGCGGTCAAGACAACGACATCAATTAGCGCAATGATCGTTGCCAACGACAGTGTCCGTTCGAGCGTCACCCACTGCAAAATGTTGAACTTCTCCGGCTCGCCCGCAATTTCGGCGATCGTGTCGTTGACGGTCGTGAAGACGTGCATACCGTCCAAGACGTACCAAAAGACACCGGACGCGACGATGATCATGATCCCCACCGCGAACGAAATTAAGAACGAGAACTTCACGACCGACCACGGGTCGACCCGCGACACGGCAAGTCGCACCTTGCGCGGTCCGGGCAGGCCTCCAGCGGCCACGGTGGCTGCCTTCTTTAGGTTGTGGGGCCGGTTGTCACCGCCTGGACGCGCGCCACCGCTCGCCCCGGCGGGAGTTGCGCCGCCGGTCCCCGCGGATGCGCCCGCGGCAGCGTAGCCGGCGGGGGGAACGGACGCGGGTGCCTCTGCTGGGGTGGCGGCCCCAGAACCTGCACCATCGGCGCCGCCCGCGGCGGCGGTGGGCCCGCTGCCGGCCTCGGTCCCCGCTGTCACGACCGGCTTGACCGACTTGCGGGTGGGGCTGGTCGCGTTGCCGTTACCGACGCCCGCGCCGTTGCTCTTCTTCTTCTGTGCCGCCACAGTCCCTACTTTCCGTCAGGTTCCCACCGTCGCCACCGCGGCGGCGGTGACGCATCTACCCATTGTTGCCGGTGGCGGGGTCCGCACCCCGCCACCACACCGTTTCCGGCGTTTCTTTTACGATTCGTCTACATTTTCTTCGCCGGACGGCTCCGCGGCGACCGCGGCGGTGTCGTCACCACGATGTGTCGCTTCGGCGCCCTCGGCGGCGTCCGCCTCACCGTCGCCATCTTCCAGCTCCGACTCGGCGTTGCGCGCAACCGCAATGATGCGGTCGTTCTTGTCCGGCTTGGCGAAGATGACTCCCTGCGATGTGCGCCCGGTCGGATTGACCTCACGCACCGCTGACCGGACGATCTTGCCCCGCTCCATGATGACAAGCACCTCATCGTCCTCGTGGACGACCAGAGCACCGACCAGGTCCCCCCGCGATTCGGGCAGGTTCGCAACCTTGACACCAAGGCCGCCGCGGCCCTGCACCCGATACTGCTCCACGCTCAGCGCGGTGCGCTTGGCCAGACCGCCCTCGGTGACCGTGAATAGGAACGTGTCATCGGTGATGACATCGCAGGTCAGCAGGTCATCGTCCCCGCGGAACTTCATGCCCGTCACGCCCGATGTGGCACGCCCCATGGGGCGCAGCGCCTCGTCGGTTGCCGTGAATCGCAGTGACTGCCCCTTGCGCGATACCAGAATCAGATCCTCGCCCGCGTTGACGAGCCGCGCCGCGACCAGTTCGTCGGGGTTGCCTTCGTCATCCTCACGCAGGTTGATGGCTATCAACCCACCGGAACGCGGCGAATCGTATTCTGCCAGCTTCGACTTCTTGACCAAACCGCGCTTGGTGCCGAGTACCAGGTAGTCGGCGGCCTCGTAATCCCTCACCGCCAGCACCTGCGCGATGCGCTCATCGGGTTGGAAGGCCAGCAGGTTCGCGACGTGCTGCCCCTTGGCGTCGCGCCCGGCCTCCGGAAGCTCGTATCCCTTGGCGCGGTAGACCCGCCCCAGGTTGGTGAAGAACAGCAACCAGTGGTGGGTGGAGGTAACGAAGAAGTGCTCGACTATGTCGTCCTCGCGCAGCTGCGCCCCGCGCACTCCCTTGCCACCGCGCCGCTGCGCACGGTACTGGTCGATGCGGGTTCGCTTGACGTACCCGCCGCGCGTGATCGTGACGACCATTTCCTCCTCGGCGATGAGGTCTTCGATCGAAACCTCCCCGTCGAAGGGCATGATCGACGTGCGCCGATCGTCCCCATATTTATTGACGAGTTCCGCCAGTTCGTCACCCACGATGGACCTTTGGCGCTCGGGCCGGGCCAAAATGTCCGTCAGATCCTTGATCTGGCGCTCCAACTCATCGTGGTCATCGATGATCTTCTGGCGCTCCAGCGCTGCCAAGCGGCGCAGCTGCATCGCCAAAATGGCATTCGCCTGCACCTCATCGATGTCCAGCAACTGGATAAGTCCGCTGCGTGCATCGTCGACGGTAGCCGACGCGCGGATCAGCGCAATGACCTCGTCGAGCGCATCGAGTGCCTTGAGATAACCGCGCAGGATGTGGATCTTCTCTTCGGCCTCGTTCAGAAGGAACCGGGTGCGACGGACAATGACCTCGAGCTGGTGGATCGTCCAGTGCCGCACAAACGCATCGATCGACAGTACCCGCGGCACGCCGTCAACCAGGGCCAGCATGTTGGCGGAGAAGTTGTTCTGCAGCTGCGTGTGCTTGTAAAGGTTGTTGAGCACAACCTTGGCGACGGCATCGCGTTTGAGCACGACCACCAGCCGCTGGCCCGTGCGCCCGGAGGTCTCGTCGCGGATGTCCGCGATTCCCTGGATGCGACCGTCCTTGACCAGTTGCGCGATCTTTTCCGCCAGATTATCCGGGTTGACCTGGTAGGGGAGTTCGGTAACGACCAGGCAAATGCGGCCGTGGATTTCCTCGACGCTGACGACGGCTCGCTGGGTGATTGATCCGCGTCCCGTCCGGTACGCCTCGTCGATGCCGCGGCGGCCCAGGATCGTTGCCCCGGTGGGGAAGTCGGGGCCCTTGATGCGCTCGATCAGGGCCTCAAGCAGTTCGGCGTTGGTCGCGTCGGGGTGGTCCAGGTACCACTGAACCCCGGATGCGACCTCCCGCAGGTTGTGCGGCGGGATGTTGGTTGCCATGCCGACCGCGATACCGGCCGAACCGTTAACCAGCAGGTTCGGGAAGCGCGCGGGCAGCACAACGGGCTCCTGGGTGCGCCCGTCGTAGTTGTCTTGGAAATCGACGGTGTCGCGCTCAATATCGCGCACCATCTCCATGGCGATCGGCGCCATGCGGCATTCGGTGTATCGGGGAGCGGCCGCGGGGTCGTTACCGGGGGACCCAAAGTTGCCCTGCCCGGCCACCAGCGGGTAGCGAAGCGACCAGTCCTGCACCAGGCGGACCAGCGCATCGTAGATGGCGCTGTCGCCGTGCGGGTGGAACTTACCCATGACGTCGCCGACAACGCGCGAACACTTCGAAAATGCGCGGTCGGGCCTGTATCCGCCATCGAACATCGCATACAGCACGCGGCGGTGCACTGGTTTGAGGCCGTCGCGCACGTCCGGCAGCGCCCGCCCGACTATGACACTCATCGCGTAGTCCAGGTATGACCGCTGCATTTCGAGCTGTAGGTCAACCTGTTCGATGCGGTCGTGGTGCAGGGCAACGGGCGCGTCGTCGTCGGGTTGCAGTGGGTTGGTTGGCGGTACGGGCGGGGTCTGATCGCTCATGACTGTGGTTCCTTCTTAGGCGTGGTGGCCGGTACTCGCCGCCTCCGCAACGGAGGGCGAGCGCCCGGCACTGGGGCTGTGTGCGTTATTCCTGAGGGCGGGGTGGGCCCAGGGGCCCGACCCCAACCAGCGGGCCGACTAGATGTCCAGGAACCGCACATCCTTTGCCTTGCGTTGAATGAAGTCGCGCCGCGAATCGACGTCCTCACCCATCAAGATCGAGAAGGTTTCATCTGCCGCGGCCGCGTCGGACAGCGTCACCTGCAGCAGGGTGCGTTCAGCCGGATCCATGGTCGTTTCCCACAACTCCGAATAATCCATCTCGCCTAGACCCTTGTAGCGCTGAATGCCGTTTTCCTTCGGAATTCGCTTTCCTGCGGCGATTCCCGCCTCCAAGAACGCGTCGCGCTCCTTGTCGGAATACACGAACTCATGCTCCGAGTTGGTCCACTTGAGCCGGTACAGCGGGGGCTGCGCCAGGTACACGTGCCCGTGCTCGATCAGGGGGCGCATGTACCTAAACAGCAACGTCAGCAGCAGCGTGCAGATGTGTTGGCCATCAACATCCGCGTCCGCCATCAGCACGATCTTGTGATAACGCAGCTTGGCGAGATCGAAATCCTCGCCAATTCCGGTACCGAACGCCGTAATTAGCCCCTGGACTTCCTGGTTGGACAGGGCGCGGTCCAAGCGCGCCCTCTCGACGTTCAGGATCTTTCCGCGAATCGGCATGATGGCCTGGTTGTGGGGGTTGCGACCGCGCACCGCCGAACCGCCCGCGGAATCCCCTTCGACGATGAAGATCTCGCATTCGACGGGCTTATTCGATTGGCAGTCTTTGAGCTTGCCGGGCATCGAATTCGACTCAAGCAGGCCCTTGCGCCTAGTCGCCTCGCGCGCCTTGCGTGCGGCCAACCGCGCCTGGGAAGCCTGGATGGCCTTGCGGATGACATCCTTCGCCTCGTTGGGGTGGGAATCCAACCAATCCCCCAGCTTTTCGTTGACCACGGTTTGCACGAAGGCCTTCGCCTCGGTGTTGCCCAGTTTGGTCTTGGTCTGCCCCTCAAACTGCGGCTCACCGAGCTTGATCGAGATCACCGCAGTCAGTCCCTCACGAACGTCATCGCCCGTTAGATTCTCGTCGCGTTCCTTCAGGATCCCCTTGGCGCGCGCGTAGCGGTTGATCAACGAGGTCAGCGCCGCGCGGAACCCCTCCTCATGCGTTCCGCCTTCGGTCGTGGAGATCGTATTTGCGAACGAGTGCACCGACTCCGAATAGGCGGTCGTCCATTGCATCGCGAGTTCGAGCGAGATGCGCTTGGTGGTGTCCTCGGCCTCCACGTCGATGATGTCGGGGTGCACAATGTCGAACCGCTTGGTGGCATTCAAGTGGCGCACGTAATCGATGAGGCCACGGTCGTACATGTAGCTAACAACGTTGGGATCGGTGGTCTGATCCGCGCCCGTAATCTCATCGTCAACGTCGGCATGGGGGCGCTCGTCGGTCAGTGTGATGCGCAACCCCTTATTGAGGAAGGCCATCTGCTGGAACCTAGCCCGCAGCGTTTCGAAATCGTATTCGGTGGTTTCGAAGATCTCGGGATCGGCCCAGAACGTCTGCTGGGTTCCGGTTTCCGTCGTGGCCTCACCGCGCACCAATTCGCCCACGGGGTGACCACCGTTGGCAAACTTCTGCGTCCACACGTACCCGTCGCGCTTGACCACGGTTTCAACGCGAGTTGACAGTGCATTGACCACGGAAATACCGACACCGTGCAATCCACCCGACACGGCGTAGCCGCCGCCACCAAATTTTCCGCCCGCGTGCAGGATCGTCATAACGACCTCCACCGTTGGGCGCCCCTCGGTGGGGTGAATCGCCACGGGGATTCCGCGCCCGTTGTCCACCACGCGCACGCCGCCGTCCGCCAGCAGTGTCACCTCGATGTGATCACAGTATCCGGCCAGCGCCTCATCCACAGAGTTATCCACAACCTCGTAGACCAGGTGGTGCAGGCCGCGTTCACCCGTGGAACCGATGTACATTCCGGGGCGCTTGCGCACCGCCTCAAGGCCCTCAAGGACGGTGATCGCCGATGCATCGTAGGCAGCTTCAACCCGATCGTGGTGAATGGGTGACGTCTCAAAATGTTCTGCAGCTTCGTTCTGTTCAGGCTCAGTCACTACGGGTGTCGCTCCTTATGTCATAGGTCGGGCAGGACAACAATTCCAACGAATTCCCGACTCTCACTGCCCGCGGTACATTCAACGGCTTGCAGCGGCATCCCCGCGACATCTGGTGTCCCGGCGGGCCACCGCGCTAGGTTGAACAACTTCCCTAAGTCTACCCGACGGGACCGACATTCAACCGTATTTGGGCGTATTCGGTACGCTTGGCCGATTCTGTACCCGTTTGGCGGGGACCCCTCATAACGAGGGTGCGCTCGCCTCTGGGGCGATTTTCGGGGCCGTGAAGTTATCCCCAGGTGTCGCGGGGCCCTCGCCCGCGGACCGCTTTGGGTCCACGCCCGAACGATCGCGTGCTGGGTCCGAGAATCTTCACGGCCGTGACGACACCTTCGCCGACCTCGGAATCGAACTTCGCCAGCAACTGATTCGTAAGCAGTCGCAGCTGCGTCGCCCAGGTGGTCGAACTGCACCGCACGGTCAAGACCCCGTTAGTGAATTCGGTTGGTTCGGTGTGCTGCGCGACCACATCCCCCACAATTTCGGGCCACCTACCCAAAACCGCCCCCACGGACAGCTGGTTTGCCCAACCCCGCTGCTTGACCAACGAGGCCAGCGACTCCCCCAACAACCGCGGATCCCGGGAACCCGTGTCCTCGCGGATAGGCGCCACCGCGGATACCGGTGAACGGCGCGGCTTGGCGCCGCGCTTCTTAGCTTCCCCTTTTATGCGGTCCAGCAGCTCGCGTCCGAACTGGTCGTCGTTGCCGGCCTCGAGCGGCGGCCGCTGATCAGATGACACGGTTCACTTCCGCGGCCATAACATCGAACCGGGCCCCCTCTAGTTCCCCCGGAATGTCCTGGGCAACGGCAGCCGTGATCAGCACCTGCTTCGCCCGGGCAACGCGCTCGACCAGGCGCGCGCGCCTGCGCGCATCGAGCTCCGCGAACACGTCATCCAAGATCATGACCGGCTCAGCGTCCTGACCCCACGGGGACCAGGAATGATCGCCGCCGATCGACCCCTGGGTCAAGAGGTCGTACGACGCAAGCCTCAGCGCCAGTGCCATGGACCACGATTCGCCGTGACTCGCGTGCGTCTTCACGGCCAAATCGTCGATCGTCAACGCCACCTCATCGCGGTGCGGACCGACCAGGGTGACGCCGCGCTCAAGTTCCTTGGGACGCACGCGCGTCAGCGCATCAAGCATCCTGGCTTCGACCATCGACGCCGAAACTTCGTTAGCCCTAAACAACTCATCGCCCGCATCCCCGTGCGCGTCCAACCCGGAACGGTATTGCGCGTGAGCGGTTCCCTGGCTCGAACTGACCTGGTCATACGCGGCGACGAGGTAGGGATGTAGGTGCCTGACGATCGCGTGGCGCAATTCCGTTATCTGGCCGCCCAACTGGGCCAGTTTGGCATCCCACACATCGAGCGTGCGCAGGTCATCCGCACCCTTATCGGGCGACCTCCGGCGCGGTCCGGCACTTTTAAGCAGGGTGTTGCGCTGGCGCAGCACCCTCTCATAGTCACCCAACACGCCGACAAAGCGAGGCACGAGCTGCACCGAAAGCCTATCCAGGAAGACACGGCGCTCGTTCGGATCGCCCTTCACCAAGGCCAAATCCTCCGGCGCAAATGTGACGGCGTGCACCAGACCCAAAATGTCCTTCGCGCGCACGACCGAACCACGGTTGATGCGCGCCCGGTTCGACTTCCCGGGCAGTATTTCGACCTCCGCCGTGCTTGCCCTGTCGCCCCTGACGATGCGAGACCTGATCACCGCGCGCTCCGCGCCCGCCCTAAGCAGCGGCGCATCGCCGGCCACCCTGTGGCTCGCGAGCGTCGCAAGGTAGCCAACCGCTTCGACGATGTTCGTTTTGCCCTGTCCGTTGGGCCCTACCAGGGCGTTGACTCCCGGATCAAATTCCAGATCGACGTGGTGGTAGTTTCGAAAATCGCTTAAGGAAAGGTGCGAGACGTACACGATCCCTACCGCCGCTTTCTACGCGGTGAAGCGAATGGGGACCAACAGGTAGCGATAGTTATCCACAATCTCACCGGCGGGGTCGTTGAGGCCGATGAATTCGACGGGCTTGTTCGGATGAGTGAAGCCCATCCGCACATAATCCGTCCCCAACGCGCCCAGACCGTCGAGCAGGTAGTGGGGGTTGAACGCGACCGAAATATCGTCGCCTTCGAGCGTGGCTTCCAGAATCTCCGAGGCCTGGGCATCGTCACCCTGGCCCGCGTCGAGAACTACCTGGCCCTGCGAGAAAGTCAGGCGGATGGGCGTGTTGCGCTCTGCCACCAAAGCAACGCGCTTAGTCGCTTCGATCAGGGTTTGCGTCTTGGTGATTGCTTGAATAGGTGTCGACTCGGGGAAGAGGCGGCGCACGTGCGGGTAGTCACCGTCTTCGAGCTGGGAGGTCGTTATCCTCCCGCCGGCCAAGAAGCCGATGCGATCCATGCCGCTTCCGGTTTGCAGGCCGATGTCAACGCGTCCAGCAGAACTGAACGACTTTGCCGCCTCGCTCAGAGTCTTGGCGCGCACCAGCGCCGCCGTTTCAAAGCTGGGGTTCGCGGGTTGCCAACTCACCTCGCGCAGCGCAAGACGGTAGCGGTCGGTCGCTAGCAACGTGATCTTTTCGCCCTCGATCTCGACCCGCACCGTCGTCAGCAGCGGCAGCGTGTCATCCTTCGATGCAGCCACGGTGACCTGCGCAACGGCGTGAGTGAACTCGTCCGAATCAATCGAACCAACCAACTCGGGTAGATCAGGCAGTGCCGGATACTCTTCGACGGGCATCGTCAGGAGCGTGAAGCGGCTCGAGCCGCACACAACGTTCGCCTTCGTACCCTCCGTCGTGATTTCGACGGGCTTATTCGGCAAGGCGCGCGAGATCTCGGCGAGCAAACGCCCGGACACGAGAATCGTTCCCTGCTCCGATACCTCCGCCGCGACGGTCGAGCGGGCCGAAACCTCGTAATCGAAGGTCGACAAAGAGATCGATGACGAGTCCTGCGAATGAATCAGGACGCCGGAAAGCACGGGAGCCGGCGGACGCTGCGGCAATGTGCGCGCCGTCCAGGTCACAGCCTCCGCGAGTACGTCGCGGTCCAAGCGAAACTTCATCATTCACCTCAGCGAATCAACATTTTTGGCAAGGGTCCACAGTAACAGTACGACAAAAAGGTCCCGGGTGGTTACTAGTGGATGCCCGACTCGCGCGGTGGGCGCCGACCGCCTCATGGCGGTGTGCACAATGACCCCTTTAGTTAAGTTTCGTAGTAGCCATAGGTGCTGTGGATTGTGTGGAAAATGGCGATTGCTGTTGAAATCACGCCAATGGCGAATGTGATCCGGCGTGGGGACGGACGGTGCGAAAACTACAAGGTCCTGTGAATTGTTGCCGTCTCGACATTGGCAGTCCACCGAAACTTGTCATTTTGTCCACCGGTTTTCGCCGCTTGCTCCACCGTCGTCCACACCCGTATCCACAGCTGGGGATGAAATTGCACGGGCGTAAGTTAGTGCCGGTGCTGCTTGATCCGGGCCGTCAGTTCTTGTACCTGGTTGTAGGTCGAGCGACGTTCCGCCATCAGTGCGGCTATCTTCCGATTCGCGTGCATAACCGTCGTGTGGTCGCGGCCGCCGAAGTGTTGCCCGATCTTTGGCAGCGACAGATCTGTGAGCTCGCGGCAAAGGTACATGGCGATCTGGCGCGCGGTGACCAGGGTCCGTGAGCGTGACGTGCCGCAGACATCGTCTACCGTCAGGCTGAAGTACGAGGCCGTTTGGGCGATGACGGTGGCGGCGGTGATTTGCTGGACGCCGTCGTCGGTGATCAGATCCTTGAGGACGATCTCGGCGATAGACAGGTCGACGCTCTGGTTGTTGAGGTTCGCGAATGCGGTGACGCGAATCAGCGCGCCTTCGAGTTCGCGGATGTTCGACGAGATCCGCGAGGCAATGTAGTCGTGCACTTCGTCCGGAACATCGAGGGCCTCGGCCGCCGCCTTCTTGCGCAGGATCGCGATGCGGGTTTCCAGGTCCGGCGGCTGAACGTCGGTGAGCAGGCCGGATTGGAATCGCGACCGCAACCGGTCCTCGAATCCGTCGAGTTGCTTGGGCGGCAGATCGGATGTCAACACTATGTGTTTGTTGGAGTCGTGCAGCGTGTTGAAAGTGTGGAAAAACTCTTCCATCGTCTGTTCCTTGCCCTGCAGGAACTGGATGTCATCAATGAGGAGTAGATCGACGTCGCGGTAGCGGCGCTGAAAGGCACCGGCCTTTCCTTCGGAGATGGAGTTGATGAAGTCGTTCGTGAATTCTTCGGAGTTCACGTAGCGGACCTTCATGTGCGGGAACATGCTGAGGGTCGAGTGACCGATCGCGTGGAGCAGGTGGGTCTTGCCAAGGCCCGAGTCCCCGTAGATGAAAAGCGGGTTGTATGCCTTGCCCGGTTGTTCGGCGACCGCATAGGCGGCGGCGTAGGCAAAGCGGTTGGACGAGCCGATGACGAACGTCTCGAAGGTGTACTTGGGGTTCAGACGCGCCTCTTCGAGCGGTAGCGGCGCTCCGGGCTTGAGAGGTCGCGAGGGGATGAAATCCGGCTCGTCGTCATCGATGTCGGCATCGGGTGCGGCGTTGTTCCCGCCCTGGTCGGCGCCTGGCGAACCAGCGGCATGGAGCGAAGCGGTATCTTGATCCCCAGAGTGCAGGTCTTCCAGCTCAGGATCGACAGTAAGGACGAGCTTCGTGTCGGCGCCCACAACCTCACTGAGCGCTTGATCGATCGCCTTGCGGACTCGCTGCTCGATGTAATCGCGAGTTGCGTCGTTCGCCACGGCTCCCACAAGGGTGTTGTTGAAGTACCCCATGGGTTTGATGAACCAGGCGTATCCGATCTGTCGTTGGTTGATCGTCGGATCTGCGGCTAGCAGGTTCAGCGTTGAGCGCCACAGCTCGTGGGGGTCGATTTCTGGCATGTCATCCTCATGGTGGGCACAGCGGGCCCGGAAACTTATTCACAAAAAACACCTGTAGTTATTCACACGTGGGGATATCATCGTGTCCCTTGAGCGAGAACTACTTAGTGGCCATCGTTGTCGGTTACTGTAATCCAATATATCCACAGAGTTTTCCACAGATGTGGGTGACGGGCAAGGTGGATGGCGGTGAATTACCGGATCATTGTTTGACGTATCGCCTTTCAAACCGTATTATTTTGTAGTTCATGTGGTGTTGCCGTGCCCTTTTGCGGGTGCGACGGGTTCCTTGCCTTTGTCGAGCAACAGTTGGATTTCCCAAAGGTTGCGCGGAGCGCCACGACCCGAGGCACGTGGTGTGCCTACCCCTTGAATACGTTGGAGTTTCTCGTGAGCAAGCGCACTTTTCAGCCAAATAACAGGCGTCGCGCCAAGGTCCACGGCTTCCGCCTGCGGATGCAGACCCGCGCCGGCCGAGCCATCCTTTCCGCACGCCGCCGCAAGGGCCGTTCGGAGCTAGCGGCCTGAGTTTTGTTGCCCGCTGCACAACGTCTGCATCGTTCAGAAGACTTTAAGTTGGCCTTCCGGTCAGGCATTCGTGCTGGCCGCGACGATATAGTCGTGCACATGGCCCGCGCCGTCGGTGATAATCCGACCCGCGCGGGTCTTGTGGTATCTAAAGCAGTTGGGAACGCCGTCACGCGCAATAAGGTCAAGCGTCGTTTGCGTGCGTCCTTGCGCACGGAGTTGGAGCAGGCGCCGCATGGATCGATCGTCGTAGTCAGGGCACTGCCTGGTGCGGCCAGTGTCGATTTCTCGTCGCTTACCTCGCAGCTCAGCAGCGGAATCAGTGCGTGCGTGCGTAAGGTGCAGCGGATGGACACTGTGCGATAGGCATGGTTAGCAGTGATTCGCCACGGGGGATGCGTACCGGCGTTCCTGCTCGTGGCATAGTTGGCGTGATGGACCGGGCGCTCGACTGGTATCAACGGCGCATCTCGCCTCTTTTCGGTGCTAGATGTTGCTACTACCCGACGTGTTCTTCTTATGCACGCGAGTCACTCGGTCGCTATGGGTTTTTCAAGGGCGTGGTACTAACGATGTGGCGGCTCATGAAGTGTAATCAGTTTTCCCGGGGTGGCATCGATGATGTTCCTCCTCGTTTCAGACTTGCCTTGCGACCGTACGACAAGCGTGCCGAGCAGGATACGACACCGGGGTGCACCAGCGATCTCGGCGCTAGGGAGTAGGTACCAATAACGTGTGGCTCGATAAAATTCTCTTCCCGTTCGAATGGTTCGTGGCATGGGTAATGTTCCTATGTCACTGGGTGTTCGACGCGCTGTTACCCAATTCAGCGAGCCTGGCCTGGGTGCTTTCGATCGTCGGTTTGGTCGTCTTGCTCCGCGTCGCCATGATTCCGCTCTTCGTCAAGCAGATCAGGGCATCGCGGATGCAGATGATGCTGCAACCGCAGATTCAGGCGATTCAAAAGAAGTACAAGGGACGAACGGATGCTGCATCGCGGGAGGCCATGAGCCGCGAGACGATGGATCTGTACAAGCAAAACGGAACCAGCCCATTTGCTTCGTGCATGCCTATCTTGATTCAGAGTCCGTTCTTCTTCTCGCTGTATCGCGTGCTGAACTCGTTGAGCGCCATTGCGGATCCGTCGAATCCGAAAACTGGCATCGGACCTATTAATGCGGCGGTTGCGGCCTCGGCAGAGTCCTCCACGTTTTTTGGCGCGCCGCTGTCGTCGTGGTTCCTTCAAGAGGGGGCCACGACTTCTACCAAGGTTGTCTCGATCATTCTCATCGTCGCTATGGCAGCGACACAGTTCATTACGCAGCGGCAGCTGACCTTGAAGAATATGCCGCCTTCGGCGCTTGAGGGGCCGATGGCTCAGACCCAGAAGATCATGATGTACACAATGCCGCTGGTTATGGCGGTGTCGGGTGTGAACTTCCCGCTCGGCGTGCTGATCTACTGGACCACGACAAACCTGTGGAGCACCGGTCAGCAGTTCTACACCATCCGTAACATGCCAGCGCCGGGCTCCGAGGCGGAGAAGCGGCTCAACGAACGTCGGGCGCGCAGGGCGGCCGCGAAGGGGATCACCCTCGCTACCGATACCCCGACCGTGATAGAAGCTCGCGGGCAGCGTGAGCAGCCCGTGAGTAAGAACCGCCAGAAGAAGAAGTCTAAGAAGCGGAAGAACTGATCGGGGCGCGCAAACCCCAAATGACAGTGTTGTAATTTCCCATACGTAGGCCTGCAAAGGAGTTCGATAGTGAGTTCTCAAGACGAAGCAAACGTCGCAGAGGTTGAGGTGTCGAAGACGAAGGTTCTAGAGGAAGAGGGCGAGGTCGCCGCCGACTATTTAGAAGAGTTCTTAGACATCGTCGATCTTGACGGTGACATCGACATTGACGTCGAACACGACCGGGCTTCCCTGGCAATTGTTGCAGATGACCCCAAGGAATTGCAGGGGCTTGTGGGGCGTGAGGGTGAAGTCTTGGAGGCGTTGCAGGAACTCACCCGGTTGGCTGTTCAGACCAGGACGGGCGATCGTTCTCGCCTCATGCTCGACGTGGCGGGATTCCGCGCGCATCGCCGCAACGAGTTGCGTGCGTTGGCCGAGGCCACGGTCAATGACGTCAAGGTGAAGGGGCAGGCTATTGCTCTACCCGCGATGAATGCCTTCGAACGTAAGGTTGTGCACGACGTGATCACCGAAGCCGGGTTGTCTAGCGAGTCTTTCGGTACCGATCCGAATCGCTACATCAAGGTGTCGTTGTAGGTCCGCTTTGCATGTCGCGGTGGCCCGTTTCACGTGAAACGGGCCACCGTTTTTTCGTTCCCGTACCTCAGTCGCCAGCGATTTCGGTGGTCAATTGGCCCGACATTTCGTTGGAGGAGCAGCTGTCCGCGCGGGTGTGTTTCGTTGGTCTCGGTGCTTGCGTAGCCCAGGTCTTTCGTCGTTCGACCGCGAACTTGGCTCGTGCATCGAGATCACGAGCGCCCCGCTGTTGATCTCGATGCAGGCCTGCGGCGTGCTTGTCGAGCGGGGCGATGCGCTGCGAACCCGCGGGAGCGGCGCGCTCTCGGTGAGTGGGGAGCGGTGGCGTCGGTGAGTGGGGAGCAGCGCGCTCTCGGTGAGTGGGGAGCGGTGGCGTCGGTGAATAGGGGTGGGGTGGGGTTCGTCATCGGGGTAGGGCCCACAAGTGCAGCGCGGGCCTCGTTCCTGGTTCTTGGCACATCTCATCGGCACGCAGGAGCAACGCCGAGTGTTTCACGTGAAACACGGCTGATAAAATCGGGTGGTTTGTTGCGCATCAGCCGGATCTATCCGTGGGGTCGGTGCGTGTGCCTGTGCGGTTAGGGAAGGAAGTGGAACCCGTGTCGACACCCGATGGGTCACGCGACTCCGCGGCATCGCCGGATCAGGAAGGATCCGAGCCGGCGGGCGCTGACGCGCTCAAGGCATTCCTGGGGGATGCGTACGAACCGATGCAACAGTTTGCTCAATTGCTGATCGCTCACGGGGAAGAGAGGGGCCTGATCGGTCCGCGGGAGATACCGCGACTGTGGGATAGACACCTCGTCAACTGCTCCCTGCTGGCATCGGTGCTGCCCCAGAGCGGTCGGATCGCGGATGTGGGTTCCGGCGCCGGGCTTCCGGGAATTGTCATCGCGATCATGCGTCCGAATGCGCGCGTGTTGCTGGTCGAATCCATGGTGAAGCGTTGCGAGTGGCTAGGCGAGGTGAGTGATCGTCTCGGACTGTCCAATGTCGAGGTACTCAACGGTCGCGCCGAGGAGTATGCCGGGGCGCTCGAAGCGGACGCCGTGACCGCGCGCGCGGTCGCCGCGCTCGACAAGCTCACCCGCTGGGCCATGCCGCTGGTGCACGTGGGTGGCGAGATGGTTGTTCTCAAGGGGGCATCCGCGGAACAAGAGATCGAATCCGCGCAGAAGGCGCTTCGGAAGTTCGCTGCGCGCGACGCCGCCGTGCAGGAACTAACCGGGCCGCCGGGCTATTCGGATGCACGGATCGTACGCGCCACCCGCGGTAGGTAGCCAGGGTGGATGCCGAAGGCAGCGGAGTTTCCTACACCCCTCGTTTTCGTTGCCACGGACGGTCGCGCTATAGGCGGCGGTCCGCACCTTTGTCAGGCGTGCCGGGTAGTCTGGTAATTAGTCACCGAGCTGGCCCAACGGGCCAGAACTAAAGAAGTTCGAGCCCCATGCTCCGCGGGGGCGGATCAGTTTGCACAGTATGGAAGTGAGTGTGTGGTGCAGGACCATATCGATGCCGATCAGTCCACGCCGTTGGCTGCCGAGCTTGCGCAGAACGCCCGACGGCGTAGGCGACTGGACAAGTCGGCCCTACCATCGCCACCGCGGACGCGCATAATCACCGTAGCGAATCAGAAGGGTGGTGTCGGAAAGACCACCTCCACGGTGAACCTGGCCGCAGCGCTCGCCAAGGCGGGGCTGCACGTCCTGGTGATCGATGCTGACCCGCAGGGTAACGCATCCACGGCCCTGGGGGCGGATCACCGCAGCGGTACGCCATCGATGTACGACGTTCTGATCGAGGGCGACACCCTTGCGAGCGTGCTGCAAACGTGCCCGCAATTCCCGTCCCTCGTCGTTGCTCCCGCGACGCTGGATCTTTCCGGCGCGGAAATCGAACTAGTCAACATGGTTTCACGTGAAACGCGGTTGCGAAGAGCCATCGAGGACTACATCATCCACCGCAACGAAGCGGGTCTTACGCGGTTGGACTACATTCTCATCGACTGCCCGCCCTCCCTGGGGCTGCTCACGGTCAACGCGTTCACGGCCGGCGACGAGGTGCTGATCCCTATTCAGTGCGAGTATTACGCTCTCGAAGGCCTGAGTCAGCTCATCAAGACAGTGGAACTCATCAGGGAACATCTCAATCCCCATCTGCAGCTGTCGACCATCCTGCTAACGATGTATGACCAGCGAACCAACCTCGCCCGTCAGGTGGCGGATGAGGTGCGGGAGCACTTCCCGCGGCAAACGCTCGCCACGGCTATTCCCCGATCGGTCCGGGTGTCGGAGGCTCCGAGTCACGCCCAAACCGTGATCAGCTACGAGCCATCGTCGAGCGGGGCCCTCGCATACCGCGAAGCGGCCCAAGAGATCAATCAACGAGCACAGCCGGCGGGAGCAACACGATGAGTCAGAAGCGTAGGGGACTGGGGAAGGGGCTCGGGGCACTCATCCCCACTACCAGCGAAACCAGCCGGCCGGCCGATCTGTTCTTCGAGAAGACTGGCGCGCGCGACGAGCCGCGGCCAGGCGGCGCGCAAGACGCCACGGGCGAGGCGGGTGAATCTGCACGACAGGCGCCGCTTTCGCCGGCCGAGGCCATGCAGCAGAGCCATCGACGCGGAACCCGCGCTCGCGCAAAGCAGCCCGCGGCCGCTCCGGCCGCGCAGACCGCAGGTTCCGCCGCTGAAAAGGCAGGTCCGACCGCACAGCAGCCCGCAGTCGAGACCAATGGCGCCACGGCGACCCAGGCGGAGGAACCCGACCTCATTCCGGTGCCGGGCGCTACATTTGCCGAAATACCGGTGGATCGGATCCGTCCGAACGCCAAGCAACCCCGCACCGTGTTCGATGAGGACGATTTGGCGGAGCTGACGCAGTCAATTGCCGAGGTCGGCGTCCTGCAACCGATCGTGGTCCGTCCGGACCCGAGCGATGACGGTTCTTTCGAACTAATCATGGGCGAGAGGCGCTGGCGCGCGACGCAGGCCGCCGGGCTGGGGACCGTGCCGGCCATCGTGCGGATGACCGAGGAACAGGACCTGCTACGCGATGCGCTCCTAGAAAACCTGCACAGGTCTGCGCTCAATCCGCTGGAAGAGGCGGCCGCGTATCAGCAACTACTCGATGACTTCGGGTGCACCCAGGAGCAACTGTCTACGCGAATCGCTCGCAGTCGCCCCCAGATCTCAAACACGCTCCGGCTACTGAAATTGCCGCCCCTGGTGCAGCGTCGCGTGGCGGCCGGGGTGCTGAGCGCCGGTCACGCTCGCGCGCTATTGCGGCTGGAGGATCCTGCGGCAATGGAGCGCCTGGCGCAACGCATCGTCGCCGAGGGCCTGTCCGTTCGTGCAACCGAGGAGATCGCAGCCCTGGGCGGCGTGCCGGAGCCGTCGCCGAGGCGCGAACCCAGGCCCGGGAAGAGGGTGGAGGCGATCGACGAGCTGGCGACACGGCTGGCGGACAGACTCGATACGCGAGTGCGAATCGCGCTGGGGAAGAGAAGGGGCCGATTGACGGTCGAATTCGCTTCCGTTGACGACCTGAACCGCATTCTGGGCGTGATTGCGCCCGGTGAGCAGGGCCTGTTCGATACCGGCGCAAAGTAACCCGGCGTGCTTCGGGGGACCGCCACGGGGCGGCGCGTGGTGCGGGGTTGCCCGGGCCCGGGCGCCCCGCGGCGGGTTCACCCGACCGGGCAGGTATGCCAGGACTGGCGGGTGGGCCAGCTTGGCAGGTATGCCACGACCGGCGGGTCAGCGCCGCCTGGCGGCTGGGCCACGACCGGCGGGTAGGTTCTACCTATCGGCGGGTGGTCCAGCGAACGCCGGGCTACGCGGTGGCCTCGGGGGACGCCTCGCCGACTGCATCCATGTAGGCGTCCAGGTACTGCTGAGCGTCCAGGGCGGAGGCACATCCGGAGCCCGCGGCCGTGATCGCCTGCCGATAGGTGTGATCCACGACGTCGCCTGCCGCGAATACACCGGGGATGTTGGTACGGGTGGATGGGCTATCGACGACGATGTAGCCGGACTCATCCAGCTCGACCTGTCCGCGAACCAGTTCCGTACGCGGTTCGTGACCGATCGCGACAAACAGACCGGCCACCTCGAGCGACCGCTCTTCACCCGTGACCGTATCGCGAAGAGTCACCGATTCGACCCCCGATTCGCCGTTGATTGCCACAACCTCGCTGTTCCAGGCGAACGACAATTTCGGGTCGTTGTGCGCCCGCTGGGCCATGATCTTTGACGCTCGAAGCGTGTCGCGGCGGTGGATCATCGTCACGGACGAACCGAAGCGAGTGAGGAACGTAGCTTCCTCGACGGCGGAGTCCCCGCCGCCAACCACCGCGATGGGCTTGTCCTTGAAGAAGAACCCGTCGCAGGTGGCACACCACGACACGCCCCGTCCGGACAGGCGCTTCTCGTCGCTGAGACCGAGTTCCCGGTACGCAGAACCCAGCGCAAGGATAACGGCTGGTGCGGTGAATGTGTCCCCGCCCTCGGTGGTCACCGACTTAGTATCCCCGCCCAGGTCAACCGCGACAGCGTCATCCCAGACGATGGAGGCGCCGAATTTCTCTGCCTGCGTTTGCATCTGTGTCATCAATTCGGGACCCATGATCCCGTCACTGAATCCGGGGAAGTTCTCTACTTCGGTCGTATTCATGAGCGCGCCGCCGGCCGTGAGCGCTCCGGCGATAACCAGCGGTTCGAATCCCGCGCGTGCCGCGTAAATCGCCGCGGTGTAGCCCGCGGGACCAGAACCGACGATGATCAAACGATGGGTCGTAGACGTCATGAAAGTCCCCTAAATTAGCAAAGTCGAAACCAAGTGTATTTCAATGATGCGGAAATCGTAGTGCGATGTTGCTACAGCACCTGCACCTCGGCGATCTTGAGCCCATACGATCCGGAACTGAGTTCGGGCAGTTCCGTCACCCACAAAACCAGTTCGTCGGTCTTGATGGGCTTATTCAGGACAATATCCATATCCTGATCGAAGCTGCCCTTCGCGACCAAATCACCGCCCCACGGCTTCGCGTCGCTGGTGGCGCGAAGTTCAAACTTGCCGCCGGTGTTCTCCGTGATCACATACAGCTGCGAGACCGTCGTTGCCTTCTCGAGTTTGATCGCGAAACCGATTCCGCGGCGCGAATACCCGCCGAAGTTGGCGGTCTTGTAGGTACGCGAGATCCAGTACGTCGCCTGATCCTCGTCGATCGCGCGGTCGGCCAACTCCGGGTGCTCGTTGTTGTCACCGTCGGGGTCTAGGGATGCGACCGAATCGATCACCGGCGGAACGGCGGTCGCCGACTTGGTGGCCTTCGGGGTTGCGTTAGACGACTTTCCACCGGTGGTCGTGCCGCCAGAACCCTGCGAATCACGCAACGACTGCACGACATGAGTGGGTTGCAGGTTGTCGGTCAGCGCCGCAACCGCCCAAAAGCCGCCGGTAACCAAGATGCCACCGACGAGCAAAAGCACCGCAAGCGTTGAACCGACTTGGAAGCGTCCCTTGGCGGCGGCGGGAGCGGGCGCTGCCGGGGCGGTGGCCGCGGCGGCAGCGGAAACGGGTTGGAAAACGGGGGCCTCCGCGCTCGCCGCGGCCGGATCGGTGGCGGGGAGCACGGGGGACAGCAGCGACGACGCGGCAGCCGCGACCGGGACGCCGGTGGACACGCGCGTGGGGTTGCTGCCGGTGCCGTGCGTGCCCGCCCCGGGGGCGGGAGGCGCAGGCGGCGGGGTGCCGGGGGGATTGAGATCGTCTGAAATGTTAGCCAACTGGGAAAGCGCGGAGCGACGCACCAGGTCGGCGGTTTGGTCGGCAGCGCTCGGCGCGGATGCGCCGGGGCCCGCGGGATCGGCAAGCTCGGTCAGGGAGGCAAGGTCCCACGGGTCCAACTCGGTGGCGATCCTCGCCGGGCGCACGTACACGTGCTCGACGTCGAGGACATCTACCAGCGCGGCATCATCGAACTCATCGGCATGCCCGGCCACCAACCGTCGCCCCACGCTTCGCAACTGATCGCAGTCGACCAGCGACGCGTCGTCGCCGCTCAACGCCTCCGTGCCGAGGAGCAGGGGCAGGAAACCCAGCCCGTACAGTTGGGGACCGCGCCGCGAAAGATATACGGAATCCTCGGAAATGTGCTGGTGATGGACGCCGTTGCGGGACGCAGCGTCGAGGCCGGATGCCAATTCACCGAGCAGGGCGCGCACGCGCCGCGCATCCCACGTCGTGGCGCGCGGCAGCGACGAAACACTGGGCCCGGTGATGTCCTCCGAAACAATGAAGGCGTCCGTGCCCTCGTGGTTGATATCGAGCAGCTTCACAAAACGACGATCAGAGACGAGGGCCGCCCTGCGGGCGGCATCCAGCACCGCCCCAACCCCCGCCGATGAGCCCGTCGCCTCCAGGGTCGCCGCAACGTCGACGATCAGAACGCGCCGATCGAGCACGGTGTCGGTGCCGTGCCACGTCACGATCAACTCATTGGCGAGCGCATGCGCTCCCTCTTTCCGGTAACGCCCACCGATCAAAGTGGGAGTAGATTCATCCACCGGTTGCCCTATCTGTGTACTCTTACCGGTGCGCGTCACCGGTCCCCTTGTATCGTACGGAATCTAGCCAGCATATCGGTGCTCGACCCCCGGACGGCATGTGACTATCATCGCCGGATTTTGCGCAGAATTGGTGCAAAGAGCTGGTTGACCTCATCCACGCGCATCGCCCGCAGCAAACCGAAATAGATCGCGACAAGGACAACGGCACCGCCACCGGCGGACGCAATCGCGTGGAACCAGCCGCCGCCGGGCGCGTAGCCGATCAGGTGCGCGGTGAGCCAGGCGGGCCCCATTGCAACCCCGGCGGCAATCGCCGCGCGAACGTACAGACGGATGACGCGGGCCTCGTCCAAACCATGCAACTTGCGCCGCAGACCGCCGTAGCGCGCGACAACCACGATCGCATTGGACGCCGCCATGGCGAGCCCAATGCCCATGACCCACCATTGGCCGGGCAGAACCACGGTGCCGAGCCACGCGAACAGGACCAGCGCGCCCGTGCCGGGAAGCTGCATGAGGAACACGGTGCGGCCGTCCTCGAACGCAAAGAACGCCCACTTCATCAAGACCATGGCCCCGAGCGCGACCAGCCCCAAAGACATGGCGATCAGCACCGGCGCGGTGACCGCCACCTCGACGGCACGCATCGAGGGAACCAGCGCCTTGACCAGCGGCTGCGCAAGGGAAACCATGGCCGCCGACGCCATGATCGTGAACACGCCGACCATCCGCATGCCCTGCGACAGATCCGCGCGGACGCGGTCCAGCTGACCGGCCGCCGCCGCCTTGCTCATGGACGTGAAAAGGGCGGTCGTGATGGACACCGTCACCAGTGAGTGGGGCAGGAGATAGATCATGAGCGCCTGCGTGTAGGTGCCGTTCGATGCAATGTCATCGATGCTGGTGTGGCCGGCCAGGTACGCGTGGTGCGGGGCGGCGGTGGCAAGGCGGGTGGTCCACCACACGCCGACCTGATCGACGATCGTGGCGAGTATGACCCACATGCTTACGGTTCCCGCCGCGCGCAGGCCGATCCCGCGCATCCCGAATCGCAGGCGCCACCGGAAACCGCCGCGGTGCAGTGGCACCAGCAAGATGAGGGCCTGCGCGACAATGCCGCCCGTCGCGATTCCACCCAACCAGGCCGTCTGGGTGGACGTCCATGAGGCCAACGGACCGGCCCCGCCGTCGACGACGGCGCGCCCGAAAATCCAGATCAGAATCGCGAAACCGGCAATTGAGATGACGTTGTTGAGGGCCGGGGCCCACATGTACGGCCCAAACTGCTTGCGGGCGTTGAGCACCTGCCCCAAAATCGCGTAGAGGCCGTAGAAAAACACCTGCGGCGTGCACCAGTAAGCAAGGGCCGTGGCGAGCGCGAGCTGCCCGTTAGTCCAACTGGAATCGGTGTACATGCGCACCAGGAGCGGCGCCCCGACGGTGAAGAGCAGCGCCGCTGCGGCCATCAGTACGCCCGCGATGGTGAGCAGCTTGTCGGTGTATTCGCGCCAGTTGCTGCGCCTGAAGGCCTTGACCAGTTGAGGCACCAGGACCGCGTTGATCAGCCCGGTTGCCAACAGCGCATACAGGACGTTGGGTAGCTTATTGGCGATATCGAAGGCGTTGGCGATGGGGCCGGTGGCGCCGACGACCGCGACCAGCAGCACGTTGCGGATCATGCCTAGAGCGCGCGAAACGAAGGTGCCAGCGGCCATGATGACCGAACCGCGTCCGGTCGACGTTCCGACGCCGTCGTCCTCGGGTTCGACCTGCCCGGCGGGATCAGCTGTCACAGCGCGTCTTGCTCCTTGTCGGGTCCGGTCGTGGTACGTGAGCTGGCGCGCCCGCGCTTGATTGTGCGCAAAACCCCGGCCACCAGGGTCAGCGCCAAGAGGATCCCGACTACCACCGTTCCGCGCGTTTCCCAATCCGCGCGCACGCGCACGGTGAAGTCCGCAGGGGTGGCGATCACGGTGGAATCCGCCGCGGTGAGGCGCACCTGGACGTCGACGTCGCCGCTGCCGACGGCGCGCACCGGCACCTGCACCGACAATTCGGAGTTGGCGGGGACGACCACGTCCTTGACGGCCTGCGCGATCAGGCGCGGGTGATCGGGGGCCAGCTGGACGTTGATGGTGACGTCCTGGTCGAGCGAGTTAGATACCGTGATTGGCAGCAACCCAGAGGCCGATACCAGATTGACATCCGAACCAATGACAACATCCAGGGACGAGCGCACCGCCTCCGCCGTAGCATCCACCCCGGCGATGATGCTTGCCGCGGAATCGCTTGAGCCCGCCCACTGGTAGCCGAGCGCCTGCAACAAGGAGTCACCCAGGGGGCCGGTGATCTTCTCCGGGTTCGAGGTCACCTGTGCGAACTGCTTCGCCTTCCGCACGTTCGATACCGTATCCGCCCATTGCTCGGTGGAGACCTGGACGGGGGCGTCGTCACTGGATCGCTTGGGAAGGTTGCGTTCGACGCTTTCGGCGGCGAAGGAATCGATGTCGCTGAGCGAGGTGGCCGTCACAAACGCGGCTTCGTCCACCGCTTGAATGATCGCCCGGACGTGTTCGATGGCGGGGTCCCAGTCGCGCGGCGTGGTGACCAGGAACGCGCGATCATGTCCGGGGTTTTGCCGGGCCAGGACCACCAATTGGGCTAGGAACTGTTGAGCGGATTGCGCGGGTGATTGCTCCGGGTCGGTGGCCGCGAACAGGTCCGTCAGGGACGAATCGGAGACCAGCACCCGCGAGGTGCCGCGTTCGTGACTAACTTGGGTGACGCTGCCCGGCGTGTATGTGGGGTTCCCTGCGAGGTCGAAACCGTCTCGGGCGATGACGGTATCGAGGCCGGCGGCCGCGGCGTCGGATATGACCGAGCTGGTCGGTGCCGCCTGCCACGGAAGGGCGATACCCGTGTTCCAGGAGCCGGAAACGTCGGCGACGGCGTCCGTCAGGGACGTGGAGGCGCGGGGGGTAGAGCTAGTCGTGCGCAGCGTCGAAAGGTCCGCGTCGAAGAGCGGCAGCGCGTAGGTGTCGTGGTCGCTTGCGGCCTCCTCGATGCGGCTGGCCCAGATCTTCGATTGGGCGTCCGCGGGAGCGCTGGCGGCGAGCACCGCATCGGTGCTCAACTCGCCCGCCGCCGTGACGACCGTTCCCGGATCCACCAGCCAGGATACGAGCGGGTCGCTACCCGACGCGGCGACGATGCGGTCCAACCGGCCCTGCGGGTGGGTTGCCGCGATGAGGTCGGCGCGGGAAGAGACGATCGGCACTGCCACGGAAAGGTTGACGGAAGGCGTTTCGTCATCCGCGAGGGGCTGCCAGATAAAGAACGAGCGCGCCACCCCCAGCCGACCCGTGACCTTCTTGGTGGCGCCGGACACGGAAACCGCGATACCGCGCGGTCCCAGGCCGTCGCCGCTTTGCAGGAGCCACAAATCCGTTGCGGGCAAAGAAAACGTGGCAACCACGCTTCCGCGGGCGGGGATAGTTACCGCCTGGGTTCGCAGCGATGACCCGATTGCGTCCAGGGGCTTGGCCTGCTGCCATTCGGTGACCTGCGCCGCGGTTTGCAGGATGATTCGCGACAGGCTGAGCATGGCGGTGCCGGTGAACTTCTTGCCGGTCGGATTGTCGATGCGCGCCGACACAGTGATGTCGGATCCGGGGGTCGCCACCGCTGGGGTGACGGAATTGATGGTGACGGGGAACTCGTCCCCGCTCGATGCGTCGGCATGGGCGGGTGGTGCACACAGCAAGGCCGCCGCTGCGACAAGAATCCCGACGATCGTTGCAAGATACGTGAGCGGTCGGTGGGACCGCTGAGCCGACAAGACCATCCCTAAGCGTGATCCGCTTCAGTGCGTTGGTTGATCTTGTGATCGCCGACCCGGGTGGCGGCGATTGCGGCGATGCGGCGCTCATTCGGGTAGCTCAACCGGCGGTCGAGGTCCGCGACGGGAATCCAAGCGACGTCCTCGGCCTCTGCATCGGGGTCGTTTTCGACGGTGAGGCGACCGGAGACGGCCGACAGCATGAAATGGTGAACGACCTTGTGCACGCGGCGATCCGTGCCGGTGAACCAGTAGTCGATGACTCCCAGCAGGGCCAGGATTTGCCCGCGAATCCCCGTTTCCTCGCAAATTTCGCGGATTGCGGCTTGCGGTGGTGTTTCGTCACCCTCGAGGTGGCCCTTGGGCAGGCACCATTCCAGGCGTCCTGCGCGGTTGCGGCGGGCGATCACTGCCGCGTGCGGCACCCCGTCGAAGAGCGCGAGCACGATTCCCCCGGCAGACGTTTCCTCGACGACGGGCAATTCCAGGAGTTCAGTTACGTGCGCCGGCCGCAGGGGCGAGTGCGCGCGCGGAGCGCGCAGGCGCAAAGCGTGGCCGCCCGGTGGAATCGGCACACGAGCGCGCCCCTCATCCCGTGCGGCTGGCTCTGACATGTAGTCCACTCTACCGACTGTTACGGCCACATTGGATTAGGCTTGGTGTTTATGCCTGATTCCGTTCCGTCGCCGGCCGCCCCCGATCAGCCGCATCCAGCGTTGCTGCTGCACGCCGCGCTGGAGTCGCTGCCGGCCCAGCACCCCGAGATCATCGAACTGGGCGAACTGTTCCAGGATGCGGGGCACGAACTGGCCCTGGTTGGCGGCCCCGTGCGCGACGCGCTGCTGAAGCGACCCGTTCACGACCTTGATTTCGCGACCTCCGCCCGACCCGAACAGACCATCGACCTGCTAGCGCAGTGGGGCGACGCACACTGGGACATAGGTAGGGAGTTCGGCACCATCGGCGCCCAACGGCACGCTCGCGGCGGACGGCAGGCAATCACGGTCGAGGTCACGACCTACCGCAGCGACCAATACGACCCGACTTCACGCAAGCCGCAGGTGCAGTTCGGTGACCAACTCGATGGGGATCTGTCGCGCCGCGATTTCACCGTCAACTCGATGGCGCTGCGCGTTCCCGACCTGACGTTCGTGGACCCTTTCGGGGGGCTCAAGGATCTGGCCGCGCAGGTCCTGCGCACGCCGGTGGCCCCCGAACAGTCATTCGCTGACGACCCCCTGCGAATGATGCGCGCCGCGCGCTTCGTCTCCCAGCTGGGATTCGCCATTGAGGGATCCACGCGGGCGGCGATGACCGACATGGCGGGGCGCATATCCATCGTTTCCGCCGAACGCGTGCACGACGAATTCGTCAAGCTGCTGCTGGGCACCCACGTGCGTGAGGGTCTGCGAGCGTTGGTGGATTCGACGCTGGCCGACCACATTCTTCCTGAGCTTCCCGCGCTGCGGCTCGAAATCGACGAACACCACCACCACAAGGACGTCTACGAACACACCCTGACGGTGGTGGACCAAGCGATCGCCCTGGAAACGGACCTAGCGGGCGCCGTTCCGCGGCCCGACCTGGTGCTGCGATTGGCTGCCCTATTGCACGACATAGGCAAGCCGCCAACCCGCAAGTTCGAGGCCGGCGGCGGCGTGAGCTTCCACCACCACGAACTCGTTGGCGCGCGGATGACCCGCAAGCGGCTGCAGGCAATGCGGTTCGATAAGGACACGATCAAGCAGGTTTCCCGACTGGTCGAGCTGCACCTGCGGTTCCACGGTTACGGGTCGGGAGAGTGGACCGATTCGGCCGTGCGACGTTACGTCACGGACGCCGGTCCGCTGCTTGAACGCCTCCACCGGCTTACGCGCGCCGACTGCACGACCCGCAACCGGCGGCGAGCGGCCGCGCTCTCCGCGTCCTACGATCACCTTGAGCGACGCATCGCCCAGATCGCGGCGAAGGAGGAACTGGCCGCAATCCGCCCGGATTTGGACGGCGAGCAGATCATGGAGATCCTGGGGATTGCGCCGGGTCCCGAGGTCGGAGCGGCGTACAAGTTCCTGCTCAATGTGCGCATGGACGAGGGCCCGCTGGGCGTCGACGAGGCCACCGCGCGGCTGCGGGCCTGGTGGGACACGCGCGGGGCGTAGCCGGTTGCGCCGCCCCCGCCGGTCGCGCCGGGGGCGGCCGCCGGTCCCGAAGACCCGGCGCCGGGCCCGCCACACAGCAGTGGTGCGCTGGGTCGAGTGGCGGCCTGCGAGCCCTCGCTAGGGGGCGTCCGCGACCGGGGCCGAAACGCGATCGCCGAGTTGCACCGCTCGGCGCAAGCCCCACGCCGCGGCAACCAGGGTTGCGGCCCCGCCGATGCACATGAGCGCCTCGACGCTGATGCGGTCCGCGATCGGCCCGATGATGGCCATACCAATGGGCAGCGCCAGCGTCATGATGATCATGATCAGCCCGAAGACCCGGCCCTGCATGTCGTGCGGGACTTGCTCCTGGAAGATCGTGAACATCGGCGTGTTGATGAGCGGCACGGTTGCTCCGCACAGTGCCATCGCAATCAGGTACAGCGGGAAGTTGCCGACAAGACCCAGGGCGACCGTCGTGACCGCAAGACCCACGCCGCCCCACGCGGCGAGCATGAGCCGATTGTTGAACCTCTTTGCGGCCACCGCGACCAGCACCCCCGCGGCGGTCATTCCTAAGCCGAAGGCGACCTCGTTCGCCATCAGGTACCACGACGTATCGCCGAATTTTCGCGCAACCAGCAACAGCGTTAGGAAGCTGGGGGGAACCGCCAGGAACATGATGAGCGCAAAGTACCCGACCAAGAAGCGCAGCAGTGGTGTCCTTGCCACGTAGCGCAATCCGGCCCGCAGGTCGGTGAGGTATCCGGTATCGCTCGGTTGCGAGGCGCGGTCCACAGCCCGCAGCGGGATGGCCGCCAAGAACGCGACCCCGATCACCGCGGTGACCACGTCGAGGTAGAAAGCGGATTGCAGGCCTCCGGCTGCCAGGACACCGGCCGCGATGACCGGCGCACCGACTTGCGCTATCGATTGGATGGACGAGTTCAGCCCGTTGACGCGTAGCAACTGGTCCGCCGGGGTGATCTGGGGAATGAGAGCGCTCACGGCCGGTGCCTGGATGCCCGCACCCACCGAGCGGATTGCCAACGCCCCGTAGAACAGCCACAGGTCGGTTCGGCCCAGCATGAACGCCACGGCTAGCGCAATGGTGGTCGCGGCGATCGAAAGGTCGGCGCCGATGATCAGCCACTTGCGATTGTGGCGATCCGCCCAAACCCCGCCGAAGATCGAGACGATGGCCTGCGGCAAGAATCCGAAGAAGGTCGAAAACGCGATCACCCAGCCGGACTTCGTTTCGAGGGTGAGGTGCCAGAAGATCGCGAACTGCACGACCGACGAACCTATGAGTGAAACCGATTGACCCGCGAGGAAGAGGGCGACGTCGCGGCGCCACCGCGGGCGTGGCGCTGGGGCGGGGTGGGTTTCCTGCATTTGCCCGAGTCTAGGGTGACGTGCCGTCTTGTGCGAGGTATTTTCCGGTGTGCGGTGTGCGGTGTGCGGTGAGAACGCGGTAGGGGGCTGGCGCACGCGGCGCCAGCCCCCTACCGGACTGATTCACTCGGAATGCCCGCCGGGCCCGCTAGACGCGGGCGGCCGGGGCGGACCCGATCAGTGGGCGATTTCGCCCTTAATGAAGGCCTCGACGCGGGCGCGGCCCTCGGTGTCCTCGATCTGCACGGGCGGGGACTTCATGAGGTAGGAAGATGCACCGATCACGGGGCCGCCGATGCCGCGGTCCTTGGCGATCTTCGCGGCGCGGATCGCGTCGATGATGATTCCGGCGGAGTTCGGCGAATCCCACACTTCGAGCTTGTACTCGAGGTTCAGGGGAACCTCACCGAACGCGCGACCCTCGAGGCGCACGTACGCCCACTTGCGGTCGTCGAGCCAGGCGACATAGTCCGAGGGGCCGATGTGGACGTTGCGGTCTTCCTTCTTGCCCGCGAGCGGACCGGTGAGGTTCGAGGTGACTGCCTGCGTCTTGGAAACCTTCTTGGACTCCAGGCGGTCGCGTTGCAGCATGTTCTTGAAGTCCATGTTGCCGCCAACGTTGAGCTGGTATGTGCGGTCCAGGATGACGCCGCGGTCCTCGAAGAGCTTTGCGAGCACGCGGTGGGTAATGGTCGCACCGACCTGGCTCTTGATGTCGTCGCCGATGATCGGGACGCCGGCGTCCTCGAACTTCTTTGCCCAAACGGGGTCCGAGGCGATGAAGACGGGCAGCGCGTTGACGAATGCGACGCCCGCGTCGATGGCGGCCTGGGCGTAGAACTTGTCTGCCTGCTCCGAACCAACGGGGAGGTAAGAAACCAGGACGTCGACCTTTGCATCGCGCAACGCCTGCACAATGTCGACGGGGGCCGCGTCGGATTCCTCGATGGTTGCCTGGTAGTAGTCACCCAGGCCATCGAGGGTCACGCCGCGCTGGACGGTGATCCCCAGGGGCGGCACGTCGGCGAACTTGATCGTGTTGTTCTCGGATGCGCCGATGGCCTCCGAGAGGTCGAATCCGACCTTCTTTGCGTCAACGTCGAATGCGGCGACGAATTCGACATCGCTGACGTGGTACGGGCCAAACTGGACGTGCATCAGTCCGGGGACCGTGGTGTTCGGGTCGGCGTCCTTGTAGAACTGAACACCCTGGATCAGCGACGATGCGCAGTTTCCGACGCCAACAATGGCGACGCGGATGGAACTCATCCTTGCTCCTTGACATGATCGCCGGGATCTGTGGTCCCGGCATTGATGGGACGAACGCGACGTCTCTCGCGTTCGGTATTGATTAGGCTGTCGAGCCAACGAACCTCACGTTCGACACGCTCGAAACTGTGTCGCTGTAATTCCGAGGTGAACTCATCGAGCCGGTTGGTGTGCTCGGCGCCGTTTTCTTTGGCGGATTCGAGCCTTTCGGTGAGCCGCGATCTGCGGCCCTCCAAGATCTTGATGCGTGTTTCGACGTCGGTCAGGCTGAACAGCGCAAACCGCACGTCGAAGGAGTCGTCTTCCCAACTGGAGGGTCCGGCCGAGGCCAAAACCGCGCCCAGGGCTTCTTGGCCCGCTGCGGTGATGGTGTAGACGATGCGCGCCCGCTTCGCGGACAGGGCGTGCGGCTTTGCGTCAGAGGCTTCCGAGCCGACGATCAGGCCCCGTCCCGCCATCGTTTTCAGGCACGGATACAAGGATCCGTAGCTGAAGGCGCGGAAGGAGCCAAGAACCAAATTGAGCCGTTTACGCAGTTCGTAGCCGTGCAGCGGTGAATCCGCGAGGAGGCCGAGAATCGCAGTCTCGAGTGTCGCTGAGCGACTGCGCACGGTTGCCTCCTTCGGTGAGGTCGGGGAATGGAAACGTTTGGACTCGTCCGACAATACACCACTTGATGTATCGGTTCGATACATCGATTGATTCGGTGTGTTCGATAGGTTGATTTGTTCGTTCAGCGGGTTGATCGCGGACGAGGCCCCCTGGTGACGCGGGTCACCTCGCACGCACCAGAGCGCGTCAGACCGTGAAGATTTTGCGAAGCCCCCGCGTGAACCCCGCAAAACCTTTGCCGCCGAGCTGTGGATAACCTGTCGATCATTGGCGCAACCGCGTAGTGTCAGCATGGTCTTACTTAAGGCTTGCAGTACGACCTGTGCGCGTCCTGTGGCAGGGGACGGTCAAAGACATGGAAGAAGGCATACCAGTGGCAGATGCACCCGGAAACGGGCCGCGCCGCGTGTCGGCGCGGTCAAAGACGGGCGGCCAACCGTGGCGACCCACGGGGGGTGCGCAGCAGCCCGCCGCCTCCGGTGCTACCGCGCCACGCACGACTACGCGCACTGCCCCGGCGGCGTTCGCCGCGCAGACCCCCAAGCTCAAGGGTCGCGCCAAGCGGAAATATCTGCGCCAGCAATACGGGCGCTTCAACTATCCGCGCAAGCAATACTCCGGCATCCACCGGTGGCTGCCGAGCTGGCGGTTCATCGTGGGCGTGTGCGTGTTCTTTGGGGTCCTGGGCGTCGCAGGGATCGTGGTCGCCTATCAGATGGTGAAGATACCCAACGCGGAGCAGTTCGCGACCGCGCAAAAGACCACGGTGTATTACGCCGGCGGCAAGAGCGTCATGGGCGAATTTGCGACGCAGGACCGCGTTTTGGTCGACGGGTCCACGCTGCCCGAATACGTCGGACACGCATTTGTCGCCGCCGAAGACCGCAGCTTTTACCAGAACAATGGCATCTCGCTGCCGGGCATGACGCGGGCGTTTGTCAACAATATCCGCGGCGGCGCGCGGCAGGGCGGTTCAACTATCACCCAGCAGTATGCGGAACGGTACTACCTGGGGGAAACAAAGACGTACACCGGCAAGGTCAAAGAGGCCTTCTTGGCCGTCAAGCTCGCCCAGCACCAGGACAAGGCGGAAATCCTGTCCAACTACATGAACACGATCTACTTGGGCAGGGGAACCTACGGGATTCAAAGCGCAGCGCGGAAGTACTTCGGGGTCGACGCCAAAGATCTATCGATCGCGCAGGCCGCGCTCATCGCGGGGATCGTGCCGAGCCCCTCGAATTGGGACCCGCGGGTGAACCCCGACAAGGCCGAACAGCGGTGGAATTACGTGCTGGACGGGATGGAACAGCTGGGCTTCTTGACGGCCGCGCAGCGGGCGGATCTGACCATGCCCGAGACCATCGAGTACAAGCGATCCGACACCTACGGCGGGACCAAGGGGTACCTGCTGGAGATGGTACGGTCCGAATTGGTTGCCACAGGTCAATTTACGGAGGATGACCTGGACACCGGCGGATACGTGATCACAACGACCATCGACAAGTCGATGCAGGCCGACATGGTGGCCACCGTCAAGGCGATGCCGGACGACAAACCGAAGCGTTTGCGGGCAGCCATGGTGACCATCGATCCCGAGACCGGTGGGATCAAGGCTCTTTACGGCGGGCCGAACTACCTCAAGCAGCAGTTCAACAACTCC
Source organism: Rarobacter incanus (assembly GCF_006715765.1). Lineage (NCBI taxonomy): Bacteria > Bacillati > Actinomycetota > Actinomycetes > Micrococcales > Rarobacteraceae > Rarobacter > Rarobacter incanus. Next base: position 1,613,950 of record NZ_VFNV01000001.1, read on the forward strand.
ACGCAGGGAATGGCGCAGGCGGGCTCCACCTTCAAGCCGTTCGCGTTGCTCGCGGCGGTCAGCGATGGCGTATCGGTGACGAATAAGTACTTCAACGGCCGCAATTCGGTGACGATTGACGGCTTCGATCGGCCCGTCGTTAACTTTGGCGGGGCTAGCTACGGGTACGTCAACCTCATGCGGGCGACGGCCCTGTCGATCAACACCGCATACGCCGCCCTCAACGTCGAAATCGGTCCGGAAAAAACGATGCAGGCCGCCATCGACGCGGGGATACCGAAGGCGACGACCGGACTCAACGATCTGCCCAGCAACGTCCTAGGTACCGCCTCGGTACACCCGGTTGACCTGGCCAACGCCTACGCCACGATTGCAGCCGGTGGCATCTACCGCAAGGCGCACATCGTTGCGAGCGTGAAGCAAAACTCCACCGATGAAGTCGAATACAAGGTCGCGACCAAGGGTAAGCGAGTCTTTGACGAGGACGTCACCTCAACCGTTGCGAACGCCATGGCCGGCGTCGTCGAATGGGGAAGCGGGAAGACCGCTAGCGAGGTTGGGAGGCCGATCGCGGGGAAGACGGGGACCTCGTCCGATAATAAGTCCGCCTGGTTTGCGGGGTTTGCGCCCAACCTCGCCACCGTCGTTGGGCTCTATCAGGTCGGCAAGGACGGCAGCGAAGTCTCGATCGACCCGTTCGGCGGGTATTCCGAGATCACCGGTGGATCGGTGCCGGTCGATATGTGGACGGCGTACATGAAGGAAGCGCTTGCGGACCTGCCCGTGGTCGACCTTCCGGAAATGCCGACCAGCGCCGGTCACAAAGCGGATGACGATTCGCAGGAGCAAGACACTGAGACGGATACCAAGGTCGAGGTGCCGTCCGTTGCTGGGGACAGCGCGTCGGCGGCCAAATCCGCGCTGCGCAAGGCCGGCTTCGCCGTGTCGGTTTCCCATGCGTATTCGGATTCGGTACCCAAGGGAAGCGTCATTTCCACGAGCCCGGGCGGCGGCAAGGCCCTCGCACCGGGCGCGACGGTGAGCATCGTCGTGTCCAAGGGACCGAAAAAGTCGAGTTCGGATTCCGGAGGCGGCAACGATGGTTCCGCCGGTAACGACAATGCCGGTGGGTCCAATGACGGCGGCTCCGATGCAGGCACCGGAAAGGGATCCGATGGCGGCGAAGGCGCGGGCGATGGCGGTCAGGGATCCGGCGCGGGACAGGATGGCGGAAGCGGTGCGGGTGACGCGGGATCCGGATCCGGCACGGGCGGCAACTCCGGTTCCGGGAACGGCGCCGGTGGCTCGGCCGGATCCGGCGCCGGCGCCGGTGGTTCGGATAGCGGTGCGGGTGCCAATCCCTAAAGGCGCGGCTACTCCAAACCGGTCGAGGCGGTCACCGGCCTCGCGGTGCGGGTGCCAACCCCTCCAGACGCGATTGCGTGGAGCGAAAGCGCCGTGGTGATGATAAAATGAACGACTGTCGTGTGTCTGTTTCGCGCCAAAAGGGCTCGAGGCAGACCACGGCGACGCGTCAATACCCTCCTGTCACGGAAATACCGTGGCCGTAGAGTCCATAGGAGGTGGGTTAGTGAGCCTGCGTCAATACGAAATCATGCTGATCCTCGACCCCAGTGTCGAGGAGCGCACCGTTGCTCCATCGCTCGACAAGTACCTGTCAGTGGTTCCGAAGGAAGGTGGCACCGTCGACGCGATCGACATCTGGGGCCGCCGTCGTTTGGCATTCGACATCAAGAAGAAGTCCGAGGGCATCTACGCCGTCATCGACTTCACCGCAACCCCCGCAACGGCCAAGGAGTTGGACCGCCAGCTCGGACTCAACGAGTCCGTTCTGCGCACAAAGATCCTTCGCCGCGAGGCCTGATTCCGCTAGTTCCCCCGAGTAGCGCGATCGAGCGCTGCCGCATCCTCAAGGAGGATTCATGGCCGGTGACACGATCATCACGGTCGTTGGCAACCTGACCGCCGACCCGGAGTTGCGTTTTACGCCATCCGGCGCGGCCGTTGCCAATTTCACCATCGCGTCGACCCCGCGAGTTTTCGACCGTCAAAACAACGAATGGCGTGATGGGGAAACCCTGTTTCTACGCTGCTCGCTGTGGCGCGAGGCTGCCGAAAATGCAGCCGAATCGCTGAGCAAGGGAGCCCGGGTCATCGCTCAGGGCCGCCTGACGCAGCGGAGCTTCGAGACCCGGGAGGGTGAGAAGCGCACGGTTGTGGAATTGCAGGTGGATGAGATCGGGCCGTCGCTGCGCAATGCGACGGCCAAGGTCACCCGCGCCCAGCGCGGTGGTGGCGGTGGCGGCTACTCGTCCGGTGGCGGGTTCGGTGGTTCTGCGGGTGGCGGGTTCGGCGGCAGCGCCGCACCGGCCGACGACCCGTGGGGTTCCGCCAGCCCGGCCTCGTCCACCAGCGGAATTGATGACGAGCCGCCTTTCTAGGCAGCTCAGCTAGGACGCCCCCGGGACGTTCACCCTCACTTTTGTTGCCGGCTCGCCGGCAACTCCATCTTGATTTGAAGGAGCATTAACGATGGCAAAGCCCGTCGTGCGTAAGCCGAAGAAGAAGTCCAACCCGCTCAAGAGCGCCAAGGTCGACGTCGTCGACTACAAGGACACCGTCTTGCTGCGGAAATTCATCTCCGACCGCGGAAAGATCCGCGCTCGTCGCGTCACTGGCGTCACCGTCCAGGAGCAGCGTCAAATTGCCCGTGCCGTCAAGAACGCCCGCGAGATGGCCCTGCTGCCGTACTCGTCCTCGGCGCGCTGATTCTAAGGACTAGGAGATAGCACCATGGCAAAGTTGATTCTTACTCATGAGGTGACCGGCCTGGGCGAGCCCGGAGACGTCGTCGACGTCAAGGACGGTTACGCCCGTAACTTCCTGATCCCGCGCAAGCTCGCGACGCCCTGGACCAAGGGAGCGGAATCGCAGGTTTCAGCGATCCGTAAGGCCCGCAAGGCCCGTGAGATCGCGAGCCTTGAGGACGCGCGCGCCGCTCGCGACTCGCTCCAGGCGAAGTCGTTCGTTCTGACCGTCAAGGCCGGTCCGAGCGGCCGCCTGTTCGGTGCCGTTACGACCGCCGAGATCGCTCAGGCCATTGCGGCAAATGGTCCGCAGGTCGACAAGCGGAAGATCGAGGTCTCGCAGCCGATCCGCAATGTGGGCGACCACGCCGTTTCGGTTCGCTTGCACCCCGAGGTAGCAGCCAAGGTCAACGTCAAGGTTGTTGCTGCAAAGTAGCATCCGAGTTGAAACGGGGGGCCGGTCCGCTGGGCGGACCGGCCCCCCGTTTGCGTTGGTCACGGAATGCTTGCGGTGCGCCGGTGGTTCCGCAGTGAGGCGGTCCGGGCGGTGCAAAGCGGACGCTGCGTTTTGCGCGTGGTGGGATTCGGTCACCGGGCCGGAGCGTTCGGGGCCGATTCGCGATCGCTCAGGTGCGCGCGCCGAACATGATGACCGCCACGCCAATCAGGCACACTGCCGCGCCGATCACGTCCCAGCGATCCGGACGGAAACCGTCGATCGCCATCGCCCACACCAACGAACCGATGACAAAGACCCCGCCGTAGGCGGCCAACACTCGCCCGAAATTGGCGTCGGGCTGCAAGGTCGCTACGAACCCGTAGATTCCCAGCGCGATGACCCCCAGGCCCGCAACCCACCACGGCCTGCCCTGGCGCACCGACTGCCACACCAGCCAAGCGCCACCGATTTCACACAGCGCGGCGATGACGAACAGCAAGACAGTCTTGGCTACAACCATGCGTCCATAGTCGCAGACTCCGCCCGCCGCGTCGTGCGGCGGGGTGTGGTTCGGTGTCCGTGGTTCCGTGGTTCCGTGGTTTCGTGGGTGGCGGGGCGCGGTGCGGGTTCGGTGTCCGTGGTCCCGTGGTTCCGTGGGTGGCGGGGGCGCGGTGCGGGTTCGGTGTCCGTGGTCCCGTGGACGGCGGGGCGCGTGCGGTTAGATCCCCGCCCTCAGCCACGCATCCGTGCGCGCCCGCAGGCCCGTGGTGAGCGCACGTGTTGCCATGAACCACCCACCGAAGGCGACCCAAAGCCACACGAGAGCATGCGCGTGCGCCGCAGTTAGGGCGCCGACGGCCAGGACCGCGGGCACGTATGCCGCCAGCGTCAGCAGACCCACCCAGGCCAGGTACCTCCCGTCACCGGCGCCGATCAGCACCCCATCGAGGACAAAGACCCAGCCGGCCATCGGCAGGAACACCGCGGCGGCAATCAGGGCGGGTGACGTGGCGGCGGCGACGGCGGCCTCGTCCGTGAAAATCCACGGAATGAAGGCCGACGTAGCGGCGATAGCCACGCCGCAAACCGCCCCCGTGACCACACCCCAGCGGAGCATGATGCGAAGGAGGCGGCGGGCCTCGCGGATGCGGCCGGCGCCGAGTGCGTGGCCGATCAGAGCCTGCGCGGCGATCGCCAGCGCGTCGAGGGCGTAGGCGATCAGGTTCCATACCGCGGTGACGATCTGGTGGCCGGCCAAAGGGGCTTCGCCCAGCCGCGTCGCGACCGCGACCGTAACGATGATGGCCGCCCGCAAGGAGAGCGTGCGAATAAAGAGCGGAACTCCGGAGCGGGCTGCGCCGAGCAGCCCCTGCGGCCGCGGGCGCAAGGAGACCGCGTGGGCGCGCGAGCGGCGCATGACGATCGCCGCGGCGACCGCGCCCATACCGAGCTGACACGCGGCCGTTCCCAATCCGGACCCGACGATCCCGAGCCCGACCCAAAAGACCAACACCACATTGAGCAGCGCGTTTGCCGACGCGCCGACCACCGTCAGGTACAGGGGCGTGCGCGTGTCCTGGAAGCCGCGCAGCACGCCGGTGGCGGCCAGAACCGCGAGCATGCCGGGGATACCGGCGGCGGAGGCTCGCAGATAGGCCGTGCCGAGCGCCAGGACGCTACCGTGCGCGCCCAGCGCTCTTAGCAGGTCGGTGGCGGCAAACCCGAGGGCTATTGCGAGCGCGATCCCGAGCGCGAACGACAGCCACAGGCCGTCCACCCCTGCGCGCAACGCGGCACGTGGATCGCCCGCCCCGATCCGGCGGGCAACCAGCGAGGTCGTGGCGTAGGCGAGAAACACGCACAGCCCGACCACGGTCATGAGGGCGGTCGAAGCCACCGATAGCGCGGCGAGGGCGTCGGCACCGAGGCGGCCGACGATGGCGGTATCGGCGAGGATGAACAGCGGCTCGGCGACGAGCGCCCCCAGGGCCGGGACCGCCAACGCGAGGATGCGGCGGGAATCCGCGGGGGTGGTGCGCGGGCCCGCGCCGGGTGAATTCTTGCTCTGCACAGAATTGATTTTCGTCCACAGGCGACGTTGGCGTCATTTCCGGCGAGTCGACGGCGCGTCGGATGCGATCGGGCGGAAAGAACGCTACTTATCCCCATTTCTATCCACAGGTTGGATGCGTGCGACGTGCATGTATCGGTCAAGTTTCCCCAGGTCTGTTGATAGTGCTGTGGAAAACCTCGTTGCCGTCGCGTGGCGTAGGGTATATGTTTAGCCTCGGCGCGGGAACTGGGCGATTATCCGGCACCGTGATTCTTGGCGTTTATGCAGGTGGGAGCCGTGATTCACCCGCAATGACCGCGGCGCCCGGGGCGGGCGTAAGCGTGGTGCGGTGGGACTGGAAACGCGTCGGCGTACCGCATTTTAGACTGTGAGTGCACTGTGGGTAACGGAGGATTCGTGGCGGATTCGGAGTTTGACGGCGGGTTCGGCGGGCAAGAAGGCGCTGGTCCGGGGCGTGTTCCTCCACAGGACGTAGCGGCCGAACAGTCCGTCCTGGGGTCCATGCTTATCTCCAAGGACGCCATCGCGGACGTAGTCGAGGAATTGCGGGCCAATGATTTCTACCGGCCGTCTCACGAGACCATCTACGACGCGGTCACCACGCTGTACGGCCGCGGGGAGCCGGCAGACGCCGTCACGGTCGTCAACGAACTCAACAAGCGCGGCGAACTTGGGCGCGTAGGCGGGGCAACCTACATTCACGACGTGATCTCGTCGGTGCCGACGGCGGCCAATGCTGGCTACTACGCGCGCATCGTGCGCGAACGAGCGGTGCTGCGCCGTCTGATCGAGGCGGGTACGCGCATTGTTCAACTGGGATACGCCGCCGAGGGCGGCGACGTGGAGGATCTGGTCAACAACGCGCAGGCCGAGGTCTACCAGGTGTCGGAGTCGCGCTCCAGCGAGGACTACGCGCCGATTGGCGAGATCATCGGCCCGACCTTCGATGAAATCGAGCACAATGCGGCGCGCGGCGAGGGCATGGCGGGAGTTCCGACGGGCTTCGACGATCTGGATATCCTAACGAACGGCCTGCATCCGGGACAGATGATTGTGGTCGCGGCCCGGCCCGCCATCGGTAAGTCCACGCTCGGAATCGATATCGCCCGCTCCGCCGCGATCAAGCATGGGCAAGCGGCCGTTGTCTTTTCGCTGGAAATGAGCCGCAACGAAATCGTCATGCGCCTCCTGGCCGCGGAGACGGAGATATCGCTGCAAAAACTGCGCACCGGGCGCGTTGACGCCAACGAATGGAACCGGCTGGCGGCCACGGAGCGGCGGATAGCCGACGCGCCGCTATTCATCGACGATTCGCCGAACATGTCGCTGATGGAGATCCGCGCCAAGTGCCGCAGGCTCAAGCAGCGTCACGACCTACGCCTGGTCGTCATCGACTATCTGCAGTTGATGACGTCGGGCAAGCGCGTCGAATCACGGCAGCAAGAGGTTTCGGAGTTTTCCCGCGCGCTCAAGCTGCTCGCGAAGGAACTTGAGGTCCCGGTCATCGCCATTTCGCAGTTGAACCGCGGGCCGGAGCAACGCACCGATAAGAAACCGCAGATGAGTGACCTGCGCGAATCCGGGTCCATCGAGCAGGATGCGGACATGGTGATCCTGCTTCACCGCGAGGACGCCTACGAACCGGAGTCACCGCGCGCGGGTGAGGCGGATCTGATCGTGGCGAAGCACCGCAACGGTCCGACGGCAACGATTGCCGTCGCGTTCCAGGGCCGGTACTCGCGCTTCGCCAACATGGCACGCGATGCCGCGTTCGGGGGCTAGGCACCCCGCAGGGAATCATTTGGGGCCGCTCGGCGTTACGCACCTGCATGAGCCAAAGTCAGCCGGTAGTCATCGACGTCTGGTCCGATATCGCATGCCCATGGTGCTACGTGGGCAAGCGGCGCCTGGAGGAAGCGATAGCGCAAACAGCAGCGCCGGTCGAGGTCCGCTACCACGCGTTCATCCTCGACCCGTACGCGGGACCGGCCGACGGGCGCACTGAGGCGGATGTGCTGGCGCTCAAGCTCGGGGGCAAGGACCGCGCGGTGCAGGCGTTGCGGCACATGACGGAGTTGGCGGCGAGCGAGGGCCTCGACTTCGATTTCGATCGGGTGGTGCCGACGGCCACGGCGCCGACCCACCGGTTCCTGGCCCTGGTTCAGGATCGCTACGGTTGGGAAGCTAAAGCGAGGGTCGTGGGCGAGCTGTTCGCAGCGCACTTTACGGCGGGCCGCGACGTCGGCGATGAACAGGTAATGCAGCGAGCGGCCGACGCGGCCGGCTACGGGGATCTCGCGCCTGCGGATATCGCGGCGGCACTGCGGGCGGATTCGGCGCAGGCGGGCGCCGTCGAGCGGGACATTGCGGCGGCCGAATCCCACGGTGCCCGCGCCGTACCCTTCTACATTCTGGGAAACAAATACAGCGCCGCGGGGGCGCAAAACGTGACAACCTTCGCAGATGCCCTGCGCGATCTGACCGAAATGTGACTTGGGCACACGTTGTGGGGACAATGGATCGCATGAGCCTCCCCGCACGGTTTGCAATCATCGGTTACGGCAGCGCCGGCCGCGGCATTCACTCGCGCCTGATACGCGAAGCCGGTTTCTTGGTTACCGCAATAGTGACAAGGGACGAGGGCCGAAAGCGGGCCGCTACTGAGGATTGGCCGGCCGCGGCGGTGTACGACGAGATCAGCGAGTTGATCGCCCACCCGGACGACTTTGACGTGATCGTCATCGCCTCCCCGTCGGGGCGTCACGTCGCGCATGCGGAGCAGGTCATCGATGCGGGGCTGGCGTTCGTGATCGAGAAGCCGCTGGCGCCGACGGCGTTGCAGGCTTCCGACATTGTGGACCGGGCCGCCAAGGCGCGCGTTCCGTTCACCGTCTTCCAGAACCGGCGTTGGGATGCCGAACAGCTCACCGCCCGCCGGCTGATCGAATCCGGCGAGCTGGGACGGGTCCACACCTTCGAGCGACGCTGGGAGCGGTGGCGCCCGACGCCGCAGCAACGGTGGAAAGAGAACGACCCGATCGCGGGCGGCTTGTTGCTTGACCTTGGCAGCCACCTGGTGGATTCGGCAACCGATCTGTTTGGGCGGGTCGAATCGGTCTACGCGGAGATTCGCAGCCTGACGACCCCCACCGAGGACGACGTCTTTATGACGCTCTATCACAGTCCGCGTGCGGATGGGTCGGCCGTTATTTCGAGGCTTTGGGGCGGATCGTTGGTGGGTGCGCCGGGCCCGCGCACGCGCATCCTGGGTGACAAGGCCGCCTATCTAGTCACTCAATTCGAGGCGGAGCCGACGCCATACTCGCGCTTGGACGAGGCCGTAGAGGCCGAGCACCAGGGGTGGATCGCGCGCGGCGACGAACTCACCGCCGTCGAGCCCCCCAGCGGCGGTCACGTGGACTTTTACCATGCGGTCAACGATTGGTTGCGCGACCGCGGGCCCGTGCCGGTGGATCCGCGGGATGCCGTGCGCACCATCAACGTTTTGGACGCCGCCCGGATCAGCGCGCGCGAGGGGCGTCGGGTTTCGGTATAACGTGCTGCCGGCCGGTCGGCGTGCTGCCCGCTGCCCGCCGGGCCACCGGGATGCTGGCAATCTACCTGTCAGCGGCGGCGCAGCCCGGTGGTGCGGCCTTCAGCCGCGCCCGGTTACGGGCACCCCCGCCTTGCGCCGCAGGTCCGCGGTGACATCGCGCAGCGCCTGCCGGAATGCCACAACCGCGGGGTGCGTGCGGCCGCCTTCTCGCACTCCGGTCAGGATGCTCCGCGCCGGGGACCCCGGCAGGTCGGCGAGCCGGACCCGCGGGGTCTGGCTGAGCCACAACAGGTCGGGGACGATGGCCAGTGCGTGCCCCGTTTCCACCAGGTGCAGGTGCAAGAGGATGTCCGTGGACACGAACGGCACGTTCGGCGTGAACCCGGCTTCGCGCATCATTGCGACGGCCCAGCGGCCGAAGGCGGCGTGCTCGTCCTCCAAAACCCACGGCGCCAAAGCAAGATCGTGCAGTTGCAGGCCGGGGTCGGACCAGGGACCTTCGAGCGGGAGCGCAATGCGCAGCGGATCGCGCGCCAGTTCCTCCCACTGGATCCCGGCGACGGTGCCGCGGATGGGTTGGCCGGGGTATTCCTCGCCGAGGATGAGGTCAAAGTCGTGCGTGAGCAGCCCGTCCATCGCGTCGGGGTCATCGTATTGCGTGATTTCGACCCGCAAGCGGGGGTGACGCTCCGTGAGAAGGGTGAGGGTGTCCGGGACCAGCGTGAGCAAAACAGATTGGAACGAGGCCACCCGCAGCCGGCCCGCCACCCCCTTGAGGGACGCGGCGAGATCGGCCTGCGCCTCTTCCAGCTGGGCGATTATTCTCTGCGCGTGATCGGCGAGGATGTCCCCCTGCGTTGTCAATCGCAGACCGCGACCGACCTTGACGGTCAGAGGCACTGCGACTTCGGCCTCGAGCGCCGAGAGCTGTTGCGAGAGCGCCGAGGGCGTGTAGTTGAGGATCTGCGCCGCCCGCGCTAGCGTGCCGTGTTGGCGCAGTTCGAGCAGGATTTGCAGGCGTGCTGGTGACAGCATGTGGCCTCCGAGAGGGGTGCGGCGGAACGTAAAGCATTAGCCTAGCTACATTATTTCATGCAGAAACATTCGCTGGACTAATGGTAACGCGGGCCGCAGAATTGTCTGGTGACTCGGAAGTACTACCTTGCAATCGCCATGATGTTTGGCTCGACCTTCGCGACCCAGTTCGGCGCCGTGACGGCCTCGAAGCTGTTCCCGGACCTGGGCGTGGTGGGAACGGCCACCCTACGGTTATTGATCGCGGGGGCCATTATTGTCGCCCTGGCACGTCCGCGCGTGCAGCGCTGGGACCGGCGCACGTGGATCACCGTTATTGCGCTTGGCGCATCCATGGCGGGCATGAACGCGAGTTTCTATGCGGCGATTGACCGGATCCCGCTGGGCATCGCCGTCTCCGTTGAACTGCTGGGTCCGCTCACCTACGCCGCGATACTTTCACGGCGCGCGTCTCATTTCGCGTGGACCGGTATCGCAATGGCGGGGGTTGTCGCGTTGGGGATCAGCGACAGCGCGTCCGGCGTGCCGCTGGACACCATCGGGTTGTTGTTTGCCGCTTCTTCGGGCATGTGCTGGGCCATATACATCCCGCTGCTCGCGAAGGTCGCCGCCGTGGATCCCGGTGTGGGCCCCCTTGGCGTCGCGATGGGAGCCGGGGGTATGCTGTTGACGCCACTGGGCGGTGCCGGCGCCGTTGTCGCGTTCAGCGACGCCCGGCTCGCCCTACTGGCCATCGTCACCGCGCTCTTGGGTGCGTTGCTGCCCTATGGCCTGGAACTGATGGCATCGCGGCACGTGCCGCAGCGGGTGTTCGGGGTGCTTGCCAGCCGCGAGCCCGTCATCGCGGCGGGGGTGGGCCTGCTGCTGATGGGCCAGGTGCTTCCCCTCGCGGCTGTCGTCGCGATCGGCGCCGTTGTCGTGGCGGCGATAGCCACGGCGCTGGGTGGGCACGCCGAATCGACAGAGACGGAACCGCTCGTGGTCCCCGACCTGCCGTCCGCAGCGGAAGACGACTCCCTGGCCCCGGTGCCCGCCGCCGCGTGATCTAGTCGCGCGTGGCCTGGTTTCCGCGGCTGTGTGGCCTGGCGGCCGCGGATGCGTGATCCGGTGCCCGCTGCCGCGTGGTTTAGTGCCCGCGTGGTCTGGTTTCCGCGGCCGTGTGGCCTGGCGGCCGCGGATGTTTGATTCCGCGGCGCCGGTGGGCTCGTTCCCCTCTTAGGTGAGCAGATCGCGCGCGATCGCGCGAGCCTCCTGGTCGTCACGGGCCGTCAGCACCGAGGCGGCCGCATCCTTGCATTGCGCATCGGTAACGTGCGCCAGTTGCGCGCCAACCGCGGGGATCGACGATGGCGCCATGGACAGCGAGGTGATGCCCATGCCGTGCAGGACGCACGCCAACAGTGGATCAGCCGCGGCCTCGCCGCACACTCCGACCGGCTTCGATGCGCGCTGACCGCCGGCGCCCGCCTGCGCGATGAGGCGCAGTACGGCGGGTTGCCACGGGGTGGTCAGGCCCGCCAACTGCGGTGAGAGTCGGTCGGCGGCCATGGTGTACTGCGTGAGGTCGTTTGTTCCGATCGACGCGAAGTCGACCTCCTGCAAGAACGCGTCGATCAGAAGTACGGTGGATGGCACCTCGATCATGATTCCGGCTTTGAGGCCGCGAGCGCGGACCTGGCTGGCGAAGTCTCGCGCTTCTGCGACCGTCGCGATCATCGGCGCCATCACCCACAGGTCGCATTCCGGGTTCGCGGCCGCAGCGCGCTGCGCCGCATCCAACTGGTGCGTGATCAACGCGGGATTGTCCACTGCCAGGCGTATGCCGCGAACTCCAAGGGCGGGGTTTTCTTCGTCTGCCATGGTGGCGAAGGGGACAGGTTTATCCGAGCCCGCATCGAGAGTGCGCAGGACAACTTTGCCGCGGGGAAACGCCTCGCACACCTTGCCGTACTCGGCCGCCTGGTCCGCCACCGAGGGCTCCGTGGGCGTGGAGAGAAAAAGCAACTCGGTGCGAAACAGTCCTACGCCCTGCGCATCGCCAGCGGCGGCCGCCCGGGCGCTTGCCCCGTCCTTGACGTTTGCCAGAAGGGACACTGCGACACCGTCCGCGGTCCGTCCGGGTCCCTGCCAGGCGGCGATCCTGGCGCGGCGTTCGGAATCGGCCGCCACGGCGGCCAGCGCGGCGCTCGGATCCGCGTCGAGAGTCACCTCACCGGCGGTCCCATCGACGAGGACTGGTGCGCCGTCGGCGATCGCCGGGGCTTCTTTCAGCGCGACGATGCAAGGAATCCCCAACTGACGAGCGATGATTGCGGTGTGTGAGGTGGGCCCGCCCAGTTGAGTCACAATCGCGACGAACACAGCAGCGTCGAGCGTGGCGGTGTCCGCAGGCGACAGATCGTCCGCGACCAGCACGACCGGGGTCGACGGCGCCGGAATGCCCGGCTCGGGATCGCCCTGCAGCGCCGCGACGACGCGGTCACGCACATCGCGCAGATCGGTTGTCCGCTCGGCCATGAGGCCGCCGGCGCGTTCAAACATTTCCACGAACTTATTGGTCGCGCCCCACGTCGCCTGGACGGGCGGCGTTCCGGCCGCAATTCGCTTGAGCGCTTCCTTTTGCCAGCCGCGATCGGTGGCCAAACCCGCAGTCATGGAGAGTACCTCCGCGGCGTGGCCCGATGCCTGTTCGGCCCTGGCCGCGAGCCGTTCGTGTACCAGCGAACACGCGTTACTGAATTCCTCGGCAGCCTGACCGCGCCGCTCGGGCGGGAGTTCGGGGGCGTGTGTGGGGGGAGCGAGCGGGCGGTGCACCAGTGCCGCCGGGGCGTACGCCATGCCGCCCACGACCGGCGTGCCGGACAAAACAGTCGAGGTCCTTCGAGGTTCCATGGCCAACTCCTCTGCGCTGAGGTCCCGATTACCAAGGCGGTAGGTCGGTTGGGTGCGCGGTGCGAGGTCTCGATGCGCTCCCCATTTGAAAGTAACACAAAAACGCTGTGGCGTCATGTGGGAGTGTGTTGTATTGTGATGATGTCGGTGGGGAACTGCCGACGATGAACGCAGCAACGGGGCTCGCCTAGATGGGATCGGTTCATGTACGCGAAGGAACGTCGCAGAGTCATCATTGACCTGCTCTACTCCGAAGGACGGGTGGCGGTATCGGATTTAGCCATCCGATTCGATGTCGCCTCGGAGACCATCCGGCGCGACCTCGACGCGCTTGCCTCCGCGGATATGCTCAGTCGCGTACACGGCGGCGCAATACCTCGCTCCACGGATCCGGTCGAGGCAGATTTGCCGACGCGACTCATGACCCACACCGCCACGAAGCGGCGGATCGCTGCTGTCGCTGCGCGCTACCTTCCCTCCGCCCCGGGCGGATCCGTCCTGCTGGATGCCGGCTCCACGACGGTCGAGTTGGCTTCCTACTTGCACGGACACGGCTTGCGGGTAATCACCAACGGCCTGCCGGTGGCCGAGGCCCTGGTTCAATTGGAGGCGCCGGGCCTGCACATCCTTCCCGGCAACGTTCGCGGAATCACGCATGCCGCGGTCGGATCCGAAACCGTTGCGGCCCTCGGGAGGCTGCATGCAGACGTCGTCTTTATTGGCTGCAACGGGTTCGGGGAGTATGGGCTCAGCACCCAAGACCCGGACGAGGCGGCTACTAAATCGGCGCTCGTCGCCGCCGCAGAGTTGCGCGTGGTAGTGGCGGACTCGTCCAAATTTGCCAAGCGGCAACTCGTCACGTTCGCTCAACTCAGCGACATCGATGTCCTCGTGACGGACACGGACCTTCCCGACGATCGCGGCAGTGAACTCGAACGGGCCGGCATAGAGGTGGTGCGCGCATGATAGTTACCGCAACAATCAACCCGTCGCTCGATCGGACGGTGACGATTCAGGGGCCTCTGGTTCCCGGCGCCGTCCATCGAATTACCAGTGATCGGACGGATCCGGGCGGCAAGGGCATCAACGTCGCATTCGGTACGCAGCGCGCAGGCCTGGAAACCGTTGCCGTTCTGGCGGCGCGCAGCGACGATCCGCTCCTTGCATTGCTGAGCGCGGCGGGGCTTACCCATGTTGCCGCACCCGCGCGCGGGGCTGTCCGCACAAACCTGGCGATGGTTTCGGAACCCAACGTAACCACCAAGGTCAATGAGCCGGGCACGCCGCTGACCGCAAGTGATGTGGACGAGTTCACGCGGGCTCTGTTGGCGACCGTCCACCACGGGGACTACGTGGTGTTGTGCGGTTCCTTGGCTCCGGGGGTTCCCGTTGATTTCTACGCGACAGTTCTGCGATCGCTCAAGGACCGGGGTGCCTACGTCGGAATCGACACCTCCGATGGCCCGCTGCTCGCGCTCGCGGAACACTTCCCGCAGGTGGCGCCCGATTTTATGAAGCCGAACGCCGAGGAGCTCGGGCAGATTGTCGGTGTTGATGGCGGCGAGATAGAAGATCGGGCAGCGACCGGCGATATCGTTCCGGCCGTGCACGCCACCCGCCGTTTGGTGGACATGGGCGTTCGCGAAGTTTTGGTGACCCTTGGAGGGGCCGGCGCGATGCTGGCAACCCGCGAGGGGATGTGGTTTTCGCGCGCGCCGCGCGTGCCGGTTGTTTCGACAGTCGGCGCAGGCGACTCCGCGGTGGCGGGGTATCTGATTGCCACGGCGCAGGGGGCTAACGCCGCCGACCGATTGGCGCTTTCGGTGGCTTACGGTGCAGCGGCGGTGTCGCTGCCCGGAACCACTATCCCGGCACGGGATGACGTCGTAGTCGATCCGCGCCTTATCACTCGCATCGACCGCGCACAACGGGCGCTCTAGCCCGCGTGCGCATGAGAGGCCGCGAAGCAATTCCGGCCCCGAGAGGATCGAACATGTCATCCAATCTCATGACTGCCGACCTGGTGCAGCTGGACGTGGCACCTGCCGGTGACAAATCGGCGGTGATCGGCCAGCTGGCGGATCTGATATCGAAATCAGGGCGCGCCGATCGTGACGGACTGATCGCGGCATTTGAAGCGCGCGAAGCGAAGTTCGCGACTGGAATGCCCGGTGGAATCGCAATACCCCACTGCCGTGCCGACGCAGTAAAAGAACCCGCCCTCGCCATGCTGAGGCTGGCCACGCCGGTCGATTTCGGCGCCAAGGACGGCCCCGCGGATCTCATATTTGCGATTGCGGCACCCGACGAATCGGGTTCCGCGCATATGAAGTTGCTTGCCAAGTTGTCGCGGGCCCTGGTCAAGCCCGAATTCCTCGCTTCGCTGCGCGCGGCCGCAACCCCGGCCGATGCGGCAGCGCTCGTCACCGCTGTGATCGAACCCGCCGCCCAACCGCCGTCACCTGTCGCAGACGGTAACGGGCAAAGCTCCAGCGCGGGTGCTGGCCCCGCGCAATCCGCAGGCACGGGAGAGCTTGGCGAGGGGAGTGCGGGGCGCTCGTCCGCGAATGAACCCGCAAAACCGGTACTCCTGGCGATCACGTCGTGCCCAACCGGCATTGCACACACCTACATGGCCGCGGAATCGCTTGAGGAGGCGGCCAAGGCCGCGGGCGTCGAGCTTCACGTCGAGACGCAGGGTTCGGGCGGTATTGACCCATTCACCACCGCGGACATACGCCGTGCGCAGGCGATTATCATCGCCGCCGACGTGAACGTGACGGGCCGCGATCGCTTCGTTGGGATGCCACTGGTCGAATCGGGCGTCAAGCGAGCGATCTCGGATGGCCCCGCGATGATTGCGCAAGCGGTGGCCGCGATCGACGATCCCAATACCCCGCGGGTTGCCGGAGGCAGCGGCGCGCGGGAGCAAACTACGAACACAGAAGGCACGGTTTCCGTAGCGAAGCGGTTGCAGCAGGCGGTACTAACGGGTGTGTCGTACATGATTCCGTTTGTCGCTGCCGGGGGTCTGCTCATCGCCCTCGGATTCCTGATCGGCGGATACGACGTGGCGTTCGTCGCGGGCGATGTGGCGAAGAACTTCTCGCTGTGGAACCTGCCCGACGCGCAGACCTACATGCAAAACGGGGCAGAATTGCTCACCGACCGTTCCGGAATGGCCCTGTACCTCGGTGCAGTTCTCACCGCGATCGGGCAGGCCGGCATGGGTTTCCTGGTCGCCGCACTATCCGGATACATCGCGTTCGGGCTGGCCGGGCGCCCGGGAATCGCTCCGGGCTTCATCGGCGGTGCCATTTCTGTGGCAGTCGGAGCAGGCTTCCTGGGTGGCCTGGTGACCGGCCTGATCGCGGGCGGGGTGGCCATGTGGTTGGCGCACTTCCGCCCGCCGCGCTGGCTTGCGGGGTTGATGCCAGTAGTGATCATCCCCCTGCTTGCAACCCTTGTCACGGCGGGGTTGATGTACGTGGCGCTGGGGCGCCCGCTCGCATCATTGATGAACGCGATGGAGACCGGGCTGGGGTCGATGACCGGTGCGTCGGCAGTCGGACTCGGCGCATTGCTGGGGTTGATGATGTGCTTCGATCTGGGCGGACCGGTGAACAAGGCGGCGTACCTGTTCGCGAGCGCCGGGCTATCCGCGGGTACCCCCGAGGCGTATCACATCATGGCGGCGGTCATGGCGGGTGGAATGGTGCCGCCGCTCGCGATGGCCCTGTCGACCGCCATCCGGCCGCGGCTCTACTCGGAGGCTGAGCGTGAGAACGGCAAGGCTGCCTGGTTGCTTGGCGCCGCGTTCATCTCGGAGGGGGCCATCCCGTTCGCGGCGGCCGATCCGCTGCGCGTCATCCCATCGATGATGGCCGGCGGAGCCGTCACGGGTGCGTTGACAATGCTCTTCGAAGTCGGTTCGCGGGCGCCGCACGGCGGCATCTTCGTGATCTTTGCCATAACCCCGGTGTGGGGATACGTAGCCGCCATCGTTGCCGGGACGCTTGTTTCCGCGGTCTGCGTCACCGTGCTAAAGGCGCGCAGAAAGGATCGCGGGGCCGCCGCTCGTGAGGCGAGCGCAACTGTTCTGGCCGGCGCAACTGTTTCCGCCGGCGCGGCGGCGTAACAAGGAGGCCGGGCCAGGATCGTGCGCCGCTCGTGCAGCGACCCGGGCGGTCGGTCCAATCACGTAGGGCAGTACACATCGAACACGAAAATAACGAGGTGAAAGGAATCAATCATGGCAAGTCGCACAGTCAAAGTCGGTTCGGCGGTAGGTTTGCACGCCCGACCCGCTGCCATCATCGCCGAGAAGGCGGATGAGTTGGGGGTCGACGTCTACCTATCGACCCAAGGGGAGGAGCCAGTCGACGCCGCTTCGGCGATGCTGATCATGACGCTCGGCGCCGAACACGGTGTCGAGGTCACGGTCGAATCGGAAGATCAGCAGGCGGTCGACGCGATCGCGGATCTGGTAGCCGCGGATCTGGACGCCGAATAGGCGCGATCTTGTCTCGCGCAGTGGTCCGGCACTTCTTACGGGCAGTGTCGGGCCACCTTGCCGCGCGCTGGGTGGGGACGGGTCGCCTTGCCGCGCGCTGGGTGGGGACGGGTCACCTTGCCGCGCGCTGGGTGGGCGCAGTGTCGGGCCACCTTGCCGCGCGCTGGGCGGGGACGGGCCACCCTGTTACGGAACCGGGGGGCGGAAGCGCGAACCGCCTGGCCTGATACGATGACCCTATGAATTCGATGCTCGCAACACGTGGTGCGTGGTGGCTCGCCTGATCGGCGGCCTTGCATTGGAAACTTCAGTAACCACAACGACCGCCCCACGGCGGTCGTTTTTTCGTATTCGCCCGGGGCTAGTCCTAACCGGAAGGATCACACTGCGGTGAAAGACAACCTACTCGAAAGAGTGCTGGGGCCGACCCCACCTCCCGCATACGCGCTGCTATACCGGCAGGGCCACGACCAGGCCGAGATCATCGAGGGCGATGTCGTTGACGTGGACAACCTGGCAGACATCCCCCTGCACGACGCGGATGGGACGGTCCGCGAGGTGCTGGCGCTGGTGCCCTTCAGGCAGGTGCGCGAACGCGGTTACCAGGCGATCGATGACGGCGCGCCCCTGCGCTGCTTGCGCGTGACCGCGCGCCAAGAGGTGCCGGTTCAGATGCTGCGAGAGGCCCTTCCGGCCACCCTGCCGGCGATAGAGGGGCGCGGCTTCGACGTGCCCGATCAGGACTACATAGCCACGGTCTCCGCTGTCATAGGGGACGAGATTGGCCGCGGGGAGGGCGCGAACTTTGTCATTCGGCGCGATTTCCTGGCTCAGGCGGATGCCGACGGTGCGCGGGTCGCGACCTCGCTGCTGCGGCGCCTGCTGGAGCGCGAGCGTGGTGCCTACTGGACCTTTGCGGTCGTCACACCCGACATAATACTCGCGGGGGCCTCCCCCGAGCGGCACGTGTCGGTGAATAACGGGGTTGCCACCATGAACCCGATTTCGGGCACGTATCGCCACCCGCAGGGGGGCGTGGACCCGGCCTCGTTCAGCCGCTTCTTGCTGGACACCAAGGAGGTCGAGGAACTGTTCATGGTGGTCGATGAGGAACTCAAGATGATGTCGCAGGTGTGCGCCGACGGCGGGCAGGTCCTGGGGCCATTCCTCAAGCAAATGTCGAAAGTCACCCACACCGAGTACCTCCTCAAGGGGCACACCTCGCTGGACGTGCGCGATGTTTTACGTGAAACGATGTTCGCCCCAACTGTCACTGGCTCGCCGATGCAGAACGCGTGCGCGGTCATCGCCCGGCACGAAACCAAGGGTCGCGGGTACTACTCCGGGGTCGCCGCGCTGATGACGCCGGAGGCAAGCGGAGGGTTTTCCCTCGACGCTCCGATCCTGATCCGGACCGCGCAGATCACTCCGGGCGGCGAAGTGCGCGTGAGCGCGGGAGCGACCCTGGTCCGGCATTCTTCGCCACAGGGTGAGGTCGCCGAAACCGCCGGCAAGGCGGCCGGCTTGCTCGGAGCGCTGGGCCTGGAGGCCGCCTATGGGGCAGGGTTCGGGGCGGGCGCGGGATCGGGCGCGGGATCCTTGCAGATGGCGCCGGAAGATATCGACGAGCTCACCTCGTCCGCCAGCCGCGTCGTTCCGCAACCGCAGGGCACGCCGCAGCCGGTTCCTGGCGCGCAGACCGCGACCGAGCTGGCCAACGACCCGCACATTCGCGCCGCGCTGGTCGCCCGCAACCGGATGCTTGCGCCGTTCTGGCTCGCGGAACAGCACGACGCGCGCAGCGCCGGCCTGACGGGGCGCCACGCGGTTGTCATCGACGCGGAGGACCGGTTCACGACCATGCTCGCGCACCAACTGCGGCATCTGGGGATGACCGTCTCGGTGGTGCCGTGGGCGCAGGTCGCCGCCGACGGCGAAATCCCGCTGCCGCCGGACGCGGAATACTTGGACCTGGTGATCGCGGGGCCCGGCCCCGGTGACCCCACGGACCGGTCCGACCCGCGCATGGCGCGCCTGCGGGCGGCGGTGCAGCGGCGCCTGCGCGACCAGGCGCCGCTGGTCGCGGTGTGCCTGAGTCACCAGGTCGTCGCCACCGAACTAGGCCTGGCGCTGGCGCGCCTCGACTCGCCGCGGCAGGGGGTCCAGCTCACCATCGACTACTTCGGGACGCCCGCAAGGATCGGGTTCTACAACACGTTCACTGCGCGGGTGGAGGCGGGGAACTCGTCCCCCGTTCGCCTTTCGGGCGGCGTTGAGGCGTCCATCGACCCGGCAACCGGCGACGTGTTCGCGCTGCGCGGGCGCGGTCTTGCCACGCTCCAGGGGCACGCGGAATCCATCTTGTCCATCGATGGCATCGATGTGCTGGAGCGGATGGTGCGTCACGCGCTAGGAAACGTGTAGTCGTGGCGGCCCGGTCACGCGGCGCCGCCGCGGTCGTGGCGCTGTGGCTCGCGATTGTCGCGTGCGCCGGTCCGGCGCTGACACCGGCCGCGGCGGCGCTGCCCGCGCGCGTGTCGAAGCAGTTGTACGTCGACCCGGATTCGCAGGCCGCCGCGGCGGCCCGTACGGCGACCGGCGTGACGGGTAGGGCGGTCCGTTACATCGCGAAGACGCCGCAGGCGCGCTGGGTAGGCGATTGGAATCCCATCGCTAGCGTGCGGGCACAGGTGCGGGCCTACCTGCGCGGGGCGCACCGGGCGGGGGCGACGGGTGTGCTCGTTCTCTATGCCATACCTGGGCGCGATTGCGGGTCGTATTCGGCGGGCGGGTTCGCGGCCAGCGACTACAAGCGGTGGGTCAGGCAGGTCGCCAAGGCGGTTCGCGGGTATCGGCCGATCGTCGTGGTCGAACCGGACGCCCTCATGCAAGATTGCGCGACCGCAAAGACCACGCGGCTCGTTGCCTGGGCCGCCAAGACGCTGTCGCGGGCCGGGGCGTGGGTGTACCTCGATGGCGGGCACTCGCAGTGGCGTAGCCCCGCCGATACCGCCAGGCGACTGCGGGCGGCCGGGATCAAACACGCGCGCGGGTTCTTTACGAACGTCTCCAACTTCAACGCGACAGCACGCGAGCGGCGATACGCGCGCCTGGTGGCGCGCCAACTCAAGGCCAAGGGCGTGACCGCCGCGCATCGCCACGCGATCATCGACGTCTCCCGCAACGGTCGCGGCGCGGCACCCGGTAATCAATGGTGCAATCCCGCGGGGCGCGGATTGGGCGAGCGACCGCGCCTGGTCACCGGCTCGGGCTATCTCGACGCGCTGCTGTGGATCAAGGCACCCGGCGAATCAGACGGGACATGCCAAGGTTGGCCGGCCGCCGGCACCTTTTCACCGGCCCTCGCGCGCGGCCTCTACAAGAACCGACGGTGACGGTCGCCACACTGGCAACGTTTACGGGCAAAGGACCCACGCGCACACCGATCGGTAGTGAAAAATGGACAAATGCCTGATCCAACGACGGAACGCGAACTCGAGCGCGGCCTCAGCAACCGCCACCTACAACTAATCGCCATCGGCGGCGCCATCGGCACCGGTCTGTTCATGGGCTCCGGAAAGACGATTTCCCTGGCCGGACCCTCGGTGCTCATCGTGTACACCGTCATCGGGTTCATGCTCTTCTTCGTCATGCGCGCCATGGGCGAACTGCTGCTCTCGAACCTGGGATACAGGTCGTTCCGCGACATCGCCAGCGACGTGCTCGGTCCGTGGGCGGGCTTCTTCACGGGCTGGACGTACTGGTTCTGTTGGATCGTCACGGGCATCGCCGACATCGTCGCGGTGGCTGGATACGTCGCGTTCTGGTTCCCGAACCTGCCCAAGTGGATACCCGCGATCTCGATGATCGTGCTGTTGCTGGCGCTCAACCTGGTCGCCGTCCGCCTGTTTGGGGAACTCGAATTCTGGTTCGCGCTGATCAAGATCGTCGCGATCGTTGCACTCATCGTCACCGGCATCGTCATGGTTGCGATAGCGTTCCAGGCCCCCAACGGCGCGCAGGCATCGCTTGCGAACCTATACAACGACGGCGGGATATTCCCGAACGGATTCATGGGCTTCTTGGGCGGATTCCAGATCGCGCTGTTCGCCTTCGTCGGAATCGAGTTGGTCGGGACCGCGGCCGCCGAAACCAAGGATCCGGAAAAGAACCTTCCGAAGGCGATCAATTCGATACCAGTGCGAGTCGTGTTGTTCTATGTGGGGGCGCTAGCGGTGATCATGATGGTCACCCCGTGGCGGGAGATGGCCGCCGACAAATCGCCGTTCGTGGCGATGTTTGCGCTCGCGGGCCTGCCGGCCGCGGCGTCCCTGATCAACTTCGTGGTGCTAACGTCGGCGGCGTCCTCCGCGAACTCCGGCATATTCTCAACCTCCCGGATGCTCTACGGGTTGGGTTACGAGGGGGATGCGCCCCGCCGCTTCAAGCGACTATCGGGCCGCAACGTGCCGGCGAGCGCGCTGCTGTTTTCGTGCCTGTGCCTGGTGCCGGGGGCCGCGCTGCTCTACGGGTCGAACTCGATCATCGAAGCGTTTACCCTGGTCACTACGGTATCCGCCCTGCTTTTCATGTTCGTCTGGTCGATCATTTTGGTGTCGTACATCGTCTATCGCCGCCGCCGCCCCGCCGCCCATGAAAAGTCCGCGTTCAAAATGCCCGGCGGGGTCTTCATGGCCTGGGTCGTGCTGGGATTCTTCGCGGCGATGGTGGCGGTCCTGGCGCTGTTCGCAGATACCCGCGCGGCGTTGATCGTGACGCCTTTGTGGTTCGCGATCCTGGCCGTGGCCTGGGCGATCTTGAAGCGTCGGCGCAAACGCGTGCCGGTCGCCTAGGGCGTTTTCAAGGACGAGGCCACCCACCACCCCCGCGTGCGTCCTCGCATCGGCCTGCGTGCGCGGCGATGGGCCTGCCCCGCGTGCGCGGCGCCACCCACCGGGCGGGCGCCGGCCGCCCCGCGGCTAGCGCCGCGCGACCACCCGCCGGTGCAAGCCATACGCTGCGACGATCGCCGCGGTCAGGACGACGGTTGAAAGCAGTTGCGACCTGGTCGAGGCCGCCGTCATCATCAGCAACGCGACACCGATCAGCAGCGCCAGCGTGGCGTAGGTGACGTAGGGGAAGCCGCGCGTGCGCAGGTGCAGCTTTCCCTCACGCTCCAGCCGGGGCCGCAGCCGCAGGTGGGACACGGCGATGAATATCCACAGGACAAGCAGCGACGATCCGACCGCGTTGAGCAGAACACCCAGTATCTTCTCCGGTAGCCACCAGTTGAGGAACACCGAGATCAGGGCGAAGAAAACCGACGTCCACACGGCGTTGACGGGTACACCGCGGGACGATACCGCAAGCAGGCGCCGCGAGCCGTCGCCGCGCTGCGAAAGCGAATACGCCATCCGCGAGGTCCCGTACACGTTCGCGTTGAATGCCGAAAGCAGCGCAATCACCACCACCGCGGCCATGACAGCGGCCGCCCCCCGCAGCCCGGCGGCGGTCAGCACCGCGACGAACGGGCCGTCCAACAACTGGGGTGAGTTCCAGGGCAGCACCAGCACCATGATGAAGACCGACCCGATGTAGAAGAGCAAAATGCGCCACACTATGTTGCGCGCGGCTCGCACGATGGATCGGTGGGGATCGTGGGCCTCGGCGGCAGCAATGGTGATGATCTCAATGCCACCGAACGCGAAGATTACGACAAGCAGGGCGCTCGTGATTCCTGCAATGCCCGTGGGGGCGAATCCGCCGTGGCCCAACATCACGTCCAACCCCAACGCGGGGCGCCCCGGCAGCCATCCGCACGCCAGCGCAACCCCGACGGCCAAGAACCCGATGATCGCGGTGATTTTGATGGCAGCGAACCAGAACTCGAACTCGCCGAAGTTGCGCACCCCGATCAGATTCACGACCGCAAAGAACGTCACCAGCACCAGGGCAATCACCCACTGCGGCACCGCGGTCAACCAACCGTGCAGGATTTGTGACGCCCCGGTGATCTCGACCCCCAGCACCATGATGAGCGTGAACCAGTACAGCCACCCGACCGTGAACCCGGCCCAACGCCCGATGCCCAGTTCCGCGTAGGTCGAGAAGGACCCCGACGATGGTATCGCCGACGCCATTTCCGCGAGCATCCACATCAGGAGGATGACGATGACCCCGGCGACCAGGTACGAGACGATTACGGCCGGGCCGGCCAGCGCAATGCCCTGCCCGGTGCCAAGAAACAGCCCCGCGCCGATAGCCGAGCCCAGGCCCATCATGGTCAGGTGCCGCGCCTTGAGCCCCGTGCCCAGGCTCGCGGTGCGCAGCTCGGGTTGCGCGGGGCCGGTTGGCGATTGCCTGGAGGACGGGGAGCTTGCAGGATCCGGACGGGCGGCGTCGCCCCGGGATGCGTGATCAGACATGCATCCAACCCTAAGTCGCCAATCGGCCGACAACATGGGACCGCGCGCCGGTATGGTGCGCCTGCGACAATGGGGGCATGAACCCCGAATTGTGGCGAAGCATCGTCCTGGTCCTGGTATTCATCATCGTCGGCGGAGTGTTCTCGGGCACGGAGACGGCATTGGTTTCGCTGCGCGCGAGCCAACTAAATCAGCTGGCGCGCAAGGGCAAGCGCGGCCAGAAGGCCGCGAACCTGGCCCGCGATCCGAACCGTTTTCTGGCTGCCGTGCAAATCGGCGTGACCGTCGCGGGCTTCCTGTCGGCGGCATACGGCGCTTCCGCGATTTCCCCCTTCGTGACCCCCCTGCTGGTGGGTTGGGGGATGCCGCAGGGTGCCGCCGCCTCGACGACGCTGATCGTCCTGACGCTCGTCATCGCATACCTGTCATTGGTATTGGGGGAGCTGGTACCCAAGCGCTTTGCGCTGCAACGACAGTCGACCATCGCGCTCGCGGTTGGACCGCCGTTGGACAAATTCGCGCGCCTCATGCGTCCGGCGATCTGGGTGCTGTCCGTATCGACGGACGCCGTGGTACGGCTGCTGGGCGGGGACCCGCGAGCGAAATCGGAGGACATCTCCGACGACGAACTGCGCGACATGGTTTCCCAGCACAAGGGATTCGGAAAGGACGAAAGGACGATCCTCGAAGACGTCCTCGATTCGGGAACGCGCACCGTTTCGGAGGTGATGCGCCCGCGCGCGGATGTCTCGTTCATAAAAGGCACTCTTACGGTGGCCGAAGCCATCGAGGTCGTGCGCGCGTTGCCGTATTCTCGCTACCCGGTCACCGGAGAGACCTTCGATGAGATCGTGGGGTTCTTGCACATCAGGGACCTTTTGGCGGCAGCGCTGAACCCCGCAGACACGCACG
Source organism: Rarobacter incanus (assembly GCF_006715765.1). Lineage (NCBI taxonomy): Bacteria > Bacillati > Actinomycetota > Actinomycetes > Micrococcales > Rarobacteraceae > Rarobacter > Rarobacter incanus. Next base: position 1,638,624 of record NZ_VFNV01000001.1, read on the forward strand.
ACACGGTCGCGGGTCTAGCGCGCGCCGTGCTGGAGTTGCCGGGGACAAACCCCGTCCTGCCCACCCTGTCGCTGATGCGGCGCGAGCGCAGGCACATGGCGATCGTCGTCGATGAATACGGGGGGACCGACGGAATCGTCACGCTGGAAGACTTGGTCGAGGAACTGGTCGGAGACATCTGGGACGAGTTCGATTCACCCACCGTGATCCGGGAAGCCGGCCCTGCGGCGAATCCCTTGGCCGGGGTGGACGCGCGGGTGTCCATTGAGGACTTTACCGATCGGACCGGCCTGCCGGTGCCCGAGGGGCCGTACGAGACGATCGCCGGATACGTCCTGGCGAAACTGGGAGCCTTGGCGAAGGTGGGCGATTCGGTGCCGCTGGGGGCTTATCGCATCGTGGTGACCAAGGTCGAGGGGCGACGCATCGCGCGCCTCGACGTCGTCGAGGCCGGGGGCACCGACGCACCGCGGGACAGCTGATGGCCCGGCGGCCGCCGGGCCCCGATCGGTTCGCGCCCCCGGCCGCGCGCACTTCCTAGTCCCGTCGGCGCCGCCGCGCGACTATCACCGCGACGACGACAATAGCGCAGCCGATCCCCACCGCAGCGATCGCCGCGGGCTGCCCCATTCCGGCCCGCACCGCACCCCAGAACACGGCGAATCCGATCGTTCCCCAAATGGCCGCCCACGCGGCGGCGCCGGGCAGCGACGCGAGCGTAAATCTGCCGTACGGCATCCGCACCAGCCCGGCTGCAACGAGTATTGCCGTCTGAAATCCAACGGTGATGTACGCGGCGGTCACGGCCGGGGGCCCGAACCGGTGGATGAGAGTCATCGCGCGGGCCGTCGAAGGCGCGTCGATCAGGGCGCGAAACCGCGCAAATCTGCCGCTCCGTGTGGAATGGACGGCCGCGTCCGTGCCCTTTGATGCGGCCCGTGCAATCCAGTAGGTCGCGTGGGACCTGGCCAGCACGATGAGAAAAAGCGCCCCCAGCGTCACCCACAGCGGAGCTGCATCGGGGACGCCGGGAACGCTGACAGCTTGGTGCACGGTCCGAGCATACTGACGAATCATGGACGAGCGCCCCGCCCCTCCCCGCTGCCGTGAGCGGGAGGGGCGGGGCGCCGCCTTGCCAGTGCTACTTCTTGGCCTTGATGACCTTGGCGCTGGACGCAGCGCCGATGACGTTCACCGAGTCCGACGGCGTGAAGACCGCGCGGACCTTCAGCTTCTTCTTCTTGGTGAACTTCTTGGCAATTTTGACCTGGATGCGGCCCTTGTTCGCGGGTGCCAGCGAAACTGTCTTGACCCGCTTCTTGCCCACGTATACGGAAACCTTGCCTGCGGGTGCAGTCCCGTTGGTGAGGTAGCCGACCTTTACGGTGACGCGTGCGGCCTTCTTGCGCTTGTACTTCTTTGCGGAGACCGTCACCTTCCCGGCAGCCGCCTTGACCACTGAGATAGTGACGATGGTCGACGTGGCCGACGTGCCGCGCAGGCGCGCGCTGATGGCGTGCGCACCGGATTTCAGCCCGGATACCTTGGTGACGGCCCGCGAGTCGACGATCTTTGCGGAGCCGATGACTTTGGATCCCTCGACGAACTCAATGGTTCCGGTTGTGCCGGATCCGACCTGGGCGGTCAGCGCTGCGGGCTTTCCGAAAACCACAATCGGTGTCGTCGAGGACAGAGTCACGGTCGGCACAGTCGTTCCGCCGCCGTTGTCGCCGCCGCCGTTGTCGCCGCCGCCCGGGTCGGTCGGAATCGGTGTGATAGTCACGCTGTGCGAAGCGGATACACCCGAGGACTCACCAACGGCCTTGATTTTCAGCGTTGCGGGCGCGGTGCTGCCGGCCGGCACGGACCAAGTGACTTTGCCGGCCGCGGACGCGTAGATGGTTGCGCTGTATGATCCCGCCGTCAGGGCCACCTTCTCCGATGGCGCAAAACCGGTGCCGGAACCAACGATCTGGGACCCGGCTACGGCGGTGTCCGGGCCTGCCAGACTGGCGGACCAGGTCTTTGCGGTGACGGTGATCTCGGCGGATTCACTTCCACCCGATGCCGCTCCCACCAATCGCAGTTGGTAGGTGCCGGCCGCCGTGAGCGCGTCGATCTGTGCGCCTACCGTCACCTTGCCATTCGCATCGGCGGTGCCGGTTCCGATGAGTTCGGAACCGAGGTACAGCGCGACCGATTCCTGCGCTGCAAATCCGGTGCCGGTGAAGTCGGTCGTCTGACCGGCCTCGATCGGTGCGGAGGGGGCCTGCGTCACGGGAGCCGCTGTGGCCGCTTGTGGCTCGGTGTCTTGCGCGATGGCAAACACTCGTCGCTTGTCGTTGGAGTCGTTCGTAAACGTCACCGACTTGATGGTCTTGCCAGAAGGCGCCGTGTACGGGTCGGTGGCGAACAGGTACGCACCCGGGTGATCATTCTGCCCGAACCGGACGGCGGTCCACGCGAGTTTCTTGGACCCGCTAATGGGCGCTAGGTTTCCGGTCGCCTCGGTGCCATTGGTGGAAGGGATTACCCAGTCGCCCAGATTCATGCTGGTCTGTACGGAAGCTGACCCATCCGTGAAGTTCACGGTGACCGTCCCGCTCGACCCGCTGTTGAGCCCGGTTCCCACGATTGATATCTTCGTGGGGTTGCCGCTGAGCTCCACGGTCTGTCCGGCCGGCTTAATCGCGTCCGACAATCCTTCCGTTGCATTCAACAGCGTGGCCTTGAGGCCCGACAGCGAAGAGTCATTGCTCACGGTCCCCAGGTCGAATTGCTGCCCGAGTGTGATGCCTGCCTGCTTCAACTGCTCGCTAATGAACCCGTTAGTGCCGTCGAAGCTGATGTAGTGCGCGTTCTCGCTGGATACCGCGTTGACGTTCGTCGCGGCGACGAACCCGTTTGCGCGGGCGACCCGAACGGTCAGGTCCGTGCTCGCCGCCTCGCCGTCGCTGGTGATGACGGTGAGCGGCAACGAGTAGTCGCCGTCGGCCACACTTGCACCGGCCGTCACGTTGACATTGGCGCTGCCCTTACCCGTCGAATCGAACGAACCGCTGCCGGTGGCGCTGAAGCCGTTCGGTAGCGAGGCCGCATCGACGGTAAACGACTGAGCGGTGGAGGATACCCGCTGCACGTCCAGCTCCGCCGTGACGGCGGTGCCGGGGTTGGTGACCGTGATCGGGTACGCATACGCTATCAATTTGGCCGCTCCATCGTCGAACGACGGCGGCGCATCGCTGGTTGCGGATCCCCACGAGGTGGCGGTCGCGGACATCGTCACGTCGATAGTGGTGTCCTGCTTCCACCAGCCCTGCGGGATGTACGTCTTGGACTGCGAAGTGCCGTTGACGGAAACTCCCGCGATGTAGCGCTTGGTGGTTGCGCTGTCGGCGTTGATCGTGAGCTTCTTACCGTTGCCCAAGGACACTTCAGCACGCGTGAAGGTCGGCGAGTTGAACGTCATGATCGACGTTCCTGGGGTGGCGGGGTAGACGCCCAGCGCGGCCCAAACATACCAGGAGGCCTGCGCCCCCAGATCGTCATTGCCCGGTTCGGCGCCGTGGGGTTGGTCGCCAAACAGTGTCGTGCGGATGTCTTCGACGACCTTTTGTGTGCGCCAAGGCCGTCCAAGGTAGTTGTATACCCAGGGGGTAGCGAAGCTCGGCTCGTTACCGATCCACATGCGCGGGTCGTTGGCTCCCACGTTGTAGCCGCCGGTCATGAACGTGTCCAGGCGTTCGGCGGTCTGTGCGCGACCACCCAATACTTGGGCCAGGCCCAAGATGTTTTGCGGCACCATCCACAGGTACTGCTCCGAGCGGGCCTCGTCGAATCCGATCTGGCCAAATCCGGTCGTGCTTCCCTTGTACCCGAGCGTTGGATCGTTTTCGTTGCAACCGTGATCTTTCGCGGAGAACAGCCCCGTCGTGTCGCGTGGGGTCAGGCATTGCGTGGACGGGTTGATTAGGTTGAGCCAGTTGTTTGAACGCTCCGCGAATAGCTCGGCGACATTGGCAGGCACGCCCGACTTGGTCGCCTGGGCCTTTGTTAGCTCATCGGCCGAAAGCAAGGAAGCGAATCGGCTGATTGCAAAGTCGTCGATCGACCACTCTTGGGTGACCGAAGCGCCCGTGACCGCATGGTCGGTCTGGTGTGCGGGTATCTGCGCCGCATATCCCTTCTCGGAGTATTCGTGTGCCGCCGGGCGGTTGATTTGCGTCCGCGACCAGTTCGTGTCGAAACCACTCTTGGCGAGCGCCTGCGTCACCGCGTTGGTGATGTTCTGGCCGCCGGTCTCCTTGCCGGCATCTTCGCCCATCGCCCCGTCGTACATGTAGTACAGCGCGGTGGCGCGGTCGAATTCGTCTGCGCCGAACACATTGAATTGCGCCAGTTGGGCGGATGCGTTGTCGCCGGACATCTGGGTGGTTGACGAGTTGGCCATGGACCAGCGCGGGTAGGAGCCGGACTGGGTAGCCTGGTTGACGTAGGTTTGTGCCATATCCGAGGCAATCTTTGGTTCTAGCAAGGCGATTAGCGGCGCCCAGGACCGGTAGGTATCCCAATCGGAATAGTTCGCGTAGACGTGATCGACGTCTGTGCCGTTAGCGGCGTTGTCGGTGGCGATGTTGTGGATGGTCGCGCCTTTGGTGTTCGACCCGAGGAAGTTGAAGTACTCGAATCCCACGTAGTCGCCGGTTACGTCGTCGAATACGTTGGGGTGCAGCAGCGACCGATAGTAGGCGTGATAGAAGGTCCCCAGGTCGCGAGCTGACGAATCGTTGGACACGCGAATCTTGCTGAGGACGTCGTTCCACTCCCCGTAGGTCTTGGCGCGAATCGCATCGAATGCTTCCGAGTAGCTGCTGTACGGCGTCTTACCCGTTGCCGCATAGTCAGTGGTCGGGATCTCGGTGGCGAGGTTGAGAGAGGATCCGCCGTGGTTGTACGACGCCGTATCCGCTTGCCCAAGGGCCAGGTCACCCGTCTTGACGTATGACAGGGCCACCTTCATGTGCACTGAGGTGGTGCCGGGAGCGAACCGGACGTATCCGCCCGCCTTCTTGACGTTCGTCACCTCGGCGTCGCCGTCGCTGCCGGTCTTGTTGACGAACGTGTTTGCCTCTTGGTTCCACGCGCCGTAGGCGGTGAAGGCCTCTTCGAATTTGGCCGTGAAGTAGACCTTGAATTGGTTGTTCGGCGTCGAACTGCAGAATCCGCGCACGACCGCCCAACCGGTGATGGTCTTGTTGTTGGGGTTGACGTTGATCGAGCTGAGTTGAATCTTGTCGCCGTTCGAGGCGCCCGCGTTGAACGTTACCGCCGGGGTTACGCCCGACGGGTACGTGAAGTTCGCCATGCCCGACCGGGTGGTGGCGGTCAGTTCGGTGGTGATCTTCTTGTTGTTCCGGTCGGTCGAGGTCAGCCGGTAGTAGCCGGGCTCGCCCTCTTCGTCGCTGTGGTCGAATTTGTTGTATTTGTCCCACGGCGAATTCGAGGTCGGGTCGATGGTCGTGGGCAGGATCGGGAAATTCCCGAAGGCACCGCAACCCTGCGACGCGTGGTTCAGCGAGAATCCCTTGAGATCGGATGTGCCCGAGTTGTAGTAGTAACCCGCGCCGTTGCCGGGCAGATCGGGCGAGAATTGCATCATCCCGAAGGGGGCGGCCGGACCGGGGAAGTTGTTGATGCTTCCGACCGAGGTGCCGCCCGATCCGGTTCCCGCAAGAGTATTGACGTACTGCGCCGGATCCGAAATGAGCGCGGTTGCCGCCTGCGCGCCCGTCGCCCCGAGCATGGAACCAACCAACGCCCCAACGGCAATCGCGGCCGGCAGCATCTTGCTCGCGCGGGGACCGTGCCCCTTGGCATCTTTATTCACGGACGAGCGCCCCGTCCGCCAAATCAAACCTCGCACTTTACTTCGCCACCTTTCGGGTTTTGGCGGATGTGATGGACGTTGTCGTGTAGCCCTTGGCCTTGATGGTTACGATCACGCGGATCTTCTTTCCTGCAAACTTCTTCTTGACGGTGAGCGTCGATTTCTTCCCGGCCTTGCCCGCAACCTTCTTGGAGCCGACGTACCAGCGGTACGACTTCTTCGCGGTGGCGCCGGGGGTGGCAATCGCAGCAACCTTGACGCGGATCTTGCTTCCCACGCGGATCTTCTTCTTCGAAGTAATCGTTGGGCGGCCGACCTTGATGGTGCCGGGGCCGACTGATCCGGCCGACACGAGCTGCGTTACCGGCTGGTATCCCGTCGCGGATGCGATGACCTGGACCGACAGCACTGATCCGAGGTCGGCGGTCGCTGGCGTGTATTGCGCGCCGTTGGCGCCGGCAATGACGGTCGAGCCGCGAAGCCAGCGATACGAAACGGTCGCCGCGTGGGCGAACGTGCCCGCCGAGACCGCCAGAGCCTTCCCGACGCTGGGTTGCCCCGGTGTGCTGATGGCGGCGCGCTTTGTGACCGGCAACTGTGTCGGCAGTGGTTGCGGCGTAGGTGTGCCGTTGTCGCCGCCGCCGTTGTCGCCGCCGCCGTTGTCGCCGCCGCCGTTGTCGCCGCCGCTGCCGTTGTCGCCGCCGCTGCCGTTGTCGCCGCCGCCGCCGTTGTCGTCATCCGAACCGGGGAACGGATTTGCGTCGGCCGAGATCACTGGGGACGTTGCTTCCGTCGTTACAGTCAGGGTTTCGTAGCCCGCCTTGGTGAGCGTCAGACGTGCGGAGATGGCCTTGCCAACGGTGTCGTCGGTGGGGACGTATTTGGTTGCGGTGGCGCCAGGGATCGCGGTTCCGTCGGCCAGCCATTGGATCGATCGAGCCACCGTTGTCGGGGATTCGTCGACCGAAGCGTACGCACCCGGGTCGAGGACCAGAGTGTCTCCGGATCGGGCAATGCCAGCGATCTGTGGGGCTGACAGCACCGTTAGCTCGGCTCCGGCGATGGTTACCGCGCTCGACGTGGCGGCTGTCGGTATGAATCCTGCCTTATGGGCAACCGATGCTATCGATAGTGCCTTGCCCTGCCAGGAGAGTGCAATGGTGTTGGATGCGTTCGACTGCAACGCGCCATCCAAGTACCAGAACAGTTCCGAGCGAACCGCCGAGTCGCTCCAATCGGCGCTTGGGAACACGGTCTGCCCGACGTGGATGTTTGCGGGCAGCGATACGGTTCCGGTCGCCGCAAGGGTCGCCGCTGAGGTGTCCGCATCCGATGCGATAGCGAAGATGCGGATACGGGATTCGTTGGGCAGCGTGATCTTGTCGAGCTTCTTTCCGCCGAGGGAGACGGGGGAGGTGGCGAAAATGGTGCACTTGGCGTTGTCGCCGTAGCGTGAATCGCGCGTCGCCACGGGCACGTTTTCCGTGTCGCTAGCGTCGTTGTCGGCGGCGCGGCACCAGTCCGGCGCGGTCCGCGAGAGCTCACCTGTGGTCCCATCCGAGTACGTCAGCTTGAAGGTCACCGGACCGCCAATGTCGCCCGCGTTTCTGGCGGTCCACACGATCGAGATTTTGCTTGCGGGCGAGGCAGCCAATGAACCGATAGCGTGCGACGAATCGATGGACTGGCCAGCCGGGACGATGCTGTCCGCAGCGGATCCGGCAGCAACGCTGCCCATGTAGTACTTCACGGAAGAATCGCCGGGCACGGAGTTCTGGGCGTCAAACTTGAGGCCGCCGGCCACCAGGTTGGTTCGGTGAAAACCCTTGCCGGAGTCGAAATCGGGCGCGTCACCGGCGCTGTCTCCGCCGATCGATTTGGCATCGAAGTAGTAGTCGAGCCAGCTTTGTGTCGTCTTGATGGTGGGCGCTTCGGCCGCCATCGCTTGCGGTGCGGCGGTCGCCAAGAGCCCGGCCATGCCGATGGCCGTGGCCGAGGCCATGGCCAGGGCCCGGCGAGAGATTCTGGTGAAAGGTCTATTCACAGGAGTGCTCCATCCACGTCGGTGTGGGGTTTGGGAGCCGTCTGTGGCTCCCTGACATCGTTGTCATAGACAATAGCATGCAAGCGGCAGGGTCGAAAGGGACCCCGACATGCGCATCGATTGGACCGTCTCGGCATGCGGATGTGCAGATGCGGCGGTTAATTGTGAGCAGTAGTTCCGCGTGCCGAGCATATTGAGCAGGCGCGATTGCTGTGCCCCAATACGGCGACGGGGTGCACCAATCCTGTGCCGGACTGATACACCCCGTCGAATCGAATCGAATCGAATTGGTAGCTGGCTACCGCTTGGTCTTCACTTTGACGACCTTCGACTTAGCGCCCGTAATGTTCGGGCTCTGCGCCGGAGTAAACGTCGCGCGCACCTTCAGTGTCTTGGCCTTGGTGTACTTCTTCTTGATGCTCACCTTGATGGTGGTGCCTGAGAAGTTGCGCGTAGCGACCTTCTTCTTGCCGACCCGCACCGTAATCGTGCCGGTGGCGGCGCTTCCATTGGATGACTTTCCGACCGCAATCCTGACCGTGAACTTCTTGCCGCGCTTGATGCGCTTCTTCGAAGTGACGGTCACCTTACCGGACTTCGCCCGGGTGATCGTGAGCGATGCGGCTTCGCTAGATGCGGAGCGCGCCGTCGACGAACCCACGAAGATCGCGACGGGCCTATACGAGCCGACCGGGAGCTTGACTGCCAGCGAGGCCTTGCCAGCGGTCAACACTGCCTGCCCGAGGTATGTATCGCCGGAGAGAAAGACCACGGTCCCGGTCACGCTGGGCGTCACCGCGGCAGTGAGAGTGACGCGGCTTCCGTACTGCGCGGTCGCCACCGATGACTTCACGGTAACCTGCGGACTGATCGCGCCGGTGTCGCCTCCGCCGGGGTTATCCCCGCCGCCGGGGTTGTCGCCTCCGCCGGGGTTATCCCCTCCGCCGGGGTTGTCGCCGCCGCCGGGGTTGCTATCGGCCGGCTTCACGGTGAGGTCCTTGGTGATCGTGGCTCCCGAGATCGCCCCGACGGCTTTGAACTGCACCGTGCCGGATTGATCGCCGACGTTGATAGTGCCACCGATTTCACCTTGCGCGTTCGCCGTGACCGTCACGGTCACTGACCCCAGGGACACCGAGACGGTCTCGTCCGGCGCGAAGCCCTGTCCGGCAAAGGCGTAGTCCTTACCGGCCGTTGCCTCAGCCGGGCTGTCGGAGGTGGGTTGGTATGTCACCTCCACGGATCCGACCTGTTCACTTTGCACAACGGTGCCCGCCACGGTCACGGTGACGGTCACGGGCTGCGCCCCGCCTGCCAGCACTCCGATGGCAGTCGTTGCGGTAACCGTTCCGTGAGCGGATGCGCTTGCGGATGGGCCGCTTGGCCCGTCGATGCCGACCCTGACGGTGACCTTGGCGTCCGCGGGCAATCCCGAGCCCGTCACCGTCACTTGCTCCCCCACGTGCCCGGAGGCAGTCTCGAGGTTGAAGGTCGCGGCTCCGTACGAACCCGAATCCGCCGGTTCGCCGGTGCCCGGCGTCGCGACTGGCGAACTAATGGCCCCCGCGCTCGTGCCCACGGAGAAGATGTGCATCATTCCGGAGGTGACGTCCTTGGGAAGCGTCACGGTTGCGATCGTCTTCGATGAATCCAGCTCGGCGGGCTTTGAGCTGTAGACCCGCCAGGTGGTGCCGTCTAATGTGCCGTCGCTCTTGAGGCGGTTTGAGCCGGTCAAACGCGACTTATTGGTGTCAGTATCGGTCCAGCTACCGGGCGTCCAATCCGGGAATGATACGGGGATCGCGACGCTCGTGCCATCCGTGTATGTGACCGTAGCCGTGCCGCTTGAGGGGCCGTTCGTTGCGGTGCCGAGGAAGGAGATGGAGGATGCCTTTATGCCATCACCGCTGAGTTGCTGGCCGTTGGGGAGCCAGTTGTCGGGCTCCTTTGCCGCGGCGGAGGGCCACTTGTATGTGATCCCGTCGTAGGAAAGCGACGCCCCGGGCGTTGCCCCGGCGGATGCCAGCTGTGAGCGCGGGAACGTCGTGCCGCCCACGTCCAATGAACCGGCATTCTTTGTTCCCACGTCACCCGTTCCCACCGCATTCATCGCGTTGGAGTTGTCCCCGAATGAGGGCGGAACATCGTCGGCGGCGGTTCCCCAAGCGTTCGACGTCGAGGAGTTCATGGTGAAATCGAGTGTGCCCCCATCGCGGGTGAACCATTCGGGCAGGTACGACTTGGTCCAGTTCTGGCCGCGCACCTTCAGCGCGGAAATGTAACGGTTGGACGACTGGCCCGCGGCTTTGATCGAAATGGTCCGGCCGCCGTTTGCCTTCGCCAGGACCGAGCCGTCGAGGCTCTTGGACTGAATGACCACGGAGTCGAAGCTGGGCGACGTGACCAGCAACTCCGCGCGACCGAAAATCGCCGGATACAGGCCGATCGAGGACCAGACGTACCAGGACGACAACGACCCCAGGTCGTCATTGCCGGGCAGACCCACGCCGGTAGAACCGGAGAAGCCCGGGTTGGCGCACGCCGCATCGACCGCGTTTGCGCAGTACATGGTTGCGCGCGCCTTGTCCAGAACCTGCGTGGCCTTGGCTGGCTTGCCTAGCCAGTTGTACACCCAGGGGGTGTGCATGGAGGGCTGGTTTGACATGTACATGCCGGTCGACGACGAGCCCGACACATCGAGTCGGTTAAGGGTCGGGTAGTTGAACAGGGAGTCCAGGTACGATTCTGCGGCGCTGGCGCCGCCCAGCGCGCTGATGACCCCCGCCATGTTCTGCGTCATGTACCACTGGTACTGGTTCGCTGTCGATTGGTCGAATTGGTCCTTGCCTTGGGCGTTTGAATCGGGGGCGCCCGAACTATTCGACCGTTTGGTCAGGTCAAACGCCGCCCAGAACCCCTTGCGGTCGCGCGGTACGATGCGGTTCGCGTTCGCCGACGAGTTTTGATTGACCAGGTTCCGCCAGCTATTCGAACGCACCATGTACTTGTTGTAGGTCGAGGTGTTCGCGAGGCGCTGCGCTAGCTGCGCGACCCCGAAGTCGGCCGTCGCGTAGTCCATCGTGGTCGACGTCGCCACGGAGTTCCGGTCCTCGATGAACCCGGTGCCCGCGTACTGGACAAAGTTCGACCTGAAGTAGCTGTCCTTACCTAGCGACGTGGCATCGACCATCGAGGTCAGCGCCCCCTGCGCGTCGAAATCGGTGGATCCGAATGCGTAGAGGGAGGCGACGATGGACTGCATGCCGTCGCCCTCCATCTTCTTCTGCGCCGCCCCGAGGTGCGGCCAGTTGTACCAGGTGCCGACCTGCTTGCTCATGTTGTAGATCGACGAGGCCATGTCGGATCCGACCTGCGGGAACAGCATGGCGATCAGTTGCATTTGCCCGCGCAGCGAGTCCCACGAGGAGTAGGTGACATATTCGTGCTCTTGCCCCGCGGCGAGTTGCTTGATCGCATCACCAGATGTGGGCCAGTCGTTCTTGGCCTTGGAGTCCTTGTAGTAGCCGCGGTACTGCCCGTTGACGTCCTCATAGACGTTCGGGTGCAGCAGCGAGTGATACACCGCGGTGTAGAACTTGGTGCGCTCCGCATCCGTGCCGCCGGTGGCTTTCACGGTGCTGAGCGCGTTTTCCCAGGCGGTGCGGGCGCCGGCGCGCAGGGCATCAAAGCTCTTGGATGCGGGGGCCTCCGCGGTGCGGTTCAGCGCGGCGTTCGCGTCGGAAACGTAGCTGATTCCGGTGCGCATTTCCACATCCGCCCCATCGGCGAATTTGAGCACGACGCCGAACTTGTTGCGACCGTTCTTCGATCCGTCCGTCGTGGTATTGACGGACGAGTCCGCCGTCTGCGCGGAGGACGTGGTCACGGCGGTGCTGGTGCCGTCCTGCCACGTGCTGACGGCCGTGAAGGGTTGGTCAAATGTGGTGGAGAAGAAGATCCGGTAGGAACCTTCGTTGCAGACGGTCTTTGCGGTGGCGAAGCCCGAGATGGTGCGGTTTGCGGCGTCGACCTTGACCTCGGAGAGCCCGTTGGAGTTGTTCGAGCCGGAGACGTTGAAGAGGACGGCCGCATCCTTGCCAGCCGGGAACGCGATCTTCGCGGCACCCGTGCGAGTGGTTGCGGTTAGCTCCACGGTCGTGTCTTTGGCGCCGGAATTGTCTTGCGCGGATGAGCCGCCGTCGGTGTCGAGCTTGACCTTGTAGTACCCGGGCGAGCCCTGCTCGTCAGCGTGCAGGAAGCGGCTCGCGAAATTGTCGCGGAAGTTACCGTCGCTGGTCCCGGGGGTGCCGGAACTTGCCGGAAGGGTTCCGTCGTCGTTGACGGTCCCGGTGTAGGGCAGGAACGGAATGTCGAACCCGGAGAAGCGATCGTTGCAGCCGGTGCCCGACAGGCGGGTCATGCCGAATCCGCGAATGAAGATGTCGGAGTACGACGTCATGTACGCGCCGTCGTTCCCGTACTCGTTCTGCCAGTTCGTATTGGTGTAGGCGGTTGTGGTCGGGGAAAACTGGACCATACCGAACGGAGTGGTTGCCCCGGGCCAGGTGTTACCGAAGGCGTCGTTGGCCTTGACCTGGCTGTTGTCCTTGGCCGTGCCGATCCACATGTTTACTGCGTCATAGGCGCTCAGTTCGGCTGCCTGGGCGGGCGCCGCGGTGGCGAACGCTCCGGCGACCAGAGCGGTAGCCGCCGCAAGGGCCACCGATACGCGGCGGGCGCGGCCGCCACCCACTAACTTATATGTCTTCACTCTTGTCCTGCCTGTCCTGCGAATATGCGAGGCGATGGTCCCGTGACCTGTGTTTCGCCCGTCGAAATGGGGTTTGACCTGCGCGTTCAGGCTCTCACCGCAGATTGAACTGTCCGCGAAATACTGGTGAAGATGGCCCGAATTGTTGAACCGGTTTGGGAGAGATTTCCTCGCTTTGCTGACAACGGTGTCATGTAGTCACCTACGAGCGTACGAACGACGCGTTGTCATGTCAAACATTTCCGGTTCGCTTCCGACAGCTATCGCCGCCCCGCGCAGCGGTTGACGTGAGACCTAAAGTCGGATAACGTCCAAGTGCTGACAACGTTGTCGCCACATTTCGTTGCGCTTGCCCAATCTTGCGCGCGGCGCATCGTTGCCCGGCTCGAACAACAATCGTGAGTGACGAAGGGTAGCCGCCATGCTGCACACACCGAACCAACCCCGCAAGTTTGCGCGCCGGCCGCACCGAATCGCCGCTGCCGCCCTGACCTGCGCCGGTGCGCTCGTTCTGGCGCCGTTGGTCAGTGCGCCCGCGGCGTTGGCCGCGGCCACCTGGTCCACCTCGTTCGAGTCCGGGGACCCGCAGCCCGTTGCTTCGAACAACGCTGGGTCCGCCAACGTGGGGTCGACCTATTTGGCGGGCTCGCTGGCGCAATCGGTTTCGGGCATCGCGGCGACGTCAGAAAACTCGCCAAGCGAGACGGCCGCCAAACTCGTGGACGGCGACGCTGCGACGAAGTGGTTGGCCTTTGCGCAACCAAGCACGTCAAGTCCGTTGGAAATAACGGTCACGCTGAGTTCGGCAAAAGTGGTGAAGAAGTACCAACTGATTTCGGGGGGCGACGCCGCCGAACGCGACCCGAAGGCGTGGAAGCTCATGGCCCGCGCCGGCAGCGGTAGTTGGCAGGAACTAAGTGACAAGTCCGGCCAGACTTTTGAATCGCGCGGAGCCGCCAAGGTGTACGACGTAACGAACACGACCGCGTACGACCAGTACAAGCTCGTGATCCGCGAAAATGCGGGGGGCACCATCACGCAGCTGGCCGACCTCGACCTGTCGGATGGATCCTCGACCCAGGTTGGCGGCGGAATGACGATCACGGCGGGCGGCGGCCCGACCAGCGGCTCGAACATCAAGTCCGGCGCGGGCTGGACCGGGATGAAGGCGCTGAAATACGCCGGCACAATCTCCGCGAGCGGATCGGCGAATGCGGCTTCGGTGTTGTTCGACAACCTGAACATCGCCGTTGGCTCCGACACCGAACTCGCGTACATGATCCTGCCCCAGATGAACAGCAACGACAGCAGGTATTCGGCGTCGGACGACTCGAGCAAAAAGTACCCCGCGACCTACGCCGCCCTCGACGTCGAGTTCACCGACGGGACGCGGGCCTCGTCCCTCAACCTCACCGACCAATACGGATACGGGTTCACCGCCCGTGGGCAGGGCGTAGGGAAGGTCCTGTACGGGAACCAATGGAACAGCGTACGCGTGAGCCTGGGGGCGGGTGCCGCAGGCAAGACGGTCAAGAAGATCTTGATGACGTACGAGAACCCGGTCGGGGTCAGGGCCACGTCGTTCAGCGGCTATGTCGACGACATCAAGGTGCGGCAGGCCCAGCCCATCAACAGCTCATCGCTGACGAACTACGTTGACACGCGCCGCGGATCGAATTCCTCCGGGTCGTTCTCGCGCGGGAACAACATCCCCGCGACGGCCATGCCCAACGGTTTCAACTTCGTCACCCCCGTGACCCGGGCGGATCAGGATTCGTGGATCCACAATTGGCAGGGCAACAACGATGACGACAACAAGAGTCGCCTGCAGGCCATCATGATTTCCCACGAAACCAGCCCGTGGATGGGCGACCGCGCGCAGATCGCCGTCATGCCGGACAAGGACGGCGGCAGGCCGTCGGGCGATCTGAACGCCCGCTCCATGTCGTTCAGCCGCGACAATGAGGTTGCCCAACCGGATTATTACAAAGTCGCGTTCGACTCGAAGATCACCACCGAGGTCACGATGACCAACCACGGCGGGATCTACCGATTCACGAACGACAACGACGAGTCGGGGATACGCGTCGTGCTCGACCGCACGTTCAGCGGCGAACAGGGTCAGCTCAACATCGACGCCTCCGGCAACGTGACCGGGTGGGTCGAGGGCGGTTCGGGGCTTTCGACGGGCAACTCGCGCATGTTCATCTCCGGGAAGTTCTCGAAGAACCCCACCGCGCGTGACTCCGCGTCGGACCGCGCCGGCAGCGCCTACGGCCGATTCGCGATCTCCGGTAGCGACCGCACCGTCGAACTGCGGTGGGCGACATCCTTCATTTCCCAGGACCAGGCCGCGAAGAACCTGGCGCGGGAGGTGACCGGAAAGTCCTTCGACCAGATCCGCAACCTGGCGAAGGCGGCGTGGAACGAGCGCCTGGGCGTCATCGATCTCACCGGCTCCAACGCCACGGACGTCGAAAAGGTCAACATCTATTCGGATCTATACCGCCTCAACATCTACCCGAACATCCTGCACGAGGACGTCTCGGCGCTGGGATCTGCCACGCCCGAATGGAAGTACGCGAGCCCGCTGGCGCAAAAGAGCGGCAACGCGACGGCCACGTCGACCAATGCGCAGGTCAAGAGCGGGAAAATGTACGTCAACAACGGGTTCTGGGACACGTATCGGACCGCGTGGCCGCTCTACGCCTTCCTGTACCCGGATCTGTCGGAGGAACTGGTCGACGGATTTGTCCAGCAATACCGGGATTCCGGCTGGATATCGCGGTGGAGTTCACCCGGATACGCGGATCTTATGACAGGGACGAGTTCCGACGCCGCCTTCGCGGAGGCCTACACATCGGGGGCCATCAGCACGAAACTCGCGGAGGAGGCCTACACGGCGGGCGTCAAGAATGCCACGGTGGTGCCGTCGGGCAACACGCCAGCAGGCACCGGATCGAACCAGGTCGGGCGCAAGTCAATCGATAATTCTCAGTTCCTGGGGTACACCCCGGTCCTGCAACCCGAGTCGGTATCGTGGGGCCTGGAGGGCTACATCAACGACTACGCGCTGGGCAAGATGGCCCAGAAGCTGTCGCAGGACACCAGCCTTAGTGCAGCCAAGC
This sequence comes from Rarobacter incanus, assembly GCF_006715765.1. Lineage (NCBI taxonomy): Bacteria > Bacillati > Actinomycetota > Actinomycetes > Micrococcales > Rarobacteraceae > Rarobacter > Rarobacter incanus. The sequence continues at coordinate 1,654,454 of NZ_VFNV01000001.1, forward strand.
GGAAGCGTTACACAGGCGAGGCGCAGTACTTCCTGACCCGTTCCGAGGACTACTCCAACATCTTCGACTCGTCCATCGGGGGCAACTCGAAGGGATTCTTCCAGGGGAAGTACGTCGATGGTTCATGGGTATACAAGGCCGGCCAGTATTCGGACTCAACCGCGCGCAGCGAGGGCATCTACAACCCCGAGGATTGGGATCTGGGCAAGGATTACAACTACAACGGCAACCACCTCTACACCGAAACCGACGGCTGGAACTTCGCCTTCCACGCGCCCTTCGATGTGGATGGCTTGGCGGCCCTGTACGGCGGCAAGCAGGGGCTGGTCAACAAGCTCAAGACCTTCTATTCGACCCCGGAGCGGGCCTGGAGCCGCAGCATTCACGAGACATTCGAGGCCCGGGACGTCCGCATGGGCCAGTTCGGGATGAGCAACCAGGTTTCGCACCACATCCCGTACATCTCGGCGGCGGCGGGTGACCCGACAACGACCCAAGAGGTAGTTTCCGAGGTCATGCAGCGACTGTTCGTCGGATCGGAAATCGGCCAGGGGTACCCCGGCGACGAGGACAACGGGGAGATGAGTTCCTGGTACATCTTCTCCGCGATGGGGTTCTACCCCTTGGCGCTGGGTTCCGGTAACTACACGATCGGCACGCCGCTACTCGACAAGATGGTCATCAAGCGCACCCCAGCGCGCGGTGGCGATCTTACGATCACCGCGCCGGGCAAGACCTGGGCCAAAAAGTACGTGTCCGGGGTCTCGCTCACCACGGGCGGATCCACCAAGCAACTGACCACGACGAGCCTGTCGCAAAGCGACCTGCGCGCCGCCTCCGCGTTGAACTTCACCGTTTCTGAGACGGCGTCTTCGTGGGGTTCGCAGGACCTGGACGCCGACTCGCCGCAGGTGCATCGAGACGTTCTCGGCGGGTCAACGGGCACGACGTCGGTGACGAGCGGAACCAACACCGGATCGCTGTACGACAACTCATCGCTCTCGGACGGGTCCTTCGGCTCCGCGACCGGAAACATCACCTGGACGGCGAACAGCGGTACCGTGACGGTGGACTCGTACACCATTACTAGCGGAACCGACAAGAACAACGGTTCGCCAAAGTCGTGGCAGTTCCAGGGATTCGATGCCGATACCGGCTGGAAGACGCTCGATTCCCACCAGAACGAGAGCTTCGATTGGAACCGGCAGACCCGCCCATTTGCAATTTCGGACCCCGGGGATTACTCCGCCTACCGCTTGCTCATCACCGGCACGAATAGCGGTAACGTTTCGATGGCCGAAGTCGAGTTCTTGGTCTCCGGCGTGCCGGTCGGGGATACGCTCGGCGTGAGCGCCACGGATCAAAGCGGCGTGCGCGCGGGGCAACCGCTGAGCGCAACCGTGGGAGCCGTGAGCGGTGTCACCTCGACCGCCGGGCTGACCGCGAGCGTCGACTACGGGGACGGAACCGCGCAACGAACCCTCGGCCTGGAAAGCGATGGTCTTACCGGAGTCCGGATGCGAGCAAACCACACCTACTCGCTGCCGGGCACCTACACGATGACCGTCAAGGTCACCAAGGGTGGGTCGACGGTGACGGACACGGCGACGGTGACGGTGGTGCGCGACGCCGCGCTCACGGCCTACTTCAACAGCGCGTGCACGACGACGCTCGGAACGGCCGCCGACTGCGACGGCAACGGGTATGCATTTGATCGCACCCAGTTGGCTGCCAGTGGCTGGACTAGCGGGGCGACGGTGAAGCACCCCAGCGACTCGTCGGTAAAGTTAGTCGTGCCCAGCACGTCAGCGGGTGAGCCAGATAACGTCGTGGCGCTCGGGCAGACCATTGCGCTCAACCTCGGTTCGGGGGCCACGAAGCTCGCGGTGTACGGTACGGCCAACGAGGGGGCGCACAGCGGCAAGGCGCGGATTCACTACGCCAACGGCGAGTCGACCGAATTCGACCTGAGCTTCGGCGACTGGGTCGGCGGCGTGAGTTCCGGCACCGTAGTCGGTTCCTCGAATCGGCGGCTGCTGAACGCCGGCACCGGCGACGATCTGAAGGTCGGTATCTTCGCCTCGCAGGTGATTTCGCTGAAATCGGGGACCACGCCGATCTCGATCACCCTTCCCGCGATCGCGACGGGCATTTCGAAGGGCCAGATTCACGTTTTCGGCATTGCAAGCGACGGCACGACCAGTTCCGTTCCGGCGCTCATTTTCACCGCCGGATCGAGCGTTTCCGGCGTCGCCGGGACGGAGACGGAGTACGTGCTGGGAACCGCCGCCGGAGGCGCCGGCGCGGGGCAGTATTCGGCGTCGATTGCGTGGGGCGATGGCGGTCCCGTTACCCTTGCCACCGTCCGCGACGGCAAGATTGTGGGGAAGCACACCTACGCGAAGGCCGGCACCTATAACGTGGTGGTGACCCTCGACGACGGGCAGCAGTCGGTTTCCGGGGCGGTAGGCGTGACCGCGACCGAGCCATCCGGTGGTGGTGATGGTGGTAACACCGGCGGTGGCGATGGTGGTAACACCGGTGGTGGTGATGGCGGTAACACTGGCGGTGGGAACACCGGTGGTGGTGATGGCGGTAACACTGGCGGTGGGAACACCGGCGGTGGTGACGGTGGTAACACTGGCGGTGGGAACACCGGTGGTGGCGATGGTGGGAACACCGGCGGTAGTGATGGGACGGGGACAGACCCGACAACCGTTCGCGTGTGGGCGCCGACCGCCTCGAAGGCCTCGCAGCCTTACGGTGCGATTGCCAAGCGCCGCGTCACAGTTTCGGCCGTGGTCGCAGGAATGACCCAGGGGACGGTGACGTTCAAGTCCGGGGCGAAGGTTTTGGCTACAGCGAAGATTCGTCGGCAGGGGAGTGTTTATGTTGCTTCGGCTGTTTTGCCGGCGAAGTTGCGGGTTGGTTCGTATGGTCGGGTGACGGCGTCGGTGGTTGTTGGTGGGCGTGTTGTGAGTTCGCCGGTGTCTGGTCAGGTCGTGCGGGTGGTCAAGGCTAGCTTGAAGAAGGTGAAGGTGAAGCAGGTTGCTGGTTCGCGTGTGAAGGTGCGCGTGAAGTTGGGCAAGTTGTCGTCGGGCGTGTGGCCTTCTGGTTCGGTGCGTGTTGTTGTTGGTAAGCGCGTGTTGGCGAAGAAGAAGGTGAAGGTTTCGGCGAAGGGGAAGGTGACGGTGCGGTTGAAGAAGGCCGTGTCGAAGGGTGTGAAGGTGCGGGTGAAGTTCGTGCCGAAGGTGAAGGCGAAGTCGGTTGTGAAGGGTAAGTCTTCGAAGAAGATGCGCATGCGCTAGGCGCGGGTGTGGGTGTGGGGCCGGTGTGGTTTTGTGTGTTGGTTGCTTGCGGGCGCGGCGCACAACCCACCGGCCCCTCCCGCATCTGAGCAGTTGCCCAGCGGGGCGTTGCGGTGCCGCAGGCGGGGGCGTACTATGAAGGTTGGTTGACAACGTTGTCACGGCGCATGCCTAGGTCGGGCCGTTACTGCGGAGTCACATTGAGCAACCCGCCCGATTTCAGGAGTCCCCGTGAAGGTTTTTGATCAAGCGCCCCGCGCAAGGCGCCGATCAGTAGTCGTATTTGCCGCCGCAGCCGCTATGGCCGCGACCGGCGCGCTGGCGCAGGCGCCAGCCGCGCTCGCAGTGGCGTCGTGGTCCACATCGTTCGAATCCGGCGATTCGCAGGTGGTGGGAACCGCCTTGGGTGCCGTTCCCACCACTTTCACGGGGATCACGGGAAGGCCGCTCACCGTGTCGGTGACGCCCTCGAACGTGGCAAATAGCGGGTCCAGCGAGAGCGTGGGCAACCTGTCCGACGGGTCCGGCGACACCAAGTGGTACACCGGAAATAAGCCGAGCGGCTCCACCCCGTTTGAGGTCGTCTACGCGATGGGGGTCAAGACGCCCATAAGTGGATACTCGCTTACCTCAGGCGCAGATGCGGCCGACTGGTCGGGTCGTAACCCGAAGTCGTGGGCCGTGTACGGATCGAATGATGGCAGTGCATGGACGCCGCTCGACAACCAAAGCGGCCAGAGCTTCGCGGGCAGCAAGTCGGTTAACAACTACGCCACCTCGGGGAGCCCCGAGTACTCGTACTACAAGCTGGCCATCACGGAAAACAACGGGGCCAACGACTTCCAGCTTGCCGATTGGACGCTCAAGCTCGGCACCGTGCAGGCGGGTTCGTTGGCCGTGGCGCAGGCCACCGGCCCGACCGGCGGATGGACCCAGAAGGAGGGCGCCGGATTCACCGGCAAGGCTTCCCTGATGTATGCGGGCAAGCATATCGGCGCGGGCGCGGTCACCTCGAAGGTCGAGATTCGCTCCAACGTTAACGCGTCGGTAGCCACAAACACCCAGTTCAGCTACAAGATCTACCCGGTGCTGAACTCGGACTGGGAGTATTCGGCCACCTACGTTGCGCTTGACGTGCAGTTCGATGACGGGACGTGGCTGTCGGCGAACGCCGACCAACGCGACACCAACGGATTCCACGTTCAGGCCCGCAAGCAGGGTTCGGAAAAGGCCCTGTACGCAAACCAATGGAACTCGGTGGCGGTGGACCTGAGTGCCTACAAGGGTAGGACGATCAAGAACATTGCGATCACCTACGACAACGACACCGCGGCAAGCGGCACATCGATTGTCGGCTACGTCGATGACATTGCGATCAAGACCGTGGCGCCCATCGATGCCAGCCAGCTTGTGAACTACGTGGATACGCGCCGCGGAACGAACGCGAACGACAAGTTCTCGCGCGGGTCGAACATCCCCGCAACGGCCGTCCCGAACGGCTTCAACTTCTGGACCCCGTTCACCAACACGGACGACAACAAGCTCTACCAGTACGCGCGGCAGAACAACTCCGATAACCTCACGACACTGCAGGGCGTCGGGATTTCGCACGAAACCAGCCCGTGGATGGGTGACTCCGACTCAATGTCGATCATGCCGTCGACGAGCGCGACCACCACCAACGCCGATCGCAGCGCGCGCGCGGCCGCGTTCAGCCACGATGATGAAATTGCTCGCCCCGATTACTACAGCGTCAAGACGACCAATGGCCTGCAGGTCGAGGTGGCTCCGACAATGCACGCGGGCATCATGAAGTTCACGTTCCCGGCCGGGCAGAACACGGGCACTCTGCTGATCGACGGCGCACTTTCGCAGGATTCCAGCTTCCAGGTTTCCGGCAACAAGCTCACGGGTTGGGTCTCCGGCAACGCCAAGGGCGGTTCTGGATCAGGTTCGACCCGCATGTACATCTACGGCGAATTCGATTCCGCCGCCACCGCCCAGGGCAGCGCGAACGGTGGTCGCAGCGGCTACTACGCCCGCTTTGACACGGCGGCCAACAAGACGGTCACCCTGCGCATCGCGACGTCGTTCATCGGCGACGACCAAGCGCAGTCCAACTTCGCGCAAGAGGTTGCGAACAAGTCGTTCAGCGACATTCAAACGGCGGCGGCGCTCACCTGGCAGGAAAGGCTCAGCGTCATCGACATGAGCCAGTCCACCACCGCAACCGACGCCGACAAGGTCAAGGTCTACTCGAGCCTGTACCGCCTCAACATGTACCCGAACGCTCGCTGGGAGAAAGTCGGAACCGAGTACAAGTACGCGTCGGCGGTTGGCGGGACCTCGGCTGACAAGACCGATCAGAACGTGCCGGTCATGACCGGCAAGAACTACGTCAACAACGGGTTCTGGGACACCTACCGCACGGCGTGGCCCCTGTACTCGTTGCTATACCCGGAATTCGCAACCGAATTGGTCGACGGGTTCTTGGACCAGTACGACGACGGCGGCTGGGTTTCGCGGTGGAGCTCGCCGGGATATTCGAACATCATGACAGGGACGAGTTCCGACGTCGCCTTCGCTGACGTTTACATTTCGACGAACTCGATGTCGACGGCGCAGGCGGAACACGCCTTTGCGGCCGCGGTCAAGAACGCGACAGTCTCCGCGCCAAGCGAATACTGGAACAACAACAACCGCGATGAAGCACGCGTCGGCCGCAAGGGGTTGCAGACGTCGACCTTCCTCGGGTATTCGGATTCGAACCTGCACGAGTCCGTGTCCTGGGGTCTGGAGGGCAACATCAACGATGCCGGCATCGCGGCCATGGCCGAGAAGCTAGCGGCGGATACCTCCCTGTCCGCAGCGAAGCGAGCCCGGTACGCCGAGCAGGCAACCTACTACCGTGACCGCGCCAAGAACTACGTCAACATGTTCAACACCGAGGCAGGCGGCTTCTTTACCACCCGCAATGCCGATGGAACGTTCAGTTCGAATTCGTCGAACTACAACCCGAAGACGTGGTGGGGTCCCTACACGGAGACCAACGGGTGGAACTTCGCCTTCCACGCGCCTTTCGACACCGACGGCCTGGCGGGCCTGTACGGTTCGACAACGGCGGGCATCAAGGCGAAGCTGGACCAGTTCTACGCAACGCCCGAAAAGACGACCGGGACGATCCACGAGGAACTGGAAGCCTCCGCGGTGCGCATCGGGCAACTCGGCATGAGCAACCAGGTATCGCACCACATTCCGTACATCTCCGCCGCAACCGGCGATGCGACCCGCACGCAAGAGGTTGTGCGCGAATCGCTCCAGCGCCTCTTCGTCGGATCCGACATCGGGCAGGGCTACCCCGGCGATGAGGACAACGGCGAAATGAGCGCCTGGTACCTGTTCTCGGCGATGGGCTTCTACCCGCTGTCGCTCGCATCCGGCGAGTACACCGTGGGGTCGCCCGCCTTCGACAAGATGATCATCAACAGGTCCGCATCGCAGGGCGGAAAGCTGACGATCACGGCGCAGAACAACTCGTACGACAACGTCTACGTTTCGGGCGTGAAGGTTGGCGACAAGGCGCTGTCGACCCCGAGCCTGAGCGTGTCGGATCTGCGTGCCGCCAGCACGCTGGACTTCACGATGCAGTCCACCCCCTCTACCTGGGGCAACGACCAGACCCGCGCGGTTTCGGCGCCGGCCGCGCTGCAGGACCTGACCAAGTCTGGCAACGCCCAGGTGAGCGCCACTGGTATCAGCGACACCGCGAAGCTTGTCGATGACACGTCCGACACGAAGTCGGCAATGACTGTCGCCGGCTCGACGTTGAAGGCGGTTTCAACGCAGGGCCCGGTCAAGGTCAAGACCTACACGCTCACCAGCGCAACGAAGGCGGCAGCCCCGACATCCTGGAAGCTACAGGGATCCAACTCCGGCACGGACTGGACGGACCTTGACTCGCGCAGCGGATCATTCTTCGATTACCCGCTGCAGACTGTTCCGTTCCAGGTTGAAGATCCCGGGTCATATTCGCAGTACCGCATCGTGTTCGGTAACGGGTCGGAATTGGCTGAAGTCGAGCTTCTGGTGGACCCGGATGCAACGGGTGCTACCGGCGAGGTCGAGGCAGCGGTGCCGAGTGACATCTCGGTGGCGGCGGGCGAACAAACGCCATCCGTCATCGCGACCGTCTCAGGGATCGCGGACGTGAGCGCGGCGAGCGCGACCGTCGATTTCGGTGATGGCTCCGATGCCCAGGCGGCGACGGTCGCAGCGGGCGGCATCGCCGGCAGCGTCGTTAAGGCCACGCACTCGTACGACCGGGCCGGTGAGTACCCGGTGACCGTTAAGGTCACATACGACGGGGTCACCACGGTGTCGACGGGTGTCATAACGGTTACGCGTGACGCCAGGTTCGAATCGAACTTCGACAACGCGTGCCTGACAAATGCGGGTACCGCGGTCGCCTGCGATGGTGCCTCGAACGCCAACGGCTACCGCAAGGAGTCGCTGGCTGAGGCAAAGTCCATCACGGATGGATCGCGAAGCGTCAGCGTTCCAGCAGTGGTGCAGGGTACGCAGTATTCGGTGCCGGGGGACTCGTCCCTGAAATTCACTCTCCCGCAGATCGCATCTGGCGAAAAGGACAACCTGACCGGCGAAACCACGCGCAAAGTGCGGGTCTATGTGCCAGCTGACGCCACCAAGGTGTCGTTCATCGGTATGGCAACGGAGACGAGCCTTTCCAAAGCGGCGAAGCTCATCTTCGATGACGGGACGACCAAGCCCTTCAACCTGGAGTTCAATAACTGGGACTCGGCGACCGGTGCAGACGGTATTGGCGCGGGCAACGTCGTGGTCGGCGCCAGCATGGGCCGTTGGAAGGGAACGTCGACGACGGTCGACGCACCAAATAACGCATTCAAGCTATGGGCAACTGCTTCGGTGACGCTGGAGCAGGGTCACGGTGGCGGCTTCTGGCTCGAGATGCCGGCCGTTGATAGTTCAACGAAGGCGCGGCAGCACGTGTTTGCTATCGCGAGCGACGGCAGCGGGACGCTTACCGAGCCGGTTTCGATCGCGGCCGGACAGGCCGCTAGCGCAAAATCGGGTGCTGCAACCACGTTCGATCTGGCCACGGTCTCCGCAGGTGACCAAAGCGGTGAGCGCACGGCGGTCGTCAACTGGGGCGACGGCAGCGAGGCCGTAGAGGTTTCGCTGGCCGAATCCGGTGCGGTCACGGGTCAGCACACCTACGCCAAGGCCGGGATCTACCGGGTCAGCATCGTCGCGGATGACTCTGTGACGTCTGCGCAGACCAGCACGACCATCACGGTGACCGACAGCGAGAAGACGGACGCCGCCGTGACCCTGACGGCGTTGCCTGCCGCGCCCGTGGCGGGCGACAGCATCGCTCTGACGGCCACCGTGCCCAGCGATGCCACGGGCACGGTGAGCTTCAAGTCGTCGGGCGAGGTCATCGGGACCGCAGCGATTGCCGATGGCAAGGCCAGCTACACCGTGTCTTCCGTCGAGGCGGGGGTCTACACGTTCGCAGCGGAATTCGCCGGTGATGCCAAGTACAACGCGGCCGCATCGCAAACAGTCACAGTGACCGTCAAGACCAAGGACGACGGTGGGAACACCGGTGGTGGCGATGGTGGGAACACCGGCGGCACCGACTCCGGTAAGGCGGCTAGCCTGTCCGCGCCGCGGTTCAGCAAGCTGAAGCAGTCCTACGGTGCGATTGCCAAGCGCCGGGCCACCGTCGCGGTCGTTGTGACGAACGCGACCCAGGGGACGGTGACGTTCAAGTCCGGGGCGAAGGTTTTGGCTACAGCGAAGATTCGTCGGCAGGGGAGTGTTTATGTTGCTTCGGCTGTTTTGCCGGCGAAGTTGCGGGTTGGTTCGTATGGTCGGGTGACGGCGTCGGTGGTTGTTGGTGGGCGTGTTGTGAGTTCGCCGGTGTCTGGTCAGGTCGTGCGGGTGGTCAAGGCTAGCTTGAAGAAGGTGAAGGTGAAGCAGGTTGCTGGTTCGCGTGTGAAGGTGCGCGTGAAGTTGGGCAAGTTGTCGTCGGGCGTGTGGCCTTCTGGTTCGGTGCGTGTTGTTGTTGGTAAGCGCGTGTTGGCGAAGAAGAAGGTGAAGGTTTCGGCGAAGGGGAAGGTGACGGTGCGGTTGAAGAAGGCCGTGTCGAAGGGTGTGAAGGTGCGGGTGAAGTTCGTGCCGAAGGCGAAGGCGAAGTCGGTTGTGAAGGGTAAGTCTTCGAAGAAGATGCGCATGCGCTAGGCGCGGGTGTGGGTGTGGGGCCGGTGTGGTTTTGTGTGTTGGTTGCTTGCGGGCGCGGCGCACAACCCACCGGCCCCTCCCGCATCTCATCGCTGTCGCGGCGGGACCTGGGACCACAGGTACAGTAGAATCTTTTCGAACACCACGGAAGGATAGACATTAATGGTTGAAAGCAAGGTCCTACCTTCCGGCAGCGAAAGCGGAACCTACGACATCGAACAGACCGCTCCGACGTTGGCGATGGTGGCGCAATTGGCCGGGGTCAGCCTGAAGACCGCGTCGCGCGCCATCAACGGCGAAAAGCACGTCGCGAAGGAGACCCGCGAACGGGTCCTCAGCGTCGCGGAGAACGTCGGATTCCGCATCAACGCAATGGCGAGTCTGCTCAAACGAGGCGTCACGACACCTGTGGTGAGCCTCATTACCGGCGACCTTTCCAACCCGTTCTACTCAATGGTGGCCAAGGGCGTCGAACACGAGATTCGCAGCCACGGCATCCGGCTGACCATCGCCAGTTCGGATGAGGAACCGGAGGCAGAGAGGGAACTCGTCCGCGATTTTATCGACCAACGCGTCTATGGTTTATTGGTTGTATCGACGCTGGACAGTCACGGGGAGTACGAGGCCTACCAGAACCGCGGCGTTCCGCTGGTCTTTCTCGACAGGCCGGCCGTCGGCCTGGCCGCGGACTCGTTTGTGTTGGACAACTACGCCGGCGCGTACGAGGGAACGGCGCATCTGATATCACACGGGCACACAAAAATCGGCTACCTCGGCGACTATCCGCGTCTGCGCACGCGGCAGCTGCGGTTCGAGGGGTACCAGGCGGCTATGGTTGAGGCGGGAATACCCGACCCCCTGCGTTGGGCGAGCAACAGCGCGCACGACGTCGATTCCGCGTTCGCGGCCACCAAGGCGCTGCTGACGCTGCCCGAGCCGCCCACCGCGGTCTTCGCCGGGAACAACCAGATCACGATCGGGGCGTTGCAGGCGATCACGCAGTTCGCTCCGGAAACTGCGCTGGTCGGCTTCGACGACTTTGCGCTCTCGGACCTGCTTGGGGTGACGACGATCAGCCACGACCCCACCGAGATGGGGAGATTGGCGGCCAAGCGAGTGCTGGCGCGGTCGGGTGTACGCGCGCAGTCGTGTGAGGAGACCGTGTTGCCGACCGCGTTGCGCAAGCGCGGTTCCGGGGAACGCCCGCCGGTGCGATGACCGGCACGCCGGGGACCGCAAAACCGCCCGCGGATGCGCCGCCGCGGATGCGGACACTGTCATACCGGGCGGGCGCGCGAGATAGGGCGGACTTCCCCCTGACGGAAGTCCCCGCGCTCTTGGCGGACCCCGAAGTGATCGTGTGGATTGACCTGGTGGATCCCGACCGGCCGACGCTGGCTCACCTGCAAGAACTATTCAACTTGCACCCGCTTGCCGTTGAGGACGTCTTGGAACAGCATCAGCGTCCCAAGCTGGACCGATACGACGATCAGCTATTCCTGACCGCCTACGAGTTGGGCCCCGCCCCGGCCGGGTCCAATGAGCTGGTGCGCAAGGAGATAGACGCGTTCGTGACCGCGCAGAGCCTGGTCACGGTGCGCCCCGGGGGCCGGTTCGACATCGCGGGCGTTATGCGCGCCTGGGATGCGCATCCCGGGCTCATCCGGCACGGTGTTGGCGGGATGGTGTGGGGCCTGCTGGACGCGGTTGTCGATTCCCACTTCGATACGGTGCAGGCCATGGACGAATCCGTCGACGACCTGGAGGAATCGGTCTTCAAGGAGGACGTCAACACCCAGCAGGTCCAGCGCGCCGCCTACCGCGCGCACAAGCAGATCGTCACCCTGCGCAGGTTGGCGCTGCCGATGCGCGAGGTCGTGGGCGAGCTGCTGCGCCGCAGCGAGTTTGTCGGTGGCGCAGCCGACCGGCAACCCCCCGCGGCCCCCAGTGCGCACAAGGGGCTCGGCGGTGCGGAAATGGCGAGCCCGCGCGCGGCGTTTCGGCGGCTGCTGGGCGTGCGGCAACACGGCGGGGCGCTGCCCGCGAGCGAGGCGGAACCATTGGCGCCCTACTTCCAGGACGTCTACGACCACACGCTGCGCGTGGCTGACTGGGCCGACTCCCTGCGGGACATGGTTTCCACCATCATCGACACCAATATGACCGCCCAGGGGAACCGCCTCAACCTCGTCATGAAGAAAGTCACGAGTTGGGCGGCCATCATCGCAGTGCCGACCATGATTACCGGCGCCTACGGCATGAACGTGAACTACCCGAGTTTCGGCACCTCCGGCGGATTCTGGATCGCGGTCGCGCTGATCGTTGCGTCGTCCGTTGCGCTCTACCTGCAATTCAAGCACCGGGACTGGTTGTAGGGGGCCTCGTCCCAAAAATCATCGCGGCCGGGTGCGCCCCATGCCCCGAGCCGCGCCAACCCGCAGGTCAGGACCCCTTTATGCGCTGCGGTGTGGCGGATACGCGGCGGCGCGAGGCGGGTGGGGACTTAGGCCCATCGCGAAAGCGCATTACGCGTGAAACAATTTCCCTTTACCCTAGTGGGGTGACTGTTTCTGAATCCGCGGATGCCGCGGGCACCCCGGCCGCATCAAATGTGCGCCGTTCGTTCGCCCGCCACGAGGTCCCCGAACCGCTGCGTGAAGACGTTCGGATGCTCGGAAGGCTGCTGGGCACGGTGCTCGAAGAATCGGGCGGCAAGGAGCTGCTCGAATCGGTTGAGCACCTGCGCGAGCTGAGCATCCTCGCCTACGATGACCCGGAGTCCGACGCGCTGGCGCAGGCCAGGGAGCTGGTCGAGACCTACTCGATGCAGCAGGCTGAGCAGGTGGCGCGGGCGTTCACGTGCTATTTTCACCTGGCCAATCTGGCCGAGGAATACCACCGCGTGCGGGTGCTGCGCCAGCGCGAGGCCAACGTGGACGCGCATGCGATTACGCAGGATGACACGCTGCCCGATGCGTTTGCGCAGCTTTCCGCCGAGGTCGGGCACGAGGAAGCGGTGCGCAGGCTCACCGAACTCGAATTCCGGCCGGTCCTGACCGCGCACCCGACCGAGGCGCGCAGGCGCGCGGTTACCGGGGCGATTCGCCGTATTTCCGAACTGTTGGCGGAGCGGGATTCGCTGCGGTTGGGCGGCACGTCCCTGGCGGAAAACGAGCGTTCCATGCTCGCCGAAATCGACGGGCTGTGGCGCACGGCCCTGATTCGCACGTCGAAGCCAACCGTGTTGGACGAGGTGCGCCAGATCATGGCGGTGTTCGAATCGACGCTGTTCAACGTGATCCCGGCGGTCTACCGCCGCTTCGACGATTGGCTACTCGGGGAGCGCGCGGGACGGATCGAACCGATCGTCACCCCGTTCGTGTCGCTCGGGTCCTGGATCGGCGGGGACCGGGACGGCAACCCGAACGTGACCGCGGAAATCACCCGCGAGGCCACGCAGATCGCCTCCGAGAAAATCCTGACCGCCCTGGAGCGTTCGACCCACGACATTGCGCGTCGGCTCACCGTCGATGACGACACCACCAAGCCGTCCGCGGCACTCAACGGACTGTGGACCCGGCAGCGCCAACTATCGCGCCGCCTCACCGAACTTGCGGACGCAAAGTCCGCGAACGAGCGCCACCGAGCCGTTCTGCTGGTCATTTCGGAGAGGATAGCCGCCACCAGGCGCCGGGATGCGGACCTGGCCTACGCGTCCGCGGAGCAACTCGAGGCCGACCTGCGCGTCGTGCAGGACTCCCTGATCGCGGCGGGGGCGCCGCGCGCGGCCTACGGCGGGTTGCAGAACCTGATCTGGCAGGTGCAGACGTTCGGGTTCCACCTGGTGGAGCTGGAGGTGCGCCAGCATTCGCAGGTGCACGAGGAGGCGCTGGCGGATATCGCTGAGAACGGCCTGGACGGCGATCTGAAGGAGCGCACGGTAGAGGTGCTGGACACCTACCGGGCGATCGGCGCCATACAGAAGCGATACGGCGTGCGGGCCGTGCGCCGGTACATCGTGTCGTTCACGCAGAAGCCGGAGCACCTGGCGGCCGTCTATCAGCTCGCGAATCTTGCTTTCGAAGGATCGGATGACGCCCCGATCATCGACGCGATCCCGCTGTTTGAGACGTTTGCCGACCTAGAGCACAGCGTGGACATCCTCGAAGCCATGTTGCTGTTGGAGCCCGTTCAGCGGCGCCTTGAAGCAAACGGTCGGCGCGTCGAGGTCATGCTCGGATACTCCGATTCGTCCAAGGACGTCGGTCCCGTATCGGCCACCTTGGCCCTGCACTCCGCGCAGGAACGAATCGCGCAGTGGGCGCAGCGGCACAACATCACGCTCACGCTGTTCCACGGGCGCGGCGGGGCGTTGGGCCGCGGCGGCGGCCCCGCCAACCGCGCGGTGCTCGCGCAGCCGCCGCATTCGGTCGATGGTCGGTTCAAGCTCACCGAGCAGGGCGAGGTCATTTTGGCGCGGTACGGCGATCCGACGATCGCCGTGCAGCACATCGAGCACGTCGCGGCGGCGACCCTGCTCGCGTCGGCGCCCTCGGTTGAGGAACGCAACGAAGCGGGCGTGCAGCGCTTCAAGGAACTGGGCGCGCGGCTGGACGAGGCGTCCCGCCTGGCCTTCCACGAACTGGTGAAGGCCGACGGGTTCCCGCAGTGGTTTGCCGAGGTCACCCCGCTTGAAGAGGTCGGGCTGCTGCCGATCGGATCGCGCCCCGCCCGGCGCGGCCTGTCAGTATCGTCCCTGGACGACCTGCGGGCGATCCCGTGGGTGTTCTCGTGGTCGCAGGCACGGCTGAACCTGGCCGGATGGTACGGGCTAGGCAGCGCGTTGGAGGCCGTGGGGGACGTGGACGAGTTGCGCGCGGCCTACCGGGAGTGGCCCGTATTCGCGACGATGATCGACAACGTGGACATGTCGTTGGCGAAGTCGGACGACCGCATTGCGCAGCAGTACCTGGCGCTGGGTGATCGCGATGATCTGGCGGAGCGGGTGCTGGCGGAGTACCGGCGCACGGTTGAGTGGGTACTGAAGGTGATTGACGCTCCGTGGCCGCTCGCGAATCGCCGTGTGCTGGGCCGCGCGGTGCAGCTGCGCAGCCCCTACGTGGGTGCGCTCTCGCTCATTCAGGTCCGCGCCCTGCGGGCGCTGCGCACCGGCGACCACCAGTCCAGCAAGGAAGAACTACAACACCTGTTGCTGCTCACCGTCAACGGCGTTGCGGCTGGCCTGCAAAACACGGGGTGATGCGTGGACCCGCTCGATGTGCCCCTGCGACTGCTGCGGCAGCGCACCAGCGTCAAATGGTCGACATACGGGCCCGACGTTCTGCCGCTGTGGGTCGCGGAGATGGATTGCGACCTGGCCGAGCCGATTGTCGGCGCCGTCACGCGGGCCGTGCAGCGCGGGGACACCGGCTACTGGGCGGGTAAGCACCTGCGCGACGCGTTCGGCGAGGTGGCGGCGGCCCGGTGGGGTTGGGACGTCGGCGCGCTGAGCAGCGTGGCCGTCCCGAACGTCATGTCCGGGGTCGTGGCGTGCCTCGATGCGGTGGTGGAACCGGGCACCCCCGTGCTCGTGGCAAGCCCCGTCTATCCGCCGCTGGCGCAGTACCCGCGTCAGGCCGGGTACCCGGTGCATCGCGTCGCGCTCACGGCGGCCGGGCGGCTGGACCTGGCGGCGCTCGCAGAAGCATTCGGGCACCTGCCCTCCCGGGGCGCGGCGCCGCGGGGCGCCTTCTTGCTTTGCAACCCGCACAACCCCACCGGCGTCGTCCACACGCGCGCGGAATTGGAGGAGCTGGGCCGCATCGCGCGGGAATGCGCGGTGGTCGTGATCGCGGACGAGATTCACGCGCTGGTTTCCTACGAACCCTTCACCCCCGCGCTCAGTGCGATCCGCGAGGCGTACGCGCTGCATTCCGCGTCCAAGGCCTTCAACCTGGTCGGGATGAACATAGCACTGCTCTGGTCCGCCGATCCGGTGCCCATTTCGCCCGCGATAGCGCACGGCGATCAGATCAGCGCCATCGCGCACACCGCCGCCCTTCGCGAATGCGGGCCGTGGCTGGACCAGGCGCTGTCGGCCCTCACGAATCGCCGCCGCCTGCTGACCGATTTCATTCGCCGCGAAGCGCCGATTATCGGATTCGCGCCACCGCAAGCGACGTACCT
Source organism: Rarobacter incanus (assembly GCF_006715765.1). Classification (NCBI taxonomy): domain Bacteria; kingdom Bacillati; phylum Actinomycetota; class Actinomycetes; order Micrococcales; family Rarobacteraceae; genus Rarobacter; species Rarobacter incanus. The sequence continues at coordinate 1,670,233 of NZ_VFNV01000001.1, forward strand.
GGCCTGGCTTGATCTTGCGGCCGCCAGCGGCGCGCGGGGAGAGCGAATATCGGCGACCGTCCTGCGCGAGCGGGCGGGTCTGGCCCTGACCTCCGGCACGGCCTTCGGGTCGGCTAACCACGTGCGACTAAATTTTGCGACGAGTCCCGCCATCCTCCTTTCGGCACTGGAACGTCTTGCGAGCGTCGTCGCGTAGCTCGGTGCGCCCGCTGGCTCGATCCATGGGAGATACTGGCTCGGTGCGCGCCCCACATACCATCACGATGACACAATTGGCCGAGCTGGCCTCGCGCGAACCGCACCCGCTGGTCGCGATCGACGGGCGCTCGGGGGCGGGCAAGACGGTGGCCGCGGCGCACCTGGGCGCCGCGCTGCGGCTACCGGTGGTGCACCTGGACGACTTTGTCCCCGGGTGGGACGGTTTGCGGCAGGGGGTGGAGGCGGTCCGCCACGGAATCGCGTTGCCCGCGGCGCGCGGGCAACGCGCGGGATGCGAGTCGTGGGACTGGAACGCCGGGGGGGCCGGACCGTTTGTGCGGATTGATGCCGCTGCGGGGTTGATCATCGAGGGATGCGGCGCCGCGGCCGCGGTGCGGGGACTGACGGACCTGGCGGTGTGGATCGCGGCACCGACGAAGGTGCGCATGGCCAGACTCGAGGGGCGCAGCGACTGGGACGCCTATGCGCCGCATGCGGCGATGTGGGCCCTGCAAGAAAGCGCGTTGGTCAAGGAGTTTGGGTGGCCTCGTCGGAAATTGGTCCTATAAAAACGAACGTTCGTTCTGTATAGTCGGACGCATGCCGAAGGTTTCCGAGGAGCATCGAGTCGAACGCCGCGATCACGTCATCGAGGCGACGCTGCGGCTCATCGTCGATCAGGGAGTCCACCGGCTTTCGATGGCGGACATCATTCACGAATCGGGGCTGTCGGCGGGGTCCATCTACAGTCATTTTGCCAGCAAGGACGAGATTCTGGGAGCCGTCGTCGAGCTGTCACTCATGACCGCCACCGCGAACCTGCGCGAACTGCTTGCGCGCGAGCCGCTTCCCGATCCCGCCGAGGTGATTGAGCGTCTGCTTCCAAAATTCGCCGGGGCGAGCGGGTCGGTCGCGCTCATTCAGGTGTGGGGGCAGGCCGTCGTTGAGCGACAACTCGGCAGCATCGCCACCACCCACGTCGCGCAACTGCGCGAGGCCTTTGACCAGTATGCAGAATACTGGCTTGCTGAACAGGGCATTGCACGCCCGGGCGCCGGGCGCGAGCTGGGGGCCCTGCTCCTCGCCCTGAGCCAGGCCTTCACGGTGCAGACCGCGTTCGGTGAGCCGTTCGAGGTGGACGAACTCAAGGCGAGCATCGTGCGCGCCGCGGAACTCTTCGCGGCCGCCGAGCGAGTCGGCGGCCACCGTGGCTAACGCCCCACAAGCCGGTGGCGGGACCGGGACCGTCCCGCCACCACATTCCGCTCGAAGCGACGAGTACGACGCGTTCGGCCCGTGGATCGACGAGGTGCGGACCGCCGACCAGATCCCCCGGCTGTACCGGGACTACCTGGTGGATTTCGCCGCGGCGCGCACCATCCTGAAAATACCGCGAGACATAGAACGCCGCAAAGCCAATCCCGGCATGGATCTGTACGACAACCTCGTCATCCTGACCGCAGAGGAGCTGACGATCCTCACCCGCGCCGAAGCGGCGTACACCGCGGTCACCCTGGCGCTGGGTGACATCGTTGCGATGCGAACGAGCGTGAATCTCCTGGCCGGGAGGCTGGATCTCCACAGCCGGTCGGCAGGCCCGGTAGTTGTGCGCTTCAACAGTTCCTCGCGCGAGCGCATCGATGCCCTGGTCGACCAGATCCGCGACCGCGCCTGGCGGGGCGAGCGCTCGGCGGGGTGCGCGCAGGGAGGGGACCCGGGGTGGCGGGGCGAGCGCCCGGGTCGTGGCTGCGACCGCGCGGCCGACCCCGACCGCACAGAGGCGGCACTGGCTCCTCTGGCCGAAAGCGATTTGGTACTGGTAAACCAAACGAGGCGCGACCTCCAGGCGGACCCGGCGGCGCGGGTGGTTGCCGCGCAGGCTCGCCGCAACATCTCGGTGAAGGCGGGCGCCAGGGCGAAGTTCATGAGCTGGCTTCGCCCCCTGCGCCTGACCGCGCTGGCCGTCGTGGAATCAGGCGAGCAGGTGATCATTCGCTCGCGTGCGAGCGGGATAGCGCAACGGCGGATGGCCGACTACTCGCTGGCCGAAACGTTCATATTTGCCCCCGCCGCGACGGGTGTGACCGCGGACCCGCTCGTGACGTACCACGACGTTACCCGGGTTTCGATCACATTCGCGTCGTCGGCGATCACCTTCGAGACGGTTTCCGGTTGCGGGGTGCAGCGCGCGCTCGCGGAGCGATTGGGGCCCCGCCGGGCGTGATCAGCTCCAGCCCGCGGGGCGCCCGGATGCGGCGTGCGGGCGGCCGCGCCCCTATCCGAGCGCGCGAACAATAGCGACCGCCAGGCCCGAATCTTCGTTGGTGGGCACGACCTCGCCCGCAGCGCCCTGCACGATGGGGGATGCGTTGCCCATCGCGAACGAGCGCGCGGCCAGCCTGAACATGCCGATATCGTTTTGGCCGTCGCCCGCCGCAGCGATCTGCTCCGACCCGACCCCCAGCTGGTCCGCCACGAGTGCGATTCCGTGCGACTTGTCGGCCGCACGGGCCGTAATCTCCAGGTAGTTTTCGCCGGTCAACTGCCCGTGCAAGGTCGCAGGCAGCGCCTCCAAGACCTGCCTGCCGCTGTCCGGCATCGCCGGGTTGGGCGGGACCATGATCTTCAGCGGAGCAGTCACCGCCAGATCCGCGTCAAACTGGCCGGAGGCCGCGATGCCGGTCACGCGGGCCTCGTAGTCGACCACCGCGGCGGGGCGGCTGTAGAACCAATCGGTTTCGGTGAACCAGCTCATGGGCGTTCCGATGCGTTCGCACTGTTCGTAAACGGCCAGCGCCGCCGACAAATCGATGGGATGCCGGGCAAACGCGGTCAGCGAACCCGTGGCACTGACCGTGCCAACCCAGGCGCCCTGCAACGCGACCACCGGTTCGCCCACCAGGTCCAACTGCGCCTGAATGCGCGCGAGGGCCAGCGCGCTGCGCGCCGACGCCAGCACGACGTGGACGCCAGCGGATCGCGCCCGAGATATGGCAGCGCGCACCTCGCCGGTGAGGCGATGGTTAGAGGTCAGCAGGGTGCCATCGACATCAGAGGCGAACAAACGAACGGCGGGCGAGGTTGTAGCCATGACTCGAGCCTACCGGGCGGAGCGGCTCGAAAGCGTCACAACGAATTTAGGGGACGAGGCCACCAGGGTCGTCGGCCCCACGCGCGCCCGCAGGGCGGACGCGTACCGCAGGTGCCGATTGGCGACCACCACCAGGCGGCCGCCGGGGGCGAGTATGCGGCCCGCGGAGGCGAACATGGCGTGAGCGCCGCTGGTATCGATGCCCGCACCCTGGTGGAACGGCGGATTGCACACGATGAGGTCCACGCTGGCAGCGCGGATGCCCGCGGCCGCGTCCGCCCACCAAGTCGCGATGCCCGGTTCGGGGGCGGTGGCGCAGGCCTGCTGGCCGGACGCGTTCGGCGCATCGTGCGGGCGGCACGCGATTCCCGCGGCCAGCGCGGTGCGCCCGGCGGAGGCGACCGCCAGCGCGGAGTCATCCGTAGCAATGACGGTGGCCCCGGGGCAGCGCGAAGCGATCCACGCGGCCAAGATCCCGGTCCCGCAGCCCAGGTCCACCGCCGTGCGCGGGGGCGGACCCTGGTCCAAGACGGCGGGCAGGGCCGCCAGCAATGCGCGCGTGCCGATGTCCACGCGGGTGCCGGCAAAGACCCCTGGCAGGGCTACGACATCCAGGTCGAGGCCGAGCTCTGGCTCCGAAACTCGAAGGGACGAGGCGGGATCGTATGCGGGCGTGGGCGTGGGGAGACGGGGAACTCGTCCCACCAAACCACGTGCCTTATGGGCGCCGCGCGTTGCGTGCACGTCTTCCAGGTGGCGTTCGAGCACCTGGTTCATCGAGCGGTGCAGATGCTTGACCCGCTGCACCCAGACCACCTGGGCGCCCGGAGCCGCGTTGGCGGCAGCGATCCGGCTGAAGTAGGAAAGGCGGTCCAGCGCCTTGGGGGCTGCGCCGAGCACGAGGTTGGCGCCGGCCATGGCCGCGGCGAGCGAGGCGGTGGGATCGGGCACGGGCAATGGCGCGCCCGGTGGCGGGGCGGGGGCGGTGCCCGGTGGCGGGGCGGGGGCGGTGCCCGGTGGCAGCGGGCGCGCGGTCGCTGCCCCAGGGGCGGCCTCGTCAGCGGCGAAAGCGCGGGCATACGCACTCGCGCACTGCGCGGCGACGCGATCACGCGCCGAACGCGAGTCGTTCCACGTGGTGACGGCCGCGCCCGTCGCGACGGCGTGGGCCACCAGCGCGCCGTCATCGTCATCGATAATGCAGATGCGCGGGCGGGTCGGGTCGTCGCGCCAGGCGTCAAGGAGCCACTGGTCGATGAGTTCCGCGGCGAGGCGCGATGCCCCCGCCGGCGGCGGCCCGCTCGTTGCCAGCGCGGTCGGCGGGACGCCTTGTGCGCCGAGCGGGGTGTGTGCCCACGGGGGCACCGGGGGGCCGGATGAGGTCATCAATCCAGTGTGCCGCAATGGTGAGCGTGTTACTAATGGTGAATGTGTGGTGAAAATGACCACGAAAACGCCTAAAACGTGCGGATGCCAAGGCATGTTTGCGTTGGATAACGTATCGTGGTGGACGCAATGCGGCCGCGCCGCAAACCAAGTCATGCCGGGCACGCGTACAGATGCGGGCCCAAGAAGGGATTCTTATGTCGCTCAACCGTTCGGACGTTGTTTCCGCGATTGCTGGCAAGTCGGGTCTGACCAAGGCTCAGGCCGATGAGGCGCTTTCGGCGCTGCAAGAAGTTCTGCTCGAGTCTGTCGCGAGCGGCGAGGGCGTCAAGCTCACCGGCTTGCTGGCGGTCGAGCGCGTCGAGCGCGCCGCTCGCACCGGCCGCAACCCGCGCACGGGCGAAGAAATCGCCATCCCCGCCGGGTTCGGCGTCAAGCTCACCGCGGGCAGCCTGCTGAAGAAGGCCGCTTCCAAGTGACCCGATGAGGTTTAGCGCCTGACCGCAAGGTCGAGGCAGGGGCCCGAGTCAGCTGATCGCTGGCGCGGGCCCCGTTTCGTTGTAGGGGCCAGGCAGCGGCCCCGCGCGGGCCGCGAGGCCTAAACCAGGTTCGTGCGCTGGAGGCGCTGCATCGCGAGCCATCCGAAAGGGATCCGTCCCCAATACGTCACGACCCGGAACAGCACCACGATCGAGGTCGCAATCGGTGCGGCGACCCCGGCCGTCGTGGTCAACCCGGTGATCAGGGCGAATTCGACGGCCCCGACGCCCCCGGGGGTGGGGACCGCGGCGCCGATGGTGTTGCCGATGAGGTAGACGACGGTGACGTCCAGCAGGGAGACGGACTGGCCGAATGCGCGCAGGGACGCGTCGAAAGCGAGCACAAACCCGAAGGTCATCAGCAGGTTGCCGACCAGCGCGATAGCGACGCGGTGCGGTTGCATCAGCACCTCGCTCAGGCGCGGCCAGATTTTGCGCGCCAACGGAACCGTCTTCGCCGCCGCCCATTTGCGCACCCGCGGCACCAGCAAGAGCACGACGACCGCCAGCACCACCCCGACGACCGCCGCGACCACGGTCGTGGAGGGAAGCGCCCGGAACACGGCGACATCGCCGGTCACCAAAATCAGCACGAGCAGCATGATGATAGTGACCACTACCTGCGAAAACTGCACCAGCGTGACCGTTGCCATGGCGAGTGAGGTCGCGACCCCGCGGGTCGTCAGAAGGCGCAGGTTTAGCACCGCGGGACCGATGCCAGCGGGGGCGGCAAGCGTCACGAAGGACGAGGCCACCTGGACCATGAAGGCGTCCTTGACCGGGACGCGAACGGGCGAAAGCGCGACCAACGCCACCGCCGCCCCGAGCCAGGTCGCCACCCCCAGAACGAAGGCGATGGCGAACCACCACGGGTTGGCTTCGCTCACGGCCGACTTGATGTCATCGAACCCGACCGAGGTAATTATCACGGTCAATGCGATGACCGTCAGCGTGGTCATGACGATGCGGCGGGGGCTGAAGCGCGCCACCTGCAGCGGTTCCACGTCGGCGTCGGGAATCTGGGCGGCCAGTTCGGCGCGCAATCGCTTGAGGACCTGGCGATCCGCGCGCACGCGCGCCCGCGTCGAGGTCGGCAGCGTCGGAGGTTGAATCAGCGGCCCGATGCTCGCCGCATCGACCCCGGCGGACATCGCAGATCGAACGGCGCGCTGCGGCCCGACGCTGAGGGTCATGAGCGCCAGCGCCTGGGCGAGGTCGAGGCGGCGGGAGAATTCGGAGGAGGCGACCACCCCGGATTCCCATCCGGTGAGCCACACGGTTGGGGCGCCTTGCGCGGAACGGACGAGTATCGTGTCGCTGGTCAGTTGGCGGTGCGACAGCCCGTGGCTGTGCGCCAGGAGGAGCTGATGCCACACCTCCGCGAGCAACTCGTCGGATATCTCGGCGCAGTCCAGGTCCCGCCACGGCACGGCGCCGTGCGTGTGCTCCTGGATGAGCATCATCGAATCGTCCGCCGCCGCCACCCCGCGCAGGCGCGGGGTGTTCACTCCCGCCGCCTCCGCCGCATAGGCGGTCAGCGCCGCGCGCTCCGCAACCGCGCGCAGGGATGAGCCGGATCCGCCTTCGATTCCGCGCAAGCGGATGGATTCCCACAGCCGCGACAGGAACCCGATCACCTGCCGGTCACCGTCCAAGACGACGACGTCGAGTCGCGGGCCGTCGGGGGTCGTGAGCGCGTACACCCGCTGGCGCGATTGGCGCACGATGGCCCGCGAGGCGGGATCCGTTGCCGTGCGCGCGATCGCGGTGGTTGTGGGCAGCGGTTCGTTGAGCGCGACGGCACTAACCGGGGGACCATCGCTGCGCGCCGACCGCGAGAGCACCGCTTCGGTGTCGGTCACATCCCGCACCCGCGCGAGCGCGATCGGGTCGAAACCCACCCTTCGCAGCGCCTGCACCAGGTCATCGCCGTAGGCGCGTTCGTTATCGACCCCCGCGGCGTAGCGCACCGCCAGGCCGCCGATGCGGCCGACCAGGATCGCCAGCGCCGCGCCCGGAATCGTGACCTGCCCGGCGATGAGGACCAACGCCAACCCCACCCACAGCAGGTTCCATGTCACGCGAACAGACTTGCGCCGCGTGCGCGGTCCCGCCATCGTGAGCAGCGCGCTGAGCGCCGCCACATAGACCGGCACGGTGAGGGTCAGGGATCCGTGGGACCACACCGAAAGCCCGATGAGCATGTTGCGGCTGGCGAAGGAGTCGAGCAGAAACACCGTGCCGATCCCCAGCGCGGAGCCGGCGAGGCTGGCGACTAGCGTGAATGCCGCCTGCCGAAATGCGCGCCCGATCATCAACTCGATCAGCACCGCTATCGGTGCGGCAACGATCAAGAAGAACTCCATGACGCGCACCGGGATCGACAGCACCTGGGTGAAGACCGTCGAAACCTGGCGCACGTCGTCGGCTATACCCGCCGCTGTTTCGTGGGCGAACACCGCAAGCATCAGAACGAGCGCCGAGCCGAGCACGGCGAGCACTATCGCCACCAGGTCGCGCGGGTGCCGGACGCGACGGGGGATCTCGTCATCGAGAATTCGCACCCGCGGGCGCAACTGTTCATCCCCCGAATGTGCCATAGAGGCGATTCTAGGCGAGCGGGTCGGGAATTGGGCGGCCAGTCGCGGTTAGGTGATTCCGAACGCGGCCAAGACCGAGTGGGGAATGTACTGATACCCGACGAAAGCGACCACGTCGAGCACGCTATGCGCGATGACCAGGGGTAACGTTCGCCCGCCGCCGCGCCAGCGATAGTAGGCGGCGAAGACAATTCCCATCGCCACGTTCCCCACGAAGGGGCCTATCCCCTGATACAGGTGGTAGGTGCCGCGCAGCAGGGCGCTCGCGGCAACGATCGCCCACGGCTTGCACCGCAGGTCGCCGGCGCGCACCGAGAGGTAACCGACCACGATGACCTCTTCGAGCACCGCGTTCATGATCGCGCGCAAGATCAAGATGGCGGGCGCCCACCACAGCGGGGAGAGATCGGCGGCGGACACGGAAACGGTAATGCCCAGCGCGCGACCGGCGATGTAGAGAGCTATGCCGGGCAGGCCGATCGCGGCGGCAAGAACCAACCCGTGCAGGGTGTCGCGAGCCGGATACGTGCGCGTAAGACCCAGCAAACGCAGCGGTTGCGGGTGATCCCGCGCGAGCAGAAAGACCGCCAAACCGGCCGGCACCAGGGTGAACGCGATCGCGAGCAACTGGTAGGTGAGGTCCAGTAGGGGGCGATCCGAAAGGGCCGAATTCAGGGACGTGCTTTGCTGCCCGAGGGAGGTACCGGCAGTGAGGCGAGCGACGATCGTGACAACCGAGTAGACGGCGCTTTGCCCCAGGCTCAGGGCGAGCACAAGCAGAATCTCAACGCGCACTAGGCGCGGGTCGCGAATAAAACTCACCCGACCGCCTCCCGGTGGAATGCCGATTGATTGTTGGACACGCTACCCGGACGGGCTATCCTGTGACTACATACGCGCGTGGAATGCAACGAGGAGCGACGAGGCCATGACTTTTCCAGCGAACGACCTTGAGAAGATGCTCGAGGACGCTTCAGAAGACCGGCTCGACATCGGCACGTTCTTGCGCACACTGGTGCGATCAACCGCCTGGGTTCCGGTGTCCGCGGGCGAGGCGGGGGAAGGCCCGCAGATCCGCACGGTGCGCATTGAATCCCAGCCCTACGTGCGGGTCTTCACCTCGGAAGAGCAGGCGCGCAGCGTGCTTCCCGAAAAAAACTACATCAATCCCGTGCTGGGAACGGTTCTGCGGAACCTGCCCGGAGACTGGGGGCTGGTGATCAACCCCAACGCGGCATTTGGGTTCACGATCAACGCGCAGACCATACGCACGATCCTCGCCGACGAGGGCCTCTAAGTCGAAACCGAGGCGCTGGGGCCGTTGTCCAATGAAGTGCAACGGCCCCGCCTAGCCCGCCCCTACTTACAGCCGCATCCGCCGCATCCGCATCCGCCCGCCGACTGCGCGTCGGCGGCCACGAGCGAGATCAGGTCGGGCGCCGCGGCGACCGAAGTGGGCGGCCCGGCCAATTCGTAGCCGGCCTCGTCGATCGCGGCCGCGATCTGCTCAGCGGGAAGCGAGCCGCTCGAGGTTATGGTCACGGTCGATGCCGCGCCCGGCGTCAGGTCGACGTCGACGCCGTCGACCCCGGCCAACTCGCTCAGCTCCGCGGTAACTGCCTTGACGCAGTGCCCGCACGTCATGCCGTTGACCTTGATGGTTGTGGTCGTGCTCATTGCCAAGCTCCTCATGGTTCGTAGTGGATGGTGGGTCAGTCGAGGTAGGTGTTGACCAACGATTCGGCCAAACCGACGTAGGTTGCCGGAGTCAGGGCGGCCAGCCGCTTGGCAACGTCGGCCGGCAGCCCCAGCGTCGCGATGAAGTTCCGCATGTCGTCCGCGGTGATCCGGTGACCGCGCGTCAATTCCTTCAACCGCTCGTAGGGGTTTTCCATTCCGGGGACCCCCGCGATCGCCGCCGCCCGCATCGCCGATTGGATCGGTTCGCCAAGCACCTCCCAGTTGTGGTCGAGCGCATTAGCTGTCACCTCAGTGTCGACCGCGAGCCTGGAAAGTCCCTTGGACACGTTGTCGATTGCGAGCAGTGAGTGACCGAACGCCGGGCCGATGTTGCGTTGCGTGGTGGAATCGGTCAGGTCGCGTTGCAACCGCGAGGTGACCAAGGTGGCGGCGAGCGTGTCGAGAAGCGAGGACGAGATTTCCAAATTCGCCTCCGCGTTTTCGAAGCGGATCGGGTTGACCTTGTGCGGCATGGTCGAGGACCCCGTTGCGCCGGGCACCGGTATCTGCTTGAAAACGCCGAGCGAAATGTAGGTCCACACGTCCGTGGACAGGTTGTGCAGGATGCGGTTGAACCGGGCCACGTCGCTGTAGAGTTCCGCCTGCCAATCGTGGGATTCGATCTGCGTGGTCAGCGGATTCCAGGTCAGCCCCAGGTGTTCGACGAATGCGCGCGATATGGCGGGCCAGTCAGCGCCGGGGACCGCGGCGGTGTGCGCCCCGAACGTGCCCGTCGCCCCGTTGATCTTTCCCAGGTATTCGGCCGCGTCAATGCGGCGCAACTGGCGGCGCAGCCGGTGGGCCAGCACGCCCAGTTCCTTGCCGAGGGTCGTGGGCGTGGCGGGCTGCCCGTGGGTGAGCGCCAGCAGCGGCACCGCCGCGTGTTCGTGGGCCATGGCGGCCAGCTGGTCCACGAGGTCGTGCGCGCTCGGCGCCCACACCTGCGTCACCGCGCCGCGCACCATGAGTGCGTACGACAGGTTGTTGATGTCTTCGGAGGTGCAGGCGAAATGCACCAATTCGGAGATGCGGCCCAGGTTTGTGTCGGGACCCAGTGCCGCGGGTGCCGCCGCGATGCGCCGCTTAATGAAGTATTCGACCGCCTTGACGTCGTGCACAGTTTCTTGCTCGATCGCCGCGAGTTCCGCAACCTCCGCGCTGCCGAAGGTGGCCGGAATCGCGCGCAGGTAGTCGACTTCGGCTGGGGTGAGCCGCGCGGCCCCCGGAACGACGGGGTCGGCAATGCCTGCGATCCCGCCGGTCAACGCGATGACCCATTCAACCTCCACGTTGATGCGCTCGCGGTTGAGCGCCGCCTCGGAAACGTAGTCGACCAGGGGGGCAACCGCGCCACGGTAGCGGCCGTCGAGCGGGCCCAGCGCGATGGGCGGGTCGATCTCGGCGAGGCGGACGCGGGCAGAGGTGGGTACGGCACTGTTGTTCGGCATGCCTGTATTCTCCCATGCGCCGCCCGCGCGAAGCGAGTACTGCGAGCCCGGTCGCGAGCGCCCGCGCCGGCTCCCCCGCGCGGATTCGGCGCATTGAATACGCACAGAGAACATTCAAGAAACGCTCCGGAACGGCCAGTAACGTACAACGTACCGGCGGGGAACCCACCCCGCCCCGAACCCACCAGCGAGGTCACGCCATGGATGCACGATCACAGCGAACATTCGACCGCACGACCGGTGCAGGCACCAGCGTCACGGACATCACTCGCGCAATTCCCAGCGACGCCGCGGGCATCTCCGCGACGGTCATCCCTGCGGCGCCGGGCCACCAGGCGGCGTCCGCGGTGACCTCGACCCGTGGCCGCGCGGTAGCCGCGGCGCGCGCAACGGCGGTGGCGGCGCTCGTTCTTACCGCCCTGTCAGCATGCTCCCAGTCCGCCTCGACCACCTCGGCGAGCGCGGCAGCGACCGGCACCCAGTCGGCCACGCAGGACTCCACGCAGGATGCGGAGGCAACCCAGGACGCCGATGCCGCGCAAACCGACACCGGCAGCGCCGGCGGGGCGGTCGCGGACGGCTCGTATTCCGCGAGCGGGACCTACCAGAGCCCCGGCGGCACCCAGCAGATCGAGGTCGCCGTCACGATCAAGTCCGGCGTGATCTCCGACGTGACCGTGACGCCCGCGGGTGCGGACGCGACATCGACGGCGTACCAGAAGGACTTCGCGTCGCACATCGCCGATGAGGTCGTGGGCAAGTCCCTCGCGGACGCCAAGGTCACCAAGGTTTCGGGATCGTCGTTGACGTCGCAGGGATTCAACGCCGCACTGGAGCAGATCGCGTCGCAGGCCGGTGCCTGAGTACGAATTTGACGCGATCGGCACCCGCTGGCAAATAACGACCGCGCACCCGCTCCCGGCCGCCGTCCGCGCCGCCGTCCACGCGCAGATCGAGGAATACGACCGGGCGCTGTCGCGGTTCCGCGGCGATTCGGCCGTCAGCGAGCTGGCGCGCAACGGGGGGAGCGCGGCGCTGCCCGCCTACGTTGGCGACCTGGTGGCGCTGTACCGAACGCTCGAAACGCTGACGAATGGCGCGGTGAACCCACTCGTTGGCCGGTCGATGGAGGCGCTTGGATACGACGCCGCATACACGCTGCGGCCAACGGGCGCGACCGTGGCGGCGCCCGCAATGGGGGACGCCGTGACCTATGCGGATGGAGTTTTGCGCGTCACGGAGCCGGTTTTGATCGACGTTGGGGCAATCGGCAAGGGGCAGCTGGTTGATTTGGTGGCGCAGATTTTGGGACGAGCCCGCCTCGCACCCTTCATCGTCGACGCGGGCGGCGACCTGTTCGTTTCGAGCGGCCACGACGAACCCGTCCGCGTGGGCCTGGAAGACCCCGCCGACGCCGGGCGCGTCATCGGGGCCCTGCCCGTGGACGGTCGCGCGGTGTGCGGATCCGCCCCCAACCGGCGCCAGTGGGGCAAAGGCCTGCACCACATCATCGACGCGCGCAGCGGTGCGCCCCTTTTCATGGGGCGCGGCGCAATAGCCACCTGGGGCATCGCCGATAGCGCCGCGGTCGCCGATGCGGCGGCGTCCGCACTGTTCTTCGCGGCCCCCGAGGCCGTTTCGGCGGCACTCGACTGTCAGTGTTTGACCCTGGACGGCGGCGGCCGCGCGGTGTGGAGTCACGACCTACCCGTGGAGGTGTACGCATGAAGGCCGGAACCCGCACCCTGCGCGAAACCGTGGATACTCGCCTGTCGCGCGTATCGATGCACGGGGTGACCCTCATCGCGCTTGCGGCGCTCGCCGCGCTGGCGATCGTGCTCGGCGCTTGCGGCGCGTTGCCATTTTCGCCCGCGGCCATGGCCGCCACCCTGGCGGTGACCGTCGTCGCGTCGGCGGGGGTGACCCTGGTCGGTTCCGCAATCGTGCGCCGCCGCCCGATGCCGGAATCGGCCGCCATCACGGGATTGCTGCTTTTCTTCCTGGTATGGCCGTCAACCGATCCCGCGACGCTGGCCTGGTACGCGGCCGCGGCGGGGGCGGCGGCCGCCGCGAAGTACCTGCTGGTGTTCCGCGGGGCGCACCTTGTCAACCCCGCCGCCTTCGGCGCCGCGGCCCTGGCCGTATCCGGCAAGGGGGCAGTGAGCTGGTGGATCGGATCCACCGCGATGTTCGCGGCGGTGGTAGTGGCGGGGGTCCTCGTGACGCGCCGCACCGGCACGATGCGCTTCGCTTGGGGCGTTGCGGCGGGCGCCTACGTTGTGACGGCGGCGACACTGCTGGTAAACGGCTCGGGTGTGGCCTCCGCGCTGTCGACGGCAGCGCTTTCCAACCCGTGGGTGTTCTGGGCCGTATTCATGGTCACGGAACCGATGACGGCACCGCAGCGGGCGCGCGATCGGTGGCTGGTGGGCGCGCTGATGGTGCTTCTGATAGCCGTTCCGGTGCATTTCGCCGTGGGGTCGGCCCACGTTGCGACATCCCCGGAACTGGTGCTCCTAGTTGCCAATGTCGTGACCGCGCTGGTTCAGCGCCCCCGCCCCCAATGGGCGCGGGTCACGGCCGTGGAGCGAGTCGGCGCCGATGGGCTCAGCGTCGTATTCGAGGTGCCGCGGGCCCTCGGGATTCGCGCCGGGCAATGGGTCGAGGTGCAGGCGCCGAGGGGTGGATTCGATAGGCGGGGCGCTCGTCGGGTCTTCACGCCCATCGGCACGGGACGGCAGTTTTCGATCGTCACGCGGGTGCCGGCGGATGCCAGCAGCTTCAAGCGGGAATGGGCGCGCCTGCGCGTCGGCGAGAGGGTGCGGGTGACGCGCAAGGGCGGGTCGTTCCTGTTGCCGCGCGACCCGGATCTGCCGCTGTTGTTGGTCGCAGGCGGGGTCGGCGTCACGCCGGTCCTGGCGTTCTTGGACGAATTGGGCCCCGGGCTTGGCGGGCGGGACGTGACCGTCATCTACCGGGCGGGCGCGGGCGGCGAAATAGGCCGCGACGCATTGGAAGCCAGCGGCGCCGAGGTACACGTGATCGATGGCCGCATAACGGCCCCCGTGGTGACCAAGCTGGTGCCCGACGTCGTTTGGCGGATGGCATACGTAGCGGGGCCGCCCGTCATGGTGGGCAATGTGTCGCGGGTACTGCACAAGGTCGGGGCGCGCGCAGTTGCCGTGGACGAGTTCTTCGGCGCCTAGCATCCGCATTCCGCGGCGCTGAGCGTTCACTTTGTGCGACTAGGATGGCGGCACATCCCACCGACGACTGGATTCGCCTGTGCACTTCCTTGCTGACCCCACCGTATTGACCGTTGCTCTCGGGCCGGATTGGCTCAATGCCGACTCCCTGATTCGTTCGTTCGGGCCGTATGCGCTGATCGGAATCGTGGTCGTCGTCTTCATCGAGACGGGGTTGCTTTTTCCGTTTCTGCCGGGGGATTCCTTGCTGTTCACGGCCGGGATGCTGGTTGCGCAGGACGTGCTCGACTTTCCGCTGTGGCTGCTGTGCCTGCTGCTGGTCGCCGCGGCCTTCGGCGGCGATCAGGTGGCCTACCTGATCGGGGACAAGGTCGGGCCCAAGATCTTCAATCGACCCGATTCGCGCTTCTTCAAGAAGGAACACATCGACAAGACCCAGGCATACTTCGAACGCTACGGGGGGCGGACGATCGTCCTGGCGCGGTTCGTTCCGTTCGTGCGGACCTACGCCCCCGTCGCCGCGGGGACCGCGCGCATGAGCTACCGTTGGTTCGTTAGCTATAACCTGCTCGGCGCGGTGCTGTGGGGCGTCGGGATCACCGTCTTGGGTTACTTCCTGGGGCAGATCAGCTTCGTGCACAACAACATCGAACTGATCATCGTGCTGATTGTCGTCGCCTCGATCATCCCGATGGCTGTGGAGGCCCTATTGCAGCGGCGCACCGCGAAGCGGGAGGCGGCGGCCGCTGCCGCCGCGGAGGCAGGTCCCGCGCCGAGCGAATAGCGCGCGGGGAATACCCCGTGGGGGTATGGTGGTTGGAGTCAGGGAAACCCGGCGAAAGAAGGCACCATGACGTCCACACCCGCGACGAGCTTCCCGCAGGCGGCGCCGCAGCAGATCACGCTCGACCTCGGCGGCATGACCTGTTCCTCGTGCGCCAACCGAATCGAGAAGAAACTCAATCGCGTCCCGGGCGTGGCCGCGACGGTCAACTTCGCGACCGAGCAGGCGATCATCGCGGCGCCCGCAGGCGTCAGTGCCGATGACCTGATCGCCGTCGTGGTGAACACGGGATACACCGCGCACGTGCCCGCCGCGGCGGAACCAACGCCGCAGGAGCGGGAGGCGGGCGCGGGGGAGTCGGCGCGCAACGACGCCGGGGACGAGGATCCTGAGCTCAGCGACTTGCGGCAGCGCCTGACAGTGTCGGCGATCCTGAGCGCGCCGGTCATCGTGCTCGCGATGGTTCCCGCCCTGCAATTCGTGAACTGGCAGTGGCTGTCGCTGACGCTTGCGGCGCCGGTCGTGGTGTGGGGCGCGTGGCCGATGCATCGCGCGACTTTCAAGAACCTGCGGCACGGCGCCGCGACGATGGACACGTTGATCACCCTCGGCACGGCGGCAGCGTTCCTCTGGTCGATTTACGCGTTGTTCTGGGGCCATGCGGGGGAACCCGGGATGCGACACGGCTTTGAACTGACGGCGCGCCAGGGCGATGGATCCGCGAACATCTATCTCGAGGTGGCGGCCGGGGTGACCACGTTCATCCTGCTGGGCCGGTACCTGGAACGACGCGCGAAGCGGCAGGCCGGGCAGGCGCTGCGCGCGTTGCTGGATCTGGGCGCCAAACAGGTTGCCGTCGTGCGCGGTGGCGCAGAAACCCTCATCCCGGTGCACGAATTGGCGGTGGGGGACCAGTTCGTGGTGCGGCCGGGGGAAAAAATCGCCTCCGATGGGGTCGTTGTGAGCGGGGCGTCCGCGGTGGACGCATCCATGCTCACCGGCGAACCCGTGCCGGTTGAAGTCGGTGCGGGCGATCCCGTGATCGGGGCGACGGTGAACGTGTCCGGACGGTTGGTGGTGCGAGCCACCAAGGTCGGGGCGGACACCCAGTTGGCGCAGATGGCGCGGATGGTGGCGACCGCGCAATCCGGCAAGGCTGACGTGCAGCGGCTGGCCGATCGCGTGTCCGCGATCTTCGTGCCCGTGGTGATCGGTATCGCCGCCGTGACGTTAGCGGCCTGGCTGGCAACCGGACATCCCGCAAGCTCGGCGTTTACGGCGGCCGTGGCCGTCCTGATCATCGCCTGCCCGTGCGCGCTCGGCCTGGCGACGCCCACCGCCTTGCTGGTGGGCACGGGACGCGGTGCGCAAATGGGCATTCTGATCAAGGGTCCGCAGGTGCTCGAGTCCACGCGGCGCGTCGACACGATCGTTCTGGACAAGACCGGAACCGTGACGAGCGGGAAAATGTCCGTTACGGAGGTGTTGATCGGGGCAGGCCAGGCGCGCGATGGGGTTATTCGGTTCGCGGGTGGTCTCGAATCCGCCTCGGAGCATCCGATCGCCGAGGCGATCGCGCTGTATGCGCGCGATGAGGCGGCCGAGTTGCCCGCCGTGAGCGGATTTACCAACACCCAGGGCCTGGGAGTTGCGGGTGTGGTCGACGGTCACGAGGGCGCGGCCGGACGCCCATCCTGGCTGGTTGAAAGCGGCTATGCCATGCCGGCGGAGCTGGCACGCGACTTCGCACGCGCCGAGGGTGGGGGTGCGACGGTCGTGGCCGTCGCCTATGACGGGCGGGTGCGCGCGGGATTCGCGGTGTCCGACACGATCAAGGACACGAGCGTGCAAGCCGTGCGGGATCTGGCGGACTTGGGGCTACGGCCCATCCTGTTGACCGGAGACAACGAGGTGGTGGCGCGCAAGGTCGGCGAGCAGGTGGGCATAGATACCGTGATTGCCGGCGTCCTTCCGGGCGGCAAGGTCGGGGTCGTTTCCGACCTCCAGGCCGCGGGCGCGGTGGTCGCCATGGTCGGAGACGGCATCAACGACGCTCCCGCCCTGGCGACGGCCGACCTCGGAATGGCAATGGGAACCGGGACCGACGCGGCGATCGAGGCTGCCGACATCACGCTGGTGCGCGGCGACCCCCGGATCGCCGCAGACGCGATTCGGCTGTCCCGCGCGACCCTGCGCACGATCAAGGGAAACCTGGTGTGGGCGTTCGGGTACAACGTTGCGGCGATACCGCTTGCGGCGCTGGGGCTGCTGAATCCGATGTTCGCGGGGGCCGCAATGGCATTTTCGTCCGTTTTCGTCGTCGGCAACTCGCTGCGACTGCGGCGGTTCAAGTAGGCAAAGGCGGGGCCAACGGATGGGCATGGGCAACGATCGGGAGATGGACATGAGCGGGCACGGTGCTGGGCACGGCGACATGGACATGAGCGGGCACGGCTCGATGCGTGCGCAGGACCATCAATCGATGGACATGAGTGGGCACGCTGGAATGGCCCACGACTCGATGGGCGGCATGTCGATGGGCTCCATGCACGGCATGTCGATGTCCGATCACGCGGCGATGTTCCGCAAGCTGCTGTTGATAATGTGCGCGATTGCGATACCCGTTGTTGCGCTATCGCCCATGTTTGCCGAGCTCATCGGCTACTCGGTCCCCTCCGCCGGGATCCTCGCTTGGGTGCCACCCATCGGCGGCACCGTGATGTACCTGTGGGGAGGCAAGCCGTTTCTGACGGGAGCCGTCGGTGAAATTCGGGCCCGCAAGCCGGGGATGATGCTGCTGGTAGCCATGGCGATTACGGTCGCTTTTTCGGCCTCGTGGATGTCGACGCTCGGCCTGATCGACCACTCGCTTGAATTCTGGTGGGAACTAGCGCTGCTGATCGTGGTCATGCTGGCGGGTCATTGGATCGAGATGCGATCGTTGGCGCAGACGGGGGAGGCGCTCGATTCGCTGGCCGCCCTGCTCCCGGACGAAGCGGAACGCGTCACGCCAGCGGGAACGGAACGAGTGGCGCCGCGCGACCTCGCCATTGGTGACGTGGTCGTTGTGCGCCCGGGCGGTCGGATTCCTGCCGACGGCGTGGTGACGCAGGGAACGGCCGCCGTCGACGAATCGATGATCACGGGTGAATCGGCGCCGGTGGAACGCGCCGTCGGCTCGCGGGTAGTCGCGGGCACGGTCGCCACCGATTCGGGGCTGCGCGTCGAGGTGCGCGCCGTTGGCGACGATACGACCTTGGCGGGAATCGGTCGGCTGGTGCGAGAGGCACAGAACTCGTCCTCAAAAACACAGCGGCTTGCGGATCGCGCAGCGGGGTGGCTCTTTTGGTTCGCGCTGGGGGCCGCGGCGGTTACTGCCGTGGTGTGGCTCCTTGCCGGCGAGCCGCAGCAGGCGGTCGTGCGGGTGATTACGGTCCTGGTCATCGCCTGCCCGCACGCCCTGGGCCTGGCGATTCCGCTGGTTGTGTCCATTTCCACCGCGCGGGCGGCGAAGGCGGGGATCCTAATCGCCAATCGCGTGGCCCTTGAACGGGCCCGCCTCGTTTCGGTGGTTGCCTTCGACAAGACGGGCACTTTGACCAAGGGGGTCCCGGAGGTTACCGGTGTGGCGGCTGCCGAGGCGTCCCCGTCCGGCCCCGGCGCGGCGGCGGTGCGGGCGCAGAACGCGGTGCTGGCGTTGGCGGCGGCCGTGGAGGCGGAAAGCGAGCACCCGCTGGCCAAGGCGATCGTGGCGCGCGCTGCCGATGCGGGCGTCGACCTGCCGCAGGCAACGGGGCATGCTTCGACGCCAGCTATTGGCGTCAGCGCGCAGGTCGCCGGGAAGCGGGTGGAGGTCGGAGGGCCCGCGCTCCTGCGAAGCCACAACCTGTCGCCGCTGGCGCTGTCGGCGCCATGGGAGGCTCGGGGCTCCACGGTGGTGCACGTCGTGTGCGACGGCGCTGTCAGCGGCGCGATCGCCCTGGACGACCAGGTGCGGCCGGAGGCCGTGGAGGCGGTGCGTTCCCTGCACGCCCGGGGTGTGCGCGTCGTGATGATGACCGGGGACGCCGCCGGGGTAGCTAAACGGGTGGCCGGGGTGGTCGGCGTGGATTCGTGGCACGCCGCCATGAGCCCGCAGGACAAGGCGGACAGGGTTGGCGCCCTGCGAAGCGGCGGCGATGTCGTGGCGATGGTGGGGGACGGCGTCAATGATGCGCCCGCGCTAGCGGCGGCGGATGTGGGCGTGGCGATCGGTGCCGGAACCGATGTCGCCATCGCTTCCGCCGGGGTCATCCTCGCCAGCGACGACCCGCGGGGCGTGGTCTCGGTCGTGGAACTATCGAAAATCGCGTACCGAAAGATGCAGCAGAATTTGTGGTGGGCGGCCGGATACAACCTGGTCGCGGTGCCGCTCGCGGCCGGCGTGCTGGCGCCGATCGGATTCGTGATGCCAATGTCGGTGGGGGCAATTTTGATGTCGCTTTCGACCGTGGTGGTCGCGGTCAACGCGCAATTGATGCGCCGGGTCGATCTTGGATCTCGGCAAAACGACGGGGGAAAGTGATGGGTGACGTGGATCTGGAGTTTCCCGCCCAGGGGGCGCGCTGCGAGTGCGACGAGGCCGTCGGTCACGGGTACATCGTCGATAAGGACCGGTACTTGGCACGGCTCAAGCGCATCGAGGGGCAGGCGCGCGGAATCTACCGAATGGTGGACGAGGAGAAGTATTGCATCGACATCCTCACGCAGGTTTCGGCGCTCACGAGCGCGTTGCGCTCGGTCGCGCTTGGGCTCTTGGATGATCACCTGCGCCACTGCGTCGCTGACGCCGCGCGGGCTGGCGGGGCCGAGGCGGACCAAAAGTTCCAGGAAGCCACCGATGCGATCGCGCGCCTCATGCGGGCGTAGCGGAAGGGGCACCGCGATTGCGCGGCTAGGCTTCCGCGTCGGGATGGATGGCGGTGAAAATCGATAGCGGCTTGCCGTCGGGGTCGGGGCCGCGGTCGCGAAACTCGTTGATGAGCGCGTACAGGCGCGCTTCGAGTTCGGCCCGATGCGCGTCGCTGAGCTGCAAACCCAACCATGCGACGTGCAGGTCTTCGGGCGCGAGCCCGCGAACCTGCTGCAAGAACGTCTCGATGAGGACATGCGATACGGCGGCAGTGGGGCGCTGCCAGGCCAGCCCGGTGGAGCGGTAAGGGACCTCGCGCGCGCCCTGCGTCCCGGTGCGTTCCGGGCCCGCCGCGAGGAAGCCGGTTTTCACCAGCGTGCGGACATGGTGAAGGACCGTGCCGGGGTTCAGGCCCAGCAGCAGGGCCAATTCCTTGTTGGTGCGGGCCTCGAAGCGACACAGCCGGATGATCCGGAGGCGGATCGGGGAGCTGAGCGCGCGCGCCCGCGCCTGCGCGGCGGCCGCGGTTTCGGCGTTCTCTGTGTCGGCGGCCGCGGCCGCGGTGTCGGTAGCCTCGTCCCCGGTGGCCTCGTCCCCGGTCGGCGAGGGATCGGCTGGCTGCGACTGTGTCATTCCGTGATTTTACCGAGTGCTGCTGTGGGGGTCGCGCCCGCGCTGGCGCGGCTTGACATCGAGCCCACACTTCGCCACAGTGATTGGTAAACATCAATCAGTGGTTCGAAGGTGAGTAGTAGCGTGCAGCGCAACGGTCGCATGGCCCCGCCCATGCCCCGGACAGTGGCCCATGTAGGACTTCCCACGCGAACGGCGTCGACCGTTCGGGGGGCCCGCAACGGGGGAGGGCGGGCCTCGTCCCCAAAGAGACGCAGGAGCGGGACGCTGTGGGCCGATCGGAATTTCCTGACCCTGTGGGGCGGTCAGGCCCTGAGCCAAATCGGCGCGCAGATCGCGCAGGTCGCCATGCCCGTCGTCGCTGTTCTGCTGCTGCGGGCCACCGACTTCCAGGTGGGCGTGCTGTCCGCGGCGTCGGTCGCGGCCTTCCTGGTGATCGGGCTGCCCGCCGGCGCCTGGATCGACCGATTGCGTAAACGCCGCGTCATGATCGCGGCCGATGCGGTGCGCGCGGGTGCCTTGGCGGCAATTCCCATCCTGTGGGCGTCCGGCTCGCTGCACATCTGGCACCTTTACGTCATCGCGACGATCATGGGCGTGGCGACGGTGTTTTTCGACGTCTCCTACCAGTCGCTGATCCCGGCGCTGGTCGGCCCCGCGCACATCAGCGAAGCAAACTCGAAACTGGAATCCACCCAGCAGATAGCGCGCCTGGTGGGCCCCGCCGCTAGCGGGGGCCTCATCGGGCTCTTCAGCGCCCCGCTGGTGATCGTCATCACCGTGGCCACCTACCTGGGTTCGTTTGGGGCGCTGGTTCGCACGCGCTCGAACGAGCCCAAACACACGCGGGTCGGCGCCAAGCCCCTGGGCCGCGAGATCGCTGAGGGGCTGCAATGGGTATTCGGCAACCCGCTGCTACGCCGAATCGTCGTCGCAATCGCGCTCTCGAACATCTTTTCGCAGATCGCCTTCACCCTCCAGCCGATTCTCATCTTGAGAATCCTCGGGATGTCGGCAACGACGATGGGAGCCATCTTGTCGATCGCGGCCTGCGGCGGCCTGGCGGGCGCGCTGACGGCCACGCGGCTCAGCCGCCGGTTCGGGGACTCTCGTCTCATCCCCTGCGCCGCGATCCTGTGGTGCGTCGCGGGACTCCTCATGCCCGTCGCCGCCGCGTTCCCTGCCGCCGCCTTCGCCATACTCGCGATCGAGGGCGCCCTGATGAGCTACGGCATCTTGGTCTTTAACGTGATCCAGGTGTCATTTCGGCAGCGCGTGACGCCACCGCATTTGCTGGGTCGCATGAATGCGTCGGTGCGATTCATGTTCTGGGGTGCGATGCCGATCGGATCCATGCTGGCGGGAGCCCTGGGCAGCCATCTGGGGACCGTTGCGGCGATCTGGATCGGGGCGATCGGGCAGATAGCGGGGCTCTCGTTGCTGATCTGCGGGCCGTTTTGGTCGCGCGGAACGCTGCCGGCAACCGCGCAGGAAATGATGGACGAGGCCACCTCCCGCACCCGCGCTCGGGTAGTCTCAAAGGGAACCATTCACGCGGTGCAAGATGAGGAACCATGGGTGCTGGACACGACCACGGAGCAACGACAGACGCCGTTAGTAACCGCAGTCGACTAGCGGTCGCCCTCGGCATTACGCTCGCGATTCTGTTGGCGCAGGCGGTCGGCGCGCTGTGGACCGGGTCGCTGGCGCTCCTGACCGACACCGCCCACATGCTCACCGATGCGTTGGGGCTGGGCACGGCACTGTTCGCGGCGCACCTAATGTCGCGACCTGCCACCTCCAAGCGCACATGGGGCTACCGCCGGGTCGAGGTGCTCGCGGCGTTGGGGCAGGCTGCCGTGCTGCTCGCCGTGGGGTTTTTTGTGGCCGTCGACGGGGTGCGGCGGCTAATGTCGCCCCCCGAGGTTCCCTCCACCGAACTGCTGATTTTCGGGGTGCTGGGCCTCGTCGGAAATATCGCTTCCATGCTGGTCATATCGTCGCGGCGCAGCGCCAATTTCAACATGCGAGCGGCGTTCCTTGAGGTCGTCAACGACGCGCTTGGGTCGGTGGGCGTGATCGTTGCAGCCATCGTCATCGCGACGACGGGCTGGCAGCGCGCGGACTCCGTGGCGGGTTTGTTCATCGCCGCGCTGATCGTGCCCCGCGCCCTGGTGCTGTTGCGCGACACGGGCAACGTGCTGCTGGAGGCCACGCCCGAGGAATTGGATTTGGACGAGGTCCGCCGTCACATGCTCAAGCTCGACCATGTGCGGCAGGTCCACGACTTGCATGCTTCGACGGTCGCTACCGGGCTGCCCGTCATTTCCGCGCACGTCGTGGTTGACGACGAGTGCTTCAAGACCGGGCACGCGCCGCAGATCCTGGCGGCCCTGAAGAACTGCGTGGAGCAGCACTTTCCGGTGCCGGTCGAGCACTCGACCTTTCAGCTGGAGACGGCCTCGGTCGCTGCCTCGGAGAAGCATAATCACGCCTAGCCTGCGCGGGTCGGGTGACTGCCTCGGCGCTTAGCCGATTCGGTTGGGCCCCCTGATCGGCATTGATTGGGCCCTCTGGAGGGGTTCCTTGAGCGCATCTGCCCAGGTCCGTTACGCCTTTTGGCCGTTGTGTGACATCGCTGACAAGGCACCCAATGCAATCGTGTCAGACCCTAGAGTTATCTTGCGGTTTGTACATGGGGTTTCGAGGATTCCGTAGCGGTTTAGGGAAATACGTCTGAAACGAGGTCTGCGAATCGCGGGAAATATTCCCGCTGTCCTGTGTGCTCTTCGGAAAATACGCGAGCGCTTGTGTTGAGTGCCGAGGAGGCGTCGGCGGGGCACGTTCCCGGCGTCGAAGTGAGCGCGGACGCCATGAAGGCCCGCGCGACTGACCGCTTCTGCTTCACGTGCGGACGGCGGCGCCTGGCGCTGGACGGCGCGGAGGATTGGTAGTGGCTGATCCGCCCGAAGGGGCCAGTGGCTGTGGCGGTCACCGAGTTCGCAAAGCAGATCGGCGCGGTCCGGGATGGGATGCGCGGTGCCAGCGCGATTGCTTCACCGTTTGCGCTGTGGGTTCACCTTTCGCGTGCGGCGGCGTTTGGGCGGGGCAACGTGCGGCGCGATGCCGAACGCGCGCTCGGCATGCAGGTGGGGTGGTCGCGGCGGCACGCCGAATGGCTCCTGGAAGCACCGCACGGCGCGTTTTCCGTGGAAGTTGCGTCATGGCTGGGCCGCGGAAGCTGCCTCGAGGGCCTCGATGACCTTGTTGATGGCATCTGCGGAACAACTGCGGATCTGGACCGCTGGGTTGCCCACGCGACCGGCAATGCGCAAGGGGCATGCCTGCCGGTTCCGGACCAGAACACCGAGGTGGTGGTCGCGGGGGCGATGAACCTTCGCGCCGCTTGGAACTCGCCGCTG
Organism: Rarobacter incanus; assembly: GCF_006715765.1. NCBI lineage: Bacteria > Bacillati > Actinomycetota > Actinomycetes > Micrococcales > Rarobacteraceae > Rarobacter > Rarobacter incanus. The sequence goes on from NZ_VFNV01000001.1 coordinate 1,694,171, forward strand.
GCGCAGCAACCCGACGGCATGCTCGCGATGCGCGATGGCGTGATGGGGGTGGTCCACACGCAGGCCGCGGGGTGGGTTGCCGTTGCGAAGCCATTTAGTCGATCCGGGCTGGATGTCATTAGCGTGAGAGCCGACCCCGCCGTTGCAACAAGCGAGGTGTGGGCCGCCACCGATGAGGTCGTCGCGATGCTCAACAGCGCAGCGATCGAGATTGACTCCCTCGGGGCTTCGCCGGTCGGCGGCCCCCTTCTGCTGTCGGGGCACGCGCGGTCCGTCGCCTCCGACCCCGCGGACTTCGACGACGGGTTGGGACGCGGCTGGGTGGCGCTCATGCCGCGGTGGGACCTGCGGTCGAAGCTGACGCCGTCGTACCGCGACGAAACCGACGCCGTGCTAGACGCGCTCGCGTCACGCCGCTGCCTGGGCGGGGGCTTCATCATGCGGATCCACGCCTTGCGGGCTGTATACGCAAGCGACAGCTTTGGCGGTGCCCCCGATACCCCGCGGCAGGCGGCGGCGAAACCTGCGGACCTCCCGCCGGCGCGCCCCGGATACGCTTCACGCCTTAGCGTCCGGCTCTGCTTCACGCCTTAGCGTCCGGCTCCGCTTCGATCGCCCGCACGCCGTGGTCGGGATCACGCGCGGGGGCAGCTGGGAAGGCATCCGCGTGTTCGAAGCATGGGTCGATCCCAGCCAATTGACGGATAATGACAGGCCAGGTTCTTAGGCGCGTCGAGGAGGCTGCTGTGGCAGAAGGCACGTGGTACGAGGAATTCAAGGTCAGCGGCGAAAACGTCACGGGCCGGGTCAAGGAACTGATCCGCGAGGGCAACGTCCGCAGGGTCTTTATCAAGAACGAGAAGGGCGAGACCGTGTTGGTCGTCCCCTTGAATACGGGGTTGGCGGTGACGGCGGCGACCGCCCTGTTTGCTCCGGGGCTGGTTGCCATCGGTGCGGTGGCCGCACTACTGACCCAGGTCACCATCGGGGTGGAACGGGAAGCCAACCCAGGTGACGGTCACATCGTCGACGGCGAGGTGGTCCCCAAGGACTAGACCTGGCGTGTGGCCTTGTGGCGTTGGCCGCGCATAACGAGCAGAACAGTTCCGATAATCCCTGCTGCGGCCGAACCCAGCAGAACGCCCAGCTTCGCTTGGGTGTCGGCAAGCGACCCGGCGCCGAAGGCAAGATCGCCGATCAGCAGCGAGATGGTGAACCCGATACCTGCGGTCATTCCCATGGCCACGAGGTCGCTCCAGGTCAGGGCCGGATCCACGGTAAAGGTGCGCAACCGCGTGGCCAGGTATGTTGCGCCGACGATGCCGAGCGGCTTGCCGATCACAAGCCCGGCAACGACCCCGAGCGTGACGGGGTTGAAAATTGATCCCGCCCCGCCGTCACCTCGAAGATCAATCCCCGCCGCGAAGAACGCAAATACGGGCAAGACGAACAGCGTGGAGATTGGCGATAGCCGTTCGAGCATGCGGGTCGAAACCGCGATGTAGCGATTCCCACCGCCGGTCGCCGGAGTCGCGACGTGGGCTGCGGTGGTGGGCACCGCCGGTACGGTGCAGGCCAACGCAACGGCGGCGATCGTGGGGTGGATACCGCCGGCGTGCACCAGCGCCCAGGTCGTGACAGCCAAGGGAACCAGGATCCACGGGGTGCGGACTCCTCGTCGGACCAACGCCGCGAAGGCGCCCAGCGCGATGACCGCGCCTACCAGCGGCCCGAAATGTAGCGATGGCGAAAGCGTCAACGCGATGATGACGATTGCGATCAGATCGTCGGCGATAGCCAATGTCAGCAAGAAGACGCGCAATGCGGCGGGAAGGTACCTGCCAGCAACTGCCAGGATGGCCGCTGAGAACGCAATATCGGTCGCGGTGGGTACCGCCCATCCAGTTGTATGCCCGCCCGGCGCGAAGGTGTTGATTGCAACGAAAATGAGGGCGGGGGCGATCGCGCCGCCGCAGGCGGCAAGGACAGGGACGGCGGCCTGGCGCGGATCGCGCAGCCGTCCCGTGACGAATTCCTGCTTGAGCTCGAGCCCGACGACGAAGAAGAAAATCGCGAGCAAACCGTCTCGAATCCAATCCCCGATGCTGAGGTTCAGGTGCAGTCCGGCGGGGCCGATGGTGTAGTCGCGAACGGCCGTGTAGGCGTAGGCTGCCGCAGAGTTCGAGATGACGAGCGCGGCGCCGGTTGCGAGGAGCAGAAGCGCGCCGCCCACAACATCGGAGGCGAGCCGAGTTCGTAATTCGATCCATGTCGGCCGGTGGGCGCGCAGGGATGCGGGCATCCACAAAGAGATGGGCCGGTGAGGCATGCGGGGCTCCTTGCCGAGGGTCGACGATCACATCGTCGACCAGGCTTCCCGACACACCGCCGTTAATTATACAAACGGCGGGGCGGGGAGCGGCGGGCCCGCTATGCGCGCTGGGTGGCCTCGGCCTGATCAAGGGTTTCGTCGCCGCCGAGGCGGACCGCCCACTGCACGGTGACCTGCGTGAGGTTGAGGCCGTTCGCCCGCATGAGGTCGACAAATTCCGCGTACGCCGCGAGCGTCGGCTCGGAGTACGTGCAGAGCTCACCGCGCAAGTACGTTTCGAATGAGGTGTCCCCGATGACGTCCTGTGCCGTGCGCAATTTCCGCATCGCTGCGCCGAGCTTCGGAAAGTGGGCGCGGAACTCGTCGGCCCAAGCAACCTGGATTGCGATGATCCGTTCCTGCAGCGCTATCCGCTCATCGTTCAACGCCGGGAGGTACGGTGCGAGTTCGCGGGCGTAGCGTTCGGGTTCGGTGGTGACCATCATGCGCGCATACTTCTCCATGACCAGGTTCCGCCCGACGGATCTTGCCCGCAGCAGATCGGAGCCGTACGCGGCGATCAGTTCGGCCGGCCAGGTGAGGAACTGCGCGAGCCGCATCTGGTCGAACACGGGCCAGTTTCCCTGACATTCCGCGCGCCCCCCGTCGCTATTGACCTTCTGGAATTGTTCCCATTCCAGCTCGGCTAGGTCGCTGCATGCACCATAACGTTCCGGCGTCGGAAACTCATCCGGATCAGGAATCTCCATAAACCACCTCACACACTCTTCAGCCACGGGTCGCTGATCGCTAACTCCACGAAGGGCCGCTGCCATTCGAGGAACTTTTCATCGGACGAGGTCAGCCCCGACTTTCTGAGCTCGCTGACGATTGAGTCGCAAATTCGATCGATAGCCTCCATTACCTGTGTGCGTGCGAGGCTGGAGCCTTTCCCGCCCTCCCCGAATTGTGCGCCTCCGCTGCATGCGGCGGAAGCCAGGCGGACGATTGTGGATAACTCGTCTACAATGTGCGGCAGCCGCGACACCTTTTGGGACGCTAACCGGCGCAGGGCCGCGAACTGCCACTTGTAGTACGGCAGGTATCCGCGGGCGGCAGGCCGGTTGAGCAAGAACACGAGCGAAGCCGTCGCTTGCACGAACTCGGAAACGGCCAACCACGCCCCCTCGGCCTGGCCGCGGTCGAGCATGCGGGGAACGTTGTACTGGCCCGCCTGCGAGATCATGCCGAGCCTGCGCGATATCAGCGCCAGCCAGACGTCCTCGGGCATCCGCTTAAAGCCCATGCGGATCGCGGTGAACTCCCCCAGCGGATCGCGGAACACCTCGCCGTTGGTGGCCGCCGCCAGGGTCGATTCCTCCAGCAAGAGCCACTGGTGCGGCTTGTCGGCGGCAGGGGCCTGCGGGTAGCCGGTGATCTGCTCGAAGAACGCGTCGATGCTGAAGACACCGACCCGCTTCCCGGCGCCGCCCTCGCTGGCGCGCGGCGTCCGCACGCGCGGACCGAAACCTCGAAACTGCTTCGGCAACTCGTCGTAGGCGTGCTGCACCTCGGCGCCGATGCGGCGATAGTCGTCGCGGGTGAGCCACATGCAAAAGCCCGGCCCGAAGTCGTGGTCACGCGAGAGGCGATCGTCGAATCCGTAACACTCCGATCCGTGACCCACCAGGCCAACGGCCATGCGGTCGATGTGGGACGGGAAGCGGTCCCGCATGAGCGGCAGTCCGAGCTCTTCCCAAAACGCGCGAGATAGTTGCAGGCCGGTCAGCGGCGAGCCCGCAGATGGCGCGGGGCTTTGCGCGTGCGCGACCGGAACTGCGATGAGCGAGGAATCCGGTTCGGCCGTCCGCCGGGACGTGTCGGGGCCGGCCGTAGGGGCGTCGAGATCGCGGGCGGCCAGGCGCCCCTCGGCTGTGGCGAGGTTGTCAGAGGTGATGGCGTAGGCGTCGCTGCCCACTCCGTAGCACTGCTCGATGATGACGAGCGCACGGCGGTACGCCTGCACGGCGAGCTCGGGGTGCCCCCCTTCGAGGCATCCCTGCGCGTAAGCCGCAAGGGCGGCGGCAACATGCGGATTCGATTGGTTATCCACGGATTCGAAAATCGCCATCGCGCGCGAGACCGCGCGGTTAGCGTTCGCGGAATCCCCCAGTTTGAAATCGACAAGGGCCAGGTTGGACAGGGTGGACGCGATGTCCACGTCGGCGTCGGGGTCGGTGGAGGCCGCCTCCGCTATTGCGAGCGCCTCCAGCAGGTGTTCTCGCGCTTGCCCGTACTCACCCTGCTGCGAATACGCCATCGAAGCGTTATTGTGCAGCGCTGCTATGCGCCGGTCATTGGGCGCCATCGTCCGCTCGCAGATCTCGAGTGCCCTGTTGTACCGGGCGAGTGCGTCGGCGTTTCGCCCGGCGGCCCGCAGGGCGGTGGCCGAATTGATCAGGGTCGTCGCCTCGGCGTCCGAGCCGGCAAGGCCCATAGCAGCGATGAGGTCGAGCGCGTCATCACCGCACGCGATCGCGTCGTCGTGGCGCGATACAGAACGATAGAATCCCGCCAATTCGTTGAGAACGGTCAGCTGCGCGGCCATATCGGTGGCCGCGCGGGCCCGCGCGAGCCCGTCGAACAGGTAGTCCTCGATGGCCTGGGGCGGGGTGTGCGCCGCAAATGCCCGGTCGAGCCCCTGCAAGAACCCGGTGGTGTCAAAGATCTGTCCAGATGCGCTCACTCCTCCATCATTGCAGCGTTGCGGGTGGCCGGGGTGAGACATAGGGGCCATAGCGAAACGATGCGCGGACCACGCGCGTTGGAGAGACAATGGGAAGCCTATGAAACAAAAACCGAGTGTCCGCGCGAAATCGATATGAAGTCAAGCCGCAACGCAGCTGCACCCGGTACCGGCGAACGCAAAGATCCGATTTTCCCGCTGCGGACCGTTGTCTTGGGGGCCTTTGTTCCGACGCTGCTGTTCGAGGTGGGGCTCGGGGCGCTCATTCCCATCATTCCCGCATTGACCACAATCGCGGGCGGGAACCTCACGCATGCCGCGCTCATCGCGGCCCTGATCCCCGTCGGCAAAATCCTCTTCGATCTACCCGCCGGCGCCCTATCGGCGCGAGTCGGTGACCGCGTTGCGATGATGGTTGCCGGGACCATGGCAGTCGGGTCCTACCTGGTTGCGGTCCTGGCAGGAAACCTCGTCGGACTGGCCGGGGGCGTGTTCGCGGTCGGGGCCGCGTCCGCCGTGTATAACCTGGCGCGCCAGGCGTATTTGACCGAGGTGACACCCCCGCTTCAGCGAGCACGGGTGATGTCGACGCTGGGAGGGTTTCACCGCATTGGGCTGTTCATCGGGCCATTCGCGGGGGCCGGGCTCATCGCCCTGTTCGGGGTGGGGTCGGTGCTGTGGCTCGGCATCGGTTCAGCGGGAGCCACGGTGCTGCTTCTCAGCCTGCTTGGCGCAGATACCGCCGGGGTTCCGCGCCGCTCCCGCGGCGCCGGTGCTGGTTCCGCTCGCGGGCGGGCAACGGCGCCGGGGCAATTATCGGCGTGGCGCTTGGCGCTGCTGCATAGGGGCCTGTTTGCGCGCATGGGCACGGCGATACTCCTTGTCTCCGCCGTGCGCGGCGCCAGGCAGAACGTGATACCGCTGTGGGCGGAGCACATCGGCCTGCACGAATCGACCACCTCGCTCATCGTGGGGATCGCCGGTGGGCTAGACATGGTGTTGTTCTATCCGGCGGGGAAGGTCATGGATAGGTTCGGTCGGCTGTGGGTCGCGGTTCCCTCAATGGCGCTCATGGCGCTCGGCACGGCGCTAGTTCCTTTGACCGGAACCGCCGCGGGTTTGGGCTGCGTGGCGGGCATTTTGGGGGTGGCGAACGGAGTTGGATCCGGCATCGTCATGACGCTGGGGGCCGACATGGCGCCCCCGGATCAGCGGTCCAGGTTCCTGTCCGTGTGGCGGCTCTTCCAGGACACCGGCGACGCGGCGGGGCCGCTGCTCCTGTCGGCGGGCGCCGCCGCCGGATCTCTCGCGGCCGGAATCATCGCGGCGGCGTGTACCGGGGCCTGGCGGCGGGGGCGTTGGCGAAGTGGGTTCCCAGGTACTCGCCCCTTGCCAACTTGCGCACGGCCCCTCGTTCGCCGGACGAGGTTTGCGGGGGCTGACGTCCGGGCCGCCAGCGTTGCGCGCACGACCCGGGCGTGGACGCGGGGCCCCGTATGCCCGAAGATGGTCAGGGCGCGCCGCGCCTAGCGACGAGGGGAGAAACACGATTGCGGCACATCTTGAGCGACGACGGTCCACGGGCCGCGGCCGTTGGCGTGGCCGCGGCGGGCATCGGCGCAGCGTCCGGCGGCGCCGCGAATCCTGGTCCGCAATCGTTTGCGGAGCCGACAGTGCACTCGTACCACCATCGACTTGCGGAGATGGAGTATTCGGAATTCGACTACTGTGGCCCGGACTCGTCCGTCCCCACCTTCGTGGTCGTGCACGGGATTGGCATGGGCAGGCGCGCCATGGAGCCGTTGGCCGGCGAACTTCAACGCGCCGGAAACGTGTATGCGCTGGACCTGCCCGGGTTCGGTGATTCGCCCGAGCCGCGGCACAACGGAACCATGGCAGCGATGGGGGAACTCGTCGCTCATTTCATCGATGATCTGGCGCTGAAGAAAGTCATCCTCGTCGGGCACTCGATGGGCACGCAGGTTGCCACGGAGACCGCGATCGCGCACCCGGCCGACTGCGTTGGGCTGGTCCTCATCGCCCCAACAATCAATAGGTACGAGCGCTCCGCATGGCAGCAAACCCGCCGCCTGCTTCAGGATCTGGCAGGCGAGAAGCCGCAGGTCCTCGCCGCTGGGCTCGAGACCTACGTGCGCGCCGGCCCGTGGTGGTTCCTCGGCAAGGTGCGACGGATGCTCGAACACGACGTGGAACACCGCTATCCGCTCATCCGCGTCCCGACGCTCGTGCTGCGGGGCAGCCAGGATCGGGTGGTGCCGCGACGGTGGGCGCTGGAGGTGGCCGCCGCCATTCCGGGAGCCCAATACAACGAGATTCGCGGGCACCGGCACGAGGCTATGGTCCACCGCCCCCAGCAGGCCGCGCGCGAGATTCGCCAATTCGCGTCCGCAGTGATGTAAATCCGCTGTTTCGCCGACCACCGGCTGCGCCCTAGGGCACGATGTGTCCCGCGGCGCGCAGCAGCGCGTACCACTCGGCACGGGTCAGCGGAATCTCCGAACCGGCGGCGGCCTGGATCACGCGGCGCGGCGTAGTCGTGCCCAGCACCACCTGCATCCCGGCGGGGTGGCGCGTGATCCAGGCCGTCGCGATCGCGGTGGGCGTTACGTTGTAACGCGCGGCTAGCCCGTCGAGCAACTGATTGAGCTCCGCGAACTCCGGATTGTCGATGAATGGGCCGGTGAAGAACCCCGCTTGATAGGGGGACCACGCCTGGATGGTTATGTCATGCAGGCGGCAATAGTCCACGATCCCGCCCCCGTCCTGCGTCGTCGACTGCGTCTCGGTGTCCATGTTGGCCGCGATGCCCTGGGCGATGATGGGCGAATGCGTGATCGAGAGTTGCAACTGATTGGCCACGATCGGTTGGCGCACGCAGGCGCGCAGCAAATCAATCTGGCGGGGAGTGTGGTTCGACACTCCGAAATGGCGGACCTTCCCCGCAGCGGCCAGGTCGTCAAAAGCGCGGGCGACCTCGTCCGGCTCGACGAGTGCATCGGGCCTGTGCAGTAGCAGTATGTCGATGTAGTCCGTTCGCAGGGCCCGGAGCGAGCCGTTGACGGATTCCACCAGATGGTCGTACGAAAAATCGTAATAGGGCCCGTCGGTGACGATGCCGGCCTTGGTTTGCAGGGTGATCTGGTCGCGCTGGGACGCGGTCAACTGCATCGCCTGCGCAAATCGACGCTCGCATTCATGCAGTTCGGGTCCGTAGATATCTGCGTGATCGAAGAAATCGATGCCCGCGTCGCGGGCGGATCCCACCAATTGCCTGATCTGATCGTCGGATCTGGAGGCGATACGCATCATTCCCAACACGACGTTGGGGGCCGTGATATCCGTGCCCGGAAGGGTTATGGTGCGCATGGGATCCGCCTTTCGATTGAGCGTCGCACGGTCGTTGCGACTCAACTATACGTTAGCGCGGGCCACCGACACGCGCCCCCTCAGCGGGCGATGACGACCAGAATCAACCCGGCGATCCCGGCCGCAAAGGCGGTTGCCGCCAGTGAAAACAGTGCCAGGGAGCCGGGGAGCGCTCGTCCCTGAGCAACCGCCTTATCGATGCGGTTCGCGCGCCGGGAAGCCGCCACCCACAGCGCCGCGAGTCCGAGCAGGGCGATGGCCGGGAGCACTATCCCCGCCCCGCCGATCGCGTTCGGTAGCAGCCGCAGCGAGGCGAGCGACACCACCGCCGCGGACAGGAGCGTGCGCCGCCAGGCCATGCGCGTGCGCTCCGCAAACAGCAGCAGCGAGGGGGGACGCGCGGCGGGTGGGGCGGCCGCCGCCCGCGCGGCATCGCGCCGCTTTGGGATCGGCGACGAGGCCACCCGGCGCGGCTTGACCGTCACCGCAAAACGACTGCCAGAAGGACCAACACTCCGGCCACCGCAACGCCCGCCACCAGCACGATCAGCGCGATCGAGGCGGGTAGTTCCGTGCCGCGGCGCATCGCCTTTTCGGCGCGCGCCCACCCGGCGTACGAGGCGATGGTCACCGCCAGGCCCAGCACGATCAGGACTACGGATGCCGCCAGACGAAGACTGGGCTGCAACGGCAACGCCAGCGCTTCGAGTGCGACGCCGGCGGCAATGAGCGCGACCGCCGTGCGAACCCATGCCAAGAAGGTGCGCTCATTTGCGAGGCTGAACCGCGCGTCCGGTTCTTTGCCTGCGCCGTATACCGATCTGGGAAACCTGGTGGCCACCATCCGAACATACCAAGTACTGGATTCGGCGGCTGGCCGGGTTATTCGGAATTCCCCACCGGCACCCGTGGTGGGGCCTATGGCGCGGTGGTGGTGGGTTTGCCGGGGCTGGAGGCGAACTCGTGCAGTCTCTCGCCGTCCAAGACGTAGGTGGTCCAATCGGTCTGGCCATGCCCGCCGATCGCGTCGTAGAGGTCGATCGAGGGTTTGTTCCAGTTCAATACCGCCCAATTGAGGCGGGTGTACCCCCGCTCGACGCAGATCCGCGCCAGGTTTTGGAGCAATGCGAGCCCGTAGCCGCGACCGCGGTAGGCGGGCGAAACGTAGAGGTCTTCGAGGTAAATCCCCTGTCGCCCGGTCCACGTCGAGTAGTTGATGAACCACACCGTCATGCCGATGATGCGCCCGTCCGCCTCGATGACGTGCGCAAACACCGACGGTGAGGCGCCAAAGAGGGTTTCGCGGAGCATTTGGGAATTGTTCTTCACCGCGGCTGGTTCGCGTTCATACTCGGCGAGTTCCTGGATGAGGCCGATGATCTCGTCCTCGTCTCCGCGGCGGGCTTCGCGGAGCGTGGCGCCGCCGGGTAAGTTGCGGGGCAAAACAGGGACGAGGCTCGCGTTCGCGTTTGTCACCGTCCCATCATAGGGGCGGGGCCGTGCCGGGATCGGGGGGCCGGGCGGGGCCGTGCCGGGATCGGGGCGACGTGCCGGGAATCCGCCACGGTACGGTGGTGCGATGGAACCGGAACTGGACCTGGAAAGCGTCGAGGACGGACTCATGGTGCTTGCGGCGGCGCAATTGATGCAGCGCAACATCGAGTTCTCGGTCGGCAAGGCGGGTGATCGCGGGTATGTGTTTGTCGGCGAGGGGGACTCGTTCGAGCTTTGGCTGACAAATCTGACCGCATGGGCGCGGGCGAATCCGCGCGATCAATGGCCTGCCAAGGTTGCCGAATGGGGGGAGTTTGTGGTCGCAAGGCTGCCTGGTGGCAACGAGAAATAGCGCCTAGGCAGGTTGTGTCGATGGGTGCTTGCGCGCGGCAATGTCAGACGGTCGTGAAACGCTTGTTTCATGGATGCGAAGATTGTGGTTGTCAGCGCCGGGGCGCCATCGGCTCCTGCCGTCGAGCAGGCGCTCGATGGCTCGCTCGCCGCCGACCCCGGTGATGCGGCTGTCGCCGCCTTGGACAGCATTTATGCCCGGATCCGTGCCCTGGAATCCGCCGCAGTCGCACAAGTGGCATGCATTATGGCCGAGTGCCAGGTGCCGGATATCGACCAAAATGTCGCTCGCCGGCACGGGTATCGGAATGCAACGGCGCTTGTCGAGGGCGTGACCCGGCTGAGCGGGCGGTCCGCGCGGATGATTGTCGGCCTCGCGAATGCAACCGCGCAGCGGGTGACACTTACTGGCGAGGTGCTGGAGCCGCAGTTTAGGAATCTGGCCGATGCGGTTGGCTGCGGCGCGCTCAACGTCGAGACGGCCAGCGCCATTGTGGCAGGCCTGGGGGACACGTGGCAGCGCGCGGATTTAGACGATTTTGCGGCGGCGGAGCACGCGCTGATCGACATGGCCACTGGCCGTATCGTGGACGGTCCCGGAGCCGGTTTGGCGCACTCGTGCGACCTGGTTGCCAGCGCCGCACGATTGTGGAAGGACAGGATCGACCCGGACGGCGTTGAGCCTCGCGCTGACGTCGCCGCTAAGAATCGCCAGCTGTGGATATCGAAGCGGGCCGTCCGGGGCCTGCACAAAGTCCGTGGCGAGGTGCCGACCGATGTCGCGGCGCGGTTCCATGCGCTCATTGACGCGCAGACGGATCGGATGCGGGAAGCCAGTGAGGGTGGCGTTGGCGGTGGCGGTGGCGGTGATGGCATTGCGGGGGGCACCTGTGCGGGCGGCGCGCGAGGCGGTGCCCTTCCCGACAACGCCTTAGTGCGCGCTTGCGATGACCGCAGAACGCTGCAACAGCTTGGCGCGGATTTGCTTGCAACGCTCCTGGCGGACTATGGCTCGACGCAACGGTTTGGTGGCGCGGCGGCAGTGCTGGTGACGATTGCAGCTGATCCGGACAATGACGAACTCGCCCGGACAGGCGATATCGCGGGTGTGGCGGTGCCCCGGTCTATGGTCGAGCAGTGGGCCTGCAACGCTGGCGTGCAACGTGTGTGGACGGCCCCTTCTGGGCGCGTCGCTGTCCTGGAAACGCCATCCCGCGCCTTTAGCGGGCATCAGCGGCGAGCGATCGCGGCCCGTGATGGAAATACGTGCCTCGTTCCGCACTGCGCGGTACCCGCTGCCGCGTGCGAGGCGCACCATGTGACGCCGTGGGCGCTGGGCGGAAAGACCGTCGTCGACAACGGGGTACTTCTGTGCTGGTCGCACCACCGGACGATCGAACGCGGCTACTGGGCCGTCTCGATGTGGCAGGGGCGGCCGGTCGTCACGCACGCGACAAGGCCCCCCCACCCGATGGGACGCGGCGACGAAAACAAGACACCGCGGGGGGCCCACGCGCCGCCGGGGCCCATGTCGCGGTCGCGATTCCAGTCGCTGTCACAGTCGCGGTCCCAGTCGCGGTCGCGATTCCAGTCGCTGTCACAGTCGCGGTCCCAGTCGCGGTCGCGATTCCAGTCGCTGTCCCAGTCGCGGTCCCAGTCGCGGTCGCGATTCCAGTCGCTGTCGCGGCTGGATCACGTGTCCGGTGCTTGCGATGGCCAAGTCATCGAATCGGACCCGACTCGCAACAGGAATCCGCCCTTGCGGACGTGAGTCAGCGTGAGAGCTATGCACCGATGCGACGGCATATACGGAATTGGTTGGCGATAGTGTTCCGGGGGCTTCTCTTCGCGTGTCGCTCCAGGCCTGTCGGCTGCGGGCGTGGCATCCTGTCCACGATCGGTTCCTTGCCGCAAGCCCCTTGGCGCGCGGAGGTCGTGGCGGCGAAGTCTGCCTTTCGCCCACGGGTTGGACGCACGTGTGTCATTTGCAGCCATTCGCTCCGGCGAATCGGGCGGGTCGGGCGCGGCGAGCCTTTGGGACGGTCGATATGTGTCGTGCCCGCTGCCGTCGGTGTTACGGAGACCGACGGCGCGGGCGGGCACTGGTTTGCGGGGCTGGGCTTCGTCCCAAAACTATCGGCGGGCCAGCCCTGATCCCGATTTATTTCCTATGTCGAATAGTCCCATCAGCACAGCATTCACGATTGCGACGATCAGGCCCGCCAGGACCGCCCACCAGAAACCTCCGATTTGCAGTCCCCACGAGCGACCCGACGTCACTGCATCCACAGCTAAGAGGACGAGTGCGTTGACGACCAGGCCGAATAGGCCGAGCGTGAGTACGTAGAAGATGAACGTGAAGAACTTCAGGATCGGCTTCACTATCGCGTTCGCGATGGCGAAAATCAGTGCCACTGCGAGGTATACCGCAATCGTTCCGAGGAGCGAGTTTCCGCCGTGCACGACGAAATTGCTGCCGAGCAGCAGCGTTGTGACCCAGATCGCGATGGCATTGACAACGATGCGCGCAAGGAAGTTCATATCTCTATGGTTGCACGCTGTGGCTGCTTGCGCGTGGCGGTCGGCGGGTGCGGTCAGCGGGTGCGGCAACGGTCGGCGGGTGCGGTCGGCGGGTGCGGTTACGGCCGTGAGGGAGCGTGTAGGAGCTTCGGGCGTACGACAAGGCGCGGCGAGTCCGCCGATAGGACAGTGAGACAATGTCAGTCATGGCACCGGAAACGAATCCAATTCGAAATGTCGCTCTACGGCCGCAGGTGGCCTCGTTGCCGAAATATGTTCCTGGGGCCAGGCCCGACAAGGACGCGCGCGTCCACCGGCTGGCATCGAACGAGAACCCCTACCCGCCCCTCGCCTCCGTGGCCGCGGAACTGGAACGGGAATTGCGCGGCATCAACCGCTACCCGGACATGGGGACTGTCGATCTCCTGGGCGAGTTAGCCGACTATCTCGACCGGCAAGCCGCCGCGGCACATGCGGCGAACAGCGCCGATCCGGCGGATCCGAAAGTAGCCGTCTCAATCGCCCCGGACAATTTGGTCGTAGGTACCGGCTCCGTCGGCGTCTTTGGCCACATTTTGCAAGCGTTCGTGGGGCCCGACGATGAAGTCGTATACCCGTGGCGTTCGTTCGAGGCGTACCCGATCATCGTCGACATCGTCGGCGGGCGAAGCGTCAAAGTGCCGCTGAATGCGGCGTACCAGATTGACCTGCCCGCCATGGCCGCAGCAGTGACAGAAAAAACCAAAGTCGTAGTCGTGTGCACACCGAACAACCCGACCGGCACGGCTCTCGGGCACAGCGCCCTGCGGGAGTTCATCGCGCAGATTCCGTCAAACGTGCTGGTTATTGTCGACGAGGCATACCTGGAGTTCGTGCGCGGAGAAGACCCCGTACGCGGGTTGGAGCTGGTCGCGGAGTTCCCCAACGTGATGCTGCTGCGGACCTTTTCGAAGGCCTATGGTCTGGCCGGGCTCCGCGTGGGCTACGCGGTGGGGGCGCCCGACCTCATCGCCGGGGTGCGCGCGACGGTGATCCCGTTCGGGGTTTCGACTATGGCGCAAAGGGCGGCGATACTCTCGCTTCGCGCTCATGATGAGCTGATGCAGCGAGTCGATGCGTTGGTCGCCGAACGCGCGCGGGTCGTTGCGGCGCTCGCAGCCCAAGGCTGGGAAGTACCGGTGACTCAGGCCAACTTCGTGTGGTTCCCGCTCGCGGATCGCGCCGCGCAATTCGCGACGGACGCGACGGACGCCGGGATTTTGGTGCGACCGTTCGTGGGCGACGGCGTTCGCATCAGCATTGGGGACCGGGACGACAACGATGCGCTATTGACATTCACACAGAATTGGATCGACGAGCACCCCGTCCACTGACATTCCCTATTCGAAATAGGGCGGTGGGCGTGCGCGGGGCGTCGGCGGTGGGCCGGTGCCGGCACAGGGCGCGGGCGCAAGCGCAAGAGGCGGTTACAAGGCCCGCGCAAACGGCGCAAGCGCAAGAAGACGATTACAAGGCCCGCGCAAACGGCGCAAGCGCCTGCCCGATTGGCTCGTGGAGAACTAGGTCGGCCATCTGGTCCGCCGGGGTCTTTGTGAGGTTGATGAGCACCAGGTTGTCGCCTCGAAATAATTGGACTAGTCCTGCTGCGGGGTAGACGGCAAGCGAGGTCCCGCCGATTATCAGCGTGTCGCAGTTGCGTACCGAGCGCGCGGCGCCGTCGAGGGTTTCGCTATCGAGGCCCTCGCCGTACAGCACGACATCGGGCCGGATGATGCCACCGCATGCGCAGCGGGGTACGCGGACGCCATGCGGTTGCGGGCTGTGCGGTTGCTGACCGTCGTGGGGTTGCTGGCTGTGCGGTTCTTGGCCGTCGTGGGGTTGCTGCTTTGCTTCGTGCGTGCGGGACCCTCCCAGGTCCGCGGCGGACACGCCCGCCGCGTTCATGACGTCGGCGAGCGAATAGGGGCGGTGACACTGAACGCAGTAATTGCGGTGCACGGACCCGTGTAGCTCCCACACCGCCTTCGATCCGGCCGCCTGGTGGAGTCCGTCGATATTTTGCGTCACGACCGCCAGCAGGCGCCCACGGCGTTCGAGCGAAGCAAGTGCCCGGTGCGCAGCGTTGGGCCGAGCATTCGGGTAGATCAGGTTTTCGAAGTAGTAGCGGAAGAACGTCTCGGGCTGGGCCGCGAAGAAGTCCGCAGACAGAATCACTTCGGGCCGGTAGCCGTATTCTCGCTGCGCCTTGTAGAGGCCTGCTTCGGAACGGAAATCGGGAATGCCCGACTCGGTGGAAACACCCGCTCCTCCGAAGAACACGATGCGCTGGCTCGCGTCGATGACGGCCGCCAGGCGGCGTTGATCATTCCTATCAGTCATGGTTTGCATCCCGCTCCCTGGCCCGGTCAAGTGATCCGGTCTCTGCCGCGGTCGCTTCGGCCACGGGCGCCTTGGTCACGGTCTCCGCCGCAGTCGCTTCGGCCACGGGCGCCTTGGCCACGGTCTCCGCCGCGGTTGCTTCGGCCACGGGTTTAGCAGACAACTGCGCGGCGACGCCAAGCATGACCGTGTTGAACGCCCGCGGCGCATCCGTGTTGACGTCGTGTCCGGCCCCAGCGATCGTGACCGCTTGCGCGTCAGGGCGCGCCCGCATGAACCGGCGCAACTCGAACCGCAGATGGCAGTGCTGCCCGTTGACGAGCCAGACCGGGCAGTCAACGGCTCGCAGACTATCTATCGCGGAGGTTCCCGCCAATGCGGTGAGCATGTCGGTCACCACCTGCCAGTCGGGTCGGGGCGCGGTGGCCGGGAGTCGGCCGGGCGCGGTGGCTGGGAGTCGGGCGGGCGCGGTGGCTGGGAGTCGGGCGGGCGCTGTGGACGGGAGTCGGGCGGGCGCGGTGGCTGGGAGTCGGGCGGGCGCTGTGGACGGGAGTCGGGCGGGCGCTGTGGACGGGAGTCGGTCGGGCGCTGTGGGCCGCCGCAGGGAGCGTCGGACTTGGCGTAGGTGGGGCCCTATTCGTTTGCCTGCGCGGTCGATTGCGCTCGCCACGTCGCGATAGGCGCGCAGCGGCTTATCCGAAGTTTCGGCAGCGCAGCCTGCGGCAAGCACCCCCGCCAACCGCGCCGGGTGGCGTTGGGCGGCATAGGCAAGTGCGATATATCCGCCCAAGGAGAGCCCTACCAGCAGGATGGGAGTTTGCGGCGAAAACGAGGCGAATGCCTGGTCTAGCCGCGCAAAAGCGGAATCAAGCGTGAACCTGGAGGTGACGTCGGTCCCGTGGCCCGGCAGATCGATGGCCAGGCTGTCCAACCCGGCCGCCGCTAGGGCGCTTCGCTGGCTATCCCAGATCCCCGACGACGTTCTGGTGCCGTGCACAAACACAACCGCGAGAGGTTCAGGCATGGCTTCCTTTCATTGCGCACCGTCCACTGTGCCACTCGAACCTGGAAGAGCCGCAAAGCCCCGCGATAGGTAACAAGGCGAACGTTGCGCGGGAAGGGCGGGCCTCGTCGGAAATAATGCCGGCCCCACACGCCTTGCGCCACACCCTACGCGGCCCGCTAGCCCCAGATCAGCGCGCGGGCGGGTTCCTCGAGCACCTTCGCGACGTCCGCGAGCACGCGCGAGCCGAGCTCGCCGTCCACGAGGCGGTGGTCGAAACTCAGCGCGAGTTGCGTCACGTGCCGCGCCTTGATCTTCCCCTTGTGCACCCACGGCTGCTGGCGAATAGCGCCGAACGCCAGGATCGCGGCCTCGCCCGGATTCAGAATGGGCGTCCCCGTGTCGATGCCGAACACGCCGACGTTGGTGATGGTAATCGTGCCGTCGCTCATATCCGCGGGGCGAGTCTTGCCCGCGCGCGCATTCGCGGTGAGCTCACCGAGCGAGCGAGCGAGCGAGAACAGCCCGAGCCGGTGAGCATCCTTGATGTTCGGGACGATCAGGCCGCGCGGCGTGGCTGCCGCGATGCCCAGGTTCACGTAGTGCTTGTAGACGATCTGCTGCCGGGCCTCATCCCAGGACGCGTTGATCTCGGGGTGGCGGTCGATCGCGATGAGCAGCGCCTTCATGGCGATCAGTAACGGGGTGACGCGGACCTCCGCGAAATCGCGGTCCTCGCGCAGCATCGACACGAGCTTCATCGTGCGAGTGACATCGACCGTGTGGAACACCGTCACGTGCGGCGCCGAGAACGCGCTCGAGACCATCGCCTCCGCCGTGCGCTTGCGTACCGACCGCACCGGGACCCGCGTCTGCCTGCCGTCCGGCGAAACTTCGCCGTCCGCCAGCCACGGCTGGTCGTCGCCCTCGTAGGTCGCGAGTTCCCGCGCCTGCACCTGCACCTGGTGAGCCAGCACGTCCTCACGCGTGACGATCCCGCCCGGCCCGGAGGGCGTCACGGTCGCCAGATCGATGCCGAGGTCGCGTGCCAGCCGTCGCACGGGTGGCTTGGCCAGCACGCGCAACAGCGCAGAGTCACCCCGACCGGCAGCAGGTCTGCGGCGGCGTGATTCCTGTTCGCCCGCCGTGCCGTAGCCGACGAGCACCGCCCCGCCGCCCGCAGCCGGCTCGCTCGCAGCCGGCGAACCCCCAGCCGGCGAACCCGCGGCGGCAGAGGAGGACGAGCTTCCCGCCGCAGTCGCCGACCGGTTCGCGATGGGTTCTGCCGGCGAATTGGGTGCGGCCGGCGGGTTTCCCTGCGCCGATGCGCCGGGCCCGTCCGATGTGCCGGGCCCGTCCGATGTGCCAGGCTCGCCGTCGGGGTCGACGTCGATCACGATGATCGGATCGCCCACGGCGGCAGTCTGCCCGGCGGGCACCAGCACCTCGGCCACGATTCCGCTCCACGGCGACGGCAGCTCGACCAGCGATTTCGCGGTCTCGATCTCGACAATGATCTGATTCACCTCAACCCGATCGCCCGGCGCGACGCGCCACTCGACGATATCCGCCTCGGTGAGGCCCTCGCCCGCATCGGGCAGTTCAAAGTGCTGGTAGGTCGGCATCGGATGCTCCTCGGGTTACTAGAAGGACAAGGACCGGTCAACGGCGTCGAGGACGCGGTCGAGCCCAGGAAGATACTCGTGCTCGATTTTGGCGGGCGGGTAGGGGGCGTGGAACCCACCGACTCGCAGGACGGGTGCCTCTAGTTCATAGAAGCACTCCTCCGTGATCCTCGCAGCGAGCTCCCCACCCGCCCCGAAGAACACGGGGGCCTCGTGCACGACGATCGCCCGCCCGGTTTTGGCCACGGACGAGTTCACAGTCGCCATATCGAACGGCGAGATCGCGCGCAGGTCCACCACCTCGATGCTCGTGCCCTCCGTCTCGGCAGCTGCGGCGGCCTTGAGCGCCGTTGCGACCGATGGCCCGTACGCGATGAGTGTCACGTCGTCCCCCTCGCGGGCGATGCGGGCCTTGTTCAGGGTGTCGAAGCGTTGCGTGACGGCGGGACCGGCCACGGCGGCCGAACCGTACGGGCCAGCCGCGAGATCGACGTCGCCTTTGGTCCAGTACTGGCCCTTGGGCTCGAGGAAGATGACCGGATCGTCCGAGCTGATGGCCTCTTGCAGCATGACGTAGGCGTCGGCGGGGTTTGCCGGGCTGACGACCCGCAGGCCCGCGGTGTGGGCGAACAGGGCCTCGGGGGATTCGCTGTGGTGCTCCACTGCGCCGATGCCGCCGCCGAAGGGGATGCGGATGACCACCGGCACTCGCAGCCGCCCGCGCGAGCGCGAGTGGAGCTTGGCGAGTTGCGTGGTGATCTGGTCGAACGCCGGGAAGACGAAGCCGTCGAACTGGATCTCCACCACCGGGCGGTAGCCGCGCAGCGCGAGTCCGATGGCCGTTCCCACGATGCCCGATTCCGCCAGTGGGGTGTCGACGACGCGGTCGGTTCCGAACTCGGCCTGCAGGCCGTCGGTGACCCGGAAGACGCCGCCGAGCGGACCGATGTCCTCGCCCATCAGCACGACCTTCTCATCGGCTGCGAGTGCGGCGCGCATCGCCTGGCCCAGGGCCTTGGCCAGCACCATCTGGCTCGGCTGGTTCATCGCGATCCCCCCTTCTTGAAGCTGGCGTCGTACTGGCGCATCCATTCGCGTTCCGCCTCGTTTATAGCGTGCGGGGTCGTGTAGACGTTGTCGAACATGGTCATCGGGTCGGGTCGCCCCAGGCTCCGGACGTAGGTTCGAAGTTCGTCGGCGAACTCGTCCCCCTCCGCCTGAACCCGCGCGGCGAACGAGTCGCTCCACGCGCCCTCCGCCTTCAGCAGCGCGACGATGCGGTCGATGGGGTCGCGTTCCGCCCAGTACTTCTCCTCGGTCTCGGAGCGGTAGCGCGTCGGGTCGTCGGATGTCGTGTGGGCGCCGCGGCGGAAGGTGACGGCCTCGATGAGGGTCGGGCCACCGCCCGCGCGGGCCTTGTCGAGAGCCGTCTTCGTGACCGCGTACACGGCGAGTGCGTCGTTGCCGTCCACGCGCACGCCGGGAACCCCGAAGCCCTCGCCGCGCCTGGACAACGGTCCGCGGTACTGCAGTTCGCCGGGGACCGAGATGGCCCACTGGTTGTTTTGGCAGAAAAAGACGATCGGGGCCTGGTTAACCGCGGCGAAGTTGAATGCCTCGCTCACGTCGCCTTGCGAGGTTGCGCCGTCGCCAAAATAGACGACGGTGGCCTCGTCCTTCGTCGGATCCCCCGTGCCGACGAGCCCATCGCGGCTCATCCCCATGGCGTACCCGGTGGCGTGCAGGGCGTGCGAGCCGATCACTAGGGTGTTGAGGTGAACGCGGTGCTGCTCGGTGTCCCACCCGCCGTGGTCGATGCCGCGGAAGAGGTGGAGTTCCTGGCGCAACGGGACGCCGCGCACCAGCAGGACCCCGTGCTCCCGATAGGCGGGGAACGCCCAGTCCTGCGGTCGCATGGCGTGGGCGGAGCCGATCTGTGCGGCCTCCTGGCCTTTGGACTGGGTGAAGAGGGCGAGTTCGCCCTGGCGCTGAAGCGAGGTCGATTCCTCGTCGAAGCGCCTGGTCAGGGTCATGTCCCGGTAGAACGTGCGCAACGCGTCGGCGTCGAGGGCGCGCGCCAGCGGCTCGTATGGTGCCGACACGTCGTCGACGCGTCGCTGTCCCGCGTGATCCACAAGTTGGACGAGTGGCTCAGCGGTCAGCGCGCTGGGTTGCCAGGGGGCTGCTGGCATGGGTTTCCTCCAGTGTCCGGGTGACGGTTCCGTAACTTACGCTAGCGTAACCTACGGTTGCGTAGGTTTCCAGGGTTGCGGGCGAATGAGGGCGCCACGGGCGCAAGGCCTCTGCCACTGCCCCGTGCCGAAGCGAGCATTTGACGCCAGCGGTGACGCGACCTAGTTTTGGACACGAAGCCCTTAGTGCGGACGGGCTCGACACGTCATCAGGACACGACGATCAGGTGAACAAGGGGGAACACACGATGCGTAGTGGAATGATGCGATCGAATCGGCGGGCAGGATTGCTGGGACTTCTTCTAGCCCTTGTCGTGACGCTAAGTTCCTGCGCCAAACATTCGCCGAGCACCGATCTCGACGAGGAGACCGGATCAGTAGTTGCGGTCAGAAGCGATATTCTCGACGATGACTACGCGATACATTTCCCAGAGGCAGCGGCCACTAAGACGCTTAACTTGGTTAGCGACGGTCGAGGTTGCGTATACGGAGTACTTGACGGCCACCTTCACCCCCTGCTACTTCCTTCTAACGGTCACAACTCATCTATCGGCACGTTCGTCAAAGACAAGAACGGCAATCGTGTTGCTGTTCCGGAAGCTACCTCGGGAAAGCCTGATTCAGCCCCGCGCATAGAGGCTGCTGTCACGCAGATGGGCGAGGCTCCCTTAGACCAGTCCTCGCGTCTCTCGCAACTCGTTGGATTTTGCCCGACAGGTCTCCCTGTCCTAGCGGTTGAAGACATCGCCTACAACGACAGTCGCGATACGATTACCGTCGACTTCCCTCATCGCACTTTACAGAAATCGGACTTACTAGCTTCCGAAGTCTCAACGTACTTCTCGGGAGTGCCCCGTGATTTCAGCCTCTCGCTTCGCGTTTCGCCTGAAGGATGCCTCTACGGAAAGAGTGAGGGCGCTGAACATCCACTGATCCTCCCCGGGGGAAGCGCCACGACAGAATCTGATTCCGGAGATTTGACAATCACCCTCCCTGACGGTGGACAGATCAATGCCGCATTCTCAGAAATCTTCAACAACAATTCGGGCCCAACCGTCGATGCGCTTGCTGTTGAAATGCAATCGGGCAAGGATCTGAGCATATTTTCACTTCTCAACAGAGTTGCCATCGATTGCTCAACAGGGGCCACACCACTTCTCTTGGATCAAGTGGTCGCACTCGAATAGCCGACACCGCACAGTGAGCTCGCTGCTCTCCACGGGCGATGCGTGATCGGCGGGAAACCGGCCGCGTGCATCGTCGCCGGGCCGAGTCCATCATGCACTGACCCTTGCGAATCAACCCGCGCGGCTACCAGCCCTTGGTCGGTTCCCCGCCGTCCTCGCCGGACTGCCCATCGAGCTGATCGGCCCGCTCCTTTGCCTGCTTTTGGCGTTCCTGAAGCTGCTCTTGGCGTTCCTGCTCCTGCTGCGATTCCTGAGATTGCTGTGACTGGTCCTGGTCGTCCTGCCCGTCTTGGCTTTCGTCGCCCTGCTGGTCGGAATTGTCCTGGTTGTCGCCCTGCTGGCTGGAGTCGTCCTGATTCTCGTCTTGTTTATCGCCGGGTTCGGCGTCGTTCGAATCGGATTGCGTCGAATCGTCGGGTGAGGTCGACTCGTCTCCTGGCGGCTGATCGGAATCGTTGCTGTCCCCGTCCGACTGGTCCTGGTTGTCGCTGGGGTTTTGCAGATCCTCTAGGGCGGAATTTGCTTCCTGGCGCTTCTGCTCCTCGCGCTGGTGGGCGTCTTTATCGTCAGTGCATCCGTCCTGCGTGCGCACCGACATGGCCGTCTGGTACGCGTCCACCGCCTGCTGGTACAGGTCTATCGCCTCGTTGAGAGCCGATGTGGGGTCATCGGCACCATTGGCGTCCTGCGCCTTCGCCTGCGCCTCGGTGACAAGGGTATCGGCCAGCCCCTCGTGGCCGAGCGCCAGGTTGTGCGTGACCTGACAGCGCGGGTATTGCGCGGATTCGTCCGTGGAAACGACGGCGGACGGCAGTTCCGCGGTGCGCTGATACGCCCGCCCCAGTTCCGCGATGGCCCCCGCGTAGTCGCCCGCCGCCAGCGATGACGTTCCTTGCCCGAACGGCGCCTTCCAGGATTCGATGAGGGTTTGCGCGTCGGCGTAGCCCCAGTACCGATGTGCCTGGGAATAATTGCCCGCCGAATAGGCGCGCTGCGCCAGCAACCCCATCGACGTCGTTGCAACGGCCAGGCCCCCCGATCCAAGGCCTATCAGGGCCAGTGGCAGGGTAGACCCGAAGGCGATCCACCGGATCTTCGTCCGGGACATGCGCTTTCCCCTACTCATGGCTTACTACTCCCACTCTGCGCGCGGCGCGGCGCGTCGAAATGACGATTTCCCACACCAGCAGGCCGGCGGCGGCCAAGGCGAAGGGCCACAACAGGGGCTGGTAGGCGCGGACGGTGCGGCTGGTGGCGGAGGCGTCCGCACCGGCCTCGATTGCCGGCACCTGCTGGGTCACCGCGACATCCGCGGTGCGGTGGACGTAGTCGAGGTTCATCTCGCCGGCCAACGACTTCAGCGATGATTCGTCGATGCGAGACACGGCCGCGGTGGAGCCTGACTGCGTCGGATCCTGGATGTATCCCGAATCGTTTCCGGCCGGGTCGTTGATTCGCATCTTTCCCCCGGCCTCGGTCCCGTACCCCAGCACCGCCCCGCCGTCGATCATGGACGCAAGCGGGGCGAAGGACCGCGGCGTTCCGCTCGCCGTATTTTCCCCGTCCGACATGAAGTAGACGATGCGCTTGTTCCCCGGCGAGTTTTGGTACGAATCGGTCAGCGCACTGGTCAACGAATCGAGCGGGCGGTCAATGAGCGAACCCGTCGAATACTGCGTCTGCTCCTGCGTGAGCGTGGCCGCCCACGACGCGACGGCGCGCGCATCGGTGGTCAACGGCAACTGCTGGGAGGCAACGGAATCGAAGCTGATGATCGAAAATTGCGCCCCGGGATTCTGCTTGGCAATCGCCTCCATATCGGTGCGCACGCCGTCCAACCTGGTCTCTATCGACGAGGCCCCCTCACCCCCATCCGCCCCTCCCGCAGTCGCGGCGTCGCCCCAATCCTCGGCGGCCATGGAGCCGGTGCGATCGACCACGAAGTAGATTTCCACCCCCGAGGCGTACGTCTCGACGCGGTCGTTGGCCACGGCCGGCCCGGCCGCCATGACGACCACGATCACCGCCAGGGCGCTGCGCCGCGCCCAGTCCCACCCGGCGGCGCGCCCGCCGCTCGCGCGCCGCGCGGCCCGCCACCCCAGCGCGCATCCGGCGGCCAGGGCAAGCGCCACGATCGCCAAGACCGCGACGGGAAGTATCGGTTGCAGGGTCATTCGCGCAACCTCCACTGCGC
The DNA here is from genome assembly GCF_006715765.1 of Rarobacter incanus. NCBI lineage: Bacteria > Bacillati > Actinomycetota > Actinomycetes > Micrococcales > Rarobacteraceae > Rarobacter > Rarobacter incanus. Next base: position 1,717,560 of record NZ_VFNV01000001.1, read on the forward strand.
CGCGACCAAGATCGCAACTCCAAGCAGGGTGACAATGATCCATCCCCACGGTCGTTCCGACTCGGTGATTTCGGGGGTTGCACCCAGATCCACGGCCTGCTGGTCCTGGACGCGCTGCACAATTTCGCGCACCGCGTCGGCGTCATCGACCCTGTAGTAGTGCCCGCCGGCATTCGTGATCGACGTCCGGTAGGAGCTTTCCACGGAGGGGTCCTGCACCCAACTGGAGGCGCCGTACAGGCCGCTGACCTCAATGTCGCGCTCGCTGGTGAGCGCCAATGCCTGGTCGAGCGTGTACACGGGGGTGCCGCGCAGGTCGTTGTCCGTGGCCAGGATGATCGAGCGCGCCCGCCCGGACGCCGCCGAATCGTCGAAGAGCATCGCGCAATTGGCAAGACCGTCGCCGATGAGCGAAGACTGCGTGCCAGTCAGCGTCGTCCCGTTGGTGAAGTCGAGATACCGGTTGACCGCGTCGGGCGACGCGTAGTCGATGACGGAGGGATCGAGCGCCTGGTAGGCCGTCGAGAGCTGCTCCGAGACCAGCTGGTAGTCGTTGGTGAGCGGGAAAACGGTCCGGGAGGTCTCGTTGAATACCGACAGGGCTATGCGTTCGCCGTCGAAGTTTTTTACAAGGGACGAGAACACCTCAACCACTTGCCGGTCATATTCGAGCATGGAACCGGATATGTCGAGGCACAGCACGATGTCGCGGGTCCCGAGGGTTGTTTGTTTGACTTCCGTCGTGACCGGGCGCGCGGCGACGGTCGCCGCGCCGATCAGTCCGGTGCAGGCCGCGGCAATCCCGAGCCACTGCCACAGGCGGTAGCGCCGCAGCCAGGTGCGCAGGGCGGGGTTGTCCTGAAAGCGGCGCGAATTGGCGACCCAGACGGTTCCCGGCTGGGATGCCCCGGCAGCGGCGATGCGGGGGGAGGCGTGCGCGGCCGCCTCGGTGGCCGCAGTTTCTGGGGGCGCTGCGTGCGCTGGGGGGGCCGGGGGCGCTGCGGGGGACTGCCGGCCGCGGCGCGGCCGCCTCCCTAGCCACACGCCGAGGGCAATCGCCGCGAGGAGTGCCAGCGCGCCCACCCCCACGAGCCACGGCCACGTCAGCGAGTGGGTGATCTGGGAGGTCGTCGCGGCGGCGAGCCGCAGGCCGCCGGTCGCAGCCAGGGGAACGGTCACCACGTGGCCACCAGCTCACGCGCGCGCGCCGCGGCCGCGGCGACGCTCAGCTGCTCGCTTACCGCGAACTCGGGTCCGTACAGTCCGTCGATGAGATCCGCTGCGGGCCGCAACTGGGGACGCGTGCGCAGTTCGCTGAGCGTCAGCGATGCCGCGGGCGTCTGTGTGCGGATGGAGGCGAACGTGCGCAGCACCGCGGCGAGTTCCTGGTGCGCGAGCCGTTCGGATATCGACCCGTCGCGCCAGTTTGCCTCGATGTCGTCGATCTTGGATCGCGCGGCGGCGCGCGCCGCATCCCAGCGGGCCGCATTATCTGCGGCTGGCGCCTGCGCGACACGATCATCGCGGGCGTCCGGGCGGGTGCGCAGGAACAGGATCACCCAGCCGATCACGATCGCCGCGATGACGATCACGCCCGCGATCAGCCACCACAGCGCGTAGCCGGTGGGCGACACGATCTCGTCAACTGACATAGCGGTACCTCCCCAGCAGGGTCACCAGGTCGGCGAGGGCGTTGTCGCTTCCGGCCGTGATCATCATGTCCGCCTTCGCGGCCCTTGCCGTCTCGAAGGCCCGGTGGCGGGCTTGCGCGGCGGCCTGCCCCGCCGCCTGCGCCAGCGTGGTGCGCCCGCGCAAAAATGGCGGCAGCACTAGCGTCCCGGCCACATCCTGTATCGGGGTGTCGGTGGTCGCGATTTCGGGGGAAAACGGGTTCGCGTCGCCGACGGCAATGATCAAAATGGTGTGCCGCATCCGTAGCCTGCGTAAGACGGGCAGCAAATCGGGGTGCGGTTGCGACTCGTCGGTGACCAGGACGACCAGTGCCCTGCGGTGAAACGCATCCTCGACGCGGCGCAGAACTCGTTCTAAATCACGCGGCCGAGCGGACACGTCGAACATGCGGGAAACCTGCTCCAGCAGGATTTCCAGGTCCTGCGTGCTGGCGCGCGGGGGGCGCTGCTGGATGCGGCCGCTGTCGCCCGCGACCAGCGCAACCCTGTCGCCGCGGTCGCGTGAAACGTAGGCGATGATCGATGCGAGGAACACCGCGACCTCGCCCTTCGTCTCCGCTCCCGAGGCCGCTGTCGCCCCCATTTCGCTGCCCGTATCGACGGCCAGGACGGTGGTGAGGTTGGATTGGCGCACGAACCGGCGGATGATCGGGATGCCCGCGCGCGCCGATGATTTCCAATCGATATCGCCGATGTCGTCGCCGGGGTTATAGAGCGAAAGGTCGTCGAAGTCCTGCCCGTGGCCCTTGAAAATGGACCGGTGGCGCCCCTCCAGCAGCCCCGCCGCGCGGCGCAGCATGGGCAGTTCGAGCCGCGCGCGAACCTGCGCCAGCCGCTGTTGATCAGTCACGGCGCCCGCCTAGGGGGCCGGGACGTAGTCGAAGATGACGTCAATGATCTGTTCGGGCGCGACGCCGTTGGCCAGCGCGTCGAAGGTCCGCACCAGGCGGTGGCGCAGGACCGCGTGGCGGGCCGCCTTCACGTCGTCGGGGACCACGAACGTGCGTCCGGCCTGCAACGCCATCGCCTGACCGACGCGCATGAGCGCGATGGCCCCGCGCGGGCTGGCGCCCACGCGCAACTGATCCGCCAGCCCCGGAACTGGGCGCGGCCCCGAAAAGCGCGAGGTGTTGATGATGTCGACGATGTAGCGCTTGATCGCGCTGTCGACGTAGATGCCGTCCACCAACTCCTGGAGGAACTTGACATCCGCGATGGTGACGGGGGCCTGCGGCAACGCCGCGACCTGCCGACCGGAGGAAACCCTATCGAGGATCTCGACCTCGTCTTGCGGGTTCGGGTACGTCAGCACCTCCTTGACCAAGAAGCGGTCCATTTGCGCTTCGGGCAGGACGTAGGTGCCCTCTTCCTCGATGGGGTTCTGGGTGGCCAGAACCATGAAGGGGTCCGGCAGGCGGTACACCTCGCCGCCGATCGAGGTCTGCCGCTCCTGCATGGCCTCAAGCATTGCCGATTGGGTCTTGGCGCTGGAGCGGTTGATTTCGTCAAGCAGCACCAGATTGGCGTGCACCGGACCGAGCTGGGTGGTGAACGAGCCCGTCCCATAGTTGTAGATCTGCGTGCCGACAATGTCGTTGGGCATCAGGTCGGGGGTGCACTGGATGCGGTGGAACGTGCCGCTCACCGCCGCCGCCAGCGTCTCCGCGGCGGTTGTCTTCGCCAGGCCGGGGACCGATTCGAGCAGGATGTGGCCGCCCGCAATCAGGGTCGCCACCAGTGAACTGCGCAGCTTCTCCTGCCCCACGACCCGCTGCGAGAAGAAGGCAGAGATGTCGGTCAGGTGTTGGGCAGCGCGTTCCATGTCGGCGGGTGGGATCGCGCCCGTTCCGGGTGCCACCCTCGTGCGCGTGGGTGTTGCCGTCGTCGCCGTGTCGCCGCTGGTCGTCACTCGAGGCTCCTTGGATGTGCGCATGGGGCCGAGTCCCGAATCGACCCAGCCCGGTCTGCGACAAGTATCGCAAAGGCCGCGGAGCGTTTGCTGGAAGATTGATGGACGAGTCCTGGTATCCCGCGCCCGCCCCCACCAAAGGGTGCGCGGGCGCGGGGCGCACGGCTGATCTACCTCACGCGCATCGTCCGCGAGGCCTGCGCGCTCTTGAGCGTGGGCGTCCCGCGATACGCCACCCGCACCCTCTGCTTTCCGCGCTTCTTCGCTTTCATCGTTATCTTGCCTGTGCCCTTCGCGTTGATCCTGACGGTGCGCTTCTTCGATTTCCCGATCTTGACGGTGGCTTTGCCGCCAATCCGCTTCGCCGCGGGCGCAATGACGCGCACCGTGACTCGCACCTTGCGGGTCCGCTTGATCTGTTTGACCGCGATCTTCACTCGCGGTTTTATTCGTTTCACCGCGGGCTTCGTGGAGGATGCCCCGCCTGTGCTACCGCCGTCGCCGGGTGTTGTGCCGCCGTTGCCGCCGTCGCCTCCGCCGTCGCCGGGTGTTGTGCCGCCGTTGCCGCCGTCGCCTCCGCCGTCGCCGGGTGTTGTGCCGCCGTTGCCGCCGTCACCTCCGCCGTCGCCGGGATCAGCGGGCTCCGGGTCCGGCAGAGTTGCGGGGAGACCGGCGGATTGCCCCACGCCAAGGGGGATCGCGATGGGTCGCGTCGAATCAACAGCATCACCCGTCAATTCAATGCCGGATTCGGTGAGGGCAAGCGCGTAGCTCTTGCCGCCCATGGTCAGGCCATCGATGCCGCCGCGGCGGTCTTGCGTGAGCCGGATGTATGTCGGTTCGCCACTTGACAGGCGGTACCCATTGGAGGCCCACACGGAGTCAATAAACTCGGCGATGCCGAATAGGGAGGGCCGCACGCCATCTACCAGGGGCTTATCGCTGGTGCCGTTGCCGTCGCCCTGATACACCTCTGCAAACCAACCCGATCGCACGACATCGCGGATAATTGCCTCGGTGAACGCCGTTGCCTTCGTGGCTCCGCCTAAGACATTGCTCGTGTCGAGCAACGCGCGAACTATGTAGTTGGCGTTCGGTCCCTTCAGGTTGTCGCCCAGCCCGGCCCACTGATAGTCACCGCCGTTGTAAGCGCCTTCGAATCGATCGAGAAGCGCCGCCCGCGTTGCGGCAGACAACCCGGGCAGGGCCAGGGACGTGGCAGCGACCGACGCGTTTCCCGCGGACACAACCTGCTGCACGGCGTCGTCGTCCGAATTCCCTGCGAGCTTTACCTTTTGCACAAACGAGCCGCTTTGCATGAACCAGTCGTCGAGTTTTCGATACAGGTACTGCTGGTCGGATTGCCACTGGGCCTCGTCGGCAGACTTGCCCAACAGGGCCGATATCTTTTGCGCATAGTCCAAGTCGATGATCAGCGAAGTGACGAATTCCGAATCGCGCTGGTCGTAGTTGTAGATACCGCGGTCCTTGACCGTCCAGTGCAGGTTAGTCTTCGCGAAGCGAAGGACGCGGGTCAGCGCCGGATAGATTTCTTCCAATGTGGCCCGGTCCCCGGTGGCGTTGTAAAGCACCCACGCGGTCTGCGCCTTGCGGCTCGGAAGTACCTCGCCGCCCTGGGTGGGATCATTCGTGATCTCGCCCGCATACGCGCTGCCTTCAGGCTGCACAAAGTTCATGATCCCGGTGAAAGACTCCCACGCGGCCTGCGGATCGGCATACACCAACGCCTGCAAGCCGACCAGCGTGTCCCACGTTGCCACGTTCTTGGCTCCCGGTATGCCCGACATCCATCCGGATGCCTTGCCCGTTCCGAGTTGACGGCTCAGCGAGTTCGTTTCGGGGGTGGCAGGCAAAATGTTTTGTTCAAGGTTGATCCAGGCGCGGTAGTACGCGGCGCGAACGCTATCGGCGGTGACGCCATAGGCCTTGGTTTCGTGGAGCGAAAAGTCTGCCGGGGCGGGAACCCGCGCGAGGAAGTCGTCCCAGGCCCCGTCCAGGTCCGCGATGCGACCCGCGACATCGATCGCGGCCGCGGCCGCGGACCGTTGAGCCGCGGTTTCGCGCGCGCTCGATGCGGTCATGTTCGACGCGTAAGTCTGCGAGCGGCTGATCGGGCTCAGCGCGATCCCGACCTGAAATACGGTACCGGGGTCCATGGTGACGGCCCAGGCACGGTCGGAGGCGACCGGTTGTTCGGCCGTCGCGCCCGCTATCGAATTCCCAAAGCCGACGGTGGCGCCCGGCGGGATCGTGATTGCCTGCGCGTAATCGGCGGTGCCGGTGATGATCTGGCGCGTGGATGGGTTCCACGTCATAGATCCTTGTGTGATGCCACCCACCAGAATCCGGTCCGCGGCGCCCGTAGCATCAATGCGGCGCGTCACAGCGTCCAAGTCCGCGAACACGTCGGTGCCCGTGAGCGCCTGGCCACCTTCATAGGAGGCGGTGAACCGTTCGGCGCTGGGGCTCCAGGTGGGCGCGGTTTCCGTCGCGACCACCAGCGAATGATCGGGCGTCCACTCGCTCGCAACTGCGTCGTCCCAGATCACCGCGTCTCCCAGCGCAACCGCCGAGGGCCTCGCACCCGTTGTGAAGAGCCGCAGGTCCAACTTCTTTTGCCCGGTTCCCACCACCTGGGCAAGGTCGATGGTGACCCAACCGGTGTCCGTCCGGTCGCCTCCGACCAGATTGGGGGCGTTCGACGATCCGTTGATATACGAGGTCAGCGACCACTTGTGCGTCACCGCGTCAACGCGCAGCGCCATCTTAGTGGTAGCGGTGACGGCCACGTTGATCTCGGTCGTGACTGAACCATAGGTTTTGCCGGAATCCTTGATAGCCACGATCGCCTGGCCGCCATTGCCGGAGATGGTCGCCTGCTGGCTGGCGCTCTGCCACGCATCGGTCGAAGCAAACCGGTCCCTCCACAGCACGGCCCTGCCGTAGGCGGGATTGGTCGTCTGGTCGTCGGCCATGAGCTTGAGGGTGCGGACCGTTACGGATTTGCCGGCGCCGCCAGCGGCCCAAATCTTGAATTCGAGTGCTTGCTTGCCGGTCAGACCCGTGAGCGCGCGCAGATCGTAGGTGTGCTTGCCCGTAACCGTCGAGTCTGTTGGCATGAGCTTCTTGCCGTCGACCTCGAAGGCCCACGATGCGCCATCGGAAAGCGCAGCAATATCGACCGCGAGTAGGGCAGTCGCATCCAGGTCGACCGTGATGCTGCGAATCAGGCTTCCGTAGTTCTGCCCGGAATTGACGGTGACGATGGTGTCGGAGCCGCTGGCGGAAGCGGTGACCTTGCCGTTGGTGGTCCACCCCTGTTCTGCGGTGAAAGGCGAAGGGAGGGTGACCGATTGTGCGGTTGTCGCACCGTCATTTGCGGGCGCCAGGTACGTCGCGATCATTCCGGGCAATTTCAGCGCGCTGTCGTTCGCATAGAACATTCCCGATGCGGGCAGGTTCGCGCCCCACGTCTGATCCAGTTCGGTGTCGCGCTTGGTGAGATTCGTGTCGCCCTTGGCGTATCGGTCAAAAGAGTTGAGGACGAGGCGCGAGCCAGCCAAAGACTGCCATCGTTGCTGGGAATCTCCCGCCATTGCCAGGTCCGCGGCGCGGGGCCGCGGGGCGGCCGTCGCGGTGCCCTCGCGCAGGGGCGCCGCCACGGCCTTGACGCCTGGTTCCGCGGGAGATACCGATGCGATCCCGCTGGCTCCCGTCGGCGCCACCAGCGCCAGGCCCGAGAAGAGGGCTGCTAGTGCCACGAGCGCGCGGGGCGCTTGGTTGAACGGGCGGCTGCCCCTCGTGGTCGCGAAGGTCATGAGGTCGAAACTCCTTGGATTGTGAGGCGCAGCGGCATTGCTGCACGCCGGCAACAGGTCACCACAAGTCGCCCGTCTTTGTGGGGCCGTGGCGGCGCTTGGGCAAGCTTGGCTAGACCCCGTCGGTGGACTTTTGCGGGTGCCCTGATCACCGGTGTCACCCACGATACTGAACCGGTTTAGCAACCGCGAGTTAAGGCCGGTCGACGGGCGGGTGAATTTCGCGTGGCACTGTGGCGAATCCCGCGCGGGCGCCGCCGGCCGCACGTTACCACTACCCTGGAGGCGTGAGAGATAGAACCGCCCCATCGCGCCACCTGCCAATAGTGCTAGGCGTGCTCCTCGCGCTGCCGATCGCCCTGGTGGCCGCGGCATGGACCGGGGCGTTGCAGCCGGCGGCGCTGCTGGACGCGGGCCCGATCACCCGGTTCGGTTTGCCCATAGTTGATGTCCTCGATGACATCGCCGCGGCAGCCGCCGTTGGCGGGCTGCTACTTGCCGCCGGCTTGGTCCCCACCCGTTCGACGCAACGGATGGCGCTCGTCGTGGCGAGCTGCGCCGGGGTCGCGTGGACTATCGCAGCCACGGCGAAACTGATCCTCACGGCGTCGAACACCATGGGATTGCCGCTTTCGGACCCGGGGTTCGCGGCCGGCATCGAGAAGTTCGTCACCCAGCTGGAGGGCGGCGTGGCGCTCAGCGTTGTACCGATCGCCGCGGCAATCGTGGTTTTGGTGGCGTTGGCCTCGTCCACCCCAACGGGAGCGGGATGGGGACTCGCGCTGTCCTCGGTTGCGCTCGCGGCCGCGGCGACGCTCGGTCATTCGGCCTCGGCGACGGGCCACCACACGGCCGTGGTTGCCATGTTTGTGCACCTTGTCGGCGCCTGCGCTTGGATCGGTCCGCTGATCGGCATGGTCGCGCTGTGGGCGCTGCGGGCGATTGACGGCCGGCAACTCGCGGTGACGCTGCGGCGGTATTCGACCGTGGCGCTGTGGGCCTGCGTGGCGGTCGCCATTTCCGGCGTCGCGAACGGGATCCTGCGATTGAATTCGGTCAGCGACTTGGGCACCAAGTACGGCCTACTGCTCCTGGCAAAGACAATCGGCTTCGCCGTACTCATAGGTTGCGGCGCGGCCCACCGGCGCTGGGTGCTGCGCGGGCCCATCCGTTCCGTGGGCGCGGTCTTTTGGCGGCTCGCTGCCGTCGAAATCGCGATGATGGGAGCCGTGTCGGGCCTCGCGGTTGCCCTGGCATCGAGCGCGCCGCCGAACCAGGGCCTACCCCCGGCGAACATCACGGCTGCCTGGCTCATCACCGGCTACGAACTCCCGCCGGCACCGAACCTCGCTAACTACTTCACCCAGTGGTGGCCGGACGTCTTGTTCGGCACCCTGGCGCTTGCCGGGCTGGTAGTTTACTGGGCCTGGTACCTGCGGCTGCGCCGCCGCGGCGACCACTGGCCCGCCCTGCGCCTGGCCAGCTGGACGACGGCGATGGTGGTCTTTGCCTGGGTGACGTCCGGCGGGCCCGCGGTGTACGGGCACATCCTCTTTAGCGGTCACATGCTCCAGCACATGCTCCTGGCCATGGTGATACCGCTGTTCCTGGTCGCAAGCGCGCCGATCACGCTGGCCCTGCGGGCGCTACCCACCCGGCACGATCAGTCCCGCGGGCCGCGCGAGTGGATCCTCACGCTCGTGCATTCGCGGTGGGCGCAATTCTTCGCGAATCCGATCGTTGCCGCCTGCAACTTCGCCGGATCAATGATCGTTTTCTACTACACACCCGCGTTCGAATACTCCCTGCGCACCTCGGTCGGGCACGCCGCCATGGTCATCCACTTCACGCTGGCGGGGTACCTGTTCGCCAACGCGCTGGTGGGGATCGACCCGGGCGTCAAGCGCCCCACCTACCCGCTGCGATTGGTGCTGCTCCTTGCGACCATGGCTTTCCACGCGTTCTTCGGTGTGACGATCATGAGTTCAGACAACCTCTTCGTCGCCGACTGGTTCGGGTGGATGGGGCGGCCGTGGGGCGCCAGCGCGCTCGACGACCAGATCCAAGGCGGTGAGATAGCGTGGGGAATCGGCGAGATTCCAACATTCTTGCTGGCCGTCTTCGTGGCGTACGGGTGGGCAAAATCCGACGAGCGCTCCGCCCGCCGGCGGGATCGGCAGGCCGACCGTGCGGGGGACCGTGAACTCCAGGATTACAACGCGATGCTGGCCAAGCTCGCCGACACGGATGAGGGAAAGCCGGCCTCGCGCTAGCGTCCTAGCCCGGTCGGCGCCTAGTGCCGGGCGCCCAGCGCCGCAAACATCGCGGTGTTCAGATCGAAGGCGCGCTGCGCTTGCGCCCCGGCGCGATCCAGCTCGGCGGCGCTGAGGTCAAGGCCGTCCAGGCGCTCGCGGTAGATGTCCTTGAACGGCTTTGCCTTGGGGATTTGGTCAAACGTGTAGAAGGCCAGCCCGTCTTCGTGCATGCCATAGTGCCGCTGCATCATGCGCTTGATGATCTGCCCGCCGGAGAGGTCGCCGAGGTAGCGCGTGTAGGCATGGGCCGCGTAGGAGGCAACGTCGTCACCGATCTCTTCGATGGCGGCAACGTACTCGCGCGTCTGGCCTAGGATGTCCAGATTCGCTTCCCATTGGGGCCCATACAGGAACGCGAGGTCGAGGCGGATCGCCGGTGTGCGCTCAAGCTCCGCGAATACCAGAGCGCTTCCGCGCTCGTTGCCTAGCATGGCTTGGGAGGCGGCTTCCAGGGCCGCGTATATCGGATACTGCTGGGCGGCCAGGTCCGCGTAGGCGTCGATGCCCAGCTCGCCGCCCATCAGGCGGGTAATGAAGCCCGTGTTCTCCGCGGTCTCGTGTGCGGATCGGGTGCTGGCGCGCAGGTATGCCGACAACGGCATCGAGAGGGTCGGGGCAGGAACGGTCGGGTGCACTGGATCACCTCAGGGCAGGGCGTCGGGTCGGGAAGATGGTGACACAATGTCGCCATCGAGATGACATGATGTCACGAAACCCTGGGATCGTCCAGAGGGTGGTGTCAGCTGGTGCCCACCGCGCGGAGCACGAAGTCCTCGGTGGCCTTGATCGCCGCGGTTCGTTCGGGATCCCGCTCCGGGATCTGTTTTCCTTGCAGGCAGCCGGATACCAGTGAGACGGTTGTTGGCACGTCCTGCGCGGGGAAAACTCCTTGCTCGACGCCGGTGGCGATGATGTTCGTCAGGATTCCTTCCACCTGCACCACGTGATCGCGCAGGCGCTGCTGCGACGAGCGGGACAACACGGTGCGCAGGTCGGCCCCGGGGGCCAGGTGGAACACGCGCTTGAGGCCCAGTTGCGCGCGAACGTAGGTCTGAAGCTGACTCACGGGGTCATCGACATCGCGCAGGGCTCGCTGCAAGGAACCGAGGTATTGCTCGGTTTCGTGCCCAATGAAGCCGATGAGAAGGGCCTCCTTGTCCGGGAAGTGGTTGTAAACCGCCGTGCGTCCCACGCCCGCGGCCGCGGCGATGTCGGCGAATGAGATGGCGTCGAAGCCGCGTTCGGTCATCAGCGTCGAAAGCGCGGCGAAGAGACGGTTGCGGGTTTGCTCGCGGTGCTCGCGCAGGGACCCCCCAATGATCTTCGGCATGGTGACATCATCCCACCGATTGTCATGTTCCGTGGAATCGAGAGAACTCGTCCGAAATTTGTCCACAGATGTTATCCACACCTGTGTGGGTATCTACGCGCGGATGCCGAATCTCCTGTGGAATTGTGTGGACGGCGTGCGTTTTGATTGCGGCGGGACCAACGCCCGGTTGCAGATGGGTGCCGGTGGGGGATAAAACTATGGGGGTAGTCCCTCTTCGAGTGCCACCGCGGTGCCTTTCGCTTGGCGAATCGGTGCGGCGGTGCGAAAGGGGCTCGATCAATCGGAGAACGGCTCGCCGTCATCGCAAGGTGCCGCGGGTGACGCTACGGAGGCGCGCCGCGTCCGGGAGATCGCATCGCAAGTTCGGGACGCCCGTCTCGGAGCCACTCGTCACAGAGGTGTTGTCAGCGCTGCTACGGCAGCCGGACCAAGCGGTGTTCGCAGGGCCCCTCGAAACCGTGATTCGAGGGGCCCTCGCGGTTTCTTGTGCCCCGCGCTCGCGCGTCCGGCACTCCCCGGTGTGGCCCGATCTCAGGTGCGGCACTCGCAATGGTTAATCCCGCACGCGGCTCGCACACCCGGTTGGCCTGGTTGAGCGGTGGGGCCAACGCCAAAGCCCGCAACTAAAGTGAAGGGGGCGATGTTCCTGACGGGCCTGAGCGCGCCGGCGTTCAACCCGGATCTGCATGATGTCCCGGACGAGGCGATTCGCGATGCGATTCGCGAAGTAGGCATGGCGCCGATTGGCCTAACTGGAGCGGATGACGGGAATCGAACCCGCGCTGTCAGCTTGGGAAGCTGAAGTTCTACCATTGAACTACATCCGCGCGGCCCGGCAAACGCACCGAGCATCCACGAGTATAGCAAGGCCCGACGACCCCGCCGTGCATAGGGCCCGCCCGCCCGTCCGGGCCGCGTAGCGTTGCCCGCCGCGCCGGGCGCGACTACCGTGTAACGCGTGCTGCTATCTGATCGCGACATCCTTGCCGAAATCCAAGCGAACCGCGTGCGCCTCGACCCATACGATCCGACGATGATCCAACCGTCGAGCATCGATGTGCGCCTCGACAAGTTCTTCCGGCTGTTCGACAACCACAAGTACCCGTTCATCGACCCGGCCCAGGAGCAGCCGGAGCTCACCCGGATGGTGGAAGTCGGCGAGGGGGACTCGTTCATATTGCACCCCGGGGAATTTGTACTTGCTTCGACCTACGAACAGGTTTCGCTCCCCGACGACGTGGCGGCGCGCCTGGAAGGCAAATCGTCGCTGGGGCGGCTGGGATTGCTGACGCACTCGACCGCCGGATTCATCGACCCCGGATTCACCGGGCACGTCACGCTGGAGCTTTCCAACGTCGCGACCCTCCCGATAACGCTGTGGCCGGGAATGAAGATCGGGCAAATGTGCTTCTTCCGCCTCTCGTCCGCCGCCGCACATCCGTACGGGTCCAGCGAGTACGGCTCGCGCTATCAGGGGCAGCGCGGTCCCACGGCCTCGCGGTCGTGGCAGAACTTCCACCGCACCGAGGTCTAGGTGTCGCCGCGGCGGGCACTGCACGTCCTGGCTACCCCCCAGGCGGTGACGCCCAGGGACGTCGCCAGGCTCGCCCAGGCCCTCCTGGTGGGAACGCGGAAATCCGCCACGTGGGCGCAGGCGCGCGCGGCCACCGGTGCTATCGCGCGGGTCGCCCCGCAGTGGCAGGCCGTCGCCAGCAGGCACAGCGCCCTGGCGTGGGTGGAGCCCGCGAGCATAGCGGATCAGGATTTGCTCGCAACATTGAGGGACGAGTTCCCCGCCTCCCACGGCGCGCTGATTCTCGACACCGAGTGGGACCGCGAACCCGGGCCGGGCTTTCCCCTGCCCGATCCGGACGGGGTGCGCGCGGCGTTGGGGAATACCGACGCGTGCCGCGAGGAACGCCGGATGCTTGATTGGCTGCTCGGCGCGGCGCGCCACCTCGGACGGATGCCCGTGGTGGCGGGCGCCCCCTACGGCTTGCCCGCGTGGCTGCACGCGGAGCCCGCCACGGGCGAGGGGACGTGGGCGTCCCGGCCCACCGCGGTGCGGGTGGACCCTCTGCGGCACCTCGATAGGTGGATCTACACTCCCGTCTGGCTCACCCCGGCCGCCGCGTTGTCGGTTGCGCAGCAGGCCGCCGCGGATGCGGCACTCATGGTGACCGAACGCGAGTGGGGCTGGGTGGCGCCAGTCGCCGCCGCGCCGCACGCCCCGGGCATTCTCACCGCCAACCAGCGCGAGGCCATTCACCGGATCGTCGCCGCGCAGGATCGCCAGGTAGTGGCCGGCGGCGCGCGTTCGAACGGCTATGCGCTCGCGGTCCCGGTGGGGCGCGGCGGCGCGGTGATCGTCGAGGCGGGCGTCGTCGAGGTGATACCGCCCGCGCTGCGCGGAGCGCGCGAGCTATCGACGGGTTGCGTTTCGTACCGGTTGGCGTGGGAGTCTTCGGACCTCGAGGGCGTGCACGCGGGTACGCTGGACGCGAAACTCTTGGCCGAGCGCGCGGACGCGGATCGCGTAATCGCAGTGTTGGAGCAGGCCTTCACGGCCGCGGCGGGCGGATTTGTGCTCGATTACGACGGATTTCCGGTGGGTTAGCCCGCCTTTGATTGATAAACTTTGATCACCGCCGAGTTTGCCCGTATCCGGGGCAGGTTCACTTCGCGCCCGGTGCGCGTGACCTAGTTCAAAACTAACGACGGGAAGATGCCTGTGCTCTACGTGCTGACGTTCCACGTCGTGGTTGCGCTGCTCGCTCCCACCGTGATGCGTCGGTTCGGAAGGCGCGGTTTCACCGCCCTTGCGCTCGCCCCGGCGTCGACCGCCGCATACGCGGCCGCAATCGCCGCGCCGGTTCTGGCGGGGCGACAGGTGGTCTCGAGCGTGCGCTGGGTTCCGACTCTCGACCTTTCACTCACTTTCCGGATCGACACCCTTTCGTGGGTGATGCTGCTCATCGTGGGAGCCGTCGGCGCCCTGGTCTTGGTCTACTGCGCGGGCTATTTTTCCCCGAAGGCCGCAGGTAATGGCCGATTCGGCGCCGTGTTTGTGGCGTTCGCGGGCGCCATGGCCGGTTTGGTCGCGGCCGATAACACCCTGGTGATGTTCACGTTTTGGGAATTGACGACCGTCTTTTCCTACCTGCTGATCGGCCACTATTCGGACCGCAAGCCGTCGCGGCGAGCCGCCATGCAGGCGATCGTTGTCACCACGGCCGGCGGGCTGACGATGCTTGTCGGGCTGATTCTGTTCGGCGAATCGGTAGCGGGCGGCTACTCGTTCCAAACCCTGATCGCGGGCCATCCGCACACATCGGTCACCACGGCGGCGTTGGTATGTGTCATCGTCGGTGCCGCGAGCAAATCCGCGCTCATCCCCATGCACTTTTGGCTGCCAGCGGCGATGGCGGCGCCGACGCCCGTCAGTTCCTACCTGCACGCGGCCGCGATGGTTAAGGCGGGGGTCTACCTGCTGGCGCGCTTCGCTCCGGGGTATTCCGACAACCGCACCTGGCTCATTCTCACCCTCACCCTCGGGTCGGCAACCTTCCTCCTCGGTGGCTACCGGGCGCTGCGTCAACACGACCTGAAGCTGATCCTCGCTTACGGCACCGTGAGCCAGCTTGGCCTGCTGGTGCTTCTCCTGAGCGCGGGCAGTCGGGCCGCCGCCCTGGCGGGGCTGGCGCTGCTGTGCGCGCACGCCATGTTCAAGGCGACGCTGTTCCTGACAACGGGCGCAATCGATGTCGCCGCGGGCAGCCGCGATCTGCGCCGCCTAACCGGAGTGGGCAAGCGTGTCCCGGTGCTCGCCGTGGCGGCCGGCATCGCCATAGCCTCGATGGCGGGGGTGATCCCGACTGCGGGATACGTCGCCAAGGAAGCGGCGATGGACTCGTTCGCCCACGGCGGTGTCGCGGCGGGCGGTGCCGTGGCCGGATGGCTGTTGTTCGCGGTCGTAGTCGCCGGATCCATCCTGACCGTCGCCTACGGCCTACGGTTTTGGTGGGGCGCATTCGCGTCGAAGCCGGAGGGCGCAGGCAGGGCCGCGCAGGCGGCCGACCCGGATGAGGACCTGTCTTGCATCGACCCCGCGACGATCAAGAAGCCGGGCGCGCTCTTGGTGATCCCTCCCGCGATCCTCGCGGCCGCGAGCCTGCTGGTGGGCCTGCTTCCGCACGTCACCGAGCGAATCCTGGGCCCCTACGCAAACTCCTATCCCGCGGGGGACGGCGGCCACCTCACGTTATGGGGGGGCCTGACGCCCGCGCTGTTCGGGTCGATTGCGGCGCTGGGCGTCGGTGCGCTCTTGTTCGCGGCGCGTGCTCCCATCGAGGCGTTTCAACGACGTATCGGGTCCCCGGTCGAGGCCGACTACATCTACCGGCGCTTCATGCGCAAACTCGATGACTTCGCCGCCGACACGACAGCTTTCACGCAACGCGGCTCCCTGCCCTTCTACCTGGGCGTCATCTTCTCCGTGTTCGCGCTGGCAGGCGGATTCGCCCTGGCCCGGTCCCAGGGCATCGGACGAGTCCGCCTCTTCGATTCCTTCGCGCAGATAATGCCGGTGGTCGTCATTTGCATAGCGGTCGTGCTGGTGGTTCGTTCCCGCCGTCGCCTCAAGGCGGTGCTGCTCGCCGGGTTCGGCGGCTACGCCGTGGCGGCGCTGTTTATCCTGCACGGCGCGCCGGACCTGGCGCTCACGCAGGTCCTGGTCGAGACGATCACGCTGGTCGTGTTCGTGCTGGTGCTGCGCAAGCTGCCGCCGTATTTCTCGGACCGGCCCCTGGCGCGCAGCCGGTGGAGCCGCCTGGGGATCGCGGTCGCGGTGGGCGTTGTCGCGATGGGTTTGGCGCTGGTGGCGCCGGGCGCGCGGGTGGATCTGCCGGTGTCGAGCGGAATCGCCGACCAGATATACAGCTACGGGGGCGGCAAGAACATCGTCAACGTCATCCTCGTGGATACGCGTGCGTGGGACACCATGGGAGAAATCTCGGTGCTGCTGGCGGCGGCAACGGGCATAGCATCGCTGGTCTTCTTGCGGCGGCGCACCTCGCAGATCGAACGGGTCGAGGACCTGTCCGGCCCGGCGTCCAACGTGAATGTGTGGGGCGGAGCGGGGGTCAACGACAACGCAGCGGCCCTGCGGCGCCAAGACGCCGCGACCACGCGGGTCCCCGCGGGCAGCAAGCCGGCGTGGCTGCGCGCGGTCCCGACGCTCGCGCCTCTTAGGCGCTCGCTGATCTTCGAGGTCGTCACCCGGATCGTGTTCCATCCGCTGGTGGTTTTCGCCGCCTTCCTCCTGTTTTCCGGGCACAACAATCCCGGCGGCGGGTTCGCGGCGGGTCTGGTCGTGGGCATCGCGCTGGTGATCCGCTACCTGGCCGGGGGCCGCTACGAGCTGTCCGACGCGCTCCCGGTCCAGCCCGGTTTGCTGCTCGGAAGCGGTCTGGTGCTATCGGTTGGCACAGGCCTGGTGGCGCTGGTGACGGGGAACTCGATGCTCCAGTCCGTTATCTGGCACCTCACGGTGCCACTGGTCGGCGACGTCAAGATAGTGTCCTCGCTGTTCTTCGACGTGGGAGTGTTCTTGGTCGTCGTCGGATTGGTGTTGGACATCTTGCGCTCGCTCGGAGCGGAAATCGACAAGCAGGGGGAGGTACGGTCGTGATCGACACGGCTCCATCCTTAGCACTGGTGATCGCGGTCGGGGCGTTTGTCATCGGCGGGGTCTACCTCATGCTGGAGCGCAGCCTCACGCGCGTGCTCGTCGGGTTCATTTTGGTTGGGAACGGCATCAACCTGCTATTCCTCATATCCAGCGGGCGCGCCGCCAAGGCGCCGATCATCGGCAACGGGACCGAATCGGAGTGGAGCGATCCGCTGCCGCAGGCGATGGTGTTGACGGCGATCGTGATCACGCTGGGCATGGTCGGGTTCGTCCTTGCGATGGCCTACCGGTCGTGGCAATTGCACGGACACGACGAGGTGCAGGACGACCTGGAGGACCGAAGAATCGCACGCTTGGCGGCCAAGAACGCTCCCAGCGTCTACGACGAGGACACCGACACCGCGGACCGGACTCTCCTGGATGACCAGGCCCGAGACGTGCGCGACGAGACCGCCGACGACGGCACGGGACAGGGCCCGGGCGCAGGGCAGAAGGGTGACGAGCGGTGAACGCCATTTCGCTAGTTCCCTTGCCGGTCGTGATTCCCCTGCTGACAGCGGGGTTGACGCTCGCCCTGTGGAAGGTCCCCAAGCTCCAACGCCTGCTCGCCGTCACGGCGCTGATCGCGATGGTCGTGGTCGGCGTGCTCCTCGTCATCGGCGCGGATCGGGGCGCGCTGGTCATGCACGTCGGGGGGTGGCAGGCACCGCTTGGAATCGCCCTGGTAGCCGACCGCCTCTCGGCGCTGATGCTGACAGTGTCAGCATTCGTATTACTGTGCGTCCTGCTTTACTCCCTGGGGCAAGATATCGCCGACGGCACCGCCGAAGCGCCCATAACGATCTACTACCCGACGTACCTTGTCCTGGCCGCCGGAGTATCGAACGCCTTCTTGGCGGGCGACCTTTTCAACCTCTACGTCGGATTCGAAATCCTGCTCGTCGCCAGCTACGTCCTGCTCACCTTGGGTGGCACCGGAGAACGCATCCGCGCTGGCGCGATCTACGTCGTGGTGGCGTTGGCCTCGTCCATTGTCTTTTTGGCGGCGCTGGCGGTGACCTATGCGGCGACCGGCACGGTCAACCTCGCCCAACTCGCGCAGCGCTTGGGGCAGATCGACCCGGGCGTGGCGCTCGCGATCCAGCTTCTTCTGCTGCTCGCCTTCGGGATCAAGGCCGCCATCTTCCCGCTTTCGGCGTGGCTTCCGGACTCCTATCCGACGGCCCCCGCGCCGGTGACGGCGGTCTTCGCGGGGCTCCTGACGAAGGTCGGCGTGTACGCGATCATGCGCACGCAGACGCTGCTGTTCCCCGACGGGCGGCTGGACACGATGCTGATGATCCTGGCGCTATTGACCATGGTGCTCGGAATTCTGGGGGCGGTCGCCCAGTCGGACATCAAACGACTGCTGTCTTTCACGCTGGTCAGCCACATCGGCTACCTGCTGTTCGGAATCGCGCTGTCGTCGCAGCTCGGCGTGGCGGGCTCGGTTTTCTATATCGTCCACCACATCACCGTCCAAACCAGCCTGTTCCTGGTCGTGGGGCTGATAGAGCGCCGCGGCGGCACCACGAACCTGGACAAGCTGGGAGGGCTAGCTAAGGCATCGCCGGGCTTGGCGATCCTGTTCTTTATCCCCGCGCTGGCGCTGGCGGGGATACCGCCGTTGTCGGGATTCTTGGGGAAGCTGGGGTTGTTGCAGGCGGGCGTCGCGGCCGGGACGCCGATTGCGATGGTGCTGGTGGTGGGGTCCGTCGTGACCTCACTGCTCACGCTGTATGCGCTTGTCAAGGCCTGGAATAAGGCATTTTGGCAGGCCCCCACCATCGAACTGCCCACGGAACGGGTCCCGCGCACCATGGTCGTCCCCACGGGCCTGCTGCTGACGTTCGTGGTGGCGATCACGTTCGCGGCCGGTCCGCTCTACGACTACGCGGGCCGCACCGCGCAAGAACTCATTCACCGCGATACCTACGTCGCGAGCGTTCTTACGGGAGGTGCCTGATGCATGTGACCCCGCGCAGGCGAGGTGCGCGCGCCTCGATTGCCTCCGTTATCACGATCATCGTTCTGTGGACGCTGCTGTGGGGGGACCCGAGCGTCGGTAACCTCCTGGGCGGTGCGTTGATCGCCGCCGCGGTCCTGTTCGCGCTCCCCATGACCCGCATTCGGTTTTCCGGAACCCTGCGTCCATGGCCCGCGCTGCAGCTCATAGCGCGATTCCACGTCGACCTGGTGCTCGCCTCCTGGCACGTTTCGGTGCTGGCGTTTCGCTGGCGGCACACGCCCAAGGGGGCGATCATCGGCGTCAAGTTGCGCTGCGCCAACGACCTGGTGCTGACCTCGGTCGCGCAGATTTGCGCGTTGGTTCCGGGCACGTTGGTCGTGGACGCGCACCGCCTCACGGGCACGCTCTATCTCCACGTTTTGGACCTGGCCGGGTCGGGCGGAGCGGAAAAGGTCCGCGCGG
The DNA here is from genome assembly GCF_006715765.1 of Rarobacter incanus. Taxonomy (NCBI): domain Bacteria; kingdom Bacillati; phylum Actinomycetota; class Actinomycetes; order Micrococcales; family Rarobacteraceae; genus Rarobacter; species Rarobacter incanus. Next base: position 1,736,806 of record NZ_VFNV01000001.1, read on the forward strand.
ACACCTTGGAGTTGGAGGGACGAGTTCTGCGCGCGATCGGATCCCGCGCCGACTTGGAGCGAGCTGGATTGGTGGGTGAATCGCGATGACGGCCGTGTACATTGTGTGCGCCATTTCGCTGTTTGTGACGGCCATTTTGGCGATTGTGCGGGCGGAGCGGGGGCCCTCCATGCTCGATCGAACCGTTGCGCTGGACCTGTTCGCGACGGTGCTTGTGGGCGGGATCGCCGTTGAGGCCGCGTGGTCGCGGCGCGTCGATACCCTGCCGATCCTGGTGGCGCTGTCCGTCGTCGGGTTCGTTTCGTCCGTTGTGGTGGCCCGATTCGCGGCGGCCGAGCCGCCGGAATCCAAGAGGATTAAGACCGCCGCCGAGGTCGAACTGGAGCTTGCGCGCCAGCGCGCCGAGGAAGAAGCCGCCGATGAGCGCGAACGCCTGGAACGGCAGCGCCGGTTGGAGGGGGACCAGTGACTTTCGCAAGCTTTGCCGACGGGCTGGCCGCAGCTCTGCTGCTGGCAGGGTGCGTGCTGACGCTGGCCGCCGGGGTCGGTATCACGCGCTTTCCCGACCTGCTGGCGCGGATCCACGCGGCGGCGAAGCCGCAGGTGCTGGGGCTGCTTCTCGTGCTGAGTGCCGAGGCGCTGCGCGTGCGCTCGTGGCCGGTCTTGGGGATGCTGGTCGTGGTCGTCATTTTCCAGTTCTTGACCATTCCCGTCGCGGCCCACATGGTGGCGCGCGGCGGGTACCGCACGGAGCAATTAGATCGTTCCTTGTTGGTCGTCGATGATTTGCGGACGGATATGGAGGCCGCCGCGGCGGCCGAGAAGGCTCCAACCAACTACGACGATTAGGGACGAGCGCCCGCGGCGCCGCCCCGCCCGGCGCACCGCGGGGCGGGCGGGCCAGAACCAGGGATGCGTCAGGGTCATCCCCGATAGGCCCTGGCCGCGAACTGCTGACAGACTAGCTGTGGAAATCGAGAGTCAATTCTGCGTCGCCTGATCGCATACGGCGGTGCGCTCTATGAGGGAGAAACTAATGGCAGTATCGCACCAACGACCCGCGCACGTGGCCGGTTCGGCGGGTCCCGCGCACGCGGGCGGTTCGGCGGGGCCCGCGCCTGCGGATTCGATTGCCACGGCGACGGGGCTACGCAAGGTTTACGGCAGTGGCGACACCGAGGTCGTGGCGCTCGACAACGTGGATGTTTCGATCCAGCGGGGAACATTCACCGCCATCATGGGTCCGTCGGGTTCCGGCAAGTCGACTCTGATGCACTGCATGGCCGGACTGGATCGTCCCACTGCCGGGACGGTCGTTGTCGACGGCGAGACGATCTCGTCCCTCAACGAGCGGCAACTGACCAAGCTGCGGCGCACTCGCCTGGGCTTCGTCTTTCAGGCCTTCAACCTCATCCCTACCCTGACGGCCAAGGAGAACATCACGCTGCCCGTTGATCTGGCGCGCGGGCACGTGAACCAGGGATGGTTCGAACGCGTGGTCGACGCCGTCGGGTTGCGGGACCACTTGGGGCACCGGCCCGCGGAGCTTTCTGGCGGGCAGCAGCAGCGCGTAGCCTGCGCCAGGGCTCTGATCACCCAGCCCTCCGTCGTATTCGCGGACGAGCCCACCGGGAACCTCGACTCCGTCTCCTCGCGGGAAGTGCTGACGTTCCTGCGCCAATCGGTCGACGAGTTGGGGCAGAGCGTCGTGGTCGTAACCCACGACCCGGGAACGGCGGCGTTTGCTGACCGGGTCCTCTTCTTGGCGGACGGTGCGATCGTGGGCGACCTGCCGTCACCGAGCGTCGACTCGGTCATCGAGGCACTGCGCACCTTCTCGGAGCGCTCCAGGGCGCGCGCAAGTGCGGGCGGCGCGTCCGGCGGCGCGTCCGGCGGTGCGGGCGGCGCGTCCGGCGCGGCTTCCGCCGCCGCCCGGGGTGCGGGTGATGCCCGGTGATGGGCAAGATCGCCTGGCGCTCGGTGCGCGACCACCCGGTACGGTTCGGCATGTCGGTGTTGGTCGTTGTGCTGGGCGTGGCATTCGTGAGCGGGACGTTCCTGCTGCGGTCAATGATGTCCACGACGTTCGACAACATCGTCGACTCGGCCTACATAGCCCAGGCCTACGTGCGCGGCGAGGCGGCCGACAACGCGCAGGCAACCCAATCGGGCAACTCGCAGCAGGGGACGGGGGCCTCGTCCTCGCGTGCATCGATCAAGGCCGACCTGGCTGAAAACCTGACACAGCTGCCCGGCGTCCGCGCCGCAATTCCCAACATCGCCGGCACGCTGGTGCTCGTCAAGGCGGATGGGACCGCGGCGGCGCGCGGGGGTTCGCCGACGATCGCTTACGGCGTGGATCCCGCGGATCCCTCCATGACGGCCGAGGCGGGTCGTTTGCCGACCGCGCCGGGAGAAATCATGCTCGAGTCGACCACCATGGCTGCTGCCTCACTGGCCGTCGGCGACAGCACGACGATCATTCTTGGCGGGACGATCACCAAGGTCGAGGTCGTCGGCGAATGGAAGTTTCCGGCGGCGGTTGCCGGTGCGAACATCGTTGGACTGGACCTGAAGACCGCGACCGCCGCGTTCGCCCCGGACGGCCTAGTGGCCGATATCGCGGTCTACGGCGCGGCCGGTGCGAGTGAGCAGAGCGTGCGCGACGAGGTGGCGGATGCCCTAGCGGGCGATGGCGTGCAGGTGGTAACGGGCCAAGAGCTGCGCGATGAGACGAGCGCCCAGATCGAATCCGCCCTGGGGTTCATCTCGACCTTCCTCATCGTCTTCGCGGCAGTGGCGCTGGTCGTTGGCGGCTTCATCATTGCGAATACGTTCACCATGGTTGTGCGCCAGCGGTTGCGGGAAATCGCGGTGCTGCGGGCGGTCGGGGCCTCCCCGCGGCAGGTCTTCGGGTCGGTCGTGGGGCAGGCGGCAATCATCGGCGCGATCGGCTCGGCTTTCGGCATCGGTGGCGGAGTGGGAATCGTGTATGGGCTGCGCGCGGTCATGGCCACCATGGGCATGGAGATGTCGTCTCGGGTCCCGTTGGACACCACGACGGTTGCGGTCTCCGTGGCAACGGGGGTGTTGGTCTGCGTTGTCTCGGCGGCCATCCCCGCGCGCCAGGCTGCCCGCGTTGCGCCCGTCGACGCGATGCGCGAGGTGGTTTCCATCAAGGAATCGGGTCTTATCTTGCGCGGTGTCGTAGGTGCGGTTCTGGTGGCGGGCGGCGTGGGTGGCGTCGCCTACGCGACGACCCGCTCCAGTGGCGGTGGTCCGTGGCTAGGATTTGGTGGCGCGGCTATCTTGGTTGGAATGCTGGTTATGGCACCGGCAGTGACCAGGCCCATAGTCGCCGTTCTGTCGTTTCCCTGGCGCAGGATGCTGCGGCCCGTCGGGGGGTTGGCCGCGGATAACGTTGCGCGCAATCCGCGGCGATCGGCCGCGACCTCCGGGGCGCTGATGATTGGGATGGCTCTGGTGGGGGCCGCCTCGGTGTTGGCGGCGTCCGTCCAAGCCTCGGTGGGCTCTCTTATCGATGATTCGCTGCGGGCTAACTTTGTCGTGACTAGTGCTGACTACACCACGGGGGTTCCCAGCGCCGTGGTCCCGGAACTGCGCGAGCTGCCGGATGTCGGGGCCGTTGACGCCGTTTGGTACATCACGGGGACCATCGCGGGCAAAGAAGGCGGAATCGTCGCCATCGATCGCGATGTCATACCCAACAGCGTGGACGCTGACGTCGTTTCGGGATCCCTGGCGGGATTTGCGGGCGAGAACATTGTGGCCAACAAGGCGGCAGCGGAACTCAACGGTTGGGAGCCGGGGTCGGTCATTTCCGTCGGGTTGGCGGCCGCGGACGGCACCGTGGAAACGTACCGGTTGACGGTCGCCGCGGTCGTAGATCTGCGGGTCGTGAATGCGGCGATCATCGTTCCCGAACAGTGGTATCAGGAGCACGTGCCTACCGGGTCTAGGTACATCGATTCGTTGTTTGTGCGGACGGTCGACGGCGCGGGGCAGGACGAGGCGCGAGCGCAGATTGCCGGGGTGCTCAAACCCTACGTCGTGCTGTCGGTGATGGACAAGGACGAATACAGCACGTCGCTGGCCAATCAAGTACAACAGATGCTAACGGTTTTGTACGCACTGTTGGCGTTGTCGATCATCATTGCGATCCTGGGGATCGTGAACACGCTGGCGTTGTCGATCATGGAGCGTACGCGGGAAATCGGGTTGCTGCGAGCCGTTGGAATGGGGCGGCTGCAACTGTCGGGGGTCGTGGTCCTGGAATCGGTCCTGATTGCGGTTTTCGGGGCCGTCGGCGGTTTGGCCGTCGGGGTCGGAGTGGCGGCCGCCATGCCGAGTGTCTTCGAGTCATCCGGCTTCACGGATTTGTCGATCCCGTGGCTCAACCTGGCGTGGATGATCCTATTCGCCGCGCTGGTTGGTTTGGTCGCGGCCGTGTGGCCGGCGATCCGGGCCGCGCGAATGCCGGTGTTGCGGGCGTTGGCGACCGAGTAGGGTGGAGATGCAGCGGCGGCAACATTCGCGTTAGCGTTGGCGTTGGTGTCGCCGCCGCTGCTCCTATTTCTTTTGCTTGCTTGTTATGCGCACGGTTGTGTGATCCGGATCCATCGACCACGACTATGGAGGGACCTTGGCGAAGTTCGACCAGATCGAGACAGGCCTGGAGCCCCTTGCAGCCCGGGATGCGATTCACGACTACCTGTGGGGGCAGGGTTGGACGGTGACCCAGAACGGCCCGTGGGAGGCCGATGTGGAGCGCGGGTCGCTGGGAGCGACGGCGTTGTTGGGGCCGTTCGCGGGTGCTGGTAAGCACCACGTGAAGTTCCGGATGCAGGTGTTTGCGACGCCGGGTGGCGTCGCCGCCGTGCGTTTCCAGCGTTTCACGGGCGGGGACATCGGGAATAAGGGCGCTGGCCGGGCGGCCGAGATTTTCGCGGAAACTGTAACGGAGATAGCGAAACAGTTCGGGGCGTGACGACGGTGCTTCGTGCGCTGTTGGGGACCGCGCCGGCGCGGAGGAACTGTTTGCCTAGCGCGCCGTGCAGCGGCGGGCTCCTTACGGGACATTGAACCGGGGTCCCGGGTGTGGTGTCCGGTGGCGGCGCGGGGTTCCGGGTGTGGTGTCCGGTGGCGGAACGCCCATCCAGTATTCGATCGACGCCCTATACCCCGAGCGAACTTGTCTATATGATCCCTCTATGTCTTTGTCTTTCTCGGATTCTCCCGCTTTGCGTAGCTTTGCGCCGGTGCGTTTGTTGGTGGCACTTGTCGCGGTATCAGTAATAGTGACCGGCGCGGGCGTGGCCGCGGTGAGCCAGCCGTCCGCCGCCGCGGCCGCGAGCTGGAAGACGGAAGCGAAGAAGGTCAAGAAATCGCAGTGGCCCGCGCGGATAACCACACTGAAGGCGAAACCGGGAAAGAAGCCGGGGACCGTCACCTTCACCTGGAAAACTTCCAGCCAGACGACGTCGTATTTCCAACTCGAACTGGCGAGCACTAGCTTCTCGCCGAACGTTAAGACCCTCCCCAAGAAGGGCCGCAACTACAAGCTGGTGAAGATCGCGCGGAGTGCTCGATCGTTCACTGTGTCCGCCAAGCTTGCCGCGCGGGTCGGCGCGCCCCTGGGCAGCGGAAATCACATCTACTACCGTTTTTCCGCTGTCAACTCCGCCGGCAAGAAGAAGATCACGCGCGTATACCCCGGCCTGCACACGGTGTCAGTGGCGCCGGCGACGGCCAAGTCTGGTACGCAACTGATAGTCGCGTCGTACAACATAGCCTCCGTGAAGGCGCGTTCGAAGAACAAGGCTGTGGGTAAGTGGACGACTCGCCGGAGCAAACTCGCTGCGACGATCATCGCGTCGAAGGCCGGCATCATTGCTCTGCAGGAACTAGGACCAGGCAATATTGTCGACGGGGGCGCGGTGAAAGCCACCGGTATTCCGAGGCAGACGGACGACTTGCTGAGCACTGTGCGGGGGAAGGCGGGGGGCTCGTCCTACGCTCTTGTGCAGACGACCCCGTATGTGCGCGCTGGAACCTCGCACGGAACCCAGGGCACCCGGATCATGTACGACACGGCGAAGTATCGCCTGCTGTCCCACTGCCCCTCGGAGACCGATGGGAGTTCGTTCAGTTCTCGCTGTGCTTTCGATCTGCCGACTCTTGGCAGCGACTCCGCCGCGGATCGTCGATCGGCTGCCTTCGCGCTGTTCCAGGACATTTCGAGCGGCAAGAAGTTCTGGGTCGTGTCGGTGCACCTAGATTCGCGGGCGAGCACTAGCAAGAAGACGAGCGCCAAATATTCCGCCCTGCGGGTGAAGCAAGCAAAGTACGTTATGGCGAAAATGGATGCGCTCAACGAGGGCGGATATCCGATCATCGTGGCCGGTGACTTCAACGCTTGGCAGAACGACCAAGTGTCTGGCGCCGCACCTCACCGGGCGTTCGTTGCAGCGGGATACTACGACGCATCAGCGACCAAGAACCGCGTGCGCCCGACGTGGCCGACGACTTCCCAGTGGGCAACGAAGGTCAGCGTCCCAGCCAGTGGCTTCGGGGCACGATTGGACTACATCCTGGGCAAGGGGATTGCCGGATCGGTCAAATACGTCAACACGATGGTGCCCAACGATGCGAAACGCGCATCCGATCACGCGTTGATCTGGGCGTCCCTGCGACTCGCGTAGCGGTTACGGACGGTACCGTTTTCTGGCAGTTTGCACTCGCGGCCCCGGGCTGGGGCGGCGTTCCTGGGCTGGGTCGGTTGGCTGGGTGGCTGGGCTGGGCTGGATCGGTTGGCTGGCGGAAGCTCGGTCCGTGGTGGTGGTTGTGGTTGTGGGGCGTGCGCGCCTCCTAGTTTTGTGGCAAGTTGTCCACCGCCTTTTCAATCCACTTCGCGACCGTATCGATGTACTCAGTGCGAATAGGTTCGGGCGACAGCGCCAAGTCGTGGGCCCCCGCGAAACGAACCAGATCGACGCGCGGGCCAAGCTTGAGCGATGCGGCCGCGATGCGGTCGGCATCCAAGACGCTATCGCTGGTCAGGAGTCGTTCGTGGTTTCCCGACCGGGGCCCATTCTCGGTAGAGCACGCCACCAACACGGGTACGGGGAGTGCAAGGCCTCGCTGAACGGCGCGGTGCCCACGGCGGATGGCAGCGAGCCAGGCGGCCCGAGCGGGAAAGCCCTTCTCGGGACGCATCGATAGATCGAAGGCCCATTCACCTCCCGTTGTGAGGTGCAGCGCGCGCCGGTAGCTCACATCCATCGAGCTGAGTGGCAGGCGCGGCGCGATAGGAGAAAGTAGACGCGACGCCACGGCGCCAAGGGCTCGCCACCAAGCAGGGCCCTGCATAGCGATCCAAGGGCTATTGAGGACGAGGGCCGCGATCGGCCCCGCCGGTGGTGTGGTTTGCGTGTGGTGGTTGGTTTCCGTGGGTGTGGTTTGCGTGTGGTGGTTGGTTTCCGTGGGTGTGGTGGTGCTTTTGATGGGCGCAGTTTGCCTCTTGGCAGAGGCGGATCGCTTGCCGCCTTCGCGCGGCGTTCGGGCGTGCGCTCGAGCGGAGATCCACAGTGGCGCGATCAACCCGCCTGTCGAATGGCCCATGACGACGACCTTCGAGTACCCCAACTCGGTCGTGATGATGCGGATGGCGGCATCGAGCTCTTCGAAATACTCGCTGAGGTCATCCGTGTAGTTCGCGGTCTGCCCCGAACGCAGCGATCGGCCGTACCTGCGTAGGTCGATAGCGAAGAAACCGTATCCCGCTGCAGTGATGCGCTTGCCAAGGTGCGCTTGGAAGAAGTAATCAGCGAACCCGTGGATGTAGAGCACAGCCGTAGCGCATCCGCGTGAACGCTCCGGTTTTGAACCGCTATTGTTGCGCGCCAAATCACCAGAAACCTCGTCATAAACGCGGCCGCTCGACTCTGGTCGGGGAGCGCGGTCGTCGATTAGCGACTGATTGGCCTGATCAGGACTGCCTCCTGGCGAATAGGCGACGAGGGTCGCAACCGGGGGGTCTGGGCACAAGTTTGATCCCTTGGCACTGGTGAGCTCTATTGTTGTCCGGGCCCATCCGGATCCGAGTTGATCTGGGTGCCATCGTGTCGGCATGCGGATCACTCTATCGGCTGCCACTGTGCGGTGGGGCTGTAGCTCCCCGGCGGACCGAAGTGCCATGCTCCGTTGATGCGCCGCATGGCTATGTTGTTGCGGTCGCAGTGGTTGTGATGCCAGTAGCACAGGAGCGCTCCGGTGAGCGTTGAGGTGTGGCCGCCGTCTGCCCAATGAACGGTGGCATGGTGTACTTCGCATAGTTGCGGTGGCGCGTCGCAGGTCGGCCACACGCAGGTGCGGTCACGCGCGATGATGGCTCGGCGTCTGTTGCCGGTCAGGACGCGAGCGGATCTGCCGAGGTTGAGGATTTGGCTGTCGGGACCAAAGATGACTCGGTTGATGGTGCCGGTGGTAGCTATCCAGCGCAGGACGCTGTGCGGTATCGGCCCGGTTCCGTCGGCCCAATGTGCGGGTGGGCGCGAGATCAGTGTGTGGAGGTCCTGGGGGAGGGGACGTGATTGGCCGCCCGCGCTGCCCGGGAGTGGCGGCCCGTTGTGGTCGAACAAGGTCTGGGCCCGTTGGTCTGCTATGGGTGGCGAAGCGCCGTGCCTGGAGACTTTCCCCGTGCTCTCTGCGGCCATGAGGTCTTCGTAGCCTCGCATCACGTGACAGAGTTCGGTGTAGGACACGGTCACTGTCAAGTGCGTTTGTACTCGTCGGTCGGCACTAGACGATGTGTCTTGACCGCTCGGCATGTCCGTGCCGACTGCTGCGGGTGTAGGGGTTTTGTTCTCAAGGATGGGACGCCCTGCGGCGAGATGCGCCATCGCCGTTAGGGCGATTGCGTTGCGTTGCCCGGCGGTGAAGAGGGGCTTCGTCCCGAGCGGGTCGGGTTCCTCAGCGCCCAAGACCGAAGCCGTCTGTCGGCCATTGTTGGCATTCGAGACGGCAACGGGGCTTGATTCGCTGCTGCTGCTATCGGCAAGGCCGCCGCTGTCTGCGGTACTGCTCGGGGTGGTGGCAATCAGGGTGTTATTGATCGCGGTCAGGGTTGCTTTGATCAGTTGCCCGTTGGCGTGGGTGAGGAATCCGGTGAGGTGATATCCATCGAGGGTGTGGGAGATCTCGAGATACTCGCGTCGGGTGCGCTCGCGGTATGCGCGGTCGGCTTGGTCTGGGTCGGCTACCAAAGCGAAGTGCTCAGTAATCCGGCGCATCACTTGCGGCTCGAAGAGGGAGGCCATGGCGATGAGTTGTTCCTCGCATGTCGACGGCGGATCAGCCACGCTGGTGGTCGCAGCCTGGTCAGTGTCGCTCGTGGGGTCTGCGAGCGGTTCGGGGGCTGGGAGAGTCGAATCTGCGCCTTCGGAGGTTGCGTGGAGTGCGGCGACCCGCGCGCTTGTGTTTGCCGTGTTCGCGATCAAGTACGCGTTTGTCAGGGGAATGGTCCCTGCGCGGGCGGCGTCAGCAGTAGCGGGCAAAACGGATCGCAAGGTGCGTGCCGTGTTGACCTGACGGCGAGCGTCACGGTAGGTGATGTGGTCTTGGCGTGCGAGCCAGGCGGCCGCAGATCGCGACCCGTCGCCGGCCCAACCGTTTTGCGCGTCAATGATCCCTAACCAGTCCAAATTCAAAGCCGATAGACGTTCGGTCACCCGACTACAACTGGCGCGAGCCCGGAGCGCGAATTCCATGTCGTCATCACGCGCCGATCTGGCCGCCAGCGCAGCGCACGCTGCACCCAGGAGATCGACAAGATCCGCACGCGAAAGATCGCTGAGATCACCGACGGGGGACTGTGTGTCCCACGAGTTTGAGCCCATCGAATTGTCCTTTCCGCGAATCGTCGATACCTGTAGCACCGCCAGTGCCTGTGCTGTGCCTGTTCCGCTGCCAGTGCCTGTGCCTGCTTCGTGTCGAACAACGACATCTGCCGGGCCGTCGCCGCAGAAACAGTTCGCCGTAGATTTGATGCGGTCGTATCCGCGTCGGAAAACCTGTATCTGCTATGACGCCAGTAGGGCGTGCACATGTGTTTTCTAGCTACCTGTCAACCGCCGACGCCGTGATCGCAACATCGCCCTGATGGGCGGGCGCGCACGACGCGCATGGCGGGAATCACGGCGTATAAGGCAAAGAATCAATCCGTCTGACCGATTCATGCCAACCGGGCAATGCCCTTGCCGCTTCCGCTCCGTACGAACAAGCATATCACACATCGTACGCATGTACTACGGGCTGGAGTGTGCGCCATGGGAATTGAATGCGCTGGAGCGCGAGAGCGGGTTTTGTGCCGACGCGCGTGCTGCGCACTGTCCGGTTGGAGGGCGGTCTCCACACGCGTGCTGCGCACTGTCCGGTTGACGTGTGGTCTCGACCCACGAAGCTGCGCGCAACGCGACCGGCAAAACCCCGCCCCACTTCCCAATTCACCTTGAGCGGAATAGACTCAACTTTGGTGGCGTTGTGACTCATAGAAAATACACATCCCGATCTCTACGAGCCGCAACCCGGTGAGAAACGGGGCCAGGAGGATTCATGGAAACGAAATTCACAACACTCTCGCAAGAGGCAATCGGCGACGCACTGCAGGCTGCCACGGCGGCATCAAATCCCTACGCCGAACCCGTCCACCTGCTCAGCGCGCTGATCGAGCACGGCGGCATGGCCAGCGCCCTGCTCGAAGCGGCGAACGTCGACCCGCAGGTCGTGGGCCGCAACGCGCGCGCCGCACTCATGCAATTGCCGCAGGTCAGCGGTTCGTCGGTCGCTGAGGCGCGGCCGTCGGGCGCGCTGGGACGGGCGATCGAGGCGGCAAAGAAGGCGGCGGAAGAACAAGGGGACGAGTTCATCTCCGCCGAAATGCTCGTTCTCGGAATAGCGGCAGGCACCGATGCGGGCGCCAAGGCGCTGCACTCTGCGGGAGCAACCGCCGAAGCGCTGCGCAAGGCGCTGCCGTTGGTGCGCACGAGCGGGCCGGTGACATCGGCAAACCCGGAAGGCACCTACAAGTCGCTCGAACAGTACGGCGTGGACCTGACCGCGGCGGCGCGCGAAGGCAAACTCGACCCCGTCATCGGGCGCGATGCGGAAATACGCCGCGTCGTGCAGGTGCTTTCGCGCCGCACCAAGAACAACCCGGTGCTGATCGGCGAACCCGGGGTCGGAAAGACCGCCGTTGTGGAGGGACTTGCCCAGCGCATCGTCGCGGGCGACGTGCCCGACTCGCTGAAGAACCGCAAACTGGTCTCGCTCGACCTGGCAGCGATGGTGGCCGGTGCCAAATACCGCGGCGAATTCGAGGAACGCCTGAAGGCCGTCCTGGAGGAAATCAAGAAGTCCGAAGGCGAAGTCATCACCTTCATCGACGAGATTCACACGGTCGTCGGTGCGGGCGCAGGCGGCGAGGGCGCTATGGACGCGGGCAACATGCTCAAGCCCATGCTGGCGCGCGGCGAGTTGCGCCTGGTGGGCGCGACGACTCTTGACGAATACCGCGAACACATCGAGAAGGACCCCGCCTTGGAGCGGCGGTTCCAGCAGGTATTTGTCGGCGAGCCGTCCGTCGAGGACACCGTCGCGATTCTGCGCGGGCTCAAGGGCCGCTACGAGGCGCACCACGGGGTCACTATCGATGACTCCGCGTTGGTTGCCGCCGCCACCTTGTCGAACCGGTACATTTCCGGGCGCCAGTTGCCGGATAAGGCGATCGACCTGGTCGATGAGGCAGCGAGCCGGCTGCGAATGGAGATGGATTCCTCGCCCGTCGAGATCGACGAGTTGCAGCGCCAGGTCACGCGCCTGGAGATGGAGGCGACCGTCCTGGCCAAATCCGAGGATGAGGGATCGCGTGAACGCCTGGATCACCTCAACGCGGAACTGGCCGACAAGAAGGAGCAGCTCGGCGCGCTCAATGCGCGGTGGGAGAAGGAGAAGAGCGGGCTCAACGTCGTCGGTGACCTGAAAAAGAAGCTGGACGAGCTCAACACGGCCGCGGAACGCGCGGAGCGGGAAGGCGATCTGGAGGCCGCGGGACGCATCAGGTATGGCGAAATCCCGGAAATCAACAGGCAGATTGCCGATGCCGAGGCCCGCGAGGCCGCCGGCGAGAAGACCGAGTCGCCGCTGGTCGGCGACCACGTCGGCGCCGACGAAATTGCCGAGGTCGTTTCCGCCTGGACCGGGATACCTGCAGGCCGGATGCTCCAGGGTGAATCCGAAAAGCTGCTGCACATGGAGGACTTCATCGGCAAGCGGCTGATCGGACAGGCGGCCGCCGTGCACTCGGTGGCGGACGCCGTGCGCCGCACGCGCGCCGGCATTGCCGACCCGAACCGACCTACCGGATCGTTCCTGTTCCTGGGACCGACCGGCGTCGGCAAGACCGAGCTGGCGAAGGCTCTGGCCGAATTCCTCTTCGACGATGAGCGCGCCATGGTCCGCATCGACATGTCGGAATACGGCGAGAAGCACTCCGTGGCGCGCCTGGTCGGCGCCCCCCCGGGGTACGTCGGCTACGAGGAGGGCGGCCAGCTGACGGAGGCCGTGCGGCGGCGCCCATATTCGGTGGTGCTGCTCGACGAGGTGGAAAAGGCGCACCCCGACGTCTTCGACATCCTGTTGCAGGTACTGGACGACGGGCGCCTGACCGACGGACAGGGGCGGACCGTTGATTTCCGCAACGTGATCTTGATCCTGACGTCGAACCTCGGGTCGCAATTCTTGGTCGATCCCACCCTCGATGAAGCCACGAAGCGAGAGTCGGTAATGACGGCGGTGCGCTCGTCCTTCAAGCCTGAGTTCTTGAACCGGCTCGATGACGTGATCGTATTCGATCCGCTGACGCTCGACCAGCTGGGCGGAATCGTGGACATTCAGGTCGCGGGGTTGGCGAAGCGACTGGTCGACCGCCGATTGTCGCTGGATGTGACGCCCGCCGCGCGCGAGTGGCTGGCGATGGAGGGCTTCGATCCGGCTTATGGTGCCCGGCCGCTGCGGCGACTGGTGCAGCGTGAGATAGGCGACAAGTTGGCGCGTGAAATCCTGTCCGGGGCTGTTACCGACGGCGACACGGTTGTGGTGGACCGCTCAGATGAATCCGCGGACGGGCTGAGCGTGACCAAGGCGTAGCGGAGCGAAGTGAGCGTTTCCGGGGCGTAGCGGCGGGCTTTGGGCGATAAGGGACGAGGCCACCTCCCCCTTATCGCCCGCCGCCGGTCAGCGCCCGCCCGCCGGTTGAGGCCGTGGCGAATTAGCGTTTCCTGGGCCGCGGCCAGGTGAGAGGCTCACGGCTCCTGCGGCGCAGGGTCAGTCCGATGCACAGTGGAACGACGATCACGATCACATAGGAAAGCCACACCGGCCCGGGTAGCGGCAGTCGCCAGAGCGATCCGAGTGCGAACGCCGTGATGACTGTGGCCGTTCTCCGTGCGTCGCGGAGTGTCGGCCCGTCGCGCTCGGTCGAGCGGTGCGGCTTTGGCAGCGGTCTCGCCCAGAGGAACGCTGCGCACCCACTGCCCGCCGCGAACAGAATGCTGAGTGCCGTCAAAGCACACGTCGACAGCACTATACTCATCGGGCGACTTCAAGAACGATCGCGACACAACTCCCAATTCCAAGTATTTCGCCGAGCAACTTGCCGCCCCCACCGATGAGGTCCCCAACCGCGTCGATCTGGTCTTTGGTGAGGTTCTTTCGTGACTTTACGTACTTCTTGATCTTGTCGATTACTGTTTCCCACCGCGCACCCAATTTGTTGTACGCGCGAATGAGTCTAGTGGATCCCTTAATGACTTTGTCCGCCTTAGCAAACGCGCGCACCACTTTCGCCCCCACGACCGTGAATGAAGCGAGTTGGCCGATGCATGCAGCCGTAGTTGCGGTCCACCACCACCAACTCGGGTCAGCCACGATGGGATACTCGGCCTCGGCGGAAGGCTCGATGATTTGAGTGAGGGTGCCGTCGTTGAGTTCGTAGCGGGTGGGGACGGGATTGCCGTTTGCATCTGTAGCCCAAGGGGCAGCGATTTCGGCGACTTTCTCGGTCTTGGTCACAGTGGTGGTTTCGGCTTCTGGGATGGCTGCGAGTTGGTCGATTTGTTTGTCGGTGAGTTTGTCGAGAGAGTCGAGGGACAGCGAGTTTTCGCCGAGGATACTGGTCACGGCGGCGTTGATCCGAGCATCTTCGCCGGGTAGCGGAACTTCAGTCTCAGTTCGTGCGAAGACCGAAATTGATTCGTCCGTGTTCTCCGCGAGGGTGGCGCCATCTGGCAAATCGATTTTGTAGTCAAAGGCTGTGGGAGATTCGCTGCTTTCGATGACTGTAAGGACGCGCACGCCACCCGCAAGCGGTTGAACCGCGACGGTGGTGTCTTGCGCGGTCGGGTAAGTGATAGTGCCGTCATCGCTTCGCTTGGCAGTCTGGGCCCCAGTAAGTTCTGGTAACGATAGTTGAATGGTTTCCTGCGTCCCTGGGGTTTGGAATTCCACCGCATCATTGGGGTCGTTAGGTACTTCGACAACGCCACCAGGATCCTGCGCAACGTACCCATCGCCGACAGATAATACTTCGGTGACCGGGATGGAATCGGGGGCGGCCGCAGCAATAATTCCAGCGGTGACAGTCGCCTCGCTTATGGGGTCCGCCGCTTGGGCTGTGCCAGCCGCAGCCGTTAGGAGACTGGTGGCAGTGAGCATCGTAATCACGATACGAGCAGGGGTCTTCATCTCTCTCTCTCTCGCTTGTGGGGCGTGGATGCGTGCCCGCGACACCGACGGTACCCGGGCCCTGAGGTTGGCGATAAGACGTTAGGCCTATAGGTGAAAATGGTCGAGTATCGCCACCACCGCTGGGCTCGCGGCGCAGCGTCCGCCCCGGCACCGCGAGGGCGATCCGCCAGGGCAGGCGCGGCTCATTGCCCTAGCCTGGGAACGACAGGGTGATGCGGCGGGTCTTCTTCTTGCCATACACGTAGATCGTTCCGGCGTCGTCGCCATGCACGATGGTGGCTCCTGCTGTGGTGCGGGACGTGGACTTGATCGTGCGGACCTTCTTGACCAGCCGGGTGCCATCAGCTTTGCCCGTGAGCTTGACGCGGTCCCCGCGTTTAGCCGTCCACAGCCGCTTGCCGGCCTTGCTCGACTTCTTTGTGAGGATGTCGGGTGCCCCCGGGTAATCGATCAAGAGCACGCCGTTCTTGGGGTCTAGCTTGGCGCCCACGGAGGCGGAGGAAGTGTAATACTTGATCACCTTCACGTTGATCGTCTTGCGCTTCTCGCTCTTTGCCGCCATGGTCGGGGCCGCCAACCACGCGGTGTTGCCGGCCGCCGCGTAGCCATGAGTGTCGCGGGAGATATCGGCGAGTGGTGGCGCTGCGTGCGCGGTGGGCGCCAGGAGCGCGCAGGCGGCGACGCACGCCGGGAGCAGAGTCTTGAATGCCTTCATTGAGCAGCTTTTGGACGAGAACGACTAGAACAGCGTACTCAAAATCTTATATGTGCGGATGTGGCCGGGTAGGCGGCACGGAAGCGGCCCCGCCCGGAAATTCTCCGGACGGGGCCGCTTCCCATCAACCAGTTAGTGTGCGCCCCTCGGGTGGTCCCTCCGTGCAGGCGCGGGTCGGGCCTTACTTGCGCTTGACCTTCACCTTGGCCGACTTCTTCGCCTTCACGCTCGCGGAATCCTGCGGCGTGAACTTGACGCTGATCTTTGCCTTCTTCGAGTAGCTCTTCGTCAATGTGACGGTGACTTTGCCCGCGTTCTTCTTGCGGAGCTTGACCGTCTTGACGGTCTTCTTCCCGACCTTGATCGCGACTTTACCCGTGGCAACCGAACCGTTGGTCAACTTGCCAACGACGACCTTGACCTTGGTCTTCTTGCCCTTCTTCGTCTTCGTTGCCTTGACCTCGATGGACGATACGGCGGCCTTTGTCACCTTGAGGGTCGTCACCCCGAACGACTGGGTGTAGTTGTCGGACCCGGTGAAGGTAGCCGACAGAACGTGGCTGCCCACGCTCAGCCCAATCGCGGAAATCTGTGCCTTGCCGCCTGTCAGATCGACGGTTCCGGCCGGCTGGCCGTCGATCGTGAAGTCAACGGAGCCGGTGGCAGCGGGCGAGACCGCCGCCACAACAGTTGCCGAATTGCCGTACACGGTGGTCGGAGCGCTGAGCGAGGTGACGGTCCCGGCCTTGGTGATCGCAACCGCGCTGAGGCCCTGCGCCGCTTCGTAGAAATCCGAACCCGAGTACGAGGCCTGGACCGGGTATGCACCGACCCCAAGATCAGCAAGGACGAGTTCCGCCTTCCCCCCGGCGACCGGGACGTTCTTGAACTCATCGCCGTTGACCAGGAAATCGACCGTGCCCGTTGCGTCATCCGCCAGCGAAACTACGGCCGTCGGGGAAGACCCAAACTCCGCACCCGTCACGGTGAGAGCGAATTTGGGGTCGCCCTTGGCGACCTCGAGGCTCTGGGCTGACGAAGAGGACGTGAACGTCGATGAATCGCCCTCGTACTTGGCAACGAGTGTGCTGGTTCCCGGCTTGGGTTCGTAGGTGAAAGTCACCTTGCCCTCCGCGTCGGTGGTGCCGGACTTTACCAGCGTGTCGCCGTCGTACAGGTCAACGGTTGCACCGCTCGCAGCGCCATCCACTGTCGCGGTAGCCGTCACGGTTTGCGGGTAGGTTATCGAATCGGCCGAAAGGGCGAGCGCCGTCTTGGTGGTTGCCTTCGCGGGCTCTGTTCCGCGGGCCTTGATGGCCGCATCAATCTTCCCGGCCATGATTGGCAGCTTCTCCGTGTAGCAGAAGCTCGATTCGTTGCTGAGGCAGGCGTTGCCGGTCGCTGCGAGCGCCGCGTCACCGTATCGGTAGCCGATGTTTGTCATCACGGAGATGATGTAGTGGCGGTACGGCTTGCCCGGAAGCGCCTTCACGATTCCCGCGTCCGCCCCGGCGTTGTAGGTCAGGCCGTACTTGTTGTAGTAGGTGACCTCGGCCTTCTCGTTGCACGGGCGCACGTCGATTGATGCGAATGGCGAGCCTGCCCAAGCGATCTTCGAGGTGCCGTTCGCGTTCAGCGTGGATTCCGGGACCACGGCGGGGATACCGGTAGAGGGGTACTGGCTTTCGCCCGTGTAGGGCGTGGTCCAGTTGCAGAAGTTTCCGGTGTCGAGCATCCAGTGGTACGCAGTGCCGGACCAGATGTCCAGGAGCCACTGGCGGCCCTCGTCGCTCAAAATGCTAGAAGTCACGTCCAGCCCATCGGGGGTGGTCCACAGAACCCCGGTGCCGCCGCCATCGAGCAGCAGGTCAAGTCGCGCGGTGTCGAACGAAGTCATGGTGACCCCGCCGTTCGACCAGCCACCGCCGGTGCTGGCGCTGGTGCCCTTGAGTTGCAGGGTCGACAGGCCAAGCTTTGCCAACTCGCTGTTCAGGAAGTCGATGCCGCTTTGGTCGTTGTATTGGACCTCGTGCAGCATCTTGATCATCGCGGATGCGGAGGTGTTGTTCGAGTACTGAATCATTTCCGAGGTCCACTGCGTGATCGACTTCGTGACGCCGTTGTAGGTGTAGGTGTCGGAGAAGTTGATGACATCGTGGTCCGCGAGGAATACCATGCCGAACGCGACCATCGACTTCAAAAGCGATGCCGGGTAGCTGGACATGTAACGCAGCGGGGCGTCCTCGCGTCCTTCGACGATCGAGGTGCCGGTGCCGTAGTTGGTGCCATCGAACTTGGATTGATCCCACTTAATCCAGTTCACGGAGCTAGACGACATGGTCGAATCGATGGGGGCAACGACACCGTTCGGGTAATCGCGCGAGACGATGATGTTGGCGCGGTCGCGGATCTTGCCCTGTTCGTCAAGTTCGATCACAGCAACGTCCACCTGCGGGGTGTACTTGGAGATCGTCTCGGTGTCGAAGTCGTAGGTCGAGCTGAAGTCGGCCTCCTCGACGGCCTTGAGGATGTCCGATTCGAGCGGAGTGTCGGTGCCGTCGGTTGCGGGGAACGTGACATCGGCGGGTGCGGCCTGGGCGGCCGCAGGGACCGTCAGTCCGACCCCGGCGATCGCTGTCGCGCAGCCGATCGCTAGGAGGCGTTGCCAACGCGGGAGCGTCGGTAGGCCGGTGCGGGTGGTTCGTGACACGGGTGTGCTCACTTTCGCTGATACACAAGGGCGGTGAATATACGCGGCGAATTGGGCAAATGGAGACCTAATGTCTGATTAGAGGCCCTTTTGAGGATCGCCAAGTAGACCCTACGGCCGTGAAGTGGGGTGTTTGACGGCGGAAAAAGTTCCTTTACCGGCTGTTTACAGGCCCGCAATAAAACATCCTATGTTTGCTCAGGATGTGGATATTCATCTCGAATCGGTCACGTTTGGGAGGGTGAGCGCCGTGCCCCGCCGGTCGGGTGCGCGCTCGGCGCGTGCGGGGTGCGTGTGACTGGAAGGGGCGCGGTCGGCGCTTGCGAGGGTGCCTGGGGTCGTCGAGTGCGGGGTTTTGGTTCGAGTGCGCCGGTTTGTGCAGGGGTTGTGACTGAAAGGGGCGCGGTCGGCGCGTGTGGGGGTGCCCGGGGACGCCGAGTACGGGCGTCCGGGATGCTCGGCCGGCGAAGTGAGGCGCGGTGACATACTGTGATCCCGACTATTCGGACACTGAAAGTGAGCGCCACCATGGTTCCGCCCCCCGCCAACGCCAACGCCAGCGCCCACCCGGCACAGGGCCTTGCTGCCGAAACGGATGCAGCGGACCTGCACGATCACATTCGGGTCGTGGGCGCGCGCGAAAACAACCTACGAAACGTTGCCGTCAGTATCCCGAAGCGTCGGTTGACGGTCTTCACGGGCGTGTCCGGGTCGGGCAAGAGCTCGCTCGTTTTCGATACGATCGCGGCGGAATCGCAGCGACTCATCAACGAAACATACTCGGCCTTCTTGCAGGGGTTCATGGGGGCATCCGCGCGCCCAGACGTCGACGTCCTGGAGGGCCTGACAACCGCCATAGTCGTGGACCAAGAACGCATGGGAGCCAACGCCCGTTCGACCGTCGGCACCGCAACCGACGCCGGGGCCCTGCTTCGCATCGTGTTTTCGCGCCTGGGCACACCCCACATCGGGCCGCCCAATGCGTTCTCCTTCAATGTCGCGTCCGTATCAGGGCAAGGCGCGGTAACTGTCGAAAAGGGCACCAAGGCCACAAAGGAAGTGCGCCGGTTCCAGATCCTGGGCGGAATGTGCCCGCGGTGTGAGGGTATGGGGACGGTCAACGACATCGACTTGACCCAGATTTTCGACGAAAACAAGTCGCTTTCGCAGGGGGCGATCACGGTTCCCAATTACACCCAAGACGGCTGGTACGTGCGCCAATACATGGAGTCTGGCCTGCTCGACCCCGACAAGGCGATCAAGGACTATTCGCCGAAGGAGTTGGACAACTTCTTGTATCACGCCCCGACAAAGCTACGCATCGGCGGCATGAACCTCACCTACGAAGGGCTGATCCCCAAGATCACGAAGTCCTATCTGTCGAAAGATCTAGATGCCGTCCAGCCGCACATTCGCGCCTTTGTCGAGCGCGCGGTCGTGTTCAAGCAATGCCCCGACTGCGGCGGCAGCCGGCTGAGTGAAGCGGCGCGCTCGGTCAAGGTTGCCGGGCTGAACATCGCGCAGGTGTGCGCAATGCCCATCACCGATGTTGCCGACTGGCTGCGGACCGTCCAGGACCGGGCCGCCGCACCACTGATCGATGCTCTCCAGGCGTTGCTTGACTCGTTTGTGCGTATCGGTCTTGGCTACCTGAGCCTAGATCGCGCCAGCGGGACCCTGTCGGGCGGGGAGGCGCAGCGAACCAAGGTAGTGCGTCACTTGGGTTCGGCGCTCACCGACATCACCTACGTTTTCGACGAGCCAACCGTCGGGCTCCACCCGCACGACATCGAGAGGATGAACGAGGTGCTGCTTCAACTGCGCGACAAGGGCAACACCGTGTTGGTCGTCGAGCACAAACCCGAAACGATTGCGATTGCGGATCACATTGTTGACATCGGCCCCGGCGCCGGCACCGCTGGCGGACAGATCTGCTTCGAGGGTACGGTCGCGGAACTTCGTGCATCCGACACCCTAACGGGGCGCCATTTTGGTGACAGGGCAAGCATTAAGGAGGAGTTCCGCGTCCCCGCCGGCAACATCGCCGTCCGCGGCGCTGATTTGCATAACCTCCGCGGTGTCGACGTTGACATCCCGCTCGGTGTGCTGACTGTTATTACGGGGGTTGCGGGTTCGGGGAAAAGCTCATTGATCGAGGGATACGTCGCCGGACGCGACGGCGTGGAGTGGGTTGACCAGAGCGCGATCAAGGGTTCGCGGCGCTCGAACCCAGCCACCTATACGGGCTTGTTGGAACCGGTTCGCAAGGCATTCGCGAAGGCGAATGCGGTCAAGCCTGCTCTCTTTAGCGCCAATTCGAGCGGGGCCTGCCCCGCGTGCAAGGGAGCGGGGGTCATCTTCCAGGACCTGGGGATCGTCGCGACTACAGCAACGGTGTGTGAGGCCTGCGAGGGCCGCAGGTTCGATCCGTCCGTCCTGGAGTACAAATTCGGTGGGAAGGATATCGCGCAGGTTCTGGAGATGCCGGTCGCGCAAGCGGTCGAATTCTTTGGCGGCGAAGGCAAACTAGCCGCGGCGCACGCCATCGCTTCGCGGCTAGAGCGGGTCGGTTTGGGGTACGTTTCTTTGGGGCAACCGCTCACCACGCTGTCGGGAGGCGAGCGCCAACGATTGAAGCTCGCGACGCACCTGGGCGCCAAGGGCGGAACCCTGATACTCGACGAGCCGACGACCGGGTTGCACCTGGCCGACGTCGACGCGCTGCTGGCGCTGTTGGATGGTTTGATCGGCGAGGGCAAGTCGTTGATCGTGATCGAACACCACCAGGCGGTCATGGCGCATGCGGATTGGATCATCGATCTGGGCCCCGGGGCGGGCGCCGACGGCGGGAGCGTCGTGTTCAGCGGGACCCCGCGCGACATGGTGCGCGAACGCGCGACCTTGACGGCTAAACACCTCGCCGACTACGTCGGGGCGTGATCACGAAGAGTGCGTGATCTCCCACGCCGCGACCGGCCCCGGTACGACGCGGAACAGCGGATGCGGTGCGGGGTGAGCGAGGCAGCGGGCGCGCAGCGACTCCAGCCATTGCGGTGAACGCAGCGTCAGTTTGCGCTGCAAGTGGTCCCATTCGAAGTCGAGCTGCCCTTGGGATACGGTCATGGTTGGGGAGACGGGGTGCTCGTCGATCCTCGAACGGTTGAACGAATACCCGCGCGAATCGGCCTCGGTTGCGACGGCGCCGAGGTAGGTGGCGATCGCCGCAGCGGGGTCGGGCTGCTCGCGGAAGCGGAGCAACTGCGGGTGGCGCGTGTATCCGCGCGTGCGGCCTGTCAGGACCGCCTGCGCCAGCAACGCTTCGCGCCAGCAAGCGAGCAAGCCCTGCCGGTCAAGCAGTGCAGGATCGAGACTCCAGACTCGCAAGTGGGGGCTCCTTCATTCCAGGCGCACGGGAAGCGGGCGCCCGCGAGAGAGAACTTACAGCATGGCAGCCCTTCCGGGCGTGAGCGAGCTGCCTGGCCCTTTCGCGCGTGAGCGCCAGGGCGAACGGGAACCTCGCGAACCCGGTGCATCCCGCAACCGATTGGGATTGCTCGAGCAACGGCGCTAGGGTACGAGGGCTTCATCGATGAGGGCACCGGGAATTCCTCGGGCGGCTCGATAGGAACCAGGCGGGGACGAACGGAACCATGTACGCAATCGCATTCGTTGCAAGTTTGGTCGCCGCGGCATGGCTTGGCTTCGAAGTGCGAGCGTGGAACTCCGACCGCTCCAAGCGGCCGGTGCGGATGGTTGCCGCCGCCATCGCGCTCTTCGTTGCTTCGAGCGTCGCGGGTGCAGACAACGCAGGGGTGTCGCTCGCCATGCGGGCACTTGGCCTGGGGGCCATGTTCGCGGCGGTCGCCGGGGGCTGGGTGGTGCGCGGACTGATCGCGGGCCGTTCAGATTCATGATCATTTATCGACGAGGCCATCCCTTCCCGGCGCACCTTGCCGTAAAGGCGCACGCCAAAAATGAAGCTGTGACGATGGGTGGGTAACTCATAGCCCGACGCTAACCGCATGCTCTGACATCGCGCGGCAGTGGGGGATCCACGTCCCGATATGGCCAGGTGAGATGCCAAGCGTGTGGGGCTGGGGGGAGTGGCCGGGTGTGTGGGGCCCGGCAGATCTGGGGTAGTGAAACAATGGGCGCATGATTGTGGCATTTTCAGTCGCGCCCATGGGCGCGGGGGATTCCGTCGCCGAAGCGGTGGCCGCGGCCGTGCGCGTCGTGCGGGAATCGGGCCTTGCGAATCGCACGTCCTCGATGTTCACCGAGATAGAGGGCGAATGGGACGAAGTGATGGACGTTGTCAAGCGAGCGACTGCGGCGGTCGGCGCCTATGGTCCGCGGGTATCGCTTGTTTTGAAGGCCGACATTCGCCCCGGTCACGTGGGCGAAATCCAGGGCAAGGTGGAACGTGTGGAGCGTGCGCTCGCGGCGGCCGCCGACTAGCTTTCTGCGCCACCCGCGGCGGCCGCGTAAGGACAATTGCGGGCTTGCCGATGCCCGGCCGGGTAACGCGGATCGCGGGCTCGCCGGGGTCTGGCCTTTAACTCACATCCCGCATATATTCTTAGGTAGAGAAACCGAACTTTGTCTGCGAACGGTCACAAGGTCGTGTCTGTTCGATCCGTTTATGACCGTAGGAGACGAAAAGCTGGGAGTGAGAGGGTTTCGTGTGTTGTCGCGCCCGACCATCCGCAATGCCCTGGCCGTCTTGGCGACTTTGTCGCTCGTGATAGTTGCAGGAGTCGGCGGGCCCGCGCCGGTGGCAAGCGCCGCCGCTGCCTCATCGGTGGATACCGCAGCATCGCCACCCTAACCGCAGTCACGGCGCAGGGCACGACCGCGATCGCCACTCAGAGTGTTGCAGATGTCCGCACGGCGGATTCAGACACGTTGAAGACCTGGTGGCACGAAAACGGCGTGAAGAACGCTTTCGACAAAACCCTGGTCAACGACACAACGATTCGAATCAAGGTTCCGTTCGCGGAAACGGGCTACCGATTCTCCGTCGAATTCTCACCGGAGGTATACGGCGTCACGCAGAAATCACTGTGGCTCAGTGACCAGGACTTGCAGGCCGACGGCGTCGCAGAGAGTGCCGAACCACAAGACTCATGATGATCTTCGCGGAGCCACTCATCACGCGCGACAGCGACGAAGGCGAGTACAACAGGCTTGTGCCCGGCGCCAACTCCGGCTCCATCAAGTATGTCACCCCGGGAAACATTGAAGACCTCGACTCCATCGGCGACGCCGATGTCCTCGACTTTGGCTCGGGAACGTATGACATGGGTGCCAAGCATCGCGCGCTCCTCAATAAAAGGGTCAGCTGGGTCTACTTGGCCCCGGCGCCTACGTCAAGGAGCTGCGGTTCGCCTCCGCCGGGGGAACCCAGCAGTTCCTGGAGCTCGATGGCGTGACGGTTGCGAACCCGTCGTATCACTCGTTCGTCGTCTACGGCGACAGCGGTGTCGCCGGTGAACAGGGTCTGCTGTTGGACCCGTCGGCGGCACTCATCGAGTCCCTCCGGGGCCAAGCGCACCACATGGAACGGATTCATGACCGTGACCGCGGTGGGCAGTTCCTCAGCTGCGGCGGTCTTGAACCCGGCAAAGCCGTCCACCCCGACGACCTCGACACCTACCGATTCACCGACAGGCCACAGCGCCAACACCCACCCCTGCACCCTCAACCGGGAAGAGCTCGATTAGGAGAAAAAATGAAGTCCCACGAGATTGCACTCAGTTCGGTTGCACTCGGCAGGCTGCTGGTCACGGTCGCTGGATGTGGGACCGAACCGGAGGGATCGAATGCCAGCGCAGGATTCCCGCATACTGGTTCACTCGCAGAGGATTATCCGTTCGCTTCACTCGACGGCAAGTTGAGCATTGAAGCAAGCGAAAGTGGTTACTACCCCCGGCTCGTGTCTGAGCACAGGATCAGCTACCTCCTCGTCCTGCCACCAAATGCCGAAGTCGGTGCAAATACGGTCAAAATTGGTGATAGGACTTTGACCGTCGGTGATATCTCAGTCGGTGGTGGGGAGATGGCCACGGATGTTGATGGTGCCGGGTGCAGCTCACAGTCCCCGGCGTGGCTCGTCGCGCCATAGCCTAGATCTGACCAGTACCGCCGATGGCACCCCCTTGTGTGGGCGGCATCGGTCTTTGTTCGGTCCATCTAGTGGTCCAACCCCCAACGAAACCCGCCTGGACGCGAGGTCGCACGAAGAGCTCGGCCGCGGGACTGTCGGCCAGCACCTCGACGTGGATCGTGTCGTGATCGGGTGCCGCTTCGTTGATGACGATCCATGGTGCCGCAAGTGCGGTGCCGGGGGCACGGGACACTGTGACCCACCGCAGGTGCGCAGCTAGCTAATCCGGGCGCGCTTGCTCGCCGCCTTCAGCAAATACCGCTTTGCCTTACCGGACGGCTTGAAGGTGGCCTGCACCCGCATGCCCTTGGTGACGGACCCGGGAAGCTTCACCGTGATCTTGCCGCGTTGCTTTGCTCTGACCTTCACGCGCACGACCGTGCGGCCCACGCGCACCACCAAGCGGCCGGTTGGCTTGCCGGTGGCGGCGGTCGTGACTGCGACCCGTAACCGTATTTTGCCGCCGGTCCTCTTCGCCTTCTTGCGAACGACCACCTTCACCTTGGCCTTCGCCGCTGTCTTTTTCACCGACGAGGCCCGCGCCAACGCAAACCCGCTCTTGCGCGCGGTGACCTTCACCCAGATCTGCTTTCCGACGTCGGCCGTGCGGATCTTGTAGCGCGCACCGGTAGCGCCGCTGGCGGCGGCGTTGCCCACATACCACTGGTATGTCGCTGTCACGCCCGACTGCGACCAGGCGCCGGAGGTCGCCGATACGTTCGCTCCGACTCTAAAGGTGCCCTGGAGCCGTGGGGCGGAGGTGGCGACCATGACGCGCGAAGAGCCGTCGCCGGGGTTGGCTGTGCCGCCACCATCGCCGGGGTTGGCTGTGCCGCCACCATCGCCGGGGTTGGTTGTGCCGCCGTCGCCACCATCGCCACCATCGCCGGGGTTGGTTGTGCCGCCGTCGCCACCATCGCCACCATCGCCGGGGTTGGTTGTGCCGCCGTCGCCACCATCGCCACCATCGCCGGGCGCGGGGCACTCCAATCCGTCCTTGTTCGCCCCGGCTTCCTCGCAGGGAAAGTCCACGCCCCCAACCGCACTCGACGCGAAGGGCTGATCCGGCGCCGAAGCCGATCTGACGATCTCCCACGTGCCCCACGGGAACCACCCGGACACCCGCCCCAGCTTCGAGTCGTGCCAGTTGTCCGCGGCGAAGCTCACGTAGGTATTGCCGACGGTGAAGTCCTGGATGCTAACCCCGATCGAATTCTGCCCGATTGCCACCTGCGCGCCGCCGCTGTCGGCGTCGTAGTCGGCGTACAGCTGGTTGTCCAGGTTGGTTGCGCTATCGGCGGGAACCGCCCACCCGTCCACATGCAGGCCTTTGACAACGAAGTTGTAGGTATTCGCAAGTGCGTAGATCCGGAAGGCGCAACCGGTGGCGCCCTCGACGTAGGTGTCTTCGATGCGGATATCGCGAATGGTCGCACCGGTCGAAGCTCGATCGTTGCGGCCGTCAAAATCCCAGTGGCGCGATGAATTCAGCACACAGGTATTAATCGTGTCCCACTGCAACTGGTTGTGTATCACGTATGTGCGCGAGATCTCGACATTCGAGACGTTCCGCGGGACCCATCCCCACTGGATTACGGGCCCGTTGGGCCCCTTCCACACCACCGTGTTATCGATCGTGACGTTCGAATGATAGATCTTGAGGGCATCGTCGTTCGCTTGCAGGAACGAATTCTTCATCGTTGATCCCGCATACAGTTCCAGGCCGTCCGTCTGCCAGTACCACGCGCCGACCTGGTGATAGTTGCGAACCCGCATGGTGAAGGAATCGTAGTCCCCATAGACGACAAATGAATGGTACGAGGGCTCCGCGATGGTCACGCCCTGCAAATCCAGGGTCTGCGCAACTCCCTGCGCCGAGTCGAAGCGCAGCGGTTTGACGCAGTCCGCATGGCAGTTGTCGTACTTCGCCGGGTCCCGGCGCGTGTAGCCATCGTTGCGGGTATCCGCTTCGTAGACGTATTGCTCCCCGGAAAGCACCCCGAACCCGGTCACCTTGTAGTTCGTGATGGATGCATTCGCGGAAAAATCGAAGGCGCCTTTGACGTATGCCCCCGGCGCCAGGTAGACCCAGCGCACGCGCGGGTTCAATTGGGCACGATAGGCGGCACCCATCGAATAGGTGCCCGGTTCGAAGTAGATGATGTCGGCGTCGACGGTATCTAAATTGGTCACGGAACCCTGGGCAGGACGGTAGATCGTGCCATCCGCGTCAGTTGGTACGGTTCCGGAATCCTGCTGCGCATCCGGTTCGGCAAACACCATCATCGCGTTCCTCGGTTCGACCATGGCCGCCACGGATGCATCGATGGCGGTGGAGGCGGCCTCGTTCATATAATCGCGGTTGGGCCCGGAAACCTGCGTCAGCTCGGGTGAGAACTCGACGGAGAATCTGTACCCGTCGGGGGAATACGGGATCTTGATGCGAACGGTGTGATCGTTCACCAGGAAGCGGGTGAACCCGAGCTGGCGCGGCTTGATCTGCACCTGATCAATCGAGCTAACGGTGGCGCCCGTATCCAACGCGACGTCTATCCACACGTCGCGCGAAAACTCGAACGTGGTCCAGCTCATCGTTTGGTGACCGTCTTCTACGCCTTGTTCGGCGGCGATCGCCTCGGCATCCTCCCACGCGTTTTCGGCACCGTCGTTCTGGTAGCCGTCCGTCGCGGTGCCGTACCCGGGCTTGCCCTTGCCGGAACGCGGGATCGTCAAGTACGTGAACGAATCGAACCACTCGTCCTGCGCATCGTCCGTGGCGACCTGCACCGTGTAGAACGGTGACTGGCGCACTGCACCGTCGGCGACGGGCGTATCGGAATTCTTCTCGCCGTTGGCGTGCCACCAGGTGACCAGCCCCTCCGATTGGGAAGTGGCGGGGGTCGATTCCCGGGCCGCGGTCGATGCTTGGAGATTGCGGTTCGTCGCCGCCGATTGCGTGGTCGTAGCCGATGCGGCCGGGCCGGCAGAGGTCGCCGCGCTCGGGGTTGGCGCGGCGAGCGGTGGCACCAATGCAAGTGGGATGGCCAGGACTAGGGCCGCGGCGAAAGGCAGGCCCTTGCGGAGGATTGTGCTGCGAAGGTGCATCCGGGCGTCATCCTTGACTAATTGAGGCGGTGAGGGTCGTAATCGTCTTCGATTCACGAGCGTATGTGACATTCTAGCGGCTAAATGGCCCGGCTGTCTGGGGATTTGTGACCGTAGGGGCCGTTGTTTTGTGCGGCGGAAAATAATTCGCTTCAGCGCGCCGCGGTTCCTACACTGATCGAGTGAATTCAATCAGCACCGTCCGCCCCGCGGTAATCCGCGCCGAGGGCCTGGTCAAGACCTACGGCGACAAGCGCGCGGTCGACGGCCTATCGTTCGTGGTCCCGGCCGGCGAATGCTTCGGGCTGCTAGGCCCCAATGGTGCGGGTAAATCGACGACCATGCGCATGATCGGCGCGGTGAGCTCCAGAACGGCCGGCGAACTGGAGATCGTCGGGTTGGACCCCAACAAATACGGGCCCGAAATCCGTTCGCAATTGGGCGTGGTTCCCCAGGCCGATAACCTCGACACCGAACTGCGCGTGCGCGACAACCTTATGGTCTACGGCCGCTACTTCGGCCTGGACCGCAAACTCGTCGCCCGCCGCGCGGACGAACTGCTGCAATTCGCGCAACTATCCGATCGCCAAACCGCGCGGATAGACGACCTATCGGGCGGGATGAAGCGGCGCCTGACGATCGCCCGGGCCCTGATCAATGACCCGCAGATGTTACTGCTTGACGAGCCAACCACCGGCTTGGACCCCCAGGCTCGCCACATCCTGTGGGACCGCCTATTCCAGCTCAAGGAGCAAGGCATCACCCTCATCTTGACCACCCATTACATGGATGAAGCCGAGCAGCTTTGCGATCGCCTCATCGTTGTCGACCACGGCAGGATCATGGCCGAAGGCACCCCCGCGGACCTGATCCGCGCCCACTCGTCCAGGGAAGTCGTCGAACTGCGCTTCGGTACCGACCGCAACCGCCTGGCAGCGCAACAGCTTTCGGACGTGGGGGACAGGCAGGAACTGTTGCCCGATCGGGTCCTGATATACGCTGCGGACGGCGAAGCCGCGCTGCGGCAGGTCACCGCGCGCGGGCTGGAGCCGATCACCTCGCTGGTGCGCCGCAGTTCCCTAGAAGACGTCTTCTTGCGCCTCACCGGGCGGAGCCTGATCGAATGAGGGCGGACGTTGGGGGAGGGGCGGCCTCGTCGATCAATAAGGCATTGACCGCGGACCAGATGCGCGCACGCGCCCTGGCGGGGGCCCGCAAACCCCGCGCATACGGCACTTGGTACGTTGCCTGCGGCCGGTTCGCGAACATGCGGGCGTACCTCCAGACCATCGTGTGGACGGCTATCGGGACGCCGGTTCTTTACCTCTTCGCCATGGGTATCGGGCTGGGATCGCTGGTCTCCCGCGGGACCGGCACCATCGACGGCGTCCGCTACGTGCAGTTCGTCGCGCCCGCACTCATCGTCGCGGCGGCGGTGCAGGTGGCGAGCGAGGAAATGACGTACCCGGTGATGCTCGGATTCAAGTGGAATCCGACCTTCTTCGCGACCAACGCCGCCCCCATACAACCCGCGCAGATCATCAACGGGCTGATCGTCTCGGTGATCGGGCGGCTGGCGTTCGCCTCCGCCATCTATTACGCGTGCGCGGTGGCGTTCGGCGCCCACGGCTCCGGATGGGGATGGCTGGCGATACCGATTGCGGTATTGGCAGCGTTAGCGTTCACGACTCCGGTCATGGCCTACGTCGCAACCCTGGAGCAAGACAGCGGCCAGATCGCGATGATAATGCGATTCGTGGTCATGCCGCTGACTCTCTTCTCGGGCACCTTCTTTGACCTTGCATCGATGCCGATCTACCTGCAACCGATCGGCTGGCTCTCCCCGATCTGGCACGGTGCGCAACTGGCCCGGGCCGCCTCGTACGGGCTGGGGGAACCGGCCTGGGTCACCGCCATCCGCGTTGCCTACCTCAT
The DNA here is from genome assembly GCF_006715765.1 of Rarobacter incanus. Taxonomy (NCBI): domain Bacteria; kingdom Bacillati; phylum Actinomycetota; class Actinomycetes; order Micrococcales; family Rarobacteraceae; genus Rarobacter; species Rarobacter incanus. The sequence continues at coordinate 1,766,260 of NZ_VFNV01000001.1, forward strand.
CGCGTTGACCGCGGGCGGCTGGATCGCGGGGCAACGGATCGCGGCTAGGAGGCTGAACCGATGACGATGACGCAGGTGGCAGTGGCAACGCATCGGCGCCGGTTTGGCATCGATGGGGCGCTGTACTCCGCAAACGCGCGTGCGGTCCTGTGGCGCGGGTGGCGAGCCGCATCGCATGCGAACCTTGCGGTGATGATCTCAGGTTTCTTCGAGCCGGTGTTCTACCTACTTTCGTTCGGGGTCGGGTTGGGTGGGTTGATCGGCTCGGTGGCGGGTGATGACGGACGAGTTCTCCCCTACGCCGCATACATCGCCCCCGCCCTGCTCGCCACATCCGCGATGAATGGCGCCATCTACGATTCGACCTGGAACGTGTTCTTCAAGCTCAATCAGTCGAAGCTGTACGACGGGATGCTGGCGACCCGTCTCGGTCCGCTAGATGTTGCCCTGGGGGAGATTGGGGTGGCCCTGATCCGCGGCGCTGTTTACGCTGCGGGCTTCATGGTTGTGATGACCGCGCTGGGCCTGACGCTTTCGTGGTGGGCGCTCGCGGCGCTGCCCGCCACGGTGCTGATTGCGTTCGGGTTCGCCTCGTTGGGCATGGCGGTCACCAGTTACATGAAGACGTTCCAGCAGATGGACTGGATCAACTTCGTGCTCCTGCCGATGTTCCTCCTGTCGGCGACGTTCTACCCGCTGAGCGTCTACCCGTCCGCGGTGCAGGTATTCATTCAGGCCATGCCGCTGTGGCATGCGGTGGAACTGGTGCGATCGCTCACAACGGGGAACGTCGGCTGGTCGCTGCTGTGGCACGTCGCATACTTCGCGGTGATGTCGGTGGTGGGGATTCGTTTCACGACGGTGCGCCTGCGCGCGCTATTCCTGCGCTAGCTTGTTTCTGCTTGTTCCTGCGGTAGGTGCGCCCGCCGCGGGCGGCACCTACTTGAAGGCGCGGATCCGGTAAACCGTAAGTCCAACCAGCAGGCATGCCGCGGAACCGAGCAGGAACCACAGGGTGTATCCGCCGATCCCCATGGCGGTTCCCGCCGCCAGAATTCCCGGCCCGAAGGCGGGCGCTAGGATCTGCGGCAGGACGGCGGCGACGTTGAGGACGCCAAGGTCCTTGGCGGATTCCTCCGGATTAGGCAGCACCTGGCTGCCCAATGCTAGATCCACGGCGAAGTAGATGCCGACGCCCAGCCCGAGCGTGCCCTGGGCGACAACGACCACGGCGACGCTCGGTGCTGCCGCCATGCCCGCCAATCCCGCCGCCATGATGACCCCGGCGAGCAGTAGGAACGGTCGCCTCTTGCCGAACCGGTCCGACAGGGCACCCGCTATTGGGCTTGCGATGATCATCGCGATGGCCGCCGCGATATTGGATATGAGCATCGTGCGAGCGACACCCGATTCGTCCAAGTGCAGCGAGTTTTCCAGAAAATACGGGACATAGGCGGCGATGCCGTAATACCCGAACATTGCGAGGAAGCGCGTTGCCCACATCCACGCGAAGTCGGGCGACTTGCGGGGGTTGAACACGAAGCTGCCGGCAAAGTCCTTGATGCTGAATGTCCCCGCAGGCGCGGTCCGTCGCGGCCGATCGTTGAGGCGAGTGGCGAACCAGCCCGTGAGTCCAACCGCGACGATGCCGGGGACGATGAAGCGCCACGGGTCCGCGGCGATGAGGTTGACAATGAGCGTCCCGCCAAGAATGGCGAGCGGGCTGGTCATGCCGACCATCCCCGTCACCTTGCCGCGGCTGGCACCGGGAACCTGGTCGGCAAGAGTCGCATTCGTGGCTGCCAGGCCCGCGTTGACGGCGAATTGGGTGCATCCCCACGCCACCGCAAGCACTACGGGCGACGTGGTCGTACCGCATACCGCGAGGGCGGCGAGTGCCGCAATCGCGCCGCCAAGGATCCAAGGCCGTCGGCGGCCGTAGTGCGACATGGTTCGGTCCGAGAGGCGCCCCACCAGCGGGCTGGCGACCAGGGCGGCGAAGGCTCCCACCGAGAGGATGGCCGAGAGCGTGGACGTTGCCTGGTCGGCGGGCACGATGTGCTTGACCTTGAAGGACAACGCCACCATTGATGGCGTGAATACCGCGAGATACAGCCCGAAACTCGATGCGAAGTAGCCGCGCGCGTAGCGCCCCAGTGAAAGCGGCGTGAGGGACTGGGGGGCCTCGTCGATCATTGCGGTTCCTTACGATGGGCGTTTATCAAAGACTAAAGCCGCCCCAGGGCCACAAAGTGGGCCCAAGGGCGGCCGCCGGTCACAATCCGCGAAGGATTAGATGACGCGGATGAATGTCGGGTTCTTCTGATACATGGTGCGCACGTGAATCGACTTGCCCGGACGCGGCGAATCGATGATCTTGTTTCCGCCCAGGTAGATTGCGACGTGGCCGGGAGTCCAAATGATGTCGCCCGCCTTCGCCTTGGCGCGGCTGATTTTCTTACCCGCGGTGCGCTGCGCCGACGACGTGCGCGGCAGGGAGACCTTGACTGAATGGCTGAAGACGTACTTCGTGAAGCCCGCGCAATCGAAGCCCTTGGGCGTCGTGCCGCCGTAGCGGTAGGGCGTGCCGATGTGCTTCTTGGCCGCGGCGACGATCGCCTGGCGTTCGGTGAGCACCTTCACCGTGACGCGCTTCTTGGCGGAACGGTAGCCGTTTGCCGCACCGCGCGCGTTGGGGGTGACCCGAACGGTGAGCTTGGTCTTTCCCGAGCGCAGGTTCTTTGGGAGGCGCACGCGAGTGCGCGTTGACTTCACCTTGGCCCGGGCAATGGTCTTGCCCCGAGCGATCACGGCGATGGTGAAGCCGCGGGCAGCTTTGCGGGTCTTGACGGTGAGAACGATCCTGTCGGACTTGCGTGCGCCATTGATCTGGGTCTTTGCGGACTTCTTGACGGTGAAGGGGATCGCCTTGGTGGCCTTTGCGGTCGGGGCCGCGGGCGTTGCGGTCGGGGTCGCGGTCGCCGCTTGCGCGGCAGTCGTGGCCACAATGGGAGTTGCTAGTGCCGTAGCGAATGCAACGGCGAGAGCCAGGCGGCGCGGCGCGCGGCTGTTGCGGCGCGCTTGGGCGCGCCCGTGGACGGATGTCGTCACAGGTAACCTCTCGTCGCCTACGAAGTTAGCTGTCGGGTTCGGGCTCAAGGTCTGCCCGGCCGATTTCTCGGCTTCACCCCTGACGCGGCACGTGCCGCGTCGTTGGGTCCCCCGTCGCCGCCATGGGTTCTATGGACTCGTTGCCGGTGGCGGCGCTAGGCGCTGGCAGCGAGGTCTGGAACAAGTCCAGAGCAAACCCCATTACGGTAGGTGTTCGCACTTGGAATGACCAGAATTTGGGTCGAATCGGCGTAAATTCGGGTTACGCCCGACGCAAAGAACTGTTCAAACATGCAGGTCAAGGCGCTAATGTGACGCCTGTCACAGTGGCGGTGGGGTGTCTGGAATGTGCGCATCCGCTTCGCGGCGGCCCGCGGCCTGGCGGCACTTCCGCACCGGCGAGAACCCCACTGTGTCGCGCGCGTAACGTGGGCGACAGAAATGAGACGACTCTTTCACCGATCTGAAACGAAGAGCAACGGAACCTGAAATCCGCGACCAATAGCGTGCTAGGTGTCGATAACAAGACGAAGTGCGACCGCTGGGCCCCGTCGGGACCAGCGCGGGCGCAGCGTCCACACTTCGCCTTGTTGTTGATACTTCGTTCGAACGCCGCATGGGTGTTTGAGCCGCCCGATCCTCGGGCAACTTCATTCGAAGCCTCGGAGGAATAATGAGTACTAGCAAACTAAAGCTCTCGACCGGAATCGCGGTCGTCACGGCTGCGGCACTGATCATGGCCGGATGCGGGTCTTCCGGTAGCTCTTCATCGACGTCCGCCTCCACACAGACGTCCGCCGCCGCCAGCGGCGACCCGCTCGTTGTCGGCACGTTGCTTCCCGTCACCGGAACGCTTGCGTTCCTGGGCCCGCCTGAGGTCGCGGGCGTCGGCCTTGCCGTCGACGACATCAACGCGGCCGGCGGTGTCAACGGCCAGGACGCGTCCGTCGTGGCAGCCGACTCAGGCGACTCGACGGACCTCAACGTCTCGACCCAGGGCGCGACGGAGCTCATCAGCAAGAAGGCGAACGTGGTCATTGGCGCGGCGTCCTCGTCCGTGTCTTTGAACGTTGTCAACCAGATCACAGAGGCCGGAATCATGATGATTTCACCGGCCAACACCTCGACCACCTTGTCCGGCTACTCGCCGCTCTACTCGCGCACGGCGCCGCCGGACACCGTCCAGGGTGCCGCCCTCGGGTCCGCGGTCCTTGACGCCGGGCACACCAAGGTTGCCATGCTGGTCCAGAACGAGGACTACGGAACCGGTCTGCGCGACAACGTGCAGAAGGCCGTCGAGGCTGGCGGCGGCGAGGTTGTCTACGGCGGAACAGGCGACGGGCAGGAATTCCCTCCCGGCGAGTCGAACTTCGCGTCCTACGTGACCGAGCTGCTGGCGACCAAGCCCGACACCATCGTCATCATCGCATTCGAAGAGACGGTCGCGATCGTGCAGGCCCTGCTTGCGGCCGGTTGGGACACCTCGAACCTGTTCATGTGCGACGGTAACACCGCCGACTACTCCTCCAACTTCGACAAGGGCACCCTGAAGGGTGCGCTCGGTACCATCCCCGGCGCTCAGGCGTCCGACGACTTCCGCACGAAGCTGTCCGAGTGGTACAAGGCGAAGGAAGGTTCCGAGCTGACCGACTTCTCATACGGTCCCGAGTCGTACGACGCGACCGTGCTGGCGGCACTGGCCGCAGTGCGCGGCAAGGCGAACGATGGCAAGACCATCGCCGACAACCTGCGCGCCGTATCTGGCTCCGAAGAAGGATCGGTTGAGGTCACATCATTCGCGGATGGCGTCAAGGCGCTGGCCGAGGGCAAGGAAATCCACTACAAGGGCGTTTCGGGCATCGGCCCGCTGAACGACAAGATGGACCCGTCCTCCGCATACATCGGCGTCTACAAGTTCGACGAGGACAACAAGCCCGTATTCGACCACGCGGTCGAGGGCAAGATCTGATAGACCAGGAGCCATAGTCTCCTACGGTTGGATCGGCGGGGGCCGCTGCTTTCGGGCAGCGGCCCCCGCTTTTGCGTTGTTCGGTGCTAGCGCCGCCGCCCGGCTTTCGTTCGGTCTTCGCCCGGCTTCCGCCCGTCGAGTGCGGTGTTTTGACTAAAACGGGCGCGCTCGGCGCGTGTGGGGGTGCATGTACTCGTCGAGTGCGGGGTTTTGGTCCGAGTGCGGTGGTTTGTGCAGGGGTTGTGACTGAAAGGGGCGCGGTCGGCGTCTGCGGGGGTGCGCGAACTCGCCGAGCGCGGGGTTTCGGTTCGAGCGCACCCGTTTAGTTCGAGTGCGCGGGGTTTCCCGCGGGGGCGAGTGGCTGAAAGGGGCGCGGTCGGCGTTTGCGGGAGTGCGCGGGGACGCCGAGCGCTGGGCTTTGGTCCGAGTGCGCCCGTTTAGTTCGAGTGCGCGGGGTTTCCCGCGGGGGCGAGTGGCTGAAAGGGGCGCGGTCGGCGCGCGCGGGGGCGCGCGGGGACGCCGAGTGCGGGGCTTTGGTTCGAGTGCGGTGGTTTGTGCAGGGGTTTTGACTGGAAGGGGCGCGGTCGGCGCTTGCGGGGGTGCGCGGGGTCGTCGAGTGCGGGGTTTTGGTTCGAGTGCGGTGGTTTGTGCAGGGGTTTTGACTGGAAGGGGCGCGCTCGGCGCTTGCGGGGGTGCGCGGGGACGTCGAGTGCGGGGTTTTGGTTCGAGTGCGCGGGCGGCTCGACCCGCGAAGGTTGCTGTTCTTGGCCGGCCCTGACTGAAAGGGGCGCGGTCGGCGCGCGCGGGGGCGCGCGGGGACGTCGAGTGCGGGGTTTTGGTTCGAGTGCGGTGGTTTGTGCAGGGGTTTTGACTGGAAGGGGCGCGGTCGGCGCGCGCGGGGGTGCGCGGGGTCGTCGAGTGCGGGGTTTTGGTTCGAGTGCGCGGGGTTTCCCGCGGGGGCGAGTGACTGAAAGGGGCGTGGTCGGCGCGCGCGGGGGTGCGCATACTCGTCGAGTGCGGGGTTTTGGTTCGAGTGCGCGGGGTTTCCCGCGGGGGCGAGTGACTGAAAGGGGCGCGGTCGGCGCGCGCGGGGGTGCGCGGGGTCGTCGAGTGCGGGGTTTTGGTCCGCGTGCGGTGCGGGCTAGCTCAACGGCCGGTACATCACGTGCAGCGGGACAAGCCCGGCCGCCGGGTGCTCGAACGCGCGCGGAATCGTTGCGACAATGACGAAGCCCAAGGAGCGCCACAGCGCCAGCGCACGGTGGTTCGTAGAAACCACGGCATTGAACTGCATTCCGGTATACCCGTCCGCGCGGCACTGCCGCAGCACCGCCAGCCCCAGAGTGCGCCCAATGCCGCGCCCCGAAAACATCGGTGAAACCGCGAAGCCGGCGTTCGCCACCATGGAACCTTGCGCGAACTGGTTGGGGTGGAACTCGGCCGTACCGAGCACGGTTTCGTCCTCATCGACAGCGACAAGCACTCGGCCGCCGGCCTTATCCAACCACCAATCAAGAACCTCGGTGCGCGACGCGTCGCGCGGGAAGCAATAGGTTTCGCCGGCGCGGATGGCGGGCTCCAGGGCACCCCAGATTCCCGATTCATCGGCCACGATCGCTTCGCGAATGAATACCAACGCTGTCTCCTTAGTGCGCGGCCCGCCAGCGGCACCGCCGAATCTGCCCCAGGCGGTCGCCGCGCCGCCTACTTCAGGCGGCGTCGCGACTTGCTTTCGTTTTCGACATCGGTTGCCAGGGTGCCCAGATACAAGCCGATGACCTTCGGATCGTTCAACAGCTCGCGCCCCGGCCCGACGTGTGCGTCTTTGCCCTGGTCAAGGACGTATCCGCGGTCGCAGATTTGCAGGCATCGCCGGGCATTCTGTTCGACCATGATGATCGAAACTCCGGTCTTGTTGATCATGCGGGTACGGATGAAGGCCTCGTCCTGCAGGGCGGGCGACAGCCCCGCGGACGGCTCGTCCAAGAGCAACACGGAAGGGCGCATCATGAGCGCGCGCCCCATCGCCACCATCTGCCGCTCGCCGCCGGACAATTGCCCGGCGCGCTGATTGCGCCTGTCCGCCAGCTTCGGGAAAACATCGACCACGTATTCCCACCGCTCTTCGAACAGCTGGGGCTTGAGGAAAACGCCCATGCGCATGTTTTCCTCGATGGTGAGCGAGGGGAACACGTTGTTGTTTTGCGGCACAAATCCCACACCGCGCGCCACCAGGTGGTTCGCCTTCATGTTCGTGATGTCCTCGCCGCCGAGGGTGACCGTCCCGGATCGCACATTGACCAGGCCGAACAGCGATTTCAGCAGCGTGGATTTGCCGGCACCGTTGGGGCCAATAATTCCGACGAGTTCCCCCTCTCCCACGGTCAGGTTGCACCCATTGAGGATGTTGACCCCGGGCAGGTACCCGGCGACCAGGTAATCGGCCACCAGGATCGGGTTCGCGGGTCCTGCGGGCGGTTCTGGCGCTGTCGCGACAGGTGCGGCGCTCGCTCGCGCCAACTCGTTGGCGTCCTTGATTTGCTCACTCATCGTCGTCTCCTACTGCTCCTGCGCTGCGAGGTCCTGCTGGCGGATCGCCACGAGCTTGGCCAATTGTGCGGGGTCGATCAAGGAATCGTCGCCCAGGTCCACGTCATGGCGAGCCCCGAGATAGGCGTCGACCACCGCCTGGTTTTCCATGATCGATGCTGCTGGCCCCTCGGCCACGACGCGGCCTTCGGCCATAACGACGACCCACTCAGAGATGTGTCGGACAGCATGCATGTCGTGCTCGACGAAAATTATTGTCATTCCCTCGTCGCGGAGCGCCTCGATGTGGCCCAGCAACGATTGGACGAGAGCCGGGTTCACGCCCGCCATCGGCTCGTCGAGCATGATGATCTTGGGGTTTGTCATGAGCGCGCGCGCCATTTCGAGCAGCTTTCGCTGCCCTCCCGACAGCGATCCCGCGAAGTCCGCGGCCTTCGCGTCGAGCTTGAAGCGGGACAGGATTTCCATGGCCCGCTCGGTGTTCGCCTTTTCTTGACCTCGCCACAGCGGTTTGAGGAGTGAGGGGACGAACCGTTCGCCGAGCTGATCGGTGGCGGCCAGGAGCATGTTGTCCAGAACCGTCAGACGCGAGAGGGCCTTGGTGAGCTGGAACGTGCGGACCATCCCGTGCCTGGCCACCCAGGCGGCGCTCTTGTTGGCCATGTCCGTGTTTTCGAACGTCCAGGTCCCCGAGTCAGCCTTGTCGAACCCCGTCAGCAGGTTGAAGAACGTGGTCTTGCCGGCTCCGTTGGGCCCGATCAGGGCAGTTATCGCGCCGCGCTGGAACTCGACGTAGTCGACGTCCACCGCCTTGATTCCGCCGAAGCTTCGGGTGACATCGCGCACGGTCAGGATCGAGTCGGGTTTGGCGACTCCCACCTCAGGCTTGACGAAAGAAAGGTCATGGGCGGTCTCGTCATCCGGAATTTCAATCGAGAGGGTCCGGTCGACCTCAACTCCCTCAGTGTCCATCGAACGCCAACTCCTTCTTATTCCCGAAAATTCCTTGCGGTCTAAAGATCACCAACGCCATCAAGACAATGCCGACGAGCATCCCGCCGAACTGCTCCACCTGTGTAGAGGACATGGCCGCTTCGGGAATCGCGGCGCGCATTCCCGAACGGACCAGCATGTACAGGGCGAAGAAGATCATCGATCCAGCAACGGGGCCGAACACCGTTGCGGCCCCGCCGAGTAGCAGTACCGTCCACACCCAGAACGTCATGGTGCGGCCCATGGAGTCGGGCTGGACGGCCCGGGGTAGGACGTAGAGCACGCCCGCCAGCGCCCCGAAGACGCCGCCGGTGACCAGGGCCTGCATCTTGTAGCCGAACACGTTCTTGCCGAGGGCCCGCACGGCGTCCTCGTCTTCGCGGATGCCTTTGAGGACGCGGCCCCACGGGCTGCGCGTCAGGAGCCACACGAACAACACCGCAAGCAACACGACGGACCACGACACCACGCGCAACCACCACGAATCGGAGCCGTTATTCACGTACGTCCACGGCCCGATAGTGGTCGAGCCCTCCGGCAGGAACGACAACGATTGGAAGCCGTCCTTGAACGAGTTCCCGGTCAGGCCGGACGAACCGCCGGTGTAGTCATCGAAAATTGTTGAGCGGCCCAGCATGCGAATGATCTCTGCCGCCGAAATGGTGACGATCGCCAGGTAGTCTCCGCGCAGTTTCAGCGTGGGAATTCCCAGCACGAGCGCGAATGCAGCCCCGCACAACGCGGCGATGAGGAGGGCGAGCCAGAACGACGCCCCTTGGATGGTCGCGATCGCGAACCCGTAGGCGCCGAGCAGCATGAAGCCGGCCTGGCCCATGTTCAGCAGACCCGTGAAGCCGAAGTGAACATTCAGCCCGATTGCCGCGAGCGCGTAGGCCGCCGTGGTGGGAGCTATGAGCTCCCCCGCCGCCTGCGATAAGACTCGTGTCCAGTCCATTGTCGATACCTACCTTTCAGCCGATTCGATCGCGCAGACCGAGGATGCCTTGCGGTCGAACTAGCAGGGCGAGGATAAGAATGAAGAGCGCGGTTGCGTACCGCAGGTCGGAGGGTAGGAACAGGCTGGAAAGCTCAACCGCGAACCCGATGACCAAGGATCCGACCAGGGCGCCGTTCGCGGTTCCCAGGCCGCCCAGGGTGATCGCTGCGAACATCAGCAGCAGCATCTGCATGCCCATGTTCCAGTTGGCGGCGCCGAACATCAGCGCGAACAACAGCCCCGAAAGGCCCGCCAGCCCGGCCGAGAGCGTCCACACCAACCGGATAACGCCGTTCGTGTTGATGCCCGTTGCGGACGCGAGCGCGGGATTGTCCGAGACCGCACGCGTTGCGCGCCCAAGTCGGGTCCGGGTCAGAAACCATGCGACCGCAACCAGCGCGACGATCGAGATCAACATTGCTATGAACGAGATCTTCGTCATGGTGATCGGCCCGACCGTCCAGGTGGTCGGGTTGCCGCTGACAACCTGGAATGTCCCGGTGCCGACCATGAACTGGATCAGGAACTGGAGCGCTATGGACAGCCCGATCGTGACGATCATGACCTGCGTGATCGGGGTGCCGCGTTTGCGAAGCGGCTTCCAAATCCCAACGTCTTGGAGCCATCCGGTTGCGGCGGAGATGGCGACGGACAGGATCGCCGCCAGCCACAGCGGGGCGCCGATACTCACGAAGAGGTAGGCGATAACTGCACCGAGCGTTACCTGCTCGCCGTGGGCGAAGTTCGACAGCTTGGTTGTCCCGTAGATCAGGTTGGCGCCTAGCGAGGCGAGAGCCAGCATCAGCCCGAACCTGAGGCCGGAAGCAAGCTGTTGCCAGACACGGTCAGCGCTAAGTCCGGTGCCGGCGCTGTCGGTGCTGGTGGCCGCCTTGGTCGTGTTGGAGCCCGCGGTGGGGGTAGAACCGCTGGTGGCCGCCGGGGCGGTCGCGGCGGGGGCGGTGAGGTCGAAGGTGGCCCGCGCCGTGGCGCCGAACTGGACCGTCACCGTGACGTCCGCGGGGGCGGCGTCGGCGAACTCGTCGGGAAGTGACGCGGGGTCCAAGGACACCGAATACGCGTCGGCGGTGGTCGCCTCGAAGGACGTTGCGCCCTTGTCCGTCGAAGTGGCCGTCGCGGACGCGCCGTCGGGTGCCTTCAGGGTGATCTTCACGCCACCGACTGGTTCGCGGTCTTTGCCGAAGACGTTGACCATGACGCAGCCGGTTGTGGCGTCCTTGGTGCATTTTTCAGATGCCGTGACATCCGCGTTCGCGACGCTGGGAAGCATCATCCAGACTGCGCCGATGAGTGCGAACAGCATCGCTATCGCGCGCAGCCGGTGGGGCCGAAACGGCCGGTACGTACGTTCCGGCATAGTTCTCAAAATCGCCATGAGCCGTCCTTTTGTCAGTGCGACGCTCGGATAAATGCGCGGCGCCCTGGATGCTAGGTGTGCGCTCGCAGGCCGCTGCGCTCGTTGTCAATGCGACGTTAGGCGGCGAATGTATCGGTGCGGTTTCGAATCAGTCACAGGCGCGTGCCGACCCGCAGATCGAGTGGCGTCCGCGCCGATCGAGTGCGCCTCCCCCCGCAGATCGAGTGCGGTGTCCGCGCTGATCGAGTGCGCCGTAGGCGTGTATCGAGATCAAGAACTGGGTGGTCTCGATATGCCCGCTGCGCGGGCTACTCGACCAGCGGGGTGTGCTTCGTTGATCGAGGGGGTGTGCTTCGTTGATCGAGTGCGCCGTAGGCGTGTATCGAGATCAAGAACTGGGTGGTCTCGATATGCCCGCTGTGCGGGCTGCTCGACCGGCGGGGTGTGCTTCGTTGATCGAGGGGGTGTGCTTCGTTGATCGAGTGCGCCGTAGGCGTGTATCGAGATCAAGAACTGGGTGGTCTCGATATGCCCGCTGCGCGGGCAACTCGACCGGCGGGGTGTGCTTCGTTGATCGAGGGGGGTGTGCTTCGTTGATCGAGTGCGCCGTAGGCGTGTATCGAGATCAAGAACTGGGCGGTCTCGATATGCCCGCTGTGCGGGCTACTCGACCAGCGGGGTGTGCTTCGTTGATCGAGGGGGGTGTGCTTCGTTGATCGAGTGCGCCGTAGGCGTGTATCGAGATCAAGAACTGGGCGGTCTCGATATGCCCGCTGTGCGGGCTACTCGACCAGCGGGGTGTGCTTCGTTGATCGAGGGGGTGTGCTTCGTTGATCGAGTGCGCCGTAGGCGTGTATCGAGATCAAGAACTGGGCGGTCTCGATATGCCCGCTGTGCGGGCTACTCGACCAGCGGGGTGTGCTTCGTTGATCGAGCGGGGTGTGCTTCGTTGATCGAGTGCGCCGTAGGCGTGTATCGAGATCAAGAACTGGGCGGTCTCGATATGCCCGCTGTGCGGGCTACTCGACCAGCGGGGTGTGCTTCGTTGATCGAGCGGGGTGTGCTTCGTTGATCGAGTGCGCCGTAGGCGTGTATCGAGATCAAGAACTGGGCGGTCTCGATATGCCCGCTGTGCGGGCTACTCGACCAGCGGGGTGTGCTTCGTTGATCGAGCGGGGTGTGCTTCGTTGATCGAGTGCGCCGTAGGCGTGTATCGAGATCAAGAACTGGGCGGTCTCGATATGCCCGCTGTGCGGGCTACTCGACCGGCGGGGTGTGCGGGCGACCGGGCCGGCTAGTTGCCGGGAACAACGGATGACGTGAGCGTCGCCGCTTGGGCCAAGCACAGCGCGCGGCGGTCCCCGGCCGCCCACCCGGCTTCGGTTGGCAACCACAGGACGAACTGCGCGGATCGTGGGCGGGGAGAGAGCGTGCTCGAGGTGCAGCGCTCTTGGGCGGCCGCTTGAAGTTCATTGAGGGCCGGGCGCACCGCGCTACTGGAGACGCCCGCCATGTCCCAGGCGCCCACCACCTGCGCCTTATGCGGCGTGTTGCACGGGACCGCCACCACCGTGTCAACTTGCCCGTCGACCGGCAGCGCCTTGAGGCAGTGGCCCACCTGGAGTTGATCGACCCGCGCGTGCGAGGCCGACGTGACAGTCAGCGCAAGACCCGGGGACCTGGAGATGAAACCGCCAATGGCGAGCACGACCGCAACGCCCACCAAGATGAGCGCAATCAGCACGAAGACGAGCGTCATGACGGACGTCTGGTCGGCGGCGAAACGCTCTATGAGCGAGCGCCTGCGAGGTTCTGGGTGGGGTAGGTGCGTCATCGGTGTTCGCGTCTGGTGGTTCGTCGATTGGCGCGGATGTCGGTGAGTGCGGCCAGTATGGTCGCGAGATTGCGGGCACGCCTATCGTAATGCGGATCCCCACTGGTCTCGCGGATTCGCGAGGTTTGGTCGGCGTAGCGGGTCAACTCCAGTTCGGCCAAGAGTTGGCTCAGAGCGCTATCCAAGTCGTCCTGTTCAATCCCGCCCGCGGTCGTTTCGCGTTCGCGGTGTGCGGCGCTGATGCTTGCCGCAAGTTGCCGGGGGGTCGTGTGCGGCAGCGAAGTGAAGCCCGCGCGCCGCGCGCGTCGGGTGACTCTTGCCCACTGCTTTTCGATGTCGTGGCGCAGAGCGGCTGCCCGCGCCCTGCGCCAGGCCAACATCCCCCACGCGACAAGCGCCAGCACCAGGGCCGCTCCCACGGCCGTCAGCAGGGCGGGCAGGCCTCGCAGGCCGCCGCGGCCGCCCATCGATCCGGTCGGCACGGCCGGTGATGCGCTCGAGGTAGGTGTCGGCGCCGAAGGGCTTGGCGAAGTGGAGGCGGTCGGCGTGGGAGTCGTGGGAGTTGCGCTAGGCGTCGGGGTCGCGGATTGATCGGTCACAGTCCACGACGGTGCCTGGTTGGTTTGCGTGCTGGGGGTCGGTTCAAAGCGGACCCATCCGATCCCATCGAAGTACGCTTCGGGCCACGCGTGCGCGCGCTTCCCGGTCACCTCGATGTTGCCTTGCGCGTTCGTGGTTCCGGGCAGGAATCCCTGCGCGAACCGGACCGGGATCCCGAGGCCGCGAGCCATTACCGTCATCGCGGTCGCGAACTGCACGCAGTAGCCCTTGCCGGACTCCAGGAAACTCCACACGGGGTCGGCGTCTTGAATCGGGTCCAGCTTCGTTGAGTACGTGAAATTCCCCGGGGACCGAAAATACTCTTGGAGGGCGACGAGTTTGTCGTATGAGGTCCGTGCGCCAGCGGTGATGCTCTGGGCGAGGGCATTGATCTGCGCCAGGTGGGGAAGCGACGGAACCGTGAGGTAGGCCGAATCGACGGCTCCGCGCGAACGCGAATCCGAGGCGGCCCGCAGCGATTTGGCGGTTGCGTCCGATACGTAGGCGATGACCGAGTAGGTGGTGACATTCGGATCGCTGAGGGAAACCGCGCCCGATCCTTCATCCTGCGTGCCTGCCTGTCCCACCAGCGAAACCGGCCCCGTGGGAAGCGGGATCGCATCGGGGACAAGGTTCACGAGTGTGATGCTGCGCTCGATTAGCGCGGTGAGGTCGGCGGGGTCCTCGTCCGTGCCAATAACATTGGGGCCGAGCGCCGCGGTGTCGGCGGACGACGCGGTCCACCGCAATCCATCGAATGTGCTGGCCGTGAACAGGCGCATCGGCGAGTTGGCGATGTCTTTGGCGGCCGCCGCTTGGGCGTCGGTCTGCGTGCGCGGCAACTTGCTGGTGTCGCGGTAGGTGTAGGCGACCGCATCGCTGCGTTCGGTCAGGCTCGTGCCGATATCGACCGTCGATGCGAGCGAGAATTTACCTTCGCCGCCGCCGCTGCCGGTGCCCGGGATGTACCGCGGATCCTTGCCGCTGGTGAGCGCGATCGCGCCCCCGCCGCCGGCGCCCATGAGGAGGCAGGACACCACGGCGGCGACCACGAGCCGTCGCGGCCCGGTTTGGGGGGCGCCCGTCCCGGTTGCGAGCAGGAACACCAGGGATGCTCCGCCGACCACCCACGCGATCGGGGGGAGGTTTGTGATGAATGACAGCGGCGCTGCCCACAGCGCGGCCAGCACGACGGCGGTCGCCCAGCTGTACCCGGCGCCGATCACCAGAGGTTCCACGATCAGATAGAGCAGCACGACGCCGACCACAAGCGCCGCGGCCAGCGCCTCGGTCACCTCCATGGGGCGCGTGCTGGCGGCGATCTGCGTGCCGACCGGGGTGATGATGTCGATCGTCGCCGTCACCCGGTCGGTTAGGGGCGATGCGATTGCGCGCAGCAGCGTGACAAGACCGGGGGACGAGTTCCGGGCCTGCGGCCCGGATGCCGCACCGAACAGCGTCAGCGGGAGCGCGATAACGCTGACGGCAAGCACGCCCAGCGGGGTTACGGCGGCTGCGACGCGGTGGGAAGCGGCGCGTGGCACCAGGAAAATCAGGCGCGTGGCGAGCGCCGGGGTGGCCGCTATGGCGAGCGCGATCATGGTGGATCGCTGCCACTCGCCGGGTACCAGCACGGCGGTCAGGCCCGCCAGGCCGGCCGCGAAGGCGGCCCACAGCGCGAGCGTGCGCGCGACGAGCATGAGCGCGGTGCGGCCGGTCACGATCGCACCGCGCTTGTAACCAGTGCGGTGATGTCGCTGGAGCCGACTTCGGACGGGTGAACCACCCAGCCGCACTCGACCAGCTGCGCGATCGCCTCTGCGGGTGCGGGGCCGCAGATGATCGCCTCGCGGCGCGCCCCGCGGGCGTCGTTCGCCGCCAGGCGCAGCGCCTGGAGCAGTTCCGCATCGGGTGCGGGTATCACCACGAAGACCTGGTCGCCGTGCACCGAGCCGAGGGCCTGCTCCAGTTGCGCGCGCCAGGCAAAAGACGTTAGGTCCGGCAAATCCGCAAGGGCTGCGCCGACGTTCGTCGTTTCCAGCGGCTGCGGCGGAAGCGGTTGGGAGCACACTATCGTGGACACCTCCCGGCCGTGCCCGCGCAGCGCGTTGTCCAGGGTCGCCACCAGATCGGTGGGCCAGTGCGCGCGGGCGCGCCACTGCGCGGACGCCGGGGCCGCGCCCCGGCGGCGCACGGGGGGAGTCGTTGTTCCCAGCAACTCTCCGGCCACGCATACGGTTGCCCGGACAATCGGAGCGCTTTCTTCCGTGCGTACCATGAGCGTGCGGCGGCGGGCGGAACTGGGCCAGTGGACCCTTCTGACATCGTCGCCCGGCGCGTATTCACGCAGCAGGGAATCGTCCATTTCCGCGCCGCGCGCTCCGCGTGTGCGGCCGGCGGCCAGCAGCGCGGCCGGGCTCGCTGGGGGCGTGCCCTGAGCCGGCCCTGCGAGTATCCGCGGGACGACGATCAGGTGCGTGTCGTCCGCGAAGTCGGCGCTGACCGCGATGAGCCCGAGCGGATCCTCGAACCGAAGCCTTAGATTCCCCAATGGCCACGTGCCCAACTCGGTGGGGGCGACGTGGTAGGTCGTTTGCCACCCTCCCGCGCGGGCGGGGACGCTGACGGTCCCGCGATACCCGGCAAGGTGCGCGTGGACTTCTTCGTGGGCGGTCGCGTTCGTGAGTAGGCGCAGTGGTCGCGGAAGCGAGCGGCCATCGATTGCCACAGTGATCGCCACGGTGGTACCCCATGCGGGCTGGGACGGCTGCGCCCGGTGCGCCGCCCGCAGCGCCCCGTGCGCGACTGCGTGCCGCATCGACAACGCGACTGTCCACGCCACCAGGGTCCCTGCGGCAAGCATGAGCCCGATCGCCAGCGGCGCGACCAGGTGCGTGAGCGCGCCCAGCGCGATTGAGGCGGCGGCCAAAACGATGACAATTGCACCCCGGACCGTCATGCGAAGGCGGGCCCTGTAGGTGGCGGATCCCATGTCTCAGGCGGGGCGGGGGACGGGGATTGAAGTGACGACTTGCCGCACTATTTCGGCAGGATCGACGCCTTCCGCGCGCGCCTGCGGGGCGAGCACCAGCCTGTGCGCAAGCACCGGGCCGACCATTTCTTGCACGTCGTCGGGGATAACGAAGTTTCGCGTATGCAGCACGGCGAGGGCCCGGCAGGCCGCCGCAAGCTGCAACGTCGCGCGCGGGGAGGCGCCGACCCGCACCGCGGGGTGCGCGCGCGTTCCTGCAACGATAGCGACCAGGTATTCCTTGATCACGGGCGAAATGTAGACGGTGTGGACGAACCGGGTCAGGGCGGCGATCTCGGTCGCCTGCACGACGGGACGCAGCGCGTCCAACGGGTCCTCGCCGTCGCGCTGATCGAGCATGAGCAACTCCGCCTGGGCGCTGGGGTACCCGACTTCGAGTTTGGCCATGAACCGGTCCCGCTGGGCTTCGGGGAGCGGGTACGTGCCCTCCATCTCGATCGGGTTTTGTGTTGCGACGACAAGGAAAGGGTCGGGTAGCCGGTATGTTCGCCCGCCGACGGTGACCTGACGCTCCGCCATGCATTCCAGCAGCGCCGATTGCGCTTTGGGGGATGCGCGGTTGATTTCATCTGCGATAACGATGTTGGCGAACACGGGGCCAGGGCGAAAGGACGAGCGCCCCTCGACATCGTGCAACAGCGTCACGCCCGTGACGTCGCTGGGGAGCAGGTCGGGGGTGAACTGGATGCGCCCGGTTCGGGTATCGATCAGGGCTGCCAGCGCCTTCGCAAGGGTAGTTTTACCGACCCCCGGCACGTCCTCAATAAGGATGTGCCCGCGCGCGAGCAGGACCGCGATCGTGGTCCGGATGAGGGCATCGTGGCCCGTTATGACGCTGGCCATGCCGGCGTGCAGGTCGGCGATGATCGATTGCGCGCGCATGAGTTCGGTGCCGGTGGATGCCGACTCCGTGTGGTTACCTGGTTGATTCAACGAAACCCCCACGATTCGGCCGCCCGGGCCTGACGTCATTGCTGACGCTACCGTAACAGGTCATGGTGTTCGGTGGCACCGGGCGGCGCGAAGGCGACGACGCCTTAGATGGTCTGGCGGGCGCGCCCGATGGCGGTCATTGCGTGGTAAATGACGATGGTGGCAATCGTCGCCATCGCTATGCCGCCGAGGCTGAAGCTGCCGACCGTCCAGGTGAGGTCAGCGATCGCCACGACCAGGCCCACCGCTGCGCTCATCAGGTTGGGGGAGTGCGCGAAGCTGACCTTGTTGTCGACCCAGATCCGCACGCCCATCATCCCGATCATTCCGTAGAGCACCACGCCCGCCCCACCCAGTACGCCTGTTGGGATCGCCTGAATGACGGCTCCCACCTTCGGCGAGAAAGCGAGGAGGACAGCGGTGGCACCCGCAACCCAGTACGCGGCGGTCGAATACACGCGAGTGGAGGCCATCACGCCGATGTTCTCGCCGTAGGTCGTGGTGGCGGAACCGCCCGCGCTTCCGGCGATCATGGTGGAAAGGCCGTCCGCCATCAGGGCGCGGCCGGTCATCGGGTCCAAGTTCTTCCCCGTCATCTGCGCCACCGTCTTGACGTGCCCGACGTTCTCCGCGATCAGCACCAGGACGACCGGCAAGAACAGTCCCAGGGTGGCTGCGTGGAACTGCGGCGAGTGGAACGTGGGAAGGCCGATCCAGGCAAAGTCGCCGAAGCGCTTGCCGTCACCGAGCAGGTCGTAGTTGATCGATCCGCGCAGCGCGCCGACGACATAACCGACCACGACACCGAGCATGACTGACAGTCGGCCCAAGATCCCTCGGAACAGCACGCCGGTCAGGACTATGACGACGACTGTGACGGTGGCCTCGACGGGGCCGACGCCGAAGCTACTGCCGGCGGTTGGTGCGAGGTTGAGGCCGATCAGGGCGACGATCGCACCTGTGACGGCGGGAGGCATCAGGACCTCGATCCAGCGGGTACCGGCCTTTTGGACGACAACGCCGACCAGGAACAGGACGAATCCGGCGGCAATGACGCCGCCCAGCGCGCCCGCCATCCCGAACTGCTGCTGGGTCGCCGTGATGGGCGCAATGAACGCGAAGCTGGAACCGAGGTAGCTGGGAACTCGTCCGCGCGTCAAGAACAGGAAAAGGAACGTTCCGATTCCCGAAAACAGAAGCGTCGTGCTGGGTGGGAAGCCCGTCAGTGCGGGGACCAGCAGCGTGGCGCCGGCCATCGCCAGGACGTGCTGAATGCCGATGCCGATAGTGCGCGGCCAGGTGAGGCGCTCGGTGGGGGAGACGACCGCGCCCGGCGCGATCGATTTGCCGTCGCCGTGCAGGGTCCATGAAAAAGCTGAGGGGAGTTTCATGGCTCCCAGTATCGCCCACCGGTGGGGTTCGCCGCAGTGAGGTATGTCCTAGTTGGTGAAATCTCAGTCTTGAATGTCGAGAATGACGGGGACGTGGTCGGAGGCGCCCTTTCCCTTTCGCTCGTCGCGCAGGATCGTGACGCCCGCGGTTTGCTGGGCGAGTGCGGGGGAAACGTAGGCGAAATCGATGCGCATACCCGAGTTCTTCGGGAAGCTCAGGCGCTGGTAGTCCCAGTATGTGTAGGTGTGTTCCGCCGGGAGGAAGCGGCGGGTGATTTCCTGGTAGCCGCCGCGCTCGATCGCGGCGAAGGCGTCGCGTTCGGGTGCGGTCAGGTGCGTCTTGCCGGTGAAGAAGCTGGGGTCCCAGACATCAGTGTCGAGTGGGGCGACGTTCCAGTCGCCCATCAGCGCGATCCGGGCCGACGGGTCGGCGGCGAGCCACCCGGCGGATGCCGCCTGCAACTGGCTGAGCCACTCCAGTTTGTATGCGTAGTGCGGGTCGGTGACCTCGCGGCCGTTGGGAACGTAAAGGCTCCACACGCGGATCCCTGCGCATGTCGCGCCGAGCGCGCGCGCCTCGATAGCCGCGGGGTCGCCGAAGGGCGGCTGCCCCGCGAAGTGCGTTTCCACGTCGGCAATCCCCACGCGGGAGATTACCGCGACTCCGTTCCACTGGCTGTGACCGGTGTGCGCGACCTGGTAGCCGGCCTCCAGGAAGGGCGCGGTCGGGAACGCGGCGTCCTTCACTTTGGTTTCCTGCAACGCCAGGACGTCCAGGTCTTCCCTCTCCAGCAGCGCCAGCGCGCGATCGATGCGGGAGCGGACGGAGTTGATGTTCCAGGTGGCGATGCGCATGGAAACCAGCCTATCGAACGAGGCCGCCCCTCCCGCTGGCCGAGTGCGGTGAAGGTGCATATCGAGACCGCCCGGCTTCGCCCGGCTTCGCCTTGGCGCGCGGGGGGCCCGGGAACGTCGAGTGCGGGGTTTTGGTTCGAGTGCGGTGGTTTGTGCAGGGGTTTTGACTGGAAGGGGCGCACTCGGCGCGCGCGGGGGTAGCCGGGGTCGTCGAGTGCGGGGTTTTGGTTCGAGTGCGGTGGTTTGTGCAGGGGTTTTGACTGGAAGGGGCGCACTCGGCGCGCGCGGGGGTGCCCGTACTCATCGAGTGCGGTGGTTTGGTTCGAGTGCGCGGGCGGCTCGACCCGCGAAGGTCGTCGTTCTTGGCCGGCCCTGACTGGAAGGGGCGCACTCGGCGCGCGCGGGGGTAGCCGGGGTCGTCGAGTGCGGGGTTTTGGTTCGAGTGCGGTGGTTTGTGCAGGGGTTTTGACTGGAAGGGGCGCACTCGGCGCGCGCGGGGGTGCCCGTACTCGTCGAGTGCGGGGTTTTCTGGGGGGCGCGTGACTGGAAAGCGAACCCCAGGGAAACCCGACGCGTCTCACATCGTAAACATAGGATGTTTGCATTGTGGAATCGCGTTACGGTTGACATGACAGTTCATCAATCATGTGAAAAACTTCGCGGCGCAGCCGCGGCGGAGCGCCTGCGTTCCACCCGCGCGCCGGCCGCCGCGCACCAGTAAGAGGTTCTTCAATGACGGCATCCTCGGCTGCGCCGACCGCCACGACAGCTCAAGTTCTCAACTCGCCAGCGCGGGTGATTACCGCGAGCCTAGTCGGCACGACGATCGAGTTTTACGACTTCTACGTGTATGCGACCGCGGCCGTCTTGGTGTTCCCATCGCTGTTCTTTCCTTCGAACAACCCGACCACGGCGCTGCTTGCCTCGTTCGCGGTGTTCGGCGCGGCAATGGTTGCTCGTCCCATCGGCGCGATCGTGTTCGGGCACTTGGGCGACAAGAAGGGCCGCAAGACGACCCTCGTGATCTCGCTGCTCACCATGGGGATCGCGACGTTCCTGATCGGATTCTTGCCCACCTATCACTCGATAGGAGTGCTGGCTCCCACGCTGCTGCTCATCTTGCGCCTCACCCAGGGTTTCGCGTTGGGCGGCGAATGGTCGGGCGCCGCACTGGTCGCGACGGAGAATGCCCCCGCAGGCAAGCGCGCCTGGTACGGGACGTTTCCGCAGCTCGGAGCGCCGATCGGATTCATCATCGCCAACGGCCTGTTCCTCATCATCAACTGGGCCCTGCCACACCCCACCGACACGTTGCTCAAATCCGAGGCCTTCCTGGGCTGGGGGTGGCGCATACCGTTCCTGTTCTCCGCGGTGATGGTGATTGTCGGCCTGTGGGTTCGACTCAAGCTCGTTGAGTCCGAGGCCTTCAAGACCGCAGAAAAGCAAGGCGCAATCCGCAAGGTCCCCCTGGGCGAAACATTGCGGTTCCACTGGAAGGCGCTAATCCAGGGAACGTTCATCATGCTCGCGACATACGTTCTGTTCTATCTCATGACGAGCTTCACGCTCACCTACGGCACAGCGGCATCCGACGCCGCGGTTCCGGGCCTCGGCATCCGTTACGTCGACTTCGTGCTCATGCAGATCCTCGCGGTCGTGTTCTTTGGGATCTTGACAGCGGTTTCGGGCCCGCTCGCCGACAAACACGGACGCAGGTTCGTGCTGATCATCGTGACGACCGCGATCATCGTCTTCGGGCTCACCTTCGGGTTCTTCCTCGCGCCGCACGGCGACCTAACAACCGCAGTGACCATCGCGTTCCTGATCGTGGGATTTTCGCTCATGGGCCTGACGTTCGGCCCGATGGGGGCTTACCTGCCGGAGCTGTTCCCGACCAACGTCCGGTACACCGGATCGGCCATTGCCTACAACGTGTCGTCGATCCTGGGAGCCGCCCTCGCACCTATCATTGCGGTGGCGCTGTGGACCGCGGCGAACGGCTCGACCTGGCTGGTGGGCATCTACCTGGCGGGGGCCAGCGTGCTGACCCTCATCGCGCTGATCGTGACGCCGGAAACCAAAGAGACGGACTACGACGCGGCCTCGCGCTGACGGCATGATCCGAGCTGCGGCGCGGCCTCTCGCCGCCGTCGCGCTCCCGGCGCGTCCACATTGCCAACCCGGCGCCGGCGGGCAGCCGCCGACGGGCGGGCGGGCCGGCGGGGTGGGGGCACTCGTCAGCCAAATTGAGCGCTGATCCCGTGCACCGCCAGCTCCACGCCGATCGCGAGGATCAAGAACCCCATCACGCGAACTAGCGCGCCCACCCCCGTCGGCCCGAGTCGGCGAATCCACGCGGTGGCGAACCGCAGGCTGAGGGCGATGATGAGCCCCATCAGGGCGCTGGCTGCGATGACGCCGATGCGGGCCTGGGCCCGGGGTGTCGCGCGGAGATGGCAATCACGACGCCGATAGCGCCCGGACCCGCGATCAGCGGCAGTGCCATCGGCGAGAAGGAGATGTCGGCCTTGGTGCGGGCGTGTTCGCGCTCGGCGGGGGTGGCGCGGTCCCTCGGCGTCATCAATTGGAACCCGGAGTGCATCACGACAATCCCGCCGGCGATCTGCAGGGCCCCCGGGGAAATGCCAAAGGCAGATAGGACGAGCGACCCCGCCGCACCGAAAACCATCAGAATCCCGGCGACCCACATGCCCGTTCGCCACGCCTGACGGTGGACGTCCGCGGTGGGCATCGACGCGCTCAGGCCGGCGTGGGCGGCGACAGCGCCGATTGGATTCGTTATCGGTACCAATGCCGCGAGCGTTGCGACAAAGGCCGTTGTGAGTGCCTCCATGCGGACCACCCTAGCGAAGCCGCGTCCCACGGGCTGGGCCGGGGGCCACGCGGGTGGGGACTTGCGGCCGCCGCCCGGCGAGCGGCCGCCGGGCGCCAACCGGTGCGTTTGCGGCGCACACACAGAACGTCACCGTAGGCTTAGGGCATGGGTACGGCACTTATCACGGGAGCAAGTTCGGGCCTGGGCGCGGAATTTGCGTGGCAATTGGCAACGGCCAAACACGACTTGGTGCTGGTGGCACGCAACCAGGAGCGCCTGGACGTGCTGGCGGAACACTTGCGCCAGGTAGCTGGCGTGGGCGTCGAGGTGCTGCCCGCGGACCTTTCCAAGGCGGGGGGCCGCGCCGCAGTGGTCGAACGGCTGCAAGTGGGGGCGTTGCGCGACGGCGAGGTGCCGGTGCGTCCCGCGCCGGGCGAACCGGCACCCATCGGCCTGCTGGTCAACAACGCAGGCTACGCCCTGCATCATTCATTCGTCGCCGATCCCGTCGATGACGAAGTCGACGCGCTCAACGTCATGGTCACGGCGGTCCTGGAGCTGTCTCACGCCGCTGCCACCCAAATGATTTCGCGCGGGCGCGGGTCGATCTTGAACGTGTCGTCGGTCGCCTCCTACATGGCGGCTTCGACGTATTCGGCGCATAAGGCCTGGGTGCGGGTATTCACCGAGGGTCTGGCCGTCGAACTGCGGGACACCGGGGTGTCTGCGACCGCCCTCTTGCCGGGGCTGACCCGCACGGAATTCCATGAGCGGGCCGGCATAGACGATGATTTCCCGGGCATCGCTTGGCTGCGCGCCGACACGGTCGTCGCCAGCGCGCTTGACGCCGCCCGCCGCGGCCAGACGCTGGTGACCCCGTCGCTGCGCTACGGCGCGGCGTCCGGCCTGCTGCGGCTTGCTCCGCGTTGGTTGGTGCGCGCGTTCGGGCACACCGGCGCGCGCGGCGACTGACAAAGGCGGCGGGAGCGCGAACGCAGGGCGGGGCGGCGACCCGATACGCTAGAGCAATGAGCAACGAGACTTTTTCGCCCACCCCGCGCGAGCAACTGCGCGACCTGATCCGCGAACTAGCAGTCGTCCACGGCAAGGTCACGCTGGCTTCGGGTAAGGAAGCCGACTACTACGTCGATTTGCGACGAGTCACCCTCCACCACCTCGCCGCCCCCCTGGTGGGGCACGTCCTGTTGGACCACCTAGAGGAGTCGGGGTATTCCACGGACGACGTGGATGCGGTGGGCGGCCTGACGATGGGGGCAGACCCTGTAGCTCTAGCCCTGCTGCACGCCGCCGCGTCCCGCGGCCAGGATCTGGACGCCTTCGTGGTCCGCAAGGAGGGCAAGGCGCACGGCCTGCAAAAGCGGATCGAGGGCCCCGACGTTGCGGGCAAGCGCGTCATCGCGGTCGAGGACACATCCACGACCGGAGGATCGGTCCTCACCGCCGTCGAAGCCCTGCGGGAGGCGGGCGCGAACGTGGTCGCCGTGGCCGTGATCGTCGATCGCGACACCGGTGCGCGCGAGAAGATTGAGGCCGAAGGGCTGGAATACCTGTACCTATACGGGCTGGACGACCTGGGTCTTTGACCCGCGGCGGGAACCGACGTGGACGCCATGTTCATTGGCGTGAGATGGATGCGGCAAGAATCGCCGTGAGCCAGCACGGGACGTTGGCGGGAGCGTGTTATTGCGACAGGCATGGTCGAATCGGCCACCCTCGCTGGCCTTGGTATGCTGTGTCCGATCTTAGGGCAATGTAAGAGACTACAGCGTCCAAAGATTCGGAGAAGCCTTGGCATTGGCGTCACGCTCTCGGGACCACGCTCCTGGTGGCGGCGCCTGCGATGCCGGCGTCGGACTCGTTCTAGGGGGACGTGTGGATAAGGCCATTTGCGCGCTTTGCGATGTGAGAGTCCGGCTCGGAGGCTTCGAGTTTGGGCCGATCACCCACACGTTGTCGCGAGGGGTGACCTCACTCCTGGGCGCTAACGGTGCCGGCAAGACGACCCTGATGCAAACCATCGTCGGGTCGCGTAAACCCAGCGGCGGTTCCATCAGCGTGGGTGGGGACACGAAGGCCACCGTAGGTTTTTTGCCGCAGGACTTTGCGGCACCCGGGCACGTTCGCGTCACCGACTACCTGCGCTTCATCGCGTGGGCGCGATCTAGCCGAAAGTCGGCGATATCTGCGAACCGCGTAGCGGAAGCACTGGAACGGGTCAACCTCGCCGACAAGGCACACGAACGCATCGCGCACCTATCGGGCGGTATGGTGCGCCGCGTGGGCATCGCGCAGGCGCTGCTGACCAATAGCGACGTGGTGATCCTGGACGAACCGACGGTCGGCTTGGACCCGATCAATCGCGCCGAAGTGCGCGCCCTGATCCACGAGATTGGCGCAGACTCCGCCGTCCTGGTGTCCACGCACCTGTCCGAGGACATTGCTGACTTCAATGCGGGCGTCCTGGTCCTTGACGAAGGGCGCGTGCTCTTCGACGGCACCGTCGCCGGGCTGGTGGCTACGTCAGGAGCGCAGGCCGTCTCAGGGCCAGGCGTTGAACACGCATTCGTGGAACTCGTCCAAGGCCAACGCAAGTAGGGCTCACCACCCAGTGGTCGCCCCGCCGCGGCCACGCGGCGGAACAACTGTGGAAGCGAGCAGAATCTTCATGAATTACCGCCAATTGGTGGCCTACTTTGTGCGCTACGGATTGATCCTCTGGTTGATCCCCATTCAACTGGGTGTCTCCCTCATCGTGGCCCTGCAACGCGGAGCGCAATGGCGCGGAGACGTCATCTGGACACTCGACTGGCTGGGTGTGGCGCTCACTGTCATCGCGCCCTTGGTCGCGGGGTTTGCCGCGGTCGATGCGGCGCGACTCCTGGGCAAAGTGTCCTACCTGGAAGATAACCGGATCAGCCGAACTCCGCACATCGCGCTGGTGTGGGCATACGGGATTGCCGTCACGGCGGTACAGGTGCTGACGCTGGTCATCGCTCTTATCGTGTCCCAGCCAAGTTCTGTGCCGGCCAGTGCCCTGCTCGTCGCACTGAACCAATCACTTGTCCTTATCGTGATGGTCGGTCTGGGATCCCTGGCCGGTCGCCTGGGCGGGAGCGTCTTCGGTGGGATCCTTGCCGTTCTTGCCGGTGCGGTGGTCATGTTTGCGTTCGGCTATTCGGATACCTACCTGTCGCCATTCGACTACGGTGGCGCGACCGTGCCCCGCATCGGCTATATCTACAACACGACCGCCCTCCTAGCGCAAACAGCCATGCTCGCCTTGTTGACGGTCGCTTTGTCCATGACAAGGCTCACGAACCGTGGCCCCCGGCGCGCGCTTCGGCTCGCGGACGCCGGCGGCATTGCGGGCATCCTGGTGGCCGTGATGGTGATTGTTCTTGTGGCCCCGGCCCAACGCCTGAGCCCGTCTGACGAGCGCCCGACCACCTGCGGGGCGGCTGCCACCATACCCACCTGCTTCTACCCGGAGCATCGCCGGGTGGCGAGCGCCTATACCGAACAATTCTGGGTGCTGGCGACAGCGGCAATGGACAAGGGGTATCCCGCGTTCTTGCCCACGCAGGTCGTTGAAGCGAGTCAGACATACCACCCGCGCACGCAGGACCCGAGCGTCGGGGAGTTCATCGTGTCGTCAGCAGGGCTGGCTGGCGAAACCCCAACGTTGTGGGAGATTGCGCTGGGTATTCTGGAACCGGGCCATTGCGCGCAACTGCAAACCGATATTGCGCCGTCACAGCGTTACGCGGATGACCTCAACTCGTTGATCGGAACCTGGCTCCACCTGGTCGATCCGTCCGCGGCGGAGATGGCAGGGCTTGTGGGTATAAAACTCCTCAGCCCCGAGGAGGTCGCCGACCTGGTCGAGGCGTTCCGCACTTGCAACTACCCCTACTTCACGGTTGAGCCGGCTGGGCAATGACGTTCCGAACCATCCTCGCGGCGACGGGATTCCGGCGAACGCTGCCCCTCTTCATCGCGGCCGCGGCGGTCGGGATAGCAGCGCCCGACGGCACGATTGACCGGCTCGGCCCGATCGTGCTCCAACCCGCCGTGCCCGTCGTTACGTTCGTGCCGGTGCTCGTGGGGTTCGCGTTCGGCATCCTGAACGATGCGTGGCCGGTGGCGGTCATCGCTCGCAATCGTCGGCTTATTGCGAGCCGGGCGGTCTCACTGGCTATGGCGACCCTGCTCGCCATTCTTGTCGTCGTCGTGATCGCATCCGTCTCGAATGTGGCGACTGCCGCGACCTTGATCCGCAACGTTCTGTGGGTTGCCGGTCTGGCGCTTGCCGTGGGATCTCTGTGGGGTGCTACGTATGCGTGGCTTCCCGGCGTCGTGTTTTACCTCGCCGCGATCGTGTGGGGCCCAAGCGACAGCGCGCTGTCGCCGTACGCGTTGCTCCTCGCGCCCGTCGATCAGGCGACCGATATCGTGGTGCCTGCCTGCGTGGCCGCGGCAGCCCTCGTCATCGGCGTGACGAACCCGCGCAATCTGGGTTGGCTGCCGAGGGTCTCGCCGTAGCCCGGCGCCCGGCTCAGATCAGCTCGATGAGCGATTCGATTGAGGGATAGACCTGGCTCGGCCGGAATGGGTATTTTTCGATGTCCGATTCCTTGGTCGAACCGCTGAGCACCAAGAAAGTCCGCAGGCCCGCCTCGATTCCGGCGACGACGTCGGTGTCCATGCGGTCGCCGACCATGGCTGTGACCTCGGAGTGGGCGTCGATTCGGTTGAGTGCGGAGCGGAACATCATGGGGTTTGGCTTGCCGACAAAATAGGGCTTTCGCCCGGTCGCCGCCGTGATCATCGCGGCGACCGCGCCCGTCGCGGGCAGCGGCCCCTGCGGGCTGGGACCGGTCGTGTCGGGGTTGGTGGCGATGAAGCGCGCACCTCCCAGGATCGCCTGCACGGCCTTTGCAATGGCCTCGAAGGAATAGGTGCGCGTCTCGCCCAGCACCACGAAGTCCGGCTTCGTTTCGGTCATGATGTAGCCGGCCTCGTACAGGGCGGTGGTGAGTCCCGCCTCCCCGATGACATAGGCGCTTCCCCCGGGCGCCTGGGTCGCAAGGAACTTGGCGGTGGCCAGCGCCGACGTCCAAATCGAGGCCTCGGGGACCTCAATGCCGGAGGCCGACAGGCGCGCCGCCAGGTCGCGTGGGGTGAAGATCGAATTGTTGGTGAGGACGAGGAAGGGGCGTTCCTTTTCCCGTAACCGGCCGATGAAATCGGCGGCGCCGGGCAGCGCCTTGTTTTCGTGGACCAGGACACCGTCCATGTCGGTCAGCCAGGATTCGATCGAATGTGTCATAAGTCCTTCTTGCGGCGAAACGGTTTGCTGCGATCAGCGTAGAGCGCACGGAACAATTCTAGGTGGCGAACCGGTGAACGTCGCGCGCGCATGAGTGGGGCGCTGGGCGGGAAACCACCATTCCCGCCCAGCGCCCCCGGAAAAAGCCTCAGGGATGCGGGGTTACCGCGTTGCCTTCAGCTTGATCGTCTTGGAGGTCTTTGCCTTGCTCGCACCCTTGTACTTCGGGACGAACTTGGCACGGACCTTGAGAGACGAACCCTTGGCGAACCGCGCTGGCACGGTCACGGTGTACTTACCGTTCCGCTTGCGCAGGGCCGGAGTCTTGATCGTCTTGACGACCTTCTTGCCCACGTACACCTTGACCTTTCCGCCTGCAATGCGCCCGCTATTGAGCTTCTTGGACGCCTTGACGGTCACGCGGAATGAGCGGCCCGGGGTGTAACGCTTGCCCTGCACCTTGATCTTCTTGATCGAAGATTTCTTGACGGTGAACGTGGAAGACGCGGTCGAAACTGCGGCGGCGGTCGTGTCGGTTTGGTCCATGCTCGCAACCACCTTGTACTTCCCGACCCACAGCTTCGTGGACAGCTTCACCGTGGCTTTGCCGCCCACGATCGGTGCGACGCCGACGATCTTGCTTCCGGCCTTGAACGTGACCGAACCCGTCTGCGCGCCCCGAACCGTCACGGATACCGACGCGGGCTTGGTCGACTTGTACAGTTGGCTCGACTTGGTGAACTGGGGCTTGCCCAGTGTTACCTTCGCCGCGCCATCGGGAGCCTGCGTCACTTCCACGGCTGCCGGCTGCGATGAGGCAGGGGCGTAGTACTGATCGCCGCTGTATTTCGCGGTGAACGAGTGCGCACCAGCGCTCAGCCCGGCTTGCTTGATCGTCGCCGCGCCCCCAGCGATCGCCGCGGTTCCCAGCGACCTGGTTCCATCGAAGAACTCGACGGTCCCGGTAGCGTTGTCGGCCAGCGTTGCGGTCAGATCAAGCGAACCGGCCGTCGTGATCGCGCTCGCGGAGCTTGTGAGCGTGACGGAAGTGGTGGAGGCCACTACCGCGACGGCGACCGCGTCGGATTCGGCAGCGCCGAACCGTTCATCCCCGGCAAACTTCGCCGTGAACGAGTGGTCCCCCGCGGTCAGTGCGCCGACCGTCAAGTTCGCCGTCCCGTTCACGATGCTGGCAGTGCCCAAGCTTTCGCTTCCGTCGAAGAACTCGACGTCGCCGGTGGCACCGGCGGGCACCGTCGCCGTGAGGTGGCTTTCGGCGATTGCCGCCCGCCCCTCGACATCTGAAGCGAGCGAGAGCGTCGCTGCTACCTTGCTTACCTGCACCTCTACCGCATCCGAGGTGCTGGCCTTGTAGGTCGCGTCGCCAGCGTAGACCGCGGTCAGCATCCGCTTCCCGGCGGCCAGCCCCGTCACGTTGAGCGCGGCGGTTGCGGTGTCCTCGTCGATTGCCTGCGAACCCAGCAATGAATCCCCGTCGAAGAATTCGACGCTGCCGGTCGCGCCATCCGTCACCGTTGCGGTGAGGACAACGGTCCCCAGCGTGTCGGTGGTGGTCGGCGCTGCGCTCAGTTCGGTCGCGGACGCTGCCTTGTCTACGGTCACCACCTTGGCCGGCGAGGTTGCACCGCGGTAGCTCTCGTTCTCCACAAACCGCGCCGAGAACGAGTGCTCCCCAACCGATAGGCCGGGTCCCGCCTCGAATGAGGCGACGCCGCTGGTGGCACTAGCCGACCCGATCTTGGTGTCTGCATCGTAGAACTCGACCGTGCCCGTGGAGGGACCGGTCAAATTCGCCGTCAGCGTCACGGTCTCAAGAACGGTGGCGTCCGTTGCGCTCGTCGTGATTTCCACGGACGAGGCCGCCAACTCCGAGATGATAGTCACGGTGTTCGAATCGGCGCCGCCGAGCGCGGAGTCCCCGGAGTACACCGCCTTGATGACGTGTGAACCCACCGGCAGCCCGCTCAGGGGCAAGGTCGCCTTATCGTTGCTGATCTGGACCTTCCCCAGGGAGTCGCTTCCCGCGAAGAACTCCACGGTTCCGGTTGCGCCTGCCGTCAGCGTCGCCGTCAGCGTCGGCCCGGACACCGGCGTTGCCGTTGCCGCACTCGCTGTCAGGCTCACGGTCGCCGCCACCGAGGTGATGGCGATGGATACCGTGGTGGTTGCTCCCTTGTAGGTCGCGTCGCCGGAATACGTTGCCTTGTACTCCTTGGACGCGCTGGTTGCGGGCGCGGTCACCGATATCGAGGCGACGCCACCGCTGACGGTGGCCGTGCCGAGGGAGGTGGAGCCGTCGAAGAATTCGACGGTTCCCGTGGCCCCGGTGCTCACGGTTGCCTGCAGCGTGAAAGTGCTTCCAACCAGGGGCGACCCCGGCGTGGAATTGACGACGACGGTGGCGTCCGCCTTGTCGACGGTCACCACCGCGGGTGCGGACGTGGAGCCGTTGTACTTGGCATCGCCGGCGTACTTCGCGGTGACGCTGTGCGTCCCAGCGGCGAGCGGGCCCGCGGCGAGCGTCGCCTTGCCGTTGGAAACCGTTGCCGTGCCGAGCGAGGTGGGGCCGTCGAAGAATTCGACGGTTCCCGTTGCGTCGTTCGGGACCGTTGCCGTGATGCTTGCGGTGGTGGTCGTCGTCGGGTTGGTTGCCGGCCCCGCAACTGTGACCGTGGAGTCCACCTTGGCGCTCACCGTGACTTGACGCGATGTTACGACCGTGTGCACGCCGTCGTCGATGCTCACGGTAACCGTGTAGGTTCCCGCCTTTGCGAAGACGTGGGTTCCTGCGACCTTCCCGTCGGCTACTTGCCCACCGGTGACAGGCGAATCGTCTCCCCAGTTGATCGTTGCCGAGTAGGCGTTGGAGGCAGTATCGCCGCCCGCAAACTCCGCCAGATCAACGGTGGTCGCAGAACCCGCGTATGCCGCCGATACCGGCTCCGCCGACGGTTCAGCGGTCAAAGCCGCCGGCGCCGTCCGCGTGCCATCACTCGCTACAGCGAACAGGTGCAACTGCGCCTTCGACGTGTCAGGCTTGGCCGACATGGTCAGCCATAGCGGCGAGCCGTGGCCGGTATCGAGGGTGACGGTGTCCGTTGACCACACGTAGAACGTGGGGCTGGTCTCCGATGTCGAGGTTCCCTTGTAGCGACCCTCACTCGACCCGACGACCACGTTGGACGTGTTGGCGATCTTTGAACCGGTGTCATCCCAGTTGTCGAACCCAACCACGATGTCCTGCGTGTGCCCATCACCGTAGGTCAACGTCAGCGTGCGCGTTTGATCCTTCTCATTTGCAAAGCCGATGAACGAGACCTTCGTCGCATCGTCGCCCACGTTGATCCGGACCGGGGCGCTGGTGCTGACCAGGTTGTCCGGCTTTCCGGATGCGATGTCCGGCAGATCGAACGAGACGCCCTTGCCCGGGACCTGAACCGTGGTCCCCTGGACGAACCCAGAAGCCGCCAGGCTCTCCTTCTTGTACCCGTTGGTGTTCCCGTCGCAGTCCGCCGCGACGCCGAGGACGGTGATGCAGGCGTTATTGAACTGGGCCTGCATCGTTTGATCGCGGCTGACGGTCACCGTCGCCGTTCCCGTGGCGGTTTCGCCGCCCTGGGTTACCGAAATCGGCAACGAGTACACGCCGGTCGCGGAGAACGTGTGCGCCAGGCTGACTGTCAATCCCAGCCCGCTAGAGGTAACCGTCGCCGACTGCGGCCCGTTCCCGTCGAGGAAGTCGACCGTGGCCGAGTAGTCGCCGCTGGCGGCACTGCTGCCGCCCGCGATCAGCGCGTAGCCGGCGGTCACGGCGGACCCCACCTGCGTGGTCAGGGTGGTCGGAATGACGGTGAGCTCGTCCTTTTGTACCTGACCGGCAAGCAGTTCCACCTCGGCGATCGTCGCCGGTTCGCCGGTGCTGGTCGCCTCGATCACGATGCGGTAGCTGCTGTACGTCCCGGGGTCTTCCACCTGGAAGGGCCTGGTTTGCGTGGCCCAGCGGAATTCCTGGTCAGAACGCGAATCAAGGGTCTTCCACGTGGTTCCGTCATTGGACCCCTGGAGCTTCCACGCCTTGGGGGCCGCGCCGCTTGACGCGTTGGTCAGGGTGTAGCTCTGCACCGATGCCGCCACGGCCTTCGAGGCGAATGTGAGGGAAGCGGTCGCGGAGTTGAGCGCGATTGACGTCGTCGACGAGTTGTCGACGAGCTTGTCGGTTGCGGTTCCATCACTCGCCTGGACAGTCGCGTAGTCCGGGCCGGTCACATCGACCAGGGGCTGGGCGGACTGGGCGGTGAAGGTGCGCTCGCCCCACGTGGTCGGGGTCGCCGACATTTCGAACGACAGCGTGTGATCGCCCGCCGCGTTCAGGGCGGCTTGAGACAGCGAGGCCGTTCCAAGGGATTCGCCATCCAGCGTGGCCGAGGCGATGTACACGTTATCGCGCGAGTTTGCGTTTGCATCGATGGTCAGGTCGCCGTTTTCCCTGTGCACGACGACGTGGTCGTAGAGCGGGGAGCCGATCGTGAATTCGCCCGAGCCGAGCGAAAGCGGATAGAAGCCCAGGGAGGCGAAGATCTGCCACGATGACATTTCGCCGTTGTCCTCATCGCCCGGGTAACCCTGTCCGATTTCGGAACCGACGAAGAGGCGCTGCATGACCTCGCGTACCGCGGCCTGCGTCTTCGACGGCTTGCCCGCCGCCGCATAGATCCACGGGATGTGGTGGGATACCTGGTTGCTCATCCCGAATTCGCCCATCCGCACGTCGCGTGCTTCGAGCATCTCGTGGATGACCCCGCCGTAACCACCCGGCTTGTCGGCCTTCTCCTGGGTGGTGAAGAACGCGTCGAGCTTGTCGATCAGGCCCTGCTGGCCGCCGTACAGGGCGGCCAGCCCCTCCACGTCGAAGGGAGCGTGGAAGGCGAAGTTCCAGCCGTTGGTTTCGGTGAATACGCCGCCCCAGACCTCGGGGTCGAACGACGCGGAAGCGGTTGCGAAGGCCCCCGAGCTTGTCTTGCCCTGGAAGAAGCCCGCGGTCGAGTCGAACATGTTGACGTAGTTCTTCGCGCGTTGGCGCAGGTAGGTCGCCTCCTGCGCGATTTGCGCGCGACGTGCTTGTGGCACCGCGGTGTCGGTTGCAAGCTTCGCGGCCATGTCTGCGAGCGCATTGTCGTTGATGTAACCCTCCAGCGCCCACGAAACCGATTCCGAGGTTGCCGTCGAGGTGTAGCCGACGAACTGCGACGTATTGAGACCCTTGCGGCCGGTCTGCGACTGAGGGGACACGACGGTGGCGTTCTTGAGCCCGGCGTCGTATGCCTCGAGCGCGGTAGCGGTGTCAATGGCTCCCGACGTGTACGCCTCGGCGAAGGACGCGTCCGAAGACGTGCCGGTCATCGAATCCGCGTAGCCGGGGGAGGACCAGCGTGCCACCCAGCCGCCTTCGCGGTACTGCTGCACAAACCCGTCTACCAATTCCTCGGCAATGTCGGGGTAAAGGAACGAGTACAGCGGCCAGACGGTGCGGTACGTGTCCCAGAACCCGTTATTGACGTAGATCTTGCCGTCCTTGATCTGCGCGTTCGTCGTTGTCGCCGTCGCCGATCCGGTCGTAGCCAGCACCGGGGAGGCGTGCTTGTATTCGGGGGTGTTTGAGCCCAGCTGCGACACGTCCTCGAATTGGGAGTTCGGGTAGAGGTTGAGGCGGTACAGGTTGGAGTAGGTCGTCACCTTCTGGGCGTCCGTGGCGTTAGAATCCGCCAGGTCAATGACCCCAAGGCGTGCGTTCCACGCGGCGCCGGCCGCCTGCCGGATCTGGTCGAACGTCTTGCCCGTCACCTCGCGGTCCAGGTTCAACTGCGCCTGGTCCTGGGAAATGAACGAGGTGGCGATCCGCAGCTCGACCTGCTTGTTGCCGTCCAACTGCACGACTGAAATTTTGCTCGCGGTGCGGTCCGTTCCGGCCGTCGTTGCGCTTGGAGCGGACGAGTACTTGCCTGCGATGAACATGCGCGTGGCACCGGAGCCGCCGTTCGGATCGACCCACCCGGTCACAGCGCCCGCGGCATCGACCGTGAAGCTCCCCTGGCCGCCGACAATGTCGATGAGGGAACGCAGGGTTGTGTCGCCAGACTTGTTGTTGGTGTAGCGGATGATTGCGCCGTGGTCCGTGGGCGATATTTCGGTGCGCAGATTACCGCCGTCGAGCATCACCGAGTAGTAGTCGGGGCGCGCAATCTCGGTGTCGTGGGAGTATGTCTTGGCGCGCGACGAGAGATTGCCGCTGCCGCCCGTGCCGGCCGTATCGGGCATGAAGACGACCTGGTTGCGGTCGCCCATCCACGGGCTCGGCTCGTGGGAGATGCCGAAGCCGTTGAGCTTATTGGCGCCCGTGGTCGAATCTACGTAGGTGGAGTTCTGATACGAGTATTCCCACCTGCTGGAGCTCGCATCCGTCATGGGGGTGAAGAAGTTGAAGCCGTTTGGCATCGCGGTGATCGGCAGGTTGTTCCCGCGCGAAAACTTGTCATTGGAATTGGTGCCACGGCGGGTGTCGACGTAGCTGACTAGGCCGGCGGAGGTGTCGCGGGCTGTCGCATCCGCGATCTTGATGTCATCTACCCAACCGGCAAACGCCGTGGTGGCGGATCCGTTGGGGTTGTCGTACGAGATGAGGATCTTCTTGATAGTGCGGCCGGCCAGGCTACCGAGGTCCACGGTGACCTTGTTCCATTGGGAGCCGTACAGCGCCTTTTGCTCCCCGTAGGCGCTGGCCTTGAAGTCGAAACCGTTGGTGTCGACCAGGCCCTTCGACGACACCAACGTGTTGTCGTCGAGAACCAGGTCGAGCGCCGTGTAGGTCGCCGGATACGTCAGGTCGGTCTCGTCGAGGATGGGGAAAATTGCGTACGACAACTGGGACGAGTCGCCGATGGCGATGTTCTGGTCATCGAAAAGCACCCCCGCACCCTTGGCCTCCCCCGCCGCGATGTGCGCACCGACGTATTGCATCGATGCCTTGCCGGTGAAACCAGCGTTGACTCGCGCGACCTTCGCGGAGACGGGGCCCGTGCTCACGGTGGTTTGGATCGGGGAAGGAGATGCCGCATTGGACGTTCCGTCCAGGATTTCCCAGTCGCCTAGCTGAATCATCGAATCGCCGTTGTTGGCGTCAATGGCGAGCCGGTAGTACGAATACGCGGTGTTGTTGTCGATGTTGTAGGTGAAAGTCGTCAGCTTCGGCGTCGAGGTGGGAAGCTGATCTGCCCGCGTGTCCAGGGTGTCCCACGAGCTACCGTCGGTGGATCCCTGCACCTTCCAGCTCTTCGGGTTTCGCGCCGGGGAGTCGTCCGCGGTGGTCATCTTGTATTGCTTCACTACCGCGGGGCTGCTCAACTGGTACTGCAACCATCCGGTGTTGGTCTTGACCAGCCATTTCGTGCTGCTCACGCCGTCCGCGGCTTTAGCAGCCCCCTCGTTTGGCAGGTTTTCGCCCGATGCGGTGACCGCGGAAACCAATCCGAGCAGGCTGCCCGCCGAGAATTTTTTCCCCGTCACGTTCGTTAATGCGCCGTAGGCGGTGCCCGTCAGGGGCTGCGCCTCGGAGGCCTCGAAGGAAGTCGAGAAGGTGCCACCCGTAGCGGGGGCAGCCTGCGCGATGGGTGTGGAAATGCCCGCCATCGTAACGCCCAGGGCGATGCTGACGCCGAGGGAGATTGTGCGGGCGGAGCGGCCTGCGCGGCCGCGGATCCGCGGCTCGATGCGTTTTCTGTTCACGAGATTGCTCCTGCTGCTGTTGGATTGAACCGGTGAGATACGCCCATGTACCTCACTTCGCGCGAATATATCCAATTCGCTGACAACGCTGTCACTTATCGCAAGTATTCAACCGTAAGCGCACAAAGTCAAGCCGGGTTTCGCCTCCGCCGGCGGGGGCCGATCGCGGGCGGATCATGGGCGCGGTTACGATATTCGGATGCTTGAAAACCGTCCGTCACCCGGTGCGCCGCTCACTGCGAAGTCGGCAAGCGGAACCCGCCTCCAGGGTGCTCCCACGCCCACGGGCGCCGCGCGCGGGGACGCGCGCGCGAAGTTCGACCCCGAACTGATCGCGGGCGGCGACACCCGGAACGTGGTAGACGAATTCCGGCTGTGGACCGTTGACGCAATCCGCGACGAACTGGACGCGCGCGCCGCGGCCGCGCTCGCGGCGGGGCAGGGGCAACTGCAAATCGCGATCGAAAACTGGGGACACGACTTCAACATCGGTTCGGTGGTGCGCACCGCGAACGCCATGGGCGTGCGCCACGTGCATATCGTCGGTCGCCGTCGCTGGAACAAGCGCGGCGCCATGGTAACCGACCGCTATTTGCACGTGCACCATCACGAATCGATCGCCTCGCTGGTGGGGTGGGCGAGGGACTTCGACCTAGAGGTGATCGGAATCGACAACGTCCCCGGCTCGGAGGCGATGGAGGGCTGGGCCCCGCCGCGATCCGCCCTCATGGTTTTTGGCGAAGAATCGCAGGGATTGAGCGACGAGGCCCGCCTCGCCGCCACGACTATCCGGCATATAACGCAGTTCGGCTCCACACGTTCGATCAACGCCGGGGCGGCCGCGGCGGTCGCGATGTACCACTGGCGGCAGTTCAGGGCCACTGGCAGCTGATCGCGGTGCCTGCCCGCTACATGGCCGCGGGCAGGCACCGATGGGTATCTGCTTTCCTACCTGACCCGGATGGTCGTGCCCTTCTTGGCGGACAGAGCCGTCGCGTTACCGCCGTAGGACACGGTGATCTTGACCTTGCCGCGCTTGGTGAGCTTCTGCGACTTCACGGTTGCCTTCCCCGCCCGGGACAGCTTCTTGGTGAACTTCTTGCTGCCCACCTTGACCGTGACCTTCCCCGTGCCGGCAGCCCCGCCGGCGCGCACGGTCACCGTTATCGTCGCGCGCTTGCCCTTGCGCACCTTCTTCTTTGCAAGTTTCACGCTGATGCTTGCTGCCGCCTTCTTCACCGGGGCGGTGGGCGTACCGCCTGCGTTGGTGCCGCCCGTGTCGGTTCCCCCGGACGCGGCTGCTGTGACGGCCGCGGTCGGGGCGGTCGTCAGGGGCGTAACGGTTGCATACTGCTTGACGGGGGTGACCGTGACCGTCAGCTGCGCCGCAAGGTCGGCCTGCGTCACCAGGTAGGTCTCGGCCGTCGCCCCCGGAATCGGTTCGCCGTTGCGGTTCCACTGGTAATCGAACGAGGTGGGCTCGTTGGTCCACTGGCCGGGGGTGACGGTAAGCGTCTGCCCCACCTGCGCGTTGCCGGAGATTGCGGGCACGACCGATGGGGTAGGTGCCTGCGGGCTCCCGATGGGGGAAACGATCTCCGGAAGCGGAGTGGACGAGCCGCTGATCGATGAAAGCGCAACGTTGAGGTATGTCTCAGAGAGGAAACCGATGCCCCTTCCCACGGCCAACCCCTTGCCGGGCACCGACACGATCGC
Source organism: Rarobacter incanus (assembly GCF_006715765.1). Taxonomy (NCBI): domain Bacteria; kingdom Bacillati; phylum Actinomycetota; class Actinomycetes; order Micrococcales; family Rarobacteraceae; genus Rarobacter; species Rarobacter incanus. Next base: position 1,803,622 of record NZ_VFNV01000001.1, read on the forward strand.
AATGACCGCTATCGCCAGGTAGTCATTGAACTGAGGGGTCACCTCGAGGGAATCGGACGTCGATAGCACCCGGGCCGTGGTCCCCAGATCCGCCATGGAATCGATCGCCGCCCACACGTAGCTGACGGAAACCTGGTCCTGGTCGAGCGCCGCGATCGCCGTCGGCAGCGTGACGTGTGCCGTCAGCGATTCGCCGTACACAGCGTTGCCCGTGACGTTCACGATCGGGGACAGGGTGGAGATGGAATCCGCATTCAGCACGGGTTCGATCGCGACCTCGAGCGGCGATTCGGCCCCGCTGGCCGATTCGGTCACCGTGACCAGGGATGAGCCTGCGGCCGCCGCGCCGCCAACGGTACCGTTCGCCGAGATGAGCGTGGGTCCCGGGGTCAATCCGCGCAGCGTAACCGAGTTTTCGGCGTCCGTCGCAACCGGGGTCGAAGTGCTGTAGAACGACGACGGTGACGTCGACTCGACGTCGGGTGACGCGTCGAACCCGGCTGCGCTCACGTGCACCGGGCGGCTGGTGCGCCACGCGGTTGAGTCGATCGTGATGGGTGCGGGGGAGGCCTCATCCACCGGCGCGAATGTGCCGGAAGCGGAGCCCGGTGGCGCGGTGAACGTCGCGCCGTCCGAATACTGAGTGAAGTAGTCACCGTGCGCCCGCACCAATATCTGGAACGAGGCGCCGCTGACCACGGGCACGTACGTGGTGCCATCGGCGGCGGTTGGTGCCGCACCGCCTGCCGAGACGAATGGCATCTGCAGGCCCATATTCGATGCGTACTGAACCGCCGCAAGCGTCACATCCGCCTGGGCGGGGCTTACGGTCACCGGGACAAGCACCGTGCTGGGCACGCTCACGGTGATGGCGGAGGCCCCCGCGGACGTTGTCACGGATTGGGTGATGACGCCGTCGGCGACAAATACGCCCGCCGCGGTGCTTAGCCCGATCTGATAGCACTGCGTCGGCAGTGCCGGAATTGTGAACTGGCCCGCTGCGTCGCTCGTGGCCGAGACGGAGGAGCCTGCGGAAACCTTCGCGTTGCACGCCACCGGCGTGTACGTCAGCACCTCGCCGGGAAGCGGCGCGCCGGAAACGGACGCGACCGTCACGACGAGTGGTGTGGGGGCGGCGAACGCTTGGGTGGGTTGCGCTCCGGCTAGCGCCACTGCGACTGCCAGGCCCAAAGCGGGGCCGCAGCGCCGAGACCGGCGGGGATTGGATTGCATGCTTGCCTTCTTTGGTTAGAGCAAATGTGACGAAGCGGACATCCCGCCTCAAAGGCAACTTTATATGCGAACGTGGTAAACGCACCCATTCGGGACGAAATTCGCGATGCGCGTTCGGGTACTACGGCCCACCCGCAATCGCGGGTTTTCTGGGATACTGGTGGTGATCCATTGATCACGACATCTCTACAGGAGCGCCACAGATGGCAATTGCAACCCCCGAGGTTTACAACGAACTGATCGATCGCGCACGCGAGGGCAAGTTCGCGTACCCGGCCGTGAACGTCACTTCGTCCCAGACGCTGAACGCAGCCCTGCAGGGCTTCGCGGAAGCGGAGTCGGACGGCATCATCCAGGTTTCGGTTGGTGGCGCGGAATACGCCTCCGGCCCGACCATCAAGGACCGCATTGCTGGTAGCCGCGCGCTCGCGGCCTACGCTGCCGAGGTTGCCAAGAACTACCCCGTGACCGTTGCGCTGCACACCGATCACTGCGTCGAGGCAAACTTGGACTCGTGGGTTCGCCCGCTGCTCCAGCTCGAAATCGAAGAGGTCAAGGCCGGTAAGAACCCGACCTTCCAATCTCACATGTTCGATGGCTCGACCGTGCCGATCGACCGCAACCTGGAAATCGCGCAGGAACTGCTTGAGCTCTCGGTGCAGGCCCGCACGATCCTCGAAATCGAAATCGGTGTTGTGGGTGGCGAAGAGGACGGCCACACCGCCGAAATCAATGACAAGCTCTACACCACAGTCGAAGACGGCATCAAGACCATCGAGGCGCTCGGGGCCGGCGAAAAGGGCCGTTACCTGACCGCCCTCACCTTCGGCAACGTGCACGGCGTCTACAAGCCGGGTGCGGTCAAGCTGCGCCCGGAGCTCCTCAAGGAGATCCAGGACGGCGTCGCCAAGGTCGCAGGCAAGGCGAACCCGTTCGACCTCGTCTTCCACGGCGGTTCAGGCTCGACGCCCGAGGAAATCGCGGAGGCGGTTGCCAACGGTGTTATCAAGATGAACATCGACACCGACACGCAGTACGCGTACTCGCGTCCGGTCGCCGACCACTTCTTCAAGAACTACGACGGTGTCCTGAAGGTCGACGGCGAGGTCGGTAACAAGAAGGCCTACGACCCGCGCGCATGGGGCAAGAAGGCCGAAGACGGCCTTGCCAAGCGCCTGGTGGAGGCCGCGCAGCAGCTCGGCTCCGCGGGCCGCAAGCTCTGATTTACCCGCCGCGGTAGCGCCTAGCGTTCCGCGTCGATGACAAGCGTGGGGGCCGTCAGCCAAAGCTGGCGGCCCCCACGCTTGCGCAAACGCTCTATTTCGGTGAGTCGGGCGGCGCGGTCGCGGAGCCCCCTATTCGACGATTTCCACCAGGTCCGCGGTGGACGTCACCTCTAACAGGAACTTGACCGTGGGCGGCACGTGCAGCAGGCGCGGCCGCGCCGGAGCCGCTAACGCGATCTTGGAAACGAAGGCCACGCCGAACGAGTCCATGAAGGTGACGTGCCGCAGGTCGAAAGTGACGGGGAGCGCGGACGAGGTGGCCTCGTTCATCGCTGCATTGAATTCCCCTGTGAGGCTCGCGTCTATCTCGCCGGACAGCACTATCCGCAACTCATCGCGTTGAACCAGGATATGGAGCGACCCGGCCCCCGCGGCCGCGCCGGAATCCACGCCGTGCATATTGCTACCTCCAGGAACTTCCACATCGAACAATCTACGACGATAGGGCACCCGTTCGCTCCCCGGAAGGGGTGCGACGGAAGGTGACGGCAGCCAGAACGAGGGGTGGTGCAGATCGACGCCGCATGAGAACATGCAGTCACACCGCATCACCTAGGGACACCATCGGCGCTGCCCGCTGGGCCCGGACCGTCAATCGATAGGATAATTCCCTGTGGACGAAATGTCTGGTTCGAGCCCGCACGAACCCGAAATTCATCCGGCTTATTCGCCCGACGGACCACCCGCGGGCATCGACCGGGTACTCGTTGCGGGGATCGCGGAGCTTGCCACCCCGATTGCGGTCCTGGAATTGCGGCGCGATCTTCTCGCGGCGCAGGCGATTGCGCCGCCGGCGAACGCGACGATGCCGCCCGCGTTCGGATCGATGATCGTGGTCTGGGCGAACCGTGCCGCCCTCGAAGATTGGGGACACGATTCGCGGCCCGTCGTAGGTGAGTCGCTTGGCGCGCTGGCCCCGGGCATCTCGTTCCTGTCCGGGACGTGGGAAATCGAGGCGGGGCTAAGCTCGCGCAGGCCAGTCGACACCGAGGTGCGCGGCATCCTGGAGCATCGCGATTCAGCGGACGAGTTCGCCTACACCTGCACCGTGCAACCGCTTGCGGGCGCGACGGCGCGCGGTGGTGAACTGTGGATGATGCAGCTTTCCGGGCAGGGTGTGGCGGGTGCGGGTGTGGCCGCACCCGCACCCGCCACACCGGCCTATGCGGGCCTCGCCCCCGCAACGCTGGGGGCGGACGCCGATGCGAGGGTCATCGCGGATCACCAGTCGCGCCGCGCTCTGGCGGTTCTTGCGCGCATATCCGAGTACCTGATCGACGTCGATCGCCTCGGCGTGCTCACCGACATTTGCGGGGTCCTGCAAGAGGCCATGGGCGGCTGGTTCGGGTTCTACTTGCGCGTCGGCGACGCGCTCGAATACGTCGAATCGCTTGCAACCGCGTCGTCCGAGGGAACCCGGGCCGTCGCCATCCGGGCCGAATCGGGGCTCGACGCGCTGGGCGACCCCCACCTTCCGGGTATGGGCACCCGCGTCATAGAGGGCCCCGAGATCACCGAGGTGCAGGACCCGGTCCGCGCGCTGCTGCTCGGAAAGGTGGGACACAACGCGGACTTCATATTGCAGGCGGCCTATATGCCGGGCACGGTCTCGAGAGAGCTTGCGCAGGATGTCGGCAAGCGCCTGCCCAACGCGCCTGGCAGGGAGTATGGCAACGCCGTCGTCTACGCGCTGCCGGGGCGCGCGCAGGCGCTCGGCGTCCTGGTGGCGGTCATGCCGGGGTTGAGCGAGGAGACGACCATCGTCGGGACGTCGGCGCGCGTCAAGCGCGCGGCCGCCTGGGGCACAACGTTCGAGGACGGCGCGTCGGTGCTTGACCTCACCGCGCGCCGAGTCGGGATGGCGGTAGAAAACGCGCAGTTGCACCGCCGCGAGCACCAGGTCGCGGAGGCGCTGCAGCGCTCCATGTTGCCGGAGCAGATCGACGTCCCGGGCTTGGACGTGTGGAGCTATTACGCCCCGGCATCGGGGCACGCGCAGGTTGGCGGCGACTGGTTCGACGTCCTGCAATTGGACGATTCCACGGCGGGAATCGTCATCGGTGACGTGGTCGGGCACGACATCGAAGCGGCCGCAACCATGGGGCAGCTGCGATCTATCATCCGCGCCTACGCCTTCGAGCTCATGGATCCGGCGGTGGTGCTGGCCCGTGCCGATCGCATCGCCGCGGAGATGCGGTTGCCTCGTCCGTCCTCGGTTGTCTACGGGTCCCTTGCCAAGATGCGCACCGGCTGGAAATTTGAATTTGCGCGAGCGGGCCACCTGCCGCCGCTCGTGTCCCGCGCGGATGGAGTGGAGGTGTTGCGCGGCGAAGGCGGTCTGCTGGTTGGCTACGGCCGGGGTGCGCGCAAGTCCAGTCGCACCAAGCTTTTGCCCGGGGACGCAATCGTGTTGTACACCGACGGGCTTATCGAGCGGCGGGCGGAGTCGTTGCGCGACGCGCTTGAACACCTGCAACAGTGCCTGGCGCGCACGCGCGGCCTCGACGCGGCCGGCATCGGTGAGGAATTGCTGACCCAATTGCGCGGGGAACAAGAAGACGACACCGCGCTGGTGATCGTGCGGGTGCCTGATGCAGCCACCGGTCCGGCCGCCGCCCCCCAGCGGCAGGCGCGCCGGTGGACGCTGCCGAGCGAGTCGGCGTCGATAGCGCGGGTTCGGCACGCCGTCGTGGCGGCCGCTACGCAATGGGAGTTCGCGGGCGTGGCGGATGCCGAACTCGTCGCCTCCGAACTTGCCGCCAATGCCGTCTTGCATGGATGGGGCCGCCTTGGCCTGCGAGTTTCGATGGATTCTGACGGGCTGCGCGTCGAGGTCGAGGACTCGAATCCGGCGCCGCCGGTGCTGACGACGGGGCACGCCAACCGCGCGGGCGGGTTCGGAATGCGGATCGTGGACAGGTTGGCGACCTGGGGATGGGAACCCAGCGGCAGCGGCAAGGTGGTGTGGGCCGTGATCGCCCACCCGGCCTGATCCCAATCCGACCGGGGGTAGTCAGGTGCCCGTGGGATCCACCGGCGTCAGGCCCAGCCGCAATTCGCCGCTGTCCACCGGGCACGCGTAATCGGCGTCGACCCGGAACAGGTCCAGTGCCCCGCAGGTTTCCAGGACGAACAGGTGGCGGTCGGCGCAGCCGCGCAGTATCGCCTCGCCGCCGCGGCGGCCCGCCGCATCCGCCAACGAGATGAGGAAGGCGGCTCCGGTCGAGTCCACGAACGAAGTGCGGCACATGTCGATCACGAGCAGGGAGCGGCGCAGGCCTGCTATCCGCGCGGCCACCTCGGGGAAGCGGTCCTTGACGGAGAAGTCGAGGTCGCCGACGATCACCAGGGTGGTGGTGGTGACGGATGTCGCGAGCTCAAGCATGGTCTGAACAATAGTTCGTCGGCGGCGAACTTGCCCGATTTGTTCCGCCGCGCCGCGGAAGTTACGGAAGTTTTCTCGAACTTTCGGCCACGAAGAGGGACTCGGCGTTCCCGCTCGGTAGACTTGGCGAGGACCTGGAGCTGCCGCCCGGTCCCTGTGGCCCGCCGCCGTGCGCGGAGCCAACGTAGCCAACCAGACGGCAGCAAAGGTGGGAGTGTCATGCCGGCGATCGTTGTCGTAGGTGCCCAGTGGGGGGACGAGGGCAAGGGTAAGGCGACGGATCAATTGGGATCCAGCGTCGAATACGTTGTCAAGTTCAACGGCGGAAACAACGCCGGGCACACCGTTGTCATAGACGGGCAGAAGTACGCGCTGCACCTGCTGCCGTCCGGCATTTTGACTCCCGATGTGACCCCCGTGATCGGCAACGGAGTCGTCGTCGACCTGGATGTCCTGTTCGAGGAATTGGACGGGATCACGGCGCGCGGCGTGGACGCATCGCGGTTGCTCATCTCCGGTTCCGCGCACGTCATCGCTTCCTACCACCGCACGCTCGACAAAGTCACCGAACGCTTCCTCGGTAAGCGCCGCATCGGCACGACGGGGCGCGGTATCGGCCCGGCCTACGCCGATAAGATCAACCGGGTCGGCCTGCGGATGTGGGACCTGTTCGATGAGAAGATCCTGCGCGCGAAGATCGAGGGGTCGCTCGAACAGAAGAACCAACTGCTGGTAAAGGTCTACAACCGTCGCGCGGTATCGGTGGACGAGGTTACCGACGAGTTGCTGCAGTACGCCGAGAGGTTGCGGCCGATGGTTACCGACACCGCGGTGGTCCTGAACACGGCACTCGATGAGGGCAAGACCGTCCTGTTCGAGGCGGGGCAGGCGACCATGCTGGATATAGACCACGGGACCTACCCGTTCGTGACCTCCTCGTCGGCGACCGCGGGGGGCGCCTGCACGGGCTCCGGCGTCGGCCCCACCCGCATTGACCGAGTCATCGGGATCGTCAAGGCCTACACCACCCGCGTTGGCGAGGGGCCGTTCCCGACGGAACTATTCGATGAGTGGGGCGACCGGCTGCGGACGGTGGGCGGTGAGTTCGGGACGACGACCGGGCGACCGCGCCGATGCGGGTGGTACGACGCGGTCATCGCGCGGTACGCCACCCAGGTCAATGGCCTCACCGACTTTGTCCTGACCAAACTCGACGTGCTATCCGGCATCGAGCAGATTCCAGTGTGCGTTGCCTACGACATCGATGGTGTGCGCACCGAGAACCTGCCGACCGATCAGTCGGCATTCCACCACGCCCGCCCCATCTACGAGTTGTTCCCCGGCTGGGAGGGCGACATCTCCCAGGCGCGTTCGTTCGCGGACCTGCCGCGCCAGGCACGCGACTACGTCGTTGCGCTTGAGGAGCTATCCGGCACGCGCATCTCGTCGATCGGGGTGGGGCCGGGGCGCGAGGCGACTTTGCAGCGCCACAGCCTCGTGGACTGAGACTTTGCCGGGGTCGGTTCGGAGATTTGATAAAAGTATAGATAGGATATCCCGACTTCTCTTTAGGTAATGGTGGGCTGTTCGAGGCTCAACGCGGTGACAGGCGAGAGTGATGAGTAGCGAAAACGGTTTGACCGGCAGGCAGCGTAATCGCGCGGCGGCGCTTGAGTACATTCGGCGTGCGGGAGGGTGCTCCCGCAACGAGCTCATGGACTATCTGGGGCTCTCTCGCGGCGGCGTGGCTCACCTGGTCAACTCGTTATTGGAGACCCACGACGTCGAGATTGTCGAGGAAGATTCGCGGCCGATAGCCAAGCGCGGCCGGCCGGCTTCCAAGATCATCTACAAGTCGCCGCCGGCGCTCGTGGTGGGAATTGACTTCGGGCACACCCATGTCACCGTCGCCATCGCCGACCTGGGCGGACGGGTTTTGGCGGAGCGGACGATCGCGTACGACGTCAATAAGGACGCGCCGGGGGCCTGCGCGCAGGCGCGAGTGATGCTCGACGGGTTGCTGTACGAATCGGGCGCGGGCAACCCCGTCATCTACGCGGTTGCCGGCATCCCCATTTCGATCGATCGGCGCACCGGCGGCATGCGTGCCAATATGCGGCGGTCGAGCTGGGCGCAGGGGCGCCCGCAAGAGATCATCGAGAATGCCCTGGGCATGAGCGTCCGGCTCGAACACGACACTAACCTCGGGGCGCTGGGGGAAATGCGGGTGGGTTCTGCCCGCGGCCTCACGGACGCCCTCTACATCAAGATATCCAGCGGAATCGGTGCGGGGCTGATCTTCGACGGGAAAATCTACCCGGGGTCCAGCGGTTTCGCCGGCGAAATTGGGCACATCAAGGTTCCCGGTTCCTCCGAATTGTGCCGCTGCGGTTCGCGGGGGTGCTTGGAGGCGCTGGCCGGCATCGAGCCGGTTGCGCGGCAGCTGTCGATGGCGACGCGATCGACGATCGATGAATCGGGCAGGATCATCACGCCTGGCCACGATCCCGCCGCCGAGCGGATCCTCATGGAGGCGGGCTGGACGATCGGCCGCCTCATCGCGGACCTGGCGAACTGCCTCGATCCGCAGACGATCATTCTCGGTGGTCGCCTCGGCGCGGAAAACGAGACCGTGCGCGAGGGGGTGGCGCAGGCGATGATGCGGCACGCCGAGCCCGCGATCGCTTCGACCATCCCGGTGCGGCGCGCAAGCCTTGGGCAGCGTGCGGAAATCGTGGGCGCGGTGACGCTGGCCGTGGACGATGCGGTGGTGCTGCTTGATTCCCAGCGCACTGCCGCCGACGCCACGCGCGACCGATAGAATCTTGCCTCGTGAAGATCCTTGTCTTGGGCTCAGGTGCCCGCGAACACGCCATCGTCCACTCGCTCGCCGGCGAACAGGAAGCCCACGAGTTGCACGCCGCGCCCGGAAACCCGGGTATTGCGGAGCACGCCGTGCTGCACGAAGTGAAGGCCGATGACCCTGCGGCGGTTACGCGGTTGGCCAAGCAGCTAACGCCGGATCTGGTCGTCATAGGCCCCGAGGCACCGTTGGTGGCGGGGGTCGCCGACGCCCTGCGCGAGGCCGGTTTCGATGTCTTTGGGCCATCCGGCGCCGCGGCGCAGCTGGAGGGCTCCAAGGCCTTCGCGAAGGAAATCATGGCCGGCGCGGATGTCCCCACGGCGCTGGCGCACGTGTGCACCACCATCGCCGAGGTGGCGGACGCGCTCGACGCATTCGGCGCTCCCTACGTCGTCAAGGACGATGGCCTGGCCGCGGGCAAGGGTGTCATTGTCACCTCCGATCGCGAGGCCGCGCTCGATCACGCGCGCGCCGCGCTCGCCGCCCGCGGGGACGATGGCCGCGTCGTCATCGAGGAATACCTGGACGGGCCCGAGGTGTCGCTGTTTTGCATCAGCGACGGCAAGGACGTCGTTCCGCTGGTCGCCGCGCAGGACTTCAAGCGCGCGCTGGACGACGACCAGGGTCCCAACACGGGGGGCATGGGGGCATACAGCCCGCTCCCGTGGGCGCCCGCCGACCTCACCGAAATCGTCATGGACCGCGTGGCACGTCCGACCATCGCCGCCATGGCGAATCGCGGAACGCCCTTTGCGGGGGTCCTCTACTGCGGGCTGGCGCTGACTTCCCGGGGCGTGCGCGTCGTGGAATTCAACGCGCGCTTCGGTGATCCGGAGACGCAGGTGGTGCTTTCCAGGCTCCAGACCCCGTTGTCGCAGCTGCTGGTGGCCTCCGCGCGCGGAACCATCGGTCAGCTCCCGGCGTTGCAGTGGAAGGACCAGGCGGCAGTGACGGTCGTTGTGGCCGCCCACGGGTACCCGGGGGAGGTCCGGGCGGGGGACCCCATCACGGGAACGGATGCGGCCGCGCGCGTCCCCGGAGTGCACGTCTTGCACGCCGGCACGGCCCTTGACCCGAGCGGCCGCTTGGTGTCGGCCGGCGGGCGCGTCTTGAGCGTGGTTGGCGTTGGCGCAACTCTGCAAGAAGCGCACGATGCCGCGTACCGGGGCGTCGCCCTCATCGATCTGCCCGGCTCCCAGCACCGATCGGACATCGCCGCGAAGGTGCTGGGCTAACTCCCCGCTTGCGCGGCGACGCGCGAGACTTGCAAGCCAGCGGCGTTTCGCCAGTAGACCTCGATGGTGATCGGGTTGCCCTGCGCCACGGTGTCGCGTTGGACCACGACCTGCGTGATGGCTACCGGACGCGGGCTATCGCCCATGACGTCGGCGACGGCCCGCCCGATCTGTCCACCAGAGACGTCCGCCAGCGCGAACGCGCTCGCCGAAGTGGGTGCGGTAAGCGGGTCGCCCAGCGAAACCGCGGTGTCCTCGACGTAAACGTAGTCCTGCCAGGCGCCGTCTGCTGCCTTTCCCGTTGCCTGAATCTGCGTCGAGGTGAGCAGTAGGCGGCTGAGCGCAGTGATGCCGTGTTCGGTATGCAAGGCGTCGAGCGCGCGTTGCGGCCAGGGCGAAGCCATGAGGCCCGGATCGAGCGTTGCCTGCGACGTTGCGGCGGCCGATGGCGTCGCGGGGGAGCCCGCCCGCCACGGCCCCCACCAGGCGACGGCGATCAACGATGCGACGACCGCGCCCGCCGCGATCCACCACCACCGCGCGGCGCGCCGGGAGGCGGGCGAGGCCAACTCGTCGGCCAATTCCTCCCACTCATCCCCCTGCCCGCGCGGGGGCTTGTCGGGGTCGGTTGCCAGGCCCATGTTGCGTTCCTTCGCTTCGGGATTTTTGCGCACGCTCACTATGGACCACACTAGAGGGGTGATCTCGGAATCGAATGACACCGCTCCGTCCGGCTGGACACACGCCTACTCGGGAAAGGTGCGCGACCTTTACGTTCCCGACCTCGAATTGTTGGGCGGCGCGCATCCGCTCGGCGATGTCGTCTTGGTCGTCGCCTCCGACCGGATCAGCGCGTACGACCACGCGCTGTCGCCCGAAATCGCGGACAAGGGACGAGTCCTGACCGCCTTGAGCCTGTGGTGGTTCGAACAGATCAGCGACATAGTCGACAACCACGTCGTATCCGTTGAGGTATCCACAACCCACGCCGATGGCCTGATCCCGCCACAGTTCGCCGGCCGCGCGATGATTTGCAAGCGCCTGAACATGTTCCCGATCGAATGCGTCGTGCGCGGGTACCTGACGGGCTCGGGCCTGGTCGAATACCGCGCCGCGCAGGCCGCGGGACTGCCGGGGCAGGTGTGCGGCGTCGAACTGCCCACCGGACTCACCGATGGCTCCAAGCTTCCCGCGCCGATCTTTACCCCGGCCACCAAGGCGGAGCTGGGCGATCACGATGAGAACATCTCCCTGGCGCAGGCGGCCGCCCGCATCGGCGAGGAGCCGGCCGCCCGGCTGCGCGACCTATCGATCGCCGTCTACGAGCGCGCGGAGAAAATCGCCCGCTCCCGCGGCATCATCGTGGCCGACACCAAACTAGAGTTCGGGATCGACTCGGCGACGGGATCGATCGTGATCGGCGACGAGGTGCTCACTCCCGACTCCTCACGCTTCTGGCCCGCCGACGAGTGGGAGCCGGGGCGCGCGCAGTCCAGCTTCGACAAACAATTCGTGCGCGATTGGCTCACCTCCCCGGATTCGGGCTGGGATCGCGCGGCCGACGGGACGCCCCCCGCGTTGCCCGCCGTCGTCGTCGCGCGGACCCGCGCGCGCTACCTTGAGGCCTACGAGCGCCTGACCGGGCAGCCCCTGGCGCAGTAGCCCCGGTCGAGTAGGATAGTTGCAAACCGCCCACCACTTTGAGAGGGAGCCCCCTGTGGCACGAGTGATCGTCGACGTCATGCCCAAACCTGAGATCCTTGACCCGCAGGGCAAGGCGGTGGCAGGTGCCCTACCGCGACTCGGTTTCACGCAGTTCGCGTCGGTGCGTCAGGGTAAGCGATTCGAACTCGAAGTGACGGGGGAAATCACGGACGAGGTCCTGCTCGCCGCCCGCCAGGCCGCCGCGCAGGTGCTGTCGAACCCGATTATCGAGGATGTCGTGGCTGTCACGATCGCGGAGGACGACAAGTGACCGCAGCGGCCGGGGCCCGCATCGGCGTCATTACGTTTCCCGGCACGCTTGACGACCGCGATGCGGCCCGCGCGGTCCGCCTCGCCGGCGCCGAGGCCGTGAGTTTGTGGCACGGCGACGACGACCTGCACTCCGTCGACGCGGTGGTGGTGCCCGGGGGTTTTAGCTACGGGGATTACCTGCGCGCCGGGGCCATTAGCCGCTTTGCGCCGGTGATGCGCGCCGTGATCGACGCGGCGCAGGGCGGGATGCCGGTGCTCGGTATCTGCAACGGGTTCCAGATACTGACCGAATCGCACCTGCTGCCCGGCTCCATGATCAAGAACGATCACCTGCATTTCGTCTGCCGCGAGCAGCAGCTACTCGTTGAAAACACCTCCACGGCGTGGACAAACGAATACGCGAAGGGCGAGATAATCACCGTTCCGCTCAAGAATCAGGACGGCCAGTTCGTCGCGGATCAGCGCACGCTCGACGAACTCGAGGACACCGGGCGCATCGTGTTTCGATACGAAGGCGTCAACCCCAACGGTTCGCGCCACAACATCGCCGGCATAACGAACGAGCGCGGCAACGTTGTCGGCTTGATGCCGCACCCCGAACACGCGGTCGAGGCGGGCTTCGGCCCGACGGCCGCGGACGGTTCGCGCACCGGCACCGACGGTTTGCGCTTCTTCACCTCGGCCATCGCCTCCTTGGTAGCGTCGTAGCGGGTACCCATGTGGGCAAAGCGTGCACGCACCCCACGGCGGCGCCGGACGGCGATCGCATTGGGCGGTGTGCTCGCATTCGTGGTCGTCTTCGCCGTTAGCGTCTACGCGGCCACGTCCCAGCAGCGTGCGGCCAGCGCCACGTCGCAGGCAACCATCGGCGGGGGGACGGGGAACTCGTCCCTGCCCGTGCAGACCACCACCGAACAGCCGTCGCCCGCGACGGACGGACCGACGGAATCGGACCCGGCAGCAATATCTGGGCAGTCGGCACCCTCCCTCGAAGACGTATCCGCATGGCCGATCGAGCAGCAGGTGGGGCAGCTGTTCATGGTGGGTGCGGCCGCGACCGGCGACGACGCGCAGGCGGTTTCCGCGATTGAGGAACGCCACGTCGGGAACGTCTTCTTGCACGGTCGATCGCAGGCGGGCGTCGCCGCCACCCGGAAGCTAGTGGACACAATGACCGCGCTGGTTTCGCGTGAAACCACGCGGGACCTGCCGCTCTTCGTCGCCACCGACCAGGAAGGCGGCGACGTGCAGGTACTGCGCGGGAGCGGCTTTTCCGACATTCCCGATGCGGTCTCCCAATCCCGCGAAACGGAAGGGGACCTGCAAGAGTTTGCGACCATCTGGGGCAAGGAACTGGGGTCAGCGGGGGTGAATCTCAACCTCGCACCGGTGCTCGACGTTGTGCCTAATAAGGCAGCCGCCGCAAATAACCCTCCGATCGGTGCGTTCAAACGCAATTACGGCTATGGCCAAAAATCGGCGATGCGCGGCCTGGCCTTCGGGCGAGGTATGCGCGCTGCGGGGGTTTTGGACACGGTCAAGCACTTTCCCGGCCTGGGGCTAGTGGCCGCCAACACGGACGTGAGCGCGGACGTAGTTGACACAGAAACGAGCGCATCGTCGCCGTCCGTCCAGGTCTTTCGCGCCGCCATCGAAGACGGTGCGCCCTTCGTCATGGTGTCGTCCGCCACCTACCAAAAGATCGACCCGGACACCATCGCCGCGTTCTCTCCGATCGTGATCGAGGACCTGCTGCGCGGCGAGTTGGGTTTCGCCGGGGTGGTAATCTCGGACGACGTTTCGGCGGCGAAGGCCGTCGCCGCCTGGACTCCCGCCGAGCGGGCGGTGAATTTCATCGCTGCCGGAGGGGATATGGTGCTGGTGTCCGCTCTGCCGTCCGCGGCCCCGGAGATGATCGACGCGGTGGTGGCAAAGGCAAAGGCCGATCCCGCGTTCGCCCGGCGGGTCGCGCAGTCGTGCCACCGCGTGGTCGTCGCCAAGCAACTGCTGTAGCGCGCGGCGTAGGACCGGGTTCGGGGCGATCAGCCCGCGGCGGCCCGCGCCGCGGCGGGCAACGCGGCAAGGATTCGTTCCACGGCGGCATCGTCGTGGGCGGCCGACACGAACCACGCCTCGAGCGCGGACGGCGGCAGCAGCACGCCCGCATCCGCCATGGCGTGAAAGAAGGGGGCGTAGCGAAAAAGCTCCTGGTCGCGCGCCTGGGAGTAGTTCTTGGGGGCGTGTTCGCGAAATGCCAACGATACGAGGTTGCCGGCGCGTTGGACCCGGTGCGCGACGCCGGCAGCGTGCAGCGCCTCGCGGAGCCCGGCGGCGATGGCGGAGGCGGCCTTGTTGATGCGGGCGTACGCCGCATCGTCAGCATGGCCGAGCATCGCCAAGCCTGCGGCGGTTGCCAAGGGATTTCCGGACAAGGTTCCCGCCTGGTAGACGGGGCCAGCGGGCGCCAAGAGCCCCATGAGCGACCCGGGTCCCGCCAATGCGGCGAGCGGCAGGCCGCCCCCGATGACCTTTCCGAAGGTGAAGAGGTCGGGCGACCACCCCTCGGCCGCACCCTCCAAACCCCACCATCCGCGGGGATCGACGCGGAATCCGGTCAGCACCTCATCGAAGATGAGCAGGGCGCCGTCGGCGGCGGTGATGGCGCGCAACTCTGCGTTGAAGCCGGGGCGCGGTGGGACAACGCCCATGTTGGCGGGCGCCGCTTCGGTAATGACTGCCGCGATGCGGCCCGGATGCGCGGCGAACGCATCGCGCACGGCCTGCGCATCGTTGTAATCGACCACGATCGTGGTTGCGGACACCGCCGCCGGAACCCCGGCCGAATCGGGCAGCCCGAGCGTCGCCACCCCGGAACCCGCCGCCGTCAGCAGGCCGTCGGAGTGCCCGTGGTAGCAACCCGCAAACTTCACAATGAGATCGCGTCCCGTTGCGGCGCGGGCCAGGCGCAGGGCCGTCATGGTCGCCTCGGTGCCGGAAGACACGAAGCGGACCTGTTCGACCGGGGGAATGCGCTCGACGATGGATCGGGCCAGTTCGGTTTCCCGCGGGTGGGGAGCGCCGAAGCCCAACCCCGCAGCGGCCGCCGATTGCACGGCAGCGACGACCTCCCGGTGCGCGTGCCCCAACAGTGCGGGCCCCCATTGGCCAACTAGGTCGACATACGTTGCGCCATCGGCGTCGGTGACGTACGCGCCGCGCCCGCTGACCAGGAAGCGGGGGACCCCGCCGACGGCACCCCACGCGCGCACGGGCGAATCGACGCCGCCGGGAAGGACCGCCCGCGCGGCACCGAACAGTCGTTGGTTCGCGGTGCGTCCCGTCACAGAGTTCCCGCGGCTATCCACCCGGCGGCCTGCAAGGCGAAGTAGGTCAAGATGATCGAGGCCCCCGCCCTCTTGATCGAAAGCAGTGACTCCCCGGCGACGCTGTCGGCATCGATCCAGCCGTTGGCGCCCGCGGCCGCGATCATCGAATACTCACCAGAGACCTGATAGGCCGCGACCGGCAGATCCGACGCTTGCGCGAACTTCGCTACGACGTCCAGGTAGGAACCGGCGGGCTTGACCATGACCATGTCAGCGCCGGCAGCTGCTTCCAACGTTAGGGCTCGCAAAGCCTCGCGCTGCCGCGCGAAATCCATCTGATAGGCCCGCCGGTTGCCTACCAGTGTCGATTCCACCGCGTCGCGGAAGGGACCGTAGAAGGAGGAAGCGTACTTCGCGGTGTAGCTCAGGATGGAGGTGGCGGTGAACCCGGCCTCATCCAGGGCGTGGCGAACGTGGGCGGTCTGCCCGTCCATCATTCCGGAAAGGCCCACGGCGTCCGCGCCCGCGCCGGCGTGCAGCACGGCCATGGTGGCGTAGGTCGCCAGCGTGGCCTCACCATCGATGTGGCCGTTCTTGCCAAGAATGCCGCAATGGCCGTGGTCGGTGAACTCGTCCAAACAAACGTCGGAAAAAATGACCAGGTCCTCGCCGGCCTCCTGGCGGGCGGCGCGGATCGCAACCGGGAGGATCCCGCTGGGGTCCGTTGCGCCAGAGCCGAGGCGATTGCGCACCGACGGCACCCCGAAAATCATCACGCCGCCGATGCCGGCCGCGGCCGCGGCGCGCACCTCCTCGCGCAGGCTGGCAATGGAGTGCTGGACGACCCCGGGCATGGAGGGGATCGGCACGGGCTCGGTGAGTCCCTGCTTGACGAAGACGGGCAGCACCAGATCGCGGGGGTGGATGCGCACATCCGCGAGCAGTTCGCGCATGGCCGAGGAGGTCCGTGCGCGCTGGGGACGGACGATGGGCATGTTACTCCTTGCTGAGCGGCGGCAGAATCTGGTTCAGGGCGGCGGCTAAGCCGATGGCGTCGGGCGACACCGCAGTCGCCGCGAGCGGCATT
Organism: Rarobacter incanus; assembly: GCF_006715765.1. NCBI lineage: Bacteria > Bacillati > Actinomycetota > Actinomycetes > Micrococcales > Rarobacteraceae > Rarobacter > Rarobacter incanus. The sequence continues at coordinate 1,820,014 of NZ_VFNV01000001.1, forward strand.
CCCAATTCGCATACTGCGCGGGCGGTGACCGGGCCCAGCGCGACGACGGGGACCGATCGGGACAGGGGATGAAGTCGCTCCCATGAGCGGGCGCTCGATGGCGATGTCAGAACGACCGCATCCGGCGGTTTATTCAGTTGCTGCAATGATACTTCGTCGGCGGCGATACAAGATGTTTCGGACAAAACGACTTGGTATGCGGTGATTCGCCGCACACGGTGCCCACGCTTTTCCAGCGCCGCGGCGATCGCGCCCGCCGTGCGCGCGGACGCCGGTATCGCGATGCGAGACGAGGGGCGCAATTGCCATGCATCGAGGGCGCTATCGCGCAAGGTTCCGTCCGCCTCCCACAGCCCGGCGGCGCCGCTGAGCGTGCGGGTGACTTCGAATCCCGCCCGCGTCGCGGCGGCGGCGGTGGCGGAGCCGATGACTTCGACCGCAAAACCGCCCTGCCGCTGCGCATCGCGCAGATCCGCCCCGGTGCGTTGCAGCGCCTCGATTGTCCGGGCGCTGGTGAGAAAGAGTTGGTCGAACTTCCCCAGCGCCAAATCGGCGACGAGTTCCGCCACCGCCGTCGCATGGGCCTGGTAGTCGGTGCGCAGCAACCTGATCGGCACGGGGATGGCCCCCGCTGCGCGCACCGCCTGCGACCAGCGGTCAGATCCGTCGGAAGGTATGGGCGCGGCAACCAGGGGGGCGTCGACTACGGCGCGGCCGGGCCCGCGGCCCCCGCCGGCGGGCGCTTCCGGGTTCGGGGGCGCGGGGGGCGGTGGCGACTGCGCGCCAATTCCATCGCACGTGCCCGCGCCCTGGGCCAGCAGCGCGCCGGCGACCAGTCCCCCCGCCGCGGCGGCGCTTGGTGCGGTGGCCGTCGCGCGCAGCGGGGCATCCGCTTCCCGCCACAACGTGGCATGAACGGTGACGCGATCATTGTGTGCCCGCGCCCACGCGCCGAGCGCCGCGGTGCATCCGGCATCGAGGCGTTCCAGCACCGCGCGTTCCGCGGTCGTCTCCAACCGTGACGTGGCATCGTCCAGTCGTGCCAGTGCCGCGATCGAAGCTGCGTCATTGGCCCGGCATTCGATCGCTAGCGCACCCTGACCGGGCGCGTAGGGTGCATCTACCGGATCGAAAATGTCCGTTATTGCATCGATCCTGCCCAGGCGGGCGAGGCCCGCGACCGCCAAGACCACGGCGTCCAATTCGCCATCGGCAACCTTTTGGAGGCGGGAATCGACGTTTCCGCGAAGCGGCTCAACGCGCAGATCCGGGCGCCGGGAAAGCAGATGCAGCCGCCTGCGGGCCGATCCCGTGCCCACGCGGGCGTCAGCGGGCAGCCGCGAGAGGGGCAGACCGTCGCGCGCGCACAGGGCATCGCGCGGGTCGACCCGCGCGCTGATCGCCGCCACGATGATCCCGGGCGGTTGAGCTACGGGCAGGTCCTTGAGCGAGTGGACGGCAACATCGCAGCGACCGGCGATGAGCGCGTCGCGGACGCCGCTGACAAATACACCCGCACCGCCGATTTGTTCGATCGGAGCGTTGCTGCGATCCCCGCGCGTGGAGACCACGACCAGTTCGGTCGCTATCCCGGCTTCGCCGAGCAGGGAGGCTATTGTGCCCGATTGGGCGCGTGCCAGCGCCGAGCCTCGGGTGCCGATGCGCAAAGCGCGGTGTGCCGTCACGGGACAACCTTGCCAGTATTTTGCGCCAGCGCGCCCACAACGTCGCCGACGACGATCACCGCGGGCGATGTGATGCCGTGTTCCGCTGCGTCACCGGTCACGTGTCCGAGCGTCGAGACGATGTGGGTCTGATTCCTGCCGAAGCCGTCGTGAATGATCGCGACCGGAGTCGAACCGTCGGCACCCGCTGCCGTGAGGGCCTGGACGTGGCTGGCCAACAGCAACATCCCCATGAGTATCACGAGTGTGTTGCCGCCGCTAACCAGCGCGCCGTAGGCGCTCGCGGTTGCCCGCGGCCAGGCTTCGTGCCCGGTGGCGACCGTGAAGCTGCGGGCCACCTGCCGCGCCGTGACCGGGATGCCGACGCTTCCCGGCACGGAGATTGCGCTGGTGATCCCGGGGATCACTTCGACCGGGACGCCGGCAGCGAGGCAGGCGTCCACTTCCTCGCTGCCGCGTCCAAAGACGAAGGGGTCGCCGCCCTTGAGTCGCACGACGTTTTTTCCGGCGCGGGCGGACTCGATGATTTTCTCGTTAATTGCCTCTTGCGGTACGCGGTGGTAGCCGGGGAGCTTGCCGACGTCGAGCAGAACGGCCTGAGGGGCGAGCTCGCCGAGATCGTCCGTGGGGCCGAGGCGGTCGTAGAGCACCACCTGCGCGTGCCGCAGGGCGCGGGCCCCCGCGACGGTGATGAGATCGGCCGGCCCGGGACCGCCCCCGACTAGGGTCACGGTTCCGTACGGGGGCCGTTCGGTCATGGCTGTGTGGTCCTCCCGGTGTAGTTGGCAGCCGAGTGCGGATGCCTGGAACAGCATTATTGTGCCGCTTTTGTGTCGCCTTTGCGTATTCTGTCTGCCCTTTGGGCAATCTGGGTTAGGTTAGGACCATGACTCAGCCGATTCCCGTTATCCCGCCCGCCCGGCCCGGATCGGGCGCGTCTTCGACCCCGCCGCGATGGCTTCCGAAGGCGTTGCTGATGGCTGTCATCACCGTCTTTGTGGGCATATTCGCTTGGCACGCGCTGGGTTCCTTGACCACGTTGGGCGTGTACCTGTTGCTCGCCTTCTTCCTGTCGTTGGCGCTCGAACCGGTCGTTCTGTGGCTGGTCAAACACAAGTGGAAGAGGGGCCGGGCGGCCGCCGCATCGCTGGTTGGGTTCGTGCTGGTTGCATTGATCATCACGGCGTTGTTCGGGCAGCTTCTGGTGCAGCAGGTCATGGAGTTCTCGAAGCAGGCGCCGCAAATCCTTGAGAATCTGCGCGATTCGCTGGACGGAAAGTTCGGGTTGAAAATTCCCGAAACCAGCGACCTGCTATCGCAGGCGATGACGCGATTCGGCGACGACGTGACGTCCGGTGCGTTGGCGATCGGAACCGGCGTGGTGTCTGGCATTTTCGCGACGATGACGATCATGCTGGTTACCTACTACCTCATGGCCGCTGGGCCGAGGTTCCGGGCCTCCATCTGCGGTTTCCTCCCGGCGGAACAACAAACCGAGGTCTTGCGGTTCTGGGAGATCACGCAGGACAAGGTGTCGGGTTTTATCAGCTCGCGTTTGATCTTGGCCCTGTTTTCCAGCCTGGCCACTTTCGCCTGCCTGACGATCCTGGGAACGCCGTACTCGGTGCCGCTGTCGCTCTTCATGGGAATCGTGTCGCAGTTCATCCCAACCATCGGTACCTACATCGGTGGCGCGCTGCCGGTGCTGGTCGCGCTCGCCGGCCAAGGGTGGGTTAAGGCAGTGATCATCCTGGGGTTCCTCATTGCCTACCAACAGGTCGAGAACCTGCTTTTGCAGCCCAAGATCTCGGCAAAGGCACTCGAGATGAACCCGGCGGTTGCGTTCATAGTCGTGATCGCGTTCGGTTCCGTATTCGGCGCGATAGGTGCCTTCTTGGGCTTGCCCATCGCGGCCGTCATCCAGGCGGGCATGTCGACGTACATCAGGCGGCACGAACTCATCGATTCGGAGATGCTGCACGACCCCAACCAGACGGGGCCCGTGGTGGTGCAAACGGGAGGCGGCGCAGACCAAAGCGTCGCGAAGGGCGATGACGAGGGCAAGGCCTAGCGGGGGCGACGCCGTTGCATGGAGTCGCCAGGAGTCGCTAGGAACTTAGGGCCTGCGTGATGTCGGCGATAATGTCGGCGGTATCTTCCAGACCCACCGAGAGCCGCACCGTCGTTTCGCTGATCCCCACGGCAGCGCGACCCGCGACCCCGAGCTTTGCGTGGGTCGTCGTCGCGGGGTGAGTCACTAGGGATTTGGCGTCGCCGAGGTTGTTCGAGATATCGACGATCTGCAGTGCGTCCAGGAATCGGAACGTGCGTTCTTTGGCCGCTTGCGGCTCGGTGCCGTCGGGAACCGCAATGTCGAACGTGACGACCGTGCCTCCGCCGCTCTGCTGGGACCTAGCCAGGTCGAACTGCGGATGCGATTCCAGGTACGGATAGCGGACTCGGGCGATCGCCCCGCTGTCTTCGAGCGCGCGCGCGACCGTCAGCGCGCTGTCGTTTTGGGCTTTGACGCGCACCGATAGCGTCTCAAGGCCCTTGAGTAGAACCCAGGCATTGAAGGGACTCAAGGATGGCCCGGTGTTTCGGATCAACTTTTCCACGGGACCGTGGATGAACTCGTTCGTCCCCAAAACTGCGCCGCCAAGGACGCGTCCCTGCCCATCAATGTGCTTCGTCGCGGAATAGACCACGACGTCCACCCCGAATTCGAGCGGACGCTGCAGGATCGGCGTCGCGAACACGTTGTCAACAATCACGGTCGCCCCGGCGCCGTGCGCCAGCGCGGACACCGCCGCCACGTCAACTATGTCCTGCATCGGATTCGACGGTGTCTCGAAGAACACGACATCCGCGGGTTGCGAGAGGGCCGTCCTCCACTGCGCAAGGTCGTGCCCATCGACGTAGTCGGTGGTGACTCCCCATCCGGCAAAGACCTCGTTGAAGAGCACCAGGGTGGATCCGAAGAGCGCGCGCGCGGCAACGATGCGGGAGCCGGAGCGCACAACGGCCGCGAGAGCGGTGAAGACGGCTGACATGCCGGTGGTTGTGGCGTAGGCGGCCTCGGCCCCCTCAAGCAGCCGCAGGCGTTCCTCAAAGATGTGGACCGTTGGATTGGCATAGCGCGAGTACATATACTGGTCGCGCGTGCCTGCGAACGCGTCCTCCGCGTCCTGCGCGCGGTCGTACACGTAGCCTTGGGTCAAGAACAGGCCCTCGGATGTTTCGCCGAAGGGAGTGCGGTCGTGCCCACCGCGCACCGCGATCGTCGCGGGGTGCGCCCAATCTGGAAGGGGCTTGTGCCCCGAACCGCTCACAACGACTTCCAGGGAAGATTCGCGACCTTCCACCCGGATACGTTGCGCTGCCCGTCGGGCCCGACCGGCCCTTCAAAACCGTCAAGCACGTTATAGGCCGGGCCGAACCCGGCTGCCGTCGCGGCATTTGCCGCGCCGATAGAACGCTGCCCGGAACGGCACAGGAACACGACCGGGCGGCCGTCTGCGGGTTCCAACCCCAGCGCCGCGAGGTCGGATATGAACGATGGGTTTGGTTGTCCCTGGTCGTTGACCCAGGGAACGAAGCCCGCTTCGCGGCCGGTGGCCGACGTGTCTGGCACACCGATCTGCTTCCATTCGCCGGGTGTGCGAACATCCACCAAGATCGCGTCGGGCGATTCTGTTAGCAGACTCCACGCCTCTTGCGTTGTCAGGTCACCTGCGTAGGACATCATTCCTCCGGGCATTGCGAATACTGCTGATGCTACGAGGATGCGCCGTTTACAGCGGGCCGCGAAACCCGGCTCAGTATGTGAGACGGGATGGGGTGGAGTGTCCCGTTTGCGCTGAACGGATCCCCCGGTTGCGCTAGGCGGAATCCGCGTCCGGATCGGCGAGCGTCAACACTCCCCGTTTGTATACCGGCGCCTTGAAATCGGGGTTCTTGACGGAGGCCTGCGCCACCTCTTTGACAATTTCATCCGTATCCGCAAGCCCTGCCATGTCAAGAATGATGCGAATAGTGCGGAAACGCTCGACGCCGACCGGGCGCTCCGACCTGGTCGATACGAAATTCTGCCCGATCAGCAGGCTCGTCACGGCTTCGGAAACCAGATCATAACCGCGTTTGGGTGTGGTGCCGTATTTCTCGCCAATTCGGGAGATGTAGTCCTGGACGGGTTCGCGAAAGGTCGCGATGATCGCCTTTGAATTCTCTACCGGCGACGTCAAATCGAAGGCCAAAGTCGCTGATGCGCGCGTGATCGGATCGGCGGCAAGGTGATGCCCCAGGCCGATGAGATAGAGAACAAATGCGTGCGCGGGTTGATCGGGGTAAATTGTGTCCGCCGCCGCCTTTACCTTGCGTGAATCCACGTCAAAGGCGTCGGCCAGCGCATCGGCTATCGATTTCTTGGTGGGAAAATGGTAGGCGAAGGCGCCTTTCGTTAAACCGAGCCGACGGGCGACCGTTGACAAGGCGGATGAAGCATATCCATTTTCCGCGATTACTTCGGCCGCGGACGTTAGAAGCCGCTGCCGTGTTAGCGATGACCGTGATGATTGCACATTTCATGCTAATCGCCCGGACCAAATTATTCACCCCGGGAAACGAGTGAAATCGGACCGCGCGGTCGACGAAGGTAGAATGGTGCCGGTTCGCGGTAGACCCGGCGATCCCACTTGAGCCTCCTTCCCCGGAGGCATTGCATGCGACTTCGCGCCAACGTAACTGAGGGAAGTAATGAGCGACTTAGCCAAAGATGCCGTCCGCCCCGCGCTGGACACGGTAGACAACGCCGCCGTGACGCCGGATGAGCCGCAGCCGTACGCGGAGTTGGGGCTGAAGAAGGACGAATACTTGCAGATTCGCGAGCTCCTGGGTCGGCGGCCCACCGCCGCCGAGTTGGCAATGTACTCGGTTATGTGGTCCGAGCACTGTAGCTATAAGTCGTCCAAGGTTCACCTGCGTAAGTTCGGCGACGCCACAACCGATGAGATGAAGTCCCGCCTCCTGGTGGGCATCGGGGAAAACGCCGGGGTCGTCGACATCGGCGATGGCTGGGCCGTGACGTTCAAAGTCGAGAGCCACAATCACCCCAGTTTCGTTGAGCCCTATCAGGGGGCGGCCACCGGAGTGGGCGGCATCGTGCGCGACATCATCTCCATGGGGGCGCGGCCCGTGGCGGTCATGGATCAACTGCGGTTCGGCGCAGTGGACCACCCCGACACCGCCCGCGTGGTGCACGGCGTGGTGTCCGGAGTCGGCGGTTATGGCAACTGCCTCGGCTTGCCGAACATAGGCGGTGAGTTGGTATTTGACTCGTCGTACCAGGGGAATCCGTTGGTCAACGCGCTGTGCCTGGGCGTATTGCGGCATGAGGACATCCACCTGGCAAGCGCGACCGGGGTCGGCAACAAGGTGATCCTGTTCGGCGCCCGCACCGGCGGCGACGGCATCGGGGGCGCTTCCATCCTGGCGTCGGAAACCTTCGAGGATGGCGTTCCGGCCAAGCGACCCAGCGTGCAGGTCGGCGACCCGTTTATGGAAAAGGTCCTGATCGAATGCTGCCTGGAACTGTTCGCCGCGGGCGTGGTTGAAGGCATCCAGGACTTGGGCGCCGCTGGGATCTCCTGCGCAACCTCCGAACTGGCCTCCAACGGCGACGGCGGTATGCACGTTTGGCTCGACGACGTCTTGCTGCGGGACCCCACGCTCAACGCCGGGGAAATCCTGATGAGCGAATCCCAGGAACGCATGATGGCGGTCGTTCACCCCGCCAAGCTCGCTCAGTTCATGCAGATCACGAAGAAATGGGACGTCGAATCGTCGGTCATCGGCGAGGTCAACGACTCCGGTCGGCTGACCATTGATCACCACGGCGAGCGGATCGTCGACGTCGATCCGCGCACGGTTGCGCACGAGGGTCCGGTCTACGACCGCCCCTACGCCCGCCCGGCCTGGCAGGACGCGCTCAACCTGGATTCGATCTCGACTTCCGCGGGCAAGGCGCGGTTTGCGCGCCCCGCGGGCGGCGACCAGCTTCGCTCCTCCGCTCTGGAGTTGTTGGGGTCGCCGAACCTTGCATCCAAATCCTGGGTGACAGATCAGTACGACCGCTTTGTGCAGGGTAATACGGCGCAGGCGCAGCCGGACGATTCGGGCATTATCAGAGTGGACGAGGCCACCGGGCTCGGGGTGGCGCTGGCGACCGACGCGAACGGGCGCTACGCCAAACTCGATCCTCGTACCGGGGCGCAGTTGGCGCTCGTGGAGGCATACCGCAACGTTGCATCGGTCGGCGCGGAACCTCTCGCGATCACCGACTGCCTCAACTTCGGGACGCCGGAACACCCGGACAGCATGTGGCAGCTCGTGGAGGCGATCGAGGGACTGGCGGATGGCTGCCGGGAGCTGGGCGTACCCGTTACCGGCGGAAATGTGTCGCTTTACAACACGACGGGCGACCCGGGGGAGCGGGACTCGTCCATTCATCCAACGCCGGTGGTCGGGGTGCTGGGCCTCCTGGAGGACGTGAGCACGGCGATCCCGATGGGTTGGAACGCGGCGGGATTGAACGTCCTCCTGCTCGGCGTGACGCGGCCGGAGCTTGACGGGTCGGCGTGGGCCGAGGTCGCGCACGCACACCTGGGCGGGGTCCCTCCGATCGTCGATTTCGCGGCCGAGGAAGCGCTGGCCGATTTGCTCACTTCCGCACGCCGTCGCGGCCTGGTCGCGGGCAGCCACGACCTGTCTGAGGGCGGACTGATCCAGGCGCTCATCGAGGCGAGCCTGCGTCACGGGTTCGGGGTGCGCGTTTCTGTGGACCCGGTGACCGAGCGCGACTCTGTTGACGAGTTCGAGGCGCTGTTTTCGGAGTCGACGGCGCGCATTCTTGTGGGAGTCACCGACCGTAACCTTGCCGCATTCATCGAGTTGGCCGCTTCGGTCGGGGTGCCGCTCGCCGCGCTGGGTCGTACCACCGCCAAGCAGGATGCGTCGATTGAGGTGGTCGGGCAGTTCATCATAGGTTTGGACGAGGCCCGCTCGCGCTTTGAGCAGACCTTGCCGTCGTTGTTCGCGTAGAAGGTCGCGAAGCGGGCGTTTTCCCCGCGCCGGCGTGCGGATTGCGCGCCGCCAGTCTCGACTGAAGTCGAGGGCCGCGGTGACTGCGGGTCGTGCGGGCTGCGGGCAAATCTCGCGTTCAAGTATTGAACGATGCTGAAGGGCTTTGTCGTACGCTGCCGATACTCTGGTTCATCAAGGCGGTCGACACTGGAGGTGCGCAGAGATGCCAATAACGTTATCGACGGCGGAACTCTTCTCGGCTTTTCTCGAGATCGTTGAGGCATCAGAGCAGTTGCCCCCGATCCTGGCCGAAGACGTCCGGTTCTCGTTCGTTTCCAGCGTGCTCGAATCGTTTCGCGCGGAGGGCCTGCACGGCCTGCAGGAACGGGGGCTCATCCGGGTGGCGGCAACGGTCGAACTGGACCCATTTTTGCGCGCGGTGCTGCGCACCATCCGCATCGCTGACGTGCGCATCGACATTCGCGTAGAAGTGACGGGGCGTGGTATCGGGGCTTCGGTGCCATTTCTGTCCGCCTTCGGTTTCGATTCCGGAGAGTCGATGTGGACGATCCTGCGCAATTCGACCGACGGCCTCAACGGACTGCACGCGGCCGCACGCGACAGCGCACTTGCCAGCATCAATGAGACGGTAGCGGCAGCATTCGACGGCACGGACGACGGAACCGCGCTGACCGTTTACGTCCTCAAGAAGATGGTGGGGCGCACCGAGGCGCTGGAAGTGGCGCGCGGCAGGACGCTGCGCGGCGACATCGAGGGAGTCGGAACCCAATCGCACTTCCGGCCGGTGGGCGAGGCGATGATGTGGGATCCCCAGTTGCTCCGCGCAAGCAACTGACTTCCCGTCACGGCGCGGCGGATGCGGGTCGGCGCGGACCTCTAGGCGGCATCCCGGCGTTGGAACACTATGGCACCGGCGACCGCGACAACCACGGCAAGAACTGCTAGGTAGATCAACGACTCGCCCTGGTAGACGTGGTACAGCTTCGGGGTGCATCCGTTCATCGCATCAAAGTTCGTGCACACCTCGTAGGCTTCAAACTCCCATTTGCCGTTGAGCCACGCATAGAGCCTTGGCGTGGTGGCGAATCGCCAGCCGCTCCGGATGGCGTGCGTCGCGTAGAGGTCTGCCACCGTCCACATCAGCACGGCGCCCATCGCGATCGCCGCGTGACGCGCGAGGGTTGCGATCCCGTACCCGATCAGCACAAAGAGCACCAGGAGGACGAGCGCCCGCAAGCCGGTTTTGAGGGCGTCGTTTGCCAGCGTGGAAGCGTTGGCTTCCAATGCGCCGTTGTACCGTGCGATCGCGTACACGATCCCGAGGTTCGAGCCGACTACGACGATTCCGGCCGCGACGAGTGCCAGTAGAAGGGCCGTCAACTTGCTTGAATAGACGCGCATGCGCCGCGGTTCGAACGTCAACCAATTACTCATGGCACCGGAAGACAGGTCCGCCGTCATGAAGCTGATCGAAATGATCAGTGCGGCTATGAGAAGCGTGATCGCTGAAAAGACCATCGAGGGGGTTGCCACATCCGCATACGTGGCGGCGTGCTTCAGGAAATCGTCGATTGTCAGCGCTACGCCCTGATCATCGCAGCCGAAATCAGCATCCGGGCCCGCCGCCTCTTGTTCCTTCATGCATTGCCCATCCGGCCCGTAGTATTCCGCGTCCAACCGATTGATGTCGTCGAGTTGGGCTTGGGCGTTCGCGACCTGGGCTGCCGACGGGGGTGCGGTAGACGAGAACACATTCGCAAAGATCAGTGCTTGGCTCAATACCAGGATGGCCAGTCCCGCCAGGATGAGCCAGCGGTGAGAGAACCGGCGTAACTCCGCCGTCACCAAGCGGATCATTTTGCAGCCTCCCCAGCAGTTGCCACGATGGATCGATCATTCGTCGAGCTGGGGACAGCGGCGGCTGCGCCTCCCCCCGGCACCTCACCTGCGGTGAGTTCCAGGAACAGGGCCTCCAGGGTGTTCCCCTCGCTGGTTAGGCCCGAGGCGAAGAGGCCATTGCGGGCCAGCGTCTCGTTGACGCGTGCGGGGTCGGCGGCGCCCGTCACGTGCAGTTCTCCGGCGGTGGGACGTACCTGGTATCCCGCCATCTGTAGCGCGATGAGCCCCGCCGCAATCTCGGTTGGTCGCAACGTCACCTTCACGGTATTGGAACCGCGGGCCGCCAGGAGGTCCGTGACTCGTCCCTGCGCCACGACGGAGCCCGAACCGATGATCGAAACGGTGTCCGCAACCAATTCGACCTCGGACAGAATGTGGCTGGAGACGATCACCGTCTTGCCGGCATCGGCCAGCGAGCGCATCGTTCCGCGAATTTCGCGAATTCCCGCGGGGTCGAGGCCGTTGGTCGGCTCATCGAAGATCAGCAGATCCGGGTCCTTGAGGAGCGTTGCCGCAACTGCGAGTCTTTGCTTCATTCCCAACGAGTATCCCGCGTAGCGGTTCTTTGCGCGCCCGGTAAGTCCGACCGAGTCTATGACTTCATGGACCCGCGCGGCTGGGACCCCGATCGCGATCGAGAGCTGCCGCAGGTTTTCGTATCCCGAGAAATGCGGATAGAACTTCGGCTGTTCGACGATCGCCCCAATTGCCGGGGTGACCTGGGCCAGGTGCTTCGGCACGGCTCGGCCAAGTATCTCCATGGTCCCGGAATCCGCTCTAATCAGCCCGAGGAGCATGCGGATCGTGGTGGTCTTCCCGGAGCCGTTTGGGCCTAGGAATCCATGCACCCCGTGCGCAGGAACGTCCAGATCGAGGTTATTGACCGCAATGACCTTGCGACCGGTGAAGGTGCGATATGTCTTGCGCAATCCGCGGGTGACAACCGCGCAATGGTCGAATGTGGACATAGGGACGCGCCCCCTTGCGTCGTGATGATGGACCTTTGGTTCCAGGTTCCCGTGAACACGATACATGGGGGCGCGCTGTGCCGTCTGGCGGCGCTGGGTTTAGGCAGTCGCCAGGAACTCCCTGATCGGGGTGTTGACCCAGGCTGACCACGAGCCGGGGTATAGAGCCGCGCGGTATCCGGCAATGGTCAATGCCAGGACCTCGTGGGCGGCGGCGATTCCCGATGTGCAGTAGACCGCGACCGGGGTCGAGGGGTCGAGTCCCAGCGCGCTGAAGCGGGTGCGAAGCTGATCGGCGTCCTTGAGGGTTCCGTCTTCGTTGATGTTGAACGTGGTGGGCACGCTCAGCGCGCCGGGTATGTGCCCGCCGCGCGGCTCACCTATGTCCGCAATGCCGTGGAAGTGTTCTGTGGCACGTGCGTCGAGGAGCGCCCTGCGCGCTGCCACCGCCGGAATCTCGTCCGTTTCGAGTGCGTCGAGGTGACCGTATCTCAACGTTGCGGTTCCGGGCCGCACGAACGGGGTCCCAGCCTCCAGCTTGCCGCCCGCGGCGCGCCAGCCGGCGAGCGCGCCGTCCAGAATGCGGACCTTCTTGAGGCCTGCGTGTCGCAGCACCCACCAGGCGCGGGCGGCGGAGATTGAGGAGTTGTCGTCGTAGACGACGACCTCGTCCTCATCGCTGATTCCCCACCGGCGCACGGCCGATTGCAGCAGGTCGAGCGGCGGAAGGGGGTGACGTCCCTCGCTGCGGGCGCCCCGGAACGCGAGTTCGGTTTCGAGGTCGACGTATACGGCCTCCGGCAGGTGGCCGGAAACATAGTCGGCCTGGCCGTTCGGGGCGATCGGGCGCCAGCGAACGTCGAGAATGCGCGGCGCCTTGCCGCGGGAGATGAGGCGCTTGAGCTGGGCGGGGGTAATGAGATGCGTCATGGCGGATGTCCTTTTGCGAAAGTCTGGGTGCCCCAGTGGGCGGGCCGGATGGTGCGATGCACGCTCGCGGCCGAACGGGAATGTGGTGCCACGGATGGGATCCGGGCAAAGAAATACCTGCGCGGTGCGGTTGCTGCCAGCGCAGGTTGGTCGATCAGTTGTCTCGCTGGAATAAGCGGAGATGATCGGCTATCACGCGGCTGGACAGGGACGACAGCAGTCGTCCATGGGCATGCACATTCGGGACATTCGACAACAGGGGGAAACGCGGACGAAAGACAGGGATACCGAGCGGGTACCGGACTGTGTGCGTGCGTTTGCCATGTAAGTAGGATAGAGGCGGTGACCGCGACTGTCCATCCCCCATATCAATCTGTGAGATGAGCGGCGGGAATGTGGCATTCTCGGCGCGGGAGGATGCGATTTGTACGCAATTTGTCTCGCCATGTGGACAGGGTGTGAGGTGTGCGGAAGACGATAGAGCCTGAGCGGGGGATCGCCGCCGTTGCTCGGTGGCGAGACGGCGATTCCTCACGAGCGACAATGACGATTGCGGTGCGCTATACGCTCGAGGAACTTGCCCGGCGCGTGCCGGGCAACAGCGTCGAGGTGAGGGTGCCTCCCTATGCTGCCGTGCAGTGCATTCCAGGGCCCCGGCATACTCGCGGAACGCCTCCCAATGTCGTGGAGATGGACGCGCAGGTGTGGCTCGAGTTGGCGACGGGTGCGACCACCTGGTCCGCCGCCTACGGTGCAGGAAGGGTACGCGCATCCGGAACGCGTGCCTCGCTGGAGGACGTGCTGCCGGTGTGAGGGGGCCTCGTCGGTAGAAATCATCCAACTACGATTGTTGGCCATGAGCACTAGTAACGATGCACGCGACCCGCAGGGCCACGTCCCGCCATCGGAATCCGACGAACCGCAGGTCGTTACGCCGCGACGGGCCCCCAGGTTTGGCAGGTTTGTGGCCTGTGGAGCGGTTGTGGGGGCGGTTCTGGGTGCGCTCGCGTCGCTCATCGCGGGGCTGGCCACGGGGCATTCGCAGAATGCTGGCGCTATCGCCTTATTCTGCGCGGCAGGGCTTGCCGCGGTGGGTGCCTTGGTGGCGGCCGGCATCGCCCTTTATTGGGACGGTAGGTCTTAGGGTGTCACCCCCGCTGTGAAGTTACGCGCGATGAAGCGGGCATGTCGGGGATGATTTGCGCGGGTTCTTTGCGTGCCGAAACGAGTGCGAGGGGCGCTTGGTGCGGCCCGGCCCGTCTGATGTCTGGTGCTCGCCCTGGCGGTTCGGTCACGGGTTCGGTTCTTTGTTCGGTTCTTCGTTCGGTTCTGCGTTCGGTTCTGCGTTCGGTTCTTTGTTGGGTCCCCGCTGGCGCCACGACGTTGGTCGGCATCCTGTTTGGCCCCACGGTGCAGGGGTGCGACGCAGTGGGGGTTCTCCATGCGGGGCACTGGCCACGGGCGCGTTGGCGGCTGTGCGCTGGGCACATGGGCGACTGTGGCGGCTGTGCGCGTGGGCACATGGGCGACTGGGGCAGCTGTGCGCTGGGCACATGGGCGACTGGGGCAGCTGTGCGCTGGGCACATGGGCGACTGGGGCAGCTGTGCGCTGGGCACATGGGCGACTGGGGCAGCTGTGCGCTGGGCACATGGGCGACTGGGGCGGCTGGGCGGCTGGGTGCTGGTGGGGCGGCTGTGCTCTGACGGGGGCGGCTGTGTGCTGTGGCGTCGTCTCGGGGTGTCGTGGCGTGTGTTTTGTGGTGAATTTGTTGGGTCTGAAAGTGCTGGTCGCGGTGGCGATTGGTCGTGGGGTGGGCTGGTTTGGTTGGGCTTTGGGCGCGACAATGTCACAGGCTCATGCAACACTTGTTTCATGGATGGGGAGAATGTTGTAACAAGGGCCGACGTACCCTCGGCCCGCGCGGTCGCGCCCGGCGGGGGTGACCGCGCGGGTGCTGGCGGCGTGCGAGCCCGCAAGAGCGCTGGCGTTCCTGCGGGCGGTGGCGCTAGCGCCACGGCTGGCGCTGCCGCATCCGCTGCCGTTGACGCCCCCACCGCCTCTGCCTCTGCCGCCTCTGCCTCTGCCGCTGCCGCCACGGCTGGCGCTGCCGCATCCGCTGCCGTTGACGCCCCCACCGCCTCTGCCTCTGCCGCCTCTGCCTCTGCCGCTGCCGCCACGGCTGCTGCCGTCAAAGCCTCCACTGCTGCTGTCGCCGACGTTGCCGCCGACGTTGCCGCCTCCACTGCCGATGCCGTTGGTGTTGGTGTTGATGTTGGTGATGTGTTGGTGGGGCGGTTGGCGGGGGTGTATGAGCGTATTCGGGTGTTGGAGTGTGAGGCGGTGGGGTTGGTTGGTCAGATTGTTGGCCGGTGTGGGGTTGGTGATGGTGATCAGGATGTGGCGGTTCGGCATGGGTATAGGAATGCGGTGTCGTTGGTTGAGGGTGTGACTGGTGTTAGTGCGCGGTGTGCTCGGATGTTGGTTGGTGTTGCGGGGGCTACGGCGGATCGGGTGATGCTTACCGGTGAGGTGTTGGAGCCGCGGTTTAGTGTTGTGGCTGGTGTGGTGGGTCGGGGTGGGGTTGGTTTAGAGACTGCGAATGCGATTGTGGTGGGTTTGTCGGATGCGTGGGGTCGGGCTGATGAGGGTAGTTTTGTGGCTGCGCAGCGTGGTTTGGTTGATATGGCTACTGGTGGTATTCAGGATGGTCCGGGTGCTGGTGTGGCGTATTCGTGTGATCTTGTTGCTCGTGCGGCTAGGGTGTGGAAAGACCGGATTGATCCTGATGGTGTTGAGCCGCGTGGGGATGTAGCGCATAAGAATCGGCAGTTGTGGGTTTCGACGCGTGCTGTTGGGGGGTTGCATGCTGTTCGTGGTGGGGTGCCTTCGGATGTTGCTGCTCGTTTCCACGCGATGATGGATGCGCAAAGAGCCCGTCTGGTTACTACACGCGAAACAGGCCCTCAAGAACCACCCACCCCCACCAACACGACCAGCACGGGCGGGCTGACGGCCACCGCGGGCGACGCGACCACCGCGGGCGGTACGGCCACCGCTGGCGGTACGACCACCGCGGGCGGTACGGCCACCGCTGGCGGTACGACCACCGCGGGCGGTACGGCCACCGCGTCCACCGCGTCTACCGCGTCCACCGCGTCCACGGCGTCCACTGCGGGTGGTGCGGCTGGTGTGTCTACGGCGGGTGGTGCGTCTGGTGTGGGGGTGGTGGTGGGTGGTGATGTTGTGCGGGCGCGTGATGATCGTAGGACGCTTCGCCAAATTGGTGCGGATTTGTTTGCTGCTCTTGTGACGCAGTGTCTGGCGGCCCACCAACTCGAGGACCTATCACGCCCGGCAACAGTGCTTGGGTGTGTTGACGAGTCGGGCCAACAACCCCAGGACCTGTCAAGCTCGGTGGGGTCGGGTCAACAACCCCAGGACCTGTCAAGCTCGGTGGGGTCGGGTCAACAGTCTGAGGGTGGACCGCACTCGGTGGGGTCGGGTCAGTGGTCTGAGGGCGGACCACGCTCGGTGGGGTCGGGCAGGTTTGGTGGGGTTGTGCCTGTGTTGGTGACGATTGCGGCTGACCGGGGTAGTGACGTGTTGGCGCCGGCGGGTTTGATTGGGGATGAGTCTGTTCCTCGCTCGATGATTGAGCAGTGGGCTTGTAATGGTGGTATTCAGCGTGTGTGGACGGAGCCTGGTGGGCGGGTTGTGGTTTTAGAGACCCCCTCGCGGGTTTTTTCTGCTCATCAGCGAAGAGCGATCGCGGCTCGTGATGGTAATACGTGTGTGATTCCGCATTGCACTATCCCGGCTCTGGCTTGTGAGGCCCATCACGTGACTGCGTGGGCGTTGGGTGGTAAGACCGTGGTCGATAACGGTGTGCTTTTGTGTTGGTCGCACCACCGCACGATCGAGAATGGGTATTGGGCCATCACCATGGTTCAAGGACGCCCCGTGATCACGCACGCGATACGCTCTTTCCACCCGCGGTCTCCCGCAGGTGGTAACTACCCACCACGCCCACCCCAACAACCCGGACCAGCAAGACCACCGCGGCCACCGGTATCGCCGGGATTACGGGCGCAGGCACCAGGATCGTGGGGATCATCGGGCTCACCGGGATCGCCGGGGTTACGGGTGCAGGCACCAGAAGCGTGGGGATCATCGGGCTCGCCGGGGTTACGGGCGCAGGCGCCAGAAGCGTGGGGGGCGCGGGCATCGACGCAGGACGCGCAGGTGCGAGTATCGCCAAGGGCGCAGTCACGGGCACTGGCGCGAACACGGCCACAAGCACACGCGCAAATACAGATACCATCCGTGGAGCCGGGCTCACCGCAGTCGTATGCGCAGTCACCGGTCGAGCCGGGATCACAGTGGCAGACGGGATCGCCACTATTACCGCAGTCGTATGCGCAGTCACCGGTCGAGCCGGCATCGCAGCCGACGGTCGACCCGCGGTCAAGATCAAGGTCGAGGTCGGGGCCGAGGTTGAGGTCTCACCCGCAGGCGCGGTCGAGGTCGCCGGTAGAGCCCCAGGCGCAAGGGCCGCCGGGTACTTGTGCTGGTCAAGTCACCGGAACTGACCCGACTCGCGACAGAAACCACCCACTACGGACATAACGGTGGGCATTGGGTAGTGGGAACTGGTCGGCGGGGTGCTGCGGCGCGCCCGGAATCACGCGGTTCGCCGCGCGGTTTCCCCGGTGACGCTCGCCACCAAATCCGACGCTTGGACCTGCCACCAAAGTCGACGTGCTACCGCCACCTACGTGCCTACGTGCCTGCGTGCCTACGTGCCTGCGTGCCGCCTGCGGGCTGCCTGCGGGTCTGCGGGCTTGCGGGTGTTGTGGATCTGCGGACCTGGCCGCCGGGGCGTACCAGCGGGTGCACGCACGAGCGGTCTTTCGAGTAGCTCCGGGCATGCGCGGGACGTGAAGCTATGGCTTTGGCACCGTCGGCGGGTGCGGGGTGCGGGTTTATGAGGCAATCGGAACCGCGGTCTCGTCTTGGCGGCGTGTGCGAAGAGAACCGCACCGCGAAGCTTGGCAACTACCGACAACAGTGTTCCCCGGCGCTCATCCAGGCTAATGTAGCCATGCAAATCCGCACGCGGGCTATTGGTCGCTTGATATGGGACAATGATTCCGTGGCTTTGCGCGGAGATGGACGCCTGAATCATGACCTCTTACCGGATGAGAAGGGGCCGCAGGACGAATGCGGTGTCTTCGGTCTGTGGGCACCGGGGGAAGAAGTAGCGAAGCTCGCATACTTCGGCCTCTACGCCCTGCAACACAGGGGGCAAGAATCGGCGGGAATAGCAACATCGAACGGTGAACAGATCCTCGTCTACAAGGACATGGGTTTGGTTTCACAGGTCTTCGATGAAACTGCCTTGAATGCCCTTACCGGGCACCTGGCTGTGGGGCATTGTCGGTACTCGACGACAGGCGGCAATACCTGGGAGAACGCGCAGCCTACTCTCGGCGCGACTGCCTCGGGGACCGTCGCGCTGGCCCACAACGGCAACCTCACGAACACCGCCGACCTCGTCGAATTGGTCGCCGAGCGTTACGGTGCGCAGCGACGCGGCGAGCTTGCCCGCGGAAACACCACCGACACTGCTCTCATCACTGCCCTATTCACGGGCGATGACGGCCACTCCCTCGAGGAAACGGCCATGGAGGTATTGCCGCGTTTGGAAGGCGCCTTTTCGCTAGTCTTCATGGACGAGCACGCCCTCTACGCCGCCCGCGATCCCCAGGGCGTGCGCCCACTGGTGCTAGGCCGGTTGGACCGCGGGTGGGTCGTTGCCTCGGAGACGCCCGCACTCGATATCGTCGGCGCCAGCTACGTCCGGGAAATCGAACCCGGAGAATTCATCAGGATCGACCAGGACGGCCTAGTTTCTAGGAAATTCGCGGAGCCCAAGCGGGCCGGATGCGTGTTCGAGTACGTCTACCTGGCGCGTCCCGATACATCGATCCGCGGCCGCTCGGTGCATGCCGCGCGTGTCGAAATGGGCAAAATACTCGCCCAAGAACACCCCGTCGAGGCCGACCTGGTCATTCCGGTTCCCGAGTCCGGGACGCCGGCTGCCGTTGGATACGCCCAAGAATCGGGGATCCCGTTCGGGCAGGGATTGACGAAGAACAGTTACGTTGGGCGAACATTCATCCAGCCTTCGGACACCTTGAGACAACTCGGTATCCGCCTGAAGCTCAACCCGCTACGCGAAGTCATCCGCGGGCGAAAGCTCGTCGTGGTCGACGATTCGATTGTGCGCGGCAACACCCAACGTGCCCTCATCCGGATGCTGCGCGAGGCCGGCGCCGATGAGGTACACGTCCGCATCAGCTCCCCTCCCGTCAAATGGCCGTGCTTCTACGGCATCGATTTCGCGTCCCGCGCTGAGTTGATTGCCAACGGGCTTTCCGCGGACGAGATCGCCTCGTCCCTGGGAGCGGATTCCCTCGGATACATCTCGCTGGAGGGAATGATCGCTGCCTCCAACCAGCCAGCATCCGAGCTCTGCGCAGCCTGCTTCACGGGCGAGTACCCGATCGAGCTGCCGTCGGAGGAGCGTCGCGGCAAGCACCTGCTGGAGATGCCGACAATGGGCAACCCCGACGACGGGTTGCATTCGCTCACGGTCGGTGCCGGCGGTGCCGGCGCCCTTCAACACCCGTAGGTCGCGGCGGCGGTGGCCCTTGGCACGCCCCGGGAACAATTACGCACCATCCGACTCATTGCAAGGAGATACCCGTGACTAACCCACCGGCATTGACATATGCCAGCGCTGGCGTGGATACCGAGGCGGGCGACCGCGCCGTTGAACTCATGAAGGGCGCGGTGAAGCGCACCCATTCCGATGCGGTTTTGGGCGGTGTCGGCGGATTCGCTGGAATGTACGACGCAAGCTTCTTGTTGCGTTACGAACGTCCCTTGCTGGCGACGTCGACCGATGGCGTGGGAACGAAGGTAGCGATCGCGCAGGCGCTCGACATCCACGACACCATCGGCTTCGATCTGGTGGGAATGGTCGTTGACGACATCGTAGTGGTCGGCGCGGAGCCATTGTTTATGACCGACTACATTGCCACCGGCAAGCTGGTCCCGGAACGCATAGCCGCGATTGTCAGCGGTATTGCGCAAGCCTGCGAGGTTGCCGGGACGGCGCTGGTCGGCGGCGAAACCGCTGAGCACCCGGGCCTGCTTGCAGCCGATGAATACGACGTGGCCGGGGCTGCGACCGGCGTGGTCGAGGCCGCCAACGTTCTTGGGCCGGAACGCGTAGAAGATGGTGATGTGCTGGTCGCCTTGGCATCTTCAGGCCTGCACTCGAATGGCTATTCCCTGGTGCGAGCGGTCATCGCGAATGCGGGGTGGGACCTGACCAAACCGGTACCCGAATTTGGCCGCACGCTCGGTGAAGAACTTTTGGAGCCTACCCGTGTGTACGCAAGCGACTGCCTCGAACTCATCCGCACCGACGGGCTGGACGTTCACGCGATGACCCACGTTACCGGTGGCGGGCTGGCGGCGAACCTGGCTCGGGTGTTGCCCGCGGGAATGGTGGCGACGGTCGACCGCTCCGCGTGGGAGGTGCCTGCAGTCTTCCGTGTCATCAAGGAGCTCGGCAACGTTCCCGTCGCCGACTGGGAATCGACGCTAAACCTCGGCGTTGGGATGGTTGCGATCGTGTCCGCTAGCAGCGCCGACGCGTACGTGAGTGCGGCGCGGCAGCTCGGGACCCCAGCATGGGTCATTGGCGAGGTGGCAGCTGCAACGTCAGCGCGGGGCGCAGAAGCTCTCGCTGATTCGACGTTGGTCGCAGGGACCAAGGGCGTCGAGGGCGGCGCGGTGCACCTAGTCGGTCAATACCGATAAATCGGTCGATGGTTGGTTGCGGGGCGCGCTGCCGCGTACCCCGCGGCAGCTACCAATGGTTCCGTATGTCCTGCCCGAAAGCGGTGGAACGCTGGGTGTGCGGGTCTGGTGTTTCCGCGTAGGCGCGGTCCGTGGTCGGTGGAACGCTGGGTGTGCGGGTCTGGCGTTCCCCGTAGGCGCGGTCCGGAACCGTCACGGCGTCTTACCTCCAGCGACGCAGTACCTCCGCGGTTTGCCCACGGCGACGTTTTGTCACACTAGCTGGACCGGTGCGTCAACGCCCGTACGATGACCACTTATCGTCGTCGTCCTCCGGTACGTCCCACCGTGACTCGGTGGCGACATCCGTTTTAGAACTGCCAGACAACTCTGCCTCGAGAGCCCGATAATCGGTCTCTGGGCTGTAGTACTTGAGTTCGCGAGCAACCTTGGTGTGCTTCGCCTTCTGACGGCCGCGGCCCATGGCTCCGACCCCCTCAACGTGGAAGCGAGGCGGCGACGCTCCTGGGCGTGCGGCCTCGGTGATCAATCAATGTTTCGTAGCACTACCGTACATGTTCAAGTACCCTTGGGGCTAGTTCAGGGGAGCTTGATTCGCCACAAGCGAAGTCGGAGCGCCTTTGCGGGCGGGGCGACGCGCCGAAAAAACGCCGTTTCAAAACGGAAAAATGGCACTCTTCGCCCGAACCTGGGCCTTAGGTCTATGTCGGACACTGGTCGATTCGTCCATGCTTGATGTATTGGTTATTCATATTGCCGGAGGTCGGTAGATTGTGCGGCCCCCGCCGAAGGAAGGTGGAACGATGACCACTGCATCCTCGACGTCCGAGGTTCTGCTGACACCCGCGGAAGTCGCGAACATGTTCCGCGTGGACCCAAAGACGGTGACGCGCTGGGCGAAGGCAGGGAAGTTGAGTTCGATCCGTACCCTGGGTGGGCATCGCCGCTACCGCGAATCCGAGGTCCGTAGCCTGTTGGCAGACTTTGAAGCGGGTCAGCACGGAAACTGATGCTTGCTGCGCCGGGGCGACCCGGTGACAGACCAACAATTGGCAGGCAAGTGGGCAGTCAGTCGGCTGGCGGCCGATAGTTAGGCGGCTGGGGCTGTCGTGCCCGCCGGGGCGACCCGGTGACCGGCTGGCGGTTGGGTATGTAAGTTGGCGGCTGACAGGCAAGGTGGTCGACAAGTAGGCAGCCGACGCTCTCGCTTGGCCCCGGCGGCCGCGAACCTGCGCTTCTAGCGAGACCTGCGGATCGCCTTCACGATTCCGCCCGCGGCAATGGCGCCCGCGGCCACGAGCGCCGCGATCGTCTTCTTACGGCGAGAGTCATCGGCGGGAAGCCCATTCCCCGTTGCGGCGGCAACTACGTCGCGGACGGTCCGCTTGCCCTCATCCTGGAGATCGCGGGCGATTGCGCGAGGCTGAACTCGTTCAACCAACTCACCCAATGCGGCGTCGAGTTCCCTGCGGGCGTTGGCAGTCGAGGGGATGGCGTCCGAGCCGTTCTCCGCGGGTGCGTCGTGGGTCATTTTCATGCCTCCGGGGTTTCCTCGTGTGCGGATGCGGTCTGTTGCGCCTGCGAGATGCTGTCGGCGAGGGAATCTTTGATCTTGGCGGGCAC
Source organism: Rarobacter incanus (assembly GCF_006715765.1). NCBI lineage: Bacteria > Bacillati > Actinomycetota > Actinomycetes > Micrococcales > Rarobacteraceae > Rarobacter > Rarobacter incanus. Next base: position 1,842,114 of record NZ_VFNV01000001.1, read on the forward strand.
TTCACCGGCGCTAGGCACCTGGTGTCGCTTCATCAGGGAAGCGCCGATGGCTCCCAAAGCCGCGGCAATCACGGCCATCGCGGCGGCAAGTACCAGCCCTGCAAGCCAGGCGGGCATCGCGAGGCACAGACCCTGATAGGCCGCCACAGAAAGGTAGACGGCAGTCAATAGGACGAGCACCCCAGCGGCAGCGAATAGGCCGATCGCGATCGCGGATTCTTTGAGTTTGACGACCAATGAGTTCTTGTACGCGGCGATTTCGGCCTTTGCAAGATCGACGATTGCCGTGATCGCACGCGCAATGACGGCGCTGAGCGGTGGTCGGTCGGTTGGTGTCGTCATGGGGTTCTCCTCAAGGGGCGTCGGACTGCACTTCGCGGCTAACGCCAACCTAGCGATCAGAATTAGGATGAGTCGAGCGCAGTTACAAGACTACGCGTGAAGGAGAATTCTTGTGAGTAGAGCGCAGGACCAGGCCCGCGCCGGGGTCGACATCATGACGTCGGCGGAGCCCGAAGCGGTGGTCTTGTGCGTGGAGAATTCCTGCGGTGAGTACCCGTCGCGCGCGCAGGACCGGGCCCAATATGCGGTCGATATTGTCGAAATTGCGGGCGGGTTCGCGCGCCTGGGGATCCGGGGCACGGATGCTGCCCGCCGGGACTACTTGCAATTTCACATTCACATTGGCAGCCGCTTGGAATCGCACACCTCCGTCAGCGCAGGAATCGATAGCTATACTCTCGTGGCTCCGGTTGAAGTGGATCGGGGCGCGACGATTGCCGCCTTCAATGCCTACGAGTCCTTTCTGGCCAGCTTCTGCCGCGCCCTGATCGCAGTCGATTCCGGTGCGGATATTGCCGTTCGGGGAGCATTGCGGGACCTGGCGGTAGTCGCCGACTACGAAATGCCTCAGCCCGCACCGGCACCCGCCCAGCGTCCGTGGCGCGCACCGATCCCCAGCGCGCCGTGGGCGGTTGCGGGCGCGCCGGGAGGCGCAGCGGATGGGGCCGAGTCGGGTGGGCCTGGGGTGTCCGTGCCGGGAAGCGCAGCGGATGGGGCCGAGTCGGGTGGGCCTGGGGGGACGGGCCCTGGCGTGTCCGCGCCGGGTGGCGCCCCGCGCCCACCGAGCGAACCGGTGAGCACGGAGAAGGCCGTCTTCACGATGGTCGATTCCACGGGCAACGTCTACCCGGTCAAGGCCGTGAAGGTTCTCATGGGTAGGCGTCCCGATCGCGCAGGCTACCCCGGGATAACGACCCTGACTCTGGTGGACCCGTCGCGGACGGTGTCGAAAACGCACGGGTTGGCGGAACTCGTCGGTAATGTTCTGCATGTCACGGATGTCGGTTCGACAAATGGTGTGAGCCTGATCGGCGATGACGGTGTCAGCGTCGTAGTGCACATTAGTGCAGGTCAGACGGTACACGTCGAGCGTGGCGGGTGCTTTCAGCTCGGCGATTTGAAACTAGCCTGGGACCTTGGCGAGCGATGAGATGGGCGGCGCCGGCGCTCGCTAGCCGCGTCTGAACTGGGCGACCATGGGGCACTCGAATGGCGCGGGAGCGGCGAGGCCGACGGTGTTGAGGTAACCGATCACGATCGCGTACGAACGCAATAGCGACGTCTCGGTGTATGGCACATCGTGTTGAGCACAGAACTCCTTGACGATCGCGCGCGTTTTGGCCAAGTGAGGACGCGCCATGCTCGGGAATAGGTGGTGTTCGATCTGGTAGTTGAGCCCGCCCATGAGCGCCGTCATCCACCACCCGCCGCGAATGTTGCGAGAAGTACGGATCTGTTTGGAAAAGAAATCTAGCTTCGAATCGGGGGCGATGATCGGCATGCCCTTGTGGTTGGGGGCGAACGATGCCCCCATATAGAGCCCGAACACTGCAAGCATCACGCCCGCGAACGCAAATGCCATCCCCAGCGGCAAAAGTGCGAAGATGGGCACGAATAGCAGCGCGGAGCGCACCAGAATCAGGGAGAGTTCCGTCCACCGGGACTTCACCTTTCCGGGACCGACAAGAAACCGCAGGCTGTGGAAGTGCAGGTTGAACCCCTCGAGGGTGAGCAACGGGAAGAAGAACCAGCCCTGCTTGCGGGTTATCAGGCGGCGGAACCCCCGTGCCTGTGTGGCGTCTTCGTCCAAGAACGAGATCGTGTCGACCTCGATATCGGGGTCTTTGCGGACACGGTTGGGGTTCGCGTGATGGCGGGTATGCTTCGCATCCCACCACGAATAGCTCATGCCGACGTAGGCCGCCAGGATCCGCGCCAGGCGATCGTTCGCCGGGCCGGAGGAGAGGATTTGGCGGTGCCCAGCCTCATGGGCTAAGAAGGCGACCTGTGTGAACAAAATCCCCAGCGCCGCCGCGATCAGTAGCTGAAACCACGAGTGTCCTAGCAAAACGAAACCGATGATAGCAAGCGCGAACAAAGCTGCGATGACCGCGCCGGTCGCAAGGTAGAAGCGGCGCGAACGCCGCAACAGTCCTGCCTCGCGGACCACCTCAGATAGCCTGGCGTAAGCGCGGATGATCGGCGGGAAGTCCTCGCTGCGTGAGTATTTTTGGGTGGTCGTCGCGGGGGAGCCGAGGGCATCGGCGAGTTGAGTGGAAATACTCTAACCTCGTTCTGTGACGGCGGCCGAGCGCCAGGTGGATTGCGCGCCCGGCGGTCGCCGATCACTGAGGTCACAGTACGGCATGACGCTGCATAGGGCTAGGGCGTACCGCGTGTGGGTGTGGCGGGGACTTGGCCTGCGCGGCGACCCGCGCGCAAAAAAGAACCCTTGCGATGTAGAAGCTACGCAAGGGTTCAGCAGCGATGTAATAGTCGCTACGTGGCTCCGACCGGCGTCGATCCGGTGACCTTTCGATTTTCAGTCGAACGCTCTACCAACTGAGCTACAGAGCCTAGCCTCACAGGCTGGCTGAGCCAGCTGCTGAGCCGAGCGACCCCGACGGGACTTGAACCCGCGACCTCCGCCGTGACAGGGCGGCGCGCTAACCAACTGCGCCACGGGGCCTTGATCAATCAAGACCTTGGTTCGACTTTTCACTTTCGAACCTGCACGATCGTACACGATCATTTCCGCGGAGGGAAATCGCTTCCGATCGGTACCCCCAACGGGATTCGAACCCGTGTTACCGCCGTGAAAGGGCGGCGTCCTAGGCCACTAGACGATGGGGGCGCCTTGCCCGGTTCGTGGTCTTGGAGCATTCCGTGAGCCACCGCCCGGCAACGTGGAGTCGCGCGGCCTGGGGCCGAACAACTCGCCTAGCATAATGGGAAAATGCCACTTTCGGCAACGTGAGGGTCCCGGGCGACGCGTTTCGTGTGGTTGATGGGCAATGCGGCGGGCACAATGGGTCCATGTTTGAGATGTCCCAGGCCGATTTCCAGGCGATTGTTGCGGGGGTTTTGGATCGCATTCCGCACCAGATTGCGCGGCGCCTCGACAACGTCGCCTTTGTCGTGGAGGACGACGCTCCGGACCACGACCCGCACTTATTGGGGCACTTCGATGGTTTTCCGGTCACGGCTGTTGGTGAGGGGGGTCCGGCGGGTGCGCTGCCCGACAAGATCACCATCTACCGGCTCCCGACGTTGCGCATGTGCGAAACGATTGACCAGGTCATTGAGGAAGTTTCGGTCACGGTGATACACGAAATCGGGCATTACTTCGGCATTGACGACGCGCGCCTGCACGAACTCGGGTGGGCTTAGTTCAGTGAGGGACGAGGCCCACCACCCCGCTCCAGCTATTCCATATTGGTAACCATTACCAAATAGGGCTATAGTGAGAACTGTTGTCAACTAGTAGGTAGGTATTGATGAAGAAAACAGTTCTGGCCGTACCCGTCGCCCTCCTGGCGGCCGCGGCGCTCGCCGGGTGCGCGGGTGGAACCGCGGCCTCCTCGTCCTCGTCCTCCAGGCCTTCCGCCGGGAAATCGGACCTGGCGATCGTCGCAACAACCACGCAGGTTGCGGACTTCACACGAAACGTCGTAGGCGACCTGGCGCAGGTCACGCAACTCATTCAACCGAATGCTTCCGCACACAGCTTTGATCCGACGGCGGCGGAACTGTTGGCCATTTCGCAGGCGGACGTCATTGTCGAAAGCGGTGCGGGCCTGGAGACGTGGTTGTCCAAGGTGACTGAGGCGGCCGGGTTCAAGGGGACTCTCGTGGATTCTTCGCAGGGTGTCGAGTTGGGCGGCGATGGTGACCACGACCACGACCACGGGGACGACGCTGATCACGCGGACGACCACGATGACGCTGATCACGCGGATGCGGATGGGCACACGGAAAACGAATCCGGACAAGAGGAGAGCAAAAACCCTCACATCTGGATGGACCCCGCCAACGCGATCATCATGGTGACGAACATCGCTGACGCGCTCGCGGACAAGGATCCGACCAACGCGGCGGGCTTCAAGAAGAATGCAGAGACATACAACGCGAAGCTCAAGAAACTGGACGAATGGATCGCCGACAGCGTGGACCAGGTTCCCGCCGATAAACGCCTCATGGTCTCGAACCACGACGCCTTCTACTACTACACCCAGGCCTTCGACATCGATTTCGTCGGCTCGATCATCCCGAACTTCGAGGACAACGCGGAACCGAGCGCTGCGCAGATTCAAGACCTCATCGACAACATCAAGAAGCTGGGCGTCAAGGCCATATTCTCCGAGTCGGCCATCGATCCGAAGGCCGCAGAACAGGTGGCCAAGTCCGCGGGCGTAACGGTTTACTCGGGTGAGGATGCCTTGTATGCGGATTCACTCGGCCCCGCGGGATCGACGGGGGATACCTACATCAAGGCACAGATCCACAACACGACGGTGATTCTCAGCGCCTGGGGGGCCCAGCCGCTCACCCTCCCCAGTGACATACAGTCGTAGTGTGACTGGAACGGATGGAACTGCCCCGAGCCTTGATCTCGCGGACGCGGCCTTCAGCTACGGGGGACCCCCCGCGCTCAGCGGCGTAACCGCGCACGCGCGCGCGGGTGACGCGATCGCACTGATCGGACCGAACGGCTCGGGCAAGTCTACGTTGATCAAGGGCCTGCTGGGCCTGGTCGGATGCGTCAGCGGCACGGTGCGCGTCCTGGGCGAATCTCCCAGGGACGCGCGCCGCCGCGTGGGCCTGATGCCGCAGACGGAAGAACTCGACCCCGAATTTCCCGTTACCCTGCGGCAGGTCGTCATGATGGGGCGCTACCGGCAGATGGGTGCCATGCGCTGGCCCAGCGCCGCCGACAAAGAAGCCGTCAAGCAAGCGATAGATCGCGTGGGGCTGAGCGGGCACGAGCGGCGGCGCTTCGGCGAGCTGTCCGGAGGCCAACAGCAGCGCGGGATATTGGCGCGGGCAATAGTGTCAGGCCCGCGGATTCTGCTGCTCGACGAGCCTTTCAACGGCCTGGATCAGACCAATCGCGATGCGCTCCTCAAACTCGTAAGCGAACTGCGCGCGGAGGGCGTGACGATCGTGACGTCCACCCACGACCTGCAACTTGCCCGCGATGTTTGTAGCCACGTCATGCTGCTGAATAAGTCCATGATCGCGTTCGGACCCATCGCGTCAACCCTCACCCTCGACAAAATCGAAACGACCTTCCACGGGCTCGGGGTCGAGATCGACGAACACACCCTGACCACACCCGATCACGACCACGGCCGGCACGGATGAGCCCGGCGGACATTGCGCAGGTATTCGCGCTTCCCTTCATGGGCAGGGCGCTGCTGGTGGCGGCGGTCATTTCCGTCGCCGCCGCGATGATCGGCCTGTTCGTGAACTTGCGAAACCTCGAATTCGTCTCCGACGGATTGACGCACTCGGTGTTCCCGGGCCTCGTCATCGGGTACATCGTGGGCGGCACGGAATGGATGGTGGTCGGCGCGCTCGCGGCCGCCATGATCGGCGCCGTTACGCTGACGGTCCTGGACCGCCGCCATGTTGGATCGGATGCCGCGGTCGCGGTCGTGCTCACGTCCATGTTCTCGATCGGGGTCGTGCTTGTTTCGCGGCGATCAGGTTACGTCTCGGAGCTGGAACAGCTACTGTTCGGGAACCTGCTCGCTATTCCGCCGCAATTGGTCGGACAGATCGTTGCGGTGAGCGCCGCGGCCTGCCTGATCATCGTGATCGGCTGGAAGTGGTTCCTGTTCCGAGCCTTCGACGCGCGCGGGTTCGCCGCGGCCGGATTCCCGACGCTGCCGTACGACGTGGCGCTCAATAGTGCGGTCGCGCTAATCGTCGTCGCAGGGTCGCAGGCCATCGGGAATCTGATGGTTTTGGCCCTGATAATTGTTCCCGTGGGGGCGGCGCGCCTGGTTACGCGCAGGGTCCTTCTTATTACCCCGATTGCCGCTGCGCTGGCCGTCACGGCCAACGCGGTGGGTCTGGTCGTGGGCTTCGATCTATCGGTCAACCAGGACGTTTCGGCATCGCCATCGGCGGTCGCGGTGCTAACGCTCATAGCCTTCTACCTGGTCATCATGGCCATGGGCCTATTGGCGCGGGCCTTCGCATCGCACGGAAAATCACCGACGAGTTCCCCGTCCCCCCCTCCCAGCGCCCCCGATCACGATGCGGTTGACCGCGCGGCGGCGCGCGGCGCCGCGTTGTCGGGTGCCGGGGCGTCGGGTGCCGGTGAGGCGGGTGTTGCTTCGGCGGATGGTGCGATGTCGGATGCCGGTGTGCCGGGTGCCGGTGCGGCGGGTGTTGCTTCGGCGGATGGTGCGATGTCGGATGCCGGTGTGCCGGGTGGTGCGGCGGGTGCCGGCGCACCTGCCAGGGGCGGAGCCGAAGGCGGCGCAGCCGCCACCGCCACCGCATTCGATGGGGGACGGGAGGAAGGGCGAGGGTGAACTCGTTCTATCAATTGGCGCAAAGCGAAGCGCTGGTGCTGGGGCTCCTGGCCGGGATCGTGGGGCCGATTGTGCTGCTGCGCAAGCGCGCGTTCTTTACGGTTGCGCTCACTCACGCGAGCTTCCCCGGCGGCATCATCGCGGCGCTTATGGGAATGAATGTGGTCCTTGGAGCGGGGGTCTTCAGCCTGGTGCTCGTTGCGGTGCTGGCCGCGCTGAGCCGCGTCCGGCGGCAGGGCGACCAGGTTGCGACGGGCGTGGTGCTGACCGGCGGGTTTGCTCTGGGCATGCTGCTGCAATCGCTCAATCCCGCGCGCGCGGGCGCGGTGAGTTCTTACCTGGTCGGATCCATCTTGACGGTGCGTGAATCCGACGTCGCGGCCAGTGCCGTGGTCCTGGCGGCGGCGGTCATTGTCGTGGGCGTTTGGGGTAAGGAACTGGTGTTTTCTAGCTTCGACCGCGTCGGCTATGCGGCGGTGGGGTACTCGCCGGTTTTCATCGATGTTATTGCGCTTGTGCTCATTGCCGCGACGGTTGCCGTGATGATGCCGGCAGCGGGCGCAATCCTTGCGATCGCGTTGATAGTGGGGCCAGCGGCCGCCGCCAGAGCGTTGACCGGGCGGCTGTTCCTGCTGATGCCGCTGGCGGCCACCTTCGGTGTCATTAGCACGCTCGGCGGGCTGGAGATATCGAAGGCCTGGAACGTGGCTGCGGGCGGTTCGATGTCGCTGCTCGCGGCCGCCTTATTCGTGTGTGCTCTGTTGGTGCGCGCCGGGGTGACGCGGCTGCGGGCGGCGCGCTGAGGGGGAGTGCGCGGGTGCGGGTGGTTGGCCGCGAGCGAGCAAAAGGGGCGGGGCGACCACTGCGTAGTGGTCGCCCCGCCCCTCCCCTCGTTGTCGGCTATCGCCAAGAGGCCTTGATCTTCTTGACCTTCGCCTTCGACCGGTTACCGGCCTTGTCGTAGGCCCTGACCTTGACCTTCTTCAGGTTCGCCGTGATCCGGATCTTCTTGCTGGACTTGTAGGTCTTCCACTTGCCCTTGCCGTTCACCTTGTACTGGATCTTCACGACCTTCGACGTTGCGTCCTTCGCGGTGAGCTTCAGCAACCTGGCCCCCTTGGACCGCTTTTTGAGTGCCTTGGCCTTGATCTTGGCGGGCTTCTTCGTGTCGATCTTCGCCGTTACGGAGTCAATCGGGGACGTCTTCGAACCGGAGACCACCCGCGCCTGGACCTTGACGGCCTTGCCGTTGGTCTTGACCTTTACGGGGCCGGTGTAGGTCCGCCACGCTGCCGAGCCCACCTTGATCTGCAGGAATCCCGGCGCCGAGGACAGGATCGTTCCCCGGGCCGCAACCGTCACTGCCTTCTTGTACCAGCCACGCTTGCCGTTGGGCTTGGTGGGGGTGATGCGCACGGTCGCGGAGAGCTTGGTGCCGATCGTGAGCGTGCCCGAAGGGTTTGTGCCCTGGTTGGGGTTGCTCGGATCAGTGCCCGAATCGGATGGCAGATCAGTGCCGCCGTTGTTGCCGCCGTTGTTGCCGCCGTTGTTGCCGCCGTTGTTGCCGCCGTTGTTGCCGCCGTTGTTGCCGCCGTTGTTGCCGCCGTTGTTGCCGCCTGTGCCGCCGCCGAGGTCCGGATCGGTGATCTTTCCGGGGTCTCCCTCATTGTCGACGTTGCCGGTCCAGGTTGCGAGCGCGGACACGTTGCCCGCTTCGTCAACTGCCCGGACCTTGACCTCAACATTCGTGCCGTTCGGTGGCGTGATAGTGGCCACTCCGGTAGCGGCGTCGACCGCTGAGGCAGCGAGCCACAGGCTGTTGCCGACCTTGTAGTCGACGTGAATTCTGCTCGCTTCGCTGCCGCCCGCAGTGTCGCTAACCTTCGCCTTGAGCTGGGTGGCGATCGTGCCTCCCGTGGCGACCTGAACGGTTAGATTCGGCGCCGACACGTCGCCCGCCGTCGAATCATACTGGCGCATCCATTTGGTCTTTTCTTCGTCTCCGGCTGCTCCGGCGCTATCTGCCTGACCACCTTGGTCGTTGACGATGTGCCGGATCCCGCCGCCCTTTCCTTCAGCAGTACAGTTCGGGTCTGCGGCGCCTGCGTCAGTCGAGGCACAACCGTTCAACCAACGCGTTACGACTCGCTTGACCGACACGCCTTCTCGTTTTGGTACGGAGACCCCGGTGTGGGCCCAGACCGTGTCCGACCAGCGGAAATAGGAATAGACGCCAGCACCGAAAAGCTCATGGCTTTTTACGGATGGGTCGACCTTATAGGCTGCGTACCCTTCGCGACCGCGATCTGTCCACTGGTCCTGAGTCTCCGGCTCGTAGGGCAGCTCGTTTTGGTAAAAGATAGTCCGGCCGTTTTCCCCGTTCCAAATGGTTTGGTTTTTTTGATAGTGCTCGACAAAGAGTCCCAAAGCGGTGACGTTGTTTGCATTGACAAGGAGCCCGGTGCCTGCCTCGTTGTCGTTCCACCGGTAGCCGCTCTTCACGCCGCTGTCAAAACCGTGATCGGCGCGCCAAGACCAGATGTTATCGATTTGCGTATGGGGGGAGTTGATCTCAATTGCCGTGTCGACGCTTCCGTATTGTGCGCCACCAATTCGGATGTAGATATCGGACAGCGTGGTTGGCGTCTTCGGATCGCTGGTTTTGGCGCCCCGCGGCCCGACCTGGATGAGCACGTCCGATTTCTTCTCGGTGGGTTCGATCATCAATCCCGAAAGGCTGACATTCGAAACGTCCCCGACTGCAATCACAGCGTTACCGTTCGTGGGGCGTAGGGTCGCCAAACCAATGCCTAGCACTACCGTGTCTGCGTTTGTGACTTTGAGAGGCTCTGTCACTGAGTATTGGCCGGGGGTAAATAGTATGTGCTTTCCCGCGGCGAGCGCGCTGTTGGCGGCAGAGGCAGTGAAATTGCTGGGTTGGAACACAACGAAATCGCTCAAAGAAATGCTGGTGCCCTTGCCTGCGCTGGTTTCTGTCCATTGGACACCGCTCGCATTCGTGCGCGCGTCCGGCACAAATACCTGGTAACCATCGGCGCTGTCCCAGGTGAGGAAAGGCGCGTCGCGACTAACGGGCGTATCGCCGTAGTTCGCGTACTTTGACTGGTCTTTCGTGTCCGCGTTCTGGGCAGAATCCGGGTAACTGTCCGCGGGAGCTCCCGTGACCCCGGAAAACACCATGTTCCAAACGGAGCCGTTCCAGGAACCTATTACGGAATCGCGGGTGTACCACTGCTGCTGACCGGCGGCGTAGACCTCACCGTCTACCTTTGAGCTTGCCATGAAGCCGCCTGAAGCAAAGCCGTAGTACTGGCCAATGAGAGAGAGTTGCCCCTTGATGTGCACGCGCCGTAGCGGAGCGGCTTGCGAGACGGCCCATCGCACCGAGTTTGTTGCTGACTGTGCGGCGTTGCCGGTGTCGTAGAAGTCCTGATTCGGAATGGGGTTAATGGCCAGGTTCGACATGCCGCGCCAAAAATTGTTGAGCGATCCGGGACTCTTGCAGAGGTCGCTGTCGTATCGGTCGCCAATTGCGCTGCATATGCCCTGATCTTGCGTATCATGTAGTTCCTGTTCGACCGATAGCGAACCGTTGATGGTCACGGAATCGGGCGATGCGCCGAGGCCCGCGACGGTCGTGTAGTAACCCACCTCGGACTGTATTGGCGTTGCTGCTGTGCCATATGTCCCTGGCTTAAAAAAGAACGCTCTTCTTTCTGTGGACCAGTGGTTCGCGTCGCCGGCCATCGAGCTTGCTGCTGCTCGAAGGGTCGATTGAATCGAGGGTGCGGGCATAGAGTCGTCAAAGATCGTGACGTTCGAACCGAAGTCAGGGTTCGTTGCATCGGCGAGGGTGTAAGCGGCCTGTGCGGGTGTCGCGGCGAGGGTGATGCCCGACGCGATGAGCGCAAGCGCGGCCGTCCCGGCGAGTGATGGTTTAAGCCTGCCTCTGCGGGGGGCTGTCGGTAATGTTCTGCGATGGTGTTCGCTCACGTGCGGGACTCCTTCAAACCGATGTGACGTTCGCTTCGTTGCGTAGCGTGGGGCGTGGGATTTGGTTGGGGCATGAGCGGCCACGCTGCTGCTCATGCACCGTTGACAACGTTATCAGCAAACGTGAAACGCGGCGACCCCAGCGTGCGTGCAACAAATGAACGTACCCGGTTTGTGGCTGTTTGTCCGCGCGCGAGGCGGAAACGGGTGGGCCCCGCAACCAATCGGTTGCGGGGCCCACCCGTTGGCCAATGACCATTTCGGCAAGGTCTCAGACGACCTTCGCGAGGCGCTTCTTGAGCTTCTTCGCGATTTTCACCTTCGACTTCTTTCCCTTCTTCGAAGCGTTTCCTGCCTTGTCGATGGCATACACCCGCAGTTTCGCCTTCTTCTTGACGAGCTTGCGGACAATTTTGGCAATCTTCTTCTTCTTGGCCTTGAGCACAATGCCCTTCTTTTTGGCCTTCTTTGCCGTGATGGTCTTCCACTTCTTGCCGGGCAACTTGTAGCGGAACTTCAAGACCTTCGAGTGCTTATCCGTCGCGGTGAGACGGATGTAGGCAACCCGCTTCTTCTTCTTGATCTTGATCTTGACCTTGATCTTCTTCGGCTTGACCTTGTCCACCTTGACCGACTTGCTAACGACAGGTGATGACTTGGTCATCGTGACTGTCCGAGCTTGGATCTGTGTCTTGCCGTTCGCGGAGACCAGCACGGGGCCCGCATAGGTGTACCACGGGCCGTTCCCCACCTTGATCTGCGCGACGGCACGGGTGCCAGCGGGAGCGGTTCCGGTAACCTTCACGGTTACGTTCTTCTTGAACCAGGTGTACCCCTTCTTCGGGGCCGCCGGTTTGGTGTGAATCGTCGCCGTGAGCGTCTTGCCGACAGTGATGGTACCGGGTGGGTTGCTGCCCAGGTTCCAGGGATCGCTCGCCGGCTTGGCAATGGTTCCGGTCCACTGCGCAACCTCGGATACGTTTCCGGCGGCATCGGTGGCGCGCGCCTTGACGGTGTACGTGCCGTTGTTGGTGAGCGTGATGGGCGTCGAGTACTCCACCCAGCCGTTGCCCAGGTCGTACTCCAGTTTTGCAACCGCACCGCTGTCGTCGCTTCCCGCGACCGTGAGGGTGACGGCGTTGGTGTACTTGCCGTTGGCATCCGGTGCGCGGTCGGGTGTGATGGTGGCGCTAGGGCTGGTCGCGTCGGGGAACCTTATTGTTCCGGTCCACGTTTTGACATCGCTCACCTTGCCGGCGCTGTCCGTGGCGCGGGCCTGGAGCGAATGCTCACCCTCGGACGTGAACGTTACTGGACCGGTGTATGCCTCCCATTCGCCACCATCGCGCATAACTTCAATCGAAGGCGAAGGATCCTTGTCGTCGCTTGCGGTGACAGTGAGCTTGACCGAAGTCTCGTATTTGCCATTCGCACTAGGTGAAGACGGGTCCGACGAAATGGTCACCTTCGGTGCCTCCGCGTCCGGTAGCGACGTGTCGATCTTTCCGGTCCACGTCGCTTCACGCCAGTTCCCCTGCTTGTCGGTAGCCCGCGCTAGCACCGTGTAGGTGCCGTCATCTGTCAGCTTGAACGGCGCCGAGTAGTCGGTAGTGGCGCCGCCGTTGATTTTGTAGGTGACCTTCGGGTAGCCAGCGTTGGTCGTGACGTTATCCTTAGCAGTAATTGTCAGCGTGACCTGCTGCCGGAAGACACCATCAGTCGCAGCCTGCGGATCCGAAGTGATCTGCACCGTCGGCTTGGTCGTGTCGGCGGGGTCTGGGTCGGTTGGGTCCGGGTCGACGGGGTAGACGGGGCCTCCGATGTCCGGGTCGGTGCCCGACTCAGGATCGGTCAGGTCACCGGGGTTGCCGTCCGCGTTGATCTTGAATGTGCGGGAAGTTCTCGAGACGTTGCCGGCCTCATCGGTGGCGCGCAGTTTGACGGTGTGTTCGCCGCTGGGCGGGTTCAGTAGCCCCTTGCCGGTGTCTGCATTGATGCCGACGCGCTTCCAGTTCCTGTCGTCGATTTGGTATTCGAGCAGGATCTGGTCATTCGGAGTCTCATTGTCCGTTGCGCTGACCCACAGGTTCACCGGTGTGGTGTACGTATCGCCATCGTCGGGCGAGGCGGGATCCGCGTCGGTCAAGATCACAGGTGCGATGGAATCGGAATCGGAGTTCCAATCGAAGTTGGCTAGCCACGATGTGCGATCGTTGTCGTTGACCTTGCCGTTCGCGGTGAGATCGACGTTGGCGGCCTTGCGGCCGATCCGGTTCACCACGTGATCGATGGACCCGTAGCCGTTCAAGAACCTTGTCACGGCCGACGTGACGGTCACATTCTCGGCGCGCGGGACGGAGATACCTGTCGAGGCGCTGGGATTGTCTTGCGCGTCCCGGAAGTATGAATACACGCCGGCGCCCCGGAGGCGGTGGTCCGTGACGTCGGGTGCGACCCGATACGAAGCGTAGCCGTCGCGGCCCTCGTCCTTGTACTTCGATTGGTTTGGAACTTCGTAGGGGAGTTCGGATTGGAAGAACACAACGTCGCCGTTGTTGCCGTTCCATTCGACCTGGTTCTTGTAGAAGTGCTCTGCGAACAGTCCGGTCGCGTGGACGCTGTCGCCGTTGACTCGAACGCCAGTTGGCGCGTAGTTGTCGGACCAGCCGTAAAGTCCGGTGCCGCTCGTCGAATCGCCGGTGCCATGGTCGGCGCGCCAAGTCCAGATGTCATCGAGCAAAACGTTGTCGCTGTTGATCTCGATAGCGGTGTCCGTGCGCCCCTTGTTCATGCCACCCACGCGGACGAAAACGTCCGACAGCGTGGTCGGGTTGTCGGGGTTGGAGTTGTCGGCGGTGTCGCCCTCACGGACGGGTCCCACCTTGATCAGCGAATTGGTAAGGCGTTCGCCAGCATCAACCAGGATGCCCGCGATCTTGACGCCCTCAACGTCCGCGACCTTGATAACCGCGTCAGCATTCCCCACCGGGGTTAGCGTCGCAAGGCCGAGCCCCAGAACGACAGTGTTGGCGTTCTTGATCACGATTGAGTGTGAGAGTTTGTAGACATCGGGGCTCAAGATCAAGTGGTTGCCGGGCGTCTCCAGCCACGCGTTAATGTCGTCAATCGACGTGTCCTTGTTGGCAACAAGGAACTTACTGAGTGAGATTGTCTGCGATGAACCGTTCGCGGATGCCGACCAGGTAGTTCCAGACGTGTTCTTTTGCGCATCGGGCACGACAACGGAGTAGCCGCTGGAGCTGTCCCACACGACGTACGGCGCCTCGCGCGAAACGGAGGTCTTATCAACGACCGTCCACTTGTGCAGGGTGCTTACGTCGGTTGTGTCGTTACTGGTGCTGGTCGGGAAGTCCGTCGCGGACGGACCGCCCGTCACGCCCGAGAACACCATGTTCCACACGCCCTTGTCATCGAATTGCTTCGATGTGTCGTTCTGCGTATTGACCGCGCTGTTGCGGAAGAGGAACTGCTGCTGGGAACCTGTTTGGATAGAACCCTGAATCTTGCTGTCGGCAATGAAGCCGCCCGAAGAATACTGGCCCCAGTGCGGGTACACACTCAGGTCACCGTTGATCTGGACGCGACGCATGGGGGCCGCCTGCGACACGGCCCACCGCATCTGGCCCGCATCGGCGTTGCCCGCCGCCGTAGTTCCGCGGGCAGCGTCGTCGCCATACGCGAACTGCTTGGGATTGATCGTCATGTTAGAAAGCGAGCGCCAGAAATTGTTGAGCCCACCCGGCGAGAGGCACTTCGATAGGGACGCGTACTCTTCGGGCGTCAGCGTCTCGATGTAGTTCGAGTCATTGCCTGCGCCCCACGGTTGCTCGCTGCATTTTTGAACTTCCGCAGCCGTGAGCCCCGAATACGTGGTCCCGGCGTTGTACTGCTCGCCCTCGACGTGGAGCGCGCCGTTGATGGTCACATCGCCGGGATTCTTTCCCAAACCTGAGATCTGGGTGTAGTAGCCCACTTCGGAGTTCACAATTTTCGTCGGGTCGTCGGTGGCGCCGTTGTATGACGAGTTCCCGTAGGTACCGGGCTTGAAGAAGAACGCCTTGCGGTCGGTTGACCAGTGCGTGCCCGCGCTCGCGGCGTTTCGCAGGGCCGTGTTGATGTTCTGATTCGACCACGAACTGTCGAAGATCGTGACATTGCCGCCGAACGGATTCGCGGCCATGGGGTCGGCGCCTGAGGCTGCGGCGTGGGCCGGAACGGCGGCGGTGAGCGCGGTCGCCGTGAGCGCCGCGGTCGTCAGGGCCGCGATGAGGCGGCGCTTGTGCAAACTTCTGTTGGGTGGTGCCCCACGTCCCGGGGCCCGAGTGCTTCCGAATGCGCTCACGCGACTTGCTCCTTTTGTCTGCCGATTCAACATCGAACGGCGGCGATGCGGGCGGCCATTGCCCGCCGGGTTTCACCATCGGTGCGGCGCGACTATGCGCTGACAACGATGGCAGGTATATCTATAATTGCCTCACGATACTCGAAGTTGCAAAAGATGTGAGAGCAATCGTGAGTGAATGCGTCTATCCTTTAGATGCAGTGCGCGCGCGTGCGGGGGCGGGGCGCTCGTCGGTAGCAAAGACCTTTGTCACAGGGCAGTACTACCCTGGTGACATGACAGACAATGACGCGGCAGGGCGCGAGCAATCGGCCATCGATCTCATCGCCGAAAAGTGGCTCGACACGGTGGTGACGCTTTTCCCAGAGACCGGCACCTACACGGGCATTGACCCGCTGCCCGACCAGCACGCTGACTTCGGGCCCGAGGGCACGCAGCGCTACCTCGATGCGGCGAAGGCAACACTGCTTGAGCTCCACGACGCTCGGCCGCGCGATGACGTCGATCGGATCACGAAATTCGATCTGGCGGAGCAAATTGGGCTAGAGATCGAGTCGTACGAGGCCGGCTTCCACCTGCGCGACCTCAACGTGTTGGCGTCGCCCGCGCAGGATATCCGGATGGTCTACGACCTGATGCCAACCGCAACCGAAGATGACTGGGCCGTGATCTCGCGAAGGCTGTCGAATGTTGGGCCGTCCATTCGCAGCTACATCGAAACGCTGCGGATCGGTATCGCGCGCGGCGTGACGCCCGCGATACGCCAGGTCAACGCGGTCGCGGATCTGGTCCAGACCTATGGAGGCCCGAACGGGTTGTTCGCGGCGATGGTGGGCGAGGAGAAGACGGCGCCTGCGCACATCCCCGAATCGCTGCGCGCGGATCTGCAGCAAAACGCGGCAAGGGCGGCGCGCGCCTATGAGGAATTCACCGAATTCTTGCGAACGGATTTGGCGCCCAACGCGACCGCGGACGACGCGATAGGGCGTGAGCTGTATTCGATCGCATCGCGAAAGTTCCTCGGAACACGCATCGATCTCGATGAGACCTACGAGTGGGGGATCGAGGAACTTGCCCGCATGGTCGCCGAACAGGAAGCCGTGGCCCGGCGCATCGACCCGTCGCGCAGCCTCGAGAATGTCATCGAATTTCTGGATGCGGACCCGCGGCGTAAGCTCCACGGCAAGGACGCACTGCAGGCATGGATGCAAGAAACGGCCGATAAAGCAGTCGCGGATCTGCGCGGGACGCACTTCGACATTCCCGGGCCCGTGCAGAAGATCGAATGCATGATCGCCTCGACCGACGACGGCGGGATCTACTACACCGGTCCGTCCGATGACTTCTCGCGGCCCGGGCGGATGTGGTGGTCCGTGCCGCCGGGCGTGGAGGACTTTGCGACGTGGCGCGAGCTGACCACCGTCTTCCATGAGGGGGTACCCGGACACCACCTGCAGATCGGGCAGGCCGTCTACAACCGCGCGGAGCTCAACGCCTGGCGCCGCCTGCTGGCGGGTACATCGGGGCACGCGGAGGGCTGGGCGCTGTACGCCGAAAGGCTGATGCAGGATCTGGGATACCTCAGTGACGACGCCGACCTACTCGGGATGCTAGACGGGCAGCGGATGCGCGCGGCGCGCGTGGTCCTTGACATCGGCGTGCACACCGGCAAACCGAACCTCGACGGCACCGGCGCGTGGACGTTCGAGTGGGCGCTCGACTTCTTCCGCAAGCACGTTCACATGAACGACGAATTCATCAAGTTCGAGGTCAACAGGTACTTCGGCTGGCCCGGACAAGCGCCGTCCTACAAGGTGGGGCAGCGGGTTTGGGAACAAATTAGGGACGAGGCCCGCGCCCGCGAGGGGGCCTCGTTCGATCTCAAGAGCTTCCACACGCGGGCGCTCAACGTCGGCTCGGTTGGTTTGGACACGCTTCGCATGGCGCTGCTTGGGTAGCGCGCATCTGCGATCTGCCTGTGGATGGGACGGCCGTGTCGGTGGTCGGCGGTAGGGTCGCGGCATGTACTTCTCACAAGGGCAAGTCGTCACTAGCCCGTCCGACCTGACGGTCGCGGCGCACTGCGAATTCGCATTCGCGCGGAAACTCGACGCCCTGCTGGGGCGGGTGCAACGGCCGCCGCGCGTCGAGGACCCGATGGCCGCGAGGGCGGCACATCTGGGTGACCGCCACGAGGCAGCAGTGCTGCAGCGATACCGCGATCGCGGGTTGCGGGTCGTTGAGATTGCCCGGCCCGACCTGCGCGATCCCGGGCAGATGGAAGTTGCGCGGCAAGCAACGGTGACCGCGTTGAGGTCGGGAGCCGACGTCGTGTTTCAGGCCGCGTTCATGCACGCGGGCATGGTCGGATTCGCGGATTTCCTGGTGCGCACCGATGACGGCGCATATGAGGTGCAGGACACGAAGCTGGCCCGTACGGCGAAGGTAACGGCGTTGATGCAACTTGCTTCCTACGCGGAGCAAATGCGTAGCATCGGGATTACGCCGGCACCAACCACACGTCTCATCCTCGGCGACGGCAGCGAATCCGTGCACGCCCTGCGCGACATCGAGCCAACGTATCGAGCGCGGGTAGAGCGCCTGCGATCGATAGTCGATGCGCGGGTGGGGGACAGCAAGGCAGTCGTGTGGGGAGCGCGCGGGTTGCATGCGTGCGGCACCTGCGAGTGGTGCTCTCCGGAAGTCGAACTTCACGATGACGTGTTGCAGGTGGCGGGCATGCGCGCGGCGCAGCGGGCGCGGCTGCTCGATGCGGGCGTGCGCACCGTTGCGGATTTGGCCGGGCGGCGCGCCGACGTGCCTGGAATCGGCAGCGGCACGCTGGAAGCGATGCGCCAGCAAGCCAAACTTCAACTTGCTGCGCGCGCGGGCGCAGACACCGGCGGGCACGAGCCGCCGGTGCAGGTCGTCGATCCGCGGGCCATCGCGGCGCTGCCGCGGCCGAACGTGGGGGATCTTTTCTTCGACTTCGAGGGCGACCCCATGTACTCGGAACCGGCGACCACGCGCGGGCAAACGGCGTGGGGGCTGGACTACCTGTTCGGCGTCGTCAATCGGCGCGGGGCTTTCACTGCATTGTGGGCGCATTCCCTGGAACAAGAGAAGTCGGCGCTCGTTGCTTTCCTCGACCTGGTCGAACGAAGGCGCGCCGCATACCCCGACATGCACATCTACCACTACGCCGCTTATGAGCAAACTCACCTGCTGTCGATCGCGGCCCGGCACGGCGTGGGGGAGGATCGCGTGGACGCACTGCTGCGCGATGGCGTGCTGGTCGACCTGTACCCCGTTGTGCGCAGGTTCGTGCGAATAGGCGCAGGTTCATACTCGCTGAAAGCGATCGAGGCGCTGTACCTGCCTGCCCACATGCGCGACAACGATGTGAAGACGGCAACGGGGTCGGTTGAGGCCTACTGGGACTACTGCGATGCGCGCGACCGTGGGGACCACGAGGAAGCGCGGGCGATCCTGGAATCAATCGCCTACTACAACGAGGTTGACTGCGATTCGACGCGCAGGCTCCACGAATGGCTGGTGCGGCGCGGGGAGCAGGCGGGCGTGCGCCCGGGCGACGGGTCGGACACGGTCAGCGCGGAGGAGCAAGAGGCGCTTCGACCCGCCGAGTCTGCGCTCGCCGCAAGCCTTAGGGAGAAGGCGGGCGACCCGCTGAACCCCCACCGCAGCGCGCGGCAAACGCTGTGGGGGTTGGCCGGTGCCGCGGTCGATTACCACCGACGCGAAACAAAGACCTTCTGGCGGGCGCACTTCGAGCGGCGCCGCGCGCCGTTATCGGACTGGGCGCACACTCGCGACGTGCTTGTGTGCGATGCGACCGGCGGCGATGCCGGGCCGTGGGAGCCCCCGGCGGGTAACAAGCGCTTGGCTTCGCGCCTGATCGAACTGCGTGGTGAGTTCGGCGACGGAACGACGCTGCGCGAGGGCAGCCAGGTTTTCTTGATGTACGAGTTCGGGAGCCGTGCGCAAGGTGGTAGCGAGCGCCCAGATATGCGACCGGCACATTCACGTGCCCTCGTAACCGCGATCGATGTGCCCCGCGGCTGGGTCCAGGTGGAAGAAAAGGCCGATCTCGGAGAGGAATACTCCGATCTCCCCGTCGCGCTCACGCCGGGGCCGCCGATCCGGCCGGGGTCGATTCCGGGCGCGATCAGCCGCTGGGCGGAGCGGGTGGACCGCGCGCATCCCGGTGTTCCGCGCGATCCGGTGGTTGACATCATGCTGCGTGCACCGTCGCGCACGCATTGCGGGACGCTGGTCCGACCCACATCGGGGAGCGATCTCGCCGCCGCGATCAGCGCAAGCGTCGCCGACCTCGATCATTCGTATGTGGCCGTCCAAGGGCCGCCCGGAACCGGAAAGACCTACACCGGGGCGCGCGTGATTGCCGACCTCGTGGGGCGCCGGAAGTGGAGAATTGGGGTCGTAGCCCAGTCGCACGCGGCCGTGGAGAATGTTCTGGCCGCCGTGGTCGAAGCGGGCGTCGACCGGGACAACGTCGGCAAGAAGGCCGCGTTGGGAGCCGCGGCGGGCGAAACCAGGGCGTGGACGACCCTGCGCAACGATCGGATCCTCGATTTTGTGCAACGTCGGGGAATCGTCGTGGGCGGAACAGCCTGGGATTTCTCGAACGCATCCCGCATCCCGGCCGGGCAACTAGACCTGCTGGTGATAGATGAGGCGGGACAGTTTTCGCTCGCCGCGACGGCGGCAGTGGCAGGAAGCGCCCGGAACCTGCTGCTCTTGGGGGACCCCCAGCAGTTGCCGCAGGTATCGCAGGGGCTGCACCCGGAACCCGTCAACGAATCCGCGCTGGGGTACCTGTCTGCGGGCCACGATGTGCTGCCGAGCCAGTTCGGGTACTTTCTGCCGGCCACGTGGCGCATGCACAGCGAACTGTCCTCAGTCGTCTCGGACCTTTCCTACGGCGGCGAACTGGTGTCGGCGGCCGCCGCGGATGCCAGGTCCCTTCGGGCCCCAGGGGTCCTCGCGAAGGCCGTGCGGCGGACCCGGGACGGCATCGATTGCGCGGCGGGCGTCCACCCGGTGCCGGTGAGCCATACGGGACGGGCAACGAGTTCGCCAGAGGAAGCCGCGCGCGTCGCCGCAATCATCGCGGAATTGCTGGGCAAACCCTGGCGCGATCCGCGGGCCAAGCACGCAACGGATGCGGCGGGTTCGACGCGGCCGCTAGCGGCGGGCGATTTCATCGTTGTCACTCCGTTCAACGCGCAGGTGGCCCAGTTGCAGCTTGCCCTGCATGGGGCGGGACTTGACGAGGTTCCCGTTGGGACCGTCGATAAGTTCCAGGGCAGGCAGGCCGTGATCTCGATCCTGTCGATGGCCGCGTCGGAGCCGAGCGAGGTGCCGCGCGGGATGGGGTTCCTGCTGTCGAGGAACCGGCTGAACGTGGCAATTTCGCGCGCGCAGTGGGCCAGCTACATCGTCTACTCCCCGGAACTGGTGAACTACCTGCCCACTTCCGCCGAGGGGGTGGCTGAACTGAGTGCATTCTTGCGCGTGGTCGATGGGTAGCGCGATGCGGTCTGACGGAACTCAGCGCCCCGTCATTCCGCCGGGCCGCCACGCGAAGACACGCATCACAGGATCGGAACGACGACGGGTAGATCCATAGCCAATTGGTACCCGGCTGGGGCGGCCACGACCTGCGGGATCACGTTGACGGTCGGGGCGGCGCTGGTGACATACCCGTTGTCTGCCGGCATCATTCCGTGGATCTCCGTGTGCAGCAGGCCCGGTTCACCATCGATGTCAACCGCCTCGCGGATGCGGGGCTCCTCGACCTTGTCGGCGCAAACGCGGTGTACATAGCGCAAGGTGACACGGGGTTTGCCGTCAACTTCCCCGATCATCTCAAAGACGTGCCCGTAAATCGTGCCCTTTTCGACGGTGCCCCAGGCAACCTGAAGATCCTCGGGCGCGGCAAAGACCTGGTGGGTTGAGCGTACGGTGTCGAACGGGATGCCGAGGCGCTCGCCCATTTCGTAAACGGCGCCGACGTAGTACGACACGATTCCGGCCTTCAACCTGTCGGAGGGGAACGTGGCCGGATCGGTCCCGTAGCCAAAGACTTTGACCCAACTGGACGTGTTGAACTGGTCGTCCTCGCCCGATTCGACCAGCACGGTATCGACCCGGCCCATGATTCCGGCCAGAACCATCGGAATGTAGCTCGCGTACGCCCCCGGAAGCAGCCCGGAGGGAAGGAAGGTGACGCCCGCGGCGCGCGCGGTATCATCCAATTTCTTGTAAAGATCGGGTGCGGTAACCCTCATGTAGTACAAAGGAATGGTCGTTATGACATTCTTGCCCGCGGCAAGTTCCCGGCAGATCTCGTCGACGCTAGGGCTGAACCGGCCGCTTTCGTCTCGCCGCGTCGGGCTGTAGTCGAGCACCACCTCTCCCGATCCTGCCAAGACGGCATCCACATCGTCGGAGACGGTGACGCCGAGCGGATCGAGTCCGCACACGGTTCCCGCATCCTTCCCGACCATGTCCGGGTTGATATCTATCGCGCCAACGAGTTTGATGCTCGACTTCGTGGCGATCATTCGAATTGCGTCGCGCCCGACGTTCCCAAGACCGCGGACAATGACTCCAACGGGTTCCACAGAACTCACCTCTTCGCAATCACGCGGCCGCAATGCCGCATTGTGGTGCACAGGTCGCGTGGCGTTCGACGGGGCGAATCCGGCGTTCACGCCGAGGCCGCTGGGGATGCCGCGTGGCGAGTGTTCTTGGTTTTCACATTACTCACCTTTGGGTCAAGCTGTAGGGACTTTCATCCCTTGCGCGATGCTGCGCCGGCGGCGGATACCGCGCCGGGGCGTGTGGGTGTTGCGGTGTCGGGGCGGCTGGGCGTGTGTGTGGCGGTGCCGGGGCGTGTGGGTGTTGCGGTGTCGGGGCGGCGGGGCGTGTGTGTGGCGGTATTCCGCGTTGCGCGGGGATCGGGCTTGCGGGAATTAGGGTGCCGCTAACGCCGCGGCATAGTGATCCGCAACGACCCGGGCAAGCGTGGGATCGGGCGCCAGCGGAGCCGAGACAATATCGCCGCCGCTCGCGGCGACCAGTTCGGCGAAGAACCCGGGGGCGAGCACGTACCGCGCGACGATCACGCGCGAGGCCCCGTCAGCCCGGGCCGCGGCCACGGCATCGGCGATGCGGGGTTCACTGGCCGACGCGTAGCCGACCGTCACCGGCACCGGGATGGCCTGGCCGACTCCCGCGGCGACCGCCGCCACGTCCCGGACGGCGGCGGGGTTGCTGGAACCGGCAGCCGCGAGCACCACCCGGTCCGTGGGTTCAAACCCACCCGGCACGGCAGCGATAAGCCGGTCTGTGACCAGTCGGGCAACGAGTGGGTGAGCGCCCAGCGGCTCCCCCTGCGCAACGCCCGCGTGGGCACCGACCGCTCGGGCTATATCCACCTTGGTGTGATAGCCGGTGGACAGAAGCAGGGGGACGACGACGGCCCTCGTCCTTAAATCTTGTGCGCAATCGCCAGCCGCCGGCTCCCCGCACACCTCTGCAAGGACGCGCTCGAGGTCCGGCTGCTGAACATCGACGAAGGCCTCTTCGACGCGCACGGAGGGCAGAAGCTCGCGCACCTGATCCACCAGCGATCGTATGGCCGCCTGCCCTGCGGGGTCGCTCGTTCCATGCGAACACGCGATCAGGACGGTCATATAAGCACCTCAATCGGTCGGGGCCCGGCACGAGTTCCTGCGGGCAGAGTGCGCGGCTACGCTTGCCGAAATCGATTCTTTCACCCACGGTCGCGTGCCCGCCAAAACCTTACCCATCTGAGATGGAATCGCCAGCCCGATTGGTCGCGCGTGTTCACCAGGTGGGCGCAGGTGCCGCCGGCCGGTGCCTCTCAGTACGATGGCCGCACCATGATCCTCCTTGCCCTGAGCGCCTCGCACTGCGACGTTGCCCTCGCGACGATAGAACGGTTGAGCGCAGCGGCATCCAATGTGCGCGCGCTCGGCGCCGACGGGCCGGGTTTGGGCCTTGGCTCCGGTGGTGGATCCGGCTTCGGCTTCGGCAATGGCGCGGGATTCGGCAATGGCGCGCCAGCGGTGCGCGAGGTTGTAACGCTGGCGACGTGCAACCGGTTCGAGGTGTACGCGGTTGTCGATGCCGGCGCCGCTAAGGATGCAACGCGCGAACTGATCGAAGCGATCGCGAACGCCACGGGGCTGAGTTTCGACAGTGTCTTGTCGCTGCTGGTCGCCCGCCACGGGCAGGATGCGGCCCGGCACCTGTTCGCCGTCGCCGCCGGCCTGGAATCAATGATCGTCGGGGAACGCGAAATAGTCGGCCAGGTGGCCTGCGCCTTGAGCGAAGCGCGCGCGGAGGGCAGCGCCGGGCACGTCCTGGGGAGGTTGTTCCAGACCGCGATACGCGTTTCGCGGGAGGTCGAGGCCGCAACCTCGCTGGCATCCCACGGCCGTTCCATCGTTGCGACGGGCCTGGACATGGTGGGCGGCGCGCTGGAAAACTGGGGCGCCGCGCGGGTGCTACTAGTGGGAACCGGCAAGTTCGCCGGGGCGTGCCTGAGCGCCCTGCGGGCCCGCGGATGCACAAACGTGCAGGTCTATTCGCCGTCGGGGCGGGCCAGGGATTTTGCGCTGCCGCGGGGTGCGGCCCCGGCCGACGATGTGCAGCGGGCCCTGCGGCACGCCGACGTGGTGATTGCGAGTTCCGGGCGCGGCAACGTGCTCGATGCCAGGACCCTGGCGCCCGTGTTTGCTGGAGGGGAGCATCCGGTGGCGTTGCTGGACCTGGCCTTGGCGCGCGATATCGACCCCGACGTGCGGTATTTGCCGGGAGTGACCTTCGTCGATCTGGCCGCGATCAAGGCAGCAGCACCGCAGATCAGCACCGAGCCGGTGGCGCGCGCGCACGCCGTAGTTGCCCGCGGGGTTGAGCGGTGGCAGGCCTGGATGAGTGAACAGTCAATTAGCGACGAGGTCCGCGCAATCGTGGATCAAGCCTCCCGTGAAATTGACGCCGCGTGCCGCGCGACCGCAGGGGAGCGGCAGGCGAGGGCGGTCCGCGCCGAGATGCGCCGGGAACTCCACCGACGGCTGCAGCGCGTGCGGCACGCGCACGCCGCCGGGCGGGTCGCCCGTTAATTGGGTGCGCGGTCGGTGCTTGTGGGGGTGCGCGGGGACGCCGAGTGCGGTGTGCTTCGCTGGTCGAGTGTGCCAAGGGCGCGTATCGAGACCAGTAGGCGTGTGGGGGTGGTCTCGATATGCCCGCTGCGCGGGCGGCTCGACCCGCGAAGGTAGCGGTTCTTGGCCGGCCCTGACTGAAAGGGGCGCGGTCGGCGCGTGTGGGGGTGCCCGGGGGGCGTCGAGTGGGGTGTGCTTCGCTGGTCGAGTGCGCCAAGGGCGCGTATCGAGACCAGTAGGCGTGTGGGGGTGGTCTCGATATGCCCGCTGCGAGGGCCACTCGACCGACGGAGGGGCTTTGACTGAAAGGGGCGCGGTCGGCGCGTGTGGGGGTGGCCGGGGACGCCGAGTGCGGTGTGCTTCGCTGGTCGAGTGTGCCAAGGGCGCGTATCGAGACCAGTAGGCGTGTGGGGGTGCCCGGGGGGCGTCGAGTGGGGTGTGCTTCGCTGGTCGAGTGCGCCAAGGGCGCGTATCGAGACCAGTAGGCGTGTGGGGGTGGTCTCGATATGCCCGCTGCGAGGGCCACTCGACCGACGGAGGGGTTTTGACTGGAAGGGGCGCGGTCGGCGCGTGTGGGGGTGGCCGGGGACGCCGAGTGCGGTGTGCTTCGCTGGTCGAGTGTGCCAAGGGCGCGTATCGAGACCAGTAGGCGTGTGGGGGTGCCCGGGGGGCGTCGAGTGGGGTGTGCTTCGCTGGTCGAGTGCGCCAAGGGCGCGTATCGAGACCAGTAGGCGTGTGGGGGTGGTCTCGATATGCCCGCTGCGAGGGCCACTCGACCGACGGAGGGGTTTTGACTGGAAGGGGCGCGCTCGGCGCGTGTGGGGGTGCGCGGGGACGTCGAGTGCGGTGGTTTGGTTCGAGGGCGGTGGTTTGTGCGGGGGTTTTGACTGGAAGGGGCGCGCTCGGCGCGTGTGGGGGTGCGCGGAGACGTCGAGTGCGGGGTTTTGGTTCGAGTGCGGTGGTTTGAGCAGGGTGGGCCCCGTGGGGCTCGAACCCACGACCTACGGATTAAAAGTCCGGAGCTCTACCAACTGAGCTAGAGGCCCTCCGCCCAGGATTCGAAAGGGAACTGAGCGGGCAGCACCGAAATGCCGCGGGGACAACATTACCGTCAAAGGTGGGTTAGCGCCGAATCCTGTTGGGCGCGGCGCAAACTCGCTTGGCGCCCCCACCTAGCAGCGGCGCGCTGAACCGAGCCGCCGGACGGCCCCGCCCACCTCGCAGCGCCGCGCTGAACCGAGCCGCCGGACGGCCCCGCCCACCTCGCAGCGCCGCGCGAAACGGAACTACCGTTTGGAACTAGTCGCCGGCGACTGCGGTCGGTAGGGTTCGCGGTACAGGAGCTGGCGGCGTCACAGCGCGCCTAACCGAACCACCGAATGGACCCGGTCACCAGCCACAGCGCCGAGACGGCGCCGAGCGCGCACGTGACACCCAGGAATACGACCACCCAGAACAGCCCCGGAATCCGGGTCAGGCGCGCAAGCGCGTCCGCATCGGACCCAGACCGCCCCCGCGAGCGCGCGCGCTGGACCTGCATCTCGATCACGGGCCGCACGGCGCCCAGCACCAGCAGCCACGTCAGCGCGTACGCGCTGTACTGGATCAGCTGGGGGTCCGCCCGCCACAGGATGACGCCCAGGACCGCTCCCAACCCCACGATCGGCAGGATTCCGAACCAGTTGCGTACCCACACCAGCATGACGGCGAGCGCGGCAATCCACGCCCAAAGCAACCCGGTGGCGTGCCCCGACGCCACCACCGCCGCACAGCCTAACCCAACGATTGCGGGCCCCGGGTACCCGGCCAAGGCGGTAAAGAACAGCCCCGGCCCACCGGCCCGGCCCGTCGAGGTGGTGAGCCCCGAAGTGTCGGAATGCAGCCTGATCCCCTTGAGCTTGCGCCCGGCGACGACGCCGACGACAGCGTGCGCCCCTTCGTGCGCGATCGTGATGACGTGACGAACCAGCGCCCACACCGGAGGGAACGCGAGCGCAACCAGCACGCATGCCCCCACGATGGCGGCGCTGCGCCCGTCCAGGGGCGCGGTGCGCGCCGCGACATGCTCCCACAGGGTCGCTAGATTGGTCATAAGGGAATCACATCATAGGGGTCTGACGTTGACCTGAATGGTTCAACTATTGCCAAGGAGGCACCCGTGAATTACCAAGTTTCCAGGTCGGATGAGAAATGGCGCGAAATCCTGACGGCCCCGCGTTTCGCCGTCCTGCGCGAAGCGGCGACGGAACGCCCCTTTACCGGTGAGCTGCTTGCCGAACACCGACCGGGGACCTACCACTGCGCGGGTTGCGGCGCGCCGTTGTTTGACGCCGAAACGAAGTTCGAATCGCACTGCGGCTGGCCCAGCTTCTACAAGGACATCAAGCCGGGCGCGATCGAATACGTGCAGGATAAGAGCCACGGGATGGTCCGCACGGAAGTGCGCTGCGCCAACTGCGGTTCGCACCTGGGCCATATCTTTGATGACGCCCCGCAGACGCCGACTGGCCAGCGTTTTTGCATCAATTCGCTTGCCCTTGAGTTCGTGCCGGCGGACGAAAGCTAGCTATTTCAGCTGCCGATTATTTCGACGAGTTCTCCCACGCCGTCACCGACTCAGCGAAACGGTGCAGCCCCGCCGCGAAGCTCGCGACGTCGTCCGGTCCCCAGTCCGCCAGTGCCGCCCCCAGAATTTCCAGCTGTTCGGTCCGCACCGCGCCGACCAATTCCAGTGCGGCGGGGGTGAGGGACAACCTGACGGATCGGCAGTCGTTTTCGTCGGGTCCGCGCTCTATCAGCCCGAAGGATTCAAGGCGCGCCACTTGCCGCGACATGGTCCCCTTCGAAACGCCCTGGGCGCCCGCAAGCTCGGAAAACATTGCGCCGGGGTTCCGCTTCAGGAAGCTCAGCAGCGGAAACGCGCTGGGGTCCAGCCGCGGGTCCACGGCGTGGATCGCCCGCTGCGTGATGTGGCGCCCCCGTCGCAGTATCACGCCCAGGTCGCGCAACAGCTCGATGAGCGCGGCGGGCGGGAACTCGGATGCGACGGGGGGAGATGCGCTCACAGTTCAACAGTCTCCTGCGCCGCGGCCTGCTCACGCAACTGCTCGCCACTGCTGGTCCCCAACGGGATTTCGCGCATGAAGAGCAGTGCGATCAGCACAAGCACGGAGATCGGGGCGCTGATCAAGAAGACGTGGGGGACACCGACGCCGTAGGCGTGTTCGATCACGGACACGATCGGCGCGGGCAACGAGTGGAGGTCGGGGATGTTTGTCAGGCCACCGCCAGTGCCTACGCCCAGAGTCGCAAGGCCGTGGGAGACCTCGTCACGCACTTTGGTGCTAAGGACGGATCCGAGCGCGGCCACGCCCATCGCCCCGCCCATGGTCCGGAAGAAGGCCACGGCGGATGTGCCCGCCCCGATGTCCCTGATATCGAGCGTGTTTTGGGTGGCTAGCACCAGGTTTTGCATCAGCATGCCAACGCCCGTGCCCATGACGAACAGGTAGACGAAGATGAGCGCCAAGGGCGTGTTCTCGTTGATGGTCCCCAGCGCACCAAGTGCCGCGATCAGCGTGATGGCACCGGCGATCATGATCCTGCGGTACCGGCCCGTCGCGGCAATGATATTGCCCGAAAGCGTTGAGGCAGCGAACATTCCCACGGCCGTCGGAAGCGAGGCGAGTCCGGCGACCATCGTTGAATATCCGCGCGACAGCTGCATGTATTGGCCCAGGAACACGGAGGATCCGAACAGGGAGATCCCGATCGCGGCGCTGGCGACGATGGCGACCACGAAGGTGCGGTTCTTGAATAGGTGCATGGGTAGCAAGGGCTCATCGGTGACCAATTCGATGCGGACTGCGACGGCGAGCGCGGCGATGCCGCCGCCCACAAACGCCGCGGATTGCCAGGACAGCCAGGCGAAATCGTCCCCGGCAAAGGTCACCCACAGCAGCAGGGATGCCACGCCGAGGCTGATCAGCAACGCCCCCCAATAGTCGATCTTGACGCGTCGGCGCGTGAATTCGGGGAGTTGCAGGGTGCGCTGGATGGTGACGATCGCGATGATGGCGAGCGGCAGTGTTAGGTAGAAGATCCACCGCCAGCCGAAGTGCTGGGTGATGAATCCGCCCAGCACGGGTCCGCCGACCATGGCCACGCCGGTGAAGGCACCGACGTATCCCATGTACTTGCCTCGCTCGCGGGGGGAGACGATGTCGGCGATCAGTACCGGGCCCAGCGACATCAGGCCGCCCGCGCCGATGCCTTGCAGCGCGCGGAACGCGATGTGGCTGAGCACGTTGGGCGCCATTCCGGCCAGCGCGCTGGAGATGACGGTGATGGCAAGCGCCAGCTGAATGAGGCGCTTGCGGTTGGTGAGGTCGGCCAGTTTGCCCCAGATGGGGGTGCTGATTGTGGACGTCAGCAGGGTTGCCGTCACGATCCAGGTGTAGGCGGCCTGCGTGCCCTTGAGGTCCGCGACGATGACGGGCAGCGACGACGAGATGATCGAGGTCGACAGCACGGAGACGAACAGCCCGACGAGGATGCCGGACATGGCTTCAAGGACCTGGCGGGTGGGGCGCGGGGACGCCTCGATGCCTGCGTGGGCGATGGGGTTGGTAGTTGTGGTCACCCATCGATAATAGTTGCCTTAGGCAACGAAAGGGGGTGGAGCGGGGTGTTGAGTGCGTCACAGGTGTGGTTAAAAGGGTGCTGCGGGTGCCCAATCTGGAACGAATTGGGCACCCGCAGCTACCGCCGGGAGAGGGGAGGGAGAGAGGTCACAAGAACTAGGCCGGCGGCAGATTTGGGGTTAGGAGTCGGCGCGCAGGTTGTTGCCGGCGGTCTCGCCGCCGTCGATTGCAATCGACGACCCGTTCACGAAACGCGACTCGTCGGATGCCAGATAGAGAACGAGCGCCGAGATTTCCTCCTGCTCGGCCGCCCGGCCGGCGGGGATTTGCCCGAACCCACGCTTGAGCCCGGCCGTAAGCGGCGTATTGACGGACCCGGGGTGGATCGAGTTGACGCGCACGCCATCGGCGCCAAAATCCAGCGCGGAAGTCTTGGTGATCCCCATGACGCCCCACTTAGCCGCCGCATACGCGACGCGGTTTTTGAATCCGACGAGGCCCGCTATCGATGAGATGTTGATGATCGAGGAGGTTTCGTTCTTCTTGAGCTCGCCAATCGCCGCTTTCGTCCCGAAGAAGACGCCGTTGAGGTCGATGTCGATCGTTTTGACGAAGTCATCGACCGTTGCGTCCTCGACGTTGCCGCGAGTGAAAATGCCCGCGTTGTTGACCAGGACATCGAGTTTGCCGAACTTCTGGACGGACGCCTGCACGGCGGCGGCCCACGAGTCGTAGTCCGTGACGTTGAGTGTCACGAAGAGCGCATTGTCTTCGCCAAGTTCGGCGGCGAGTGCGGTTCCCTCGTCGGTCAATAAGTCGCCGATGACTACCTTCGCGCCCTCGGCGACCAGCGTGCGCGCGTGGGCGGCGCCCATGCCCCGCGCACCGCCGGAAATTAGTGCAACCTTGCCCGCTACGCGACCTGTCGTGCTTGTCATGGTGTGGCCCTTCCTCGCCCATCCAAACTTTTTGCATTATCTGAATCTGATGGCAGATAGTGAACTTCAGTAGTCCCAATCTAGCTACCGCAAGTGCGCGCCGCGAGGGGTCTTACGTCCTAATCGTTCGATCGAAATGTGGTGTCTTGCTTTGGTCGCGTTGCGCGTGATCGCTGCGCGGCACTAAGGCGCGCGCCAGCGGCGCGCTTATCCGTGGCGGGGTGCTGGTCGGGCGCGGGCGCAGCGCGGGCCCTTTGATCGGGTTCGCGGGTGCGCGCGGTGCGACAATCGAAGGCATGAGTGAGCAGGGTGCGGCGCAGGTCGCTGAGGGCAAGCAGGCGGGGACTCTCATCCAGTCGGTTTCCCGGGCTTCGGCGATCATGATGGCGGTTGCCGAGTCGGATGCGGGGGTGTCGGCGCGGGATGTGGCCGAGCGTGTAGGGATCAACGCCGCCACTGCTCACAACCTGTTGCGCACCTTGTTGCATGAAGGGCTGCTGGAAAAGGCCCCGGGCCCCGCGTATGTGCTGGGTCCCGCGGCGCGCGTGCTCGCGGCTGCGGCCTCCCGGCTGCGCCGCCCCCCCCAGGCGTTCCACGAAGCGCTAACCGGACTGGCGGCCGAAACCGGGGAAACCGCGTACCTGGGAGCGTGGAGCGGCGACCAGATATCGCTCGTCGAATCGGTGGAATCAATGCACACTCTGCGGCTGGTTCCGCGTCCGCTGGGACCCGAAATGGACACGATAAACGCGCGCGCGACGGCCAAAATCCTGCTCGCATACTGCCCGGAGGACGTGAAGGATTCCGTGCTCGATCGTTGCGCCTTCCCCGCGCTCACACCCGCGACGATTGTTACTCGCGCTGCCTTCGAGGCGGAACTCGTGCGCGTGCGCGCTGCTGGTGTCGCGTACGACCGCGAGGAATACTTGCAAGGGGCGTCGTGCGTGTCCGCGCCCATCTGGGTTGGTTCGGCGGTGCCTGCCTGCCTGTCGTTGCACGTGCCGCAGTCGCGTTTCGCGGGCCAGTTCGAGCGCCTGACGGAGGCTACGGTGCGCTACGCCGAGCAGGCGTCGGTGCGCTCTACGCGTTAGTTCGCCGCGCCGGGTGGGCGTCGGTGCGCTCTGCGCGTTAGTTCGCCGCGCCGGGTGGGCGTCGGTGCGCTCTGCGCGTTAGTTCGCCGCGCCGGGTGGGCGTCGGTGCGCTCTGCGCGTTAGTTCGCCGCGCCGCGTTCAGTTTCCCTAAGCAGGCGGCGGCCTGCTGCGTCAGCTAGCGGCGTATGGGTCTAGCGAGATTTTCTTTCCCCACTGCGCATCGGGCCGTAGGTCCCGACCCGCCTCGACCCAAGTCCATATAGTGAACTCAAGTGCACTAAATGATCCAATGGCGGGTGGCTCCCCGCCCTCACGACGGAGGCAGGCGTGTCCACACAAACGACCAGGTCGCGATGGCTGGTATTCCTAGGCGGCTTCGTGATTTCCTTCATGATTGCCGGTATCGCGCTATTCAGCGTGTTCAAGCAGGAACTGATCGAAACCAACGGGCTAGACGCGGGGGCCGTGCCGCTCGCGATGTCTATCTACCTGTTCACCATGGCCTTCGGCGGCATTTTCTCGGGGCGCATCGCCGACAAGTACGGCGCGGTCCCGTTGATGTACGGCGGTGCGGTCGCCTACGGGCTCGGCTGGTTCCTGACCGGCAACGTACATTCGACGGGGCAGCTGTACCTGGTATTCGGCCTGCTGGCAGGCCTTGGCGTGGGCGCCGTTTACAACCCCACAATCGCGGTCACGCTGCGGTGATTCCCGGACATCCGCGGGAAGGTGTCCGGAATGCTGCTTGCTGGCGCGGCTATAGGTCCCGCGATCTTGGCGCCGATCATGAACTCGCTGATCGAAAAGTACGGCGTGACAACGGCCCTGCACGCCCTGGGAATCATCTTCTTCGTTTCGATCGCGGCGTGCGGCTGGTTGATCGTCACGCCCCCTGCGGGGTGGGTACCGCGAGGCTGGACGCCGCCCGCCGTCACGGCGGGCACGGCCGGGGCCGCAACAGAAAAGACCTGGAAGCAGATGATGGCGACCCCATTGTTCTGGGCGATGATTCTACTGATGGCGTGCGCTGCCACCGCCGGGAACATGCTTGTCAGCTCCGCCAAGCCAATCGCCGTTTTGCAGGTCGGCGGCGGGTTTGGCATGGAGGCCGCCGCGTTCGGTGCGATTATCGTCTCGATCTCGACCCTTGCGAACTTTGCAGGTCGCCTCAGCTTCGGCGCTCTGTACGACAAAATCGGCCCGAATCGGTCGCTCCTCATATCCCTCGGGGCAACCATTGTCGCGATGGCGGCCATGTCGGCCGCATCCAATGCCTTCTTCTTTACGGTCTGCATCGTGGTTCTAGGGTTCGCATTTGGTGGCGTACTGGTGATATTCCCGCCCATGACCTCACGCAACTTCGGCATGAAGAACCTTGGGATCAACTACGGGATCATGTTCATCGGTTATGCCATCGGTGGGTACATCGGCCCCAAGTTAGCTACCGCCTTTGTCGGCCCGGACCCCGCCGCGACGAACTACTACCGTGGCGCGTACATCGGCGCCATCGTCGTCGGGATCGTCGGGATCGCGATTGTCGCCCTGATCATGTGGCTCGAAAAGAGGCAAAGGGCCGCACTTACAGCGACGGCGACCGCGTAGCCGAATGGCTGCGTCCGTCGCCCCGCCCGGCGTGCCCGGTCGCACACCTGCCCATCACCGCGGGACGGACTGGGACGCCGGGCGTGCCGCTGCCCGCGGGACCGACTGGGACGCCGGGCGTGCCCGTGTCCGCGCCACCTTCGCGGGGATGCGGGACAATGGGGCGGTGAACTCGTCGGGAAAAAACGGCCGAAGGCCGCGCAGACCAGCAAGCTTGGACTGGCGCGACGCCGAAAAGATCCCCGGGGATCCCGACCCCGCGCTGCGCAACGATCTCGCGCATATGACCGCGAACATGATCGTGCACGGCGCCCGCGACTCGGAGGATCCCGACGTCGTCGGCAGGCTCATCCGGTTGGTCGATACCGAAGGCTTGGACCTGGTCGCGGGCCTGTGGGCGGATTCTCCTGCCGAGACCCTGCCGGGGGCCCTGTGGCGGCTCTACATGCTGCGCGAGTTTGTGCGGCGCGATCCGGAGCAGACCACACGCCGGTACCGCATGGGGATAGCCGCCGCGCCGGTTGCGGAGGCGATCGCTGGGGCGGCAAGCGCGCCCGGACCGCAGGACCTGCGCAGGGTCGCGGACGCAGTCCTAGGCGGGGTGTACGGCGGTGACCTGGCGGTCGCGCTGGAGCGCGCTGCCGCGTTTTGCAGGCTGCTAGCAACGGGCGCCGCCTTCGATGCCGACTCGCTCGATCTGGTCGCGGGCGACCGGGCCCGGCGCCTCACTCTGGCCGCGGCGGGGATGGACCGCACCGCGGACGAGCTGACGCACGCGGCCGAATTATGGCGCGGCGGCAAGTTAGACTGATGGTGCGACGTCAGGCTGCGGTAGCCCCGGGCTCCAACACCAGCCGCTGCGAGCGGCCACACGCCGAGAGGCGCTCCCGGTCTGGCGTCGCTTTTCCATTTGTGCCGACATTTCGGGCACCAAATGTTCGCACTATGGACACCCGGCGTTTACCGGTTATTGTGAGATGCGTCGGCGTCCATATCCGACCGCTTCACAACCCAACCATGTACGGAGACTGCTGTGCGATTCACCCCGCGCGACAACACGTTCTTTGAGCTCCTGGCCGAATCGGCCCAGCAACTCGTCGAAGGATCGAACATCTTGGCCCAGATTACTGGCGCCGAAGGTTCGGACCGCAAGAAGCTTGCGAAGCGGATGAGCGAGATTGAGCACGCCGGAGATGAGGCAACCCACGCCATCATCAAGCGCCTCAACTCCACGTTCGTGACGCCCTTTGACCGCGACGACATATATAACCTCGCATCGGGCCTGGACGACTGCCTGGACTACATGGATGAGGCGGCGGAACGCATTGTCCTGTACAAAATCGATGAACTGCCGGACCGGGTTGACGACCAGGTCGAAATCCTGCGACGGATGGCCGAACTGACCGCGACCGCTATGCCGGGGCTGCGGTCCATGAATGAACTGCACGACTACTGGGTTGAGATCAACCGCCTAGAGAACCAAGCGGACAAGGCGTACCGTAAGCTGATTAGTCATCTCTTTGAAGACGTCAAGGACCCGATCCAGCTCATGAAGCAGCGCGAGGTGGTTGAGGTGCTGGAAAAGGCCGCCGACGCGTTCGAGAAGGTCGCGAACTTCGTCGAGACCATAGCCGTCAAGGAAGCGTGATCGCGACGTGGAGTTCGCGCTCGTCATCCTGGTAGTACTGATCGCACTAACCTTCGATTTCACCAACGGCTTCCACGACGCGGCCAACGCCATAGCCACTTCGATCGGCACCCGGGCGCTGACACCGCGGGCCGCCCTGGCCATGGCCGCGGTGTGCAACCTCCTCGGAGCCATGCTCGGCACCAATGTCGCTGAAACCATCGCGCACAACATCGTGGACATTCAGGATCAGTCCAGTCATTTTGGTTTGATCATCGTCTTGTCCGCACTGATCGGCGCGATCACCTGGAACCTCATCACCTGGTGGTTCGGGTTGCCCTCTTCGTCGACACATGCACTGATCGGCGGGCTCACCGGCGTCGGATTGGCCGCCGGAATTCCGGTCTTCTGGTCCTCCATCGTCGACAAAGTCGTCATCCCAATGGTGGTTTCACCGCTGGTCGGATTCGGGCTGGCGTTTGTCGTCATGGTCGGGGTGTTGTGGCTCATTAGGAACGCTCGCCCCAACCCGACAAACCGCCGGTTCCGCATCGCCCAGACGGCATCGGCCGCCGCCATGGCGCTGGGTCACGGTTTGCAGGACGCTCAAAAGACGATGGGAATCATCATGCTCGCGCTTATCGCAGGTGGGCACTATTCGAAGGATGATTCCATCCCCTGGTGGGTTAAGGTTTGCGCGGCATTGGCCATATCCGCGGGCACGTATTCGGGCGGATGGCGGATCATGCGGACACTGGGGCGCCGCATTATCGAGCTCGATCCCGCGCGCGGGTTCGTCGCGGAGAGCGTTTCCGCAATTGTCCTCTATGTCAACGCCTACGTTTTGCACGCGCCGATTTCAACGACGCACACGATTACCTCTGCGATCATGGGGGTTGGCGCCACCAAGCGGGTCTCGGCGGTCAGGTGGGGCGTGGCCAAGAACATCGTTGTCGGGTGGGTGCTGACGATTCCCGCGGCGGCGATAGTCGGCGCCGTCAGCTTCTGGGTCGTCAACGGGATGCTCAAGTAGCGGCGACCCAAACCAGGATCAGCGGGTGAAGGCCCCGGGTGCTAAAGGTGCCCGGGGCCTTCACCACACCTGCGGTTTGAACTTCTCGACCGTGACGATGCGCGGGCCCGCGCTGGTGTCCGCGATCTGCGCGACCAGGCACGCCCCGGGTTGCAAATAGGGGGTCGAGCGCGGCAGCGCCCGCCTTGCGTGCGCCCGCGCGAACTGTCGCAGTGCGTCGAAAACGGTGGGCAGAACCGGCCTGTGCGTGCACAGCACGGCGCCCACGTTGCCTTCGATCAAGGCGGTGGTGGCATCGAATGCGGATTTCGCTGTTTGTTCGTGCGCCCTTTCGGTGATGTTGTCCAGCGGGGTAAGCGGGATCCCGGAGGCTGCCGCGAACGGTTCGACCGTCGAAACGCAACGCTGCCACGGGCTGGTAACGATCTGCTGGACCCCGTAGCAGGCCAGGAGTTGCACCAGTGCGCTGGCCTGCCCTGAGCCGAACGGTGTGAGGGGACGGGTGGCCTCGTCGCCGGACCAGCGGGATCTATCGACGGCCTTGCCGTGGCGCACGATGATCAAGGGGCGCGTCGCCAGGGTGCCGGTTCGGTGGGCGTCCAACAAGGTCTCAAGCGGGAGCCGGTCGGAAGGCCGGCTGAGTTTTGCCAGCGCCTTCTCGGGTGTCATCCACTTTCGGTCGTCGATCTCGTTCGGGTCTACGGGTGGGACCGGGAACCTGGCTGCAACCGCGGGCACGTCGGCGCCTGCGCGCTGCGCGGCCCAGTAGTGGGCGCGTTTCACCGTGCCGTCGGCAAGCAGATACTGGAGGCCGGTAAGCGGGACACCGAGCACAACGGGGCGGCCCGTTTCCTCAGCCGTCTCCCGCACCGCAGCGACGGGACGCGATTCGGCCTTGTCGAGCTTCCCCTTCGGCCAAGACCAGTCTCGATATCGCGGCCGGTGTATCAATTCAACTTGCAATTCGCCCTTGTGGACGCGCCACGGCAGGGTTCCCGCTGCCTGCACGACTGGGGCGACGGACGTGTCGATCTGTTCGACTTCAGCGCTCATATCGACGACGCGGACGGCGGTGGGCGCCACGGGCTACCGCCCCGCCTTGAGCTGGCGCCGCTGCCGCGCGATCAGTTCCGATTGCAGGTCGACAAGTGGCCCATCTTCGCCTTGGCTGACGCGCCGCCAATTTCCGTCTGATTCCAGATGCCACGATGAAGTCTTTTCTGCTGTGGATTCATCCAGAAGCCACAGCAGGGTTGCGGCATGTCCCGGATCCTCGATGCGAACCAGCGCCTCGACGCGGCGATCCAAATTTCGGTGCATCAGGTCCGCTGATCCGATGTAGACCTCGGCGCCGGACTCCGCGCCGTCCCCGATGGCGGGGCCACCCGAATTCGCGAACGCGAATACGCGCGAATGTTCCAGGTACCGACCCAGGATCGAGCGCACCCGAATGGTTTCCGACAGCCCCGGCACTCCTGGTCGAATCGCGCAGATTCCGCGCACGATGATGTCGATGTTCACCCCGGCCTGCGACGCGCGATAAAGGGCGTCGATCACCTGCTCGTCGACGACCGAATTGACCTTGATCTTGACCCAGGCCTCGCGACCGGCCAGCGCGGCCCGGCGCTCGCGTTCGATGCGCGCTATCAACCCCGTGCGCACCGTCCGCGGGGCCACCAAGAGCCTCGAGAACTTGGTCTGCGGCGCGTAGCCAGACAATTGATTGAATAGCCGTGAAACGTCCTGGCCGATGGTCGGATCGCATGTCAGCAGGCCCAGGTCGGTGTACAGGCGCGCCGTCTTGGGGTGGTAGTTTCCGGTGCCCACGTGGCAGTATCGGCGCAGCCCGTCGGACTCCTGACGCACCACCAGTGAGAGCTTGCAGTGCGTTTTCAGCCCGACGATTCCATAGACGACGTGAACCCCGGCATGCTCTAGCTTGCGGGCCCACGATATGTTTGCCTGCTCATCGAAACGGGCCTTGATTTCGACCAGAGCCAGCACTTGCTTTCCGGCGTCGGCCGCATCGATGAGCGCATCGACAATCGGCGAATCGCCCGAGGTGCGGTACAGCGTCTGCTTGATGGCCAGCACGTTTGGGTCGGCGGCCGCCTGCTCCAAGAACGTCTGCACAGATGTCGAGAAGGAATCGTAGGGGTGATGCAGAAGCACGTCGCGCGTCTTGATCGCGGCAAAGAAATCGGTGGGGGTTGCCCGTTCAACTTCCGCCAGCTGGTGGTTGGTCGTGGGGACGAACTTCGGGTATTGCAAGTCGGGCCGTGCGAGATCGGCTATTAGATTCAACCCTGTGAGGTCCAGCGGCGCCGGCAGGGTGTACACCTCCGATTCCTTGACCCCGAGTTCGCGGGTCAAAATCGTGCGCACGCGCGTGGATATCCCCCGCGCGACCTCCAGGCGGACGGGCGGACCAAAGCGCCGACGCAGCAGCTCCTTTTCCATTGCTTTCAGAAGGTTCTCTGCGTCGTCTTCTTCAACTTCCACGTCCTCGTTGCGCGTCACCCGGAACGTGTGGTGTTCTGCGATTTCCATCCCGGGGAACAGCGCATCGAGATGTTCCGCAATGACCTCTTCGATCGGTACGAACGATGTCTTGCCGTGGTCCGCGGTCACCGACTTGATGTCGGGAGCGCTGGGGCGCCCGTGTTCGTCAACCGCGATGAAGCGGGGCAACAGTGGCGGAACCTTGACGCGTGCAAAGTGTTCCTTACCGGTGGCGGGATTGCGGACCACGACGGCGAGGTTGAGAGACAGCCCCGAGATATAAGGGAAGGGGTGTGCCGGGTCAACCGCGAGCGGAGTGAGTACCGGGAAAATCTGGCGACGGAAGTATTTGCGCAGGCGGTCTTGCTCATCAGCGCTAAGGTCCGCCCAGTGGACCAATGAGATGCCTTCCTTGTCCAATGCTGGACGGATCTGATCTGCGAAGATCGCGGCGTGGTGGTCCATGAGCTGGTGGGCCCGCTGGGAAATCTGGTCCAGTACTTGCAGGGGGCTGAGGCCCGAAGCCGCCGTAACCGCGATTCCAGTGGCGATGCGCCGTTTTAGTCCAGCGACCCTAACCATGAAGAATTCATCGAGGTTCGACGCGAAGATGGCAAGGAACCTTGCGCGTTCAAGCAACGGGAGGGACGAGTCCTCCGCCAACTCTAAAACGCGCTTGTTAAAGGCGAGCCAGGATATTTCCCGGTCCAAGAACCGGTCCGCGGGCAACGGTGGTAGCTCCTCGGGTTGCGCCGGACCGGGGAGTGTCGCGGCGGCCTTGCCGCGCGCCTTGTCCGCAATGTGTTCGGCGATGTGCTCGGCAAGCGTTTGGCCGAGTGGGGAATCGCCCTGTGCTAACTCGGTCTGCTGGACTTCAGTCGCGTCAGTCATACGCCTATCGTGGCACCTCACGTGCCAATTCGGAACTCGAACCGGCGAACTGTGGGTAACTACTTGGGACGGGCGTACTGCACATCGGTGCGGGTAACGGCAAAGCCTGCACGTTGATAGGTGGTGACCGCGGGCGTGTTGTTTGCATCTGTCCACAAGGTGGCGGTCGTAATGGCGCGATCGCGCAGTGAGGCTAGTGCCAGCATGGTGAGACGTTTGCCCCAACCGCGCCGTTGTGCGGACGGGTCAACCGCTAGGACGTAGATCTCCCCGGTTGCCAGCGCATCCGGCTCAACTTTTGTCCACACCGAGGCAAGGAGCGGGCCGACCTCGTCTATATCTGTGCCATCTGCGTCGTTACGACCGCGCACAACAAAGAATCCATTGGCATCGAACCACGATTCGGCCATCCGGGCGCGCAAATCGGCGAGCGTCCATTGGCCCTGCTCTGGGTGGTCGTTGAACGCGCGTGCGTTGAGGTCGAGCCATGCGCGTTCGTCGCGCTCCGCGACGAAGTTCTGCACTAGGCAGTTGGGGCCAAATGTCGCCAGCGTGGTCGCAACCGACGGGATCCACGGTAGTTCGACTGTTGCCGAGGGATCCTCTTCGCTGCCGAGCGGACGCTCCATGAGATCTAGTTCGCGCACCACATGCATGTCTTCTCCCTCCGCAAGCTGCCGGGCGCCAGGCAGGTTGCCGTGTGCCCACACGCGCAACGGGGCATTCGCTCCGGGCTCGCCCGAATGGCTGGGAAGGGTCGCGTCACGCAGCGCGGTGCGTAGCAGAATCCTGCCAATGCCTTGTCTGCGTACCGATGGGTCCACAAACAATTCTGCGGCGGGCCGCCCACCCGCACGGTTGATCTGCGCGTACCCGACGACACTGGCGTCTTCGCTCACAGTGACATGGGTGATCGTTGGGATGTTGCGAGTCAATTCGATGCGTGCCTGCTCGGACAGCGGTACAATGCCGTCTGCTGCCACCACTCGCTCAAGCAGAGGCTTGATCGCGTCTGCCAGCGCAGCCGAGCCATTTGCAATATCGAGAGAGACTGTCATTGGGCTAGTCCATCACATTTTCTTTCGTGGGGTTAATACCGCAGATCCGGGCGCCCTCCCCGGCAGGCGTAAACCCGGTGCCTGGCCGCGATCATCTTCACATTCGACATCCCCTGGCGCCAACCAGCAAGCCTCGCCAAAGACCGCTAAGCGGAATTGGAATGCAGGTACGGCAAGAACGCTAACATTCCGTGGGGCTTCGAGCGTTCCCGTCGCCCTGTGCACTATGCGTACAAGAAAGCTAAAGCCTTCCCCACCGACTCGCGCGCCATCACCCATGTGTGGTTGTGACCGCATGCGATCTTCTGGTCGACGACCGCACCGCGTCCCACCAACAGCGACGCGACCGTATCCATGTCACGACGGCGGGAGGCAGAACTGCTCTGGGCCATGACGATCGCAACACGCATCGCGACCGACTCCGAGTTCCTACTCAGATATAACGCGGGGGTATTCGCGTCG
Organism: Rarobacter incanus; assembly: GCF_006715765.1. Taxonomy (NCBI): domain Bacteria; kingdom Bacillati; phylum Actinomycetota; class Actinomycetes; order Micrococcales; family Rarobacteraceae; genus Rarobacter; species Rarobacter incanus. Next base: position 1,882,461 of record NZ_VFNV01000001.1, read on the forward strand.
CGCTGTGCCCGGTTCCGCAACAATAGATGCCCCGCCAGGCCCGCATCGGGGTAACCCTCTAGCACGCCGATTGCGTCGAATAAGCGCCGGTTACGCAAGCCGATGTTCAGGGCAGCGAAAGCCCCAGCCGACATTCCGACGATCGCGCGCGACATAGGGCCCGCTGCGGTAGGGAACATACGATCCACCCAGGGCACCACATCGTTGACGAGATGCGATTCGATCAAAGAACCGCCGTTGGTTGAGTCCAGCCCTTCGGTATCCCACTTGCCGAGCCCCCGTCCATTGGTCGAAGGGGCGACCGCGATGAGCGGGGGTATCCGCCTGCTAGCGATCAGCGAATCGAGCGTCGCGGCCAAGTCTCCGCCGGCGAACCAATCGGATGAGCCCCCGGGGCTTCCATGTAACACATAGAGAACGGGATAGCGTTCGGAACCGCGTGGGTCGAACCCCGCGGGTGTGTACACCCACGTGGTGGTTCGCGGTACCCGATAGGCGGGATTTGCGGGGATGACGTGGGGCGAAACGGTGGACCCGGAGTCCGTGACCCAGGACCGCGCCGCCACGAAGGGCAAGCCCCCCACGACGACGCGGACGGCCTGCCGCGTAGGGACAAAGCCGGAGTAGATATTAGCTTCGATCGCGGCGGCGGTGACGGCGCCGGTCACCCCAACCCAGCCCAGGGCGCGGCGTAGGGCCGTGCGCCGCGCGGCAAGCGCGCAAAGCCCAACCGCGGCGCCGCCAACCGCCGCCAGAGCGGCAAACCGGTGAGAGCTGAACCACGCAGAAGCGCCGTACCGGCGCCGGCGAAGCGCTGCAAGAAACATCACGCGATCCCCAATTCTGCCGTGCGACTCCCTTAACAAGGCACACTAGTTCATGTGTCTGTACAGAACTTAACGGGGGGAGCGCCGTGGAGGCGCGCGCAGCGCGCACGGCGTATTGCGAATATCGGTGCGATTGTGATCGCGACGGTGGGGCTGGTGTCGGCGGCGGTCCCGCCGTTGCGGTCCCGCCTAGCGCGCGTGATCGACATTGTGCCAGGAATAGTGCCGGGGACTGCGGCGGTGATGGTTGTCGCTGTATCTATCGCCTTGCTTTTGACCGCGCGTGGCTTGCGCCGCGGCCACCGCCTTGCCTGGGGACTTGCTTTGGGCTTGATGGGGCTCTCGTCGATCCTTCACCTTTTCAAAGGCGGGGACATTGAGGAGGCGGTGATCGCCGCCGTCGCGTTTGGCTGGTTGGCCGGTCAGGGGTTCGCATTCGATGTCGCGCCCCCGCGCTCAACCGTGCGCCTGACGATCCGTTGGGGGAGCATCATCGCGGGCGCGACGGTGGCGCTATCCGTCGGTTTCACACTACTTTTCCCGCACCGCCTGCTGGAACACAGCCACAAGGTAATGTCGCCGGTCGTGCTCGTCGTGGCAATCGGACTTGTCTTCGCCGCCCTATGGATTCTGTTGTCCCCGCGGCAGGGCCGCAAGCTGAGCGCCAAGGAGCACCTTGAGGAACGCGAACGTGCGCGCGCAATCGTCGACGAGTGGGGCGCAGGGACGCTCGACTACTTTGCGCTGCGGGACGACAAAGATTGGTTCTTCGAGGGAAGGTCGGTTGTGGCCTACGCGGTACGTGCCGGGGTGTGCCTGGTATCGCCGGACCCCATCGGCCCCCCTGCGGACCGAGCCCGCGTGTGGGCCGAATTCTTGGACTTTGTGTCATCGAACGGGTGGTCGGTGGCCGTGCTTGGCGCCGCGAAACCGTGGTTGCCGATCTACGAATCTGCCGGCCTTCGATCCGTATATTTCGGGGACGAGGCCATAGTCGACTGCGGCGGCTTTTCGCTGGCCGGTGGCGCCCACAAGTCACTGCGTCAGGCCGTGGGCCGAGTCGACCGTGACGGGTACGTCACGACATTCCACGACCCCGCCACCCTCGCCGATGACCTGCGCGCTGAACTGCTGGAGATGTCCGATCAGAGCCGCCAGGGTGACGTGGAACGCGGATTCTCGATGACGCTTTCGCGCCTTTTCGATCCCGCCGACACCGGACTGTTGCTGTCGGTGACCCGCAACTCCACCGGTCGCGTCGATGCCTTTGTGCAGTGGGTGCCCGCCCGCGACATCCACGGTTGGTCCCTCGACGTGATGCGCAGGCGCACCGATCAGCCCACCCCCAACGGCCTGATCGAATCGAACATCATTGCCACGATGGAAGAACTAGCTAGCCGCGGCGACAAGAAACTGGGGCTGAACTTCGCGGTCGTGCGCGCCGTGCTGGACGGGGAAATGTCGGGTCCGCTAGCCAGACTTTTCCGACCCGCCCTGGAGGCGATGTCCGAACGCACGCAAATGGAGTCACTTGCGAAGTTCAATGAGAAGTTCGACCCCGAATGGGTGCCGAGGTACGTGGTGCTGGATGCCGTCGACTTCGTTGCGGCCCAAGGGCTGGTTATGGCGGATGCCGAGGGTGTTACCGAGATTCCGGTGATCGGTCGGTTCATGGGGCGCGACCGGTGATCGCCTGGGCCGCAGCCATCGCGGCATCGTTGATGTACGGGGCGGCTTCCGTCCTGCAGGCGTTCGCCGCGCGCCGCGCTTCGGGGCCAAAGGTGCTGGTCAGTCCCCTCTACCTGGCGGGGCTGGCCCTCGACGGGATCGCGTGGTTGACCTCACTGGTGGCGCTGACCGAGGTTCCGCTGTTCGCCGTGGAATCTGTATTGGCGGGGTCCCTGGTCATCACCGTGCTATTAGCCCGCGTATTCTTGGCGGCCCGCTTGCGTCGCATCGATTGGATCGCAATCGCCGTGATCATCGGCTCCCTGGTCGTGCTGTCCTTGGGTGCGGGCACGCAGCCCGCCGCGGCTGCGCCGACCTGGTTTGGATGGGCTATGGTCGCGGCCGCCGCGGCGGTGGCGGGAAGCGTGGCCGCGCTGTACCGTGCAGGGCACCCGATAGCCCTCAGCGTTGCCGCTGGCTTGGGCTACGGTGGGGCCGCCGTCGCTGCCCGCGGCACGTCGGGGTTCGCCGGACTGTCCGCAAAGGGAGTGGCCGGGTCGATCGGCGTGGACGGAATCGGCACCCTGCTTGGGGCGCTGTGGCAGCCGACCATCGCGGCGATCATTCTGTTCGCTGCCGCGGGCGCGCTGGCGTTTGCGCGGGCGCTGGAGCGCGGCAACGTCGGGTCGGTGACTGCCGTCTGTTGGGTTTTTGAGGTGGTGGCTCCCGGGGTCGCCGGGGTCGTGCTGCTCGGCGACACCGTGCGCCACGGCTGGCAGGCCCCCGTGATCGGTGGGCTGGTGTTGGCGTTGGTCGGTTGCGTCATCCTGGCCCGGTCGCCCGCCCAGCGGGCCGCCAGCTAGGCGGGCTACCGCGCACGCCCACTACATCTTGCGCGCGATCAGGTTCATCACGGACGAATCCGCCAGCGTCGTTGCATCGCCCACCGTCCGGTTCTCTGCCACATCACGCAACAGCCGGCGCATGATCTTGCCGGAGCGGGTTTTGGGGAGTTCCGGCACTATCAGAATCCGGCGCGGCTTTGCTATCGGTCCTATTTGCTTGCCTACGTGGTTGCGCAGCTGTTCTTGCAGCGCGGCTGCCTGCGCCGGATCCGTGACGAGTTCAGCGAATTGCGCGCGCACGATCACGAACGCCACGACGGCCTGGCCCGTCGTCTCGTCCGCCGCGCCAACGACCGCAGCCTCGGCAACGCTTTCGTGTGCCACCAGCGATGACTCTATTTCGGTGGTCGAAAGGCGGTGCCCGGAAACGTTCATCACGTCGTCCACCCTGCCCAGCAACCAGATGTCGCCGTCCTGATCCTTCTTGGCGCCGTCCCCCGCGAAATAGATGCCGGGGAACCGCGACCAGTACGTGTCCTTGAACCGCTGCAAGTCACCCCAGATCCCGCGCAGCATCGAAGGCCAGGGTTTAGTTATCACCAGGTACCCGCCCGCGCCATTGGGGACTGGCGCCGCGTCATCATCGACGACGGTTGCGCCGATACCGGGCAGCGGGACCTGGGCGGAGCCCGGTTTGGTTGCGGTGACACCAGGCAGGGGGGAAATCATGATCGCTCCCGTTTCGGTCTGCCACCAGGTGTCCACGATCGGGGTGCTGCCGCCGCCTATCACCCGCCGATACCACATCCACGCCTCGGGGTTGATCGGTTCGCCCACCGATCCGAGCACGCGCAGCGAGCCAAGATCGAACTGGGCCGGGATCTGTTCCCCCCACTTCATGCAGGTGCGTATCGCGGTTGGCGCGGTGTACAGGATCGAAACCTTGTACTTCTGGACGATTTCCCACCACCGGCCCCGATGGGGTGCGTCCGGGGTGCCCTCGTAAATTACCTGCGAGGCACCGTTGACTAAGGGCCCGTAAACGACGTAACTGTGCCCCGTGATCCACCCAATGTCGGCGGTGCACCAATACACATCCGAATCCGCCTTGAGGTCGAATACCGCCCAGTGCGTCCAGGCTGCCTGCGTCAGGTACCCGCCGGTCGTGTGCAGGATTCCTTTTGGCTTGCCCGTAGTGCCGGACGTGTAGAGGATGAACAGCGGGTGTTCGGCTTCGACAAAAACCGGATCATGGCGGGTGTCAGCAGCTTCCAACGCCTCGCTCCACCACAGGTCCCGGCCCTGCGTCCACCCGATCTCTTGACCAGTGCGCCGGACGACAACGACGTGGTCCACTCCGGGATGCGACGGATCCAAACCCGCGATTGCCTCATCGACGGCCGGCTTTAGCGCGGCGGGCGCCCCCCGCCGCCACCCGCCGTCCGCAGTGACCACGATTCGCGCCCCGGCGTCCTCGATGCGCGAACGCAGAGCGTCCGCTGAGAATCCCCCGAAGACGACCGAGTGGGGCGCGCCGATGCGCGCGCATGCAAGCATGGTGACCACCGACTCAACCAGCATCGGCATGTAGATCACGACCCGGTCGCCGGTCTTCACGCCGAGCGATTGCAGGGCATTGGCGGCGCGGGAAACCTCCGTGAGCAGTTCTGCGTACGTCACCTGCCGGGTGTCGCCCGGTTCCCCCTCGAAGTACAGCGCCACGCGATCGCCGTTGCCAGCCTGCACGTGGCGATCGAGCGCGTTGTGCGCCGCGTTGAGCGTGCCGTCGGCGAACCAGCGCGCCACCGGCGCCTGCGACCAGTCGAGCGTTTGCGTGAAGGGTGTTTTCCACGTCAGCATCGCGCGCGCCTGATCCGCCCAGAACCGTTCGGAATCCGCACCGAGGCCGTATGCATCCGCATCGACGTTGGCCTGCGCGGCGAAGGGTGCCGGGGGAGCGAAGGAGCGGGCCTCGTTCGCGTGATTGTCCATCCCGCTGGTGCTTGCGTCTGTTCGATCGGTCACGGCGGCCTCCGATTGCTCGTCATTGAAGCGTAGGACCAACGGTCCTTGACGAAGTCTATCCCCAAGATGTGACACCCGTCACAGCAATGGGACCGTTGGCCCGGACCGCGCGCGGCTATGCCATGATGGGGCCATGCCCGCCAGCCCCCTTACGCGCGTGACGCGATCGGTCGCGATCGCCGCCGTGGCGCTGGTTGCTACCGTTTTTGCGCACGTCATCGCCGGGGGAAGCGCCCCGGGGCTCTTTGTCATCGTGGCGACTGCGGTGCCGACGCTGCTGGGAACGGTTGCGCTGTCATGGTCGCAGCGCCGCGCGGTGCATGTAGTGGCGTCTGTGGCGCTGAGCCAGGTCGCATTCCACTGGCTCTTCACTGCCTCGCAGGCGGCCGCCGGCGCCACCTTGACCGGTGCGCCCGGCGCGGGGGAAACCCTGGCCGGCCATGCGCATCACCTCGGGGCGGGAAGCGTCGTGTTCGTGCCCGCTGCCGCCGCGGGGGTGCCGGGGCCCGCCGCCGCGGCCACCATGGTGGTCGCGCACTGCGCGGCGGGCGCGCTCATAGCGGCGTTCATGTATGCCGCAGACACGGTGGGCGACCTGCTGGCCCGCGCCGCGCGGTGGGCCAAATCCCTGCTTCGCGTTGCATGGGCGCCGCGTCGGTTCGGTCGCGCCGAAGCCTCGATCTTCCGATACAGCGTCCGGCACGGGCGCGCCTTGCGCGCGCCGTGGCGGGGGCGGGCGCCGCCCGCGCGCGCGGCGTAGCCGGCGCCCAGTTCTTCTTGGTGACCGGCTGCGCCATCTGCGCGCCAGCGTCGCCGTGGGCGACGGTCATCCACTGTGAGGAATCCAGAGATTATGAAGAACGTACTTGCGCGCGCATTCGGCGCGCCAACCCTTTTTGCCTGCGCGGCCGCGGTCGTTGTCGCGGGAATCGCGGGGGCCCCGCTCGCCTACGCGCACGATGCCCTTCTCGGTGCCAACCCCGCCGACGGGGCCAAGATCAAGGTGCTTCCAGGTGAGCTAAAGCTCACCTTTTCGGAAAGCGTCTTGGACACCGGCGCCGCGATCAAAGTCGTAGGCCCCGACGACGAGCGCTGGGACAACGACGACGCGACCGTCAGCGGCGACCAGGTGGAAACAACCCTGCGCGACGATGCACCCGCTGGCACCTACACGGTCACCTGGCGGGTCGTGTCATCGGATGCGCACCCCATCTCGGGGACCTATGCGTTCACCGTGACCACCGGCGCGGTCCCTGCGAAATCGCAGGATTCCACCGCTTCGCCGGAAGATGGCGCTGCGGCCACCGGGGCCCAGGACGCAACGGACGGCACCCAGGGGGCTGCCGGCGCGGCCCAAGACGGATCCGGTTCCGCGCAGTCGCAGGGAACGCCAGGGGGCGCCGCCGCCGGCGAGCCGGATGCGGGGGCGACGGCCGCTGCCGCCGACGCCGACGCCGCAACCGCCGCCGCGACCGACCGGGCGGGGCGGGACTCGGGCAGCGGGATCTCGCGGCTGATCGGCGCGGCGGTCATCGGCGCCCTGGCGGGAATCGTCACGTATCTGATCTACCGTGCCGTTCGGCGTTCCGCGCCGTCCCGGCGCAAGTAAAAAGCCACCGCGGCCCATCTATCTGCTCTGAGGAAGACATGTTCACATCTAAAACACCCGTTCGCACCGCTGCCGCGATGATTCTAGGCGCGCTAACCTTCGCCGCGCTCGCGGGGTGCACAACTAGCTCGGAACCCACTTCGGCCACATCCCTGGCCGGACAATCGCAAGCGGCCACCTTAGCGCCCGCCCAAACTCAGGCTGACGCCATCACCGCTTCCGACGTCTGGGCCAAGGCCGCCGACAAGGGCGCAATGACGGCCATGTTCGCGGTGCTCACGAACAATGGAACCGCGGCCGCGACCATCACCGCGGCGGAAAGCGAGGACTCGTCCTCGATGCAACTGCATGAAACCGTCACCGATGCTTCGGGGGCGACCGCAATGCAGAAGAAGGACGGCGGATTCACCATCGGCGCTGGCGAAACACTTGAACTAACGCCCGGCGGAAATCACATCATGTACATGGCGCTTGCGCGGGCGCTCAAGGCCGGGGACGATGCCTCGGTCACCCTCTCGTTCGCAGACGGTTCGACACTAACTATCACCGGTCCGATCCGTGAGTATTCCGGGGCGCAGGAAACCTACACACCCGACCACGCCGGGGCGGACATGGGCGGCGGGCAATGACCGATGGCCGCCCCCAGCGCGCAATCTCGCGCCGCGGCCTGTTGGGAGCGGGGGCGATGGCCGGTATCGGTGCGGCGGCTGCGGTTGGTCTGCAGTGGCGTGCGCAGGACCGACGAGGTGCCCCAGCCGCCCCCTCCAAGTCGACCGATGCGGCGTTCGCCGACAGCCGTATCGCCTTTGCAGGCGCGCACCAGGCGGGCCTGACCGTGGACGCGCAAGCGTACGTCCGCTTCGCGGCCTTTGACCTCATCGCGGGCGCCGACCGCGATGCCGTGCGCAGGCTTATGCGGACGCTCACCGATGATGCTTCCGCGCTGATGGACGGACGGGCGCCGCTGGGCGACCAGGAGCCGGAGATGGCGTACGCTCCAGCGAACCTGACGGTGACCGTCGGGGTGGGGCCGGCACTCATGTCGCTGGCGGCCGGGAAAGCGGCCGTGCCGTCGTGGCTGGCTCCGCTTCCCGCGTTCGGCGTGGACGATCTGCGCGAGGAATGGTCCGGCGGCGACCTGCTGGTCGAAGTCGCCAGCGATGAGCCGGCGACGGTCATGCACGCCGCCAGGCAAATAGCGAAGGACATCCGATCAATTGCTTCGCCCCGGTGGGTGCAGGACGGATTTCGCAACGCGCGCGGAGCGTTCGCCTCGGGAACAACCATGCGTAACCTGTTCGGGCAGGTCGACGGGACCGTCAACCCGGTGCCGGGCACGGCGGCCTTCGATGCCGCGGTGTGGATATCCGATGGTCCGCTGGCGGGCGGCACGTCGCTGGTGCTGCGCCGCATCCGGATGGATCTGGACGCGTGGGACCGCATCGACCGCACCGGTCGTGAGGGGTCCGTGGGGAGGTTCCTGAGCAATGGTGCTCCCCTGACGGGCGTCAATGAGCACGACGAGCCCGACTTCGAGGCGGTCGATAACCTGGGCTTCGCCATCATCCCTGATTACGCACACATGAGGCGTGCGCGCGGGGGGAACTCGTCGCCGAAAATCTATAGGAGGGGTGCGAATTACGAGATCCCGGCCCGCGCCGGGCAGACCGAAGCCGGGCTGATCTTCGCGTCGTATCAAGCCGATCCCGTCGCCCAATACGTTCCGATCCAGCGTCGCCTGGATGAATTGGACATGCTGAACGAATGGACAACACCCATCGGGTCGGCTGTCTTTGCGATGTTGCCCGGCGCGCGCGAGGGGGAGAGGCTCGGGGCGGCACTGTTCAACTAGGCGGGGCGATTCGGTCTTTCACGCCAATGGCGAACAAGGGCAGTTTTTGGGGCCGCGGCGCGTTGAGTGCGGTTAGAGTCGAAAGCCACTGGGCCACAGTCATGGCCTCGGTGGCACCGGAAGGAGCGCCCATGTTTGAGAGATTTACCGACCGTGCGCGGCGGGTGGTCGTGCTGGCCCAAGAAGAGGCCCGCATGCTTAACCACAACTACATTGGTACGGAGCACATCCTGCTCGGCCTGATCCACGAGGGTGAGGGGGTTGCCGCGAAGGCCCTGGAGTCCTTGGGTATCTCGCTCGACGCGGTGCGCAGCCAGGTCACCGAGATTATCGGCGAGGGTCAGCAGGCCCCCAGCGGGCACATCCCGTTCACGCCGCGGGCTAAGAAGGTTCTGGAGCTGTCTTTGCGCGAGGCGTTGCAGCTGGGCCACAACTACATTGGCACCGAGCACATCCTGCTCGGTTTGATTCGCGAGGGCGAAGGCGTGGCCGCCCAGGTTCTCACCAAGCTCGGTGCCGACCTGTCCACGGTGCGCCAGCAGGTTATCCAGTTGCTTTCTGGGTATCAGGGCAAGGAACCCGCGAACGCGGGGGGGCCTGCGGAGGGAACGCCTGCCGGGTCGGCCGTGCTCGACCAGTTCGGGCGCAACCTGACGCAGGCGGCTCGCGAGGGCAAACTCGACCCCGTCATCGGGCGCGAAAAGGAAATTGAGCGGGTCATGCAGGTGCTGTCTCGCCGCACCAAGAACAACCCGGTCTTGATCGGTGAGCCGGGCGTCGGAAAGACGGCGGTCGTCGAGGGGCTGGCGCAGGACATCGTGGCCGGAGACGTCCCCGAAACCCTCAAAGATAAGCAGCTTTACACCCTTGACCTTGGCTCGTTGGTGGCGGGATCGCGGTACCGCGGTGACTTCGAGGAGCGGTTGAAGAAGGTCCTCAAGGAAATCCGCACCCGCGGCGACATCATCTTGTTCATCGACGAGATCCACACGCTGGTGGGAGCCGGCGCGGCGGAGGGCGCGATCGACGCCGCCTCCATCCTCAAGCCGATGCTTGCTCGCGGCGAGCTGCAAACCATCGGTGCCACCACGCTCGACGAATACCGCAAACACGTCGAAAAGGACCCCGCGTTGGAACGGCGGTTCCAGCCGATTCAAGTCGATCAGCCGACCTTGAACCACACCATCGCGATACTGAAGGGATTGCGGGACCGGTACGAAGCGCACCACCGCGTGTCGATCACCGATGACGCTCTGGTGGCGGCGGCGACGCTCGCGGATCGATACATCAACGACCGATTCTTGCCGGATAAGGCTATTGACCTTATCGACGAGGCCGGGGCGCGGCTGCGGATCCGCCGCATGACTGCCCCGCCTGAGTTGCGTGATCTTGATGAGCAGATCGCTCAGGCGAAGCGGGATAAGGAATCCGCGATCGATGAGCAGGACTTCGAGAAGGCCGCGCAGCTGCGCGACACGGAGAAGCAGCTCATCGCCAAGCGCGCGGAGCAAGAGAAGGCGTGGAAGTCCGGCGACATGGATACCGTGGCGAAGGTGGACGAGGATTTGGTGGCAGAGGTACTTGCCATGTCCACCGGAATCCCCGTGTTCAAGCTCACGGAAGAGGAATCCGCGCGGCTGCTGCACATGGAGGACGGGCTGCACAAGCGGGTCATTGGGCAGGACGAGGCCATCCGCGCCCTTTCCAAGTCGATCCGTCGCACGCGTGCTGGCCTGAAGGATCCCCACCGCCCGGGTGGTTCGTTCATCTTTGCGGGTCCGACCGGTGTTGGTAAGACCGAGCTTGCCAAGGCGCTAGCCGAGTTCCTGTTCGGTGATGAGGATGCGCTGATCCAGCTCGACATGTCGGAGTACTCGGAGAAGCACACCGTCTCGCGGATGTTTGGTTCCCCGCCTGGATTCGTCGGTTACGAAGAGGGCGGCCAGCTGACCGAGAAGGTGCGGCGCAAGCCGTTCTCGGTGGTGCTGTTCGACGAGGTGGAAAAGGCGCACCCCGACATCTTCAACTCGCTGTTGCAGATTCTCGAAGATGGCCGGTTGACCGACGCGCAGGGGCGCATGGTCGACTTCAAGAACACCGTGATCATCATGACGACGAACCTTGGCACCAAGGACATCGCGCGCGGCGTCCAGACCGGGTTCAACTCGTCCAGCGATACGGCCACGAACTACGACCGCATGAAGTCGAAGGTGAACGAGGAACTCAAGCAGCACTTCCGCCCCGAGTTCCTGAACCGTGTCGATGACGTCATCGTGTTCCCGCAGCTCACGCAGCCGGAGATTCTGTCGATCGTGGACCTGATGATCGCGAAGCTGAACTCGCGGATGCTCGAAAAGGATATGGCCGTCGAGCTCACCCCCGCGGCCAAGAAGCTCATATCGGAGCGGGGTTACGACCCGGTCCTGGGTGCGCGTCCGCTGCGCCGCGCGCTGCAACGCGATATCGAGGATGTCCTCAGCGAGAAGATCCTGTTCGGGGACGTCAAGCCCGGGCAGATCGTCATCGTGGACGCCGAAGGCGACGCGCCGCTCGGTGAGTTCCACTTCAACGGCGTCGACAAGGCCGACTATCTCGCGACCAAGCAGGCCGCGGGCGTCGATGGTGACTCATCGAACGCAGTCGAAGCCGGCGACGATGTCGCAGCCCCGCAGCCCGCGCTGGACGTCGACGATGAGGCGGATGCCGTCGTCGAAGCGTCCGTCGCGGCCGACGGCTCGAAGAACCCCGATGTCGGTTAGGTAGCACCGCGGGCATGACAGTGGCGGGGGCTGCACATTGGTGCCGCCCCCGCCACTTCTCGGTTTTCGGTGAAATTCAGCTATTGTCGGCCGCGCCCGCCCGGCCACGGCACCGGTCGCGCCGGGCGCCACGCGGGAGGCGCCCGGCCGCGTAGAGCGCTACAGCTTGGCCGGGCCCTGGTCGTCCCACAGCGAGTGATAGGCGTTTAGCGCGGGTTGGCCACCCAGGTGCGCATACAGCACCGTGGAGCTGGCAGGGATGTCCTTTTCGCGGACCAGATCGATTAGCCCGGCTAGGGACTTACCTTCGTACACCGGGTCGGTAATCATGGCCTCCAACTCGGCACCCAGGCTCATCGCGTCCATGGTGGACTGCACGGGAACTCCGTAGTGCTCGCCGGCCCATCCCGGCAGGATCGTGATCTCGTCATCGCGCAGATCCCGACCCAACTCGATCAAGGAAGCCGTGTTGCGCGCGATCCGCGTGACCTGGTCGGTGGTCTTTTCCAGCGTTGCCGACGCATCGATCCCGATGACGCGGCGCTTGATCCCGGTGATGTCCTCGAGTGCCGCGAAACCCGCGATCATCCCGGCGTGCGTCGACCCGGTCACCGTGCACACGACGATAGTGTCGAAGAAGACACCTAGCTCGCGTTCCTGGGCCGCTACCTCGAAGGCCCAGTTCGCAAATCCAAGCCCGCCGAGCTTGTGCTCGGACGCCCCCGCGGGAATCGGGTAGGGCTTGCCGCCTGTCTGCTCAACTTCTGCGAGTGCCTGCTTCCACGAGTCGCGGATGCCGATGTCGAATCCGTGCGGATCCAGCCGCGTGTCCGCGCCCATCATCCGGGACAGCAAAATGTTGCCGACCTTGTCGTTTGTGGGGTCATCCCACGGAACCCAAGTCTCTTGGACCAGGCGCGATTTAAGCCCCAGGTGAGCGGCCACCGCCGCAACCTGGCGCGTGTGGTTCGACTGGTAGCCGCCAATAGACACAAGGGTGTCCGCGCCCGAGGCGATGATGTCGGGCACGATGTATTCGAGTTTGCGTATCTTGTTGCCGCCGAAGGCCAGCCCCGAGGACACGTCCTCGCGTTTCGCCCAAACCTGAGCGCCTCCCAAGTGCTGAGTGAGGCGGTCGAGGCGTTGCAGGGGGCTGGGGCCAAAAGTCATCCGATAGCGCGGAAATTGGGCTAGCTTCACGGGCGGTGCTCCTTTAGTGGGATGGGTTTTCACCGGTGGCGGAGCCATCGGGGTCGCTGGTTGAAACCGTCAGATCGGACCAGATCATGCTCGCTAGGTCCGCCGCGCCTTGCGCGTCCTTGCGGCGGCACAGGTCGATCAGCTCGCTGTGACGCTGTGCGGAGGCATGCCCCTCCAACGATGCAAATCGCAGGCGCTCGGCGCGCTCCAACACCGGCTCGTAGGTGGCAAGTACATCCGCAATCGCGGGGTTTGCCGCGACGCGTACCGCGACGCCGTGGAGTTCGGCGTCCGCGGCAAGCGCGGCATCGACGTCTTTGGCGGCGTGCGCCCTAGCGAAGCGCGCGTTTGCCGCGACCATCTGGTCGATGTCGGCGTCGGTCAGCCGGGGCGTGGCTGCAAGCTGAGCGGTTCGGTGCATGGCGGCGACGACCTGGGCCGCGTGGCGGACCTCGGTTGCGTCCAGTGGTGCCACGGTCGTGATCCGACCGGGCGTTGCCCGCACCAAACCCGCGCGCGCCAGCTCCAGGATTGCCTCGCGCACGGGGGTGCGGGAGACGCCGAGCCACTGCGCTATCTGTGCGTCGCGAACCTGCTCATCGGGGGCGAGCGTTCCGGCAACTATCGCGGTTCGCAGCGCGTCTAGGACCGAGTCGCGCAACAGCGGGCGAGGTGGGAGTGGGGGGACCGGAGCGGTAGCGCTAACTGACATGCAATATACTGCACATCGCAGCGAGGGATTTGTCAACAGGGCGGCGGCGTCCCCCGGTCCGCTTCGATGACGGTCGGTGCGGGGTATGGGCCGCCCGCCGGCGCGCCTCGGGCGGTCGGGTGTTAGGCAGGGTGTGAGGGCTCCTCGGGCGGCCGGGTGTCAGGCAGGGTGTGAGGGCGCCTCGGGCGGGGCGAGCGGAAGCGTGAAGCGAGCAACAGCGCCCCCCAGCGGGCCGTTGGTCAGCACGAGGTTGCCGCCCAGTGCCTCGCAGAGCTGCGTGGCGAGCACCAATCCCAGGCCAGACCCGCCTGCCCGACCGTAGGTGGAGAACCGGTGCGGGCCGTTGCGGACAATATCGTCGGGGAAGCCGGGGCCTGCGTCGCGGACTTCAACGGTGTCGCCAAGGACGACCACCCGCACGTTGCCGCCGCCGTGGCGGTTACCGTTGACGATCAGATTGGATAGGACCTGGCCCAGGCGGTGTGGGTCGGTCAGGACACGGGCCGAAAACTCGGCGACCACCTGCGCTCTCGCCTCGGTGAGGCGCTCGATGTCGCGCACGATCGACCGCACTAGCGTGGCGGACTCGTGCGCGTCGAAGCGATCGCGATCAGCGCCACCTTCCGAGCGGGCCAGGTCAAGGAGGTTTTCGACGAGAGCCCGGATCCTCTTGGTCTGGTTGCGCACGAGGGCGGTGGCCTCGTCCGCGTCGTCCAAAAGCTCGGTAGCGTTCACCAATGCCGTCAGCGGATTGCGGAGCTCATGTGCGACATTGGCGGAGAAAGCGCGCTCGCGGTCTAGGCGGTCGGAAAGGCGCGTGGTGAGCTCGTCGATCGTTGTCGCTAGCTCGGCCACCTCATCGTTTCCGCCCACCGCATCAGAAATGCTTGCCTGCGTGCTGTCCGCGCCGACGACCATCGAGGCCGCGCGCCGCAAGCGCCGCGTGAGCTGATTTGCCACCAGGAAGCCGACCGCCCCAGCAAGGACCACGACGGCCGCAGAGGTCCAGGTCAGAATCGCCCGCAGTTGCGAACGCTGGGTGGTGAGCTGATCGGCGCTGACCCGGACCGCCAGGATCTTCGAATCCGCCACCCGGTGGGCACCCCACATCGTGGCGCCGTCGAAGTAGGTGGCGGTGAGGTCTCCTGTAATGGATGAGCGAAGCGTCGGGGGCATCACGGACTGGTTCGTTGTGGCGTTGCGGCTCAAGGCACCCGAGAATTCGTACGTCGCGGTCGCTGCGTCGAGCTGGTCGATCGCCGTCTCGCGCAGGTGTTCTCGGCCGCTGATCATGAATTGGCGATCGACGATGAGGCTTATCGTCGACGCGACGACCAGGGCGCAGCCGATGACGACGAGCGCAATCCGCGTGCGCAGCGACCGAATCACGAAGCCCGTTCCGCAATCGCCTTGTATCCGAACCCTCTGACCGTCGTAATCGCGTCCACTCCCAGCTTCCCGCGCAGGCGCTGCACGTTGGTGTCGACGACGCGTTCGTCCGTCCACGTTTCGTCGTTCCACACCTCCCGCAGAAGCTCACTGCGGCTCATCACGCGCCCCTCGGCGCGGATCAGGGCGAGCAAGAGCCTCATCTCCGTGGCGCTGAGGAGCAGCGGTTCGCCCCCGCGAGTCACGGTCATCGCTTCGGCGTCGACCCGCGCGTCCGCGATCACATACGCCTCGCGGCGCGCGGGACGTTGGCGGCGCACGGCGGCACGTATGCGTGCAGCCAACACGTCGCCGTCGTAGGGTTTCGTGACGTAATCGTCGGCGCCCGCGTCCAAGCCCGCGACCTGATCGAACGGTAAGTCGCGCGCCGTTACCAGAATGATCGGCAGGTCATGCGACGCGCGCGCCAGGCGCGTCATCGATAGCCCATCCATGCGCGGCATGGCCACATCCACCAACGCCACATCGATGCCACCGCCCGCGATCGCATCGAGTCCTTCGACGCCATCGGGCGCCTCCACGACGTCAAAGCCGCGCCGGCGCAGGACCAACGAGGTCGTCGTGCGAACATCGCTGTCGTCCTCAACCACCAGCACGGTGATGGGGTTGCTAGTCATTGAGAGTTGACCTTGTTTGCCGACCGCGAATTATCCACGTCAAATTCCTGCGTGCTCGAAGTTACCCAGGGCGGGCGGTTCTCCGTGAATGTGACGGTGAGGTCGCGGTAGTACTGGGAGGATTCTCCCCGATACAGGTTGCTCAGCGTCACCGCGACCGGAAACTCGAGCTGCTTACCCTCCGCGCACGACGGCTCGCAGTCGTTCACCTCGTATAGAGCCGTCCCCTTCGCGGCCTCCAGGCCCCACGTCGTCCACTGGATCGCGTTGATGGACTCATTGCCGTCTCCGCACGCGAGCACGATCGAGGAGGGGTGCTCACGCGGATTCCCGGCACAGTTAAAAAGGTACGTTGGCTGCGCTTGGCCCTGCGCGGTTGCTGCGGCAGCCACCTTAGCCGCCGGATCCGCGAAGGTGCTTGTGGCCATGCGCCAGATTGCCCCCGCGGCGGCGAGCGCGACCACTAGTGCGAAGACTAATGGTCCGGCTTGGGCATACCGACGGTTGCGCGCGGGCGGGTTGGTCGTGTTCATGATGATCCTCCAACACTATCGTCGCCCACTCCCATACCGTAGCGTCGATTTGTGACACAACTGCCACATTCTTGGGAACGACCTGAGAAGTTCGTGTTGCATTGTGGTCCTGTAAGCAAAATCCGATATGACCAGCGTCCGCGCCGAATGCTTCCGCTATCGACCAGCACTGGCCGCCAATGCGAGGTGGTTGTGATGATGATGAGGAAGGTCGCGGCGGCAGCGGCGATCGCGGTAGGGGCGGCAGGATTGGGCTTGGCGCCGGCGGCGCAGGCAATGCCAACCGAGTACTCGGTCACGGCGATTCCCAGCGCTTCCACCGTCGCGACGGGCTCATATTTCAAAATCTCGGGCGCATACCTGCACGACGATGCCGGCATCGCCGGTCGCACCGTGAAGGTCCAGACCAAGGTCGGCAAGAAGTGGGTCGCGCTGACCGGCGCGAAGGTGAAGACCTTGAAATCGGGCAAATACTCCGTGCGCGTTCAGTTGAACCTGAAGGGGACGCGGAAACTGAGGGTTGCCACTCGTTACCTGGGCGGGGGGATGAACATAGTTTCCCCGACCGTGAAGGTGCGGGTGCGATAGCGCGCTAGGTGCGCACCGCCTTAGGCGCCGGGTCATTCCGCAGGGGGGAATGACCCGGCGCCTGCTCGTTTCACTGGCCCGATGCACGGGGTCCGCGAACCGTGCGAGGATCCCCGCGGGCGCATTCTCGCCGCCGCGGGTTATTGTCTGGCGAAATGTCGGATACAGGTGGAATAGTTTGAGTTGGGCTGTGGTTGGCTAACTTAGGGCTGCCGACGGCGGCCCGTGAGCCGGCGGCTCTTCGCTGACCGGTACGATCCGCGCCCCACGGCGCGACCGCCCAATCTAGGAACACATTGGCGACCACCGATTCACTTTCGCAGCCGCAGCACCCCCAAGGCGCGCTCGGCCCACACGACCCGTCCGGCCAGGACACCCCGCCCGCGACCGCACCGATCGTGCTGACGAACAGGCGCATTTGGGTGATCATGTCGGCGCTGATGGCGGGAATGTTCCTGTCGTCGCTTGACCAGATGATCATCTCCACCGCGCTGCCGACGATCGTCGGTGAACTGAACGGGCTGGAACACCAGTCTTGGCTGATCACGATCTACATCTTGGCGGCCGCGATCATGATGCCGCTGTACGGCAAATTCGGTGACATTTGGGGCAGACGGTGGCTGCTCCTGGGCGCGATCGGCCTGTTCACGATCGCCTCCGCCGGGGCCACGTTCGCGCAGAGCTTCCTGGAACTCGTCATTCTTCGCGGCGTGCAGGGCATCGGCGGCGGGGGTTTGATGATCCTTTCCATGGCGGTGGTCGCCGACATCGTTCCCGCCAAGGACCGCGCCAAGTACATGGGCCCGATGGGCGCCATTTTTGGCCTATCAGCCATTGCCGGCCCGTTGCTGGGCGGCTGGTTCACGGACGGGCCCGGATGGAGATGGTGCTTCGCCATCAACATCCCGATCGGGATCATCGCGTTCCTGATCACCTTCGTGGCGCTGCGAATCCCGACCCACCGCCACGACAAGCCCATCGATGTGCTGGGCATCATAACGATGGTGATCGGCACGGCGGGGATTGTCCTCGTCGCCTCCTGGACATCGTTCGCGAAGAGCTCGGCATACGATTGGTCCAACCCGCGGTTGCTGACCTTGCTTGCCATCACTCTCCTAGCCATCGCGGCGTTCATCGCCGTCGAACTGCGGGCGTTCGACCCCATCCTTCCCCTGCGGCTGTTTAAGAACTCGACGTTCACGCTGACCTCGATCGTGGGGCTGGTGCTCGGGTTGGGCATGTTCGCGGCGATCGGATACCTGCCCACCTACCTGCAGATGACGAAGGGAGTCTCGGTCACGGAATCGGGGCTGCTGCTCATCCCGATGATGGTGGGGATGATGCTGATGGCGATCTCGTCCGGTCTGATCATCAACAAGACGGGCCGCTACAAGCTGTTCCCGATCCTGGGGATGGCGATCGCGGTTGTGGGGCTGATTGGGCTAACGCGCCTGACCGCGGACACGTCGCTGGTGCAATTCGGCGTGACCGTCTTTGTGCTGGGTGCAGGCATGGGGCTGACAATGCAAAACGTGGTGCTTGCCGTGCAAAACGCTGTTGATCCGCACGAAATCGGCGTCGCGACCAGCTCCAACAGCTTCTTCCGCGAGATCGGCGGGTCCATCGGGGCGGCTATGTTCGGGTCTTTGTTTGCCACCCGACTCAAGGAACACCTGGAACCGCTCTTCGCCGCTCAGCAGGGTTCCGGCGGCACCGATTCCGCGCAGTCGCTGACTCCCGAGATCGTCAACGCGCTGCCCGAACCGCTGCACGCGCAGGTGACGCACGCTTTCGCGAACGCCCTGACGCCCGCGTTTTGGTATTTGCTTCCGTACCTGGTCATCGGGCTTGTCGTCACTTTCTTCCTCAAAGAGGTCAAGCTGTCCGATCAAGCCGGCATGGTTGCGCGCGGGGAAGCCGTGGTTGAAATCAAGGACGAGCACCCCCATCACCGGCCGACGCATTGACCTTGAAGGAATCAGAGCCCGACCAGCACCTGCACCAGGACTAGTTTGACGATGATTCCCAGCGCGAAAAGTGCGGCGTACCCGGACTCGATGCGGTCGTCGGTCACCCGCGAATTCGCGAAGTCCAATATGGCGGGCTGACCCACCACCCCCGCGAAGGCCCCACAGGTCCGCGCCGCGCTGAGGCCCAGCAGGCGGCCGCCGCCCAGGAAGGCGGCGGCCGTCACCGCCGTGACCGCTATCGCGATCACGCCAACCTTGAGCCCCGTTGCCGACCACGCGGCGGCCGCGAAGTCGTCACCCGAACTGAGTCCGACGGTGGCGAGGAAGAACAGCAACCCCAGCTGGCGCACCGTCAGGTTCGCCGCCCTGGGCATTCCCCACACGGCGGGGCCGGTGCGTTCCAAGGCGCCAAGAACCATGCCGACCACCAGGGGACCCGCGGCCGCCCCGAGCCCAAAGGTGCCGCCACCGGGAAGCGGTATCTTGATCAGCCCCGCGGCCAGCCCCAGCGCCATGCCGATGCCCATCGTGAGGGCGTCAACCTCGGATATTTTCCGTTCCGAATCCCCCAGAAACGCGCGCACCGCGCGCAATCTGGGCCGCGGCACGACCGCCAGCACGCGGTCTCCGTATTCGAGTGTCAGATCGTCGCGCCCTAGCAGATCCACATCGCCGCGCCGCACCCGCGTGATGACCCCGCCAAACCTGCCCGGCATGTCGAGTTCGGAAATGGTGTGCCCGACGACGGCGCGGTTCGATACGACGATGCGGCGAAAGTCCACGTAGGTGCGGTCGTGTGCCAGGTGCTGGTCGAGGCCGGCGCCCAGGTAATTCGCAGCGACCTCCATGTCGGCGCGTTGGCCCACCACCAGAACGCGGTCGCCCTGGCGCAGAACCTCGTCGGGGCGGACGACGCGGACCTCGTCATTTCTTTCCAGGTACGAAAGGCGAACGCGCTGATCCGCGTAGCCGGGCACTTCGCAAAGCGAGGTTTCTTTACTCACAAGGACGCTGGCGGCGTCCAGCCCTTCCGCGGAGTTGCCACCCTGATCGTGCCGGGCGGGCCAGGCCCTTCCCGCGACCGCGGCGACGGCAAGAATGGACACGATGACGCCGATCGGGTACGCGAGCGAGTACGCGACTGCGGGCTCGCTACTCCCGGCGGCTTCGGAGGCGGCGGCCAGCGCGGGGGTGGAGGTTTGCGCTCCCGTGAAGGCGCCGGCGATCATCGGCCCGTCCACGCCCAGCGCGATCCCGGCCAACCCGGCGGCCGCGGTCGCGGCGATAAGCGTGCCGATGCCGACGAGCATGAGCGGGTACTGCCTGCGCAGATCGCGCACGAAGGTGCTGCCGGCCGCCAGGCCCACGGTGTACACAAACAGCGCCAGGCCCAGCGTCTGCAGGAGCGCCAGGCCCTTGCCGAGGGCGGGGTCCAGCGCGCCCAGCACTAGGCCCGTGAAAAGAGCACCGGCCGCACCGAAGCGAAGCGGCCCGAATCTGACGGCGCCCAGTGCGGTACCCGCAGCGACGACCAGGAACACCGTGAGCAGAGGCGAGGATTCGAGCGCATGGTAAATCGACACGCGCCCACGGTACCCGCGGGATCGGCGGCCGTGGAGGGTCCAACAGCCCCGCGAACCCCCCAAAGACTGGGGAAACTCTGGGGTCGCCATCGTTGCCGGGGACTTAAGTCCCCTGCGACGATGGGGGTAGTGGTTGCGGTGCGATTGGCGTCGACGGCGGCGCGGCCTGATTCGGGCCCGCCGGGACGGGCGCGTGGCAAGGGGGAGAACCCGCTGCGCACCTTCGTGGCACCGACGACCTATGCGTACGGGGTCGTGGCGCCGAGCGGCGGCCGGATGGCGTTTGTCGATCCGAACACGGATCCGGGCGACGATACCGCCCGAATCGTGGTCTCCGGCATCGACGCGAACGCGCACGGGGCCGGGTTTTTCGGAGCCGAAGAATCGGTCGGCCTGGGCGGAGCTGTCGGGCAATCCGCGCAGGTGGTCGCTTGGACATCCGCGCCAACAACTCCCGGTGGCATGACGCAGGTCCGGCCCGCCCGGCAGCCGCAGCCGACGGTCGAGCAGGGGGTTGCGGTCGGCGAAGTCGTCAAGATCAGGACCGGGCAGCCGCAGTCCGACGCACTGTACGTCGCGGACGTTGAAACCGGTCAGGTCACATGGGCGCGGGTCGATGACCCGGCAGCATTGTCTGACTATTCCGCGAGAGTGGGTGCCGCGGGTCTGCACGCAGGGACCTTTTTGGCCGACGGCCGCCTGCGATTGGTGCTCAAAGATGGTCGCGTCGCGACGATCAACTGGCGCAATTCCAACGCAAACATGACGATTGGCCCCGCCGTCGCAATGTTTGCAACGGCAACCGCTGGCGTCATCTCTGTGGACGGCTCGCAGGTGGCGTGGTCCGGTCCCGACGAGTGGGGCGACACCCACGTCATCGTTCGCCGCATCGACGCGGCTGGTGCGATCAGCGGAGACTACGATGCGAAGGGGCGTTATGACGCGGAGTCGGGCGGCTTCTTGGGGGTCACGGACGTGACTCAGATTGCGAACAACGGTCGCTTCGTCGTGGGGGCGCAAATGTTTGCGCACCTGACATCCACCGGCGGGGGACCCGCGTGGTCTGACTATGCGTATCCCGACGTGGTCGTGGACCCCGCAACGGATGCCGCTATTTCAGTGGAGGATGCTCTGGACCGTCCCGCGGCGATCATCGACCCGACACGCACCTACGCCGACCGGCACCTCATATCGACGAATCGGGTGGTGTTGTCGCCCGACGGAAAGTTCGCCTGGTACACCGTGGACGGGTTCAATGACTACGGCAGGTTTGAATCCCAGGTGTGCGGATGGTCCGGGGTCGCGGTCCGCGCCGTTGATGTGCGCTCTTCGCGCTGCGTGGGAACCGATACCCCGCATCACGAAGCGAACCCAGTTCCCGCTCGCGTCGTTGCGGCAGGGCCCGACGGGAGCGCGATCATCGAATCCCGAGACAACTACAGCGTTGACACCGGGTACCGGGGCAACGTTGACGTTGCGCAGGTGTCCGTGGGTAACAATCCGCAATTACATCCGGTTGTCGCCGCGATCGAGGGCCTCGAAGCGACAAATCAAAGCGGTGACGAGCCCTCCTTCAAGCTGATCCCAGCAATGCCGAGCGGTGCGGCGTCCACCGATCTTGTCAATTACAAAGTCACCGCCCAAGGCGCCGGTACCGCCACCAAATCTTGGACCGTGCCTATCTCGCGCGCCAATCCGACGGCGCCGATCGTGCTCGACAACACCAATGGCCCGTGGGACGCCAACCTCACCGTGTGCCTGGCGGCATCGGCGATGGTTGGCGGCAAAGAGGTGTACGGGTCATGCAGCGTCAGCAGCAGCGCTGTGTGGGACCACGAGGCGGGCGGCGGCGGCTCGGCGATGGCGGCGGTGGCTCGGGCGATGGCGGCGGCAACGGTGTGAAACCAGTCGGCGCGGTCACGGGATCGCGGGCGCGGGGAGGCCCGGGCAAGGTCAAGGTCACATGGACCGGAACCAGGTCGGGGCGAGCGGCGCGCTACAGCGTCACGGTGGGCGCGCAGCGCCGGGAGTTGCCGGGGAACGCGCGCAGCGCCACCTTCACCGGATTGACAAACGGCGTCAAGGTTACCGGGTCGATCGTGGCGGTGGACTCGTCGGGGAAAAAGGGGCCGCAAGCCAAGGGGACGGTCACGCCTGTCGGGAAGCCGCGGCCGGTGCGCCGACTCAAGATGGTGTTCAAGGCCAAGGGCAGGGCCGTCGTGACGTGGCGTCCGCCCGCATCGAGGGCTGCCGCACCCGTGTCGCGCATAGAGGTGCGATCCGGGTCGAAGGTCGTGCGCCTGAAACCGAAGGCAGAGAAATGGATCGCGAAGGGGCAACGGAAGGGCAGAACTTACGTCGTAAAGGTCAGGGCGGTGGGCGCCGCAGGGGCGTCGAAGTGGGTGAAGGCGACGGCCAAACGTGCGGTGCGCTGAACGCTGGCGGGGCACAATGGTGGGGTGAACCCCGACGTCGACCCATCGCGCCCGCTATTGGCCACTATCGCCGGGCCGTGCGAGCACGAGATCGATATCAAGAAGTCGCGTTTCATTGCACACCTAGTCCCCGTTCGCACCGTGAGTGAAGCGGACGAGGCCATCTCCTCCCTGCGCCGCCAATACTGGGACGCGCGCCACCACTGCGTGGCGATGGTCATCGGGCCGCACGGCGACCTGCAGCGATCGAGCGACGACGGGGAACCCTCAGGGACCGCCGGGGTGCCGATGCTGGAGGTGCTGCGGCGGCGCCAGGTCACCGACGTTGTTGCGGTCGTGGTGCGGTACTTCGGCGGGACGCTACTCGGCGCGGGCGGGCTGGTGCGCGCCTACACCGCTGCCGTCAGCGAGGCGCTGGATCGGGCGGCGGTGCGCCCGCGGGCGTTGCGGCGCCGGATGACGGTGCACGCCCCGTACGCCGAATCCGGGAAGCTCGAAAACCTGCTCCGCACCTGGTGCGATGCCAATGCTGCTGTTTTCCTCGGGGTTGATTACGCGCAGGATGCCGCGCTGCGGGTTGCGGTGGCGGTGGGTGACGAGCCGCTGCTCGCAGAGTTCATATCGGCTGCGACCGGGGGGCAGACCACGGCGCATTCGGGTGAGCTACAGGTCGTGGAATCGAGCGCCTAGCAGCGCGAACCGTGCGCGGGCGCTTCCCGCCGGAACGGTCGCGGGCGCCCCAACGCGCCGGGAACCGCCTGGCGGGCACCGCGCGCGGGCGCCACTTGCGCGGAACAAGCCACGCTACTTGCGTAGGACCGCGGACGCGGGCGCGAAAGGGCACCCGCGGCAGGTGAGGGGAAGCGGGGCGGGTGGTCCCGCTGCGGCGCCGGGCGCCGCCGGGCAGCCGCCCGCGGAGGTGGGGCATCCGCCGCCCGCCGCGCACCCGCCAACCGGCTGCGCCAGCCCCAATGCGACCAGTTGGCGCACCGCCGCGCGGACGACCTGCACCGAAATTCCCAAGTCGGCGGCGATCAGGGCCTCCGTCGACCCGGCGCGCAGCGCGGCGAGCACGCTTGCGGTCACGGAGCGCGGGGAGGAGGGGGCCTCGTCCGTGATTGGCCGCTTGGCAGGAATAGCGGATCGCCTGCGGGCGGGGGATTCGAGTGCAGTCATGGCGGGCCACTCACCAAACCAGGCGCAGCAGCCA
The DNA here is from genome assembly GCF_006715765.1 of Rarobacter incanus. Taxonomy (NCBI): domain Bacteria; kingdom Bacillati; phylum Actinomycetota; class Actinomycetes; order Micrococcales; family Rarobacteraceae; genus Rarobacter; species Rarobacter incanus. Next base: position 1,906,343 of record NZ_VFNV01000001.1, read on the forward strand.
GAAGGCGGCGACCGATAACGTCCACGCGACGGCGATCTGCGCGCCCATGGCGCCCAGCGTCCACCGCGCCCCGAACAGTCGCCACTGTTCGGCGACCGTGGCCAGGCACGGCGTGTACGCGAGCACGAAGATCAGGTAAGCGATCGCGGCTGGCCGCGGGTGCCCTCCCGACGTGGACTCCAGGGTGGAGGTGACCTGCGCCCCCAGATCGCCCGCCAGCGCGGGATCGTCGGGCTCGTCCACCGCGTAGGACTGGGCCAGCGCACCGACCGCCACTTCTTTCGCCACAAATCCGGTCATCACAGAACTAGCCATGTGCCAATCTCCGTAGCCCGCGGGGGAGAACGCGGGTGCCACGCCCTCCGCGATCCGCCCGTACGCGGAATCGGCCACCGGCACATTGGCGAAGCTGTGCCCCGCGGTCACGGGGATGGCAAGCAGCAGCCACACCGCCGCCAGGACGGCGACAATGATGGTTCCCGCGCCTTTCAGGAATGCCAGGACGCGTACCCACATCGTCACGAGCAGGGGTCGCAACTGCGGCACTTGGTAGGACGGCAGGACCAATGCCAGGGGCTCGGCCTTAATGTCGGTGAAGAGGGTGCGGCGCAGCAGCCACGCGCCGCCGACCACCAGCGCCACCGACAGCACGTACATCGTCAGCAGGACCAGTGCCGCATTGCGCGGGAAAAAAATCCCGGCGATCAGGATGTAGACGGTCAGGCGGGCCGGGCACGACGTGTAGGGGATCACCAGGCCCGTGAGCAGGCGCTGCCGCGAATTCGGCAGCGTCTTGGTGGCCGCGAGCGCGGGCAGGTTGCAACCGAATCCGACCACCAGGGGCATCACCACGCGGCCGTCCAACCCGACCGAACGCATCAACCGGTCGGCCAGTACCGCTACGCGGGCGACGTAGCCGGAATCTTCGAGCACGCCGATGGCCAGGAACATCATCGCCATCAGCGGGGCGAAGGCAACGACGGTTCCGACGCCCGCCAGTATTCCGTCGATCAAGAAGGCTTGGAACCAGCCGCCGCCGATGCCCATCGCGCCCAGCGCGGCCTGCACAATCCCGGCCACGGGGCCGGAAACCAGACCCTCGGCGGCGTCCATGATGGGGGCGGCCAGCCGCGTCGCGAGTTCGAATAGCAACCACAGGACCGCCAAGAAGATGGGGATGCCGACCCAGCCATTGAGGAGCCAACGATCGATTCTGTCTGATCGGGTCGGGCGTTCGGGCTCGGTGGCGATACCGGCCTCGTCGATCACGTCCTGCGCCCAGGCCAGCAGGGCGTCGGCGTCCGCCATCAGCTCCTCGACGTCGGCCGAACCGTCGTAGCGCGGGCCGTCCGGCACGGTCCGGACGGTGCCGGGGTGTCGGTCCAATCCGGATAGCGCCGCGGCCAATTCGCTAAAGGGCCGGCCCGTGCGAGGGTCGATGGCGATAACCGGCACGCCCAAAACCTGCTCCAGGCGACCCGGGTCGATCACGGTCCCCGCGGCCGACGCCACGTCATTCATGGTCAGCGCCACCACGATGCGTCGCACCCGGCGGGCAACCTGTCCCAGCAGCAGCAACGAACCGTGCAGCTGCGAGGCATCCGCCACCACCACGACCACGTCGTCGTGGGTGAGCGAGGCGATGGTGTCGCTGGCGACCCGTTCGTCGGCCGATACGGGGCTGAGGGAATACAGCCCCGGCAGGTCGATGAGGGTGTATGTTCGCGGGTCGGCGTCCCGCGCGGGGGAACCGGCGGGCGCGGCCATGCGCCACGATCCGGTGGCAATTTCGACGGTGGTGCCGGGGGAGTTGCGAACGTCCTGGCGGGCGCCCGTGAGCTGGTTGAAGAGCGTGGTCTTGCCGGCGTTTGGTGTGCCGACCAGGACAACGCGCTCGCGGGCGGAAGGTAATACGCCGACGCGGGCCTGCGTGGAGGCGCCGGAGGTGGGGGCGCAGTGGGGGCAGCTCACGGGCGCATCACCGTCCCTGCTCGACGGCGATCGCGGCGCACGTGTGGGGGTCGAGCGCGATTCGCCTGGTCGCGAGCGTGATGACGCGCCCACCGAATGGCGTGGAACGGATCACGCGCACCTGCGCGCCCGGCCTGATGCCCAGTTCGCGTAGCCGCAAGCGGCCCGCGGGTGTGGGGAAGGCGGCGGGATCGACCGATGCCACGGTGACGCGGTCTCCAAGGTGTGTGCCGTTGAGTTTCACACTTTCGACACTACGCGCTTTGGTGAGGCTTGCCTAAGGGACGATGGTCCCGTGGATGTGGCGCGATAGCGCCGCCCCTGCGGCGGCGGCGAACCGGGCGGGTTCGCCGCGAGCGGTCGCCGCGTCACCGGCGATTTCCGTTAGCGTGACTAGGTCGCCGCGTCCCGCAATCGCGCGGCCCGCGTTGCCGATGTCGGTGCCGGTGGTTCCCGCGATGACGCCCACGCGCCGCCCCGCCGCGAGCCGGTGCACCTCGCCGGCGACCTTGCCCGCCCAACTGGTGGCATCAAGCTGCCCCTCGCCGGTTATGACAACATCGGCCCGCCCGATCGCCGCGTCAAGCCCGGACAGAATCGCGAGGGTGGGCGCGCCCGGGCGGATCCGCGCCCCCAGCGCCGTCGCCAAACCGAACGCCGTTCCCCCGGCAGCCCCCGCGCCGGGGCGTTTCGCCGCATCGGCCGCGGCCAGGCCCTGTCGTTCCAGGACATTCGCCAGGTGTCGCAACCCGGCCTCCAAAACAGCCACCTGGGAGGCGTCGGCACCCTTTTGGGGCGCGAACGTGGCGGCGGCCCCCGCGGCGCCCAGCAGCGGATTGGTCACATCGGTCAGCACCTCAATGTCGGCGCTGATGCGCACATCCGATAGGTCCAGCTCACCGAGTTCCCGCAGCTTTTCAGGACTGGGGACGAGTTCCCCGCCCCCCGCATCGAGCATCCGGGCACCGAGCGCCACCAGGGCACCCACGCCGCCATCCGTGGAGGCGGACCCACCCAGGGCGACGATCAGGCGGGTGGCCCCGCCCGCTAGAGCGCGCGCGATCGTTTGCCCCAGGCCATACGTGTTCGCGGTCAGCGGCGCGGGTGGGTCATACAGGCCAAGGCCGCAGCATGCCGCTAGTTCAACGACTCCAACGGTGTCTTCGCCCGCGGCGCTGCCGCCCGGCGTCGGAGCGGTGTTCCGGGGCGGGGCCGCGGCGCCCGCGTCTACGAAGGGATCGCCGGGACACGCGAGCCACGGCCCCGGGCCGGGCCCGGCCTGCGGGGTGCGCGGCTCGCCGACGAGCCGCGCACCCGCGACTCCCGCCGCAAGCACCTCCAGCGTCCCCTCGCCACCATCCGCCATCGGGATGACGGTGATGACGTCGGCGGGGAACTCGTCGGCCCAACCGCGTGCTATTGCGCGGGCGGCAACCGGCGCGGGCATGGTGCCCTTGAAGGAGTCCGGCGCTATCACCACCCGCAGCGATTTCACCTCAGGCGCCGCCCGCGAAGTCGGCCTGGCGCCATGCCTCGTAAATCGCAATCGATGCGCAGGAGGTGAGGTTCAGCGAACGCCGTTGGGCGAGCATGGGGATGCGCACCTCTTCCGTGATGCGCGGGTGCGCAAGCACGTCGGCGGGTAGCCCGGTCGGCTCCGGTCCGAATAGCAAAACGTCCGTCGGCCTGTACGCGATGTCCGTGTAGCGGGTGGTTGCCTGCGTGGTGAAAGCGAAAATGCGCGCGGTGGGAACCGTGGCAAGGAACGCCGCGAAATTCGGGTGCACGGTCATCGAAGCGAGGTCGTGATAGTCCAAGCCGGCGCGCCTTAGCTTCGGCTCGGAGAGGTCGAACCCGAGCGGTTCGATCAGGTCCAGGTGCGCGCCCGTGACGGCGGAAAGGCGGATGGCGTTGCCCGTGTTGGGGGGTATGCGGGGTTCGAAGAACACGATGCGGGGCAACTTTGTCATGCCTCTATTGTGGCGCAAGCCGCACGTTCCTCTATCGCGGGTGCGCGCCGGGTGGCGCTAGTGTTGGTGGGTGACAAAAACGCCCAAACTTCGTGTCGTGTCGGGCAATGGCCCCGGCGCCGCCTCCGAACCCGTCGAATTGCGGCCGCCCGATGACGGCGTGCGGATCCGCAGGGCGTTGCCCCGCGATGTGCCGGGCATCGATGCGCTGGTCGCGGACTACGCCGTTGACCGTATCTTGTTGCCCAAGGAACTGGTTGGCTACTACGAAGATATTCAGGAATTCTTCGTGGCCGAAGACGTGGTGAGCCGCCAGATAGTCGGCTGCGGGGCGCTGCATGTGATGTGGCACGACCTGGCCGAAATCCGCACGCTCGCGGTCACACCCCTGCGCAAGGGGCGCGGAATCGGGGCGCGCTTGGTGCGCGGGCTATTGGAACGGGCGCGCGAATTGGGTTTGAGCCGGGTCTTTTGCCTCACCTTCGAGGTCGCCTTCTTCAAGCGGGAAGGGTTCCACGAAATCGAGTCGACCCCGGTTACCCCGGATGTCTACGCGGAACTGTTGCGGTCCCACGACGATGGCGTTGCAGAATTCCTTGACCTGGCGCGGGTCAAACCGAATACGCTGGGCAACACCCGGATGCTCATCGAGCTATAGCGAACTTCTCGCTGGGCCGCTAGGTCTCAGGTCGGTAGGCGATACGCCAGTGCGTTGTCCGCGCCATGGAATTCGACGACCAGGTTGTCGGTTAGCAGCGATGCCAGGGCCCGTTCGAATTGGGGGTGCGGCGCCTTGACCACGGCAAGCAGCTCTTCGCGTTCGGCGTGTTGGCTGGCGCGCAGTACCGCCATGATCTGGCCCCGGACCTGCCGATCGGTGCCGTGCCAGGCCTGCGCCGTGCGGCGGTGCGCTAACTTGTCGGGTGGCATGCCCGCGGCCTGCCACGCGCACCGGCTCTTGATTGGGCACTCGGCGCATTTCGGTGCCTTTTGGCACACAAGAGCGCCCAACTCCATGCTCGCGGCGGCCCACAGCGCGGCGCGCTGCGGCTCGGCGGGGACCAGCGCGGCTGCCCGCTCGCGCTCCGCGCGGGTCAGGTGTGGCACCGGCAGCGCCTGCGCGTCGAACGCCCGGCACAGGACCCGGCGCACGTTCGTGTCCAGGACCACGGATCTGCCGTGGAAAGCGAAGGCCACCACCGCGGCCGCCGTGTATTCCCCGATACCGGGCAGTGAGCGCAGGCGGGCCTCGTCGCTGGGAACTATCCCATCGAAGTGTTGCACTATCGCCGTCGCGCAGTCCTTTAGCCGCAACGCGCGGCGCGGATACCCCAGCCGGTCCCACACGCGCAAAATATCGGCCGTCGATGCGGCCGCAGTGGCGGCAGGCGTCGGCCACAGGCGCATCCATTTCTCCCAACGGGGCAGGACACGGACCACCGGGGTTTGTTGCAGCATAACCTCGGAGACAAGCACCCCCCAGGACCCGCACGCCGGATCGCGCCACGGCAGGTCGCGTTGGTGCTCCGCGTACCATTCGCACACGCTATCTACCACCGCATTCGACACAACGACCAGTATGGGCCATGCGTCGGCGTGCCCGCATTGCTGCGCGCATCCGCGCCCGTAACGTGGAAGGGAACTAATTCGCCGCGGCGGCAGCCGCAACGCCCGCGACCCGGGCCGCTGGGCTATGGAGGTGACCGGACAGTGAGGAACGAACCCGTGTATCGGCGCCGGCGCGCCGTCGCGTTGACGGCGCTGATCGTCGTGGTTGCCCTGCTCGTGTGGGCGATCGGTGCCATCATTGGAGCATTGCGGCCCGGCACGAAGCCGCGCACCTCGGCATCGCCCAGCGCGGCCGCCACCAGCGCCGCGGCGACAGGCGCGCCCCAGAACTGTTCGGCGGACGGATTGGTCGTGGCGCTGGCCACAAAGGGCGATTCGTTCGCCCTGGGCGGCAAAGTTCCGTTCGCGGTCTCGATCACTTCCACGGCCGACGCGGACTGCCTCATCGACGTTTCTGACACCTCGCGAGTGCTCACAATCCGGTCCGGATCGGACCAGGTGTGGTCCTCGGCGGATTGCGGATCGGCGGATCCGAAGGAACTGTTGATGTCGAAGGGCTCCAAAGAGGCGCACACTGTCACCTGGAAGATCGAACGGTCGGTGGCGGGGTGCAAGGACGGGCAGCCCGCGCTGCGGGCGGGCACATACCGCGCGCAGGTGAGCGTGAGCGGGGCGAAAAGCGACGAGGTTTCCTTCATCCTCAAGTAAAGTGCCCGCCACCCGGCGCGATCCCGCGGGAGACGAGGCGCGCGGCGTCCAGCGCACGCAAGTATAGTGCCCGCCACCCGGCGCGATCCCGCGGGCGGCCCACCAGCGCCGAACCTGTGAATAAATGCGATTGTGACCCCCAGGCCTGACAACGTTGGCAGGTGGTTGTAGGCTCGCACATAGTGACGGCCGCAACGCTGCGGTGCGCCCGCCGCAAGGAACTTCCGGAACTACGCGCCGTGTCTGGTGGGCGCCGGGGGTCAAGATAGACATGAAGAACGTTTCCACCTGGGTTGCCGCAACCGCGGCCGCCGCCCTCGTGATGGTCGGATCCTTGGCGGGTGGAGCAACCGCGCATGCCGTATCCGCGCAGCCGCTCAAACCGAAGGAATCGGCGCAATCGCAGGACTTCGATGGGACCCAGTCGGTGGGTGAAGCCGACTGGCTCGACGATGCGTCCGGGCGGCAAAGCGTTTTCATCCAAACCACGGGCGGGTCCGCGCTAGTGACCATGGCACGGCAACAGAACAAGGGGCTCAGCAAGTCGGCAGCTGCGTCGCGCGCCAAGACCCAGGCTGCCGCCACGCAGGTGACTACCGACGCAATCGCCGACAAGGTCAGATCGCTGGACCCTGGCGCGACAATCATGTACGACTCGCAGCACACCGTGCCCGGAATCGCGGTGCGCGCCACGGTCGGGGCGTTGCAGAAGGTGCGCCAGCGTTCCGATGTCATCACCATCGTGGAGCTGCCGCGCTACGCGGAACCAACCGCGGAAGCCGCCGACGATAAGTCGGCAACCGGCACGGTCACGACGTCCAACGCGCAAACCTCCGACCTGGTGCGGGCCATCGAGGCCTGGAAGCAGAAGAACCAGGGGCAAGACGTCGTTGTTGCCGTTGCCGATTCCGGCCTGGACTACACGCACGCGGACTTCGGCGGGCCCGGAACCACCGCGGCCTACGATTCAGCAGTGGCCGCGGCCAAAGGTTCCGTGCCAACGGGCCTGATGAACACCGAGAAGGTCGTCGGTGGCATCGACCTTTACGGCACCGACGGAACCGGGAACAACCCCGACAACAACCCCATCCCTACCCGCAAGGACAACACCGACCACGGGACGCACGTGGCCGGCTCGATCGCGGGATGGGGAGTCAACTCGAACGGTTCCACGTACGATCCGGGCAGCCGCGACTACTCGCGCGTGAGCGACGCCAGCCAGCTCTCCTCCCTCAAGGTTGCCCCGGGCATGGCCCCGCGCGCGAAGCTATACGGAATCAAGATTTTCGGGGACGACGGGTCCGGCACGGGACTAGCCATGAAGGCGATGGAACACGTCGCAAAGATCACCGCGACGACCAACATCAAAATTGACATCGAAAATGAATCCCTGGCGGGGGCTACGGCAACCCGGACAACGACTACGAAGAAGCGACCGTCGAGGCACTCAATGCCATTGGAATTGTCGCGGTGATCTCCCAGGGCAACGACGGCGACTACGTCGATGTCGGGTCCTCGCCCGCGGTGTCGGAGCGGACCGTGGCAGTCGCGGCGGCGAACAAGTCCAAGCAGATCGCGGACTTCAGCTCGCGCGGCGTCCACGGATCGTTCAAGGAGCGCGTCAAGCCGGACGTAACGGCGGTCGGAGTCGACGTTCGCTCCGCGAAAAGCGGAAGCGGTTCGGACGCAGCCAGCGCCAGCGGCACTTCCATGTCCGCACCCGTCACGTCCGGGGTCCTTGCCATCGAAATGAGCGGGCACTCGTCCTGGCGCACTGGCGACGATACGGCGGCGCTACGCTTCAAGTCGACCCTGATGAACACGGCCTCGACCGACGTTCTTGATTCCGCGGGCAATTCGTATTCGCTGTCGCGCACGGGCACGGGCATGGTTAATGCCTACGACGCGGCTCGCTCCGATGTGTGGCTTGCCTCTGACGACAACGATCACCTGGTGACCGCCTCGTTTGGGGTGGTGGAGGCCGCGCAGCCGCTGACCGAAACGCGGACCATCACCGTGCACAACGAGGGAACGGCGGGGCACACCTTCAACGCGAAGTACGTGGGACGCTACGACGCGCCCGGTGTGAGCTTCAGCGTTTCGCCCAGCACCTTTACCGTCGCCGCCAAGCAGACGGCCAAGGTCACCATCACGTTGACGATTTCGGACCCCTCGCAGCTGCGCCGCGTTATCGATCCCACGATGAAGACAACGACCTCCATCGCGAACGGCAGTTCCAAACTGCCCCGGCAGTATGTGACCGAGGCAATCGGCATGCTCGACCTGCAAATCGCCAACCCCGACCAGGACTCCCACCCGTTCTTGCGGTTGGGCGTCTACGCCGCCCCGAAGCTGGCAACCGAGATCACCGCGCAGGCACCAATGTTCGACGGCAGTGATCCGCTGGTCGGCAAGGTGGCCTTGACCGGGACCGGCTACGACATCGGGAACCCGGGCACCGGCGTGACCCAGCCGTTGACGATGGCGTTCCAATGGGGCGCGACCGATGACGTCAATTCCACCGACCCCAAGGCAAACCTCAAGCGGCAAAGCGACATCGACGTGGTGGGTGCGGCGACCAACTCGCCTAGCCTTACCGATAAATCGAAGGGAACTCTTTACTTCGCGCTAGCTGTTCGCGGCGGCGATCACCATCGAATCGCGTCAATGGCTGCGTGACGGGCAGGTCATCGCTGGGGCTACCGGCACGACATACCGGGTCGAACAGTCCGATGTGGGTCACCAGATCTCGATCCGCGTCTCGGCGCGGCGCGGCGAGATAACGGGGACGGCGCAATCGGATGCGGTGGTGATTCGCACCGGAGTGCCCACCGCGACGCAGCCTCCCGCCGTTGGCGGCGAGGTCTTGGTTGGCGGCACCGTGACGGCGTCCCCGGGACCTGGGTGGATGGAGACGGCTCGACAATCACGTACGCCTGGCTCAGAGATGGGGACGAGATCCCCGGCGCCGACGGGCAGGCCTACACAATCGGCGAACAAGACCAGGGAAGCCAGATATCTGTCCGCGTTGAGGTCACGCGCGATGGGCTCACCGGCTCGCAAACCTCGCAGCCGGTCGCGGTTCCTGCGGCTTCGGACGGTTCCGGTGCGGGGGGCAGCGGAAGCGGCAATACCGGGGGTAACACCGGGGGTAACTCCGCTGGCGGGACGACCGGGAGCGGTGCAACGTCGGGGGATTCGACGAATGCTGGATCCTCGCCATCGGCAGCGGGCAAGAATAAGGCCAAGGTGAAAGTCAAGGTTTCTAAGAAGAAGGTTCACCGTGGCAAGAAGGTGAAGGTGCGTATCACCGTCACCGTTGGAAAGAAGCGTGTTGTTGGTGGGAAGATCCGCGTGCAGGTCACGGGAAAGAAGACGAAAACCTACAAGCTGAAGAAGGGCAAGCGCGTTCTGCGGATCAAGATCGTGCGCTCGTCGAAGACAAAGATCAGGGTGAAATTCCTGGGTACCGCGACCGCGGCGGCCGCGAAAAAGGCGAAGGTCACGATCCGTACCCTTCGGCGTGTTTTCGCGCAGACGGTTTGCTGCGGCTTGGTGTGTGCCCGTTGGGGCACACCCGTTGTCGTAGGGTAGCCCCTGGGGCACACCCGTTGTCGTGGGGTAGCCCCCGGGCCACACCTATTTCGGCGGCTCCGGGCGGCGCCGGGGATTAGCGGGCCGCCTTCGTCAGACGTAGCGCTCCAGTATCGAAGACTCCGCCAGCCGGGACAGGCCCTCGCGCACTGCGCGGGCGCGATGCTCCCCAACGCCGTCGACGGCCATGAGCTCATCAACGGAGGCGGCGAGCAGCTTCTGTAGGCCGCCGAAATGATTGACGAGGCGATCGGTGACGGTGGCCGGGAGACGGGGCACGCGGGAGAGCAGCCGGTAACCGTGTGGGGCGACGGCAGCGTCGAGGGCCTCGCCCCCACCCGGTAGGCCGAGCACCCGGCCCACCAAGGCCAGATCCAGCAGCTGGGACGACGTCAGCGTATCCAAGTCCGCCAGCACCGTGTCGACCGAACGGTCCGCGGGAGCCAGATCGACGTAGTCTCGGATGACGGCCTCGCGGTCGGTCGAAACCCCCGAAATGAGCTCGTCCAGTTGCAAGGTGAGCAATCGCCCGTCGGTTCCTAGTTCGACGACGTAGCCGTTGATCTCGTCGGAAATTCGGCGGACCATCTCCAGACGCTGCACCACTACGCACACGTCGCGGGCCGTGACCAGGTCCTCAATCTCGAGCGCGGAAAGCGTCCCCGCCACCTCGTCGAGCCGCGCGCGGTAGCGTTCGAGAGTCTGCAACGCCTGATTCGCGCGCGCCAGGATCGTGTCGGTGTCATCGAGCACGTGCCGGGCCTGCCCGACATAGACGGCGATGATGCGCATGGACTGGCTCACCGAGATCACCGGAAAACCCGTCTGCTTGGCGACCCGTTCGGCCGTGCGGTGCCGGGTGCCGGATTCGGTCGTCTCGATGCTCGGATCCGGTAGCAGCTGGACGGCGGCTCGCACGATCCGGTTTGTGACGGGATCGAAGACGACGGCGCCGTCCATCTTGCACAGTTCACGAAGGCGGGTTGCCGAAAATGGAACGTCCAAAACGAAGCCGCCGGACGAGATTTCTTCGACTACTGAGTCCATCCCGAGAACAATGAGCGCGCCGGTGCGCCCGCGCAGGATGCGTTCAAGCCCATCGCGCAGCTCGGTTCCGGGCGCTACTGCCGCAAGCGTTTCTAGCAGCAACTGGTCATGGTGATCAAGGGTGGAAGCCACAACATGAATCCTAGCGTCAGGAACCTATGAGAATGCCGAATTCACGGCATCGGAAATGGTGTCTGCCTCGATGATCTGCAGCACGTCACGAATGCTTGCCTTTACCCCGCTGACCGAACCGCTCGGAACGATGGCCCGGCGAAAGCCCAATCGTGCCGCTTCGCTTAGGCGCCGCTGCATGCCGGCGACGGGGCGCAGGTCCCCCGACAGCGCCACCTCGCCGAATGCGACGAGGGAGGCCCGCAACGGCCGGTTCGACATCGATGAGGCGATGGCCAGCGCAATGGGTAGGTCGCTGGCGGGTTCCGCGGCGCGTGCGCCACCGACGGTTGAAACGTACACGTCGCTGCTGCGCAGCGCCTCCTTGAAGACGTGACGATCCAGAACCGCAAGGTTCATGGCGAGTCGCGAGACGTCGACGCCCGAGGTCGTGCGGCGCGGGTTCGATGCCGTTGTGGCGGAAGTGAGGGCTTGGATCTCCGTCACCAGCGGCCGTGTTCCCTCGACGGAGACGGTGATGCAGGTTCCTGCGACTTGGCCGGCGCTGCGCGAGAGGAACAGCTTCGAAGGGTCGGAAAGCGAATCGATGCCGGTGTCGGTCAGCTCGAAGCAACCGACCTCATCGGTTGCGCCGTAACGGTTCTTGACCGCGCGCACCAGGCGCAGTTGCGTGTGCCGGTCGCCCTCGAATTGGCATACGACGTCGACCAGGTGCTCCAGGGTCCTGGGGCCTGCAACCGATCCGTCCTTGGTGACGTGGCCGACCAAGAGAACCGGCATTGCGCGGGATTTCGCGGCGGCTATGATCGCCGCCGCGACCTCTTTGACCTGCGAGATGTTTCCGGCGGCCCCATCGACTTGCGCCGACGCGATCGTTTGCACGGAATCGATTATCACCAAATCGGGACCAACGTTTTCGATGTGTCCCAGGACTGTCGCCAGATCCGTTTCCGCGGCCAGGAGCAACCTGTCTTGCAGTGCCCCGATCCTGTCGGCCCTGAGTCTGACCTGGGCCGCCGACTCTTCGGCGGTGATGTATAAAGCGGTGCGGCCGGCGTGTGCGACGCGCCCGGCGACATCCAAAAGCAGTGTCGACTTGCCGATTCCAGGTTCCCCCGCGACCAAGACGACGGCCCCGGCCACCAACCCGCCCCCAAGGACGCGGTCGAATTCCGGCGCGCCGACGCTGAAGGCCGCCGCGCCCTCGGCAGGCACCTTCGAGATCGGTAGCGCGCTATCGGCAGGCGGCTTGACGGCGGTCGTTTTGGGGCCCGTCGGAGCGCTCGCTTCACGCACGGTGCCCCACTGCTGGCATTCCCCGCATCGGCCGACCCACTTCACGGTTCGCCAACCGCATTCGGAGCATTCGAATTCTGGGCGTGCCGCCTTCGTTGATCCCGCTCTTTTGGTTGTCGCTGACATACGAACAAACTAGCGTGACCGTCTGACAACGCGCCCCTGTGGGTTTTCCAAACCGCTGCGATGGGCGTCTACACAGCAAATTGACAGCGTTGTCCAACGCTACGCACGGTTGGACCCGGAATCCTATGGGAGAAGGTTGAGCAAATCACGAACAATGGAGTGTCGTATGAAGCAAGGAAAGCGAAAGTCCGCGCCGACCAGGATCGGAAGTTGGGGCAAACGCCCCATTGGTATATGCGCAGTGGCGGCCATGTGCGCGGCCGGTGGCATGGCGGCGGCGCCGAGCGCACTCGCCGCAACGGTCGACATCGATACCGTCATGGCGGCCAACGCGCCGATTAACGAAGCGTAGGGCGACCTGCTGTGGGACGAGGCCTCCGTCGCCGACGTAGCGCTCGCAGATACGACCGTCACGACAACTTCGCCCAACGTCGCAGTCAACGAGGGCGTTGTCACCATTTCCGCCGGGGGCACCTACCGACTAAGCGGTTCCCTGTCGGGGCGCCTGGAAATCAGTGCGGGCAGTGAACTCGTCCGAATTATTCTTAACAACGCAACGATAGATAGTGCTGCTGGTGCCGCGATCAACGCCGTGGCCGCAAGCAAGTTCGTGTTGATCGCCGCCGCCGGCTCCACCAACGCGATTTCCGACGCCCAAGGCGGAAGCCAGAACGCCGCGATCGTGTCAAAAATCGACACGATCGTTGGAGGATCTGGAAACATCACGGTGACGGGCAAGACCGGCGAGGCGATTCGCAGTACTGCCGGTTTGGTCATCGACGGCGCGGATCTGACGGCGACGGGCGCGGACGACGGAATTCGCGGCAAGGACTATCTGGTCGTGCGAGACGGCAAAGTTCAAGTCACGGCGGTTGCGGATGCGCTCAAGTCTTCAAATGATTCCGATGTCACAAAAGGATACGTGCTGATCAGTGGGGGCGACCTGCGCCTGACAGCCGGCAACGACGGAATTCAGGCGGAAACGGATCTGCTCGTCAGCGGGGGAACGCTGGACGTCAGCACGGCCGGTGGGGCGGCGGCTGCGGCCGCGCTCGGAGAGGATGTTTCCGCAAAGGGCCTGAAATCCAGCGCAGTGACCGTCATCTCCGGCGGAACAATTCACGTCGATGCGGCCGATGACGCCATCCACTCAAACGGTGAAATCTACCTGAACGGTGGCGACTATAGCCTCGCCAGTGGTGATGATGGGGTGCACGCCGACGTGCGATTGGAGGTGAACGAGGGCACCATCACCATCACCAAGAGCGAGGAGGGGCTGGAGGCCGCCGCGGTCCTCATCGCGGGGGGAACAACCAACATCACGTCCAACGACGACGGAATCAACGCGGCCAGCGATACCATCACCCCCCTCACGCTCGACATCACGGGTGGGTCGGTCGCCGTCAATGCGCAAGGAGATGGGCTGGATTCGAACGGGTCCCTGACCATTTCCGGGGGAACCGTTGTCGTCGCTGGGCCGACCGGGAGCGACAACAGCCCGCTAGATTCCGATGGAACGATGCTTATTGATGGCGGCACAGTGCTGGCCGTTGGAAGCTTCGGCATGGTGCAGACCCCGAGCGCTTCGTCCAAGTCTGGGTGGTTGGCGGGAACCTTCACTTCACAGAACGCCGGAGCCGTAATCTCGATATCGAAGGCGGACGGGACTTGGCTTGCGTCGTACGTTGCGCCGAAAGCGTTCGCCGCGGTCATCTATGCATCCAGTGAGATTGTCAATGGGGAGCAATACATAGTTAGCTCGGGCGCCGGTGCCACGTGCACGACGGTGGGTGGCTTAGCGCAAGCAGGAACAACTGGCACAACGACCCTTGCGACCGTAACGGCCGGGCAGTCGACAGCATCGGGTGGTTCCGGGTCCGGCGGGCCGGGGTCCGGTGGGCCGGGAAGCGGGGGTCCTGGATCGGGAACGCCAGGTGGCACGGCTCCGGGGTCGGGAACGACGGCCCCCGGTGCCAGCGACTCCACGGATCCGGGCGTATCTAGCGTTGCTGCTTGTAGCGCCGAGGGTGGTTCGGATGCGGGTGACGGGTCCGGCACCGGTGACGGGTCGGGCACTGGCACTGGTGACGGGTCGGGTTCTGGCACTGGTGACGGGTCGGGCACTGGCACTGGTGACGGGTCGCAAACTGGAGGCACACAAAGCGACGCGGTTGCCTCGTGCGCGAAAATCAAATCGCGCGCCAAGGTCAAGGTTTCGAAAAAGAAAGTGAAGCGTGGGAAGAAAATCAGGGTCACAATCCGTTTGACCGCGTCCACGGGCACTCCGACCGGCAAGGTGAGGATCGTTCTTGGCGGCAAGAAGATCAAGACCGTAAAGGTCGGTAAATCGGGGACTGTCACTGTCAAAGTCAAGATTCCGAAGAGCGCCAAGAAGGGCAAGGCCGTACTGAAAGTGCGATACCTCGGCTCGTCGAAGTTCAAGAAGAGCGTCAAGGCGGCGAAGGCATCGCGGGTTACGCTCACCTTGAAGTAGCCCGGGGGAGGACTGTCAAGAAAACGGTGGACATTGGATGGGTTTAGGCGGCGTTCGCACCCGCACGGTGGCCGATATATAGCCCCGCGTGGCCCACTATTGGTGGGACGCAAGATCGTTTCGCGTGGTGGTGGGTACGAACGCCATTCCAAGGAGCCGATACGAAGTCCCGCAAGAAGAACAATTTCACTGCGGCGATCAGCCAGGCCGAGGAAGTGGTGATGGACGAGATGTTCTTCCGGGATCTGCCAGCGTTCGGGGAGAACGCGTGGGAAGGGAGGAAGCACTGAGGATCCACATGGAAGTAGTCAAGCAGCAACTCAAGGAACCCAAAACGCTGATCTAGCCGGCCTCGTTCGAAATTCCGCGGCGCACCCGCAGTTCTGCGCGTGCGTGTCGGGGGTCACGGGTAGGCTCACCCCAGAACCGCAGACGAAGGGGAACGACGATGAGTGACGGACCGATCTTTCCGCGCGTGAATGGCGCGCGCGGTGCGGAAGAACCGCGCGACTCCCACGCGTCCGCCCCGGTGCCGGTGGAATTCCCACAGGCCCGCGGCGCCACCGATTCCCCCGCGGGTACCGCGCGCGACGACGACCAGGATCACGCCGCAAGTTTTCCGCCGGTGGTCTTGCCCCGCCCGGCCGAGGATGGCGAAAACGAACCAGGGGAAAACGAACCGGCCGAGCGCGAGAGCGGGCGCAAACGTTTGCCGTTGTGGGCAATCATTCTCATCGCCATCGCGGGCCTCGCGGCTATCGCCGCGATTGTCATCGCAATCGCGGCCAGCAGCAAGGAAAACTCGCCCGGCGCAACCGTGACCGTGACCGCCGAGGCGCCGGTCGCCACGGCCCAACCGATCGAACGCGGCGAAGGGTCGGCCCTGTTTGAGGCGATTCCCGGCCTAGCGAACCAGTTCGCGTTGACGGCGCTGACAGAAAACGCGACCTGGACGGAACAGCACAAGGCCATCGAGGCGTACGACGCCGCATACGCGGGTACCGCCGACGGCATCGACGGTGTGGAAATCACGATCACGATCGGGCAGTGGGAAACGGCGGAAGATGCTGCCCAGGCCGCGCAGGCCCTGGTTTCCTCCGCCCTGGGCGCGGGTGCTGCCAGCACGGATGTCACCGTCAACGGCAAAGTAGTCGGTGAGGTCTACACCCCCGAAGCAGGGCTGGCGCAGGACCACACGGCGGCGACGATGATCTGGACAAACGACACGGTCGTCGTCGAGCTCGCGGGCCCGGCCGACCAGTTGCAACGCATCTACGAAGGCTACGGTCTGTAAAACGCGAAAGGCTGCCGACTCCGAAGTCCGTTCGAAACCCGGCCCCGGTGGCAATGAACTTGCCGCGCGCAGGGCGCGCCTCAACCAAGGGCTAAGGGCGCGCGGCGAACCTGTCTAACAACTCGGAGTGCCCGGAAACGATAAGCAGGTCGGAAGCCGAAATCCGGGTTGCCGGGGTGGCGTAGACGAATTCCTCGCCGGGAGATTTGACTCCGATCACGGTCACTCCGTATTTGGTGCGGATCTTTGACTGCGCGATCGTGAACCCCTGAGTTTCCTTCGGCGGACGCATCTTGACGACGGTGAAGCCGTCCTCGACCTCGATGTAATCCAGTAGCTTCCCAGACACCAGGTGCGCGACGCGCGCGCCGGCATCCGCCTCGGGGAACACGACGTGGTGCGCGCCGATCCGCTGCAAAATGCGACCGTGTTCGGCGGACACCGCCTTAGCCCAAATCTGGGCGGTGCCCATGTCCACCAGATTCCCGGTGACCAGCACGGAAGCCTCCAGGGAGGAACCGATACCGACGACAACGAAGGGAAAATCGCGGGCCCCCAACTGTTCCAGGGCCTCGGGACTGGTCGCATCCGCCTCGACCGTCGGGATGCGGTCCGCGAACATGCGGATGATTTCGGGGCTGCGTTCGACGGCCAAGACTTCCTGACCCAGCCTGTCCAAGGTGGTTGCGATCGCGGACCCAAAGCGCCCCAACCCAACAACCAGGACACCGCTGCGCGACCCCTTGCCCGACCGGTCGGCCTCGCGGAACGGAGTGTGTAGATCAGCCAATGGTCGGCCTTTCTTCAGGTAGTCGGATCACGCGACGCCGATCCCGGATCGCCAGGGCCGCCGCTAGTGTCATGGTTCCGGTTCGACCCAGGAACATGAGCGCGACCAGAACGTATTGTCCCGTGTCCGGCAAGACCGCCGACAGCCCCGACGTGAATCCGACGGTGCCGAACGCGGAAATCGCCTCGAACAGTACACGGTCAAGGGTATCCCCGGAGATTTGCAACAACAGCAGCGAGCCGATCAGCACGGCGGTTGCTCCGATAAACACCACCGCCACGGCGAGGCGGAGCGTGTCACGCGGGACTCGTCGGCCAAATGCCTGAACATCACGATCACCGCGCGCCTCGGCGATAATCGCAAGCACGATCACGGCCAACGTCGTCACCTTGATTCCACCGGCGGTCGACGCACTGCCACCCCCGACAAACATCAGCGCGTCAGTGATGAGCCACGTGGTTTCGTGCGCCTGGCTCATCTCGAACGTGGCGAACCCGCCCGAACGCGGCATCACACCCATCATGAACGAATTCAGGGCCTTGGCGCCGACCGAATAGTCGCCGATCGTGCCGGAGTTCGACCACTCCGTCGCCAGGAACAGCGCCGTGCCGATCACGACCAGGGTCAAAGACGTCACCAGGGTGAGCTTTGTGTGCAGCGAAAGGCGCGCCAGGCGACGGAACCGCGAATGCCGCCACGTGCGCCAAATGTTCAAGATCACGGGGAAGCCCAGCGAACCGACAAATACCCCGACCGCGATCGGGATCAGCAGCAGCCAGTCCCCGGCGTGCGTCGCCAAACCGTCGGCGGTCGGCACGAATCCGGCGTTGTTGAAAGCGCTTATCGCGTAGAAAAGGGAGTGCCACAGGGCTGAACCGAAGGTCTCGTTGAGCATGACGAAGCGGGGCGTCAAAATCAGGGCAAGCGCGATCTCCAGGCTGGTCGAGGTCACGATGACCACCTGGATGAGGGAGCCGACCTCGCCCAACTTCGTGGTCTTTGTTTCCGAAGCGGCGATCAGTTTTTGCGTCAACCCAATCCGCCGCGAAACGGCAAGACCCAGGATCGAGGCGAGCGTCATCACGCCAAGGCCGCCGACCTTCATGCCGAACAGCAACACGACGTGCCCGAACGTCGACCAGTAGGTGCCCGTCGGAACGACGGTCAGCCCCGTGACGGAGACCGCCGAGGTCGCGGTGAAAAGTGCCGTGACAGGAGGCGCCGGGCGCCCCGATGCCGTGGCCGCGGGGAGCATGAGCAGGAGCGTGAAGACGCCGATCACGCCGGCGAACGCGAAAATGGCAAGCCGGGCGGGGGATTGCCGCGCGACGCGGTCGATGAGGTCGCGTGCGCGCTCCGGCGACAGGCGTTCGCGCAGCGTCATGCGGTCTCCTCTCCGCTTTGGTATCTCACCGAAACTATCGCATCCGCCGCCCAATCCTAATAGCGTGGGATCACTCGCGTCGCTTCTGGGCGCGTCGCAGTGCCGCATAAGGGGGCGCACCATGGAAGAGTTGCCGGTTCTTGCCGTCGCCTGGAGTGACGATTTCTTACAATACAAATTCACCGACGAGCACCCCCTCAACCCGACCCGGCTCGACCTGACAATGCGACTGGCCCACGCGCTCGGGCTTTTCGACCTTGCGCAGGTCAAGGTCATCGAGCCGCACCTCCTGGACGCGGCGGCGCTGGCCGCCGTGCACACGCCCGCGTACATCGACGCGGTGCGGCTGGCGGCCGCGGGCATCGCCAACCCGGCCCTGGGCCTGGGTACGACCGACATTCCGCTCGCCCCGTTCCTGGACCAGGCGGCGGCGCTGGTTGCCGCCGGATCGGTCGCCGCGGCCGCGAGCGTGTGGGGAGGCGGTGCGATGCACGCCATCAACCTGGCGGGCGGCATGCATCACGCGCGCGGCGACGCGGCCGCCGGCTTTTGTATCTACAACGATGCGGCGCTGGCGATCCGATGGCTGCTGACCCACGGTGCGCGCCGGGTGGCCTACATAGATTTTGATGCGCACCACGGCGACGGCGTGCAACAGATTTTTTGGGACGAGGCCCGCGTCCTCACAATCTCCGTCCACGAGCAGGGGATCTTTCCCTACTCCGGCAACGCGGGCG
This sequence comes from Rarobacter incanus, assembly GCF_006715765.1. NCBI lineage: Bacteria > Bacillati > Actinomycetota > Actinomycetes > Micrococcales > Rarobacteraceae > Rarobacter > Rarobacter incanus. Next base: position 1,925,455 of record NZ_VFNV01000001.1, read on the forward strand.
AGACCGGGGGGCCCGCCGCCCCTGGCACCGCCGTCAACCTGGCGCTGCCGACCGGGACCGGATCCGCCGCGTGGCTGCGCGCGATCGACGCCGTTGTTCCCGATGCCCTCGCGGCCTTTGCTCCAGACGTTGTGGTCACCCAGCACGGCTGCGACGCGCACGCGGCGGACCCGCTGGCGGGTTTGCGGGTGGGCGTGCCGGCACTGCGGCGCGCCGCTATCATGGCGCACGAATGGGCGCACCGGTTCAGCGCGGGCAGGTGGATCGCGCTGGGCGGGGGAGGCTACGAGGTGTCGTGGGTCGTGCCGCTGTCCTGGACGCACCTGGTTGCGGTGGCGGCGCACCAACCCCTGGACACGGACCAGCCGACCCCGCAGCGGTGGCTCGATACGGCGGCTTCTTTGGGGGTCCGCGATGCGCCCGCGAATCTGGGATGGGCGGACGGCGGCGACACCTGGCGGCCCTGGCTGGGCGGATTCGACCCCGAGAGCGCCACAGACCGGGCGATCCGTGCCACGCGCGCGCTGGCGCTCGCGGAGATGGGCGTCGACGTCAGCTACGGGTAGGCGCGCGAGGCCGCCCGTGCAATGGCGAGTACGTGCGTTATGTCAAAGAAATCACAGTGGCACCTTCAGTTTCCTCAGTCACGTGTTTGGCTCTACTATTGGCAATAGTGCCGCAAGAGATGTGCGGCAAGCCGTTGCCCCAGGAGTGAAACCGATGCCCAGCGACACGCCCGCCGCCGCGTTCCTCACCGTAGCCGAGGTGGCCGAACGCATGCGCGTGTCAAAGATGACGGTGTACCGGTTGGTGCATTCTGGAGAGCTGCCGGCCGTCCGCGTCGGCAAGTCCTTTCGCGTGCCGCAGCAAGCGCTCAACGAGTACCTGAATTCGGCCTTCTACGACGTCGATCGCGCGACTTCGTAACCCTACGTTTTTCATCCCAGCCCGAAACCAGGTAGGCTGAAAGACGGACTTTGCTGCCAGGCACCCGCCCACGGTAGTTGACCAGTTTCCATCAGTGGCACAAGGAGTGAGCCCATGGGTTCCGTAATCAAGAAGCGTCGCAAGCGCATGGCGAAGAAGAAGCACCGCAAGTTGCTGCGGAAGACTCGTCACCAGCGCCGCAACAAGAAGTGAGCGCCTCAGGGGCCCGGCTGTCGCCGGGCCCCTGAACTTTTTCGGGGCGGCGGGCCCGCCGTCACCGGCCGCTCTCACCGCCGTTCGTCACTGGCTCCTCGCACCGCCGCGGCCGTCCGCTCGCACCTTCGCACCGCGGTGTTGCAGCGCCAAGCCGATCCCCGTGGTTGCGAGGATGAGGGCGAGCACTAACAAGGCAGCGATCGTTGGGGTCACCTCACCGACGGTAGGCCCGCGGCATCTGGCGGCCAAGGGGCGGGCCACCATTCAGACACCCTAGCGGCGCGTGCATCTCGCTGGTCGAGCCGATGGCAGTGCGCGCCGGTGTGGGGCGGCAGGGTCAGCGACGGAGCCCTCGTCGGCGCAAAATCGTGCGAACGGTCACGATCGCCGCCCAGAGCGCGCCGGCCGCGGATGCGGTCTTGACGGTTCTGCGGTTGACGAGCCTGCGTGAGCGGAAGTCGCGAATCGGCCACCCCACCGTCTTGGCGTGCCGCCGCAGGCGTGGGTCGGGGTTGATGGCGCAAGCGTGGCCGACCGCGCAGAGCAGCGGCAGATCGTTCATGGAATCGCCGTACGCGTAGGAATCGCCGAGTGAAATGTCGCGGTCGGCGGCCAGCGCCTCGACGCCGAGTGCCTTCGCCTCGCCATGCATCATGTCGCCGACCAGCCGCCCGGTGTACTTGCCGTCCTTGTGTTCGGCAATCGTTCCCAGGGCCCCGGTTGCGCCGAGCCTGCGCGCGATCAATTCGCCGATTTCGATGGGCGTGGCGCTGACGAGCCACACCTCGTGGCCGCGGGCCAGGTGGTCGTTGATGAGCTTCAGCGCGCCGGGGTAGATGCGCAGCGCCAGGACTTCGTCGTAGACCTCTTCGCCGATGGCGACGACCTCGGCCACCAGGTGCCCCTTCATGATTTCGAGGGCCTCGGCGCGCACCTGCGCGATTTGCTTCTTGTTTTCCCCGAATGTGAGGTAGCGGGCCTGGTGGATCGCGAATCGAAGCAGGTCCCGCTTGCGGAAGAATCCGCGGTCCAGGAGCGCGCGTGCGAGGTGAAAGGAGCTAGCACCCCGGATCACGGTATTGTCCACGTCAAAGAACGCGGCGGTCACCGGCGTCGAAGCTGTCGTGGGGCTCATCCACCCCACTCTATCGCGGAAGGGTCACCCTACCCATGGATACTCCAGTTGAACTCATCGTGACACAGGGGTGTTCGCTGTGTGGTCCCGCGGCGGCGGTTGTGGAAAAGGTCTGTGCCGAGATGGCGGTTGCTTGGCGGGTCATCGACATCGCCTTCGGGCGCGCCGTGACGCATGGTGACGACGGCGAGCATTCCCAGTGGCTCGCCGAAGGCGAACTCCACGAACTGCGGCAACGCTGGGCGCACAGCGTCCCGGTCGTGATCGTCGACGGCGCGGTGCAGGGGATTTTTACGATCGATGTCGACCGCCTGCGGGCGGCGCTGGGCGGCGGGGGGCGGCGCTTGCGCGCGTAGGTTGATTTGTACCGACGAGGCCGCCTTGGCCGCCGCGCCGCGCGCGAAGAAGGGCCCGCCAGGCGGGGGTGCTGCCTGGCGGGCCCAATTTCAGCACGGTAGCCCCATGTCGCTACCGGGCGGGGAGTTCTGCAGATGGTGTCTTCAATTGTGCCGGGTTTTGCGGCCCGGGCACCGGGCCGTTTGGCTCATGCCGCGATGGCCGACACGTCCAATTCGATCTTTACGTTGTCCGAAACAAGCACGCCGCCGGTTTCCAGTGCGGCGTTCCACGTCAGGTCAAATTCCTTGCGCGAGAACTGCGTGGTGGCCTCGAATCCGACCCGGACGTTGCCGAACGGGTCCTGGGCAGTGCCCGTGTATTCGGTTGCGAGTGTTACCGGCTTGGTGACGCCGTTGAGGGTCAGGTCCCCGGTGATGTCGAACCCATCGCCGTTCGCGACGACCGAGGTGGTCACGAAGGTCCATGTCGGGTTCTTGGCGGCGTCCCAAAAATCGGGGCTGACCAGGTGCTCGTCGCGTTGCTTGGAGCCGGTGTCGACGCTGGCGGCGTCGAGCGTTGCAGAGACGGTCGACGACTCGACGTCGTCGCCAATCGTGATCGAGCCCTCGGTGACGGCGATCGAACCGCGCACCTTCGAAATGCCGGCGTGGCGGACGATGAATGCGGCGGTCGAGTGCGATGGGTCGATTGCGTAGGTGCCGGGCTTGAGGCCCGTGGGTAGTGCCGTCATGATGCTCCTCCTGGGATCTTGTGAATGAAACGATGCTGGCAAGCTGGTCGAGTCCGGAACAACTAGTTGCGGAATCATTAGTTGAAGCCTAAACCAAATGGGCGTGGGTGGCAAACTCTGCAAGACTTGTCCCATGGTCCTAACTACTGTCCACCTGGTTCGGCACGGCGAGGTCTTCAACCCGGACAAAATCCTCTACGGTCGCCTGCCGGGGTACCACCTCTCTGATCGCGGCAAACTGATGGCCGACCGCTTGGCCGAGTACTTCGCAGATGGAACCCATGACATCACGGAACTAGTGAGTTCGCCGCTGCAACGAGCGCAAGAAACGATGCAACCCATCGCGGCCGCGCTCGGGCTTGCGGTGCGAATCGACGAGCGGCTCATCGAAGCGTCGAACTACTTCGAGGGCAAGACGTTCGGTGTCGGCGATGGATCGTTGCGCCACCCCCAGCACTGGCCACACCTGATAAACCCCTTCAAGCCGTCGTGGGGGGAGCCCTACAAGGAGCAGGTCGCGCGGATGCACGCAGCGGTGGCGGACGCGCGTAACCGCGCTACCGGGCACGAGGCCGTTTTGGTCAGCCACCAGCTTCCCATTTGGATCGCCAGGCTGGCCTTCGAGGACCGCCGGCTGTGGCACGACCCCCGGAAACGTGAATGTTCGCTCGCTTCTGTCACATCCCTGCACTTTGCCGGTGATTCACTCAAGAACGTGACCTATGCTGAACCGGCATCGGACCTTCTACCCGGTGCCAGCACAGTTCCCGGAGCGTAATGAAACCAAAACGCATCGCCCGCGGCGTCCGCAAAAGCGCCGCGACCGCACTCGTCCTTTGCCTGGCGTTTGGCTCCGCCGCCTGCGCGCAATCCAGCGGCAACGCATCGGACGTCGTCAACCAGGGGTATGAATCCGGGGACGGTTCAGTCAAGCAGTGGCCGGCTTCTGCGCGCGGTGCGGCGGTAGACCTTTCCGGAACCGACTACGCCGGCGAGTCCGTTACCCTCAGCGATTACGCCGACCGCGTGGTGGTGCTCAACACCTGGTACGCCGCGTGCCCGCCGTGCCGCAAGGAGGCCCCCGCGCTCGTGCAGACGGCGCAAAAGTACGCCGAGAAGATCCAGATTATCGGGATAAATTCAACGGACGAGGGCGGCGCCGCGAAGGCATTCCAGCGCACTTTTTCCATACCGTATCCCTCGATTCAGGACACGAGCGGCGCCGCAACCGCCGCATTGCAGGGCGTCGTTCCGATCCAAGCGGTCCCGACCACGGTTGTCCTGGACCGCCAGCACCGGGTCGCGGCGCGCGTCCTGGGTGAGGTATCCGCCGGAACCCTCGCGGCCCTCATCGATGATGTGCTGGCCGAATCGTCACCAACGGCCTCATGAGCGCGGTCGCCATCCTTGCCGAAGGCGGCAACTCCCTGACCCATACCGTGTTCGCGGGCCCGGTCCTGCTGGCAGTGCCTATCGCGCTCCTGGCCGGGTTGGTTTCATTCGCTTCCCCGTGCGTCCTTCCCCTGGTGCCGGGCTACATCGGGTACGTGTCGTCCTTGGCCACAGCGCAGGCGTCCTCACCGCCGCACGATCCCGCCGCGGCGATGGCGGCTGTGGGGGCGGGGGCCTCGTCGGAAATTAAACGTCCGGCGCGATGGCGCGTCGTGGCGGGTGTGCTGCTCTTCATCGCGGGATTCACGGCAGTTTTCGTGGCTTTGGGCGTCTTCTTCGGGACGATCGGGCAGTTCCTGCTGCGGTGGGATTCGGTGATTGAGCGGGTGCTGGGCGTCGTGATTATCGTCATGGGGCTCGCCTTTTGGGGCCTGATTCCGGCGCTCGAACGCGACCGGCCGGTGCGCATTACCGCGCGGGCGGGGCTGTGGGGCGCGCCCGTCTTGGGGATTGCGTTCGGCCTGGGTTGGACCCCGTGCCTGGGACCAACCCTGACGGCGATCAATGCGCTGGCGCTCGACGGCGGGTCGGGCACGCGCGGGGCGATCCTGGCAACCGCCTACTGCCTGGGGCTGGGCATCCCCTTCGTGATCGTCGCCTTCTCGATGTCGTCATCGGCCGCCGTCATGGGATTCTTGCGGCGCCACCGGCGGGCCGTGATGGCGGTCGGTGCGGGGCTGCTGATCTTGCTCGGAGCCGCCATGGCGACCGGGCTGTGGGGATTCTTGGCGTCGCGGGCCCAAGGCTGGGTCTCCGGATTTGAGCTTCCGCTGTGAGCGCGAAGGAAAGCGGGCGCAACGTCGTGGCCGGCATCGGCGTGCGCGGATGGTTGCGGTTCATTTGGCGCCAGCTCACGTCGATGAGCGTGGCGCTGATGCTCCTGATGCTGCTCGCTATCGCGGCGATTCCGGGATCGGTCATTCCGCAAAAGATGTCGAACCCGCAAGGTTACGCGCGCTACATCGAGGCCAACCCGGATCGCGTCGCCTGGATGGAGAAGCTGCAACTCTTCGACGTCTACACGTCCGTGTGGTTTTCCGCCGTCTATATCCTCTTGTTCGTCTCCCTGATCGGCTGCATCCTGCCGCGAATCCGGGTGCACTACCGCGCACTACGCAACCCGCCGCCGCGCGCGCCCAAGAACCTGTTGCGGTTGCCCGCTCACGCGCAGGCCAGCGGGGTTACCCGCGATGACGAAGAAATGCGGCGGCGCGCGGTCGGTTGGTTGCGCCGCTCCAAGCGGTACCGCGTTATCTGCGATGACGAACCGGGCGGCGCTTTGGTCGTGCGGGCCGAACGCGGCTACGCCCGCGAGACCGGCAACCTGATCTTCCACATCGCGCTCGTGGGTTTGCTGGTATCCGTGGCGATAGGGCAGCTGTACCACTACCGCGGGCAAGTGATACTGGTGCAAGGGCGCGGATTCGCCAACGCCCAGGTCGACTACGACTCGTTCAGCGCCGGATCGGCATTCGACCCGGCTTCGATGTGTCCGTTTAGGATGACGCTGGACCAGTTCGATGCGAAGTTCCGTGTCAGTGACGCGCAGGCGCAGGACTTCACCGCGCACGTCACGATCGACGACAACGCAACGAGCAGCAAAGAACAGATCAAGGTCAACCACCCGCTGATCATTGGCGGCGCAAAGATCTACCTGCAGGGCAACGGGTACGCGCCCGAAGTCGAGGTCAAGGACGCAGACGGCGAAGTTGCCTTCGCTGGCGCGGTTCCATTCATAGCGCAGGACAACGTATATACCTCGCTGGGCACGATCAAGGTCCCCGATGTCACATCCGGTGACCAGATCGGACTGGTCGGATACCTGCTGCCGAGCGCGGAGCAGAGCGAATCCGGCGCCTGGAAATCGGTCTACCCGGATCTGCTCGATCCCGTCCTGGTTCTCACGGTTTGGCGCGGCGATCTGGGATTAGACAACGGTATTCCGCAAAACGTCTACGAACTCGACACCGACAATATGACCCAAGTGGCCAAGGACGGGAAGGTCGTCACCTTGGTTGTTCGGCCGGGCGAAACCGTCGACCTGCCGGACGATTTGGGATCGTTCACCTTCAACGGCGTCAAGCGCTACGTGGCGCTGGATCTGCGCCACGATCCGAGCTTGACCATGGTGCTGATCGCCTCCATTGCGGCCGTGATCGGGCTGGCAATGTCGCTGTTTATACCCCGGCGCAGGATGTGGGTGCGCATTGCGGGCGCAGTGGCGTCGGTCGGTGGCCTGGCTAAGACCGAGGACGAGAACCTGCAGCGTGAAGTACGCTCACTGGCAGAATACATCGCAGCGCCGGATAAGGCGCCCCCGGTAGGCCCGGGGCAAGCGATTCAGGAAGGAAAGGCCGAATGAACGTCGGGCAGGTCAGCGATGTGTTGGCGTGGGGGACCGCGACAGCGTACGCGATTGCGATGATCACATTCACCATCACCTTGGTGACGGGGCGCGGCGTCGTGGGGGAAGTCGACCTCGCTTCCGCGGCGGCGAGCGCGCGACGCAGGGCCAAGACGATGGGCATCTCCAAGATGCTCGTATTCGTCGGAGCCGCCATGCATCTGGCCGCGGTCGTGACCCGCGGCGTCGCCGCGGGGCGCGCGCCGTGGGCCAACATGTACGAATTCACGCTGGTGGGGTCGCTGATCGTCGTGATTGTGTTCCTGGTGTTCGCGTTGTGGCGCGGGACCTGGTTCCTGGGAGCCGGGGTCACCGCGATCGCTGTTGTGTTCCTGGTGTTGGGCCTGCGGCAACTGCACGTGGCGGCCGACGGGGTGCAGCCGGCCCTGCAAAGCTACTGGCTGGTCATTCACGTCGGCATCGCGGTGGGTGGGGCCGGGGTGTTTACCGTCGGGTTCCTGTTCGCGGTGTTGCAACTGCTGCGCGATTCCTACGACTCCACGCTCGCGAAAATCCACGCGGAGCCGGGCCAAGCCGTGCAGGGCGGGGGAATCCTGCGCTGGGCATGGCTCACGCAGTTGCCCAAGGCCCCGCAACTCGAGGTGCTTGCTTTCCGCGTCAACGCCGTCGGGTTCGTCTTGTGGACCTTCACCCTCATTACCGGGGCGATCTGGGCCGAAGACGCCTGGGGGCGCTACTGGCAGTGGGACCCCAAAGAGGTGTGGACCTTCATCGTGTGGATCGTCTATGCGGCCTACCTGCATGCGCGCGCGACCCAGCGTTGGACCGGGCGCCGGGCCGCCTACCTGGTGATCGCCGGGTACGCCTGCGTTTTGTTTAACTTCACGGGCGTGAACCTCATCTTCAATGGGAAGCACTCGTACTCGGGCCTGTGAGTCGAGGAGCCGCTAGTATCGAGGTGTGGAGCCAACAACCGCGCCGGCGATATCGATCCGCAGCCTGACCAAGCGTTATGGCGCCCGTGAGGTGGTGTCGAAGCTCTCATTCGATGTGCACCCCGGGCGCGTGACGGGATTCTTGGGGCCCAACGGTGCCGGCAAGACCACGACCTTGCGCATGCTCCTGGGCCTGGCCCGGCCGACAAGCGGATCGGCGTCCTTTGGCCATCTCGCCTACGCCGACCTGCCCGACCCGGGGAAGCTGGTCGGGGCATCCATCGCCGCCGACGCCTTCCACCCGGGGCGCACCGCCCGCGACCACCTGCGGGTGTACGCGCCCGCGGTCGGGGCCGCTGAACGTCGAATCGACGAACTGCTGGGCTTCTTGGGGATTGCCGATGCCGCGCAACGGCGCGTGGGGGAGTTTTCCACCGGCATGCGCCAGCGCCTATCTCTTGCCACGGCACTGCTCGGCGACCCGCAGGTGCTGATACTCGACGAACCGACAAACGGGCTGGATCCGGAGGGCATAGCGTGGCTGCGCGAGTTTCTCCGGGCCTATGCAGCCCGCGGCCGCGCCGTGCTGGTGTCCTCGCACATGCTGCTGGAGGTCCAGCAATCGGTGGATGACGTGGTTGTCATCGCGCGCGGCACGTTGATCCATGCCTCATCTCTGGCTGACCTATCGGCGATGGCCGTGGCCACCGTGCGAGTGGCTGGCCCGGATATGGCGGGCCTGCGCGACTTGGCGACCCGGCGTGGGTGGACTATCGTCGGCGGTTCCCATCGCGCCGCTAGCGAATTGGAGTTGCGCGGCATCGGGGCCGCGGCCGTGGGGAAGGCCGCATTCGACGCCGGGATTGAACTGCACGAATTGGTCGAAAACAGGCCCAGTCTCGAGGACGTGTTCTTACAGATGGTCTCAGCCGCGGAGCCCGACAGCCACGTGGGCGTGGGGCAGGTGCCGTCATGATCGCGCAGATCGGATCCGAGCTACGAAAGTTCGTCTCGACTCGCATGGGCGGTTGGCTGTTACTGCTGATGGTCGGATACATGGCGTTCTTGGCGGCCACCATGGCATTCGCGCTCACTGGCGGGCAGGTCGACAGCTCGACGCCCACGCAGGTGCTGTCGCCGCTGGCCCTTGTCCGCGCGGTCTATACGATTGCGGTGTCGTTGGGCTACGTCTTTCCGGTCATCGTCGGCACGCTGGCCGTTACCGCGGAGTTTCGCCACCACACGATCGCTACGACGTTCCTCTTCGAACCCAGCCGCACCCGCTTCGTGTTAGCGAAGTTCGCGGCGATGGTGCCCGTGGGGCTCGCATTCGGCGTTGCGGGGATCGGCGCCGGGGTCGGGGCGGGAGCCGGGGTCCTGGCGATCCGCGGCCACGCCACGATGCTCAACGATGCGAGTGTGTGGGCCTCTATCGGGATGGGCGTTGCGGCGCTTACGGTGTGGGCGTTGGTGGGCGTGGGCGTGGGGCTCATGGTCACGAACCAGGTCGCGGCGGTGGTCATCATCTTGGCCTTCACGCAGTTCGTGGAGCCGATCGCCCGCATGGCGCTGCCCGCCGCACTCGGCGCTGCCGGTTCCAAGGTTGCGAGCTTCCTGCCGGGGGCCGCCGGGGAGTCGATGGCGCAAGGATCGATATATTCGGCGTTCACAACAGGGTCGTTGCTGTCTTGGTGGCAGGGGGCGCTCGTTCTTATTGCCTACGCCTTGGTGTTCGCAGCGATCGGCCGTCTAACAACGCTGCGCCGGGACGTTTAGCCGGCCTCCCGCGGCGCGTTGTGCACCGGCGCCGCGTGTCGCGCCGGCGGCCCGGACCATCTACGGCTCGTCGTCGATCCAGGGCATGAGCGGCTCGGCCAGCTTGCGCCAGGGGATCGTGGGGTCAAAAAACTCCTGCGGCTGCACTAGCGAATCCTCGAATGCGCTGATGATCGACTCGCGTTCGCTATCCGTGCCGATGAAACGCAGCGCGCAACCGTTGCCAGTTCGCCCTTCGCTGGCGTCTGTGCCGGGCCCGAGGCCGGGGGCAAGCGCGCCAATGGCGAGTTGGCCGCCCGCTCCGTCCCAAAGGCACCGCGTCGTGGGCTTGCCCATCACCCGAAACGTGCCGCGCGTGCGGATCCGGCCCGCGCCCATCGCCTCGATGTTCTGCAACAGGCGCGTCGGGTGGAACGGGCGGTCGCTCGCAAGATCTAAGACCCACGCCCGGCCGCGGCCCTGCCGGGGCGGGTGGGCGATCCCCGCGGCGGGGTGGCGCCGCCTGTCGGCGGCGTCGGCGTCATGCCGACACGCCTTGAGGGAGTGAGGATCGGCGACCTTGCCGACCTCCAGGCGGGCGGAATCGGGGGCGCGCAGCAGATCGATCAGGGAGCTCGCGGTCGCGGTTGGGGTTGATGCCACTTGAATGACGTCGGCGTATTCGAGGTTCGTTGCCAACGGCTCACCGAGAACTCGTTCATCATCTGGCCCCAATCCGATCCCGCGTTCCGCGGTTAGCTGCGCGCCCAACAAATCCTCCTCTAGGTTCGTGCCGTCGACCACGGCGAGGGTCGCGGCAAGGCGCAGATGCGACAGCGCGCCGCCGCGGTTCGTCGCGGCCGCCAGCGGGGGCGTGACCAGCGATAATTCGGCACTCACCGGCAAGGCAAGGGCGATGTGGTTCCAGCGCCGATCCCGACCCATGGATGCGAGGGCGGGGATGATGTCCTCGCGCAGGGCGCATGACAGGCACGTGTGGTCCAACTCGACCCATTCGTCACTGATTACTCCGCCCGAGCTTGAGACTATGCGGCGCACGTGATCGCCCGAATCCGCGAAGTCGTACGCGAGGATGCCGGTTTCGGGATCGTCGATCGCTAGCGAAAAGACCGTGGTATCACGCAGGACGCGGTCGATTGAACCGATGACGGTGAGTGCGGTGGGTGGCTGGGGCATGGGCGTCCTTCCGGAAATACGCGATTGACGGGAATAGTTATCATTATTACTATCTGATGTTTGCTAGTCAAGCACGCATCCCAATCAAGAGAGGACATCATGTCGGCACGCTGCCAAATCACCGGGCGCCAGCCGAGCTTCGGAAACTCGGTTTCGCACTCGCATCGGCGCACCAAACGCCGCTTTAACCCAAACGTGTTCAAACGCACCTACTTCGTTCCTTCGCTGGGGCGAAAGGTGACCTTGACGGTCAGCGCGAAAGGCATCAAGACCATCGACCGCAGGGGCATCGAGGTCGTGGTTCGGGAACTGATCAAGAAGGGCGAACTCTAGATGGCATCGAAGCGGACCGACCTGCGGCCGGTAATCAAGATGAAGTCGAGTGCCGGCACCGGCTTCACCTACGTCACGCGCAAGAACCGGCGCAATGACCCCGACCGGCTCGTCTTGCGCAAATACGATCCCGTCATCCGGCGGCACGTCGACTTCAAGGAGGACCGGTAATGGCGAAGGCCGCAAAAATTGCGCGCAATGCTCAGCGCGAACAGATCGTGGCCAGGTACGCGGAGCGGCGTGCCCAGTTGAAGGCGATTATCGCTTCGCCGCTCAGCACGCCCGGCGAGAAGAATGGCGCAATCGCGGAACTGCAACGCCAGCCGCGCAACGCTAGCCGGGTGCGTCTGCGCAACCGGGACGTCGTTGACGGACGGCCCCGCGGCCACCTGCGCAAGTTCGGGCTGTCGCGGGTGCGCATGCGTCAGTTGGCGCTGCGCGGCGAACTGCCAGGCGTGACGAAATCGAGTTGGTGACCGATGAAAGTTAGGGCTTCCCTGCGTTCGCTCAAGGACAAAGACGGGGCAAAGGTCGTGCGAAGGCGCGGGAGGATCTTTGTCATAAACAAGAAGAACCCACGGTGGAAGGGTCGGCAAGGCTGATGGCGGTACCGAAGAGGAAAATGTCGCGGGCCAATACGCGCGCGCGGCGTGCACAGTGGAAGGCGCGGCCGGCGGCGCTCACCGCCGTCAACGCCCCCGATGGGGAACTGCTCGTTGTGCCGCGCCGATTCGCGAAGGCATACGCCCGCGGGTTGGCTGTACGCTAAGCGTTTTATGGGAGCTCACAGCGCGCACGGGCACGCGCATTCGCAATCACGCATCGCCGTAAGTGACCGCCGTGCCATCCGCATAGTCATCGCCGTGATCATCCCGGTCATTATCGGGACGATCGCGGCGATGGCCGCCCTGTGGCCCAACCGCGACAAGCTACCCGATTCGATACCGATCACCGATCCCAGCGCCGTCATCATGTACGCCACCATCACGACCGCCGGGAACTCCACGACGACCGATGTTGGCGCCGTGATCACCAAGATTCCGGCATCGTCCGCCAAGCAATTGCAGGAGGCCGGCGAACAGGTGCCGGCGGTCGGGACCGAAATGCGGCTCTACATGTCCTACGAGCAACTCAACGTTGGCGTGGAGCCGGGCTCCAAGGCCCGCATCGTGTACTTGCCATACGCCGTCGGCGTTGACGATGGTTCCGGCAACGAAGCCAGCCCCTACGTGTTCTTGGACTACGACCGCTCCGCGCCGATCGGTGTGCTGGCGGTGATTTACGCCCTCTTGGTGCTGGTCGTTGCGCGTTGGCGGGGCCTTGCCGCGTTCATAGGTTTGGGGCTGTCCATGGCCGTCCTCGCCTACTTCACCCTGCCTGCGCTACTGGCGGGAGGCCCCCCGCTCCCGATCGCGTTGGTCAGTTCCGTCGCGATCATGCTCGTCTCGCTCTACGTCGCCCACGGCGTGTCGGTGCGCACATCGGCTGCACTGTTGGGAACGGTTGTGGGCCTGGCGCTGACCACTGGGATCGCGTGGTGGGCGACCAAGAACGCTCAATTGACGGGAATGACCAGCGACGAGGCCCTCTCGCTTCCTTCCTACGTGCCGGGATTGGACCTGCGCGGGCTGGTCATGTGCGGAATCGTCCTGGCGGGCTTGGGCGTCCTCAACGATGTGACCGTCACGCAGGCATCGGCCGTGTGGGAAATGCGCGAACTGGCACCGCATGCGACCCGGTGGCAACTATTCCGTGGCGCACTGCGGATCGGACGCGATCACATCGCCTCGACGGTTTACACGATCGTGTTCGCGTACCTGGGGGCGTCTCTTCCACTGTTCATGCTGGTGGTCTTGCAAGAGCAATCGATCGCCACCTCGATCACGTCGGGTTCCATCGCCGAGGAAGTGGTGCGCACGCTTGTGAGCTCAATCGGCCTGGTGCTTGCCATCCCCATTACGACTGTGCTGGCCACGATCCTGGCGCCCGGCCATCAGTCGTCGGCGCCGCCGCGGGAGCCGTCATCGGATGCCCCCGGTGACGAGCCGTCCTTGCCGTCGCCCGCCGCAGGATCGGAGCTCGGCGATGAGCCGGCGCCGGGAGCCTTCGACGTGCCGGGCTGGCGGCGCTGACGGCGGGCTCGTTCGGCCAGGAACGCGAGAAACTCGGGGTCATCGTCCGGGGCAATCGGTGCCGGTGGGCGCGCCGTCCGGCTGCGAACCAACCAGAGGACCGGTCCCATGACCGGCAGGACGATCACCAGGGTCATCCATAGCCAGCGAGGAGCGCCCGCGCGCCGGTAGGCGGGGCTCTGGTATGCGTCGACTGCCGCGTACACGGTGAGCGCGGCGACGGCGAGGAACAGTATCTGGCGCATATCACCAGCCTACTGGGTGGCTCGTTGATCGAGTGCGCCGGTTTGTGCGGGGGGTTTGTGCAGGGGTGGTCTCGATACGCCCGCTACGCGGGCAACTCGACCAGCGGGGACGTCGAGTGCGGTGGTTTGAGCAGGGGTCTTGACTGAAAGGGGCGCGGTCGGCGCGTGCGGGGGTGTGCGAACTCGTCGAGCGCGGGGTTTTGGTTCGGGTGCGGTGGTTTGTGCGGGGGTTTGTGCAGGGGTGGTCTCGATACGCCCGCTGCGCGGGCAACTCGACCAGCGGGGTCGTCGAGTGCGAGGTTTTGGTTCGAGTGCGGTGGTTTGTGCGGGGGTGGGCGTCCTGGATCCGCGTACCCTTGATGGGTGCCTTTGGTTAAATACACGCTCTATCGCGTCGTACTGTTTCTCTTTGCCGCGGCGGTGCTATACCTGCTTGGCATGGGCGGTTGGCTCCTGTGGGTCGCCGCAGTATTCATTGCGTTCTTGCTGTCGTACATTGCGTTGCCGCGCCCACGCGCCGCCGCCTCGCAATACCTGTTGGAGCGGAGGAACCGCCGGCAAGCGGGCCACCGCTTCAGCGACACCCAGGAAGAGGATTTTGCCGACGAGGACACCCAAATCGAGTCCCAACAGATCCGAGATGGCGGGGGTCTTGCGGTGAACCCCGATGGTGGCGACGCACTTCCGGACTGCGGTGATGGCGGGGGTCTTGCGGTGCACCCCGATGGCGGCGACCGTGGGGACAGCACCGATGCAAGCGACGGCCTACCGCGCCCCAAGAACTAGCGCGATAGCGAATAGCAGCGCGAACCCCAATTCGTAAAGACCGGTTCCGGACAGGACCATGATGAGCGCGCGCCCCCAGGCGCCCGCCAGCACCGGAATCGACAGCAGCACGGCGGGGGCCAACAGCAGGCACACCAGCAGCGACCAGCCGCCGGTGGCGGGCGCGGCCAGGGACCCCAAAAGGATCGGAACCGCGATCATCGCGACATAGCTCAGGCGAGCATTGCGCTCGCCCATGCGCACCGCGAGCGTCATCTTGCCTGCCATTCGGTCCCCGGCGATGTCCCGGATGTTGTTGACCATCAGCAGCGCGCAAGCGAGCAGGCCGATGGAGATCGCGCCCAGAACTCCGACCAGCGTGATGCGCCCGGCTTGTGTCAGCTGCGTTCCAAGGACGGCGACCAGGCCGAAGAAAACAAAAACGCCGACCTCGCCCAATCCGCGGTAGCCGTAGGGATTCTTGCCGCCGGTGTAGAACCAGGCCGCGGCGATCGCGGCGACGCCGATGGCGAGCAGCCACCACTGAGCGCTCGCGATCACCAGCACCAAGCCAAACAGGGCACCGGCACCGAACCAACCGAACGCGGCATATTTCACCGCACTCGGTGACGCGGCGCCCGATGCCACCAGCCGCATCGGGCCCACCCGTTCCAGATCGGTGCCGCGGATTCCGTCGGAGTAGTCGTTGGCCAGGTTAACGCCAATCTGCAAGCTCAGCGCAACAGCCAGCGCGGCCAGGGCCAACCAACCGCTGAATTCTCCCGCATGGTATGCGGCTGCCGAGCCGACGATCACGGGTGCGGCGGCCGCGGGAAGGGTGCGGGGGCGAGCGCCCTCGGCCCATTGCGCCAAAGTTGCCATGTCGGATCCTTTCGGGGCGAATTACGGGCGGTGGCCCGCTGCCGCGGTGGGCGGCGTCAGTAGCTGGCGTCCAGTGCGGCGCTTGCCGCGGCGGCGATCCACCGGCGGTCCACCTTACCCGTCGCACCAACGGGAAATTCCGGAACGTCGATGAATGAGTGCGGAACCTGCTGCGGAGCCAGCGCACCTCGCAGGGATTGCCGGGCGGCGCGCGCGCGGGCCTCGTCCCATATTTCGCGTCCCAACCCGCGCGCTATGACCGCGGTGACCCGCTGCCCCCACTGCGGATCGGGCACCCCGACGACAACGACCTGCGCCTGCGGATCGTGCAGGTGAGCGCGGATGGCGTCCTCGACAACCGATGGGACGACGTTGTGGCCTCCCGTGACGATAACGTCGTCGGCCCGGCCGGCCACCCGCAGTCGGTGCCCGTCCCATGTCCCGACGTCGTTGGTGCGCCACCACCCATCCTTCGTGAGGTGCGCGGCGGTCGTCGCCTCATCGATCCGGCCCGCCGCGTCGACGTAGCCGGATGCCAGCACCCGCCCGCGAAGGTGGATGCGGCCGTCGGCGTCGGTGCGGACCTCGACCCCCGGCAGCGGGATGCCGTTATAGACGCAACCGCCGCACGTTTCGGTCATGCCGTAGGTCGTAGTCACGTTGATTCCGGCCGCGGCCGCTCGGGCGGCGAGCGATAGGTCCAGCGCGGCGCCGCCTACCAGCACATGATCGAACGAGGCCAACGCCCGCGTTGCCTCCGCATCGCCCAAAATGCGAAACAGCTGGGTGGGAACGAGCGAAACCGTGCGGCGCCCGGCGGGCAAGGACGCTGCGGCGTGCGCAAAGGCCGCGGGAGTGAACGACGATGCCGGGTCCATGGTCGCGAGCGGGGCCGCTGACAGGTGGGCCCTGACCAGGACCTGGAAGCCCGCGATGTGCCGCGCGGGGAGGCACAGTAGCCAGGCCCCCGCGTCGGTGAGGTGGTCGAGCGTCGCGCGTGCGGAGGCGACCAACGCCGCGTGCGCGAGCAGCACCCGCGCCCCGGTTCCCGACGTCGACCCGGATGTCGTTACGATCACCGCTCCGCTTGCGCCGGCAGCCACGGCGCGGGCCAGACGCGCCGGATCGGCGCAGGTGCGCAAATCTTCGGGCGGTTGGGCGAGGCTCACCATCTCAGCGTATTAGGGCACTTAGGCTGATACGGCATCAAGTGCTCAAGATCACTGATTGATCGGGAAAATGCGTGAGGAGTCGGCCGTGAACCGTCAGGTGCCTTCCAAGGGAAATCGGGGGCCAGCGTGGGCGCGCGTTGTCGCGCCGCTGCTGCTTGTGCCCCTCGTCGCCGCCGGATGCGGGAAATCGGCTTCCGCCCCCGCCACGGTGACAGCGCTTCCCAGCGTGGCGGCGACCCGGGTCGCGCCGCCGGAACCCGCGGCGGCGGCTATCACCTGGCCGCTGACCGGCGTGGAAACCGAAAAGGTGGCGCAGCGGCCCGCGCTGAGCGTCAAGATCGAGAATTCGCCCGCGGCGCGGCCCCAGATCGGGCTCAACGACACCGATTTGGTTTACGAGGAAGTCGTCGAGGGCGGCATAACGCGGTTCATTGCCGTGTTCCAGTCCATGACCCCTAAGGTCGTGGGCCCGATTCGCTCGGTGCGCCCCATGGACGCGAACCTGATCGCTCCGCTGGGGGGATTGCTGGCCTATTCCGGGGGGCAGAGCGCATTCTTGGGGCTGGCGCCGAAGGCTGGCCTCCAGGTGTTGAGCATGGATGCCGGGGCGGCGGGGTTCAGCCGCACCTCCACCAAGGCAGCGCCGCACAACGTGGTTGGTGACACGGCCACGTTCTGGAAGCAGGCCAAGGGCAAGAACAAGAAGGTTCCCGCGGCGGCCTTCGCGTATAACGACGAGGAATCGACCGCGGCGGCATCCGGTGAGTCGATCAAGGAGCTGTCGGTGACGATGTCGCAGGGGTTCAACCCCCGCTGGCACTGGGACGAGAAGAAGAAGGTCTTCAAGCGATCCGAGGGCGCGACGCCGGCCACCGTTCAGGGCGGTGATCGAATCGTCGCGAAGAACATCGTTGTGCTCAAGGTGAAGATCACCCAGACCAAGTATCGGGATCCCGCGGGCAACCCGGTCCCCGAAACGATCGTCATCGGATCGGGCAAGGGTTTGGTCGTCTCCGAGGGCAAGGCGGTCGCGGTGACCTGGAAGAAGAAGAACCAGAAATCGCAGATCGAGCTCGCGACCGCGGACGGCAAGGCGGTCGAATTGACGCCGGGGAACACCTGGATCGAACTCATGCCGAACACAAACAAGTGGACAACGAAGTAGAAGGTAACGCCGCAGAGCGGTTCCGCGAACTCTCGAACCGCCTGGCCAAGGGCGTGGCGGTCGTCAGCGCGCGTCACCGCGGCCACGACGTCGCGCGCACGGTCACGGACGTCATCACCGTTTCGTGGGATCCGCCGACGGTCATGGTTTCGCTGTATTCGCTGGGCAGGATGGCGGAGGCGCTTGAGGCCGAATCGACCTTCGCGGTGAGCTTCCTGTCAGCGGACCAGCGGTGGATCGCGCAGTGGCTGGCGGAACCGGGCACCCCGACGATCGGCCTGCTGGACCAGATCCCGCACCGCAGACTCGACCCCGCCGGGCCTGCTTTGATCGAGGGCGCAAGCGCGGGGCTGGTGGTGCGCAAGGAGCACGAATTCGAGGTTGCCACGCACACCCTCTTCGCGGGCGGCGTGGTCGCCATGGTCGGCGCAGGTGCGCGCCCCTCGGCGCTGCTGCGCCACCGCGGCGACTATATCCAGGTCGGCGACCACATGTGAATGAGCCAGTACATGTACGGAACCGAAACCCCCGTCCAAAGCGGGTAAAAGAACACCGCGACGAGCGCAATGGCGCCCAGGGTCCACCACAGGACGATGAGGGTCGTGCGGCGCCGGCGCCGGGCGCGCCGCACGGTTTGCCGGGCCCGCAACTGGCCGCGGGTGGCGAATGCGGCATCGGGAAGCCGCCGCGCCAGCGCGATCGTTGCCTGCGGGACATCGCACCGTTCCAGTAACAGCGCGACCCCGTAAGCGAACGCGAGCGCTACGAACGGGGACAACACAACCATGTAGAAGTTGAATATGGTGCGTTCGGCGAAGAACAGCCATGGGACCCACGCCCCGACATAACCCGCCACCACCGCGCCCGCGCGCCAGTCGCGCAGGCGGATCAGGAACCACAGTGCACACACGAACGCGGCCGCGCCCAGCCACCACAGCAGCGGGTTACCCAGCGCCAAGACGGCCTCCACCTGGTGACTGTCCGACTCCTCCCAATAAAAGGACGTCGGCCGCGCCTGGATCGGCCACAACCACGGGTTCGACTGGTAGCGGTGGGGCGTTTCGAGATTTTCGTGGAAGGTCAGCATCGTCGAGTGGTAGTGGATGAACGATCGCGCGCCGTTCCACCAGCCGAGCAAAGAATCGGGCAGCCAGCTCGGGATGGGCGCGGGGTTTTGCGCCGCCCACCTGCGGCCCCAGGCGTCCAGATGGGTGAACCACGACCACCACGAGGCAACGTAGACGATCACCAGCGTCGGGACAAGCGCAAAGAACGAGGCCACCGCGTCCCGCACGAACCAGGTCCGCAACCAGTGCGGTGCGCCGATGGTGCGTCGCGCGGACCAGTCCCATGCGACGGCAGCGATACCGAAGGTGACCGCGAAGTAGACACCCGACCACTTCGTTCCGGTGGCTAGGCCTAGCGCGACGCCGCAGGCGATCAGCCACCACCGCATCCCCGCCGGCCTGCCCGCCTGCATGCGGCGGCGCGAATGTGTGCGGTCCGCGATCAGGCACGCGAACGCGACCACGACAAAGAATGCCAGGATTCCGTCCAGGATCGCGGTGCGCGACATCACGATCCCCAGGCCGTCCACGGCCAGCAGCCCCCCGGCCATCGTGCCGAGCGCTGTCGAGGCGAGGATGCGGCGCGCCGTGCGCGCGAGAATGAAGATCATGAGCGTTCCGAGCACCGCGGTCGCGAGCCGCCACGCCCAGGCGTGGTCGACCCCGCCCGCATCGATTCCCAGCGATATGAGCCACTTGCCGACAGGTGGGTGCACGGTGTAGTTCGCCTGCTGGAGGTACTGGTCGACGTTTCCGGCGGCGAAGCTTTGGTCGATGTCAGCCGGCCACTTCGCGTCGTAGCCGATCTGGGACAGCGTGTAGGCGTCCTTGACGTAGTACGTTTCGTCGAACACGATCGCGCGCGGGTGCCCCAGATTGATAAACCTGATCAACCCGCCCAAGGCGGTTACCAGCAGCGGGCCCAACCATCCCCACAGCCGGTCGCGTGCGGTGGCACCGAGCGCTAACTCGCGCGGGGAGAATAGCGCGGGGATCCCAGATTCGCTGCCGGTGGCGGCGGCCGCTGGCGCCGGGCTCGATGCTTGTTCAACGCTTGGGGCCGATTCGAGGGGGGCATCCGGCAGTGGGGCGCCGTGGTGGTCCCCCAATGCTTGCTCGCCTGACGCTTCCGCTCGGTGGGCGTTCGCCGCTACTTGTCCCTGCACCTGGCCCATCGTACTTTCCCCGTGTCACGCTTATTAGATGAACAGCTTTGCGCAATCCGTGACCGGGGGACTGGTGCTCGCGGCGACCCCGATCGGAAATGCGGGCGACGCCTCGGCGCGCCTGATCGAACTGCTGGGAACGGCGGACGTGATCGCTGCCGAGGACACCCGGCGCCTGCGCGACCTGGCGCGCCGCCTGGGGGTGACGATCGCGGGCCGGGTCGTTTCCAATTACGACCACAACGAACGCGCTCGCGTGGGCGAATTGCTGGACGAAGTGGCAAGGGGGGCGCTCGTCCTTGTTGTCTCGGATGCCGGAATGCCAACAGTTTCCGATCCCGGTTACCCTCTTGTTGTCGCGGCCAGCGAACGCGGATTGCCCGTGACGGTGGTTCCGGGCCCGTCCGCGGTCCTCACGGCGCTGGCCATCTCGGGGCTGGCCACCGACCGCTTCGCATTCGAGGGATTTGTGCCGCGCAAGGAGGGCGAACAGCGGCGGCTGTTTCGCGAGATCGCGGGCGCCCCGCACACCCTCGTCTTTTTCGAATCACCGCACCGCGTGGCGCAAACCCTTGAAATCATGCATCAGGAGTGGGGGCCGCGCGCGGTGGCGGCGTGCCGCGAACTGACAAAGACTCACGAGCAGGTGATCCGGGGCAGGCTGGGCGAGCTGGACCTGGGGGAGCAGGTCCGCGGCGAATTTGTTCTGGTTGTCGAGGGGGCAAGCCGCGAAGAGCCGCAGGTCGCGGACGCGGCCGCGCAGGTCGGCGAACTGGTCGCCCGGGGCGTGCGCCACAAGGATGCGGTGCGGCAGGTGGCTGGGGCATTGGGGGTATCGCGGAGGGAGCTGTACGAGGCGACGCTGGCGCCGCGTGCATGAGATGGGACGTGGGGCCACTACCATTGAACCCATGTCCTGCTTCTACCTGACGACACCGATCTACTACGTCAACGACGCCCCCCACATCGGCCACGCGTACACCACCGTCGCCGCCGACGTGTTGACCCGCTGGCACCGCCAGCGCCAGGAGGACGTCTGGTTCCTCACCGGAACCGATGAACACGGCGAGAAGGTGATGCGCACGGCCGAGGCGCGCGGGGTTGCGCCGCAGCAGTGGGCCGACAACCTGGTGGAAACCGAATGGCGCCCGCTGTTGAACCTGCTGAACGTCCGCAACGATGACTTCATTCGCACCACCGACGAGCGCCACGTCGTCGCCGTGCAGAAGTTCATCCAGCGCCTGTACGACGCGGGGGACATCTACAAGGGCAAGTTCGAGGGCCCGTACTGCGTGGCGTGCGAGGAATTCAAACTGCCCGGCGACCTGCTCGAAGAGGGCGGGCAGCTACTGTGCAAGATCCACGGGCGCCCGGTGGAATTGCTCAGCGAGGAAAACTACTTCTTCCCGCTCAGCCAGTACGGCGAGCGGCTCTTGGAGTTGTATGAATCGAATCCGGACTTTGTGCAACCTGCATCCGCGCGCAATGAGGTCATCGGGTTCGTCAAGCAGGGCCTGCGCGACCTGTCCATTTCCCGGTCATCCTTTGACTGGGGCATTGAGCTGCCGTGGGATTCGGGCCACGTCTTGTACGTCTGGTTCGATGCGCTGCTGAACTACGCGACCGCAATCGGCCTTGAGGATGAGAGCAAGAAGGACGAGTTCTCCCGCATTTGGCCCGCCAACGTCCACCTGGTGGGCAAGGACATCCTGCGATTCCACGCCGTGATCTGGCCCGCAATGCTGATGGCCGCCGGCATCGAGCTTCCCAAGACCGTGTTTGCGCATGGCTGGTTGCTGGTGGGCGGCGAGAAGATGTCCAAGACGAAGCTGACGGGTATTCACCCGCGCGAGATCGTTGACGTATTTGGTTCCGATGCGTTCCGGTACTACTTCACGCGCGCCGTGCAGTTCGGCCACGACGGTTCGTTCTCGTGGGAGGACCTGTCCGCGCGGTACAACGCGGAACTGGCGAACGGGCTCGGCAACCTGGCATCGCGGGTCGCGGCGATGGTCGGCAAGTACTTCGGCGGGGTGCTGCCCGAACCGGGGTCCGTGACCGACGCAGAGACGGAGTTGGAAGCAGTCGCGAATGCCGCCGTCGCGGATGCCGAGGCCGCGATCGACCGGATTTCGACCACCGATGCCGTGGCCGCGGTGTGGACGCTTGTCGATGCAACTAACCAGTACCTCACCGAACAAGAGCCATGGAAGGTCGCCAAGCTGCCGGGCGAGATGGGCGCCGACGGAGCCGGTGCCAATGGGGGGCGGCTCGCCACGATCTTGGTGACTGCGGCGGAGGCCCTGCGTTCGCTGGCGATCCTGCTTAATCCGGTCACCCCGATCGCCGCGCAGGGCCTGTGGGATCTGCTGGGGGCCGCGGTCTTGGGCGAGCTGGACCGCCAGCCGGTCGCGGCGGCCGCGTCGTTCGGGAAGCTGCCCGCGGGGACGCCGGTCACCAAGGGAGACGCGCTGTTTCCCCGTATTGAGGAGGCGTAGGCGCCGTGGGGCGCCACCGTCCCCAGGACCGTTCCTGGCCACCCGCCCCGCCGCCGCTGCCGCGGCCCATCGCGGATAACCACACGCACCTGGACTCGATCGACGACGTGCTGGCGCCGGGGGTGCAGGTGCCGACCATTCGCGAGCACCTGGCCCACGCGCGCGAGGCGGGCGTCGATAGGTTGCTGCAGATCGGTTGCGACCTGCCCTCGGCCCGGACCACCGCGGCGTGGACTGCGATGTTTCCGATCCTGGGCGGGGTGGCGATTCACCCGAATGAGGCGGTTCTGCACGCAGGCATCCTGGAGACGGGGCCCGACGGGCAGGACCCGCGGCCGCAACCGCGCCACGCCGCGTCCTTGGCGGAGGCGATCGAGGAAATTGCCGCGCTTGCCGATAGGCCGGGGATCCGCGTGATCGGTGAAACCGGATTGGACAAGTTCCGCACCGGGCCGGGCGGGCTCGCAGCGCAGATCGAATCCTTCCGGGCGCACATAGCGCTGGCAAAGGAGAAAGATCTGGTCTTGCAGATCCACGATCGCGACGCGCACGCGGAAGTGCTGGAGGTGCTGCGCCGCGATGGGGCGCCGGCACGCACCGTCTTTCACTGCTTTTCCGGCGACAAGGAAATGGCGGAATTCTGCGCCAGCCAGGGCTGGTATCTGTCGTTCGCCGGGCCAGTTACCTACCGTGCCAATGACGAATTGCGGGCCGCGCTGCGCGCCGTTCCGGTGGGCCTGGTGCAGGTCGAGACGGATGCGCCCTACCTGCCGCCGCAACCCTACCGCGGCCGCCCCAACGCACCGTACCTGGCGGCGTTGACCGCCGCATTCATGGCCGACGTGATCGATATGCCGCTTGCGGACTTTTGCGAGCAAATCTCGCAGACTTCTGACGCGCTATATGGGCCTTGGCCAGCGGATTATGCGTCATCGGGCACGGATTTGTGACATCCGACACTCGCAACCGCGTGATGAATTCGTTATCGTAGGGAGAGTTCTATTCGCCAGGGTCGAGGTAGCAGCGTGTCAGATTCCAAGAAAGCCCCCCGCCTTTCGCGTCGCGTTGTGACGTGGGCGGCGCAGGGGACCCTGGTGGCGATGCTCGCCGCCGGGACGATCGGGTACGCCAGCGCCAATAAGCGCATCACGGTCGAACACAACGGAACCGACGTCGTCGTGACAACGTTGGGGGCCACGGTGGCCGATGCGCTCAACTCGGCGGGGATCACCCCGGCGGAAGGCGAAATCGTAGCGCCGTCGCTCACGTCGCGGATCCACGACGGCGACGAGATCGCGGTCCGGATGGTCAGCGCCCAGGCCGACGTGGTTCGCACCGATGTCGCAACGCGGTCCGAGCAGCGCGGGCCGCTGCGGGAAGTTACCGTCGTGATCGACGGCAAATCGCAAAAGGTCAACACCACGGCCACCACCGTGCGCGGCGCTTTGCAGGACCTGAGCGTGGTGCTGGACGAAGCGAGCGTTGTGGAGCCGGGCCTCGACGATGAGCTCGCGGACGCAGCAACAATAACCGTTTCGCAGGCCACGACCGCGACCGTGACCACCACGGAAAAGGTCGACTTCGCGGTCACGAAAAAACAGGACTCGACCCTCGCGAAGGGGAAAAAGGTAGTCGAAACTAAGGGCGTGGCGGGCCAAAGGGTCACCACGTACCAGGTCACCGAAGTCGACGGCAAGGAGGTTTCGCGCACGCAGATCGCATCCGGTGTCACGAAGCAGGCCGTGGACCAGGTGGTGCGTGTGGGGACAATGGAAAAGTCCACCACGTCCAGCAGTTCGGGAGGCAGCTCGACTTCCGTGCCGAAGTCGTCGCCGGTGTCGGCGGGCAGCGCGCGCGCGATCGCCAAGGACATGGTGGGTGACGACGAGCAGTTCGCATGCCTTGACGCACTGTGGCAGCGAGAAAGCGGATGGCGGGTCACCGCCGCCAATAGCTCGTCGGGCGCCTACGGCATTCCGCAGGCGCTCCCGGGCAGCAAGATGGCCAGCGCGGGGTCCGATTGGCGCACCTCCGCTGCGACCCAGATCAAGTGGGGGCTCGGATACATCAAGGGTCGCTACGGCACCCCCTGCGGGGCCTGGTCGTTCTTCAAGTCACACAACTGGTACTGAGCCATCAGCGAGACAGATTCACGCGCCCCGCAGCTGCTGGGGCCGGCGCAGATACGTGCCCTCGCAAGCGAGCTGGGGGTCACGCCCACCAAGGTGTGGGGCCAGAACTTTGTGCATGATCCCGGCACCATTCGGCGCATAGTGCGCATAGCGGGAGTCCGCCCCGCGGAGCACGTCGTCGAGGTCGGCCCGGGACTGGGATCGTTGACCCTTGGAATGCTGGAAGCCGGCGCGCGCGTCACGGCGGTCGAAATCGATCCGCGCTTGGCGGCGCGTCTGCCGCTGACCGCTCCGGGGGACGCGCTCACCGTCATCAATGCCGATGCCATGACGGTGACGGAGCTTCCCGGTTCGCCGACCGCGCTCGTGGCGAACCTGCCCTACAACGTCGCGGTGCCCATCTTGCTGCACTTCCTGGCGACGTTTAGTTCGATCGAGCGAGTCCTAGTGATGGTGCAAGCCGAAGTCGCCGATCGCCTCGCGGCGCAACCCGGTTCGCGCACCTACGGTGTGCCCTCCGTCAAGGCCCGGTGGTACGGCGATGTGGCGCGCGTCGGGACAATCTCGCGCAACGTGTTTTGGCCGGTCCCGAACGTTGATTCTGCGCTCGTTGAAATCAAGCGCGGGGAACCGGTTTCCACCACGGCTTCCCGCGATGAGGTCTTTGCCCTGGTAGACGCCGCTTTCGCGCAGCGCCGTAAGACCATCCGCAAGGCGCTTAGCGCCCGCGTTGCCGATTCCGCTATGCTCGACGGCGCGCTTGCCGCTGCGGGTATCGACCCGCAGGCGCGGGGAGAGTCCCTGGCGGTTGCGGATTTCGCTCGGCTGGCCGAGCGCGTGCGGGTCGATCGCCCGCGTGGGTGAAGGAGTAACGTGAACCAGGTTGCCAGCGAGGCTACAGCGACCAGTTACGGAAAAATCAACGTCGCGTTGCGGGCGGGCCCCGTGGATGCCCACGGCTACCACCCGCTGCGGACCGTCTTTGCGGCCGTGAGCCTGCCCGAGCGCGTCCACGTTAGGGCGAGCGACCGGTTGCAGATCGAGGTCGTGAACGACCCGCACGGGGTGGTGCCGCGCGACGAGACCAATCTGGCCGCTGCCGCTGCCCGTTTGATGGCCGATCGGGTGGGACGAGACCCCCTCGTCGAGATCACCATCGACAAGACGGTGCCGGTCGCCGGCGGGATGGGCGGCGGCTCCGCCGACGCGGCCGCAACCCTGCTGGCGCTCAACGAGCTGTGGGGGATGGGCCTGCATCGCAGGCAACTGGCGGCCATGGCCCGCCCGCTCGGTGCCGATGTCCCGTTCGCGGTCGTCGGTGGGACCGCGCTGGGCACCGGCAGGGGCGATCACGTTCTTCCCATCGCGACGAGCCGGAGCCTGCCGATTGCGTTGGCGCTGCAGGACGACGGTATTTCCACCGCGCGGGTGTATCAGCTCTACGACGAATTGCACCCCGGCGCCATCGATCCGCACGCGGACGACGACCTGGTGGCCGGGCTGGAGAGCGGTGACCTGGAACGGGTGGGTCGCAACATGGTCAACGACCTGGAACCCGTAGCCTTCGCCGTCATGCCGCGCCTGCAACAAATCAGGGACGCGGCGCTGCGCGAGGGGGCGCTGGGGGCCGTTGTTACCGGTTCGGGGCCGACGGTTGCCGCGCTGGGGGCCGACGACGATCACGCTCGACGCATTGCCGCGGCGTGGGGGGCACAGGGGCTTTGCGCGCGGGCGGTCGCGGTGCGCTCGGTTCCCGCCGAATAGGGCGCTACTTCAGCGACTTGAGCAGCACCCGCAGCGCGGCCGCGACGGTGTCCCGCTGGTCGGCGTCGAGCACGGTCAGCAGTTCGCGTTCCACCTCTATCAGGTCGGTCAGCGCGGCATCGACCTGGTCAAGGCCCTGCTGCGTGGCGGTCACGACCGCGCCGCGGCGGTCCGCCGGGTCGGGAATGCGCGTGACCAGCCCGCGTGAAACGAGCCTTTCGATTCGGTTCGTCATCGTGCCGGACGTCACTAGTGTCTGATC
The DNA here is from genome assembly GCF_006715765.1 of Rarobacter incanus. NCBI lineage: Bacteria > Bacillati > Actinomycetota > Actinomycetes > Micrococcales > Rarobacteraceae > Rarobacter > Rarobacter incanus. Next base: position 1,952,110 of record NZ_VFNV01000001.1, read on the forward strand.
GGCCAGGGCTCCCGGCGACAGCGCGTAGGGCCTGCCGGCGCGCCTGAGTGCCGCCAGCACGTCGAATTCCCAGGTTTCCAGGTCGTGGCGCGCGAATGCCGCGCGCCTGGCAAGGTCGAGGCGGCGATTGATCCGGGTCAGCCGGGACATGATTTCCAGCGGCCCCAGGTCGAGATCGGGACGGACCCGATGCCAGGCATTGACGATGAGGTCCACTTCGTCGCGCGGGGTCATCGCGCCGCGCCCAGGTGCGGGTTGCGTTGCATTCCGGACAGTCCGAACCATGCCAGATTGACCAGATGGGCGGCGACGACCGACTTGTCCAGCTCCCGGTTGTCGAGCCAATACTGCCCCGTCAGGGCAACCATGCCGACCAGCATCTGCGCGTAGATGGATGCTGTTCCGGCATCGAGCCGGCGCTTGCGGAACTGATCGGCCAGCATGTGTTCGACCTGGGTGGCGACATCGCCGATCAGGCTCGAAAAGGTGCCCGTCGCCTGTGCGACGGGCGAATCGCGCACCAGAATGCGGAACCCATCCTCGTTCTGTTCGATGTATCCGAGAAGAGCCAGCGCCGTGCGCTCCACCAGCGCCTTGGGATGGCCGCCTGCCTCCAGCGCGCCGGAGAGCGCGCCCGTGAGGGACTGGATTTCGCGGTCCACGACGACGGCGTACATCCCCTCTTTGCCGCCAAAATGCTCGTACACAATTGGCTTTGAAACACCCGATTGGGCCGCGATCTCTTCGACGGATGTGCCCTCAAAACCCTTGGCAGCAAACAGCCTGCGGGACACCGCGAGAAGCTGTTCGCGACGGTCTTTCGCTGTCATTCGTGAGCGTGTCGGACGTGCCATGTCTCCATCTTGCCCGAATGTTTGGCACAATAGACCAGTCGCCACGTTCGGTGACGACGTTCCGCCTTGGTGTAATCGGCAGCACACGGGTTTTTGGTGCCCTTAGTCCAGGTTCGAGTCCTGGGGGCGGAGCAACGGCGGGCCCAGTTGGGTCTTTGGTGCGCACGGGCGTGTGCACACGCGGTAAAGTTAGGGCTGACCTCCGCGGCCCGCTGCGGAGTCCTGACCGAATACCGACAGGAGTCATCCGTGGCGCAGGCCGCTCCCGCAGCAGTCATCATTCTTGCCGCTGGTGCCGGAACCCGCATGGTTTCGCGTACCCCCAAAGTTCTGCACCGCATCGGAGGACGATCCCTACTCGGGCACGCTATCCACGCGGCACAGGGCCTGGACCCGCAACGGATCGCGGTAGTGGTGCGGCACGAACGCGATGCGGTCGCGCAGCACGCGATCGAGATCAACCCCGACATCCTGATCGCGGATCAGGACAACGTTCCCGGAACGGGCCGCGCGGTTCAGTGCGGGCTGAGCACCCTGGACGCGGCGGTCAAGGCGCGGGCGGTCGCGTTGAGCGGCGCGCCGCTCGACGCGGAAGGAATCGTCAGCACCACGCAGGTCTGCGGGCCGGTCGTCGTCATCGCGGGGGATGTGCCGCTTTTGGACGCGGCCACGCTCGGCGAGTTGGTCGCGGCCCACAAGGCCGACGGTAACGCCGTGACGATCCTCACGACCGAGGTGGCGGATCCGACGGGTTACGGCAGGATCGTGCGCGACCCCGCGACGGGGAGCGTCGCCGCGATCGTCGAGGAAAAGGATGCGACCGACGGCCAGCGCCTGATCCGCGAGATTAACTCGTCGGTATATGTCTTTGACGCGGAACTGCTGCGCGATGCGCTCACCTTAGTCACCCCTCACAACGCGCAAGGCGAGTTCTACCTCACCGACGTTGTCGCAATTGCCCACGGCCGCGGTTTGCCGGTTCGCGCCGTGCAATCGGACGATCCGGTCATCGTCGAGGGCGTCAACGACCGCGAACAGCTCGCTGTGCTCGGCGCGGAGTTGAACCGGCGCATCCTTGCCGATTGGATGCGGCGCGGGGTCACCGTCGTGGATCCGGCAACGACCTGGGTCGATGTGGACGTGGAACTCGCCCAGGACGTGACACTCCTGCCGGGCGTGCAACTCCACGGCGCCAGCACCGTCGGCGTGGGCGCGACGATCGGGCCGGACACGACTCTCACCGACGTCGAAATCGGCCCCGATGCCACCGTGATTCGCACCCACGGCTCCCTGGCTGTGATCGGCGCGGGGGCTACGGTCGGTCCGTTCGCCTATCTGCGTCCCGGCACCGAACTCGGTGAGCGCGGCAAGATCGGGACGTTCGTCGAGGTCAAGAACGGCAAGATCGGCGAGGGGACCAAGGTTCCGCATCTCTCCTACGTCGGCGATGCGACGATCGGTAAGCACACCAATATCGGTGCGGGCACGATCTTCGTCAACTACGACGGCGTGAACAAGCACCACTCCACGGTTGGGGATGGCGCGCGTACGGGGGCCAACAACATCTTCATCGCCCCGGTGTCCGTGGGTGATGGCGCGTACACCGCGGGCGGAACCGTCGTCCGCTACCCGGTGCCCGCGGGCGCCCTGGCCGTGTCCGCAGGGCGCCAAAGGAACATTGACGGATGGGTCGAGCGCCGCCGACCCGGCACCGAGGCGGCCGATATAGCGCGGCAGGCCCGCGAATCCGAGGCCCCGCAAGAATCCTCGACGCTCGGCCGCCAGGCCCGCGAAGAGCAGGCCCGCGCCGGGTCCGCCTCACACCCCGTAACGCCCGCGGACGGCACCCCGTTCGGGTACCGCATCCCGGACGCGCCCCCCACGCCCGCCTTCGGCACCCCGCAGGCGCAATCCCCCAACCACAACTCACCCAATAAAGAAAGTGGCGACGCGCAATGACAGGTCTGTTCTCCGAAGGTGGCGGAACCAAGAGATTGATGTTGGTTTCGGGACGAGCCCACCCGGAGCTAGCGAAGAACGTTGCCGAGGAGATGGGGGTCGAACTTGCCCCCGTCAGCGCCTATGACTTTGCCAACGGTGAGATTTACACGCGAGTCAGCGAATCGGTTCGCGGTGCGGACGTGTTCGTTTTGCAGTCCCACACCAGCCCGATCAACCAGTGGATCATGGAGCACCTGCTCATGGTCGATGCCCTCAAGCGCGCATCCGCCAAGACCATCACCGTGGTGATCCCGTTCTACGGTTACGCCCGCCAGGACAAGAAGCACCGCGGCCGCGAGCCGATCTCGGCGCGCCTGATGGCCGACCTGTTCAAGACGGCCGGGGCCGACCGCATCATGTCGGTCGACCTGCACACCGCCCAGATCCAGGGATTCTTCGATGGCCCCGTGGACCACTTGTGGGCCATGCCGCTGCTGACGGACTACGTGAAGACACGGGTCGATATCCAAAACGTCACCGTCGTCTCCCCGGACGCGGGACGGATCCGCGTGGCGGAGCAGTGGGCCGCGAAACTGGGTGGGGGTCCGCTGGCGTTCGTCCACAAGACCCGCGATATCACGCGCCCCAACCAGGCGGTGGCGAACCGAGTGGTGGGCGATGTTGCCGGTCGCACCGCGGTGCTGGTCGATGACCTCATCGACACCGGCGGCACCATCGCGGAGGCCGTGCGCGTTGTCCTGGAGGCCGGCGCCAAGGACGTCATCGTCGCGGCGACGCACGGCGTCTTGTCCCACCCCGCGGCCCAGCGGTTGCAAGAATGCGGCGCGCGCGAGGTCGTCGTGACCGACACCCTTCCCATTGCCCCGGAAAAGCGCTTCGAGCACCTCACCGTGCTGTCGATCGCCCCCGTGATCGCGCGCGCGATCCGCGAGGTGTTCGACGACGGATCGGTGACGTCACTGTTCGACGGGAATTCATAGGCAAAGGATCACCATGGGCGCATTGCGGCTAGCGGGCCGATTCGTCAACGACCTCGCGGCCGCGGTGCTGGCAGCGGGCGCGGTGCTGCTGGCCTGGCGGATCGCTGGTGGGCCGTGGTTACCGGCTGCTGCAACCGCCATCGGCGCCGGATTGCTGTGGTTGCTCAGGCCGTTCGCGGCCCGTGTCACGGCAGTGAAGGTGATCGCCGGTGCGCGCGTGGCGGGCCTGCCCGCCGTCGGCGCGCGCGCGCGGCGGGCCGGCGCGGTGCGTTGGACGGTGGCGCTGGGCAGCGTTGCCGGCGTCCTGGTGACGCTGGCAGGCTGGCGGTGGCCCGCGGCGGAGCTGACTGTGGTGGCGCTGGCGGCGCTGTGCGCCGTGACGCTGCGGGCCTGGCAAGTTGTGCGGCGCCAGCGCGCGACACTCGATAAGATCGCGACCAAGATCGCCAAGACCCGGCCGCAGTTCGCCATCTACAACTGCCGTCCGCGCGGCAGCGCCTACCAGATCGCGATGTGGAAAGACCTGCTGGCCGCGTCCGTCCGCCCGGGGATTGTCGTGGTTCGCCAGGAATCCGCGCTGCGCGAACTGCAAGATCGCGTACCATGGCCCGTCGTTCTGTGCCCGCGCTCGGCCGACCTCGAGGCAGTCTTGGCGCCGACCCTCCGGACGGTTTTCTACGTCAATTCCGTCGCCCGCAACACCGACATGGTCGCGTGGAGGGGGCCTCGTCATATCTATTTGGGGCACGGCGATTCGGATAAGGCGCTGTCGTCCAGCCCGTCGCACGCGATGTTCGATGAAATATGGGTGGCAGGAAGACATTCGATCGACAGATACGCGGCCGCGGGCGTGGTGATCGAGCCCGCCAAATTCGTGGCGGTGTCGCGGCCGCAGCTGGCGGCGCTGCGCGACCCGGACCCGAACGAACCGCAGACCGCGCTGTACGCCCCGACGTGGGATGGCTATAACTCCAAGACCCGCCTCAGCTCCCTGCGCGAGGGGGAGCGGATCGTCGCCGACCTGATCGGTGCCGGGCTGCGGGTCGTCTTCCGCCCCCACGCGCTGTCGCGGCAAACCCGCGCGGGGCGCAAAGCTATCCGCCGCATCGAGGGCCTTTTGCGCGACGATGCGCGCCGGACCGGCGCGGAGCATCAGTGGGGCAAGGTCGCCTCGGCTCCCGGGTTCGTGACCGTGGCGTCGATCGCGCATGTGCTGGTGACCGACCCCTCGAGCGTCGTGGTCGACTTCCTGGCGACGGGGCGGCCCATCGTTGTGATCCGTCCGCGCGGCGACGCGGAGGCACCGGATGCGCCCGTGACGGGGCTCGATGCGCGCGTACTCGAAGGCGTGTACGTCGTGCCATCTTCACTGACGGGTTTTAGGGACGAGGTCCGCGTCGCCCTGGGTGAGGACCCGCGGGCAGGCGAACGTGCCGTGGCAACGGCCGCAGTGTTGGGCGAGAAACCGGCCGGCGGGTGGGATGGCCCCTGGCGCGATCAGCTGGCGCGCGTCCTGGGGCCGGCGGGCGACCAATAAGGGGCTGCCCGCCTGCGGCGACGGCAAGGGAGCCTACCCGCGTGCGGCGACGGCTAGGGGGCTGCCCGCGTGCGGCGACGGCTAGGGGAGCCTACCCGCGTGCGGCGGCGACTAGGGGGCTGCCCGCCTGCGGCGACGGCTAGGGGCCTGCGGGCCTACCGGCTCGCGTGTGCTAGTGCGTGGCCTGTGCGGTTCGCGGGAGCGAACTTGCACGGCGGACGCCGAGGGCTCGACGATCGCTGATCCGCCGGTTAGTATTAAACCGGTTTGGTCACACAGGGGTGACCGCCGTCAGGAGAGACGATGAAGTTCCGCACCGCCGCCTTGATCACCGCATTGCCGTTAGTCGTGACATTGGGGCTCGCCCCCGCAGCGGGGGCCCAGGCCGACACCACCAACGGGACTGCGCTGCGCGCGCAGTCGACCGTCACAACCGAAGACGTCAAGGATTCGAGCGCCCAGCGGCAACGCTGGATTTCGGCTCCGGGGTCGCGCATCACCTTGAACCCGGGCAACGACGCCGCGAAGTCGGGCCCATCCATTCCCCTTTCCACCGAGTACTTCGGCTGGGGAGACGAAGCGTACCAGGATCCGCAACTCAAGATATTCAGGGCCCAAGAGGCGCAACCCGCTGCCTCCACGCAAACGGGTACCGAAAGCGTCGCGTGGCGCGAGGATTTCAATGACGTCGGGACCAACAACTGGCAAAACGAGGGCGTCACATCCCAGATCGTGGGCCTGGGTGACGGGAACAAGGGCCTGCAAGTCACGACCGGCCAGGGTAAGGAATACGGCAACATGTATTCCAAGGAGATCACGGTGAATCTCTCGGCGAACCCGATGCTGACGGTGTCCGTGCCCGAACTGGGCGGCGGTGGCATGAGCTACTGGGCGCTCAAGATCAAGCCCGCGGGGTCCGGGGACCGGATGGTCCAGGCCGACACGAACCAGGCCGGGACGTTCGACTACGACCTGTCGGAACTCGACGACACAAAGTCGCTGACCGGCACGCAGACCTTCCTCATCAGGCTGTTCGTCACCAAGAGCGACAAGGTGAACACCCGCACGGCGACATTCGACTACGTCAAGATCTGGGGCACGGGCGTGCCTGCGGGCGATGACGAAACCACGGTCGGGTTGTCGGATAACTTTGGGTCAGCGACGCAAAGCGAGTGGACCATCGGCGATGACCAGGGGCACAAGTTCACGTATCAGGCGGGCAGCGATGGCGGAACCCTGACGCGTGGATCCGGCGCAACCGACAGCTGGGGTGCCGTAACGCGCACCGTCACGGTCGATTTGGATCGGTACCCGACGCTGTCGATCACGGCGGCGGCGACCACGGGCAAATGGAATATGGCGATTTACGACCAAAACGTGGAGAAGAAGAAGCTCTGGGGCTCGGACCAGACCTCCACGGGGGTACAAACGCTCGACGTGGCGGGGTCCACCGGCTGGAGCGGGGTCCGCACCTTCCAGATTCGCATCTACCATTCCGGAGAGGTCGGCACAGGCACCCGCTTCACCGACCTGCACTTCTTCGGGACGAAGCAGTGGCTCAACGTTGCTAGCTCGTACACGCAAACGTGGCAGCCCGAGGCTATCGATTACACCGCCTCGTTCGGCAGCGAAGGTTCGATCGCAGGCTACGACACCGTGGTCGGGGTCGATGGATTTGGACGAGTTCTCACCCCCTCGCTGGCGGGTGGCTACTTGGGATTGGCTGGGAAATACTCCGGCGAGGCAACGTATGACAAGGCGGCCGGCACCCTGTCCGTGGTCACGACGACCGGCCACGGGTCGCACGCATGGGCGGTGAAGTTCCCGGCAGGCACGCAGCTCTACTTCTTCACCTCCGAATCGTCTGCGAGGAAGGGCAAGAACCCGGCGACGAACCCGCGCCCCGGGGGCGGGTACTGGGCAACCACCGTGTCGGGGTCGGCGCAGGCCGCAATCGGCTTCGGCTACTCACTCATCGCCAATTCGCAGGCCGATGAGCGCACCCGGGCCACCACGGATGCGGTAGCCACCGCGGTCAGCGCCTCGTCGCCGTCTGCGCTGAGCCAGGCGCGCGCGGGATGGACCTCGCATTACAACTCCTTCCTGGCGCAGGTCCCCACGCCGCAGGACTTCTCATTGAGTGGCATTGATGCCAAGGCAGTCACGGCCGCGGACGTGCGGCGCGCGTATTACACGGCGTGGATCGGGCTCGAAGCGAACATCATGGAGCCGACCGCGGAAACTCAGGAAGAGGGCGACGACTTTTGGCAAATTGCCACGGGGAAACCGTCCACGTACGCGTCGGGACCGCGCGGGGCGGAGGCGTCGGCGGAGTGGGACTCGCTGTTCGGCATCCAGTTCATGGCTTACATCCGGCCCGAGATTGCGTGGAGCGCGTTCAAGGGGAACCTCAAGCACGCGGTTCCCGAACCCGGCACCAGCCACGAAACCCTGCCGAGCCGCAAGGCGCAGACGGCCTGGATCCTGTACCAGGTCACGGGCGACAAATCGCAACTGGCTGCTGTCTACGACCGCATGGTCGAGTACCTGAACTGGGCATCGCAGGATCAGAACATGCAGTGGAGCTACACCTCGGGGGGAAAGGCCGAACGCGATGCGGAATTCTATGCGTCGATGACCGTGGATCTGGGGTACGCCGAGAAGATATCCGAGGAATTAGGCAAGCCGGATGACGTAACGAAGTGGGCCCAGGTCGCGGGCACGCTCCGGCAAACCTACGAGAGGCTGTTCTTCCCCGCAGGAAAGGCGCCGCTCTACAAGACCTGGATACAAAACGATCAGGGTTGGAAGATCAACGCCGATGAGACGGAACCGATCCAATACGTTCTCACCGGGTTGCACGTTCCGCAACTGTCATCGGGCCCGGCCACCAGCCTGCTTTCGCTGTTCAACGACAACTTTTCGGCGTCCAAGGGATTGGCCGGCCTGACGGGCCCGGGCAACAAGGACATCAAGGCCCCCGATATCCAGTTCGTCACCTACGGGTTGCTTGATAACGGCAAGGCGGCCCAGGCCGAGCAGGTCGTCAAGATCATGAACCGCGACATCATCCGCGCGGGCACGTTCGCGGAGGTGTACGGCGTCAACGGCGATGGGTCGATTTGGGGCGGCTCGGTTGCGCCGTCGATATTCGGCAATATCCATTTCATCGACAACGTGTGGATAGCTAACGGATTCCGCATGGATGTCGGAAACCCCGCTATCCTTCGCCTGCCCAACACAACGGGCGGTCTGACTGGGCTGAAGATTCGCGGCTCGTCGTTCGATCTCGACATCGACGGCTCAACCGCGAAACTGAGCGGCACGGCGGTGAATGAGGGATCGCTGCCCGCCAGCGTCGACGTCTCCGTCATCGGTCAGACCGTGCTGCCACCGGTCGCTGCTCCCTCCAGCGACGCATCCCTCGCCTCGCTGACATACGGCGGCGTCGCGGTACCGGGATTCGCTGCGGCAGTCAAGGACTACCAGGTGGAACTTCCGGCGGGGTCCACCACCGTTCCGCAGGTATCCGCCGCGGCTGCCCACCCCGGGGCGAGCGTCTCGGTATCGCAGGCGGCCGGGCTTCCCGGCACGGCCGAGGTCGTCGTGACCGCCGCCGACGGCACGACGGCCACCTATTCGATTCTCTTCACCGTGGCTGCCAACCCCGGCGAGCCGGGGCCGCAGCCAACCGCGGTGACCCTGGTCGCACCTGCGACCACCGCGACCGCATTCGGCCAATCCGCCAGGTTGGTGGTGACGGCCCAGGCGACTGGCGCAATCCCCGCGGGTGACATCGCGGTATTCGAAGGCTCGCGCAAGCTGGCCTCGGCCAAACTGGCAGCGGGGCGCGCCACTGTGGTCCTGCCCGCGGCGATCGCCGTTGGTCGGCACTCGCTCCGGATTGCCTTCACCCCCTCGGGGACGTCGTTCAAAGCGGCGCAGGCCTCGTCCATCCTCACGGTGAAGAAGGCCAAGCCCGCATTGAAGTCCGTTAAGATCGTCAGCCCCAAGAAGGCGGGCGGGAAGATCAAGCGCGGCAGGGCCGCGAAGGTGAAGATCATCGTCGCGGGTGTCGCAGGTGTGGCGCCTACGGGCAAGGTCGTCCTGAAGGCCGGGAAGCGCACCGTCGCGTCCGGGAAGCTCAAGAAGAGCGGCACGCGATCGGTCGTGACCGTGACGATCAAGAAATCGGCCACCAAGGGACTGAAGAAGACGACCAGGCTCAAGGTGGCTATGACCGAGAGCAAAACCTACTCGCAACTGTTGAAGACGACAAAACTGCGAGTCGTCAAGTAGCCGCGCGGCGTCCGGGACCTGGCAATACCGGACGCCGACCGCCACTTGCCGATCCACTCGACACCGGACGCCATCACCGCGACCGCCGTTCCACTCGCCGCAGGCTACCGCCAGGCGGGCTTCCAGAAGGAGACTCCTCGTGAATCGAGTACTCAAGGGCATCGCCGCCACCGGAATCGGTGCGCTTCTCGCCGCTGGTGCACTCATTGCACCCGTGGCCACTGCCGCGTTGCCGCAGATACCGACCGTGGCGGACCTGCGCGATACCAGTACGACCCAGCCTCGCTGGCTTTCCGTGCCCTATTCGCGTACCGTCATCAACCCCTTCGCGTTCGAGGAGGTGGGGGCCACCACGGAACGCAGCGAGATCGAGTACTCGGGCGGGACGAACCTTCCTCTCTCGAACGGCTTCTACGCCCACGACGAGGCTATTCACGTAAAGAACATCCTCAATGTCTACGAAAAAGGAGCGGAGGCCCCGGAATACTCGCTGAACGAGTCGTTTGATTCGCAAGCGGCCACCGAGGCGGCAGGGTGGACCCTGCGCGATGCCACTTCCGTGTACTCGGGCGGCAAGGTGACGGTCACCAATTCCGGCGCCGAATGGGGATACCTCCAATCGCCCCTCGTCAACTTCAGCCCTGGTGACCAGCCCCTGCTGACCGTCCATGTGCCATCGATCAGCCCCGCGAACGGGCTCTGGTCGATCGAGGCCCACTTCGTCGGGGGAAGTGGACCGGAAGTCGTGAAATTCCAGCCTGATTCGTCCGTGACCGGCGAATTCACCGTCGAACTCGCCAAGAAGCTTGCGGAAGCAGGCCGCACGGGGGCTCAGCAGTTCCGGCTCCGGTTGTGGGCCAGCACATACCACACCGGCTCGTCGAGTGTTTCAGTGACGTTCGACTCGATCTCGATCCACAAGATCGGGGAGAACGACTTCCCCAGCACCGGACAGGCCGTCGGCTGGGAGACGAACTTCGACAACGTGAGCGGATGGTCGGGCCCTTCGAACGGGTCGATAATTGCCTCCGCGGGTGAGGGTGTCATCGCTTTGGGCAGCTCCGGCGACGCCTGGGGTGCAGCGACCACCCAGATCTCCGGGCTCAACGTCGACACCTACCCGCTCCTGTCGCTCAAGGCATCCTCGGGTACCGGCGAATGGGCCGTGAAGGTCAACTCCGGAAGCGGAGACATCCCGCTGCAGGGCGATATCGCCAGCCACGGCGTCTTCACCTACAACCTGCGCGCGCTGACTGGCTGGAGCGGTTCCAAGAACTTCACGCTCAAGGTGTTCCAGGTTGGGCACAACACCTCGACGCGTTTCGACCGCATAGCCATTCATTCCGGAGGTTCCTCGTCGGTCTTCGAAGCCAACAACGTCGACTATGCGTGGACACCCGCATCCGTGACGATGCGGGGAACCTATGACAACATCACAGTCGACACGGAGGACTACTTCTCCACCGGGCAGATCGATGGCCTGGTGCGGAAGATCAACGCGACGGGGGATGGCAACCTTGCCGTCGGGGGAGTGCTGGAGCACTCGAATCCCGCCTACGATGCGGTATCCCGGACCATCACTGTCACCGGACCCTACGCGTCGCGTAGCGTCGCCCTTCCGCTCGATTCCGAAGTCACGTTCTACGGCAGCGTGCAGTCATTCAAGAATGGGGATGCCGGTACCGCTGCTCCGACGAGTTCGTCAGGATACTGGGCGGCGACCCTACCCGCCGACGGGACGGATCGATACATCGGAATCGCGTGGGCAGTTGCGGGTGAGTCGGATGCCGCGGGGCAATCTCGCACCGCGGCGCGGGCGAGCAGGGACGAACAGTCGAGCGGCATCGGACACTGGACTCAGCATTGGAACGAGTACCTGGGCACCGTGCCGGCCCTGGAAGACTATTCGATCCGCCGCGTCGCCGATGGGGGTGTGCAGTCGGACCGTATGCGGGTGTTCTATTTCTACGCGTGGATCAACCTGGAGATGAACGTCCTGCCGGCGACGCCCGAGACCGGAAATCTGTATGCCCAGGTGGGCACAGGCAAACCGTCTCTGTGGATGCACGGAACGCCCGGCACGAGGAACGTCGCGTCCTGGGACTCCCTCCTGGGTATGCAGCAGTTGGTATACACGAACCCCGGTGCCTCCTGGGACTCGTTCATCGGCATGATGAAGTCCGTCAAAATGGACGGCCCCGCGCCAACAGACACCAACGGAACGGACGCCAAGGGTGGATTGAAGGGCGAGTCCCTGCCCAGCCGCAAGGCCCAGACCGCCTGGATTCTCTACTCCGTAACCGGCGACGAGGCCAAGCTCGAGTCGATATTCGACGAGTTGCACGCCCATCTGGTGTGGGAGTCGCACAATCTGCGCTGGATCTTCGGAAGCAACGATGCGACGGACGAACGCGACAGCGAGTTCGTGGCCTCTCTCATCTACGACCTGAAGTTCGCGGTGAGGATCGCCGATCTGCTCGGTCACGACGACCTCTCGGCGTACTACACCTCACTCATCACGTCGCTGACCCGCGACTACGAAGACTGGTTCTTCCCGACCACGCAGGACGGCGCGGGCAAGGTGTGGCCGACAGTGCAGAAGGTCTTCCTGGACACGAACCGCACCTCGATCCCGGAGCATCCGGAGACCGAAGGACAGCCCTATCGTGACCAGAAGGGACGCTGGGTGCGTCAGGGTCTGTCGTACTACACGACGACCGGGCTGGTTGCCGAAGAACTCGGCGAGGGTTTCCGCGCCAAGGTCCTGGAACGTCACGAATGGGACTACGACGCAGATCGCCAGCTGGCGGGCCTCGGGCGTGTGCGTGTCAAGGCGCCGGACGTGCAGCTCATCACCTACGGTTTGCTGGACATGCAGCCGTTCGGTGACTATTCGCGTGCCGATCTGCTCGATCAGGCGACCGTGCTGGTGAACTCGTACAACCGCGATATGGTCATCGCCAAGTGGTTCGCGGAGGTCTACCACGAAACCGGAAACGGTGAGATCGGAGGGCACATCAAGGCCTCCGGCGTGCGTCCCTCACTGTTCGGCATATCCAACTTCATCGACTTCATGCTGATCTCGAACGGTTACCGGCTCGACGAGGGAACCCCGACCTTCTTGCGCCTGGAGGGTGGCACCGGCGGCGTTTCAGGGCTCACGCACAGGAATCAGAAATTCGACTTCGACATTGACGGAACCACGATCCGGCTCGCCGGCGAAGCCGTGGGCAATGGTGGCCTGCCACCCACGATCGATGTCTCCGAAACGGGAGTCTCCTACACTCCCGAGGGCGGATATCAGGCGAGCACGGATGCGTCGCTGTCATCACTGAGCGTCGGAGGTGCGCTTCTGAGTGGCTTCAGCGCGGAAAAGACCGAGTACGCCGTAGAACTCCCGGCCGGTTCGACCACGGTTCCTGTCGTCACGGGTATTGCCGCTGACGAACGGGCGAGCGTCACCGTCACTCCGGCATCGACGCTGCCCGGAACCACGACCGTGCGGGTAACGGCTGAAGACGGAGTGACCACTCGTACCTACCGTCTCGCATTCACGGTGAAGACATCGCCGGTCGACCCGAGCGAGCCGAAGAGCACCCAAATCGATGCGCCGAGCACTGTGAGCGCCCGCTACGGAGTGTCCCCGCGCATCGATGTCAATGTCCGTGCAGCCGAGGCAGTGCCCGCCGGCCGGGTCGAGGTCCGTGCTGGATCCAAGCTGCTCGGCTCCGCAGCATTGATCCGCGGTCACGCGACCGTGTCGCTGCCGAAGAACCTTGTGGTGGGACGACTGGCCGCCACAGTGACCTATGTGCCTGCGAGCAGCGACTTCGCGACGTCCTCGAGGAAACTCAGCGTGACCGTCACGAAGACGAAGGTCAAGAAGGTGACGGCACGCGTCATCAAGCCGAAGAAATCCGCCAAGAAGATCGTGCGCAACAAAGCGGCGACGGTGAAGGTCGTGTTGACGGGTGCCGGCGGCGCTCGCATCGCCGGCACGGTGCGCCTCGTCGCTGGAAAGCGCATCCTGGGCAAGGCGAAGGTCAAGAAGTCCGGTTCGCGATTCGTCGCTACGGTCAAGGTCAGGGCAAAGGCCACGGCGAAGATCAAGAAGGCGACGAAGGTCGTAGCGAAGTTCAGCGGTAGTGGAATCTACAAATCCAGCAGCCACACAACGACGGTGAAGGTAAGAATCCGATGAATATGTCTCGCAGGCGCGCAATGGGCGCAGTCATCGCCCTCGGATGCGCGGGTTCGCTTCTCGCCCCGACAACCGCCGGGGCGATCTCCGCCGACCAGATCGTCACGGGCGGGGTGGCCTCGTTCGAGAGTTCCCCCGTACCTGCGTTCGGAGTGGCTGGGAGCACCACCTTCGACTGGGTACAGCGGGCGCAGGCGTTCGATGACCTCGCGTACGACTGGACGAACCGCGGCGACTTCACCACCATCATGGAGGATTCGACCGCATACAACATGGATCCCGGCGAGAGCTCTTTCAAGATGCCCGCCTACTGGGGTGACGATCGCATCCAGCGGCTCGGACCGAACAACGGTGATGGCTATCAGGAATCGGTGACGCAGTTCTCGTCCATCATCTCCGGCACCCTGATCGGAATCGACAAGAGCAACCAGACCTGCAACAAGCCGAATCTGCCCTCGGGTGTGACCACCTGCAACTACGTCGACATGATGCGCACCTTCGTTCATCAGGGCATCGGCGTGGCAGGAAACACGCCGCTCCTCGGAAAGACCGGTGATGGCAAGGACATCCCCGGCACGCGCGACGGTTGGTACCAGTTCCTGCCCAACGTCCTGTACTACGCCATGGGATCGATGTACCCGGACGCCACGGATATGGACCAGATCCTGCGGGGCATCGCAGACAACTACGACGCGATGGTCCGTCAGATCGGCGGCGCGAACGCCGATTTCAACATGCAGGACTATGACTTCGAAGAGATGAAGCCCATCATCAACGCTGGCTGGAACCAGGCCACGGATATCGGAGCGGCTACGGCTGCGGTGTTGATCTGGGCGCATGACCACTTTGGCGATGCGAAATACCTCCAGACCGCGAAGTGGACTATGGACGCGATGGATCGTTCCAGCGAGAACCGCTACTACGAGATCATCACGATGCTGCTGCCGTACCTGGCCGCGCGCATGAACGCGATGCACGGTACCAACTACGACGTGGCAAAGTATTTCCAGTGGCTCCAGTACGACACTGTTGCCCGCAACGGCTGGGGCACAATCGGTGGGTTCCGCAGCGCAGGCACGAGCCCGTTGCGGTGGGCCAGTAGGACGGTGTCGGGACTCTCTGGCAGCCTCTCGGACACCGGATTCGACGGTGACTCGTCGACTCGAGGCTACGCATTCGCAATGAACTCGTTCGTGACGACCTGGCTGGCCGCGGCTGCCAAGTACGACACGCAGTATGCCAACACCGTCGGTCGCTGGCTGCTCAACGTCAACACGTCGGCCCGGTGGTTCTTCGCCGACCAAGTGGATGCGAACCAGCAGGAGGGCGTGATCAGCACGCAGCAGACCGGTCAGCCGGGATCGTCCACGGGATGGAAGACCGACAAGCGTGCCGGCGCAATCGCGTACGAGGGGTTGCAGCCGCACTCCGGAGTCGGCATCCTGGCCACGGCCGATGTCACGCACCCGGAAAGATCCGGTGGGTGGAACCTGGGGCCGGACTCAACGAACCTGGGTCTGTACGGTTCGGGCTGGATCGGATTCATGTCCGTCATCAAACCGACGAACGTGGCAGACGTCCTGCGAACGGATCTGAACGCCCTGGATCACTTCGGGAACAATGCCTATCCCACGTCGCTGATCTACAACCCGACCGGGTCGGTTGCCCAGGTGCAGATCCCCCTCACCGGATCACGCGACCTGTATGACGCAGTTACGGGCTCCTATCTGGCGCGTGGCGCGTCCGGACAGGCAACGGTGCCAGTGCCTGCGGGCGGTTCCATCGTGCTGGTGGAACTTCCGGCCGGAGCAACGTTGTCGGCCGAGGGGCACACCATCTCTGCCAACGGTGAGCCCATCGCCTATGACGTGACGCCGAGCCGCGACCTGGCTCGGGACGCCGATGTCGTGGTGTCGCCCACCGGTCTCAGTGCGGCAACGGCCGCGAGCATCGTCGACGGCGACTTCACGACCGGGTGGGCAACGACCACCACGCAGGTGCAGAACGTCGTCCTCGATCTCGGCGCCGAGCACAGCGTCGGGTCCGCACTCGTGGCCTGGGGGGCCACGCACCCCGCGACCTACGCCATCGCGACGTCCACGAATGGTTCGTCCTGGACGACTGCGACTCAGGTCTCGTCCCTCGGCGGGCGTGAGACGGCCACGTTCACTCCTCGCAAGGCGAGGTACGTGCGCGTCACCATTCCCATCGGCACCTTCGACCTACGCGCAATCGAAGTCCACCTGGGCGATCTTGCGAGAAGTGCTCGTGTAGAGGTGTCGAGCACGGCCAACACCCACCATGTGGGAGCCAACCTCACTGACGGGTCCCGGTTCACGCGCTGGGAATCTGCCGCGACCGACGCGCAGAACGCCCGGATCGACCTTCGTGGTACCCAGCAGATCGGTGCCGTCCGGATCAACTGGGAAGGGGCCTACGGCCGAGATTTCCGGATCGAGACCTCGCTCGACGGCGCGAACTGGACTGTCGCCAAGACCATCACCGGAGGAACCGGTGGCGACCAGACCATCACCTTGCCCGAGGGCACTCAGGGGCGCTACGTCCGTTTCGTCGGAGTGCAGCGAGGCACCGAGTGGTCGTACTCGATATGGGACTTCGAGGTGTACGGTGCGACAGGAGTCACCCGGGTCGGCGACATCACCCTGGGGGACATCGGAAGCGGAGGAGTCATCGCGGGCGGTACGTTGCCGATCGTGGGAAGCGGGTTCACTCCAGGAGAATCGATCACTCTCGCCTGGCAGGGCGGGGCGAGCAGCCAGGTCACCGCGGATTCCACCGGGGCGTTCACGGCAGAGGTAGTCGTGCCCTCCATCACGGGAGAGCACACTCTGACCGTCACGGGCATGTCATCGGGGGTCGAACGATCGATCACTGTCACAGTGACTCCCACTGCTGAAGTGAGCGTCCCAACAGCCACAGTGCTCAGGCTCAGTTCTAGCACCGTGGTCGCCGACGCGAAGCGTCCCGTCGTCGCGGAAGTCTCCGTGACCTCCAGCGGCTCAGGCACGCCCGCGGGTACCGTGGTAATCACCGAATCGGGCCGTGAGATCGCTCACGGAACTGTAGTGGCCGGCGCTGCAGAGGTGACAATACCCTCGTCCCTGGCGATCGGTGATCACGCGCTTACCGCTGAGTTCCGGAGTGCGGACACCGGCCGCTGGCGGGATTCACGTTCCGCGACCAAGGTGCTGGCGGTCGACAAAGCCCGGGTGACCACTCGGGTGGTCATCGGCAAGGCGAAGGTGGGTAAGAAGACGGCGGCGACCGTTCGCGTGACGAGTACGGGAACCTGGCGCGGAGGACGGGTGACACTCACTGGCTGGGGCGAGACGCGCAAGGTGACCGTACCCGCCAGCGGCTTGGCCAGGATCAAGCTTCCCGCGCTCAAGAAATCTGGTAAGCGAACGCTTGTGGCCCGCACCGTTGCAACCGCGCGCCAGTCGGCCAGCACCCAAAGGCAACGGATTTCCGTCCTCAAGGCGAAGCCGAAGGTAAAGATCAGCGTGAAGCGCTCGGGCGGCATAGCCAGTTTCCGCATCACTGTGGTCAAACCCAAAGGCGTGTCCGCCACGGGTCGCGCAGCCGTCTCCGTCAACGGCAAACGGGTAACGACCGTCCGTGTGAGTAAGCGCGGGAAGGCGAAGTCGGCGACAATCGCGATTCGCGGCCGAGCCAAGGTAGCGGTGAAGTTCACCGGCAACAAGGCACTGCGCACCGTGACCAAAACGGTCGCCGTTCGGGCCCTCCGGTGATTTGGTCCCCGCCCGGCGCATGTCCTGCGGCGGGCGGGGAGCCGCTCCGGTCGATCCCACCAGGTAATTGCATTCTTCAGAACATCACGACGAGTGATCCCCCAAAGTTAGGTATCGAGATGCGTTCATCGTCAAACGGAAAACCCCGCCATTCACGCGGCGGGCGGCGTATCACAGCAGCGGTCGCGATCGCCGCACTGTGCGGTGGGTCGTTGGGAGCAAGTATGCCAAGTGCGCAGGCGGTTAACGCTGAAACCACACCGTTCTATACCTCGTTTGACGAGGTGGCCAACCCCGCGGGGCTGATAAACTCGACGAGTTATTCGGACGCTGGTGCGACCACCCAGAACCTGAGCGGCACCAACTTCTCGATGGGAAGCCTCACTCCGCAGGTCGCATCTGTGACCGCGAGCGCGGAAAACGCCCCCAACGAATCCGCCGCGAAGCTCGTCGACGGAGACCCGTTGACCAAATGGTTCGCCAACACCAAGACTCCGAAGGTGGATCTCGTCGTCGCCGGCCCGCAGCGGGTGACGCGGTACGTGCTCACCACGGCCAACGACGCCCCCGACCGCAACCCGAAGAACTGGACGTTGCGGGGTTCGAACGACGGCAGCACCTGGACCGTCCTCGACACCCGGACGGGTCAGTTGTGGGGCAACGAGGGTGCATCCAGCCTGCACACTCGGCATTCCTTCGCCGTACCTGCGGACAAGCAGGGCGATTACTCGCGCTATCGGATAGACGTGAGCGACAACAACGGCGCGGCTGGCACTCAACTGGCCGGTGTGGAACTCATCGGAACAGGGTCCTCGACACCGAATGTGACTCCATGGCAGACCGCCGTAGACGATGGCCCCTGGTCGAGCCGCGTCGCCAAGGCCAAGGTCGGATTCAGTGGCACCAAGGCGCTGCGCTACTGGGGCTTCCACACGGCCGATGGCGCCGCTCGCACGACCAATGTGCTCTACCAGGACCTCGACCTGCAGATCGGATCCAATACCGAACTCACCTACAAGATCTTCCCCAACCTCGACGAACTGGAACTGGCATGGCCTGCCACCTACGTCGCAGTCGATCTTGAATACACCGAGGCGGGCAGCAGCACCCTCAAGCGAATGTCGCTCGCTGGCCTGACGGACAGTTTCGGGTTCCCTGCTACCGCTCGCGGTCAAGGAGAGTCCAAGCGGCTCCTCGCACGCCAGTGGAACTCGGTACGCGTCGACCTTGGTGCGCTCGCGGGCGCCACCGTTCACAAGGTACTGCTCTCCTACGACAACCCGAACGGTTCAGCGGCCTCCACTCCAACCGGCTGGGTGGATGACATCCGCATCGGCAGCGGTCGCGTCATCGATACGTCGGCCGATGGCCTGACCGCCTACGTGGACACCCGCCGTGGCTCCGACTCCACGGGTGACTACACCCGCGGTGCGACCTTCCCCGCGACGGCCGTACCCAATGGATTCAACTTCTACACCCCGCTGACTGAGGGGTCGTCTAACGTTGACCTGTACAAGTACCAGGGATCGAACACCTCCGCCAACAAGCCGCGCCTGCAGGGCCTCGCCATCTCCCACGAGCCGAGCCGCTGGATCAACGACCGGAACCAGATGCAGTTCATGCCGTCGGTCACCACGGACGGAACGCCCAACGCCGGCCTGGAAAATCGTCAGTTGACGTATCGTCACGAGAACGAGATCGCGCGGCCGGATTACTACTCGGTGACGTTCGACAACGGCATCCAGGCCGAGATAGCGCCCGCCGATCACGCGGCGATCCTCCGCTTCACCTTCCCGGCGAGCGCGAACAACCGGGGCACGATCTTCCTCGACAAGGTGTCGCACGACGCGGGCTTCACCCTGCGGAGCGACAACACCGGATTCGACGGCTGGATGCAGGGCGGCGCCGAGGGAACGACGCGCATGTTCGTCCATGCGCGATTCAACCGCGCGACCGTCGCGCAGGGGACGGCTGCTGGTGACCGCAGCGGTGCCCAGTACGTCTCCTTCGACACCTCCGACCCCGGCAATCGCGTGGTCGAGATGCGCATCGCGACCTCACTCATGAGCGTGAGCCAGGCCTGGCACAACTATGAGCTGGAGGTCGTGGGCAAGAGCTTCAGCCAGGTTCGCGCCGCCGCGCAAGCCGCATGGAACCAGCGCCTCGGCGTCGTGGAGCTGCAGCAGGCGACGGACGAGCAGAAGATCTCGATGTACTCCAGCCTCTACCGCCTGAACCTCTACCCCAACGCGCAGCACGAGAACACGGGTTCGGCTGCTGAGCCAGTCTGGAAGTACGCCAGCCCGGTGAATGCGACCACTGGCTCACCGACGGCGACCGAGACCAACGCGAAGATCAACAGCGGAAGGATGTACGTCAACAACGGCTTCTGGGACACCTACCGGACCGCCTGGCCGCTCTACAACCTGCTCTATCCGGACGTGGCGAAGGAACTCATCGATGGTTTCGTCGAGCAGTACCGGGCCGGTGGGTGGATCGCTCGCTGGTCCACGCCGGGTTACAAGGACTCCATGACGGGGACGAGTTCGGACGCGTCCTTCGCGGACGCCTACATCGCCGGGGCCATCCCGGCATCACTGGCCGAGGAGGCCTACGCGGCTGGGCTCAAGAACGCGACGGCGGTCTCGTCCGCGAATATCCAGGCGGACGGCAACTACGCCGCGGACCAGGTCGGGCGGAAGGCCCTGAATCAGTCGATCTTC
Source organism: Rarobacter incanus (assembly GCF_006715765.1). Lineage (NCBI taxonomy): Bacteria > Bacillati > Actinomycetota > Actinomycetes > Micrococcales > Rarobacteraceae > Rarobacter > Rarobacter incanus. Next base: position 1,972,439 of record NZ_VFNV01000001.1, read on the forward strand.
CTCGGCTACAGTCCTGCGTCGCTGGACCAGTCGGTGTCGTGGGGGCTCGAAGGGATCATCAACGACTACGCCCTGGGGAAGATGGCGGCCAAGCTGGCGCAGGACCCGGAGGTGGCCGCAGACCGCAGGGCGCGCTATGCGGACGACGCCAAGTACCTGCTCGGCCGCGCCGAGAGCTACGTGAACCTGTTCGACGCTAGCGTGGGCGACCCCGCCGATGCGAACACGCCGCTCGGGTTCTTCCAGGGGCGCAAGGCGAACGGCGACTGGCTCTTGGGCCCCGGTTCCTACGACCTTTCCAACCGCACGTCCGTGTACAACCCCGAGGACTGGGACTCGGGCACCGAGACCGGTCACCACACCTACACGGAGACGAACGGCTGGAACTTCGCCTTCCACACGCCGCACGACGTCGACGGGCTCGCAGCCCTGTACGGAGGGCAGGCGGGACTGATCGCAAAGCTCGACACGTTCTTCGCCACGCCGGAGAAGGCGGACACGCGACGCATCCACGAGACCTATGAGGCGCGGGACGTGCGCATGGGACAGTGGGGGGCCTCGAACCAGATCTCGTTCCACATCCCGTGGATTTACTCCGGCGCTGGTAAGCCCAGCCGGACGCAGGCGCTCACTCGCGACGCTGTGCAGCGACTCTACGTCGGCTCGGACATCGGCCAGGGATACCTGGGTGATGAGGACAACGGTGCGATGAGTGCCTGGTACGTGTTCTCCGCGCTCGGGTTCTACCCGCTCGCCATCGGTTCGGGTGAATACGTGGTGGGCTCACCGCTGCACGGCAAGGCGGTGATCAAGCCGCTGGGACGCAATGGCAAGGTCACCATCAACGCCGCGAACAACTCGGTGAAGAACGTCTACGTGCAATCGGCAACGCTGGATGGGGCACCGTTGCAAAGCGCGTCGCTGAGCGTGGAAGACGCGTTCGACGGAGCCGATCACACGCTGGACTTCACGCTGGGGGAGGAGCCTTCAACGTGGGGCGAGAGCACGCTCCCAGCTGAGCGGCCCACGCCGTCGATCGACATCCTCGACGCCAGGTACGCCAGCGTCTCGGCGACTGGCACGGAAGCATCGTCGCTGACCGACAACACCTCCAGTACTGCCGCGCAGTTCTCCGCGGCGGGCGGGAGCGTCACCGGGGCCTCCAAGGTGGGGCCGGTCACGGTGGACGAGTACACCCTCACCAATGGTGCCGGTTCGGCCGGTGGGGATCCGCGAGATTGGCGACTGGAAGCGTCCAACGATGGTGCAAACTGGACCACTGTGGATCAGCGCAACGGTGAGACGTTCCCCTGGCGCACACAGACGAGGCCGTTCACCGTCGCCTCGCCGGGCTCCTACAGCCGCTACCGGCTGGTGGTCACCCAGACCGGGGGCGGCAACCTTGCGCTGTCGGAGATCGAGTTCCTCGTCGTGACGGGTGGCGCATCCACAAGCGAACTTGCGATTCACGCGTCCGGCACCGTCGATGTCCGTACCGGTGCCGCCTTCACCGGCACATTGGCCACGATCACGACGAACGGCGAGGCGCCCGCTGTCACGGTGGACGCCGGCAACGGCCCGCAAACTGCCACAGTTACCAGCAATCCGTTCGGCGGACACGTCGTGAGCGCGAACCTGGTGTTCGACACCCCCGGCCTGCACACCGTGACGATCGCGGCGTCGCAGGGCGGGCAGCACAAGAGCGTGACCGTCCCGGTCAACGTATACGTAGACAACAGGACCGCGACACAGGTGGCCTCCGCGGCGAACGTCGCCTGCTTCTCGGAACTCGGCGTCGGCGGAAGCTGCGACGGGGAAGGCTATGCCTACGATCGCGCCAAGGTCCGCTCCGCTGGCGTCGATTTCGGTTCTGAGCAGACGGTTCAACTCGGCGGCCGTACCTTCCGGTACACCCTTGCCGATGTCCCGGCCGGACAGAAAGACACATTGACCGGCCGCGGCCAGGTGATTCCTGTTCAGCCCCACCCCGGCAGCGAGCGGATCTCATTCCTCGGAATGGCGAATCAGGGGCAGCGAACGGTCCGAGTATGGCTGGGATACAGCGACAATACGGAGCAGCCGGTGGACGTCTCCTTCGGCGACTGGGTGGACAAGGCAAACAACCCCATCGCTGGCAACACCCAGGTGTTCAACGCTCCGGGCAGGCTCAAGGACGCGGGGCAGGAGTCGCCCGCCAAGAACCTTGCGGTGTTCGCCACCGATCCGGTGATCCTGCAGCCGGGCAAGAATCTGACGCAGATCCGGCTCGAGGATCAGGGAACCGACATTCCTGCCGGCAAGGCGCACATCGTGGCCTTCGCCTTCGACGGATCCGCCGTCTCGCCGCTCTCGGCGGTCCCGGGCGGGCAACTGCCGGCCGCGACGGCGGGCAAGCAGGTCACGGCCCACCTAGCCACGGCATCGGGCGGCCGGGGCGACTACCGGGCATACGTGAACTGGGGAGATGGCACGACCCTGGACGAGGTCGCCACGCAGGATGGCGCCCTCTCCGGTTCGCACACGTACGTAGCCGCGGGCACCTACCAGGTGCACGTCACCGTGACCGACGGTGAACTGTCCAAGGTCGTGGGCGGGACGATCGTCGTCGCGGCCGCGCCCACCGATCCAGGCGGACCCGGCGGTGGCGGCCCCAAGCCGACCGACCCTGTCGTGGTGAAGGTGAGCGCCCCGGTGCTGTCGAAGACGAGTCAGGCATACGACTCGGTGGCAAAGCGCCGGGCTTCGATATCGGCCACAGTTTCCGGCGTCACCACCGGCGTCGTGGCTTTCCGGGCGGGCGGCACGCTGCTCGGCACGGCAAAGCTCGTCCGGCAGGGCTCGATCTACCGGGCGAGCCTCCCGATCCCCGCACGGCTTCCCGTGGGCACCTACCGGGGGCTGACGGCGACGCTGACCTCCGGCGGCAAGTCGGCACAGTCGCAGTCGGCGGGCGTATCGCTCCGGGTCGTCAAGGCGACCACCAAGTCGGTCAAGGTATCGGGCAAGAAGTTCCCTGCGCGCACGAGGCCGAAGGTGACCATCCGGGTGGCAACGCTGTCCAATGGCCGGCCAGCGGTCGGGTCGCTGCGGATCCGCGTCGGCAAGAAGGTCGTGAAGATCGCGAAACTGACGGCCAAGCGCAAGGGCAAGATCGTGGTCAAACTGCCGAAGCGGTACTCGTCCGCGATCAAGGTCAAGGTCAGATTCGTGCCCACCTCGGCGAAGACGGCCCAGGCGAAGTGGTCCAAGCTGGTGTCGCTCAAGCTGCGATAGGAGCCGGGCTACGGGCGCGCTAGTCAATTGGCCGCTGTGTGTCGCTTCCAAGGATCGGGCGCCTGGCTGCGCCCCGGGCCGTGTCCGTAGCGCTGCTACGGGCACGGGCCTCCGCCTTGCCATGCATCCCGTCCGGAATCCGCCACACGCACCGTTAATCAACCGGCGCATCCTAGGCAGAAACCTGACGGAAATCGGGTCGCCGTATCCTGGATCGATGGATGCCAGTTCTGCTCGCCGGTTCAACTCAGACAACTACGCGGGGGCGCATCCCGAGGTGCTGGCGGCGCTGGTACAGGCGAACTCCGGCCATCAGCCGGGATACGGTGACGACCCGTGGACCACGCGGTTGCGCGAGGTGGTCCGAGGCCACTTCGGGGAGGCTGCGCAGGCCTATCCGGTGCTCACTGGGACCGGGGCCAATGTGGTGTCGCTGGCGGCGATGCTCCCGCGCTGGGGCAGCGTCATCACCCCGGCATCCTCGCACCTCAACGTGGACGAGAATGCGGCACCCGAACGGATGGCCGGGATCAAGCTGCTCACGGTCGATACTCCGGACGGCAAGCTCACGCCCGCTCACCTCGATGAGTTCACTGAGAACGTCGGCGATCCGCACCGGGCGCAGCCGCTCGCCATCTCCATCGCGCAGCCGACCGAACTGGGCACGGTCTACCGGATCGACGAACTGCGGGCGCTCGTCGAGCGAGCCCACGCGCTCGGCATGGCGGTGCACATCGATGGGGCGCGACTCGCCAACGCCGCCGCCGCGCTGGGCGCGACGCTAGGTGAGATCACGACCGCGGTCGGTGCCGATGTCGTAACGCTCGGCGGCACCAAGAACGGTATCATCGCCGGGGAAGTGATCGTGGTCCTGGACCCCGCCGCGGGCGAGGGGATCGAGTTCGTCCGGAAGTTCAGTGCGCAACTCGCCTCCAAGATGCGCTTCGTATCGGCCCAGCTAGTCGCCCTCTACGGTTCGGACCTGTGGCTGCGCAGCGCGGCGGCCGCGAACGCCGCCGCCGCGCGGCTGCGGGCAGGCCTCGACCGAGCGATCGCGCAAGGCCTGCTCCCCGGGGTCGAGCTCACGCAGGCGAGCGACACCAATGCCGTGTTCGCCGTCATCCCCGAGCGAGTGCGCGAGGAATTGCGTGCTCGCTTCGGTTTCTACGACTGGAATCCGGCCATCGGCGAGGTCCGCCTGATGTGCTCGTTCGACACGACCGACGGCGATGTGGACGAGTTCGTCGCCGCCGCGGTGGCCGGCCTGGCCTGACGGCGTCGCTTGGCAGTCCGGGCGGAACTCGTCGGGCTACTCGTTGTCCCCGCCGGTCGCGGCGGCCGCCTGGTCCACAGGCGGCGTAGCGGTGCCGTCCCCGTTTGCGCCTGGCCACACCCAGTCGCGGACCTCGGGAATGTCCTCGCCGAATTCGCGGGTGTGCTCCCGTGCGGCGAGGCGCGCGTCGAGCATCTTCTGGCGAAGACCGGCGTAGCGCGAGCCGAGGCCGGGCACCCGGTCTATCACGTCGATGACCAGGCGGTAGCGGTCCAGATCGTTGAGCATCACCATGTCGAAGGGCGTGGTGGTCGTGCCCTCCTCCTTGTAACCGCGCACGTGGATGTTGTCGTGCCCGGTCCGGCGGTAGGTGAGCCGGTGGATGAGCCACGGGTAGCCGTGATATGCGAAGATGTGAAGCGCCCTGGGTTTAATGGAGACTCAGTTCATTTGATTTCAACCAGTTCTTTGGCGCTGGCAACACCAGCATAGAACGTGGCCTCGAACTTTGCAGGCGTCACGTCGCCGAGGTATCCATGGAGGCGCTGAGTGTTGTGCCAGTACACCCAGCCCAGTGTCGCGAGTTCGAGATCATCAATCGTTTTCCACGGCCCAGACTTCGCTGGCCCGCGCACCAACTCAGCCTTGTAATACCCGTTCACCGTCTCAGCGAGAGCGTTGATGCTTAGCTGTCGCCGACAGTCCCGATCGAGGGCGTCGCCCCGATCTGTGCGAGGCGTTCACGGTAGCGAATAGAGGTGAATTGGCTGCCCGCATCGCTGTGACAGCGCAGCTCCGGCAGATGCTTCCCGCGTGACCAGCGCGTCATCTCGATCGCATCCAACACCGTCTCGGTGTTCATATTCGACGCGCACCGCCACCCTACGATCGCGCGACTATACGCGTCGATGATGAAGCACACGTAGGCGACGCCCTGCCACGTCGGCACGAACGTCAGGTCGGTGACCCACAATTGGTTCGGCGCATCGGCCTTGAAAACCCGGTTCACGAGATCAGGATGCCTCGGCATCCTAGGGTCAGGCTTCGTAGTCTTCACCCGCTTCTCACGGCGTGCTCCCTCGATCTTGAGCACTTTCATCAGCCTAGCGACCTGATCACGACCGATATTGATGCCTGCCCGCTGCGCTGCTTTCCAGAGCTTGCGCACCCCATAAACACAGTAGTTGTCTTCCCAGATCTTGAGCAGCATGGGCGCGACCTCTGCATCTCTGATTTGACGAGCAGAAGCTGGCCTGCTGTTCGCGGCATACTACGTGGACGGGGCCACCTGCAGAACCTTGCAGATGCGCTCGACCCCGAGCCTTCGACCAGTCACAACATCGTCCTTGTTCTCGGTGATGAATCGCACTAGTTCCGGTGGTGGCGGTCGAGCTGCGCCCCGAAGAAAGACGCCGCACGCTTCAAGGTTTCATTCGCGCGTTTGAGTTCACGCACCTCTTGCTCGAGTTCTCGCATGCGAGCTTGCTCGTCGGTCGTAACTCCGGGTTTTACACCGTCATCGATGTCGGCCTGGCGCACCCAGGAGCGCACTGACTCAACGCCGTAGCCGAGCTGCTCAGCCACACGCGTCGTCGTTCCTTGACTCGTGCCAAGCTCCGCGCGGAGGGTGCGCACCACCCAGACCGCAGCAGCCTTCTCTTCAGCGAAGTAGCAGCGTCCCTTGTTCTTGCGTTGGGGGATGAGTCCATTCTCGTTCCATAACTCTGGAGCCTCCAACAAACCCAGGGCGCTTCAGATCCCGTCCGCCCGCAGTTGCAGGTCCAGACCGGGCGCGGCGCCCTCAGTGTGTCGTTAGTCCCAGTAATACCCCTGGGGGTATAGAGGTATCCTTGACGTACAGCGGGGCAGCCCGACGGTACCGATTGCGTTGGAGGACTTGATGAAGATTGTGGTGGTTGGCGGGGTCGCTGCGGGGGCGTCAGTTGCAGCGCGAGCGCGAAGGCTCGATGAGGACGCTGAGATTATTCTTTTCGAACGCGGCCATCACGTCTCGTTCGCGAACTGCGGATTGCCGTATCACATCGGCAACGTCATCAAGGACCGCGAACGGCTGTTGGTGCAAACCCCAGAATCGCTCCGGGAGCTTCTCGACATCGACGCCCGCATCGCCCACGAGGTCACCTCGATCGACCCGGCCGCGAAAACTGTCACCGTCAAGGACGTTGACACGGGTGAGCAGTACACGGAGGCGTACGACGCTCTCGCGTTGTGCCCGGGGGCGAACGCCGTGCACATCCCGATCCCCGGAATCGATGCTCCGCAGGTTCGGGTCCTGCGCCGCATAGGCGACATGGATAAGATCAAGGCCCTCGTCGATCGAGAAACCGAGCAGGCCGCCCGCGGCGAACGCGGTGCCATGCGCGCGGTAGTCGTCGGCGCGGGCTACATAGGTCTGGAGATGGCAGAAAGCTTGCACCACCGGGGCGTGCAGGTGACCGTCGTCGAGGCCGCGGACCAGATCCTGCCGCCGGTCGACCGAGAGATAGCCACTCCGGTCATGAACCACCTGCGCACGCGGGGAATAGACGTGCGCGTCGGCGCCTCGGCGGCCGCCATCGCGCAGCAGGCGGATGGGTCCGTGAAGGTGGAGCTTTCCACCAATGCCTTCATCGACGCCGACCTGGTCATCATGTCCGTCGGCGTACGCCCGGCAACCGAACTTGCGAAGGCAGCAGGTCTGGAACTTGGCCCACACGGCGGGATCAAGGTGGATGACCACATGCGCACGTCCGATCCCTCAATTTGGGCGGCGGGTGACGCGGTGGAGACCCCGCACCCGGTTCTGCCCGGAACATACCTCACGCCGTTGGCCGGGCCTGCCAACCGTCAAGGCCGAATCGTTGCGGACAACATTTGCGGCCGCGACAGCGTGTACACCTTCACGCAGGGGACATCCGTGGTCAAGGTGTTCGACATGGTTGCCGGGGGCACGGGCGCCACTGAAAGGCAGCTCAAGGCTGCGGGAATCGCATACCGCGCGGCGCATGTTCACCCCTCCGGTCACGCGGGTTATTACCCCGGGACCGCCATGATGCACCTCAAGGTGCTGTTCGACCCCGAGACGGGGCGCGTCCTGGGCGGCCAGGCGTCCGGATTCGATGGCGTTGACAAACGCCTCGATGTGCTCGCGATGGCGGTGCGGGAGAAACTCACCGTATTCGACCTCGAAGAGGTCGAACTCGCATACGCTCCGCCCTTCGGATCCGCCAAGGATCCCGTCAACATGGCCGGATTCGTGGCCTCCAACACCATCCGCGGTGACATCAAGCTCTGGTACCCCCAGGAGTTCCCGGCGGCCACGGAGGGCGCGCGAATCGTCGACGTCCGCACCCCGCAAGAGTACGAACTTTGGCACATCCCCGGGGCGGTCAATGTCCCCATCGGTGAATTCCGGGAACGGTCGCGCGACTGGGACAAGAACGTGCCCGTTCGCCTGTATTGCGCGGTGGGGTTCCGATCGTATTTGGCGGAACGCATCCTCGACCAACGCGGGTTCGCGGACGCCCGCACGCTGTCGGGCGGCGCAAACACCTTCCGTGCCTGGCACGAGGTGGAAATGGAGGGAGCGGCGCCGCAGGCCCCGGCGGTCTCGTACCCCGCGGCCGGTGCCGCATTCGCCCCAAAGCAAGAAGCGGGAAAGCTGATTGAACTGGACTGCACCGGATTGGCCTGCCCTGGGCCGATTATGAAGATGTCCAAGGCCGTGGACGACCTCAAACCGGGCGACCAGATCTCGGTTACGGTCTCGGACCCTGGATTCGCCCACGACGGCCCGGCCTGGGCCGCGGCAAACGGGCACACGGTCACGGGCCTGACACCGCAGGGCGCGGGCTACCACATGGACCTCACGGTGGGCGGTGGCCCGGGTGGAGTGGGCCTCGTCGACAATTCCGGTCGCGACGGAATGTCGTTCGTTGTATTCAGCGGTGACCTGGACAAGGTGTTGGCGGCATTCATCATCGCCAATGGCGCATTGGCCATGGGCAAACCGGTGCGCATGTTCTTCACGTTCTGGGGTTTGAACGCACTGCGGAAACCCGGAGTCAAGACCGCCGACAAATCGGCCCTCGATAAGCTGTTCGGAGCGATGATGCCGGCCGGGCCCGGGGCCCTCAAGCTAAGCCAGATGAACATGGCGGGCGCCGGAACGGCGATGATCAAAAAGGTCATGAAGGACCACGACGTGGCGCCCCTGCCGCAGCTCATCGAGAGCGCCATGGAGCGTGGCGCCGAGATGACCGCGTGCACCATGACGATGGATCTGCTGGGCATCCGCGCGGCTGAACTCGTCGATGGCGTCAAACTCGGAGGGGTGGCCTCGTTCATCGCGGCCAGCGACGCGAGCGCCAGCACTTTGTTCATCTAGGGCCGATTGCCGTGCGCGCGGCCGTATCCTGAAGATGTGTCGTTACACCATGCGCACCGGTTCAATTCGGACAACTATTCGGGCATCCATCCGCAGGTGGCGGCGGCGATCGCCGACGCCAACGCGGGCCACGCGGCGGGTTACGGCGATGACCCGTGGACGCGGCACCTGGAGGCCGTCGTCGCGGATCACTTTGGTGCTGCGGCGGCGGCCTTTCCCGTGCTCACCGGGACCGGCGCGAACGTGGTCGCCCTGGGCGCGATCTTGCCCCGCTGGGGGTCGGTGGTCACTGCGGCATCATCGCACCTGAACGTCGACGAGAACGCGGCGCCCGAACGGCTGCTCGGCGTGAAATTGCTGACGGTTCCCACCCCCGACGGCAAGTTGCGGCCGGCGGACCTGGATGTTTACGCCGGTGACCGCGGCGATCCCCACCGCGCCCAACCGCTCGCGATCTCTATCGCGCAACCCACCGAGCTGGGAACGGCCTACTCGCTCGGCGAACTGCGGGAACTGTGCTCTCGCGCGCATGAGCTGGGCATGGCGGTGCACATGGACGGCGCGCGCCTGGCGAATGCGGCCGTAGCGTTGGGTGCGTCGCTGCGCCAGATGACGACGGATGCGGGCGTCGATGTCTTGTCGCTGGGGGCGACCAAGAACGGCGGGATGGTCGGCGAATGCGTGGTGATCTTGCACGCGGACGCGGGTCGCGGCACCGAATTTGTGCGCAAGTACACCGGGCAGCTCGCCTCGAAGATGAGGTTCGTCTCTGCCCAACTCGTTGCGCTGTTTGGGACCGAGCTGTGGCGCAGCAATGCAGCGAACGCGAACGCACGCGCCGCCCAACTGCGCCGCGGAATCGAGCGGGTGATCGACGCGCACCCGGATGCCGGTATCCGATTGACGCAACGCTCCGATACCAACGCCGTGTTCGTCGTGCTTCCCGCGCGCATTCGCGAACCGCTGCGCGCCCGATTCGGCTTCTATGACTGGGACGCTCGCGGCGGCGAGGTGCGGTTGATGTGCTCGTTCGACACCTCGGAACAAATCGTGGACGAGTTCACCGCCGCCCTCGCGGCGGCAGCCGGCGACTGACGGTCCCCGCAGGGTTCGCCAAGGGGTGGGCGGGAATTAACCATCCATTTGGGTGCGGTTCGCCTGCGCATGTGAGCGTGGCCAACGCCCGGCGACAATGACCGGGTCGCGCTCGCAGGAGCGCGGCACCCCGTCTCGGAGGTTTCATGCCCTCGCAACAGTCCCCTCGCGCTGCGCGCCTTGCAGCTGCCTCGATCGTCACCGCTGCGCTCGGCCTCTCGGTCGTGACACCGGCAGCGAATGCGGCGCCCGGCGCCGATGTGCCCGTATTGCCCCAGGCCGTTTCCAGTGCCACCTCACCGGCCGCGGATGCTTTCGTGTGGACGTCGCCGCAGGCCACCGACGCGTTCCACCGTTTGGCGACCTACCCGGTCTACACGAACCGACCCGCGGGCGAGGATCCCGCAACCGCAACCGTCGCGGAGATTTCTTCGGTGTCCGCTGATGGCAAGACCCTTGTCTACACGGATGCTCTAGCAAAACGGATCGGGTTTGTGGACCTGACCGATCCGTCGGCACCTGTCGGGCTGGGCGCCTTGAGCCTGACCTCCCTCGGTGATGCGGAAGACGAACCGACGTCGGTCGCCGTGATTGGTGATTACGTCATGGTCGTCGTCAACACCTCCGAGTCGTACGCAAATCCGTCCGGTCGCGTCGACGTGGTGAGCCTCGCCACCCGTCAGAGGGTGAGCAGCATTGAGCTCGGCGGGCAGCCCGATTCCATCGCCGTTACCCCCGACCACACACGCGCCGTGATCGCGATCGAAAACGAACGCGACGAAGAATTCAAGCCAGCCGGGGGCAAGAAGGGCGACCTGCCGCAGCTGCCCGCCGGGTACATTCAGGTCATCGACGCGGCCGGCGCGGATCCGGCGCAGTGGACTGCGACGAAGGTTTCCCTCGTGGACGAGCAGGGGGCGCCGATCCCGGCCATGCTAGCCGCGGGCCTCGACACGCCGCAGGACCCGGAACCCGAATACGTTTCGATTTCCCCGGACGGCAAGACCGCCGCGGTCACCCTGCAAGAAAACAATGGTGTGGTGCTAGTTGACATCGACGCCGCGAGCGTCAAGAGCGCGTTTTCGGTTGGCACCGCAACGGTGACGGGGATCGACACGAAGAAAGATGGGAACATCGATCAGACGAGTTCCATCTCGGACATCGCCCGCGAACCCGATGCGGTTGCGTGGATTGATGATTCACACATCGCCACGGCCAACGAAGGCGACTGGAAAGGTGGCACTCGCGCGTGGTCGGTGTTTGACGTGACCGACGGTTCCGTGACCTGGGACGCGGGCAATAGCCTGGAGCGCTTGGCGGTGCGGACCGGACTGCACAACGAGGACAGGGCGGCGAAGAAGGGCGTCGAGATCGAGGGCCTGTCGGTGGCGACCCTGGGTGGCAAGCGCTACGCCTTCGTGGGCTCCGAACGATCGAACTTTGTCGCCGTCTACAACGTGGACGACGCCAGCAACCCGGTGTTCATCCAGATCCTTGCGGTGACCAACGGTCCTGAAGGAATACTGCCCATACCGTCGCGGAACCTGCTGGTCGTTTCGTCCGAGGTTGACGACGCTTCCGCGGGTGTGCGCTCCAGCGTCAACGTTTTCGGGTACGGAGCCGCGTTCGCGGGCGGCGCGGGGGCACCGCAATTCCCGTCGGTGGTTTCCGCGAACGATGCCCAGGGCAATCCGATCGGTTGGACGGCGCTTGGTGCGCTGAGCACCGACCCTGTCGACGCCGACTACCTGTGGACCGCGGCGGATTCGGCCATGTCCCCGTCCAAGATATTCCACGTCAACGTGGCGGCCGACCCCGCGGTTATTGACGGCGCCATCGCGGTGACCGAAGCGGGCGAGCCGATCGGCTTGGACATCGAGGGGGTCTTTGCGCGGCCGCAGGGCGGGTTCTGGCTCGGTGTTGAGGGCGCGACCGGCGACAAGAACCAGATCGTGCGGGTCGACGCGGCCGGCGAGATTCAGGAGCAGATTTCGCTTCCCGAGGGCACTGCCTCGAACATGGGGAAGTGGGGAATCGAAGGCGTCACCGCGACCTGGGATCGAACCGGCGAACACGTCTACTTCGTCCTACAGCGTGGTGTGGGCAAGACGGGCTCCGCAACTGCAGCAACAATTGGACGGTACGACGTTTCGGACAAGACGTTCCACTGGTTCAGCTACCCGCTTGAGTCGGCCACGACCGCGGGTGACTGGATGGGCGTATCTGAGATTACTGCGCTGGGCCACTCGCGGTTCGCGATCATCGAACGCGACAAGCTGAACGGCCCGGCCGCCTCCGTGAAGCGCGTATACATCGTCACGCTGCCGACACCCGGATCGCAAGAGGATGCGCCCGCGGCCGATGCGGTGGAAGATGCGACTGCACTTGAAAAGACGCTGCTGGTAGATGCGCTGCCCATGCTGCGCGCGACGGCGGGATGGACACAAGAAAAACTTGAAGGGCTGACCGTCGGGTTGGATGGAATTCTGTACGCGGTCACCGATAACGACGGCGTCAAAGACGCGACGGGGGAAACCCAGTTGCTGCGCCTCGGTGCCATCGACGGGTTGCTTGCCGCGACGCAGAGCGACGGCTCGGCTGGTTCCGATGGTGGTTCGGACGGTGGTTCCGATGGTGGTTCGAACGGTGGTTCGGACGGCGCAGGCACCCCGGCGCCCGTGACGTACACCGTTGCCGCTGCGGCCACGGCGGCCACGGTCGGGAAGCGGGCCGTCGTCACGGTCCAGGTCGGTTCATCCGTGGCGGGAGCAATCAACGGGACTGCGTCCGTGCGGCGCGGCGCCGCCGAATTGGCCAGTGGAAGGTTGGTTGAGGGGGGCGCGGAACTCGTCCTTCCAAGTAACCTCACTGCGGGAACGCATCGCCTCACGGTGGTCGTCGGGGTGGCGGGGGCCGCGAAATCGGCATCCGTGGCGCTCTCCGTGCGGGTCGCCAAGGCCGCCGCGAAGGTTCGCGTTACTAAGGTCGCGAAGGTCAAGCGAGGCAAGCGCGCGCGAATCACGGTGTCAGTCGCGGGCGTCGGTGGGGTCAGGCCGACGGGCAAGGTAACCGTGGCTGTGGGGGGCAAGAAGGTCGGGGCAGCGAAGATGAGTGTTGGCGCGGGTGCGCGAGCTGTTGTGGCTGTCACGACCAAAAAGTTGCGGAAGGGCGGAAAAGTGACCGCCGTATACGGGGGTGACCGGAACTATCTGGGAGCAAGCGCGACGAAGAAAAAGTAGCGTCACTGCGCACTGGGGTCGCTGGGCGCGGTTGTTGCTGGGGGTCGCTGGGCGCGGTTGTTGCTGGGGGTCGCTGGGCGCGGCTGTTGATCAGGTCGCGCCCGGCGATCCCCTTTGCGTAAATTGCTCGCGAATGGGCGGGTGATAACTCCGTCATTGGCTTAATTGCGCTTGTGGGAATCATGTATTCCACGTAAGGTCAACCTCGATACGACAACGTTGTCAGTTCGTCTTGGGGACAAGGCCGTCCCCGGGGCTACCGTTCGCAGACCCACCGGTCAGCGATGCCATCGAGAGGTGCAAGGATGCGTCTGAAGAGATTAGTTTCCGGGATAGCGATAGCGGCATGTGGGTCGCTTGCGATACCGCTAGCCCTTGCCAGTTCGCCAGCGGTGGCGGTCACCGCAGGGGGTGATTCACTCTCCGGCGGCCGGCCGGGACTCGCGCAGCAGGCCACACTCGGTGACATCCTCGACGCGAGTTACGCCTCGCTGTCGGATCGTGTGACTGCGTCTGGCTTCGCGCCAACATCAGTAAACGGCGGCTACACCGGCATGTTTATTCGTGATTCTTCGATACAGGCGATGGCTATGCAGGCGGCGGGTGAGCCCGACAAAGCGCGCGACGTTTTGCAGTACATTTCTTCGTACGGCCAGGTGAAGGGCGCCAACCGGGCTCCCAGGGTATTACCGAACGAGGCCTACTCAGTCGATAATTCCGTACCAGCTGACCCCTTCGCTGGTAGGGAAGGCCAATACCAGCTTCACGCGACTGCGCACACCGCTTTCAAACTGACCGATGGAAACAGAGTCGCCCAACCGTTCACCTTGCGCGACAACTATCTCGACACAGTGAAACTCATCATGTGGTCGTACTCCGGGCAGGAGGGAACGGTCCGGATTTCGGTTCGCACCAACTACGACGCCGCCGACGAGATCGCCTACACGGAGGTGAAGCGGACGGATCTCCCGGAGGAGAACGCTGACCAGTGGCAGACCTTCAAGCTTGAGACGATTCCTGGGAAGGAGAGCTACCTGCACGAGGGCGCCAAACTCTGGCTCGTCATGGAATCGACCAGCAGCCAGCGGTATGGCGTTACCGTCGCGAACAAGTCCATCAACCCGCCTGGATCACTGTATAACTGGGAATACGGTCGTTGGGAGGAAAAGGGGCACTCGGTTGCATTTGCAATAAACGACGTTCCCACCTCCGCCACCTCAGGTGCTCCGGTTCCAACAACGCAGGTTGCCACCGTCGGCGAATCGCAGGCCGTCACACAACAATTCGTTAGTTCAAACCCGCTCGGCGGTCTAACGCTCGCGTTGGCACGCGGAACCGGTGCCAGCGGTAACGTAGTCGTGAGTGTGAGCGATGGATCTGGCATCGAGCGTACTGCGACAATGGCCGCTAGCACATTGGGGACGTCGTCCGCGTGGAAGCAATTCACATTCCCCGCACTTGGTGTAAGGTCCGCGGACCGCAAGTATTCTGTGAAAATCAGCGCGCCGGCATCCGCGGCGGGTTCGGTGCTCGTCTACGGTGTCGCGGGTAAGGCCGCGAGCGTCCCGACCGCCATGTCAACCACTGCTAGCGCCTCGACGGTCGAAGGGGACGCGACGGCCGGGTTCCAGGCACAATCATTGGTCTACAGCGGTGAAGACATGGCCAACCAGCCGGATGGTAACTACATGTACATCCTGGCGTGGGCGCGATACATCAATGCCTTCCCGTACGACACGCAATTCATCGCCGAAACCTATCCCACGGTGTCCGCTTGGGCGAACTACTACTTGACGGACGAGTTCTGGAATACGGGCATCAATCCGACGACGGGCAAGCCTCTCAACCTCTTGTACAACCCAGAATTTGAGGGGTCGCGCAAGAATGTGCACCTACGCGGTTACGACATCATCACCAACGTCTTCGCGTCACAGGCGCTGAGCGAGCTGGCAGACGTCGCGGTCATCGCAGGTGAGGACGCGTCCACCATTGAGGGTTGGCGTGAGTGGTCCGCCGAGATAGCGAAGGGAATCAACGACAACCTGGTCGTAACGCGCGACGTCGAAGGCGTCTCGAAGCAGATCTACCGTGAGATGTACTGGCTGCCGGATGGCGAGACCAACACCAAGAATAATTCGGCACTGAAGCGGTGGGACGGGTTCAACTGGGCGAACTTTGCCCCCGTTGCCGCAGACTGGGCCGGCATCGACCGCGCAGTCATGGCCAATACCTACGAAGCGTATTTGGACGGAGGGTCGTACACATGGCCGGCTAAAGGCGGCAAGGGACCGTGGTTGATGTTGCAGGCATGCACACGGAACCTGGGGCCGGATCCGGAGGGCGCAACGTGCAACTTCGATGTTGAGGTGATCGGCAAGGGCCTTGGCTGGGAGTTCGCTTGGGTCAAGGAATACGGCGGTGAAGTCGAAAGCATGCGACTTCCCGTGCTCGCGGACTTTGTTGAGGCGCACACGGGATCGAACAATCTCTTGCAAGAGTCGTTCCTGCTCGATCGTGAAAAGGATCCGGGCAACCAGGAGCAGACTGCCTGGTGGGTGTGGGGAATGCTTCGCGCGTACCCAAGGTCGCAGCAAATCATGGGGCAAGAGCCCGCAGTTCGCGGCATCGCCGAGGTAGGGAAGACACTGACCGCAGATGCCGGTGAGTGGTCACCGAGTGACGTGGAGCTGTCCTATCAGTGGTACGCGAACGGTACCGCCATCTACGGCCAGACGGCGTCGACCCTGGTCGTGCCGGATAGCGTGTTGGGGAAAAAGATCACGGTGCGAGTTTCGGGTAGCAAGCCTGGATACGACAGGGTTCTTATCGAATCGGTGCAGACCGCGGCGGTCGTGGAGGCCGGGACTACTCCGGTCGATCCGGTCGACGCGCAGGTGAAGCTCGAGGCGAGCTCTACTGCTGTCAAGGAGGGGGCGTCGGTGGCTCTGCGCGTCGGCCTGGCGGAGCAGGCGACGGGGACGGTGGAGTTCTTCGACGGTGCGCAGTCGCTCGGATCTTTGCCGGTAGAGGGCGGGGCGGCCACTAAGCAGGTGACTGCTTTGAGCGTTGGCACGCACGTTTTCACCGCGAAGTACAGCGGTGACGAGGCCTACCTGGCCGCCACGACCGAATCCGTGAGTGTGGTGGTTGCGGCGAACCCGGTCGCGCACGTAACGCTCGGCACGCCGAAGTTCCTCACGTCGAGTCAACCTTTCAACGCGGTCACTGCGCGACGCGCGCAGGTGAGCGTAACCGTGAAGGGAACGCTCGCGGGCGCGGTGGAGTTTACGGCTAACGGAAAGGTGCTCGGCCGAGCTGGCATCGTGCGATCGGGTACCGAAGGCGTCGCGACACTGCTCCTTCCCGCGAAGCTCGCGGTGGGTAACTACTCGCGGCTGACGGCGCGTCTGGTATCAGGCTCAACAACCGTGGTATCTGCGGCGGGTGAGCAGACTTTCACTGTGGTGAAGGCCTCCACAAAGAAGGTCAAGGTGAAGGCGAAGAAGTTTGCACGCGGTACCAACCCGAAGATCAAGGTCACGGTTACCAAACTCTCGAACGGGCGCGTCGCAACGGGCAAACTGCTTGTTCGCATTGGAGGGAAGACCGTCAAGACGGTAAAAATCAACGCGAAGAAGAAGGGGAAAGTTTCATTCCGACTCAAGAAGAAGTACTTCAAGTCGGTTAAGGTGCGTGTCCGGTTCGTCCCGAAGTCGAAGGCGACGACCCTGGCCAAGTGGTCAAAACGGGTGACGCTGAAAGCGAAGTGATGTGAGGGGGTGCGGGACCCGCGGTGATCTGTTGGCGGTTCCCGTACCCCTGCGTGCGACCGGCAAAGGGGCGACCGGATGCTGGGCAGCTTTGCGAAACCGACCGGTTTGTATCGGCCAGCATTCGAGTCGTCGTCGGGTATAGTGGTTAGGTTGCCTCGGCGAGGGACGAGCGACGTGCCATTGTGCCGCGTCCGCAAGCACCACGGGAAACCCCGTGAGTGCCGTCCGTTATCGACAGGGCGAAGGCGCTGACGCGCCCGTCACCCGTCCCGCGCCTAGGCGATACGCCGACGTTCCCCACTGGCGATCGGCCCACGGAAGATCTCATCGGAGTAAAACAATGTCTACAATTCAGCTTTCGGCCGTCAAGCGCACCGAATTCGGTAAGGGTGCCGCGCGCCGCGCACGTCGCGCCAACCAGACCCCCGCCGTCCTGTACGGCCACGGTTCGGACCCCATTCACATCGCACTGCCCGCGCACGACACCCTGATGGCGCTCAAGCACCACAACGCGCTCTTCGAGCTCGACATCGAGGGCGACAAGCAGCTCGCCATCGCCAAGGAAGTTCAGCGCAACCCGATCCGCGACACGATCGTCCACGTCGACTTCTTGATCGTCAAGCGCGGCGAGAAGATCGACGTCGATGTCGAACTGGTCATTGTCGGCGAGGCCGCTCCCGCCACCATGGTTCTGCTCGACGCGCAGACCATCTCGATTGCGGCAGAGGCCACCCACCTCCCCAGCTCTATTGAGGTTGACGTCACCGGTTTGGAGGCGGGACAGCACGTCACCGCGGGCGACCTGAGCCTGCCCACCGGCGCGGAGCTCGTTACCGAAGCGGACACCGTTGTCGTGACCGTTTCCGAAGAGACCGTCGAAGAGGAAGCTCCCGCTGCGGATGAAGCGGCTGGCGCCGAAGAGGCCCCGGAGGCCTGATATTTCCTACCCGGCAGCCGCCCGTGTTCACCGTGCATCGTGCGGAGGGCAGGGGTGGCTGTTGGTGTCTCCGGCGCCGCACGCACAATGCCGGCACGCGGGCGCACGGCGCCGCCCGCGCGGTCCAGTAACCCACATCAGCTAGGTCGTATTCATGTCAGATTCCCCATGGCTCATCGTCGGGCTCGGCAACCCCGGACCGCAGTACGCGCACAACCGGCACAACGTCGGGCAGATGGTCCTGGACGAGGTAGCAAGCCGCGCAAGCGGCGTCTTTGGCGCGCATCGCGCGAACGCCAAGGTTGCCCTGGTGCGCCTTGGGATGGGGCCAGGGGGAGTGCCCGGGCCTAAGGCAGTGTTAGCGAAGCCCTCGTCCTTCATGAACACTTCGGGCGGCCCCGTGTCTGCCTTGGCGAAATACTTCCAAATCCCAGCCGATCGCATCATCGTTGTGCACGACGAGTTGGACATACCCTTCCAGGCGATCCGCGCGAAGATCGGTGGCGGCGAAGGCGGCCACAACGGCCTGCGCGACATCTCAAAGGCGCTTGACACAAAGGACTACCTGCGCCTGCGCGTTGGCATCGGTAGGCCTCCGGGCCGCATGGACGTGGCCGACTTTGTCCTGAAAGACTTCGGTGCGACCGAGCGCAAGGAACTGCCATTCCTGATTTCTGATGCGGCCGACGCGGTTGAAATGCTTGTCGCGGAAGGCCTTGTTGCCACCCAACAGAAATACCATTCGAAGGACTCATGAATCTCACCGGCCTGCTCAACACCCTTGCTGAGACGCCCGAGTTCGGTGACATAGCTCAAGCCGGCGCCCGGCGGCTGGCCGCCGACATCATTGGGCCGGCCGGCGTGCGCGCCCCCGTGCTCGCGCACCTCAGTAGGCAAGCGCCGGTCGTGGCGATCACGGCCACGGGTAAGGAGGCCGACGAGCTCGCCGCCGCCCTTCGCTGCTACCTCCCGGACGATGATGTCGCCGTTCTGCCCGCGTGGGAGACGCTGCCGCACGAACGCCTTTCCCCAAGGTCCGACACGGTTGCGACCCGGCTTGCGGTGTTCCGCCGCCTGACCCACCCGGAGCCGGACGGTATGGCCCGGGCGATCCGCGCCCTGGTGATGCCGGCCCGCGCGCTCTTGCAACCAGTCGTAGCTGGGCTGGGGGAGCTGGTTCCGGTGGCAGCCCGCCAGGGGCAGAGCGCCGACATGGATGAGCTTGTCCAGGCCCTGGTCGATGCCGCCTACACGCGAGTCGACATGGTCGAGCGACGCGGTGAGATCGCGGTGCGCGGCGGCATCCTCGACGTCTTTCCCCCCACCGAAGACCATCCGTTGCGCCTCGAATTCTTCGGTGACGACATCGAAGAAATCCGCTACTTTTCGGTGGCCGACCAGCGTTCGCTAGAAATCGCTCAACACGGGCTTTGGGCGCCGCCGTGCCGCGAGCTGCTACTAAACGACGCGGTTCGCGCCCGCGCGGCCGCGCTCGCCGACGCGTTGCCCGCCGCCCGCGACATGCTGGAACGGATCGCTGAGGGAATAGCCGTTGAAGGCATGGAGTCGCTGACGCCGGTGCTGGTCGATGCGATGGTTCCGGTGCTCTCGATGGTCGACTCCGGTTCGGTCATCGTCGCCTGCGATCCGGAGCGGGTGCGCCGCCGCGCAAGTGACCTGGTCGCCACGACCCAAGAGTTCCTGGCGGCAGCCTGGTCCAGCGCTGCGGCTGGCGGGAAGGTCCCCCTCGATCTTTCGGCGGCCTCGTTCTTGGAACTGGCGCAGGTGCAGGGACTTGCAGGGCACCGGGAGTTGCCGTGGTGGACCATCGGGCCCTTTGGCGGCGGCGTGGAGGACGACGAGGCCGCGGGCACGCCCGCTACGGCGGCGGGCCGTGAGGTCATCCGTGTTAGCGCCCGCGAACTAGGGACCTTCCACGGCGACGTCGCCAAGGCGCTCGATACGATCCGCGCGCATCAGCGTGACGGGTGGGTGCTGGTCGCGACCACGCAAGGCGCGGGCCCCGCCCGGCGCATGGTCGAACAACTCTCGCAGGCCGACACGCCCGCCCGCATGGTCACCGAAATCGCGGGCGACCTGGAGAGCGGGATCGTACACGTTGTGCCGGCGCTTGCCGGGCCCGGATTCGCTTCCGACCAGCACCGCCTCGCGGTCTTCAGCGAATCGGATATTACGGGGCGCGCGGTTGCCGGAACGCGGGATATGTCGAAGCTTGCGGCCCGGCGGCGCAACACGGTCGACCCGTTGCAGCTCAAGGTCGGCGACTTTGTGGTCCACGAACAACACGGTGTGGGCCGGTACGTGGAGTTGGTGCAGCGCACCGCGGGCAAGGGCGACTCGGCTACAACGCGCGAGTACCTGGTCATCGAGTACGCGCCATCGCGCCGCGGGCAACCGGGCGACCGGCTCTTTGTCCCCACCGACAAGCTGGACCAAATCACGCGCTACGTCGGCGGCGAGGCGCCCACGCTGTCGAAGATGGGCGGCGCGGATTGGGCAAAGACCAAGACCCGCGCCCGCAAGCACGTCAAGGAAATCGCGAGCGAGCTGATTCGTTTGTATTCGGCGCGCATGGCGACGCAGGGCTTCGCGTTTTCGCCGGATACGCCCTGGCAGCGCGAGCTGGAGGATGCGTTCCCTTACATCGAAACCCCCGATCAGCTAGTCACGATTGACGAGGTCAAGGCCGACATGGAGAAGTCGGTGCCCATGGATCGGCTGATCTGCGGGGATGTCGGATACGGCAAGACGGAGGTGGCGGTGCGCGCGGCGTTCAAGGCCGTGCAGGATGGCAAGCAGGTTGCGGTATTGGTTCCGACCACGCTCCTGGCGCAGCAACACTTGGAGACCTTCACTGAGAGGTACGCGGGTTTCCCCGTGTCGGTCAAGGGGCTGTCCCGCTTCCAAAGCGCCAAGGAGTCCCAAGAGGTCTTAGACGGGCTGGCCGATGGGACCGTTGACGTTGTTATCGGTACGCACCGATTGCTGACGGGATCCGTCCAGTTCAAGCAGCTGGGTCTGGTCATCGTAGATGAGGAGCAGCGCTTCGGGGTGGAGCACAAGGAAACGCTGAAGGCGCTGCGCACGAACGTGGACGTGCTGGCCATGTCGGCGACCCCGATTCCGCGCACGTTGGAGATGGCGGTCACCGGTATCCGCGAAATGTCAACGCTGGCGACGCCGCCGGAGGAACGCCACCCGGTGCTCACCTACGTCGGCGCGTACGAGGACAAGCAGATCGGCGCGGCCGTGCGCCGCGAGTTGCTGCGCGAGGGGCAGGTCTTTTACGTCCACAACCGGGTCGAATCGATCGATCGCGCGGCGGCTCGCATCCAGTCGCTTGTGCCCGAGGCTCGCATCGCCGTAGCTCACGGAAAGATGGGTGAGAAGCAGCTCGACCACGTCATCAGGGATTTTTGGGAAAAGAAATTCGACGTCTTGGTGTGCACCACGATTGTTGAGACCGGCTTGGACATTTCCAATGCCAACACGTTGATCGTCGAACGCGCCGATGTCTTTGGGCTGTCGCAGCTGCACCAGTTGCGCGGGCGGGTCGGGCGCGGGCGCGATCGCGCGTACGCGTACTTCCTCTATCCGCCGGAAAAGCCGCTGACCGAAACTGCCCACGATCGCCTTGCCACCATCGCGGCGAACACGGATCTGGGTGCGGGCATGCAGATCGCGATGAAGGACCTGGAGATTCGCGGCGCGGGAAACCTGCTCGGCGGGGAACAATCGGGGCATATCGAGGGCGTCGGCTTCGACCTGTACGTGCGCATGGTGGGCGAGGCGGTCGCCGCGTTTAGGGGTGACGCCACGCAAGAGCAGGCGGAAGTCACGGTCGAGTTGCCCATAGATGCCCACATCCCGCACGACTACGTCAATGGCGAAAGGCTCCGGCTCGAGGCGTACCGCAAGCTCGCGGAGGTTGCGACCCCGGCGGCCATGGACGAGATTCGCGCCGAGCTGGTGGACCGCTACGGGCCGTTGCCAAAGCCGGTCGGCAACCTATTCGCGGTCGCGGAATTCAGGCTGCTGGCGCGGCGCTACGGGCTCAGCGAGGTCGTGGTGCAGGGCAATTACGTGCGGCTCACGCACGTCGAATTGCCGGAATCTGCGGGCCTGCGGCTCAAGCGGCTATATCCGGGAACGATCATTAAACCCGCCGTGCGCACGCTCATGGTGCCCTACCCGAAGCAAAAGAAGATCGGCGGCGGCCCCATCGTCGGCCTGGAGCTTTTGGCGTGGGCGAAGGAACTGATCGAGTCGATCATCCCGTTGCCAAGGTAGGGCGGCGTCGATACAAAGATTGCGCACAGGCGCCTTCAAGGGGCGGTTCAGAGCCAACCTCCACCATGGTTGTCATGGATTTCCTTAAAGGAGGAAGAATTATGAACGAGACCACCAAGCCCCAAGGCAGCGCCGCGGAAAACGGCCAAGGCGCCGGGGCGCCGGCCGAACAGGCCGCTACCGAGGCGGCGCAAACTCTGCCGCTGGACCCCGCTTCGACGCAGGCGTGGGCGGCGCCGGGTCCGGACGCCAACCCTGGCGCGCAGGCGGCCCCCCTAGCGAACCAAGCACCGGTCGCTCCGGGCGTGGCTGCGGCTCCTGGCGCTCTGGCATCGCAGCCACCCGCTGCGCCGGTCGCACCGGGACCCGGATACGTGGCGCCCGGTCCGGGCGCCACCCCGCCCGCTCCCGCGACCCCGCCGCTGGTGGCCTACCCCCATGGCAACGGATTCCTGGTCGTGCCTGTGGGGACCGTGCCCGCGCAGTCGTGGTGGACCAAGAAGCGGATCGCTTGGGCGGCGGCGATCGCGGCCCTTGCTTTGGTTGTCACGGCGGGGGCGACCGCGTGGATTACGACGGCGGTGGTTGGGAACGACGGTCCGCCCGGAGTCAGCGGGTCGCGGATGCCCGGTTCGGGCAGCGACGGCGGTAGCCAGGGTAATGGGCGCGGCGGCCCGGGTGGCTTCAACTTCGGTTCGGGTAGCGGTCAGTCACAAAGCGGTCAGGGTGACAGCGCTCAGGGGCAGGGCGACGCGGCGGACCAGGGCTCGTCGAGTTCGCAAAGCTCCTACCGGGCGGGCGTCTAAAACGCTGGGGGTGTGGGGGACGCCGGGACCGCGTCCCCCACACCCCCAGATCTGCGTATATGTGACCCTCACGGGACAAATGGTCCAGACTAATCTAAGGAAACTGCGCTATCGTGTGCTCTGACAACGATGTCAGGTAGGGCCTCGCAAACCCTGCCTCGACGATGAGATCGTGCCGTGGCGTTGGCGCCGCTGCACAGCCGAATCCCAGGGAGTGCCGTTCATGCGCAACCGAAGCCCACACGTGCGGCGAAAGCCGTTCAGCATCCTCCTCGCGACCGTCGCGGCTGGCGCCGTGGCGGTGACCGGAGGCGTCGCCGCAGCCCCGACGGCTCTTGCGGCGTCTCTTGATCAGACCGCGTGGCATAGTTCCTTCGACTCGACCGCCGATCCGACTGGTTTCAAGACTTCGGTTGCCGACGGCACCTACACTAACCTTTCCGGCAAGAGCTTCTCGAAGGGATCGCTCAGCGGTTTCATCGCCGAGGCGAAGGCCAGCACGGAACCAAACAGCGGCGAATCCTCCGCGAAGCTTTACGACGGCGACCCCGAGACGAAGTGGTTCGGTGGATCGTCCTCCGCGTGGGTGCAATACAAGCTCTCGCAGGCCAAGACGGCGACCAAGTACATTCTTGCCCTCGCCAACGACGCGACGGGCCGCAACCCCAAGAACTGGACACTTGAGGGGTCAAGCGATGGCAACTCGTGGACCACGCTCGACACCCAGAGCAACCAACTCGGGACGGAAGGCGGAGCGCCCAGCTACTTCACGCGCCACGAGTTCACGATTCCATCCGGTGCACGCGGCAGCTATACCTACTACCGGTTGAATGTCACCGCAACGCACGGTGAGAGCGCGGTTCAGCTCGGCGAATTCGAGCTCATCGACGGCTCGTCGAATGAGGTGTACAAGCAGGGCAACTGGAACACCTACAAATCGAGTGGCCCGCGCGACAGCCGTGTGGCCAAGACCGGCGTGGGATTCACGGGCTCCGGCTCGCTCGAATACAAGGGCTTCGACACCGCCGATGGTGCTGCCAAGGGCACCAACGTGCTGTATTCGGATCTTGACCTCGAAATCGGGACGCAGACGGAACTGAGCTACAAAATCTTCCCGACGCTGGACGAGCTCTCCCTCGACTATTCATCAACCTACGTCGCGGTGGATGTGGAATACACGGACGCCGATGGCAGCAACACCAAGCGCATGTCGACTACCGCGGGGCTTACCGATCAGTACGGTTTCGGGGTTTCCGCTGCCGAGCAGGGCGCTGCCAAGACGCTCTACGGCCGTCAGTGGAACTCCGTGCGGGTGGATCTGTCTTCGCTGCAGGGCAAGCGCGTCAAGCGCATCTTGCTCACGTACGACAACCCGCAGGGCACCAACGACGCCGAAGCGTGGGGGTGGATCGACGACATCAAGCTGGCAAAGGCGACACCGATCGACAGCTCGTCCTACACCAACTACGTCGACACCCGCCGCGGCACCAACTCGAATGGCGCATTTTCGCGCGGGAACAACTACCCGGCCGTCGCGGTGCCCAACGGATTCAACTTCGTGACCCCGCTGACCCAGGGCGGATCGCGCGACGACCTGTACAAGTACCAGGAATCCAACAATGGTGACAACCGGCCACGTTTGCAAGGAATCGGGCTATCGCACGAACCGAGCCGGTGGATCACCGACCGTAACCAGTTGCAGGTGATGCCTTCGACCACCTCGGATTCGACCCCGAACGGTGACTTGGTGGCGCGCGAACTGTCGTTCAGCCACGACAACGAGGTGGCGCAGCCGGACGAGTACTCCGTCGACTTCGACAACGGGATCAAGGCAAAGACGACGGCGACATCGCACGCGGTCATCTTCAACTTCACGTTCCCGGCAGGGGCGGCCTCCCGCACAGTGTTCTTGGACAAGGTGTGGGACAACGCGAGCTTCACAATCGGCGACAACAACACCTTCACCGGGTGGATGGACGGTTCGACGGCCGGGGCGACCCGCATGTTCGTATACGGCCAATTCAGTTCCGCCGTCACTAAATCCGGCACGGCGGCGAACCGCTCCAGCGCTAAGTACTTCCAGTTCAACAGCGATACGGTCGAACTTCGCTTGGCCACCTCGATGATCTCTGTCGACCAGGCAAAGAAGAACTTCAACCTTGAGATCGCCGGGAAGTCGTACCAGGACGTGCAAACCGCCGCGCAGAGCAAATGGGACGAGCGGCTCGGCGTCATTGACGTCACGGGCGCGACCGATGTCGAAAAAGTGAACCTGTACTCGAACCTGTACCGCCTCAACCTGTTCCCCAACGAACAACACGAGAACACGGGAACGGCTGAAGCGCCCGTGTGGAAGTACGCAAGCCCCGTCAACGCTGGCTCCGGCAGCGCCTCCGACACGCAGACCAACGCCCCGATCAAATCCGGCAAGATGTACGTCAACAACGGGTTCTGGGACACCTACCGCACCGCGTGGCCGATGTACAGCTACCTCTACCCCGATGTCGCGGCGGAACTCACCGACGGATTCGTCAACCAGTACGAGGACGGCGGCTGGATCGCCAGGTGGTCGGCTCCCGGGTACGACAACCAGATGACCGGGACAAGCTCGGACGCATCGTTTGCCGATGCGTACATTCAGGGCGATCTGACGACTGCCGAAGCCGAAAAGGCCTACGAAGCAGCACTGAAGAATGCGACGGCGTTGAACTCGTCCAATGTCAAGAGCGATGGAAACTACGACGCCGACCGCGTCGGGCGCAAATCGCTGTCGACGTCCATCTTCCTCGGCTACACCCCGGCATCGCAGGACCAGTCCGTGTCGTGGGGGCTGGAGGGCCTGATTAACGACTACGCGATCGGCAAGATGGCCGAAAAGCTATCGCAGAACGTGACCGACAGCGCCAAGAAGAAGCGGTACGCCGAGGAAGCGAGCTACTTCCTGACGCGCGCCGAGAGCTACGTGAACCTGTTCGATTCGACGGTCGGCGATCCCGACGACTCCAACACGCCGCTGGGTTTCTTCACGGCGCGTGACACTGACGGCTCATGGATCATGAAGGCTGGATCGTACAACCTGTCGAACACCACAACGGTCTACAACCCTGAAGACTGGAACGCCGGCAACGGCACCCGGTACAACAACCACACGTACACCGAGACGGACGGCTGGAACTTCGCGTTCCACGCCCCCTATGACGTGGACGGATTGGCGTCGTTGTACGGCGGGAAGGACGGGCTGGTCCAGAAGCTCAACACGTTCTTCTCCACCCCGGAAAAGGCAGCGACCCGCAAGATCCACGAAACATACGAGGCGCGCGACGTCCGCATGGGACAGTGGGGCGCATCCAACCAAGTTTCCTTCCACATTCCTTACCTCTACGCTGCAGCGGGTAACCCCGCGGGCACCCAAAAGGTAGTGCGTGAGGCGATGAGCCGGTTGTATGTCGGTTCCGAAATCGGTCAGGGATACCCCGGCGATGAGGACAACGGCGCTATGGCTTCGTGGTACGTGTTCTCGGCACTTGGCTTCTACCCGCTCGCGGTCGGTTCGGGGCAGTACGTCATAGGCTCGCCCCTGTACGACAAGGTGACAATCTCGCCGCTGGGCACGACCGACAGCCTGACGATCACGGCGAACAACAACAGCCACGACAACATCTACATCCAGTCGGCGAAGCTCGACGGCAGCGATCTGAAGACGGCCACGGTCGACCAGTCGCAGCTGACCCGCGGAACGCACACGCTGACGTTCCAGATGGGGTCCACCGCCTCGAGCTGGGGCGAAACTTCGCTTGCGGCAGCAAGCCCGACACCAGCCGTCGATGTCGCAAAGCAGGACTATGCGTCAACGTCTGTTGCGGGTCTAGCTAACGCGAAGGCGTTGACTGACGACAACTCGACGACCGAGGCCTCGCTGCCTGCGGCCGCATCGGACATCGTTGTTTCAGCGCTTACACCGTCCACGCTGACCGAATACACCATTACGAACAGCAAGTCGGGCGCTGACCCGACGGACTGGACGTTGTATGGGAAGTCGGCCGACGATAAGTGGGTAAAGCTCGACGAGCGCTCCGGCCAATCGTTCGAATGGCGCACCCAAACGCGCCCATTCGCTATCGAGAATGCCGGGATCTACAGCGAATACAAGTTGAGCGTCACTGCAACGACCGGCGGTGGTGCAACGATCGCCGAGCTCGAACTGCTGTCTAACAAGACAACCGATACGCAGGGCGAACTCAAGGTCACGGCTGCCTCGCAGCTGTCCGCTGGCACTGGGAGCGAATTCACTGGGGTACTTGCGGGTGTAAGCGGAGTCGCACCGCAGGCAACTGTCGACTACGGCAGTGGCGCGGTCGACGCGACCGTGACTGCGCTGAGGTCGGGGGGCTATGCGATCTCGGCACCTACAACGTTCGAAAAGCCGGGTCTCTACACGGCGACAGTGAACGTGACGTCTGGTACCCAGACGGCTACCGTCAAGGTAAATATCTCGGTGGAACAGTTCTCGCTTGCGCAGAGCGTGGCGGCCGCCGCGAACGTCGCCTGCTTCTCCGAGGTGGGCATTGGCGGAAGCTGTGACGGTCAGGGCTATGCCTACAACAAGGCTGCTGTTACCGAAGCGGGCGTGACGTTCGGGACGGAACAGACAGTCAAGATCGCTGGCGTTGACTATTACTACACACTCCCAGATGTTGCCTCGGGGCAGGCCGACACTATGACCGGGCTGGGGCAGACTGTTAGCGGGTATGTGAATCCAGATGCGACGAAGATCTCTGTCCTTGGCTCCGCAAATGAGGGCGCACAAGCGATGATGATCTATCTCAACTTCACTGACGGCACTACACAGGCCGTCCGGGTTGGGGTTAGTGACTGGGTTGGTGGCGTTACAGATCTGCAAGAACAGAACACGCTAGTGTTCAACGCACCAGGCAGGCTAGCTGGAACCGGTACAGAATCGACCGTGAAGAACGCGGGTGTCTTTGCCACCGCGCCGGTTGCGATCGACAAGGATTCGAGCGGCAAGGTTAAGACGATCAAGAGCATCTCGCTTGAAAACCAGGGCACCGATGTGCGCGCAGGCAAGGCCCACATCATGGCCTTCGCGTTCGACGCGTCCGCGGCCTCCACCCTGGTGGCGAACGCGGTGACCGAGCCGGCAACGGCCGGGGCGGGACAG
Organism: Rarobacter incanus; assembly: GCF_006715765.1. Taxonomy (NCBI): domain Bacteria; kingdom Bacillati; phylum Actinomycetota; class Actinomycetes; order Micrococcales; family Rarobacteraceae; genus Rarobacter; species Rarobacter incanus. Next base: position 2,000,712 of record NZ_VFNV01000001.1, read on the forward strand.
TCCCAGACGCTTACCCTGGCGACGACGAGCGGAGGCACCGGGTCCGTCGCAGCGAACATCAACTGGGGCGACGGGTCCCCGATCGAAGCCGCGACAATCTCGGGCGGCACGGTTACGGGGACCCACACCTACACGGCGAAGGGTACCTACACCGTGACCACGACGGTCTACGACGCAGCGGGGGCAACGACCTACACAAGGATTGTCACCGTGGAGGGTAAGGATGCTTCCACCACCGTCCTCACCGCGTCTGCGAGCCAGGTTGAGGCAGGCGGGCAGGTCACGCTCGTCGCGGTCGTAGCCCCGGCAACGGCGACCGGAAAGGTCGAGTTCTTCCAGGCGGGTGCCTCGCTGGGCGCCGTCGACCTGGAAGGCGGCTCGGCAGCGAAGACGGTCACCTTGGCCAATCCCGGTACGCAGACCTTCACGGCTAAGTATCTGGGCGACGACAATGTCCTAGAATCCTCATCGCAATCCGTCGGGGTCGTCGTGACGCCAAAGGATAACGGCGGTGGCGACAACGGCGGCGGTGACAACGGCGGCGGTGACAATGGCGGCGACAACGCCGGTCAGACGATCACCGTTTCCAAGCCGGTGATCGTGCGCGGAACCCAGGTTTACGGCGCGAGCGCCGCGAAGCGCGCCGCGCTCAGCGTGACGGTGAAGAATGCGAGCACCGGCACGGTGGAGTTCCGGGTCGGCAGCCGTTCCCTGGGAACGGTCAAGCTGGCCGCTGACGGCAAGAACGCGAGCGCAAAGCTCACGCTGCCCGCCAAGCTCCCCGTCGGGTCGTACGTCGGCATCATTGCCGTCGTCAAGACAGCCAAGGGAACTGTGGTCTCTGACCCGACCACGGCCAAGATAACCGTCACCAAGGCCAAGCTCGCCAAGGTGAAGGTGAAGGGGAAGAAGTTCAAGAAGGGAACCAAACCAAAGGTCAAGATCACCTTGGGTAGGCTGTCGAACGGTGCTCGCCCGGTCGGAAAGATCAAGATCAAGGTGGGTAAGAAGGTCGTTCGCACGGTTACGATCACGGCGAAGAAGAACGGTAAGGTCACCGTGAAGCTTCCCAAGAAGTACAGCAAGACGATCAAGGTGAAGGCTACATTCGTCCCGAAATCGAAGAGCACGGTTGCGGGCAAGTCGAGCAAGGCCACCAAGGTCAAGGTTCGTAAGTAGCTCATATCGTGAGAAGGCGGGCGGGGTCCGGAAAGCGGGCCCGGCCCGCCTTTTCAGCGTTCGCAAGCAAGTGCGAGGACAATGGTCCTATCGGGCAAAACGGACATGCCGTAGGTTCGATGCAGGACGAAACGACCAGCCAAGGAGGATGCAGTGCGCATCGGTGTGCCGAAGGAATCAGCGGCTGAGCAGCGAATAGTCGCCGCGACGCCGAAGACCGTGGCGAAGCTCAAAGCGCTCGGTTATGAGGTTGCGATCGAGAGCGGCGCGGGAGCCCGCGCGAACTTCATGGACGAGGCTTATCAAGCCGCGGGGGCCGCAATCGTCACCGCAGACGAAGCGTGGCGCAGCGACATTGTCATAAAAATGGACGAGCCCACCGTCAGCGAGATTGGTCGCATGACCAAAGGGGCGACGGTCATTTCGCGCATGGCCCCGAGCGATCACCCCGAGTTGATCGAATCCCTCAAGACGCACGGCGTCACCGGCCTGTGCCTGGATGCGGTACCGCGCATTTCCCGCGCGCAATCGCTCGACGTGCTGTCATCCATGAGCAACATCGCGGGCTATAGGGCGGTCATTGAGGGCGCCGAGGCCTACGGCGGTATGTTCGGCGGGCAGGTCACCGCCGCTGGAAAGACCGCGCCGGCCACGGTGTTTGTCATCGGCGCGGGCGTTGCGGGCCTGGCTGCGCTTGGCGCGGCGGGGTCGCTAGGTGCGCAGGTGCGCGCATTCGACGTGCGCCCGGAGGTAGCCGAGCAGATCGAGTCGATGGGTGCCACCTTTGTGCGCTCCGCGGGGCAGCAGGAGGTGTCGGCGGATGGCTACGCCAAGCCGCTGACAGATGAGCAAGTCAAGGCCACCGAAAAGACTTACGCGGAGGAATCGGCCAAGGCTGACATCGTCATCACGACCGCGCTCGTTCGCGGCAAGGCGGTGCGCACCATCACGAAGGAGATGGTGGCGGCAATGAAGCCGGGAAGCGTGATCGTCGACCTCGCGGCATCCGGCGGCGGCAACTGCGAGCTGACCATCCCCGGGCACAAGATTGTGACCGACAACGGCGTGACCATAGTCGGCTACACCGACCTGCCGGGGCGGATGGCCGCGCAGGCATCGCAGCTGTACGGCACCAACATCGTCAATCTGCTTCAGTTATGCACCCCAAAGAAGGACGGTGAACTCGTCCTTGATATGGACGATGTCGTCCAGCGGGCCATCACCGTTGCGCGCGCCGGGGAAGTGCTGTGGCCGCCACCGCCAGTCCAGGTTTCCGCCGCACCGAAACCAGCCGCGCAACCCGCGGCGGCGCCGGCGCAGGATCCGGCCGACCGCGCGAAGCGGGAGGCCGCGGCGGCGAAGAGGCGGGAACAAAAGCTGTTCGCCTACGGGGGGATCGCCGCCGTGCTGATCGGCCTCGCCATCACGTTTTCCTCGACGGCGTTCTTGGGATACTTCACGGTGTTCATCCTGGCTGTCTTCATCGGGTTCTATGTCATCACCAACGTGACCCACTCGCTGCACACGCCGCTGATGGCGCAGACGAATGCGATCTCGGGCATCATCTTGGTCGGCGCCTTGTTGCAACTGGGATCCGACAACCTGTGGGTCGTCGCGGTAGCCTTCGTCGCCGCAGCGGTTGCCGCAATCAACATCTTCGGCGGTTTCTTGGTTGCGAGCCGCATGATCAACATGTTCCACAAGGAGGCCTGAGCTATGACCGCCCTACTCGCGACCGGCACGGAAATCGCCGCGAACCTTCAGCGGTGGCACTCGCTGGTCCAGGCCGCCTACGTAATCGCGGGTGTGCTCTTCATCCTCTCCCTGGCGGGCCTGTCGAAGCAGCAGAGCGCGCGGATGGGTAACCTCGCCGGAAAGATCGGCATGACGCTGGCGCTCGTCGCCACGGTCGGCTTGTCGCTGATCCAGACCGAATCGAGCGTGATCCAGACGGCGTCCCTGATCGTCGCGGCGCTGCTGATCGGTGGAATCATAGGCACAATTGCGGCCCGGCGCATCGAGATGACGCAGATGCCGGAAATGATCGCGATCCTGCACTCCTTCGTGGGCCTGGCGGCGGTCCTGGTCGGATTCAACTCGTACGTGACCGAGCCGAAGACCGACGCCGTTCACCTCGTCGAGGTGTTTGTGGGGGTCTTCATCGGTGCGATCACCTTTACGGGTTCGATCATTGCGTACCTGAAGCTGTCGGCAAAGATGAAATCCAAGCCGCTGACGCTGCCCGGGCGCAACGTTTTGAACCTCGTGGCGATCGCCGTGAGCGCGGTCCTTCTCGCGGTGTTCCTGGTCAAGCCCGTGATGTGGCCGCTCGCGGTCATGACGGTGATCGCGCTAGCCATCGGGCTCCACCTGGTCGCCGCCATCGGCGGGGGCGACATGCCCGTCGTCGTATCGATGCTGAACAGCTATTCGGGGTGGGCGGCCGCTGCCGCCGGGTTCATGCTGTCGAACAATCTCCTCATCATCACCGGGGCGCTGGTGGGTGCCTCTGGTGCCATCTTGTCCTACATCATGTGCAAGGCGATGAACCGCAAATTCATGTCGGTGATCCTTGGCGGTTTCGGGGATGCGCCCGCGGGCGCGGCCGCCGAGCAGGTGACCGGCGAAATCCACGAAACGAACGTGGATGACGTGGCGACGCTGCTGCTGGACGCTAAGTCTGTGATCATCGCGCCGGGGTATGGCATGGCCGTCGCGAAGGCGCAGTACCCCGTCGCCGATCTCGCAGCGAAACTGCGGGCGCGGGGCATCGAGGTGCGGTTTGCCGTTCACCCCGTCGCCGGGCGCCTGCCGGGTCACATGAACGTTCTGCTCGCAGAGGCGAAGGTCCCGTACGACATAGTCGAGGAAATGGACGAGATCAACGACGACTTTGCAACCACGGACGTGGTGTTGGTGATCGGCGCCAATGACACGGTGAACCCGGCCGCGATGGAGGACCCCAATTCGCCGATCGCGGGCATGCCCGTGCTCGAAGTGTGGAACGCCAAGCACGTGGTGGTGTTCAAGCGATCGATGGCCGTCGGGTACGCGGGTGTGCAAAACCCGCTCTTCTTCAAGGACAACACGCAGATGCTGTTCGGGGACGCCAAAACCCGCGTCGAAGAACTGGTGCATACGGTCGACGCCGACACGAACAACAACTGAGCGATCGCGCAAGGCGCCCCCCAACGAAACCCGGTATCGTTGAGGGGCGCCTTTGCGCGCGCACTGGCACGGCATCAAGGAGATGTAATGACCGTAATTGTCACCGGAGGTGCAGGGTACATCGGCGCGCACGTTGTGCGGCTGCTGAATCAGGCCGGGCAAAAGGTCGTCGTCGTCGACGACCTTTCCACCGGCGACGCAGCGCGCATCGGCGGGGCGCCGCTTGTCGCAATGGACATTGCCGAACCCGGTGCCAGCGACCGGCTCGCGCAGGTCCTCGGCGACTACGGGGCCACCAGCGTCATTCACTTCGCTGCCCGCAAGCAGGTTGGTGAATCCGTGCAGCGACCGACCTGGTACTTCGCGCAGAACGTCGGGGGTATGACAAACCTGCTCGACGCAATGGAGCGCACCCGCACCGACCGGCTGGTGTTTTCCTCGTCCGCGGCGGTTTACGGCCAGCCGGACGTCGGGATCGTCCAGGAGAAAAACCCCACGGTTCCGATCAACCCGTACGGGCAGACAAAACTCGCGTGTGAATGGCTGTCGGCGGATGCCGCCGTCTCGTGGGGCCTGCGCGTCGTCGCCCTCAGGTACTTCAACGTCGCGGGGGCGGGTGCGCCGGATCTGGGCGACCCGGCGGCCCTGAACCTGGTGCCAATGGTGCTGGAGCGGCTCGCCGCGGGGCGCCCTCCCGCGATCTTCGGGCAGGACTATCCAACCCCGGACGGCACGTGCGTGCGCGATTACATACACGTGCAGGACCTTGCGCGAGCCCACATCGACTCGATCGCCTACCTGGACCGCGAGGATCGTCCCTACCAATCCTTCAACGTGGGGACCGGTGTGGGATCTTCGGTCAAGGAAGTGATCGAGGAAATTGGTCGCGTCAGCGGCCTGGATGTGACGCCCGAGATCATGCCGCGCAGGCTGGGCGATCCGGCGGAACTTGTTGGGGATCCGGCCCGCATCACCAACGTCTTGGGATGGAGCGCGAAGTATGGCCTGTCTCAGATAATCGAATCGGCGTGGGAGGCCTGGCAGGCCGGTCCCAACCGAATCGAAATGCAATAGAAGGTGTGGCGGATCTGAATTCTGAACGAACCGCCGCACGCCGGGACCCCTGTCCCGGGAACCCCATGCGAACAGCGGCTAGGCTTAGTACGTACTCGCAGACAAACACCCTTAAAAGGAGCGAAAGTGGCAATCATTGAAGCCGTAGGCGCGCGCGAGATTCTCGACTCACGCGGCAACCCGACCGTCGAGGTTGAGGTTGTTCTTGACGACAACACGTTTGCACGCGCAGGCGTGCCCTCAGGCGCATCGACCGGCGCCTTCGAAGCAGTTGAGCGCCGCGATGGCGACAAGTCGCGCTACCTGGGCAAGGGTGTCCAGGGTGCCGTGACGGCCGTTGACGACGTCATCGCTCCCGAGATCATCGGCTACGACGCTGAGGACCAGCGCCTGATCGATGCGAAGATGATCGAGCTGGACGGGACGCCCAACAAGGGCAAGCTGGGCGCGAACGCGATTCTCGGCGTGTCGCTTGCGGTTGCCAAGGCCGCTGCGAAGAGCGCCGGTCTGGACCTGTACCGCTACGTCGGTGGCCCGAACGCGCACGTCCTGCCCGTCCCCATGATGAACATCCTCAACGGTGGGTCGCACGCCGACTCGAACGTTGACATCCAGGAGTTCATGGTTGCGCCCATCGGTGCGCCCACCTTCAAAGAGGCGCTTCGCTGGGGCGCAGAGGTTTACCACTCCCTGAAGTCCGTCCTGAAGTCGAAGGGCCTGGCCACCGGCCTGGGCGACGAGGGTGGCTTCGCGCCGAACCTTCCGAGCAACCGCGACGCCCTGGACGAGATCATCATCGCGATCGAGAAGGCCGGCTTCAAGCCGGGCGTCGACGTCGCTTTGGCGCTTGACGTTGCTTCGACCGAGTTCTTCAAGGACGGCGCTTACCAGTTCGAGGGCAAGGCGCAATCGACCGACTTCATGGTCAAGTACTACGAGCAACTGATCACGGACTACCCGCTGGTCTCCATCGAGGACCCGTTGAGCGAGGACGAATGGGCCGCCTGGACGCAGCTCGTTGCTGAGGTCGGCGACCGCGTGCAGATCGTCGGCGACGACCTGTTCGTCACCAACCCCGAGCGCCTGGCGAAGGGCATCGAGCTCAAGTCCGCCAACTCGCTGCTGGTCAAGCTGAACCAGATCGGCACGCTGACCGAGACGCTCGACGCGGTCACCATGGCGCAGCGCGCCGGCTTCACCGCCATGACGTCGCACCGTTCCGGCGAGACCGAGGACACCACCATCGCAGACCTGGCCGTCGCCACCAACGCGGGCCAGATCAAGACCGGTGCCCCCGCCCGCGGCGAGCGCATCAACAAGTACAACCAGTTGCTGCGCATCGAGGACGCGTTGGACGACGCCGCCGTTTACGCAGGTCGTTCCGCATTCCCGCGCGCTAAGTTCTGATCGATTAGGGGGGCGCGACGCCCGCCGGATTGAACATGCGAAAGGGTCGGCCCCGGCGACGGGGTCGGCCCTTCCTTTATTGTCGATCATGGGACCTGGAATTCTATGGTGAAAGAATTCGGCCGTGCGCCAAGACAACTCCGCAAATAACGGTTACCGTAGTCACTTGAGATCGAAACTATTCATATGCGGCGGGGTTTGAAATGCGCGTTGTTGGGGAAAATATCTTGATGCGAACTCTAGGGGGCGTGGTCGTCGTGTCCCTGCTCGCCCTAGGGCTCGGCGCCCCCTCGGCCAACGCGGGCAACGGCGCCTCCACCCTAGGCGACCAGCAATCGGGGTCGGCCGCCGATAGCGGCGAATCCCTGGGAGACGACGCGGGCGGCATCCCGGACGCGAGCGGAGTAGACGGGGGCGCGGACACCCCCACGACGGCTTCGCCCCTGCCCGTGGCCGCATCGCTACAAAAACGAGTAAGCGAGTCTACGGGAAGCGCGACGGCTTCGGCCAAGACCCTGCGTTCCTACCTAAAGTCGCGTGACAAAGTCAGGGCAAAGAAGCGCAAGACGTATAGGGTCACGCCATCGACAAAACCCACAAAGAAGGGTTACAAGAACACCAATTACCGCAAGTCAAAGGGCTACAACAAGTACACCAAGCACTATTACATGCTCCGCAGTTACCTCGAGCGGATCGAGAAGAACGGCGGCGGTGTGCTCGTTCTCAAAAAGGGTGTGTACCTGGTACCCGGTGCCCTATACGTGCCGAAGAATACGACGATCAGACTCGAAAAGGGCGCGGTTGTGCGCAAGACGAGGGTCACCCACACCGCAAAGGTGAAGGTCTCCAACGCGCTATTCCAGACAATTCGGCCCTCGAAGGGGCTCAAGAACGGCAAGAGCGCCAAGTACCGCTATTCCGGCTACAAGGGCGAGAAGAACATAACGATTACCGGAAAGCCCGGATCCGTGATCGACCTGAACAACATTGCCTGGGCGCACGGAATCGTGATCGGGCACGCGCAACGGGTCACCGTCAAGGGGATTTCGTTCATACGCGCTAATCGCGCCCACTACATCGAGTTGGATGCGTCAAAGCAGGTCGTCATCGACAGCAATTCGTTCGGCCCGGTGGGCAAGGATACGTGCCGATGCAAGGAGGCGGTGAATCTCGATACGCCCGATCGCATCATCGGCGGTTTCCCGTTTGCTTGGTCCGCGCAAGACAAGACCGCGAACGACACGGTCGTGGTCACTCGAAACGGCTTCAACGGCACCGAGGTCGGAGTCGGAACTCACAACTTCTCCGCGAATAAGGTGGGAAGCTCCTACGTGCAGATCTATCACCGGCGTATCACGGTATCCGGAAATACGTTCACCAACATCAAGGGCCGTTACGCTGTCCATGTCATGCAATGGGACAAGGCGACTGTTGCGAACAACACGGTAGACAAGGTAGTCCAGACATCCGGAATCGAGCGCGGAATCGTGGTGGACGGGTCGCGCGATCTGCTCATATCCAAGAACGTCATCATGAATGTGCCGCGCGCGATCGAGCTGCGCGTGACGACAACGGGTGCCAACGCGCTCTTCTACGGCTACAGCGTCAACTACGTGAGCGAAATCGATTTCAGCTCGTGGCAGACGAATATCATTTCGAAAGTGGATGAGAGCTTCATCCGGTGGGCGACTGGGGTGCCCGGTGAGGATCTGAAACGACGCATCGCCATCCCGTGCGTCAAATCGTGCGGGGTGCCTGCCAAGTACAAGTATGTGCAGACGTACATAATCCCGGAGCCTGAACCGACCCCGGAACCGGGCGGTGGCACCGGTGGCGATGCTGGTGCGGGGACGGATACGGGCACCGGGTCCGGGGGAGATACGGGCGGCGCTACCGGAACGAGTGACGGTGGCTCTCAGTAATAGTGGGGGTACTGTTCCCAGTTCGGCTCGCGCTTTTGGAGAAACGCGTCACGGCCTTCTTGGGCCTCGTCCGTCATATATGCCAATCGGGTGGCTTCACCTGCGAACACCTGCTGGCCGGCCAGCCCATCGTCGGCGAGATTGAAGGCAAACTTCAGCATGCGAATAGCCTGCGGTGATTTCGTCGAAATGATGCGCGCGTACTCCAAACCCGCCTTCTCCAGGTCCGCATGCGGGACAACATCATTGACGCTGCCCCAATCGTAGGCCTGCTGGGCGCCGTATTCGCGGGCAAGGAAGAAAATCTCGCGTGCCCTCTTTTGCCCCACCTGGCGCGCCAGATAGGCCGAACCGTAGCCCCCATCGAATGAGCCAACATTCGCATCCGTCTGCATGAACCGCGCGTGTTCGGCGCTCGCTATTGTGAGGTCGGCGACGACGTGCAGCGAATGCCCGCCGCCGGCCGCCCACCCGTTGACGAGCGCGATCACGACCTTCGGCATGGTGCGAATCAGCCGTTGCACCTCCAAAATGTGCAAGCGTCCCGCGCGGGTGGGGTCGAATGTGGCCGGGGTGTCGCCCTCCGCGTAGTGGTAGCCATCCTTGCCCCGGATGCGCTGATCGCCGCCGGAACAAAACGCGTGCTTGCCGTCGAGGGGGGAGGGGCCGTTGCCGGTGAGCAATACAGTGCCCACACTCGGCGTCATGCGGGCGTGGTCGAGCGCGCGGTACAGTTCGTCGACCGTGGCGGGGCGAAAGGCGTTGCGGACCTCAGGACGGTCGAAGGCGATCCGGACGACCGGCAGGTCTTTCCCGGACGCGGGATCGATGCCGCGGTGATAAGTGATGTCCGCGAGGTGGCCCGCCCCCGCTTCGCTGCGCCAACGCGCCGGGTCGAACGGGGTATCCGGGCCGAGGTGGGGGTGGGGGTCAGTTCTTTCGACGCGCATGGCTGCCACTCTAGTCGGCGACGAGCGAGCGACGTTAACCTGTGGAAACCGTGGCTCCTTTGCGTCGCTGCCGGTAGAGTGATCCGGAAACCTAGACCGAAATGCCACAAGGCAAAAGTCACAGCAAACCCATAGGCGAGTTGAGCTGCACAGCACAAGGGAGGGGCATTCATGGCGAAACGTTTGCCATCCGCGCCTCCCGTTTTGCCCGGATTCGCCTACATAAGCCCGCTGGGAGTGGGTGGTTTCGCGGACGTTTTCCTCTACGAACAACAGATGCCACACCGCAAGGTGGCCGTCAAGGTTTTGCTGCGTGATGTCGTGGACGAGGCCGTCTCGACCATGTTCAATGTCGAGGCGGATGTGATGGCTCAACTTGGCTCGCATCCATCCATCGTGACCGTGTACGAGGCATCCCTTTCCGCCGACGGCCGCCCCTATATCGCCATGGAATACTGCCCCACCGTGATCGGGCAGATCTATCGGCGCCAGGAGCTTTCGATCGCGGAGGTGTTGCGGATCGGGATAAAGCTGTCCGGGGCGCTGGAGTCCGCGCACCGATCCGGTGTGCTGCACAGGGACGTGAAACCGTCCAACGTGATGGTGACCGCCTACGGCGCGCCCCAGCTGGCCGACTTCGGCATAGCCTCGTCACTTTCCGGGAAACCCGGCGTCATGGCCCTATCGGTCCCGTGGAGCGCGCCCGAGGTGGTCGCGCAGTCCACGCCAGGATCGGTCGCCAGCGAGGTGTGGTCGTTGGGTGCGACCCTATACTCCCTCATCGCGGGCCACAGCCCATTCGAGATTCCTGACAGCGGCAAGAACACGCCAGAATTGCTGGCGCGGCGGGTCCAACACGCGAAATTCACCGCGCTGGCTCGCAAGGACGTTCCCGCAGAACTGCAAGGAATCCTGGCGCAGACCATGCAGGCCAATCCGCGCAGGCGTCAAGAGGCGGCAGGCGAGGTGGGCGAACAGCTCCGCGCGGTCCAGAAGTCGCTAGGGCTGGCGCCGACCGACATGGAAGTCCTGCGCGACCAGAGCGGGGATTACGAGCCCGCCGCGGGGGATCGCGATGCCGGCGCGCGCACGGGCGTCGTGCGAACTCGCGTGGATGTTGCCTCGCAGCGAAAGCCGCGAACGCCCACCGATGCGCTGGCGCCGAGCGATGACATCGAGGACTCGCCCGTCGGCGTTCCCCGCGGCACGGTACCGCGCGGCGTTGTGCTGTGGGGCGCGGCCGCGATCGCGGCGTTGACCGGAATCGTCATCGTCCTGCTGCTAGCGGGACGGTAGACAGTGTTGCGATCACCCGTCCCGAATGCGACGCGCGGCGGCCGCTCGCGCGGCACCGGGCGATTGCTCGCAGTGATCATTGCCGTGACACTCATCGCTGGCGGCGCGCTTATCGTGGCCGCCAAGGCCCAACCGGCGAAGGAACAGGTCCCGCGGTCCAGCGCGTCATCGGTGTGGGTCAGCAGGGATCAGGGAAGCCGAACCGGGCCGCTCTATGGCCTGCTCGACACGTCAATCGAGGAGCTGACGAACATCCAACCCGCCCTGTCGACTTTCCCGAAGTGGATTGTGCAGGGCGCCACCGCAACCGTTTTGGTCGGTGGGGATCGATACCTCCCCGTTGACCCCGCGTTGCCTCCCGCTCTCAGCGACGAGACGACCCTGCTTGCGCTGGGCGTCGTGATCGAGCAGGTGCAGGTTGCCGGAGAATACGTTGCATTGCTGGACGATGCGGGGAACGCATACGCCGGCACCGTCGCAGAACTGTCCAGAGGGGCGCTGGGCACGCAGCTCAATTCCGCGGCCGCGGGCGGCGCCGACGGTGAATCCGCGATTGCGGTTTCCGTGACGGACCAGGGAGTGTTTTCCGCCCTGACTTCGACCAAAGAACTGCTGCAATTCGATTCCAAGCAGACGCCGTCAGTGGTGAACAGGAGCGAACTGGCTGCCTTTGAGCCGCCCGCGAGCGAAGATACCGCCGTCTCCCTGGCCACGTTTGGAGAGCATTGGGCGGCACTCGTCGCTAATCCTGGCGGGCAAACCCAGGCCCTGTGGCTCGATGATGTCCGGCTCGCCGACGATCTGCCCGAGCAAACACTCCTGGGGACGTCCGATACCGCGGAGTCCGTGCTGCTTGCCGGCCCCGAGGGCCTCGCATCGGTGAGCGCTGACGGGCTGGGCCCCTTCGATGGTTCCGTGCGGGCAGGGGTCGCGGTTGCCGCTCCGCGGGCGGTGTCCCAGGGATGCGCGGTTGCCGCGTGGGTGGTCGGGACCGCAATGGTGGCCAGCCAATGCGATGGCAGTCCGGTCGCCCTGCCGGGCGCCGCGGCGGATCCCGCCGACAGGGTAGTCCTGCGGACGGTCGGTTCTGCAACCGTGCTCAACGATGCGACGACGGGGGCGACGTGGATCCTCGACGCCGCCGGGTGGACATTCGTCGCCTCCAGCGTCGAGTGGAACAACATCGACCGGTCCGCCAACAACCAGGAGATCCTGGATGAGGCGGACGTGGCCGATCCCCAGCCGCCCACGGCCCCCAGCGGTGAGAACGCGCGCTTTGGGGTGCGGCCAGGGTCGGTTACCTCCGTGCCGGTGCTCATCGGGGCCACGGATCCGAATCCGGAAGACGTCATCACGATCGTTCCCGGCACGATTGAATGGGCCGGAGAGAGCCCGTTTCCCGTCCCCGAGGTGGGCAACGGCAACACGAGCATCGTCGTCGACGCCCGGGATGCCGCCCAGGGTGGCGGCACCCTGACATTTGACATCACTGACGGCAGCGCCGCGGGTGGGCATCAGGTGAAGGCGGCTATTGACGTGAGCGTGCATCCGTTCACCGTCAACGAGGCTCCGCGCGAGGTGCGGATCGGCGGCGAGGAGGCGAGTTCATACGCCATTGCCCCCGATGGCGTGCTGAATGTGGATGTGGCGCGCTATTGGGTCGACCCCGACGGAGACGATGTGGCGCTGACTGTGCTGGCGCCGACCGCGGGGACCGCGGTCGCAACCGCGGCCAACCACATCGTGTATCGGCCCGATGCCGAGGCGGACGCCACGACCGTCGCGGTAAAGTACAGTGCCGCGGACGGACGGGGCGCCGAGAGAGAATCCGACCTTAGCGTGTCGATTCTTGAATCCGCGAAGCCGCTGGTCGAGCCGCTGGCGGTCACCGCCGTGGTCGGAGTCCCGATGCGTATTGCTGTGGCGGACGCCATCTCGGGGGTGGGCGACCGCATCAAGATTGCGCTTGGCAAGCAAGATGTAGACGGGCTCGCAGCCGAAGTCCGGCAAGACCCTGCCGAACTGGTGGTCACGGCCAAGCGCGCCGGTTCGTTCCCGGCGCTCACCTACGAGGTGACCTCGGGTGACTCGTTCGCCGCGGGAGTAGTCCGCGTCACTGCGGTCGTAGATGCTCCCGCCGCGGTGGTGGCGCCACCGATCCGAGCATTCGTCAGCCCGGGCACGGACACGCAGATCGACATCTTGGCGGTTGTGCCGAACCCGGGCGGAACCGCGGTTGCATTGACCGGCGTGGCCGAAGCAACGGCGACGCCGGAAACCCTGAGCGCATCCGGAATCGACGTGCAGGCGTTCGACGGTTCGAGCGTGCGGGTGGCGGCAGACTTCGCGGCTCGATCGCCCGCGTACGGGGAGGTGGTGCAGGCCGGATCGTTCACGTATTCGCTGGTCGCCACGTCGGTCACCGGCCGGTCCATCCGCCTGCAAGGCAGCGGAACCGTGTACCTGACAGCGCCAATAGACAACCCAACGCTGATAACCCGGACCGATACAGTGCAGATCGCGGCCGGGCAGACCGCGGACGTTTCGGTGCTGGACAACGACATGGCTGAACCCGGCGTGAGCATCCAACTCGACCCGCGGCCGCGTGGGCGCAGCAACACGGTCGATTCGGGCACCGGGCTACTCGCCTTCGCCGCGGGATCCGTCGTTCGGATACTGGCGCCACTAACGCCCGGAACCTACACCGTCCCTTACTACGCCTACCCCCGCGGCTACCCGGCGAAAGTGGTGCAGGGAAGCATCGTGGTAACCGTGCGCCCCGCCGGGGGGCAATCGGCGCCCGACATCACTCGCCTGATCGGTCAGGTGTCCCTGGGCGGAACAACCACGATCGCGTTGCCGGGAGCGGGCGGAGACCCGGACGGAGACGAGACGTACCTGGCGGGCGTCGAGGGCGTCGATCCGCAGGTCGCGCGGGTCGAAATTGACGAGGGCCGCAGGTCGCTCACCGTCGAATCGAAGCAGAACCTGGCGGCAACACCGGGCGGCAGCTCGCTTGCTCCCATCCGTTTCACCGCGCGCGTGGAGGGCGGCAGCAAGGTGGAGAGCGTGCCCGTGGTGGTGAGCCGCGTCGGCGCCGACGCTACCACCGTGGCCTTTAACGATTACCGGTACGAGGCGCAGGGTTCCCGAATCGAAATCTCGCCGCTCCAAAACGACGTGTGGCCCGGCGGCCAGCAGGCGATTCTGCAGAGTGTTGAACGGGTCGATACGGTAGCCGACCGCTCGGCGGGTGGGACGACTTTGAGATACACGCCCGTCGGCGATCTGACGCAGGATCGCCAATCGTTTGCGGCAGAAGTCTTGGCCGGCCGCACGACCTACCGGTACACGGTGGTGACGGGGATCGCCGATAGCACCGGCGATTTCGATCCCGCCCGCGAACGCGGGGTGCAAACCGGTGAGGCCGAGGCCTACGTGGTGGTTGAATCCGTGCACGACAGCGTCCCGCAGTATCCGCGCGTGCAAGACACGTACGTTTCCAACGCGGCGATAACGGGGACTGATCCGGTGGATAGTCGCCCCCGATTCACTGTGGATGTCATTACCGACAAGGTCACACCCGCGATGAACGGACGCCGCATTGCGGTGCTGACCGCGTCGCAAGCGCAGGGCTCCACCGATGGGGTCCGCATGGTCTCTGGCACGCTCACGGCAGCGGCGTCGGTAATCGCCTTCGAACTCGAATCGCCAATCACCGCAGGGTCCGACTATCCGGTCGTCTCCTACGGTTTTGTGCGCGTTCCCGCGGCCGACTCGTTGCGGCCGGAGCGTCGCAATCCGCAACGAACCTTCACGGTCCGCGAGGGCGGGACGCTCAAGATCGACCTGGCCGAGGAGATCGTTACCATACCCGGGCAGTCACTGGAGCTCGTCTCCGCGAGCCCGAGCGGCGTGCGCGCCGCCGCGTCACCGCCGGCTTCGTGCGCGGTCAACGGCACCACCCTCACCTACACGCCCGGGACCGGTTCCGCGGCCGTCAGCGACGACTGCACGGTTACGGCCCGGTGGCGGGGAACAATCGATAGCGCGACCACGCTGCGGTTCGCGATCACTGTCGTTTTGATCGACGAGCCCCCGGCCTTCACGCAGTCGCAGATACCGTTGGTGGTGCGCCCCGGCGGCGACGCGAGCGAGCGCGAGATCGACCTAACTCCCTACATCCGATGGGAAGGCGCGAGTGGGCAAGCCGACCGATCCCAGCTTGCGGTCCGGCTCACCGGTGACCCCGGGGACGCCATGGTCGTTGAGGGCCACGGGCGGACCGTAGCCGTCACTCATCTCGAAAAGGATGCCCGCCCGCAGGTGGTGCGGATGCAAGCCGAGCTTTTGCGGGACAATAAGGGCTTTTCGCCAGCGGTGACAGTCTCGATCGTGATCGAGGTGAAGCCCGCTGCAGGAACCGGACCCATCACGTTCGCGGATGCGACCGTCAACCTCAGGTTCGCCGGGTTCGATCGGATTGTGCAGGCCAACTCCGATGTGCTCGACGATATCGTGCGGCCGGAACTGGAATCGCGCTATTTCGGTTGGGACGGGGGGGCGGTGCATTTCGACACGTCTTCCTGCAAGGCGGCCTCCGCCGCGCTCACGTGCACCGATCTCGGTGAAGGTCGAATAGGTATCACGGTTGACCCCGGCACTGAGGAGTCCCCAACGCCATCATTTGCGGGGGTGCGGGTCAGGTATTCGGCCACGGATTCGAGCGCGGCGTCCGGGCGCACCGTGAACACCGGCAGCGGATTCGTGATCCTCTCGTACGACGGGGTGCCGAGCCCCCCAAAGGTCGCGTTCGTGGCTGCAACCGCCACCTCCGTCACATTGCGGGTCGCGGCTAACGCCCGGGACAACGCCGCAGAAATAACTCGATGCCGGCTAAGTTCGTCCAGCGGGCAAAGCCGCGAGGGCCAGGCAACGGGCGGCGAGTGCGAGATCACGGTCAGTGGTCTCACGGCGGGCAAGCGCATTCGATTCACAGGGCAGGTGAGTTTCGGTGCCGGATGGTCCGCGCAGTCGAGCGCCCTCGAGGCGTGGGCCTATGCCGCCCCAGCCAAACCTATCGTCACTTGGAAGCCCGTTGCTGGGGCGGAGGCGGGCCTCGTCGATCTCAACATCGTGCAGGGCGATGACGGCTCGACGAGGCGGTTCGAGGTCTACCGGCAAGATGGGACTCGCGTTGCCGGCACCATGCCCAACAACGGTTCGGCACGTGCCGTGCGGCTGCGCGCGGTGAGCGCAGGCGGGGAGCGCATCGAGGTGCGGGCGATCGGCGACGTGCCCAACGCCGCCGAATCGCAGGAACCCGCGCAGGCGTCGGTGGAGATCGAAGTCTACGGGGTCCGTGACGCCGACATCACTGCATTCCGCCAGGTCACGGCGGCCGACAAGGTGTCGGCAGAATCGTTCAGCGCCCAGGTCAAGATCGCCGGATCAGCGGGCATCAAGTGGGCCATTACCACCGCGGCGACGTGCGTGCCCGACAAGGTCGCCACCGCCGCCGACAATTCGGATACGGTGAACCTCGAGGGGATAAGCCCCGCGGGCGGACTGGCGGCCAATGCCGCAACGCAGGTGACATTCTGCGCCGTCGCATTCGACGCGAGCCCCCTGGCAAGCAAGCCGGGCCTGACATCCGCGCCGAAGGATAGATTCGGTGGCATCCAGCGGCAGTCCCTGCAAGCTATCTCCCTCGCGATCAACACCGATACCGTGCAAAACACCCTGAAGTACGACATCGTCGAGCGCGACGGAGGGTATGCGGTCGAACTCAACAGGACGTCCTATTCTCCACCGGGGTCGGCGGTCGAATTGACGCCAATTCTTGTGGCCGACCCCGGCGAATACGTCGTCAACGGATCGGTCGAGTATCGGGCGAAAGTGAGGCTTCGCTACAAGGACCAGGTATTGCCGACCGAGTACAGCATCGGTTCGGTTGCCACCAACAGGCGCTACATACCGGGCCCCGTTCAATGGCCCGCGCTGGACGCCGGGGAGTCTTGCACGCAGTTCCAAATCGCGCCGCCGACGCTCACCAACGCGAAGACCGCCCACTGGACCTGGTCCATTGCCTCGGACCACGGTGAGCCCGACGTGACCATCACCCAGCCGGGCAGCTCGGTCCAGGATGGGCTTGTGGAATTCGGTGCGGCGCACGCGGCGGGGGATTATGTTTTTACCGCGACCGTGACGTTCCGCGGACCGATAGGCGGACTCAGTGCGGTCACGCACACGTTCCCGGCCATTGCCTGTGCGGCGGGCGGCGGGTGATGGAAGCACTGTATAGCCGCGCCCGACGGGCCGCACGCGATAGATTGGCACATCGATTTGGGGGCCGACCCCAGCCACGACGGTCGAGGAGGTAGCAAGACATGGCAGTCACCCAGGAAGAGACAGACTGGTTTCGAAGTACGTTCGAGGGGCTGGTAGGCAACATTGAGTCGGTGCTGTTTGGAAAGCAGCACGCCGTCAAGCTGGCGCTCACGGCCATCGTGGCGCGGGGGCATTTGTTGCTTGAGGACGTCCCCGGGACAGGCAAGACCTCACTCGCGCGGGCGATTGCGCGCACAATTTCGGGGTCGACGAGCCGCATCCAATTCACCCCGGACCTGCTGCCCGGAGACGTCACTGGGATGACGGTTTACGACCAAAAGACCGGTCAGTTCGATTTCCACCACGGTCCGATCTTCGCGAATATCGTGCTCGCCGACGAAATCAACAGGGCGTCGCCCAAGACCCAATCCGCCTTGTTGGAAGCGATGGAGGAAGGCAGCGTTACCGTCGACGGGCTAACCCGGCGGCTGCCGCCCCCCTTCATGGTCATCGCCACGCAGAACCCCGTTGAGCAGGCAGGCACATACCGCCTCCCGGAAGCCCAATTGGACCGTTTTATCATGCGTTCCTCGATCGGCTATCCGGATCACACCTCCATGATTCGTATCATCTCCGAGGCGTCCGATCTGCCCGATCCCGAGGCGGTGATCACCCCGCAAACGCTCGTGACGATGGCCGACGTAGCGCGCGCGGTCTACATCGACCCGCTCGTAACCGACTATATCGCGCGAGTCATAGAGGCGACGCGCACGGCGGTGCAGGTGGCGTTGGGAGCATCCGTGCGCGGTGGCATCGCCTTGGCGCGAACGACTCGCGTGTGGGCGGCAAGCCAGGGGCGCTCGTTCGTGACACCCGACGACGTCAAGGCATTGGCGGGCCCGGTGCTGGCACATCGCCTGATTTTGGATCCGGAAGCAGAATTTGATGGCGTGACCACAGACGCGGTCGTAGCCCAGATATTGCTCGACGTTCCACCGCCCCACAAGCACGCGTGAACGAGCGAGAGCACGAGTGACTCCTTCGCGAGGCGCATCCGCCCGGGCGAGCAACTACCGCAGGGGTGACTTGGGCGCGCGCACCGAGAGCCGACAACCCGCGAACCTGCTCTCCCAACCGCAATCCGTGCGGCCGCGGCGAGGTGTCAAAATAGTGCTGCGCGCGGTTGGCGGTGCCAGCAAGTGGCTGGCGCGGGTACTGACTCCCGGCGGATGGTTCGCCGTGGCGGGAAGCTGCGCCGGGATCACGTTGGCGTTGACGCTCGGGTGGGCGGGGGCCGGTGCGGTTGGGTTTGCGTGCGCGATCGCGTTGGCGACCGCCGTGGCGTTCGTCGTCGGGCGGCGCGAATACGGCATCGACCTGGGCGTATTTCGAGTGCGTGTTACGGTCGGCGACAGTGCAACCGGGGCCGTCGTGGTGACGAACGTGGGCGCCCATACCGCACTGCCCGGTCGCGTGGAGCTTCCCATGGGACAAACCCTCGCGGTGATCGATGTTCCGATGCTTCGCCCGGGCGCCGAGCATATCGAGCATCTCGCCTTGCCGACGGCACAGCGCGCGGTCATTCCCATCGGACCAGCGCGCGAGGTAAAGGCGGACCCGTTGCGTTTGTTGCGGATCGAAGGTTCCTGGGAACGGGTGGAAACCCTTTACGTCCATCCGCGCACGGTAGCGGTTCCCACCGGCGAAGCCGGGCTGATACGCGATCTGGAGGGCAGCGCAACGGCCGCGATCACGGATGCCGACATGTCATTCCACGCGCTGCGCGAGTATGCCACCGGAGACGCAATCCGGCACGTCCACTGGAAGGCGACCGCGCACACGGGCACGCTCATGGTCCGGCAGTTCGAGGAGACCCGCCGGGCCCGCATGGGCGTACTGCTATCGCTGCGGCGGGCGGACTTTGCTGACGAGGAGGAATTCGAGCTCGCGGTCTGCCTGGCCGCTTCGGTTGCCGTTGCCGCGCGCCGACAGGGCAGGGACGTTTCCGCGGTCGTGCCGACCCCGATACCCGAGTTCGAGGACGCGGTTCGCCCGAGCCTGCGGACACTGAAATCGACGACCGCGGGCACGCTGCTCGATGAATTGTCATCCGTGCGGGGCGTCGAGCGGGCGGCGCGACTTACGCAGATCACCGAGCTTGTGAACCGTGATGTGCGCGGCATCTCGGTGGCGGTGATGATTGCCGGTTCCCGGGTGCCCCTCCCGGAGCTTCGGACGGCGGCGCTGAAATTCCCGCGCGACGTGGGGGTGCTGGCGCTCATCGCGAATCGGGATGCACCACCGGCAATCCGCGTCCTGCCCGACCTGACGATCGCGACAGTTCCCGTCCTCGAGGATCTGCGGGGAATGCTTGTGCGGGGTGCGAAATCGTGAGCCAATCGCGCGACGGGTGGAGGACTGGAAGCAGGCGCGCGTCCTGGATCCTGGATGCGTGCGCGATCGTGATCCTGCAATCGATCGCCGCCGTGATCTGTGCGCCCGCATACGGCTCGTGGCGGTTTGCGGTCGCGGCCGTGCTCGCAATAGGCGCACCCGCTGCCATCGCAATCATCCTGACCTGGGGAGTGTGGCTGCGGGCCCGCGGCGTGTGGGCGGCGTACGGGATCTGGTATTTGATCACGGGCATCCCGGTGGCAATCGGCTCCGCACTGTGGGACCTGCCAGCCAACCTTGGCTATGGCGCCTCGCAACTACTGACCGCACCGGTAACGGCGTGGAAACCGCTGGTCACGTTGGACGAGCCCCTTGGCGCGTTTGGAACGGTGCTCGTTCCGGCGTACATCGTTTTCGGCACCACCACGCTGTTCGCGGTGCTGGTGGCGGTGCGCCGGCCGCGACTCGTTGGATGGCAGCTTGCCGCCGTCGGCGCGGCATTGGTTTTCGCTATCGGTACCGGGCCCAAGGACCCGGGGGAACTCGTCCTTCATTTCTTCGGTGATGTGGAAGTCGGGCGCGAAGCGGTATGGGGAGCGCTGTGGGCGGCCGCCGCGCTGGCTTGGGCGGCGTGGCGCGTGCGAGTTTCGTATAGATACGCCCAGCGAGTGAACGCGAAAGGACGGCGCAAGCCGCGGCGAAGTGGTGCGATGGCGGGACGGCTGGCGGCCGCAACGGCCATCATGGTGCTCGCCGTTGTCGTCAGTGCGGGGCCTGGCCAGGCGCTGCTGCCCGCGCGATCCGTGGCACGCATGTGGTTCTCTTCACCCACGGTGCAGCCTCCGGCCACGAGCCCGCTGGATGGATTTAGGGCCTACTTCACGCCCAGCAACATCAACACGGAACTGCTCCGCGTCAGCGGCCCGGACGTGCCCGAGACAATTCGGCTTGCGACTCTCAGCAGCTATCGCGGAGACACGTTTGTGGCCGCCGAGGACCAGGATCCCGCAGGCGGATACCGGCAGCTGGCCTTGCGGGTCGAAGACGTGGCGGGGCCCGCGGCCACTGTCGAAGTGACGGTGGGGGCCTACGAGGGCGTATGGGTGCCGTCGCCGGGACAACCGATCCGGATCGACTTCCACGGCAAAGATTCGCGGCAATTGACAAACGCGACCTACTTTTCCGCGCAGGCCGATCAACTGATCGTGGTCGAGCCCAGGGATGAAAACGCAGGGCTCAGCACGGGGGATCGCTATCACCTGACGTATTCGCGAATGCCGCTGGCCAACGCGGTGGGGCGATCGACGGGGATCGTTCCCGCCTGGACCGCCCGGCAGGCACCGGCGATGTACCAGTGGCTTGCACAGACAGGCGCCGACCTGTCCACCGTGGGGGGCGTGCAGGACGCCGTGACGGCGATGATGAGTGCGTCCTATCTAGGGCACTCCCTCGACGATCCCGCCGCCGGCGGGTCGCGGAGCGGGACCTGGCTCGAGGATCTTCCCGCTAACTACACATTTTGGCCGAGCTTCGCGGGACACAACCTGCGCAGCCTTGAGCAGAACATCTTCGCGCCCATGATCGACCCGGCATACGAACCCTGCACCTCGGCCAGCGACCGGCAGTGCGCCGCGACCGTTGGCGATGACGAGCAGTACGCCAGCGCGGCCGCACTCATCGCCCAGGCCGGCGGGTTCGCTACGCGTCTCGTGGTGGGGGCCAACGTCAGGGCCGATGGATCGGTGCGGGGAGGGGATGTGCGCGCATGGACCGAGATTCAGGACACGACGGGCCAATGGAACCGCATCGAGGCGACGGCCCGCACCGACAACTCCTTCCGCGACGATAATCCCACCCCAACACCCAGGCAGTATTCCAACCCCGTAGACGCCGGGGCGGCCACGCAGAGCGCTCCGCCGGATGACAGGGGCCAGGCGGGGACGGGTAGCACCACCGAAGCTCCATCCGGGAATGAAGACGCGGCGCGGGCGGCGATGTGGATCCGCATCGCGACGTGGGCCGGCGGCGGGACCATTGCGCTGGCAGTCCTGACGCTCCCACTGTGGCTGGCGCTGCTCGCGAAGGCGATCCGGCGGCGCCGGCGGAGGCGCCGCGGGACCCCGGAGGACCAGATCACCGCCGGGTGGGATGAGTTCGTTGACCACCATATCGACGCGGGCCGCCCCGCGCCTGGGGCCCGCACCCGCGCGGAAACGGCCCGACTCTACGGCGGCGACAACGCCGCATACATCGCTGACCTGGCCGATCGGGCCGTCTTTTCGCATTACGATCCCGCAGCGAGGCTGAGTGAGGACTTTTGGGTGGAATTACATGGGTACCGTGCGCGTGAGCGCGCGCAAATGTCGAAAGCTGCGCGGATCAAGAGCGCAGCGTCGTGGCGGTCACTGCGAAGGCGGCGCTACAGCGCCGCGGGGAACACTAAGGGGGGCGGCTCATGAGGGGTATGGCGACGCGCGTTGCGGCACTGACGCACGGTGGTTTGGTCAGGAGCCACAACGAAGACGCCTTCGTGGCCGACGGTACGGTGTTCGCGGTCGCCGATGGGATGGGCGGGCACGAACGAGGCGAGGTTGCTTCCGCGATGGTGGTCGCAACGCTGGGGGAATTGGCAAGGGACTCGCCGGGGGCCGCCACGACGTGCACCAAGGTGGCGGGGGCGCTCGCGGATGCGCAGGTGAATGTCGAGCGTATCTCGGGCGGCGCCGCGCGCGCGGCGGGCTCGACGGTGGCCGGAGCGGCTTTGGTAGGCGGGCCCGCAAACTATCAGTGGATGATCTTTCACATCGGCGACTCCCGCGTGTACAGGCTCGCGCACGGAACCTTGGAATTGCTCACGATCGACCATTCACTCGTGCAGGAGCTTGTTGATTCCGGCAACCTCACCCCGGCGCAGGCGCGCACCTCGCCGCACCGCAACGTCATCACCCGCGCGCTCGGTTCCCCGGATCATGAACCATCCGTTCGGACCATTCGCGTTGCGCCGGGTGAACGCATCATGATGTGCACCGACGGTCTGACGAACGAATTGTCGGACGCCGAAATTCGGCAGGTGCTATTGGCGGTACCCGATACGGAGATGGCCGTGCGCACGCTCGTCCAAAACGCACTCGATCACGGGGGCCGAGACAATGTGAGCGTGGTACTCGTCGATGTGGATGCTAGCGATGCCGACGGGCCGGTGGGCGAGGACCCGGGCGAAGGCGCCAGCGACGCACCGAGCGAAGATACGGCCCCATCGCGGCGGCGGGAGGGCGCCGGGACACATGAGTGACGAATCCGACTGCGACGACACGATAGTTCGCCCGCAGCTGCCCGCACGGGAACCGGAGGCCACTGCCTCGCACGAGGAAGACACGGTGGTGCAGGGCGCGTCCGCCGCGGGCGGCCTGCCCACCCCGGGTGCGTCGCCGCCGCAGATTCCCGAACCGGCGCGCGATTCGTACGCATTGCGCAGCCCGCCGACGGAACTCGCGCCGGCGACGCGCGACTTCGCTATTGCATCCACGCGCACCCGTGTCGGGGTTCCCGCGCCGCCCCGCGCGCGCGGGCGCGTTGTGGGGCCGCGCTTCGGTGGAATAATGCTCTACGCGTCCGTGATCGTGATCGGGATCGCGGCGGGAGCGTACCTTCTCAACGGGTGGTGGCATGGCTGACTTGGTTCCGTGGGTCTATCAGACGGCTTTGATCACGCGGTTTCGCGGCCTGCGCCAGCGCGACGGCATCCTGCTGCGGGGCGACGCCGGCTGGGGAGAGTTTTCGCCGTTTTGGGACTACGACGACAACGAGTCGGCGCCGTGGCTGCGCAGCGCTCTCGAGATGGCGCATACCGAAGCGCCTGCCCCCGTGCGATCCCGCATACCGGTGAACGTCACGGTGCCTGCGGTCGGTGCGCAACGGGCCGCCCAGATCGTGCGCGGGGGGCGCGGATGCACCACGGCAAAGGTGAAGGTTGCTGCCGCGGGGGACACCGAGGCAGCGGAGGTCAGCCGCCTGGAGGCGGTCCGCGATGCGTTGGGGCCCGGCGGGCGGATCCGCATCGACGCTAATGGGGGGTGGTCGCCGCAGGTCGCCATCCGGCGAATCCCGGTGCTTGATCGCGCCGCGGGAGGGCTCGAATACGTGGAACAGCCCTGTCCCACCGTGGAGGACCTGGCGTATGTGCGCAAACACGTCGATGTGCCAATCGCGGCCGATGAGTCGATTCGGCGCGCGGAAGACCCGTTGCGCGTGGTGCGCGAACACGCGGCCGATATTGCGGTGCTGAAAGTGCAACCGCTGGGTGGGATCCGCAGCGCGCTGCGGATCGCCGAGCAAATCAAGATCCCGGTCGTAGTTTCCTCGGCCCTCGAATCCTCCATCGGGATAGCTGCGGGGGTCGCTTTGGCCGCGGCGCTCCCGGAATTGCCTTTTGCCTGCGGACTCGCCACCACCTTGCTATTTGCGCACGATCCCGTGGCCAAGTCGCTGGTCCCGACGCAGGGGGCCCTAGACGTTGCGGCGGCGCTGGATATTCAACGCGGCGGCCCGACGGGGGAGCCGGCAGCGGGCCCGCGGGCCGACCGGTGGCGCGAACGCTTGCATCGAGTGGGTAAATTGGTCGAGTGAAACAGCCACCCGCGGTGCTCGCCGCTACCGCGATCGTCCGCGCTTTGATCGCCTCGGGTGTGCGCAGCGTCGTCATTTGCCCGGGTTCGCGTGATGCCCCCCTGATTTACGCGTTTGCGACCGCTGCCGACCGCGGACTTTGCCGGATCTTCAGCAGATCAGACGAGCGCTCCGCAGCCTTTTTGGCGCTCGGACTGAGCCTGGGCGCCGACCGCGCGCCCGTCGCCGTGGTGACTACGTCCGGCACGGCGGTGGCCAACCTGCACCCGGCAATGCTGGAAGCGGCGCACGCAGGCGTACCCCTGATCGCCGTGACGGCCGACAGGCCGCAGCGTTTGCAAGGAACAGGTGCGAACCAGACTACGGTTCAAGCGGGCGCGTTTGGCCCGGCGACCGGCACCGTCGTCGTGCCTTGCGCAGATCCGGCGGACATCGAAAAGGCCGTTTCCGACGCCGTCGCCGGTGCCGTCCGGCCCGGCGACAACTCGCCCGCGCACCTGAACTGTCCCTTCGATGACCCACTGGTACCAAGCGGCGCCGACGGCAGTTGGCAGGATCTTGGAGATCGCGTGGAAGCGGGGGAGGTTCGGCCCGCCGCCAGCGCCCCCGTCGCGCCGCGTTCGGCTCGGCTCACTGCCGCACAAAGCCAACGGATTCTTCGAACCGATAGAACGGTCGTGATCGCCGGTTCCGACGCGGGACCGGACGCGGGTCGCCTGGCGCGCGCACAGGGTTGGCCGCTGATCCGCGAGATCACCGCGGGCTTCGGGCCGGGACCCTGCGACGTCCCGTCGTACCGGGAAGCGATCGACCGGTTCTTCGGAGACGGTCCGCACGGCCGACTCGAACAGGTGGTTGTGTTCGGCCGCCCGACGTTGTCGCGCCAGGCATCCGCGTTGGCATCCGCGCCCGGCATCCGGCTGATTTCGATCGGGCAGATGCACGGTGGCGTTGACCGCTTCTTCGATCCTGCTCGCCGCGCGCACTTGCGCTTGGAGGGCGCACCGGCCGGTTGGTTGCGCGATGCGTCGCCGAGCGCCCGCCGGAGCGACTGGCTGCGATTGTGGCTTACGGGGGCCGCCGCACCGCGCGCGTTCGGTGCCTCGCGGGGTGAGCATGGGCTTAGCGGGCGCGCGGCGGTGGGAGCCGTGGTCGAGTCGCTGGCACCCGGGATGGCCCTGGTCTTGGGTCCTTCCAGGGCGATCAGGCACGCGGACGAGGCCGCCCTTCCCCCCGGAATCGCGATCCATTCCAACCGTGGCCTTGCGGGAATCGACGGCGTCGTTTCCACGGCGATCGGCGTCGCGCACGCGCGACCCGCATCCGATACGGTCGCCGTCATGGGCGATGTGACCTTCCTGCACGACATGGCGGGGCTACATCGCAGCGCGGGCGAGCGCCCACTTAGGTTGTCGATCGTGGTGCTGGCCGATGGTGGAGGCACCATATTTCGCGGGCTGGAACACGATGCATTTGCCGAATCGGACTCGCGGGCCCGCAGGGCCGTTGAGCAACTGCTGGTTACGCCTCCGAGCGTGCGGGTTGGTTCTGTGGCCACGGCGCTTGGCGCCGATTACGTGAGCGTCGACGCCGAGCCGCAACTCCGCGCGGCGATGAGCGACAGGCCCGGCGGGTTGCGCGTCATCGAAGCGCGGATCGTTTCATAGGAAGCGTCCAGCATTGTCCGAGCGGGCATCAAGATTGGTGGTGTTTGCTTAGTGGCATCAAAGGAGGTCACCCCATGAACCAGGAACCCAACAAGGACCGCTTCGGATCCGAACCAACCGGCCAGGATCTGAACGCCACACAACGGCTGACACCGCTCGCCCACACCCAACCGTTTACGGCGCCGCGGGTGGAAGCAGGGTCGGCCGATTCTGTTGACGCCGACCGGTCGGAGAGTGCCACGTCGGGCACCCTCAACTCCAGCCCCTTCGCCGCTCCCGGGCCGTACGCTGCGTCGGGTTCGGCGGCAGGTCAGGATGCGTCGCGAGTGCAGCCCTCGCAACCGTACGCGCCGCCGGCGCAGCCGACTCAGCCCGTCCAGCCGGCGCAGTCCGCCCATTCCGCCCAGCCATACGCGCCCAACGGGCAGTCGTCGCCCCGGTACGCCGCCCAGGCGCAGCCGGTCACGCAACCCCAGGCCGCGCCGCAGTACGCGTCGGCCTTCGCGGCACCAACGTCGCCCGCTGAATTTGCGACCGAGGCGGGTGCGGAGCACGCTCCCGGGTGGGCGGCTCCGATCGGCGCGGTGCCCGCTACCGGATCCCTCCCCGAGAACCGAGCAGCGCGCCGCAATCGAAAGAAATCCCCACTCTTGGCGATGTCTGCGGTGGCCGTGGCGGCCGCGCTGATCGCGAGTTTCTCGACCGCGTTGCTAGTCAAGTCCACGCAATCACCGAGGGCGGCGGCAACATCGACCGCCGCAACGGCACAACTTGGCAGTTCATCTTCCAGTACCGTAGAGGTGCCGGTGGCCTCGTCCTCAACTGACAATCCGGACTGGCAAAAGGTCGTGACAGCGGTCTCTCCGTCGGTCGTGTCAATCAAGGTGACGACGGCGTCGGGCGAGGGCGAAGGTTCCGGCGTTATCGTAGATTCGGCGGGTCTGGTGCTGACCAACGACCACGTCGTGGGCGACGCAACGAAGGTAACCGTCACGCTCACCGATGGGCGCATCTTCGATGCGACGATCGTGGGAACGGACGCGACGACGGATCTGGCGGTCGTCCGCCTCAAGGACGCGCCCGACGACCTGAAGGCGGCGGTATTCGCGGATTCCGACACGGTGCAGGTTGGCGATCCCGTCATGGCCGTCGGAAACCCCCTGGGACTGTCGAACACGGCAACCACGGGCATCGTCTCGGCGCTGAACCGTCCCGTCTCGACATCCTCGACAAGTTCAGCTTCCAGCGAAACTGTTGTCACCAACGCGATCCAGATCGATGCGGCAATCAACCCGGGTAACTCGGGCGGACCGCTCTTCAACGCGCAGGGTGAGGTCGTGGGCATCACTTCTTCCATAGCGACGATGTCCAGCACCTCCAGTTCGAGCGGTTCTATCGGCCTCGGCTTCGCGATTCCCTCCAACGTTGCCAACATGATCGGTGAGCAACTCATCTCGAGCGGCAAGGCGGAACACGCCTACCTCGGGGTCATGTTGGGCGACGGTGAGGCGACCGCCGACGGAGCGACCAGGCAGGGCGCCAAGATCGAGCAGGTCGTGGACGGGTCCCCGGCTGCTACGGCGGGCCTCAAGGCGGGCGACGTGGTAGTAGCGGTCGATTCCAACACCGTCTCCGGGGCCGAATCGCTGACCGGTTTCGTGCGCGCAAAGGCGTCGGGAAGCGTCGTGAAGCTGACCGTGGTCCGTGATTCGAAGGAGATCGAGGTCAGCGTGACCCTCCAGGTGCGGGCCGATTCTGACACGAGTAGCGGTGGGTCGACCCAGCAGGATGATCAGAGCGGGCAGGATGGCAAGAGCGGCCAGAGCGATCAGAACAGCCAAGGCGGCCAGAGCGATCAGAACAGCCAAGGCGGCCAGGGTTTTGACCCCTTCAACCCGTTTGGCGACAGCGACCAGGGATAATCGAAGGTACCAAGCAGTGTGGCGTCGGCCGGAACCCGTTCGGATTTCGGTCGGCGCCGCCATGATAGGACGAGGACAATGCCCCAGTTGGACAAAGACCCGCAGGTAGTCGCCGAGATGTTTGACGGGATAGCGCAGCGATACGACATCACCAACGATGTCCTCTCGTTGGGGTTGACCCGCAAGTGGCGCCACGAGGTCACCCGCGAAATCGATCCGCGACCGGGGATGGACATCTTGGACCTTGCGGCCGGTACGGGAACCTCAAGCGTCCCCCTCGTGGAGGCGGGTGCCAAGGTAATAGCGGCGGACTTTTCGGCGGGAATGGTCGCCGAGGGCATGCGCAGGCATCCCGAGGTGGACTTTGTCCAGGCAGACGCCGTGAACCTCCCTTTCGACGATGACACGTTCGACGTCGTGACGATATCTTTCGGATTGCGCAATGTGGTTGACACCGAGCGCGCGCTCGCGGAAATGCTGCGGGTCACCAAGCCGGGTGGGCGCATCCTCATTTGCGAATTCTCGAGCCCAACCGCAAGGCCGCTGCGTGCCAGCTACACGTGGTACCGCGACCACCTCTTGCCCAAGGTGGCGGGGGCCGTTACCCGCAAGGCGGGTAGCTATGAATACCTTGCCGAGTCCATTTCCCAGTGGCCCGACCAGGTCGAGTTGGGCAAGCTGATGGTGCGGTCGGGCTGGACGCGCGTCGCATATCGCAACCTCGCGGGAGGGATTGTCGCGCTCCACCGCGGCACGCGCCCAGTCGCCGATCCGCAGTAGCGGGTCGTAAATGTGTCGTTCGCCGCATCAATTACTCACAAACTTATTTTTCCGGCTAAGTTCATAGGGTGGAACATTCCGGTATGACCAACACCGCGTCGGCAATAGCGACGGAGGATGGCAGCTCTGCGGGTGCGTGGCCGTGGATATCGCCGCGCCTGTCTGCAGCGCTGGAACCGCGCCTTGCGAAGGTCGAAGAGATGCTATTGGCCGCGGCCGCCAACGCGGATGCGCTCGCCAACACGGCCTCGCGTCACTTGGCGCTGGCCGGAGGCAAGCGACTGCGCCCGCTTTTCGCCCTGATAGCGGCCGAATTGGGTGACGCGCAGCGCCCTCAAGTCCTAGATGCGGCTGTCGTGGTGGAACTCACCCACCTCGCGACGCTGTACCACGACGACGTCATGGATTCGGCGCCGCTGCGCCGGGGCGCGCCCTCGGCGCATGCGGTGTGGGGTAATACCGTTGCGATCCTCACCGGCGATCTGCTGTTCGCGCGCGCGTCGGCAACGGTGGCGACGCTGGGGCCGGACGCGGTGCTGCAGCAGGCGCGGACGTTTGAACGACTCTGCTTGGGCCAGCTCCACGAGACGGTCGGCCCGCGTGAGGGTGACGATCCGCGCGAACACTACCTGGAGGTCCTGTCGGACAAGACTGCCTCGCTTTTGGCGACCGCGGGAAGGTTTGGTGCGCAATTCGCGGGATGTGACCCGTCGATCGTGGAGGCCGTGGGCCGCTTCGGCGAGTTGGTCGGCGTCGCTTTCCAGCTCGCAGATGATGTGATCGATCTGTTGCCGGGCGCCTCCATGACCGGCAAGACGCCGGGCACTGACCTGCGTGAACACGTTGTAACAATGCCGATACTGCTGCTGCGCGAGCGGGTTTCGAGCGGCGAGGATGGCGGGGACGACGCCGAGTTGCTAGCTGCAATCGATGGCGACCTTAGCGATGACGCCACCCTCGAGGCGGTCCTGGCCAGGTTGCACGGGCACTCGGTGGTGAGCCAAACACTCGATCTTGCCAAGGACTACGTGGGCCGTGCGGTGGGCGAGCTGGAGAACCTGCCGCAGGGCGAGGTGCGCCAAACCCTCGAGCGATTCGCATGGGCGATGGTGGACCGCACCCAATAGGGCTGTGGATATCCGGGGCGCCGGGTGCGGCCCGCGGTAGCGTGAGCGTGTTCCTTGAGACCAGGGGAGGTCACCGAATGCGCGGGGTTCCACCAGCCAATCAGGCCCCGGGCGCGGTGCGTGCTATCGCGTCCGCAATCGACGCCGGTGTTGCGGCGTGCGTCGCGGCAGCCTGCCTGTCGCTCCCCGTCCGCGGCCTGGGGACGGTTGTTGCCGTCGCTGTCGGCGCGGGCTACGCGGTGCTGCTCGGGGTGGCGGGTTGGAGCCCCGGGCGCGCCCTCATGCGGCTTCGGCTGGTCGATAGCCATACGGGTATGCCGGTCGGCGCGTTCCGCGCCAGTGGTCGTACGATCTTGCTCGTTGTGGCTCCGTGGGTGATGGTGAGCGCACTGCGGGACCCGGATGGAATCGGATGGCACGACCGGATGCTAGCGTGCGTGACTATCGTTGCGTCGAACGCGACTAGGCATAGATTTCCCAACGAGGCCGCCGCGCCCCCAACGGCGCGTGCCCCGATCTGCGCCGACCCGCGATCCGGCGACTCGAACCTCGCACCGCCGGGGGAAGGCGCGTGCGCAGCGGATGCCCTTGCCCCCGGCACAAAGGCCCCGGCGCAGTACCGTCCGCCATGCGAATTCAGCGAGCAATCGGGGCCGCCACCAGCGCCGGTGATACGCGGAAGCGACGTCGATCACTTCGAGGTGGCCGCTGGGGCGACCGTGGTGGCTTCCCCGCACGGGCGGGAAACACCGACATGGGAACTCCGTTCGGCGGCGGGCGAATCCATCGTGGTGGCGGGACCCACGATCGTCGGCAGGTGCCCGCGCGCCGCCCCTGGTGCGCATAACACCGTCCGCCTGCACGACCCCGAGCGCTCGGTTTCGCGCAACCACGTGTTGTTATTGCCGGGGAGACGGGGTTTGTGGGCGTGCGACATCGGATCGACCAATGGGACGCGAATTCACCGAAAGGGCGGGGAAACGGTACCTTGTATGCAGAGCGTGCGGGTCAAGGTCGACCCACACGATGTCGTAGAAATAGGTGACCACATGTTTCGATTGCACCGAGCGATCTCGAGGGAGCAACACCATGTTGACCAGTAGGTACATCGCAGGCGAAGCGGCGGCCGTCATCCGTCCCGGGGGGATCGCGGTCGTGGGCCCGGAGATCGGCGACGATGCCGCCTCCGTGCTGTGGCACAAGACCGAGCGCACGATGGCGAGCGAGGCCATCGAAGTGATTCTGAAGCACTTTGGGCACGACTTCGTCCCCTTCGCCTCGGCAGCACTCGGCGCGGATGGATTGCACGTCGCCGCGCGCGGCGGAGCCCGCGCGGAGGTGCAAGACGGCGCGGGCGTGGTCCACATCGTGGGAGATGGCGCAGGTCAGCTCGTCAAACGGGTGTTTCCGGACGCCCTGCGGGTCACGGTCCTGTTGCCGGAACATACCCCGCGATTGGGCGAAGGGTGGCAGGTCGAGTCGGGGCTGGTGGGGGCCTCGCAGGTGACATCGTTTGTCGAACCGACGGCCGCGGTGGAGGCAACCGAGATCGACGATCTTCTCGACGATTTGGATGCCACGGTGATCGCTTCCCCGGCAAGCCTGTCGCGTTCCGACGATATTGCGGATGTCGAACTCATCAGCGAATTGGTTGCCGCGGCGAACCCGCATTTCGAGCGAGAATCCGCCGACCTCGCGACCAGCTCCAATGGGAACGAGGCCACCTCATCGCCCTACAAGTTGGTCTTGGGCTCGGGGATAGTCGTTGAACTCGATAGGCCGGTCATCGTGGGGCGGGCGCCGATCGACCCGCGTTCGGAGTACGCCCCCCAGCCGCACCTCGTTGCATTCGATTCTCCGGGACGGGGAATCTCCAGGACTCACGCAATGATCGAGCAAGGAATCAATTGCGCGGTCGTCACCGACCTGAATTCCACCAATGGCGTGGAGGTGCTGATCCCGGGCCGCGGCAAGCAGAGGCTTGCCGCGGGGGTCCCACTGTCAGTTCCTGCGGGTACGGTAGTAGACATCGGAGAAGGCGCGACGTTCCTGGTCCAAGAGGTGTAGGCGACTCTCGTCTCCGTCTCGCAACCTGGGACCGCCTTCAAATCGAGAAAACCAGTGTGCTAGCGTCACCGGCTACATCGCTGGCCTTGGTCCGCTGACTTCACGGCGGGCCTTGTGCGGCCACCAACGCCTCGGCCGCGCCCTTGCGCTGACCGGCGGACTGAACGGAATTCTGGAGGAGATGTGACCACAAATCGCCCTGTGCGTGTTGCGGTGATCGGGGCTGGACCAGCCGGGATCTACGCGGCCGACATCCTGTCGAAGACGGACCTTGAGGTATCGATCGATCTGTTCGAGCGGCTCCCGGCGCCGTTCGGCCTGGTCCGCTACGGGGTCGCGCCCGACCACCCCCGTATCAAGCAAATCATCAATGCTCTGCACAAGGTTTTGGACCGCGGCGATATCCGGCTCATTTCGAACGTCACGATCGGTGACGACATCACGGTGACGGAACTACAGGATTACTACGACGCAGTCATCTTCACGACGGGCGCCATCCGCGATGCTGATCTGGATATCCCCGGTATCGACCTCGATGGATCGTATGGGGCGGCAGATTTCGTTTCCTGGTATGACGCGCACCCTGACTACCCGCAGACCTGGCCGCTCGAGGCGCAGAGGGTCGCCGTCATCGGTGCTGGCAACGTCGCGCTCGACGTAGCGAGAGTGCTCGCCAAGCACGCGGACGACCTCCACTCGACGGAGATCCCCGACCACGTCTACCGCGCGCTCAAGGCATCGCCCGTCACCGATGTCCACGTTTTCGCGCGACGCGGACCGGCGCAGGCGAAGTTCTCTCCGCTGGAACTGCGGGAATTGGGACATGTCCCCGACGTCGACGTCGTCGTATACCCCGAGGATTTCGAATTCGATGAGGGATCGTTGGCCGCAATTCAGGGTTCGAATCAGGTCAAGCAGGTCGTCAAGACGTTGACGGATTGGGCTCTGGTAGAC
This sequence comes from Rarobacter incanus, assembly GCF_006715765.1. NCBI lineage: Bacteria > Bacillati > Actinomycetota > Actinomycetes > Micrococcales > Rarobacteraceae > Rarobacter > Rarobacter incanus. The sequence goes on from NZ_VFNV01000001.1 coordinate 2,033,575, forward strand.
CCCTCTACGCAGACCGCCAGCCGCAAACTCCACATTCACTTCCTGGCGGCGCCCGTTGCGATCCTGGACCAAAACGGTGATGGCAAGGTTGACGCGCTGCGGACCGAACGCACCGCACTCAATGGCGATGGCACCGTCTGCGGCACCGGCGTTTTCCACGACTGGCCGGTTGAGGCCGTCTATCGCGCGGTCGGATACTTCGGAAGCCCCGTCGATGGCGTGCCATTCAACGCGGCGAAGGGCGTGATCAACAACCAGGGCGGACGCGTGATAGATCACGACGGGGTGCAGGTCCCGGGTCTCTACACATCCGGTTGGATCAAGCGAGGCCCGGTTGGCCTCATCGGATCGACGAAGTCGGATGCTTCAGAAACCATTGCTAATCTGGTGGAAGACGTCGCGGCGTTACCTACCGCCAAGAATCCGGATCCGCAGGCCATCATAGGTTTGCTTGAGCAACGGGGTATCCCCTATTTGCGCTGGCAGGATTGGTTGCAGTTGGACGCCTTCGAGCGGCATCTCGGGGAGACAGAAGGCCGTGAACGGGTAAAGGTCCCCACCCGCGAGGAAATGATCGGCGCATCGAGGACACCAGTGGCGTGATATGAGTTCAGCTCCGCTTTCGACCAGACACTTCAACGGCTTGAAGACAACTTTGCTGTTCGCAGGGATGTGGGCCGTCCTGCTGGGAATCTGGGCGTTGGTGGGGCGGGACTCGTCCAGCCTGCTTGTTTTCTTTTGCGTGCTGGGCCTGGCCGGTACCGCCTGGGGCTACTGGAATTCCGCGTCGATTGCGCTGCGCGCCATGCAGGCGTATCCGGTAACCGCACAGCAGCAGCCCGAGATGTACCGTATCGTCTCCGAGCTGAGCCAGCGGGCCGGCCAGCCCATGCCTGCTTTGTACGTCTCCGCCACTAGCTCGCCGAACGCGTTCGCCACCGGTCGCAATCCACGCCATGCTGCCGTGTGCTGCACGGAGGGAATTTTGCAGATCCTGAACGAGCGCGAGCTGCGCGGGGTGCTGGGGCACGAACTCATGCACGTATACAACCGCGACATTCTGACTGCCTCCGTCGCCTCGGGTATCGCGGGTGTTATCTCCTCGATCGCGCAATTCCTGATGTTTTTCGGTGGCGGCCGGGATCGGGACTCCGCGAATCCGCTCGCGGCCCTCGGCATCGCCCTACTGGCGCCGATCGGCGCGTCCATCATCCAACTGGCGATCTCGCGCACGCGCGAGTACGACGCGGACGAGGACGGTGCCAGACTAACGGGCGACCCGCTCGCACTGGCCAGCGCATTGGCGAAGCTGGAGATAGGCACGTCCCGGGCGCCGCTGCCCGACACTCCGAAGCTCGAAAATGTCTCGCACGTCATGATTGCGAACCCGTTCGCAGGGCGCGTCAAATCGCTGTTCGCTACCCACCCGCCGATGGATCAACGGATCGCCCGGCTTGAGCGGATGGCGCAGGGCGGCGCCTTCGGCAACTTTCGGTGAGAGAATTGCGTCATGGGCTTAGTTCTGACGGTTGCATTGTGGGTCGGCGGCGTGGTTGTCGCGGTCGGCGTGTTGGTGTTGGCGATTAGGGCGTTCGCGCAGCCCGACGGGACAATGGCCGGCGGCGGCGCCGGGGGCGCGCTGGGGGGATTCGATGAGGCATTCAACCCCGCGCAACACAACGCCAATTTGGAACGCGAGAGGCAGCGATCGGTGCCGGTTGAATCGCCGGTGCCGGGCAATCGGCAATGGGAATCAGACGAGATGAAGATCCACTACTCGATTGACGGAACCCCCCAGTCGATTTCCATCCGCGGAAACTCGACCGGGAAGTCCGCCGCGGGCGACGGCTCGTCGGACACTAGCGGTAGTTGACGAACTGCAGGGCAAAGTCGAGGTCGGCGCCCTTGAGAAGGGTGATCACGTCCTGCAGTGCATCGCGGGACTTCGAAGTCACGCGGACCTCGTCGCCAGTGATTTGAGTTTTCACGCCCTTGGGGCCCTCGTCGCGAATGATCTTGGTGATCTTCTTCGCCGCGTCCCCGGCAAGCCCCTCCTTGATCGTCGATTCGAGGCGATATTCCTTGCCGGACGGCTTGGGCTCGCGGTCTCCAACCTCCAGTGACTTGAGGGAAATGCCGCGCTTGATGAGCTTCGTTTCGAATACGTCGAGAATCGCGAGTACGCGCTCGGCCGAGTTCGCGGCCATCACGATCTTCTCACCGCTCCACGCGATCGATGCGCCAACGTTCTTGAAGTCGTAGCGCTGCGCTACCTCTTTTCCCGCCTGATTTAGCGCGTTGTCTACCTCCTGGCGGTCCACCTTGCTGACGATATCGAATGATGAATCGGCCACAATCATGCCCTTCTCGCAGAGAAAACTTAGGTGCCCTAAGACTAGGCGGGCGGTGTGCGGGAAGCGAAATATCGGGGCCCGTGAGTGCCGATTTCGCACTTCGGCTTTTACCTAGTAAAGTGGTTCCGCCCGGTAACGGGCAAGGCGGGTTGCCCGAGCGGCCAAAGGGAGCTGACTGTAAATCAGCCGCGTCATGCTACGGGGGTTCAAATCCCTCACCCGCCACGCAGCATTACTTGGCAGTACCGCGCGTCCGGCGCTTCGTCGGCGGACGTAAATCCGATTTTGTTCTCGCATGACATTGCGATAGCGTAGGTCGGCGCTGCCCCCGTAGCTCAGTGGTAGAGCGCAGTCTTGGTAAGACTGAGGTCATGGGTCCGATTCCCATCGGGGGCTCTGATAGTGGTTCGCGTCGTTGCTTTAGCAGCCGACGCATCACTGTCTAGCTTGGATGTATCCAGGCAACCTAGCGGCGGGGTAGCTCAGTTGGTTAGAGCGCACGGCTCATAATCGTGAGGTCGCGGGTTCGAGCCCCGCCCCCGCTACCATTGGTGACAGGTTCAATCTCGCGCGCTCGACCGGCGGCGCGCGAAAAGCACCGGTTGACAGCCCCGGGAGGGGAAGTGAACCGGATTATGTTGCGCCCGTAGTGGCGCGAGAGGTGGCACTACCGTGGCAAGTAAGTCGTCTGACGTTCGTCCGAAGATCACGATGGCATGCGTTGACTGCAAAGAGCGCAACTACATCACGAAGAAGAACCGCCGCAACGACCCGGACCGCTTGGAACTCGCGAAGTTCTGCCCGCGTTGCGGCCGCAAGACGCAGCACCGCGAGACTCGCTGATTTAGCGCTGAGTTCGCGTGGTAAACGTCGAGTTTGCGGGGCGGGTCTATCCGCCCTTCGGCCCCTATCGGGTCGGGCGCGAGAAGATTCGCGAGTTCGCGCGCGCCGTGGGCGCGCACCTTCCGCAGCATCACGACCTGGCCGCCGCCCGCGCACAGGGTTACGGCGACCTGGTGGCGCCGGTCACCTTCGCGGTTACGATCGCCCAGGCGGCCGAGGCGCAGCTCATTGAGGATCCTGGCGCGGACATCGATTTCTCTCGCGTAGTGCACGCCGACGAGCGATTCGAGCATGTCCGTCCGCTCGTGGCCGGTGACGACGTCGTGACTGTCCTCACCGTGGTTTCGATCAAGGAACGCGCGGGACTGGCCATGGTTTCCACGCGCGCCGATATTCACGAGAGCCTCCCGGGTGACGAACCGGGTGAACTAATCAGTTCGGTTCACTCGACGCTGGCAGTTCGGCTGGAGGCATAGGTATGGCCGATATGACCTCCATCAACGTTGGCGATGTGGTCGCAACCAGGACTATTGCAGTTGACCGCAAGACCCTGGTGCGTTACGCAGGCGCTAGCGGCGACTTCAACGATATTCACTATTCCGATGTCGTGGCGCGCGCGGTCGGCCTGCCGGGCGTTATCGCGCACGGCATGTGGACCATGGGCGCCGCCGTTAGCGTCCTGGAGGACTTCCTCGGCGACGCCGGACTCGTCATCGACTACCAAACGCGGTTCTCGCGGCCGGTGGAGGTTCCCAGTACAGGTACCGCCGAAATCAACGTGTCGGTCGCCGTGGGCGCCATCGACGCTGCGCGCGGCACCGTTCGATTTGACCTGAGTGTCACCGTTTCCGGCGCGCGCGTGCTGACGAAGGCGCAAGCCGTGGCCCGGCTCGGCTAGCCTGGGTGTATGCCCAGTTTCGACCAGCTCACCACCCTGCGCGTCGGCGGCCCTGCCGACAACTACCGCGAAGTATCCACCGAACAAGAGTTCATCGATACGATCCGCGAATGTGACGAGGCGGCCGAACCGCTTTTGGTGCTGGGGGGCGGTTCAAACGTGGTCGTCGCCGACGAGGGCTTTGGCGGGGTCGTGGTGCGCGACGTGCGCTCCGGCGTCGCCGTCGAGAGCCAGGATGCGTGCGGTGGCGCTTCTTTTTCAGCGGTGGCGGGCACCGCATGGGACGACCTGGTGGTCCACGCGGTCAACAACGATTGGGTGGGCCTGGAAGCACTGTCCGGGATACCGGGAACCGTTGGCGCTGCGCCCGTGCAGAACATCGGTGCCTACGGCCAGGAGGTTGCGGGCGCGATCGCCGCGGTGCGGGTGTGGAACCGCGTAGCGGGCAGGGTCGAGACCTTCGCTGCCTCCACGTTGTCCTTTGGCTACCGAACCTCGCGTCTGAAGCAATCGATGCGCGCGGATTGCGCGCTTGCGGGTGCCCCGTGGTATCCATCACCGGCCTATGTCGTGCTTTCCGTTTCGTTCCAGGTGAGGCTGGCTTCGCTGAGCGTTCCCATCGCCTACGGCGAATTGGCGCGCACGCTGGGGGTCGAGGTTGGCGCCCGCGTCCCCCAATCTGAGGTGCGCGCCGCAGTGTTGGAGTTGCGCGGCCGCAAGGGCATGCTGCTGGACGATCCGGCGGCGCCAGATTTCGATCGATGGAGCGCTGGTTCGTTTTTCACGAACCCGATCGTCGCAGCGGATGTGGCCGCATCGCTTCCCGCGGATGCGCCCCGCTACCCGGTGCGTTCCGCGCTGCCCCTGACCACCACCGCCCCGAGCCTGGGGCGCATCCGCGATGACGTCATCAAGACGTCGGCCGCCTGGTTGATAGAGCACGCGGGGTTTGGTCGGGGGTTTGGTCTTTTCGGGGACGAGTCCCCCGCCCGCCTTTCGACCAAGCACACGCTGGCGATAACGAACCGGGGTGGCGCGAGCGCGCAGGACGTTATCAACCTCGCCCGACACGTGCGCGCCGGGGTCAAGGACGCGTTCGGCATTACTTTGGAGCCCGAACCGGTGCTGGTCGGTCTGGCGCTCTGAACCCCCGGCCGCGGTTGGCGCCGGCACCGGCGGGCGTTCCGCGTCGCGGCGCTGGTCGATGAGTCGCGCTCAATGGCGCGCGGCGGCTGGCGCGGCCCGGTCGCCGGCCGGCGCGATAGGCGGCAGCGATCCCGGTTCCCGCAGCCACGCGTCGATGCCGTCGTAGAGCCGCGCCTTGACGTCGGTGGCCGCGGCTGAGGCCTGCACGGACGACCGCGCAAGCGCGGCGAGTTCCGCATCCGACCAGCCCGCGCGGCGCAGCACTTCGTACTGTGCGGTCAGCCGGGAACCGAACAGCAGCGGGTCATCCGCGCCCAGCGCCACGTTCGCGCCGGCCGCGACAAGCGTCCTGAGGGGAACGTGCGCGGCATCGCGGTAGACACCCAGCGACACGTTGGATTGTGGGCAGACCTCAAGGGCGATGCCGCGCCTGACTATGTCGTCCAGGAGAGTGAGGTCCTCGGCGGCGCGCACACCATGGCCGAGCCTGTCGGGATGCAAACTCGCTATGACCTGCCGAATGTGTGCCGGTCCGAGCAGCTCACCTCCGTGCGGGACCAGGAGCAGTCCGGCGCGGGCCGCTATTGCGAACGCGGGGCCGAACTGCGCGGTTGCGCCGCTGCGTTCGTCGTTCGAGAGCCCGAACCCCATGACTTCCCCGGGGCCGTCGCCGGCGTGACGCGCGGCCAAACGCGCGAGCGTGCGGGCATCGAGTGGGTGGCGCATCCGCGATGCGGCCACTATCACCCCCACATCGACGTTGTGCGCGCGCGCCGACGCGCGTGCCTGATCGAGGACGATCTCCAGCGTCGGGGTGATGCCGCCCAGGCGCGCCGCATACGAGGTGGGGTCAACCTGAAACTCGAGCCTTCCCGAACCCTCCTGTGCGTCCGTCTCGATGGCCTCGTCGACCAATCGGCGCATATCGGATTCGTCACGCACGCAATTGCGTGCGGCGTCGTAGAGCCGTTGAAATCGAAACCAACCTCGCTGGTCGGCAGGTACGCGCAGAGGGTTTCCCGTAAGGAGTGCCGAGGGGAGCCTAACCGAATGCTTGGCGGCCAGATCGCGCAGCGTTTCCGGCAGCATGGAACCGGTAAAGTGCAGGTGAAGATGCGCTTTGGGAAGGGCGTTCAGATCACGTTCCGGGTCGTTTGCCATCTGCTTAGTGTGGCATCTGATCCGCGCCCGGCGGTGCAGCGGCGCGGGGCGCCGCGACGCAATGGGCGGGCGGGGTGCTGCGACGAAGTGTGCGGACGGGGTGCCGATTCAATCCGCGCCAGGCGGTGCAGCGGTGTCCAGACCTTGGACCCAAGCGCGCGCACATGTGGCAGGGTTGGATGATGAGCCAAGGTAGGCCGAGGAGGAACAATGAAGGTTTTGGTGGCAGTTGCTAGCAAACATGGCGCAACCCGCGGCATTGGCGAGGCCATTGCGGACGAGTTGACCGCCCGCGGATTCGATGTCGTCAGCGCGGAGGCGGGCGCGGCGGACATCACTGGATTCGACGCGGCCGTTGTGGGATCGGCCGTCTACATGGGTACGTGGCTGGCAGACGCCCGAAACCTGGTGCAGCGGATCGCGGCAGCGGCACCGCGCGTGCCGGTGTGGATATTCTCCTCGGGCCTGAGCGATACGCCCAGCAAGGAAACCAACGGTTCGGGAGAAAAGTCGCTCCGCAACGTCGGTGCGAACATCCGTCAGCATCGCCACTTCTCCGGCAGCCTGGATCTCAACGACTTGAGCTTGGCGGAACGCGCAGTTATCGCCGCTGCGCGTGGCAAGAACGGCGACCGGCGCGACTTCGCCGCGATCAAGGAGTGGGCGGATGAGATCGCCGACGACCTAACGGCGGGCGCTTCCTAGGCACATCACAATCCGGCCCCGTCGTGCCCCCGTGCGGGGACTGCGGGGCTAGCGGGCGAGCGGGCCCGGTTGGCGACCCGCTACGCACCCCCCGTAACCGTGTGCAGGGCTAGCGCGCGAGCAGTTCCTGGATGCGGCGGACCCCGGTGATTAGGTCCTCCTCACCGAGGGCGTAGCTCAGGCGCAGGTATCCGCTGGGGCCGAACGCCTCACCGGGTACGACCGCGACCTCCACCTCGTCCAGGATCACCTTCGCCAGCTGTGCGGACGTCGTCACTTCGATTCCCGCGATCGTGCGCCCCAGGACGCCGGTGACATCGGGATAGACATAGAACGCGCCTTGCGGGAGCGGGCAGTTGAATCCATCGATTTCATTGAGCATCGCGACGATGATCTTGCGACGGTGGTCGAACGCTTGCCGCATCGTCTCGACGATCGTCATGTCTCCCGTCAATGCCGCCAGGGCGGCCTGTTGTGACACGTTTGACACGTTCGACGTGAGGTGCGATTGGAGGTTGGTCGCTGCCTTGATGACATCTGTTGGCCCCGTCATCCACCCCACGCGCCAACCCGTCATTGCAAAAGTCTTCGCCACGCCATTGAGGACGACGGTTTGGTCAGCCAGCTGCGGAACGTGAGCGAGAATCGACTGCGCCCTAACGCCGTCGTAGGTGAGGTGCTGGTAGATCTCGTCACTAATCACCCAGATGCCATTGGACAGGGCCCATTGCCCGATCTCAACAAGTTCCGCGGGCGAGTAGACGGCTCCGGTGGGGTTCGATGGCGAGCACAAGAGCAGGGTCTTCGTCGCCGGGGTTCGCGCATCTTCGAGTTGCGCAACGGTCACCTTGTAGCCTTGGCTGGCCCCTGCGAACACCTGTACGGGCACGCCACCGGCGAGGCGTATTGCTTCCGGATAGGTCGTCCAGAACGGGGCAGGAAGAAGCACCTCATCACCGGGATCAACCAAAGTGGCGAACGCCTGGTAGACGGCCTGCTTGCCACCGTTGGTCACCAGCACGTTGGCCGCCTCGGTGTGGTAGCCAGCGTCAATCTGCGCGCGCTGTGCAATCGCCGCCCGCAGCGCCGGCAACCCGGCCGCCGGGGTGTAGCGATGGTTGGCAGGGTCTTTGGCTGCCGCGATCGCTGCCTGAACAACGTGGGCCGGGGTGGGGAAATCTGGCTCTCCGGCGCCGAAGCCGATTACCGGGCGGCCCTGTGCTTTCAATTGCTTGGCGCGCGCATCGACGGCAAGCGTCGCCGATGGGGCGATTGCGGCCACGCGCGTCGAAACGCGCGGCATTGGATGGGCGGAACCGGGCTGAGCCGTGCTGGCAGATTTAGTCACCATCCTATCGTTGCAGAAAAAGTGCTGCCCGGGTTAGACCCGGGCCGTGATTTCGCGTACAGTAGAACGTCGGTGGTAATTACCGCATGATCGGTTGCGCCCGCGAATTGGCGCAATCGAGATGTTCACCACTTAGGGCAGTGGCGCAATTGGTAGCGCAGCGGTCTCCAAAACCGCAGGTTGCAGGTTCGAGTCCTGTCTGCCCTGCAAAGCCTCACTTCGCGAAGCGCGGAGCGGGCATAGTTGCCACACCGACCGGTGGGGTGACGCAACCAATAGAAGCGACGACAAGGATCAACTGTGAGCGAGACTGCATCGGCCGACTCCGGCGCCACGGGCGCCGTCGACGCCGGCAAGGGCAGCGCCGCCGGCAGCAAGGCCGCGGGCAAGGGCAACAAGGGGCCCGGCTTTTTCGGCAGCATTGCGCTGTTCGTGCGCCAGGTGATCGCGGAGCTGAAGAAGGTTGTAACGCCCACCCGGTCGCAACTGATCAACTACTCGATAGTTGTGGTCGTGTTCGTGGCCGTCATCATGCTGTTTGTTGTCGGCATTGACTTCGGACTAGGTAAGCTCGCAAGCCTTATATTTGGCTGACAAGAACTCAGCGTCGGGTAGCGTAGCTGCGTGACGCCGTGAAGATCCATCGGCTTGCGGTGCGAGCCTGGCCGATTGATCACATCCGATGAAGAAAGCAGGTTCCACGTGTCGGAGCAGCCGCTCGACCCCACCACCTCCGAAGTCGATGAGACGGTGGCGACCGAAAACGAGCAATCCGCAGAGGCGCTCGACCCGGCCACGGTGCTCAAGGATGAATTGCGTGGTCTGTACGGAGACTGGTACGTCATTCACTCGTACGCGGGCTACGAAAACCGGGTGAAGACTAACCTCGAGACCAGAATCCAGTCGCTCAATATGGAGGATTACATCTTCCAGATCGAGGTGCCGATGGAAGAGGTCACCGAGATCAAGAACGCGCAAAAGAAGACCGTGCGCCGCGTGCGGATCCCCGGGTACGTATTGGTTCGCATGGAACTCACGGATGAGTCGTGGGGTGCGGTGCGGCACACGCCGGGTGTCACCGGGTTTGTCGGGAATGCGCACCAGCCGACACCGCTATCGCTTGACGAGGTCTTCTTGATGCTCGCTCCCTCAATGCTGAGCGACCAGCCGGCGGAGGCCGCCAAGGCTGGCGAGTCCGCGAAGAGTGCTCCGGCCATCGCGGTTGACTTCGAGGTGGGCGAGTCGGTGACCGTGACGGACGGACCGTTCGAAAACCTTCCTGCGACAATCTCCGAAATCAATGCGGAATCACAGAAGCTCAAGGTTCTGGTATCAATTTTTGGCCGGGAAACTCCGGTCGAACTCGCGTTCAACCAGGTCGCAAAGATCTAGTTAGCGCAGCCCATGCAACCGGGTCATCGCCCATGGCGTCGGCCCCCACACAGAAATAGAGAAAGCTCATGCCTCCCAAGAAGAAGGTCTCTGGCCTCATTAAGCTCCAGATCCAGGCTGGAGCCGCCAACCCCGCGCCGCCCATCGGTCCGGCACTGGGTCAGCACGGCGTCAACATCATGGAATTCTGCAAGGCGTACAACGCGGCGACGGAATCCCAGCGCGGCAACGTCATTCCTGTCGAGATCACGGTTTACGAGGACCGCTCGTTCACCTTTATCACCAAGACACCCCCGGCCGCGGAGTTGATCAAGAAGGCAGCCGGAGTCGACAAGGGCTCGGCGACGCCGCACACGGTCAAGGTTGCCAAGCTCAGCGCCGAACAGGTTCGCGAGATCGCCAAGACGAAGCTGCCCGACCTCAACGCCAATGACATCGACGCCGCCGCGAAGGTGATCGCCGGAACGGCTCGCTCGATGGGTATCACGGTCGAAGGCTAGTTCGACCACAATTTCCCGGGCGCATCCGCGCCCACCAACCAAACAGTGGCAGGGTCACGCGGACCCGGACCACGACTGCTGAAGGAGAAGAAGCAGATGGCAACGCGTTCAAAGGCCTACAGGGCCGCCGCAGAAAAGATCGACAAGGACGAGCTCTACACACCGGCGCAGGCCGTGCGGCTCGCTAAGGAAACCTCATCCAAGAAGTTCGACTCGACAATCGAGGTCGCAATGCGATTGGGCGTCGACCCGCGCAAGGCCGACCAGATGGTGCGTGGCACCGTGAACCTTCCCAACGGAACCGGTAAGACCGCTCGCGTGATCGTTTTCGCGAACGGTGACAAGGCAGAGCAGGCACTCGCCGCTGGCGCCGACGAGGTGGGTGGCGACGACCTGATCGCTAAGGTCGCAGGCGGGTACACGGACTTCGACGCGGCCGTCGCGACCCCTGACCTGATGGGTAAGGTCGGGCGCCTCGGTAAGGTGCTGGGTCCCCGTGGCCTGATGCCGAACCCCAAGACCGGTACCGTCACGATGGATGTCGCCAAAGCGGTGACGGACATCAAGGGCGGAAAGATCGAGTTCCGCACCGATAAGCACGCCAACTTGCACTTCATTATCGGTAAGGCTTCGTTCGACGAGAAGCAGCTCGTCGAGAACTACGCCGCGGCAATTGAAGAGATCCTGCGGCTGAAGCCCTCTTCTTCGAAAGGGCGCTACATTCTCAAGACGACGTTCGCGACCACGAACGGTCCGGGCATCCCCGTCGACCCCGCGAAGGTTAGCAAGCTGCACGACGAGGACTGATATTTCTGCCACCGCGGCGCAGTGATGACGATTGAGGGGCCGGTCCACCTAGGGTGGACCGGCCCCTCAACTACTGTCGAACACCGGCCGCGCCGCCGCGCCGGGCTAGAACTCCTTGGCGGCCTGCTCGATCCTGGCGAACGCGCGCGCCATGATCTCGTCGGCGTGCGTTGGGTCGTGGTCCATTCCCTCTGCGGTCACCTGGACGAAATCGGTCACGCCGAGGAAATTGAACATCGTCTTCAGGTAGACCGAGGCGGGGTCTTGGCCACCGAAGACACCGCCCGATGCCTGAATATGCAGCGCCTTCTTTCCCGTTACGAGTCCCACGGCGTCACCGGCTGCGTTGTACCGAAAGGTCTTGCCGGCAACGCATATCGTGTCAACCCACGCTTTGAGGCGTGTCGGTACTCCCAGGTTCCACAGCGGGTTCGCGATGACAACTTTGTCCGCCGCAAGGAACTGATCGGTGTAGTTGGAAAACAGCGTGACCTTGTTCTGTTCGGGCTGATCCAAGTGCACGAATGGCACGCCAGCCGAGAGCTTTCGCCACCCGCTGAGAAGGTCGAGGTCGATTTCCGGAATCGCGACACTGTAGAGATTAAGGTCGCTAACGTCGTGGTCGGGGTGGAGGCGAACGTATGCCCTGACGAATGCATCAGCCAGTTGCATCGAGCGCGAGGCTTCTGAAGTGAGCGGATGGGCACGAACGATCAGAATCCGAGACATGTTGACCTCATTTCGTCGAAGATATGCCAGCTCATAGCACCTTTGAACACGGCTGGCCGTAGTTCCTTCATCGTAGTCCCGGCCCATCGAGTAACCACCGCAATTGTAGGTCGTGCAAAGGTTTAACGCGGCGGAGGCACTATCACTGTGCTTCCGCGGGCGCGGTCACCAAGTGCTTGCTAAGTTCACGCTATGAACAAAATGCACAATGCCGTGCTGCGAGCCCTGGCAGCTTTCGTGACTGTATTCCTTGTCGCGACGGGAGGGACAACCACCGCGCAGGCTAGCTCAAACCTTGCCACAGCGGCCGGGCAAGTCACGCAGGCGTCGAAACGCGCCGAGGTGGCCTCGTCCCAAAGCGGCTGGCTCACCGGCTATTGGCACAACTTCAACAACGGCTCGACGCTGCTCAAACTGACCGACATTCCGCAGGCGTACAACCTGGTCGCCGTGGCTTTCGCCGAACAGTCAACGACTCCGGGCGCCGCACAGTTCCAGTTCGCGACGACGGACTTTGCGGGTGTGTACACCGAGACGCAGTTCCGCAAGGACATCAAGACGCTGCAGGGTCAGGGCCGCAAGGTCATCATCTCGATCGGCGGGGCGAATGGCGCGATCTCGGTGACCAATGCCACGCAGCAGGCCAACTTTGTGTCGAGCCTGCGCACCATCATCGACACCTACGGATTCGACGGCCTGGATATCGACTTCGAAAACGGCATCACCGCGCAGTACCTGGGCGGCGCGCTGCACGAATTGGCAAGCCACTACGGATCCGGCTTCATCGTGACAATGGCCCCGCAGACCATGGACTACTACTCATCGGGCATGGAGTATTGGAAGCTCACCGTGGCGGTCAAGGACATCCTGACCGTCACCAACCTGCAGTACTACAACTCCGGGTCGATGCCGGGCGAGGACGGCAAGATCTATTCGCAGGGAACGATCGACTTCCTGACGGCGTTGGCGGCCAAGCAGATCGAGCAAATGGGGCTGCGTGCCGACCAGGTCGGACTCGGGGTGCCGTCGATTGTGGCCGCGGCACCATCGGGCGGGTACCTGTCCCCGTCCGATGTGTCCAAGGCCATCGACTGCCTGGAAACCCTGAAGAACTGTGGTTCGTACGTCCCGCCGCGCGCCTACGGCAAGATCGGTGGCGCGATGACCTGGTCGATCAACTGGGACGCCACGAATGGCTACGCCTTCGCGCAGACCGTGGGGGCAAGAGTCGGCTCCGGCGACGGCACCCCAGTGCCGAATCCGGGCGGCGACGGTGATGGGTCTGGTTCCGGGTCGGGTGGTGGTGATGGGTCTGGTTCCGGGTCGGGTGGTGGTGATGGGTCTGGTTCCGGGTCGGGCGGTGGTGATGGGTCTGGTTCCGGGTCGGGTAGTGGTGAAGGGTCTGGCGGCACCACCGATCCCGGTGGCAGCGGTAGCAGTGCCGGTGAAGGTTGCGACAGCGTACCCGCATGGAAGTCGGACGAGAGCTACCTCGCCGGCGCACGGGTCGTGTACGACGGACTGATCTACGTAGCGAAGTGGTGGACGCAGGGGAATATCCCGCCGCTCAACCTCGGTGAAGGCAAGCCCTGGTCCCAAGACGGCGCGTGTTCGGACGCCGGTAGTCCCGGCGGCGGTGGCACTGGTGGCAGTTCGCCCCAGCCCGGTGGCGGAACAGATCAGGGAAACGACGGTTCCGGAACACCAAATGCGGGTGGCCCGGGTACAGGATCAGGAAGCGCCACGGGTAAGGACCCCGCGCGGACAGTGATTTCGATCAAGGACTATCGCGTCGCTGCGGATGCGGCATCCGAACAGGTCTACGTTCAGTTGGCTGTATCGGGAGGTCCTCGCGACCTCGAAGTGCAAGTGAAGAAGCGCCAGGAGTGGAAACGCGTGGGCGCTGTGCGGGTACGCGCCGCGGCGACGACGGTCGACATCTTGCCGGCGCTAAAGACGTCGCTCGGGGCTGCGGGATTGGTCCCGAGCGGAACGTACGAAATTAGACTAGTGGCGCGTGCTACTTCGGGCTCGCAGCCGTATGCCGCGGCAACCTCCAGGACTATCACGGTGAAGGTCAGCCCGAAGCGCACGGTGATCCGCGGATTCACGAGCGGCAAGAAGCAACAAGCGACCATCAAACGTGACAAGCGACTGAAAGGGCGCACCATCACCATTGTTTGGGCGGGAGCGGGTAAGAAAGCGAAGGTCCAACGTCGAATTGGATCTGGAGCATGGAAAACCGTCAAGCGGGTCGAGTTCCCGACCGCGCAAAGTGACAATAAGCTCTGGGCGTATCAGCGTGATGTGACACTCACCTTTCCCAAGGAACGAAAGCGTGGGGTCGTCCGATACCGAATTGTCGTGCCAAAGACGACGGCAACATCGGGCGCAGTCAGCAAGGTGCTGCGCGTGCGAGTGAAATAACTACCGCTGCGGACTAGAGCGAAACGGCACTAACGCGGGGACGAGGCCGCCCGACACGGTGTTGATGTCGCCCCAGCAGACCAGCGCACTCCGAGTGCAGCGAACGTGCGTGGTGGGTGGGTTTGCGTTCTGTGTTGGGGGTGTGTATTGTTTTATCTCGTTGCCCCGGGAGGTTGGCGGGTGGGAACGTTGATTTATCAGGGTTTCTGGCCGTTTTTTGGTGGTGATGTGACCGGTTTGTTGGCGTGTTTTTTGCGTTGATGGGCTAGCTGTTCGTGTCTTGTGGGTGCGGATGGTTCTTGCTGGTTTTGCCTGGTGGTTTGACTGGGTGGGGTTGGTGGGGTAGGGTTGTTAGGTTGCCTCGTGGCTGGTTGGGACTGTTTGGTTCTGGTTGGTTGTGGGTGTGGTGGTTGTTTGAGAACTCAATAGTGTGTTTGATAGTTGATGCCATGATGGTTGGATGGCTGGGCTGCTTTTGTGGTGGTTTGGTTGTTTGATTGTCTTTTGTTTGTCCTGGCGCTCTTTTTGGGGTGTTGGGTTTTTTGGAGCTTTGGTTCCTTCGTATTGTTGTTACACCTGTGGGTGTGGCGATTTGTTTTTTACGGAGAGTTTGATCCTGGCTCAGGACGAACGCTGGCGGCGTGCTTAACACATGCAAGTCGAACGATGAAGGAAAGCTTGCTTTCTGGATTAGTGGCGAACGGGTGAGTAACACGTGAGCAACCTGCCTTTCACTTTGGGATAACAGTTGGAAACGGCTGCTAATACCAGATATGACCTTCTTCCGCATGGTTGGGGGTGGAAAGTTTTTCGGTGGAAGATGGGCTCGCGGCCTATCAGCTTGTTGGTGGGGTAATGGCCTACCAAGGCTTCGACGGGTAGCCGGCCTGAGAGGGCGACCGGCCACACTGGGACTGAGACACGGCCCAGACTCCTACGGGAGGCAGCAGTGGGGAATATTGCACAATGGGGGAAACCCTGATGCAGCGACGCCGCGTGAGGGATGACGGCCTTCGGGTTGTAAACCTCTTTCAGTAGGGAAGAAGCGTAAGTGACGGTACCTGCAGAAGAAGCGCCGGCTAACTACGTGCCAGCAGCCGCGGTAATACGTAGGGCGCAAGCGTTGTCCGGAATTATTGGGCGTAAAGAGCTCGTAGGTGGTTTGTCGCGTCTGGTGTGAAATCTCACGGCTCAACCGTGAGCTTGCATTGGGTACGGGCAGACTAGAGTGCGGTAGGGGAGACTGGAATTCCTGGTGTAGCGGTGGAATGCGCAGATATCAGGAGGAACACCGATGGCGAAGGCAGGTCTCTGGGCCGCTACTGACGCTGAGGAGCGAAAGCATGGGGAGCGAACAGGATTAGATACCCTGGTAGTCCATGCCGTAAACGTTGGGCACTAGGTGTGGGGCTCTTTCCACGAGTTCTGCGCCGTAGCTAACGCATTAAGTGCCCCGCCTGGGGAGTACGGCCGCAAGGCTAAAACTCAAAGGAATTGACGGGGGCCCGCACAAGCGGCGGAGCATGCGGATTAATTCGATGCAACGCGAAGAACCTTACCAAGGCTTGACATACACCGGAATCGCTCAGAGATGGGTGCGTCTTCGGACTGGTGTACAGGTGGTGCATGGTTGTCGTCAGCTCGTGTCGTGAGATGTTGGGTTAAGTCCCGCAACGAGCGCAACCCTTGTCCTATGTTGCCAGCGGGTTATGCCGGGGACTCATGGGAGACTGCCGGGGTCAACTCGGAGGAAGGTGGGGATGACGTCAAATCATCATGCCCCTTATGTCTTGGGCTTCACGCATGCTACAATGGCCGGTACAAACCGTTGCGATCTCGTGAGGGGGAGCGAATCGGAAAAAGCCGGTCTCAGTTCGGATTGGGGTCTGCAACTCGACCCCATGAAGTCGGAGTCGCTAGTAATCGCAGATCAGCAACGCTGCGGTGAATACGTTCCCGGGCCTTGTACACACCGCCCGTCAAGTCACGAAAGTCGGTAACACCCGAAGCCGGTGGCCTAACCCTTGTGGGGGGAGCCGTCGAAGGTGGGACTGGCGATTGGGACTAAGTCGTAACAAGGTAGCCGTACCGGAAGGTGCGGCTGGATCACCTCCTTTCTAAGGAGCTTTTGATCGCCCCGGTTTTTGGGGTGGTGGCTATCTTTCGGTGCCGAGTGTGTGCCGGGGTAGTTGCTCATTGGGTGGAACATCAACTATTGCTGTTATCGCGTTGTTCGAGTTTCTAGTACCGGTCCTCATTTTGGTGGGGGTTGTGGAGGGTGCTTGGGTGGTGTGGTGGTGGTGTGGACACACTATTGGGTCCTGAGGCAATCACGTGTGGTTGTTTCTTGGCGGCGTGTTGGTCTTGTTCCTTGGTTGTTTTGGGGGGTGGGGCTGGTTGGTTCGTTGGTTGTTTGAGAACTGTATAGTGGACGCGAGCATCTTGTTTTTGTGTGATCGAGTTTGATGACATTTTTTGTTGTTGTTTTCTTGGTTTTGTTGAAGTTTTTAAGAGCACAGGGTGGATGCCTTGGCACTAGGAGCCGATGAAGGACGTTGTAGCCTGCGATAAGCCTCGGGGAGTTGGCAAACGAACTGTGATCCGAGGGTGTCCGAATGGGGGAACCCAGCTAGGGTTATGCCTAGTTACCCTTACCTGAATATATAGGGTAAGTGGAGGGAACGTCGGGAAGTGAAACATCTCAGTACCGGCAGGAAGAGATATTCCGTGAGTAGTGGCGAGCGAAAGCGGATCAGGCCAAACCATGCGCGTGTCAAGTTGTCAGGCGTTGCGTGTGTGGGGTTGTGGGACTTGATTGGGTGATCTGACAGTTACCCGTGGAGTGAGAAAGTCGTGTTGATAGTTGAACGGTATTGAAAGGCCGACCATAGAGGGTGGTAGTCCCGTAAACGAAATCTCATGGCCTCCTTTTGAGGATCCCAAGTAGCATCGGGCCCGTGAAATCTGGTGTGAATCTGCACAGACCACTGTGTAAGCCTAAATACTACCTAGTGACCGATAGCGGACTAGTACCGTGAGGGAAAGGTGAAAAGTACCCCGGGAGGGGAGTGAAATAGTACCTGAAACCGTGTGCTTACAATCCGTCGGAGCCTTCTTAGTTGGGGTGACGGCGTGCCTTTTGAAGAATGAGCCTGCGAGTTAGTGCTCAGTGGCGAGGTTAACCCGTGTGGGGAAGCCGTAGCGAAAGCGAGTCCGAATAGGGCGTTATAGTCGCTGGGTCTAGACCCGAAGCGGAGTGATCTATCCATGGGCAGGTTGAAGCGCGGGTAAGACCGCGTGGAGGACCGAACCCACCTAGGTTGAAAACTGGGGGGATGACCTGTGGATAGGGGTGAAAGGCCAATCAAACTCCGTGATAGCTGGTTCTCCCCGAAATGCATTTAGGTGCAGCGTCACGTGTTTCTTACCGGAGGTAGAGCTACTGGATGGCTAATGGGCCTCACCAGGTTGCTGACGTCAGCCAAACTCCGAATGCCGGTAAGTGAGAACGTGGCAGTGAGACTGCGGGGGATAAGCTTCGTAGTCGAGAGGGAAACAGCCCAGATCACCGGCTAAGGCCCCTAAGCGTGTGCTAAGTGGGAAAGGATGTGGAGTTGCATAGACAACCAGGAGGTTGGCTTAGAAGCAGCCACCCTTGAAAGAGTGCGTAATAGCTCACTGGTCAAGTGATTCCGCGCCGATAATGTAGCGGGGCTCAAGTACACCGCCGAAGCCGTGACATTCACGCGTATGCTAGGCCTTTGTGGTCCAGGTGCGTGGATGGGTAGGGGAGCGTCGTGTGGGCAGTGAAGCTGCGGGGTAACCCAGTGGTGGAGCCTACACGAGTGAGAATGCAGGCATGAGTAGCGAAAGACGGGTGAGAAACCCGTCCGCCGGATGACCAAGGGTTCCAGGGTCAAGCTAATCTTCCCTGGGTAAGTCGGGACCTAAGGCGAGGCCGACAGGCGTAGTCGATGGACAAGCAGTTGATATTCTGCTACCGGCGAAGAACCGCCCATACCAAGGCTTGTGATACTAACCACCTCACCGCGTCAGGTACTTCCCTTCGGGGTTGTTCTTGTTGTGGTGGGCTGGGAACTGAACTTGTAGTAGGTAAACGTGTTAACAGTGGTGACGCAGGAAGGTAGTCCGTGCCTGGCGATGGTTGACCAGGTCTAAGGTTGTAGGGCGAATGGTAGGCAAATCCGCCATTCATGTGCCTGAGAACTGATGGGGAGCCCCATTGGGGGTGAAGCGGGTGATCCTATGCTGCCTAGAAAAGCCGCGACGTGAGGTTCTAGCCGCCCGTACCCTAAACCGACACAGGTGGTCAGGTAGAGAATACTAAGGCGATCGAGAGAATCGTGGTTAAGGAACTCGGCAAAATGCCCCCGTAACTTCGGGAGAAGGGGGGCCCGGACCGTTACCATCCATGCGGTGGGAAGCGGGTAAGGGCCGCAGAGACCAGGGAGAAGCGACTGTTTACTAAAAACACAGGTCCGTGCGAAGTCGCAAGACGATGTATACGGACTGACGCCTGCCCGGTGCTGGAAGGTTAAGAGGACCGGTTAGCTCTCTTGAGAGCGAAGCTGAGAATTTAAGCCCCAGTAAACGGCGGTGGTAACTATAACCATCCTAAGGTAGCGAAATTCCTTGTCGGGTAAGTTCCGACCTGCACGAATGGCGTAACGACTTCTCTACTGTCTCAACCACGAACTCGGCGAAATTGCATTACGAGTAAAGATGCTCGTTACGCGCAGCAGGACGGAAAGACCCCGGGACCTTTACTATAGCTTGGTATTGGTGTTCGGTCCGGTTTGTGTAGGATAGGTGGGAGACTATGAAGCGGCCACGCCAGTGGTTGTGGAGTCAATGTTGAAATACCACTCTGATCGGGCTGGGCTCCTAACCTCGGACCATGATCTGGTTCAGGGACAGTGCCTGGTGGGTAGTTTAACTGGGGCGGTTGCCTCCCAAAGAGTAACGGAGGCGCTCAAAGGTTCCCTCAGCCTGGTTGGCAATCAGGTGTTGAGTGTAAGTGCACAAGGGAGCTTGACTGTGAGACTGACAGGTCGAGCAGGGACGAAAGTCGGAACTAGTGATCCGGCCACGGCAAGTGGAAGCGTGGTCGCTCAACGGATAAAAGGTACCCCGGGGATAACAGGCTGATCTTGCCCAAGAGTCCATATCGACGGCATGGTTTGGCACCTCGATGTCGGCTCGTCGCATCCTGGGGCTGGAGTAGGTCCCAAGGGTTGGGCTGTTCGCCCATTAAAGCGGTACGCGAGCTGGGTTTAGAACGTCGTGAGACAGTTCGGTCCCTATCCGCTGCGCGCGTAGGAAACTTGAGAAGGGCTGTCCCTAGTACGAGAGGACCGGGACGGACGAACCTCTGGTATGCCAGTTGTCACGCCAGTGGCACGGCTGGTTAGCTACGTTCGGAAGGGATAACCGCTGAAAGCATCTAAGCGGGAAGCCTGCTTCAAGATAAGGTTTCCACACCAGTAATGGTGGAAGGCACCCAGCTAGACCACTGGGTAGATAGGCCGGACGTGGAAGCAGGGACTAACGACCTGTGGAGCTGACCGGTACTAATCAGCCAACAACCTCAACACAACACAAAACAAACGTAAGCGTCCACTATACGGTTCCCAGAGAACCACCAAACCAAACACAAACATGGTTTGCTACACTCTGACAAATGTTACGGCGGTCATAGCGAAGGGGAAACGCCCGGCCCCATTCCGAACCCGGAAGCTAAGCCCTTCAGCGCCGATGGTACTGCCCCTAGGGGTGGGAGAGCAGGACACCGCCGAACACTAACCAAACACGAAGGCCCACCACACACTGGTGGGCCTTCGCGCATCCCACAACAAAACACACCACCCACCACACAGACGCAACACGCACCACCCACCAACCACGGGTCTGGGGACTGCTGCATGATGCGAGGACATTCAGTATCTGCGCTCGCTTCGTACCAGAGGATCTCGCGCTGCTCCGGGTCGAAAGCGACCAGGTTCTCGCAATCCACGAGAATGGAACGGGGGGGCGACTACTGCACGCCGCAAAAGCCGATGGGAAGAATCCGTCGGCACCACTCCGGCCCTGGTGTAGTCGGCGCATGCGCGCTCCGTCACCGCTGCCCCACCGAGAAGGGCGGAGCGTAGGCTCAGGCTCATACCGCCGCGGAACCACGTGTAGACGCTTGCGCCGAAGCGTTCACGAATGTCCACCGCCGATGGTGCCGCCATGGTGTGCGATCAGCCACCTAAACGAGAGTGCACGGAATGGAAACGCCAATGCCTTGGCCTATGCCCGATACGGGGACGTTACAAGGTGCCAACGACACCGCCGCTGCAGCGCACGGTCGCCGGGGCAATGTCAGCGGGTACCGCGACCCGTCGAGTGGCCGGAATCGCCCGAGCCCTTCGGTGCGCCACGCGGCGTCCCCCGTGCGCAGGGAATTTAGGAGGGGTGGCGAGCCTCGTCGCTGTCGTGTATACTTATCCTCGTAACCCAAGACCGCAGGTCGATGGGCGTGCCCGCGCTAATTGCTCGGGTGCTCTCTCCGAAGTCTCGCATAAATGCGAAGGCCGGCGCAGGTGACGAGTCTCAGTGGAGTTTTCTCCGATGTGCCCCGCCCTGCGCGGGGCTTTTTTATGATGTGGGGCGAGGGCGACCTGCATCATCGGAAGGAATGCCATGGCGAGGCCAGACAAGGCAGCCGCTGTTGCGGAACTGGTGGATGAATTCCAGCAGGCAAACGCGGCAGTGCTGACCGAGTACCGCGGCCTGACCGTTGCTCAGCTCCAGCAGCTGCGCCGGTCGCTTCGCGGTAACGCATCCTACGCCGTGGTGAAGAACACGCTCGCAACAATCGCGGCCAAGCAGGTCGGCATCGAAGGATTCGACGCCGAATTGCACGGCCCGTCCGCAATCGCCTTTGTGACCGGTGACCCGGTCGAGGCGGCCAAGGGCCTGCGTGACTTTGCCAAGGCGAACCCTCAGCTCGTTTTGAAGGCGGGTGTCCTGGATGGACGCCCGGTAACGGCCGCTGAGATCGAAAAACTCGCGGACCTCGAGTCCCGCGAAGTTCTGCTGGCCAAGGCTGCCGGCGCGATGAAGGGCAAGCTGTACCAGACGGCTTACCTGCTCACCGCACCCGCGTCCAAGGCTGTCCGCACCATCGAGGCGCTGCGCGAGAAGCAGGCGTCCACCGAAGCTGCCTGATCGACTTCGATCGTCAGCATCAACCAAAACCTGCTTATTTCGCAGACCAATTAGGAAGGAACGCCAATCATGGCGAAGCTGAGCACTGAAGAACTCATTGCAGCTTTTAAGGAACTGACCCTCATCGAGCTTTCCGACTTCGTGAAGGCCTTCGAAGAGGAATTCGACGTAACCGCCGCCGCTCCTGCAGCGGTTGCAGTTGCCGCCGCCCCGGGCGCTGGCGCCGCTGAGGCCGAGGAAGAGAAGGACGAGTTCGACGTCATCCTCGAGTCGGCTGGCGACAAGAAGATCGCGGTCATCAAGGAGGTGCGCGCCCTCACCTCGCTCGGTCTGAAGGAGGCCAAGGAGCTCGTCGACGGTGCTCCCAAGCCGCTGCTTGAGGCCGTCAACAAGGAAACCGCTGAGAAGGCAAAGGAGGCCCTGGAGGCCGCCGGCGCCAAGGTCACCGTCAAGTGATCTGAGCCCGCAAGGGACCGCGGTTCACGCCGCATTGATTGACCGTAGGCCCGCACCCAATTGGGTGCGGGCCTACGGCATTTTCGGTTGGTGTAGGCCCCGATATTGTGCGTATCCGTTGGTCCTGCTGTCCGGCGGAAATTCGCGGTAGCGCATTGCTGGCGCATGCCGTAGAGTTAACGGCGATGCGGGTGCATGGCGCTCGGATCTCTCGGTTTCAATAGTCGCAGTTTCGGTTGGGCACTTCGCTTTGCGATAGTGCTCAAGGTGGTCGCGGCATTACCCGCGACGCACTGCCCCAACAACGAAGCGACTTACAGTTAACACGAACTCTTTGGCCACCGGCCAGCACCCGCACAGCGCGCCGGCTTGCGCGACGCCTCATGGTGCGCGGTCACGCCATCGCAGCCGCCGGAACCTTCCGCCGGTTTCTTCTATCGCGCAGCGGTCCCTCTACGAGCTGACCGGCGCCCACCCCAAAATCTGCACGGCACAGAATACGTCGTGTCAGCCGGACTGGATCATCAGTCCACGAACAAAGGAAAACACATGGCAACAGGAACCGTGAAATGGTTCAACCCCGACAAAGGCTTCGGATTCATCGAGCCCGATGACGGCGGCGCAGATCTCTTCGCGCACTACAGCGCAATCGTTGGCACCGGCCACCGCAACCTCACCGAGGCGCAGAAGGTCGAGTTCGACGTAGAGGCAGGGCAAAAGGGCCCGCAGGCCACCAACATCCGCGCGATCTGATCCACAGATTCAGCAGCCGTAGCCCCCTCAAGCTTCCCGCGGGAATCTTGAGGGGGCTACGGTCGTTTCAGGGCGAGGTCGTGGGGCGAGTTCGGGGTCATACGCCAGAACGTGTGGATGGCTCGGGCGTGTCGCGGGTTGTTTGATGGGGATTCGCTTCGCGTACCGGGCGGGGCGGGGCTATCGCGGATGCGGCGCGCCTGGCGGCAGCCGCAGGGTGGGTCGGCGCGGGCGCCGCGGAAGGCTGCCGTTGCGGGGACGCTGGGCGCGGGTGCCGGGGGCACTCGTCCGCAAATGTTTTTTCACTCTCGAAACACAACCGAAGCCGCCCAACAACACCGCCACCGTAGTGTCATCCCATGAGTTTGACGATTGGTCTAGCCGCGGCCCTTGAGCAGTTCCACCCCACGCAGATCCTAGAGACCGCACAACTGGCCGAACAGCATGGCTTTAGCGGCGTCATGGCCGCGGATCACTTCCAGCCGTGGGTGCCCGCGCAGGGCGAAGCCGCGTTCGTGTGGAACGTGCTGTCGGCCTTGGGCGAGCGGACCAGCGGGGACATCGGGCCGGGCGTCACCGCCCCAACCTTCAGGTGGCACCCCGCCATGATCGCGCAAGCTTCGGCCACGCTCGCCGCCATGTACCCCGGTCGGCACTGGCTGGGCCTGGGATCGGGCGAGGCGCTGAACGAACACATCATCGCCGGATACTGGCCGGAAGCCCCGGAGCGCATCAACCGCATGTTCGAAGCGATCGACATCATAAAGAAGCTGTTCGCTGCCTCGCTCGCGGGCAAGGACGTCAAGCACGCGGGCCAGTTCTACAAGCTCGAATCGACGCGGCTGTGGACGATGCCGCAAACCCCTCCGGAAATCCTGGTAGCTACCGGGGGTCCCGTCACCGCAAAACGCGCCGGACG
Source organism: Rarobacter incanus (assembly GCF_006715765.1). Classification (NCBI taxonomy): domain Bacteria; kingdom Bacillati; phylum Actinomycetota; class Actinomycetes; order Micrococcales; family Rarobacteraceae; genus Rarobacter; species Rarobacter incanus. The sequence continues at coordinate 2,057,246 of NZ_VFNV01000001.1, forward strand.
GGTCGCGGACGGGCTCATCACGGTCGGCGCACCCCTGGAGAAGATCGCCATGCTGTTCGGGAAATTCGCCGATGGCGCGCGTGAATCGGGCCGCGACCCCGAGGCAATGCCCAAGGCCTTGCAGGTTCACCTTTCCTGGGCGCCCACCGAAAAGGAAGCCCTGGCGAACGCGATGCACGAATGGCCCAACGGTGGCATGAAGTTCCCCAAGGCCGATATCCGCTCGCCGTTCGACTTCGAACAGATGGCGAAGCTGGTGCGCCCGGAGGATTTTGCGGGAAGGATGGTGATTTCCTCCGACCCGGATGTGCACCGCGCGGCCCTGCAAAAGTATGTCGATTTGGGGTTTGATCGAATCTACCTGCACAATGTTGGCCGCAACCAGGCCGAATGGGTCGAGGTGTTCGGCCGCGAGGTGCTGCCGAAGCTGCACCGGTAGCATGCTGAGCATCTGGCCGATCACCGGGATCGGCGAAGTGGCACGCGGCGCCGACCTGGGAGAACTGATCGCCGCGGCCGTCGCTGGCGCGGGCGGGCGGGATGCCGGGCCCGCCACCGCCGGAACTAGACAGCTGCCAGGCCGTGAACATCCCATAGCGGTGGCGCAGGATGCGGCCGCGGATTCACCCCCGGGCGGGTGGATGCTGCGTGACGGCGACGTGGTCGTCATAGCCAGCAAAGTCGTTTCCAAGGCGGAAGGGCGCGTCGTAGCAGCGGTTGATCGTGAGCAGGCGATCACGGATGAAACGGTGCGGGTCGTGGCGACCCGCGCGCACGGAGCGGGCCTGACTCGCATCGTGGAGAACAGGCTGGGGCTCGTGATGGCCGCCGCCGGAGTCGACGCATCGAATACGCCCGCGGGGACCGTCCTGCTGCTACCCGTGGACCCGGACGCCAGCGCGCGGGGGATACGCGCGCGGTTGAGGGAACTGACGGGGGCCCGGGTCGGGGTGATTATCGCCGACACATCGGGGCGCGCCTGGCGTCAGGGGGTCACGGACATGGCGATCGGCGCGGCCGGGGTCACCGTCCTGGACGACCTGCGCGGCGGGGTGGACAGAGAGGGACGAGTGCTCAGCGCCACCGTTGTTGCCGTCGCCGACGAGCTAGCCGGCGCAAGCGAGTTGGTGCGCGGTAAGGCCTGCGGAGTGCCCGTGGCCGTGATCAGGGGAGCGGCATCGTGGACGACGCACCACGACGGCGGCGGGGCGCGCGCGATAGTGCGGCCGGCCGCGGACGACATGTTCCGCCTCGGCAGCGACGAGGCATACCGGCGGGGGTACGAGGCGGGTAGGGCGGCAGCCGAACGGGATCCGGTTGCGGGGCAGTAGCACGCGCCGTATGACCAAGACCGGGGCTGCGCAGGGCGGTCGCGGCAACCTGCACCCGCAAGGGCCTACGCGAAACTGAGGACCGATTCCCCGGTGGCTGGATCGGTGAGGCGTCTGCAGCGCACGCCGTAGACTTCGGCGATCAATCTGGGGCGTAGGACCTCGCTGGCCTGTCCCGCCGCGCGCACGCGCCCGCGGTCCAACATGATGGCGCGATCGCAAAAGTCGGCGGCGAGAGTGAGTTCGTGGATTGCCGCAATCACGGTCACGCCCCTCGCCGCGACCTCGCGGAGCAGCCGCAGCACATCGAGTTGGGCACCGACATCTAGGTAGGTAGTTGGCTCATCGAGGACGAGCACCGCCGGTTCTTGTGCTAGCGCCCGCGCAATGTGAACGCGTTGCCGTTCCCCGCCAGACAACGTGGATATGTCGCGTTGCGCCGCATGCAGGACGCCGGCTTGCCGCAGCGATTCCAGCGCCGCGGATGTGTCCTGCCGGGTCGCCGAGGCCAGCAGCGAGCGGTGCGGGATCCGTCCCAGCAGTACGGCGTTGAGGGCGGTCATGCCGGCCGCTGGTTGCGGCGCCTGTTCCACCGCGGCGATCACGCGGGCCCGGGAGCGCGCGGACAGCGCCGCCAGGTCACGATCTCCGACCATGACCGTGCCGCCCGCGGGCGCGCGCAGGCCGGCCAGGACGCGCAATAGCGTCGACTTGCCCGAGCCGTTCGGTCCAATCAGTCCCGTAACGGTGCCCGCGGGCGCGACGCAGTCAACGCCGTCAATGATGAGCGTTCCATCGGCCGCCCAGGCCACACCGGCCGCACGCAGACCGAATTCGCCTGTCGCAGGCGCCAAAGTGGGGCGAGGGAAGCGAGCCGAGCCCGGTGTCGGCTGCGCGGCGGGGGCGCGGCCGCGCAGTGCGGGCGCAGGAATCGCAGGTTCGCATCCTGCTGAGGCGTAGCCGAGCTCCGTGCCGCGAGCGGGTGAAGGCGCCGCATCTTCGACTCCGGCCGCGACATGCGCCGGCGCGGGCCGCGCAAGCGCAACCTTGCTGCGCCTGCGCAGCAGCCACGCAAAGACCGGGACACCGATTGCGGATGTGACGACCCCGACCGGCAGCTCGCGCGGAGAAAAGACGGTCCGCGCAGCAGTGTCCGCCCAGATCAAGAAGATTGCCCCTGCCAACGCGGATACCGGCAGGACCACCCGATAGCTGGAACCGACAACCATGCGCACCCCATGCGGCAAGATGAGCCCGACGAACCCAATCGCCCCCGACTGGGAGACGAGCGCGCCGGTGAGCAGCGCGGTCGCAACGAACAAAATGAGCCTGACGCGCCCGGCCGGAACGCCGAGCGCGGTCGCGGCGTCATCGCCGAATCCGAAGGCGTCGAGCACGTTTCCCACGAAGCACAGCGCTATGCCGATGATCGCGGCCGCCCAGACGATCGCCGCGGATTTCCATTGCGCCCCCGCCAGAGATCCCATGAGCCAGGAGAGTATTTCTCTGTAGGAATCGCCGGTGGCAGTCCAGAAGATGACGAGGGAGACCACGGCGGAACACCCCTGCGACACCGCGATTCCCGCCAAGACCGTGCGGTTCATCGAACCGCGTCCGCCCAAGGTCACCGTCAGCGTGAGCGCGAGCATCGCCCCCGCGAACGCCGCTGCGGGCAGGGCAACGCTCACGCCGAGCAGCAGCACCGAGACCGCTCCCAGCGAGGCGCCGGACGACAATCCGAGCAGGTAAGGGTCGGCAAGCGGATTGCGTGTCAACGCTTGCAGGATCGCCCCGCACAAGGCCAAGCCGGCCCCCACGGCGGCGGCCGTGAGGACTCGCGGAACGCGCAATTCCCACACGATCGCGTCGCGAATGGTGGTTAGCGGGTCCAGCCGAAGGGCCTCGTTGACGCCCAGGTGTGTGGCCAGCGCGCGCAACACCTCCCCGAGCGACAGGTGCGCCGAACCGAGCGTGATCGCGATCAGGATCGACGCAATCAGCACGGCGGCTAGCCCCGCCACAAACGCCGCGCTGTGCAGGGGCCGGCGGGGAGCCGCGGGGTGTGCGGCGTCCCCATCCGTTGCCGCCTCCGCAAGTCGGCGCGTGGCGGCGGACTCGTTTCCGCGGTGTGCGGGCCTTGCATCCGCTCCCGCCGACTCGGGTCGTGCCGCCCCTGTGCCGTGCGGGAGCCCCGCCGCGCCGGCGCCGTGCGAGTGCGCCGACGGCTCACGTTGACCGACCGGCGCGGCCCCAACCGGCGTCATCGTCCTACTCCTGGCCGTCCGCTGGCGTGGCATCCGGTGAATCGACGCTCAACGCACCGAGCTGATCGGCAATGGACACGGTGGCATCGACCGTGCGGACACCGGCCTCGGTCGCCGCGAACGGGACAACGATGTATCTGCCCTCCTTGACCGCACTCAATTCCTTGGTGACCGGATTCGACGCCAGATAGGCCTTCTTCTTTTCGGCGCTGTTCCACGTCGAATCGACCAGCACGATCACGTCGGGATCCGCGGCAGCGACATTTTCCCAGGCGAATGACGCCCACGATGCCTTCTCCGTCACGATGTTCTGCAAACCGGCGGCCTCCATGATCAGTTCGGGTGCGCCGATAGCGCCGCCGACGAACGGCGTATCCGTTCCGGAAGACCACCACAGGGCACGCAGGTCTCGTCCGTCCTTTACTACCTTTGCCAGCGCCGCCCGCTCCGCGCTCACGAGCGAATCTGCGGCCGCGGCCGCATTGAATATCTGCCCGGCCTCGCGAATCGAGGCGAAAACATCGTCAAAGGTCAGCGGATCGGGTTGGTTTTCTCCCTGGCACGCCGGTGGGGGAACGTACGTGGCAATACCAAGTTTCGCCAGCTCCGCGCGATCGCCAATTCCCTTCGCGCTCACATTCGACTCCCAACCGGCGTAAATCAGGTCCGGTTCCAGCGCCAGCACGGATTCCTGCCCGGGAACCTTGTCGCTGAGCGGTGACGTTAGAGCAGGAACCGTGCGATCGGCGAGCGAATCCGGCAGCGGGCCGTCCAAGTAGGCGGCGCCCACGATCTTCGATTGCACGCCCAGCGCCAGCATCATTTCCGCCGTTGACGATTTGACGGTGACGACCCTTTGCGGCTCCGCCGCGATCGTCACCGAAACGCCGCAGTTCGTGATGGTTAGGGGGTAGTGCGTCTCCTCGGTTCCGGTCTGGCTCGCGGCGGCCTGCGTCGCGGATGTGGTGTCAGTAGAACTGGCGCATCCGGCAAGCAACGTTGCCAGCGCCACGGCGCTGACCGTCATCGAAGCCACGAGGCGCGGTGTGAGTGGGGTCACGAAGGTCTCCTTACATAAGGTGGGATCGGGAAGGGCGCGCTACCGGCGCCTGGTGACTCGCGCCCCACTCACCGGGACGCCGCTGCGAGCAATAGACAACTCGCGGTCAGTAAATCCATCCTAAGGGCGGTGAGAAGCGGTTAACTCCGCCGAAATGTTCACGCTCCGGCGCCGCCTCTATGGCCTAGCGGCCAACGCAAGGATGCGTGCGAGTTCCGGAATGGACTCAACCGGGCGGGAAACCGATACCCGGATGTGCGCGCTCGCGGGGGCGATCGTGAAGACGCTTCCGGGCGCGACCCGCACGCCGGCGCCGGCCAGGCGCGTCAACGCGGCATCCTCGTCGTGCACAGGCACCCAGAGGTTCAAACCATCCCCGGGGGTAACGGCGACCCCCAGATCGGTCAGGGCGGCAGCCAAGAGATGGGAGCGGCCATAGTAGACCCGGCGCGCCTCCGAAACCGCCGCGATCGCGTCAGCGTCCGTCAAAAGGTCAAACAGGAGGCGTTGCAGTAGCCGGCTGGTCCAGCCGGGTCCGAGCATCCGGCGGGCCACCAACGGATCGATGATTATTGCGGGCCCGCCGACCGCGGCAATGCGCAGGTCGGGCCCGTGCGATTTCGAATACGAACGGATCCGCACAACCTGGTCCGGCAGGAAGTTACCGATGCTGATGTCGCGGGCGACGCTCACCTCGCCCGAGTGATCATCCTCGATGACCACCACATCGGGGTGAGCGCGCAGCACCGCGGCCAATTCGCGGGCACGGGTCGCGGTGATGCTCACACCCGTCGGGTTGTGCGCTCGCGGTTGGACCACGACCGCCCTGACCCCGTGGCGAAGCGCGGCGGACAACCCGGCTACGGTGATGCCGTGCGCATCGAGCGGAATCCGGAAGCGGTCGCGGCCCGACTGCTCCAGGAGGTCGAATATGGGCGGAAACCCGGGGTCTTCCACGCCGATGCGATCACCGAACGTGGTTACCTGGTCCAGCACCCGGCCAATCGCGTCGAGCGCGCCATCGACCACCGTCAGGCGCTGCGGGCGAAACGGCCACGATTCGCGAATCACCGCCTCCAATTGCGGCAATACGGGGGGAGCGACGTAGCTGTCTGTGTCGGCACCGGCGATGGTGCGGGCCGCGCGGGTCAGCGTCCTTTGGATGGAGGGCAAGAGAGTCGGATCCGGGGTTCCCGTTGAGAGGTCGATGGCGGCGGGCTCCATGGCCTCGTTCATTGATTTGTAGCGTGGCGGGAGCCAACTGGTCCTTCCCGGAAGCATGTAGGTTCCCGCTCGCCCGCGTGCGATCACCAGCCCCACGTCCGCCAGTGCGCGCCAGGCGCCGCTGACCGTTGCGGGGCTTACGCCAAGGGCGCGGCTCACGTCGCGGACGGTGGGGAGGCGATCGCCGGCGCTGATGGTTCCTGCCTTGAGCAGACGCGCGATTCCCGCGGCGATACCGCGCGGACTGGTGTCCTCGATATGTTCAACCAGGACGGAAACATTGATCTGCATGGCTGCAATAGTTCCCCCGATTCCGTTCATTTGGGGGCACTTTGGGGGCAATCCAGCATGAATTTACGTACGCGACATACCCAATTAGCAACGGTTACGCCGCCGAAATGTTCAACCGCCACAGTTACAAGCATCACGACGAGGTGGTGGCCGCAGCACTCGACTCGTCCGCCACCGAAGAAGGATTTCCACCGCATCGGAGGCGAAACAAGAAATGTCTGTTGTTCGTGTTGCATATACCCAAGCCCGCTGGACTGGCGACAAAGAATCGATGATCCAGTTGCACGAGGACTGGACGCGGGAAGCCGCGGCCGCGGGCGCCCAGATCATCGGATTCCAGGAACTGTTCTACGGCCCCTACTTCGGGATCACGCAGGACCCCAAGTATTACGAATACGTGGAGACCATCCCCGGCCCGACGACCGACCGCTTCAGCGCGCTGGCCAAGGAACTGGGCATCGTGATGGTTCTGCCGATCTACGAGGAAGACCAACCTGGCGTCTACTACAACACCGCCGTCGTCATTGACGCCGACGGGACGGTGCTGGGGAAGTATCGCAAGCACCACATCCCGCACGTCCCGAAGTTCTGGGAGAAGTTCTACTTCCGCCCCGGCAACCTGGGCTGGCCCGTGTTCGACACGGCGGTCGGTAAGGTCGGCGTCAACATCTGCTACGACCGGCACTTCCCCGAGGGATGGCGCGTTGCCGCGCTCAATGGAGCCGAGATCATTTTCAACCCGAACGCTACGGCCCCGGGCATCTCGAACCGCCTGTGGGAGGTTGAGCAGCCCGCCGCCGCGGTCGCGAACGGTGTGTTTATCGTCGCGAACAACCGGGTCGGTCTAGAGGACAACGAATATGGCGACGAGGCCGTCAAGTTTTATGGGTCGTCCTACCTTGTTGGGCCCGATGGCGAATACGTCGGCGAGGTCGGCTCCACCGAAGACGACGCGCTCTACATCCGCGACATTGACCTCAACAAGGTCCGCGAGGTTCGCGAACGTTGGCAGTTCTTCCGCGATCGCCGTCCCGATGCCTACGGGCCGATCGTCGCGCCGTGATTCGTTGCAGAAACTGACTTTGAGGAGGAAACGCTGTGAAGACTCTCATCACGGGTGGCACCGTCGTTAACTCAACCGGTCGCGGGCTGGCTGATGTGCTCATCGAGGGCGAAAAGATCGCCGCCGTGCTGCCGCCGGGCAGCCAGTTGCTTGGCGCCGACCTGAAGTCAGCGGTGGATAAGGTCATCGACGCCACCGGCAAGTACGTCATTCCTGGCGGAATTGACGCGCACACGCACATGGAGATGCCGTTCGGAGGCTCGAGCGCTTCGGACACATTCGAGACGGGGACCACCGCGGCCGCTTGGGGCGGGACGACCTCCATTGTCGACTTCGTGGTTCAGTATCCACACCAGAACATCCTCGATCAGTATCACCTATGGCACGAAAAGGCCGCCGGTAACAGCGTCATCGACTACGGTTTCCACCAGATTCTGTCGGACGTGCAGGATTCGTCGCTGACGGCGATGGACGAACTGATCAGCGAGGGTGTGACCAGCTTCAAGCTGTTCACCGCCTACAAGGACGTCTTCTTGTCGGACGACGGGCAGATATTCCGCGCGTTCCAGAAGGGCGCCGAGAACGGCGCGCTCATGATGATGCACGCGGAGAATGGTTCCGTCATCGATGTGCTGCAAAAGCAGGCGATCGAGGCGGGCCACACCACGCCCTATTACCACGGGACCACGCGGCCCTGGCAGACCGAGGAAGAGGCCGTCCACCGCGTGATCATGCTGGCCGATCTGGCACGCGTGCCGCTGTATATAGTCCACGTTTCAGCCAAGCAGGCGGTGGAGCAGATAGCTACCGCCCGCGACCGCGGCCAGAACGTCTTCGGCGAGGCGTGCCCCCAGTACCTGTACCTCTCGCTCGAAGAGCACCTGGCGGCCGTAAGCGAGCAATGGGGCGACTTTGAGGGGGCGAAGTGGGTTTGTTCGACCCCGGTGCGCTCGCGCGAGGAGGGCCACCAGGAGGCCATGTGGCAGGGGTTGCGGACCAACGATCTGCAACTTGTTGCCACCGATCACTGCCCGTTCTGCATGACCGACCAAAAGGAACTGGGCATCGGCGACTTCACCAAGATCCCAAATGGAATCGGATCAGTCGAGCACCGCATGGACCTGATTTACCAGGGCGTCGTGGACGGGAAGATCACGCTTGAGCGCTGGGTGGAGACCTGCTCGGTGACGCCCGCCCGCATGTTCGGGATGTACGGCCAAAAGGGCGTTATTCAACCCGGCGCGGATGGCGACGTGGTCATATACGACCCGAACGGCCACACGAGTATCGGGCTGAACAAGACCCACCACATGAACATGGACTATTCCGCGTGGGAGGGCTACGAGATCGCCGGGCACGTCGACACGGTCATCTCGCGCGGGTCGATCATCGTGGACAACAACACGTTCCTCGGGTCGACGTCGCACGGAAAGTACATCAAGCGCGGCCTAAGCCAGTACCTGATCTGAGGCGGGGGAAACATGGATTTCGGAATTGTATTGCAGACGGATCCTCCGGCGTCGCGCGTCGTGGATCTGGCCCGGCAAGCGGAAAACTACGGGTTCACGCACGCTTGGACGTTCGATTCGCATCTGCTGTGGGAAGAGCCGTTCGTCATCTATTCGGCGATGCTCGCGGCCACGCGCAAGATCGTGGTGGGCCCGATGGTCACCAACCCGGCCACCCGCGACTGGACGGTACTGGCGTCATTGTTCGCGACCCTCAACGAGATGTACGGGAACCGCACGATATGCGGCATCGGCCGGGGCGACTCCGCCGTTCGCACGCTCAACGGTCGGCCAACAAACCTGGCGACGTTGCGTGACGCCATTCACGTGATCAAGGAGTTGGGCAATTCGCGATCGGTCGAACTCAATGATCGCACCATCCAGTTTCCGTGGGCCAAGGGGTCGGAACTGGACGTCTGGGTGGCGGCCTACGGGCCGCTCGCCCTGAAACTGACCGGGGAAGTTGGCGATGGGTTCATTCTGCAACTCGCGGACCCGGACATCGCCGGCTGGATGATTAAGGCGGTGCGCGATTCCGCCGAAGCGACCGGACGCAACCCCGACGACATCAAGTTCTGCGTCGCAGCACCCGCCTATACGGGAAACGGCGAGTCGCCGGCGGAGCGCGCCCACATGCGCGAGCAGTGCCGATGGTTCGGCGGCATGGTCGGCAACCACGTCGCTGACATCGTCAAGCGATACGGCACGGACTCCGCCATTCCGAAGGCGTTGACCGACTACATCGAACGACGAGAAGGCTACGACTACAACCAGCACGGGCGAGCAGGCAACAGCCACGCCTCATTCGTGCCCGACGAAATCGTTGAGCGATTCTGCCTGCTCGGCTCGCCGTACGAGCACGTAGAAAAGCTCGGTGAGCTCAAGAAACTCGGCGTGACGCAATACGCCGCCTACTTGCAGCACGACAACAAAGAAGAAACGCTGCGGATGTACGGCGAACGGATCATCCCAGCGATGGCAGAAACCGTTACGGCGACGGCATGAACGGTAAAGCACGCACGATCATCACCGGCGCCATCGGAATCATCGCGCTGATCGCCATCTGGGAGCTGTACAAGGCTCTCGGGCCCGCGGGCGGCGTCAGCATCGGCGACATCACGGTGTTACCGCGGACCGCTGATACCGCGATGCCGCACGTGTGGGACATGATCGCGCGTGCCGCGCAGCCAATAAACCGCGCTTCCAACGCGGTTCCACTGTGGCAGGCGGTACTCGCGGCGGGAGCCATGTCCTTGGGCATTGCCGGCGTCGGGTGGGTTGCCGGCGTCGTGGTGGGGGTGGGCCTGGCGGTGCTTATGCAACGCCTACAGGTCGCGCGGGCGGCGATCCTCCCCTGGGTCATATTGAGCCAAACGGTCCCGCTCATCGCGCTGGCGCCCCTGGTCAAGGGGTGGGGATCCAAGCTCGAGTTCGGAACATTCGACTGGCAACCCTGGATGAGCGTAGCTGTCATCGCTTCGTACCTGGCGTTCTTCCCCGTTGCCGTCGGCATGCTGCGCGGGCTGTCATCCCCGCAGGACGTGCACACCGAACTATTCCGAACGTACAACGCCAGTTGGTGGACGACGCTGACGAAACTCCGGTTCCCGGCGGCGGTGCCGTACCTATTGCCGGCCCTGCGGCTGGCGGCTGCCAACGCCGTGGTAGGAGCGATCGTTGCTGAGGTTTCCACGGGTCTCAAGGGAGGCCTGGGCCGGATGATCATCGAGTTCGGTCAGGCGGGTTCCTCGGATCCCGCCAAGGCGTGGTCTCCCATCTTCGGGGCGGTGCTGATCGGATTGGTGTCTGCCGGGATCGTGTACCTGATTGGCCTAACCCTAAAACGCTATCGATATGCGGAGGTAGACGCATGAGTACAACACCGACACCCGGATCGGGTGCGCAAGAAGGACCCATGCGCGTCCAAAGCCAGCCGCCGTCGGGCCCCGCCGTTGCCGTGGAGGTAAAGAACGTCACCCGCATCTTCGCCGCAAAATCCGGCGAAGTCACGGCGCTCAGCGACGTATCGCTTGACGTTGCTGCGGGCGAATTCGTGTCGCTCATTGGTCCCTCGGGTTGCGGCAAGTCAACGCTGTTGCGGTTGATAGCCGACCTCGATCAGCCCACGAGCGGGACCATCGACGTCTTCGGCAAACCCGCCAAGGCGGCCCGCGAAGCGCAGGACTACGGGATCGCGTTCCAGCAGGCCGGTCTTCTCCCGTGGAGATCGGTGCAGGCAAATATAGAGTTGCCGCTGGAACTCCACGGGCAGGGTAAGGGCGCTCGCGCAGCGCGGGCAAAAGAGCTGCTGGCCCTGGTGGGCCTGTCCGACTTCGCCGGACACATGCCCGGACAACTTTCCGGTGGTATGCAACAACGCGTTGCGATAGCTCGATCACTGGCAGAAAGCCCCAGCCTGCTGCTCATGGACGAACCGTTCGGCGCGCTCGACGAGATGACGCGCGAACGACTACAAACGGAGCTCCTGCGCATCCGTGCGGAAACAAACGCAGCGGTCGTATTCGTCACCCACTCGATCCCCGAGGCCGTCTACCTTTCGGACCGCGTTGTCGTCATGTCACCGCGTCCCGGCAGGGTCGAGCGGATCATCGACGTCGCACTGGGCAGCGCCAAAGATCGCGCCGAAGATTTGCGTGAGGAAACGCAGTTCTTTGAACGAGTCGCCGCGGTCCGCGATGCGCTGCACATTGCCCACGGCGATGCGCCGGCGTCGGGCGGTGCCAAAGGGGTGGACATCCGATGAGCGCCGGCGCAGTGTGGGACAGGCTCCGGGCGGTGATCGCTCCGCTGGCGTTCGGCGCGATCTTCCTGGGCGCGTGGCAATGGGTTGTCACGTTCTATGACCTAAAGCCGTACGTCGTGCCGAGCCCGCAAGCCATCGCCGAACAGTTTGCGGGCAACCTTGACACCATAGCGTCCGCCGCCGGAGCGACCGCGAAGAACTCCCTGTTCGGGCTCGCGCTCGGTGTGTTGGCAGCTCTTGTGTGGGCGGGGGCCTCGTCCGCGATTCGACTCATACGCGAGGCAAGCGCTCCGATCGTGATGGCCGCCTCCGTGGTACCTATCGTCGCGCTGGCGCCGGTGCTCTACTCGATGTTCGGGCAAAGCGTGCAAACCGCGCGCATCATGATCGCGGCGCTCGCGGCCTTTGTGCCCGTCTACATCAACACGCTGCGGGGCCTGCAAACAGTGGCTCCAATCCACCGCGACCTCATGCGGGTATATGCGGCATCCCCTTGGCAGACCACCAAAACGGTGACGCTGCCAGGCGCGTTGCCCTTCTTCTTCACTGGCCTGGGGATTGCTTCCTCGGTGTCGGTGATCTCGGCGCTCGTTGCCGAGTATTTCGGTGGCCCGGTTGACGGTTTGGGCCGGTCCATCACCTCCGCGGTTTCCTCGTCGCGCTACGCCCTCGCCTGGGCGTACGTGATAGGCGCCGTCATCATCGGCGTAGTTTTCTTTGTCGCCACTTCACTCGTGGAACGGGTCACTTTGCGTCGCCGCCAGGCGCGCTGACTCGATCCCTGACCTCCCTTCCACGCCCTAAGAGAGGAAAACCTCCATGAAAACACTGAACCGCCGCGCGCTCGGCGCAGTCGCATTGGGTTCGGCCGTGGCTCTTGCCCTGGCCGGATGCTCGGGATCATCGAGCTCATCGTCAACCACGTCGCCCGAAGCAAGCACATCCACCGACGCCGCATCGGGCGAACTCAAGGATGTCACTTTGCAATTGCAGTGGGTCGCCCAGGCTCAATTCGCCGGATACTACGCGGCAGTAGCCGAGGGTTTCTACAAGGACGAGGGCCTGAACGTCACGATCCAGGAAGCCGGCACCGACACGGTGCCGATCGACGTTCTGGCTGCCGGCGATGCCGACTTTGCCATCTCCTGGGTGCCCAAGGTGCTGGGCTCGATCGAGCAAGGCACCAAGGTGACCGATATCGCGCAGATTTTCGAGCGCTCCGGGACGACCCAAATCTCATTCAAGAACAAGCAGATTAAGACTGCCGCGGATCTCAAGGGCAAGAAGGTTGGCTCGTGGGGGTACGGCAACGAATGGGAATTGTTCGCCGGGATGCAAAAGGCCGGGATCGACACCACCAAGGACATCGATTTGGTCCAGCAGGCATTCGATATGAACGCCTTCCTGTCGGGTGACATCGATGCGGCCCAGGCGATGACATACAACGAGTACGCCCAGGTCCTGGAGACCAAGAACCCGGATACCGGCAAGCTCTACACGGCCGACGACCTCAACGTCATCAACTGGAACGATGAGGGCACGGCGATGCTTCAGGACGCCATCTGGGCGGATTCCGACAAGCTTGCCTCGGATGCCGACTACGCGGACACCGCGGTGAAGTTCATCAAGGCCTCGATCAAGGGCTGGGCGTACGTGCGCGACCACCCGCAAGAGGGCGCGGACATCGTCACCGAGGCGGGATCTACCCTCGGCACCAGCCACCAACTGTGGATGGCTAACGAGGTGAACAAGCTGATCTGGCCGTCCACTTCCGGGGTGGGCATGATCAACAAGGACGCGTGGGACCAGACCGTTTCGATCGCCAAGGGAACCAAGAATGAGACGGGCTCGACCATCATCACGCAGGACCCGCCGGAAACCGCGTACTCCAACGAATACGTCACCAAGGCTCTGGAAGAGCTCAAGGCCGAAGGCGTCGACGTCATGGGGTCCGACTTCCAGCCCCAGGTCGTCACCCTGAACGAGGGCGGCAACTGATCGGCGTGCTGATCTATCCCGCCAAGCCGTGATCCCGGGCTCCCGCCAGTTCGGCGGGAGCCCGGGCCCCCGAAGCCAACCCACCGAGTAGCCCCCTAGTCGCATGTTTGCGAGGTTCAACCATGTCCACATCCACCACTAATTCGCTAAGCCTGAGCGATGAGGCTGTCATTGCGGCCGATCACGCGCGCGTATTTCATTCGTGGTCCGCGCAAGCGCACCTTCCGAACTTCACGGTGGACAGCGGGCAGGGCTGCCACCTGTGGGACCAATCTGGCCGCAGGTGGCTAGATTTCACCAGTCAACTGGTCAACGTCAACATTGGCTACCAGCACCCGGCGGTCGTCGCGGCCATCAAGGCGCAGGCCGATATCCTCACCACGATCGCGCCCGCCACCGCCAATGGGCAGCGCGCCACGGCCGCGGAGTTGATACTGCGCCACCTGCCCGATTCTTTCGAAAAGGTGTTCTTCACCAACGCCGGGGCGGACGCGAACGAGAACGCGATCCGGCTGGCGCGCCTGTACACGGGCCGTGACAAGATCATCTCGCACTACCGGTCGTACCACGGCAATACGGGCGCTGCGATCAACGCGACCGGTGATTGGCGCCGCATGCCGAACGAGTATTCGCGCGGGCACGTGCACGTTTTCGGCCCCTATCTTTACCGGACGGAGTTTTGGGCGACTACGCCCGAGCAGGAATGCGAACGAGCTCTGCACAGCCTGGAGCGGACCATCCAGAGCGAGGGGCCGGACACCGTCGCCGGCATCTTATTCGAATCGATTCCTGGCACCGCCGGTATCCTCACACCGCCGCCCGGATACCTTGCGGGCGTGCGCAGGCTCGCGGACAAGTACGGGATCGTGCTGATACTCGATGAGGTAATGGCGGGCTTTGGGCGAACCGGCAACTGGTTCGCTTTCCAGGCGCACGACGTCGTTCCCGACCTGGTGACCTTCGCCAAGGGCGTCAATTCCGGTTACGTTCCCGCAGGTGGGGTCGCGCTGAGCGGGCCCATTGCGCACGCATTCGACGACAGGGTGTTTCCGGGCGGGCTCACGTACTCGGGGCATCCGCTGGCGATGGCCGCGATCGTGGCGACCATAACCGCGATGGAGGACGAGCGCATCGTCGAGAACGCGGCGCGTATCGGTTCCGAGGTGATCGCGCCTGCTCTGACCGATCTGGCGGCCTCCAACCCGCTGGTCGGTGAAGTCCGCGGCAGCGGAGTCTTTTGGGCCATCGAATTGGTCCGCGATCGAGTCACGCGGGAGCCGGTGACGCCGGCCACTATGGCGGCGATCAAGGCGGCGTGCTTCGATAGGGGTCTGCTGGTGTTCCTGGCCGACAATCGAATTCACATAGTTCCACCGTGCGTGGTGACCGATGACGAGGCGACGCAGGGCCTCGCGATCATCGCCGACGTGCTTTCCCAACTTTCCAAGGAGTCCTAAATGTCATCCCCTCGTCGCGTTCTGGTCACGGGTGCATCGTCCGGGATCGGGGCGGCCACCGTGCGCAGGCTGTGCGCGGAAGGTTTCAGCGTAATCGCCGCGGCTCGCCGTGCTGATCGCCTGGAGGAACTGGCCGCACAGACAGGTGCGCAGGCGTACCCGCTCGATATTACGGACGAGTCCGCCGTCGCCGAATTGGCTCGCCACCTGGAGGAAACGGGCGGCTTGGCCGCCGTCGTAAACAACGCCGGGGGAGCGTTCGGCCTGGATCCCGTCGCCGAGGCGGATGTGGCGCAGTGGCGAAAGATGTACGAACTCAACGTCATCGGTACGTTGCAGGTAACGAAGGCGCTGTTGCCGCTGCTGCGCGCGAGCGGCGCCGGCGATGTGCTGACGGTCACTTCGACCGCGGCCCACGCGCCGTATCCCGGCGGCGCCGGCTACACGGGCGTCAAGCACGCGGAACGGATGCTGGTGCAGACCCTGCGCTGGGAACTCGTGGGCGAGCCGATTAGGGTGATTGAGATTTCGCCGGGAAACGTGGCGACCGAGGAGTTCTCGTTGGTCCGCTTCGACGGGGATGCGAAGCGCGCCGCCGCGGTCTACGAGGGGTACCAGCCCCTGGTGGCCGACGATATCGCGGACGTCATCGCGTTTGCGCTGACGCGTCCCGATCACGTGAACCTGGACCTGTTGATTGTTCGCCCGCGGGCGCAGGCGAACAATACAACCATCGCCCGCACGGGGGTGTGATCCCCGGGTAGCCAGACGCATTCCCAGCGGCATTGCGGGCCGCGGGCGCCGGTGACGATTCGCGGATTGCATGCGGATGATTAGTCGCCGGCGCCTTCTCGTTTTGCCGCAATGACGGCAACCGATCGGTCGACACGCTGGGGCGGGGAAGTCGACAATTGTGCCGACTTGCTTTATTCTCTCTCGATCCGGTATGCTGTCGCTTTGCGCCTTATTGTGGCTCGCGTTGTCATGCCGACTTTCGTGGATACCAATGGTATTCCCGCCGGTTGGTGTGTCAAAACGGGCATCATTTCGACGCTGGCGTGCATCCGTTTCGCAGGGAAGGACCCCACTTGGCTGCCTCGCGCACCCCTTCTGCTCCGTCCAAAGAAGCTATCGCGAACCGTACGGCCTCCGGCCGTATCTCGTTCGCGCAGATATATGAACCGTTGGAGGTTCCGAATCTTCTAGCTCTCCAAACCGAGAGCTTCGATTGGCTGTTAGGGAACGAAAGGTGGCAGGCCCGCGTGGCTGCCGCCAAGGCGGCTGGCCGCCGCGATGTTCCCGAAACCTCTGGTCTGGAAGAGATCTTCGAAGAGATCTCTCCGATCGAGGACTTCGCGCAGACCATGTCGTTGCAGTTCTCGAACCACCGTTTCGAACCACCGAAGCACACGGCAGAGGAATGCCGCGCGAAGGACTTCACCTACGCCGCCCCGTTGTTCGTGACGGCTGAGTTCTACAACCACACCACCGAAGAGATCAAGTCTCAGACGGTGTTCATGGGCGACTTCCCGTTGATGACCGAGCGGGGAACGTTCATCATCAACGGCACCGAGCGTGTTGTCGTCTCCCAGTTGGTGCGTTCACCCGGCGTCTACTTCGAGCGCACCCCGGACAAGACCAGCGACAAGGACATCTTTGTCGCAAAGGTGATTCCGTCACGCGGTGCGTGGCTCGAATTCGAGATCGACAAGCGCGATTCGGTGGGCGTTCGCGTCGACCGCAAGCGCAAGCAGTCGGTCACGGTCCTGCTCAAGGCACTGGGGCTGTCGGCATCTGAAATCCGCGAGCGTTTCGCCGATTACCCCGCCGTCCTCGAGATGCTCGAGAAGGACACGGTCTCAACGCAGGACGAGGCCCTCGTCGACCTGTATCGCAAAATTCGTCCGGGCGAGCCGCCCACGGCGGAAGCCGGCCGCAACCTGCTTGAGAGCTTCTACTTCTCATCGAAGCGCTACGACCTGGCCAAGGTCGGTCGTTACAAGATCAACAAGAAGCTCGGCGTCGACAAGCCGTTGAGTGAGTCGGTGCTGTCGATTGATGACATCTTGGCCGCGATCGAGTACCTGTGTGCGCTGCACGCGGGAAAGGCGACGCTGACCGGCGAACGCGGCGGCGAAGCCGTCGACGTTCGCGTTGAGACCGATGACATCGATCACTTCGGTAACCGTCGCATCCGCGCGGTTGGGGAGCTGATTCAGAACCAGATCCGCACGGGATTGTCGCGCATGGAGCGCGTTGTGCGCGAGCGCATGACGACCCAGGACGTCGAGGCTATCGCGCCGCAGACGCTGATCAACATCCGGCCCGTGGTCGCGTCGATCAAGGAGTTCTTCGGAACTTCCCAGCTGTCGCAGTTCATGGACCAGAACAACCCGCTGGCGGGTCTGACGCACAAGCGTCGCCTCAACGCGCTCGGCCCCGGTGGCCTCTCGCGCGACCGCGCCGGAATGGAAGTTCGCGACGTTCACCCGTCGCACTACGGCCGCATGTGCCCGATTGAGACGCCCGAAGGCCCGAACATTGGTCTGATCGGATCGCTCGCGTCGTTCGGACGGATCAACCCGTTCGGCTTCATCGAGACTCCCTACCGCAAGGTCGTGGAGGGCCACGTGACCGATGAGGTCGTGTACCTGACGGCCGACGACGAGGACCGCTACAACATCGCGCAGGCGAACACCCCCCTGAACGCGGACGGTTCGTTCGCGCAACCGCGCGTGCTCGTTCGCCTCAAGGGCGGCGAGACGGAAGACGTCCCGGTCCACCAGGTTGACTACATGGACGTTTCGCCCCGGCAGATGGTTTCGGTCGCAACCGCGCTGATTCCGTTCCTCGAACACGATGACGCCAACCGGGCGCTCATGGGTGCCAACATGCAGCGCCAGGCTGTGCCGTTGGTGCGGTCCGAGGCCCCGCTGGTGGGAACCGGCATGGAGTGGCGTTCGGCCGTCGACGCGGGCGACGTCATCCTGGCGGCCAAGCCGGGTGTCGTTTCCGAGGTCTCCGCCGACCTGATTACCGTGGCGAACGACGACGCGACGACGTCAACGTATCGCGTCCGCAAGTTCGTGCGCTCGAACCAGGGAACTAGCTACAACCAGCGCGTCCTAGTGGACGCCGGCCAGCGCGTCGAAATCGGCTCGGTTCTGGCCGATGGGCCGGCAACCGACGGCGGCGAATTGTCGCTGGGACGCAACCTGCTGGTCGCGTTCATGTCGTGGGAGGGCCACAACTACGAGGACGCGATTATCCTCAGCCAGCGCCTGGTCAAGGACGACGTCCTCTCCTCGATCCACATCGAGGAGCACGAGGTCGACGCCCGCGATACCAAGCTTGGCCCCGAGGAAATCACGCGCGATATCCCGAACGTGTCGGACGAGGTCCTGGCGGACCTGGACGAACGCGGCATCATCCGGATCGGTGCCGAGGTCACGAGTGGAGATGTGCTCGTCGGTAAGGTGACCCCCAAGGGTGAAACCGAACTGACACCGGAACAGCGCCTGCTGCGCGCCATCTTTGGCGAGAAGGCACGCGAGGTTCGCGACACGTCGCTCAAGGTGCCGCACGGCGAGACCGGAACTGTCATCGAGGTTCGCACGTTCAACCGCGAGGACGGTGACGAGCTGCCCGCCGGGGTCAACGAGTTGGTGCGCGTCTACATCGCCCAGCGCCGCAAGATCACCGCCGGTGACAAGCTCGCCGGTCGGCACGGGAACAAGGGTGTCATCTCGACGATTCTGCCCGAGGAGGACATGCCGTTCCTTGCGGACGGAACCCCCGTCGACATCGTCTTGAACCCGATGGGTGTTCCGGGACGTATGAACGTCGGTCAGGTGCTCGAGGTCCACCTGGGGTGGATCGCGTCGCAGGGTTGGGACATCACCGGACTCAAGGAGGCCACGAACGAGTGGCTCGCCAAGGTCCCCGAGCATGCGCGCAAGGCCGACCCCGGCAGCCGCGTCGCTACGCCCGTCTTCGACGGTGTGGAAGAGGACGTCTTGGCGGGATTGCTCGCGAACACGCGACCGAACCGCGACGGGAACCGCATGGTCGGCCCCGACGGCAAGGCTCGCCTGTTCGATGGACGCTCCGGTGAGCCGTTCCCGGATCCGGTTTCCGTCGGGTACATGTACATCTTGAAGCTTCACCACCTGGTGGACGACAAGATTCACGCACGTTCGACCGGCCCGTACTCGATGATCACCCAGCAGCCACTCGGCGGTAAGGCGCAGTTCGGTGGCCAGCGATTCGGTGAGATGGAGGTCTGGGCCCTGGAAGCGTACGGCGCTGCCTACACGCTTCAGGAACTGCTCACGATTAAGTCCGACGACGTCCCCGGACGCGTCAAGGTATACGAGGCAATCGTCAAGGGCGAGAACATTCCCGACTCGGGGATTCCCGAATCGTTCAAGGTGCTGCTGAAGGAAATGCAGTCGCTGTGCCTGAACGTCGAGGTTCTCTCTAGCGAGGGCAATGTCATCGAGATGAAGGAATCCGACGACGACGACGGCTACCGCGCCGCCGAAGAGCTCGGCATTGACCTGGCTCGGCGCCCGAACGCTGCGAACAGCATCGACGAGATCTGATGTGCTGCGGGTGGCGGCGACGCCGCCACCCGCACCACAACCTTGAGTTTTCCACCTTAGCCAGCCCCGGCTGGCGGCCAAAAGGAAGTAGGACACCTTGCTCGACGTCAACATCTTCGACGAGCTGCGTATCGGCCTGGCCAACGCCGATGACATCCGTGCGTGGTCGCACGGCGAGGTCAAGAAGCCCGAGACCATCAACTACCGCACACTGAAGCCCGAGAAGGACGGCCTGTTCTGCGAACGCATTTTCGGGCCGACCCGCGACTGGGAATGCTACTGCGGAAAGTACAAGCGCGTGCGCTTCAAGGGCATCACCTGCGAGCGGTGTGGCGTTAAGGTCACGCGTTCCAAGGTTCGCCGCGAGCGTATGGGCCACATCGAGTTGGCGGCTCCCGTCACTCACATCTGGTTCTTCAAGGGCGTGCCTTCGCGCCTCGGTTACCTTCTGGATCTGGCACCGAAGGACCTCGAGAAGGTCATTTACTTCGCCGCCTACATGATCACCGACGTCGATGAGGAGGCGCGGGCGGAGGACCTGCCCGACCTGCAAAACGGCGTTGACCTGGAGATCAAGGAGCTGGAACAGCGCCGCGATGCCGACATCGAGGCGCGCGCCGTCAAACTCGAGCAGGACATGGCCGCCCTCGAGGCAGAGGGCGCAAAGGCCGATGCCCGCAACAAGCTCGAGAACTCGGCGCACCGCGAGATGGAGCAGATCCGCCGCCGCGCAAAGCTCGAAATCGAACGCGTAGAAAAGGTGTGGGACCGCTTCAAGGGCCTGAAGGTTGCGGATCTGGAGGGCGACGAGGCGCTGTACCGCTCGCTGCGGGACCGCTACGGGGACTATTTTGAAGGCTCCATGGGCGCCGCCGCCATTCAGAAGCGCTTGCAGTCGATGGATCTGCAGGCCGAAGCGGAGGCTCTGCGGGAAACGATCGCGACCGGCAAGGGACAACGCAAGACCCGCGCCCTGAAGCGGCTGAAGGTCGTCAATGCGTTCCTGTCCACCGACAACTCACCTACCTCGATGGTGTTGGATGCGGTGCCGGTAATTCCGCCGGACCTGCGCCCGATGGTGCAGCTGGACGGTGGGCGCTTCGCGACCTCCGACCTCAATGATCTCTATCGGCGAGTGATCAACCGAAACAACCGCCTCAAGCGTCTGCTGGACCTGGGCGCTCCCGAAATCATCGTGAATAACGAGAAGCGGATGCTCCAGGAAGCGGTGGACTCGTTGTTCGACAACGGACGCCGCGGTCGCCCAGTCACGGGCCCCGGAAACCGTCCTTTGAAGTCGATTTCGGACATGCTCAAGGGTAAGCAGGGGCGGTTCCGCCAGAACCTGCTCGGCAAGCGCGTCGACTACTCCGGTCGTTCGGTGATCGTTGTCGGCCCGAAGCTGAAGCTGCACCAGTGTGGTCTGCCCAAGCAGATGGCTTTGGAGCTGTTCAAGCCCTTCGTCATGAAGCGCCTTGTTGACCTCAACCACGCACAGAACATCAAGGGTGCCAAGCGCATGGTCGACCGCGCTCGCCCCGAGGTTTGGGACGTCCTCGAAGAGGTCATCACGGAGCACCCCGTGCTGCTCAACCGTGCCCCCACCCTGCACCGCCTGGGAATCCAGGCGTTCGAACCGCAGCTGGTCGAGGGTAAGGCTATCCACCTGCACCCGCTCGTGTGTGGCGCGTTCAACGCCGACTTCGATGGCGACCAGATGGCCGTACACCTGCCGCTGAGCGCCGAGGCCCAGGCGGAGGCCCGGATCTTGATGCTTTCGAGCAACAACATCCTCAAGCCCTCCGACGGGCGTCCGGTGACCATGCCGACCCAGGACATGATCATCGGCCTGTTCCACCTGTCTACGCTCCGGGAGGAAGCCGCCGGGGCCGGGCGCGCGTTCTCATCGGTGGCCGAGGCGATTCTCGCGTTCGACCAGGGAACCTTGCACCTCAACGCGCCGATCAAGGTGCGCTTCGAAGAGGACTTTGTGCCAGCCAACCCGCTTCCGGAGGGGTGGGAGCCCGGTCAGGCCTACGAAACGACGCTCGGACGCGCACTGTTCAACGAGCTGCTTCCGGTCGATTACCCGTTCGTCAATGACGTGGTCGACAAGAAGAAGCTGTCGATCATCGTGAACGATCTGGCGGAGCGCTATCCGAAGGTTGCCGTCGCAGCGTCCCTGGACGCGTTGAAGGACGCCGGTTTCAAGTGGTCGACGCGTTCTGGGGTCACCATCGCTATTTCCGACGTGGCAACACCGGCAGAAAAGGCGAAGATCCTCGACGGAGCCGAGGCGAAGGCTCTCACGGTTCAGGAGCAATACGACACCGGTCTTATCACGGACGACGAGCGACGCCAGGAACTGATCGACATCTGGACCCAGGCCACCGACGAAGTAGCCGAAGCCATGCAGAAGAACTTCCCGAAGTACAACACCGTGTTCCGCATGGTGGGATCGGGAGCGCGTGGTAACTGGATGCAGGTGCGCCAGATCGCGGGTATGCGCGGTCTTGTGGCGAACCCGAAGGGCGACATCATTCCCCGCCCGATCAAGTCCAACTATCGCGAGGGCCTGTCGGTCCTTGAATACTTCATCGCGACGCACGGGGCCCGAAAGGGTCTTGCAGACACCGCCTTGCGGACCGCCGACTCCGGGTACCTGACCCGGCGCCTGGTGGACGTGTCCCAGGACGTGATCATTCGCGAGGAGGACTGCGGCACCGAGCGCGGGTTGTCGCTTCCGGTTGCGGTTTCGGACGGTGCGGGCGGATTTGTGCGCGATGAGAAGGTCGAGACCTCGATCTACTCGCGCACACTAGCCGGCGACGTCGAAATCGATGGTGAGGTTATTGGACGCTCTGGCGAGGACGTCGGCGACGTTTTGATCGACAAGCTCATCGCCGCCGGGGTTGCCACGCTCAAGGTGCGTTCGGTGCTGACGTGCGAATCGCGCGTGGGTACCTGCGCCAAGTGCTACGGGCGCTCGCTTGCGACCGGCAAGCTCGTCGACATCGGCGAGGCAGTCGGGATCATCGCGGCGCAGTCAATCGGTGAGCCCGGTACTCAGCTGACAATGCGTACCTTCCACACCGGTGGTGTCGCGGCGGCCGACGACATCACGCAGGGTCTTCCCCGCGTGACGGAGCTGTTCGAAGCGCGCACACCCAAGGGAGAGGCGCCGATCGCCGAGTATTCGGGGCGGATCGAGATCGAGGACGAGGAGCGTTCGCGACGACTCATCCTTACCCCCGATGACGGCTCCGAACAGATCACCTACCAGGTCTCCAGGCGGGCGACGCTGTTCGTGCACGATGGGGATCACGTTGAGGTCGGCACCCAGCTTGTCAAGGGTGCGCGCGACCCCAAGAAGGTGCTGCGAATACTTGGTCCGCGTGCAACCCAGAAGCACTTGGTCGACGAGGTGCAGGAAGTCTACGGTTCCCAGGGCGTTGACATCCACGACAAGCACATCGAGGTCATCGTGCGTCAGATGCTTCGCCGCATCACCGTGCTGGACTCCGGCGACACGAACCTGCTCCCGGGCGAGCTCGCGGAGCGTGGACGGTTCGAGGACGCCAACCGCCAGGCGATCGCCGAGGGCGGACGCCCCGCCTCGGGTCGACCCGAATTGATGGGGATCACCAAGGCATCGCTTGCGACGGATTCGTGGCTGTCGGCCGCGTCCTTCCAGGAGACGACGCGAGTTCTGACGGAGGCCGCGATGAGCGGTCGCCGCGACCCGCTGCTGGGCCTGAAAGAGAACGTCATCCTCGGTAAGCTCATCCCAGCGGGAACCGGGTTGCCGCGGTACCACCAGGTCACGGTCGAACCGACTGAATCGGCGCGCGACGAGTTGTACCCGAGCTTCGGGTATGACGAGGTCGGGGCGGTGGACTTCGGGTTCGGTGGCACCGGCGAGTCGATCCCGCTTGACGACATCGATTTCGGTGACTTCAGCTAGGTTGCGGTAGACGCAGGTGTGGGGCGGGTCGGTCTTGACGGATCGACCCGCCCCGCGCGCGTTGTGGGCACCGCCGCGGCAAGCGGACGGGCTATTGTGAGTGGTGCAGGTACGGGCTAAACGCAGATGTGGAGGCATGCTAGTGGCGGGATTGATCGTCGGTTTGGTAACCGATACCGAGGGGCTGCCGGCGGTCGCGCAGCAGCGGGCCGACCTGGCGGAAGCCGGCGGCGTAGGGGCAGACATTCGGTCGCTCTCCGCGCGCACGCAAGAGGACTGGCACTACGGAATTGCGAGCGTGCTCGAGGACCTGGGTGCGGGGGACACGGTACTCGTCACCGATCTTGGGGCGTTTGGGACCCGGATCGATGACGTCGTCGAGCGCCTGGCCGCGCTGGTGGATCGTGGCGTGCGGTTCCGTTCACTCAACGACGGCATCGATACGGGCAACGACTCGGCATTCGGCGATGCGATGGTGACCCTCGCGCGGGCTGTCCAGGCCGGTCGGGACGCGCGGACGCGGGCCGCGTTGCGCGCCTATGGGGGCGTGCACGGCGCGACGCCGCCAAAGGCAAGATTTGTGGACGAGGCCGCCTACCTCCGGGTCAAGTCTCAGGACTGATTGCGGAACTTGACAGAACAACACCAGCGCTCTATTGGCATTGTTGTGTCCGGATGCTAGACTGGGTGACTGTGCCTGTTGGACAGGCCCCGTATTTCGACCGGATTTGCCGCGGCCAGGCCGCGGGGGGAGCCGGAGCATCGGAACAACAAAGGTATTGCGTGGCTCGCGTCGCGCCTGCGCTCATGGTGCGTCGAGCCTTGGTTGCGGGTCGGATCAGACACATTCCGGGCTCGGCGCTGCACGGCGGCGCGTGCCCGGCCATCGAGCCGGTGGTACGTGGCGTGAAGCAGCTTGTCGGGCTGTGGCGCGCTGGTGCGCCCAGTTCGGACAGTGAGTTCGATCCGCGTGCGGATCTACAAGCAGTGATAACCCATGAAAGCCGGTCACTATGACGGGCTCGAACAGACGGAGAAGTAGTGCCCACTATTCAGCAACTCGTCCGTAAGGGACGTACCTCGAAGGTCGGGAAGTCAAAGACTCCCGCCCTCAAGGGTTCCCCGCAGCGTCGCGGTGTATGCACCCGCGTCTACACGACTACACCGAAGAAGCCGAACTCGGCTCTGCGTAAGGTCGCTCGTGTGAAGCTGTCCTCGGGTATCGAGGTCACGGCGTACATTCCAGGTGTCGGACACAACCTGCAGGAGCACTCGATCGTGCTCGTCCGCGGCGGTCGTGTTAAGGACTTGCCAGGTGTTCGTTACAAGATCGTGCGCGGCGCGCTCGACACCCAGGGTGTCAAGGGTCGCAAGCAGGCTCGCAGCCGTTATGGCGCGAAGAAGGAGAAGAGCTGATGCCTCGTAAGGGACCGGCCCCGAAGCGGCCTATCATCATTGACCCGGTGTACGGGTCGCCCGTTGTCACCCAGCTCATCAACAAGGTTCTCCTTGATGGCAAAAAGACCACGGCGGAATCGATTGTCTACGGCGCGTTGGAAGGCGTGCGCGAGAAGACGCAGCAGGACCCCGTGGTTGTGCTCAAGCGCGCTCTGGACAACATTCGTCCGGCGCTCGAGGTTCGCTCGCGTCGCGTCGGTGGTGCCACCTACCAGGTTCCCGTCGAGGTCCGTCCCGCGCGTGCTACCACGTTGGCGTTGCGCTGGCTGACCGACTTCTCGCGCGCTCGTCGTGAAAAGACGATGACCGAGCGCCTGCAGAACGAGATTCTGGACGCATCGAACGGCCTTGGTGCCGCGGTCAAGCGCCGTGAGGACATGCACAAGATGGCCGAGTCGAACCGCGCGTTCGCACACTACCGCTGGTGATTACGTCCGGCCCCGGGCGCGCCCCGGGGCCGGCCACCCGCTCCTAGTACCCCCGATCCTCCAGCGACTGAACGAGGTAACCTAAGTGGCACTTGAAGTGCTAACCGACCTGCATAAGGTCCGCAACATCGGCATCATGGCCCACATCGATGCCGGCAAGACTACGACGACTGAGCGCATCCTGTACTACACGGGTGTCAACTACAAGATCGGTGAGACGCACGACGGCGCATCGACCATGGACTGGATGGAACAGGAGCAGGAGCGCGGCATCACGATCACGTCCGCCGCGACAACGTGCTACTGGAAGAACAACCAGATCAACATCATCGACACTCCCGGGCACGTCGACTTCACGGTCGAGGTTGAGCGCTCACTGCGGGTGCTCGACGGTGCGGTGGCGGTATTCGATGGTAAAGAGGGTGTCGAGCCGCAGTCGGAGACCGTCTGGCGTCAGGCAGACAAGTACAACGTCCCGCGCATCTGCTTCGTCAACAAGATGGACAAGCTCGGCGCCGACTTCTACTTCACGGTCGACACCATCATCAACCGGCTCAAGGCGAAGCCGCTCGTGATTCAGATCCCGATCGGTGCTGAGAACGACTTCGAAGGTGTCGTCGACCTTATCCAGCAAAAGGCTCTGGTCTGGCGGGGCGAGACGAAGCTCGGCGAGCACTACGAGGTCGAGGAAATCCCCGCCGATCTGGCGGAAAAGGCCGAGCAGTATCGCGCTGAGCTGATCGAGGCGGTTGCGGAGGCCGATGAGGAACTGCTTGAGAAGTACCTTGGCGGCGAAGAGCTGACCATCGACGAGATCAACTCGGGCATCCGCAAGCTCACCATCGCGGGCGATGCGTTCCCCGTTCTGTGTGGCTCGGCGTTCAAGAACAAGGGCGTTCAGCCCATGCTCGACGCCGTGATCGCCTACCTTCCTTCCCCGCTCGACGTTCCCGCCATCGAGGGACACGACCCGCGCGACGAAAGCAAGGTCATTGAGCGCCACCCGGACGCCACGGAGCCGTTCTCGGCCCTCGCATTCAAGGTCGCGACTCACCCGTTCTTCGGCAAGTTGACCTACGTTCGCGTGTACTCGGGCAAGGTCGAGCAGGGCGCGCAGGTGCTCAACTCCACAAAGGGTAAGAAGGAACGCATCGGTAAGCTGTTCCAGATGCACTCGAACAAGGAGAACCCTGTTCCGGAGGCATCCGCCGGTCACATCTACGCCTTCATTGGCCTCAAGGACGTTACGACGGGCGACACGCTTTGCGACTTGCAGAACCCGGTCATCCTCGAATCCATGACGTTCCCCGAGCCCGTCATCGACGTGGCGATCGAGCCCAAGACAAAGGCCGACCAGGAGAAGCTGTCGACCGCGATCCAGAAGCTCGCCGAGGAGGACCCGACCTTCCGCGTGAAGCTGGATGAGGAGACCGGCCAGACCGTTATCGGCGGAATGGGCGAGCTTCACCTGGACATCTTGGTCGACCGCATGCGGCGTGAGTTCAAGGTCGAGGCGAACGTCGGTAAGCCGCAGGTGGCGTACCGTGAGACGATCCGCCGCAAGGCCGAGAAGATCGACTACACGCACAAGAAGCAGACCGGTGGTTCCGGTCAGTTCGCTAAGGTGCAGGTGACTTTCGAGCCGCTTGAGACCACCGATGGCGAGCTTTACGAGTTTGTCAACGCCGTCACGGGTGGACGCATCCCCCGCGAATACATCCCGAGCGTGGACGCTGGAATCCAGTCGGCCATGGAGCAGGGTGTGCTGGCAGGCTTCCCGTTGGTGGGCGTCAAGGCGACGCTGCTTGACGGCGCCTACCACGACGTTGACTCGTCAGAGATGGCGTTCAAGATTGCCGGCTCGATGGTCCTCAAGGAGGGCGTCAAGCGGGCAGACCCGGTTCTTCTGGAACCGGTGATGGCGGTAGAGGTGCGTACACCTGAGGAGTACATGGGTGACGTCATCGGTGACCTTAACTCCCGCCGTGGCATGATCCAGTCGATGGAAGATGCTACGGGTGTCAAGGTCGTCCGGGCTCAGGTACCGTTGTCAGAGATGTTCGGGTACATTGGCGATCTGCGGTCGAAGACCCAGGGTCGTGCAGTTTACTCGATGCAGTTCGACAGCTACGCCGAGGTGCCTCGGAACGTTGCCGACGAAATCATCAAGAAGACCCGGGGCGAGTAAGTCCCACAGGTCGAGAACCTCAACACAAGAAAATCAACCTGTAGTAACGCCCCCGCAGAATCAAAACAAGGTAAGATTCTGCATCGTTCGGCACAACTACCTTTCGTCCCCAGGAGGACCCCAGTGGCTAAGGCCAAGTTCGAGCGGACCAAGCCGCACGTCAACATCGGTACCATCGGTCACGTTGACCACGGTAAGACCACGCTGACGGCAGCGATTTCGAAGGTACTTCACGACAAGTACCCGGACCTGAACCCCGAGTTCAAGTTCGACGACATCGACAAGGCTCCCGAAGAGAAGCAGCGCGGTATCACGATCAACATCGCGCACATCGAATACGAGACCGACAAGCGTCACTACGCGCACGTTGACGCCCCCGGTCACGCTGACTACATCAAGAACATGATCACCGGTGCGGCCCAGATGGACGGGGCTATCCTCGTTGTCGCCGGTACCGACTCGGTCATGGCTCAGACCAAGGAGCACGTCCTTCTTGCTCGCCAGGTTGGCGTTCCCTATCTGCTCGTCGCGCTGAACAAGGCCGACATGGTGGACGACCCCGACATGCTCGAGCTCGTCGAGGAAGAGGTCCGCGACCTGCTTGAGTCGCAGGGCTTCGACCGTGACGCCCCCGTCATCCCCGTCTCGGGTCTGAAGGCACTCGAGGGCGACCCTGAGTGGGTTGCCTCCGTTGAGAAGCTCCTTGACGCGGTGGACGAGAACGTTCCCGACCCCGTCCGCGAGCTCGACAAGCCCTTCCTGATGCCGATCGAGGACGTCTTCACGATCACCGGTCGTGGAACCGTCGTCACCGGTAAGGTCGACCGCGGTGTCCTGGACGTCAACTCCGAGGTCGAGATCGTCGGTCTGCGTCCGATCCAGAAGACGACCGTCACCGGTATCGAGACGTTCCACAAGTCGATGGACCAGGCACAGGCCGGTGACAACACGGGTCTGCTGCTGCGCGGTATCAAGCGCGACGAGGTCGAGCGTGGCCAGGTTGTCGTCAAGCCCGGTTCGATCACCCCGCACACCGACTTCGAGGCTCAGGTTTACATCCTGAACAAGGACGAGGGCGGGCGCCACAACCCGTTCTTCTCGAACTACCGCCCGCAGTTCTACTTCCGCACCACGGACGTTACCGGTGTCATCACCCTGCCCGAGGGTAAGGAAATGGTTATGCCTGGCGACAACACCGAGATGACCGTTCACCTCATCCAAGAAATTGCGATGGAAGAGGGCCTCGGCTTCGCCATCCGCGAGGGCGGCCGCACGGTTGGTTCGGGTCGTGTAACCAAGATCATCAAGTGATCCTTGTCTAGCATTCGCGCTTAGGCGCGCTTGCGAGGCGGGGGTCGAGCATCTATTGATGCTCGACCCCCGCTTTTTTGTTGTCATCATGCCCGCGATTATGCGCTTGATCGTGGAACGATAGTGCCGCAGATGTAGTGGGGTGAGGCGGCCATTTCCTGGTTTTATGACAATACGTCGATCACTGCCGCGTAGCAGTCCACCGGTGGGGCATGCGGTCGATGGCGGTGAGTCCGGCTTGCGCGCACAGCACGATGTGAGTAACAACACACTCGGAGTGCAGTTCGTCGGGTCGCGTTTCCGCCTCGGCGTGGGCGTGGGGCGGGGTTCGGTTGCCCGAAGCCCGCACGATGCCGACCGCGAAAGGCCGGTGAACGTTCCAATTCCCTGTCTCATCAGTCGCTAGTCGTGGGCGAGTCTTGTGTGGTCTGGCGATCCGTCGCAAGTTGAGGTACCGGACGAGGCCAGCGGACTCTAGGCCTTAGCATCGCACGCTCTACGGGCGACTATTGACATCGCTTCTGTGGTTTGCAAACATGTTCTACGTTATAGCCGGACGTATAGTCGGCCTGTCGCCAAACTAGGATTCCCATTGGAAGGCGTCTCAATGTCAAAAAAATCCCCAAATGGGGTACCTCGTGGTCGTGCCCTGAATCGATCCACCGCCCTACTCGCGTCGAGCGCAATGGCTGCGACCGTGTTCGTTGCGGGCGTCGTCTCAGCGCCGTTTGCCGCCGCCGATACCGTCAGTGAAGGGTTCCGAGGTGTTTCGGCGTCAGGATGGAAGCTACTGAATTCTGCGTGCTTGACCGATGCGCCGTCTGGGAGCGCGGCATATTGCAAGCGGGACCAGACGCCTTCACAGGTATCGACATCGAACGGGTACGGTACCCCGGCCGTCTCGGACGGAAACTCAGGATTTCTGCAACTCACGGCAAACCGTCACGACGATCGCGGTGGTGCCATTTACAACACCGGTATTGGTGCGGAACATGGTTTGCGGGTTGAGTTCACTCAGTATCAGTACGGGCGTGAAGACGGAGGCCGGCGTTCGGCGGATGGAATTAGCTTCTTCCTCGTAGACGGCCAGAGCGATCTGACGGATGTTGGCGCATACGGTGGCGCGTTGGGCTATGCGCCGCGCACGTCGGACTACACGAACTCACAGAACTGGGGGATTGAGGACGGGTACCTAGGTATCGGTCTGGACGCTTTCGGAAACTATGCAAATAGCGGGCATGTTGGCGGATCTGACTGCGGTGTAGTCCCCGGCGAAACCAACAACATGTACGGCAACAACTATGAATGGAATCCGAGCGATCCGAACCTGCAAGCAACCAATGCGATATCAGTTCGCGGTCCGTGGGGTGGAACGGTAACTACCGGATACTGCCTTCTGGCCAGCAAGAAGCTAGACAGCGCCGGTGTTAATGGATCTACAACGAGTTCGTGGGGCAGCGACTCGATCTATAAGGAGGGGATCAACAATGTGATCCCGTCCACAACTGAAGTTGAATCGGCGGCGCGAAGGGTCCAGATTATCGTGAAGCCGGGGGCGACGGGTGCTGCTCCGACGGTGAGCGTGTCGATCGACTACTCGGGGACGGGAAACAACTTCGTGCCGGTTCTCACGGATGTGCAGATCAAGGACCGCGCTGGTAACCCTGCACCTTTGCCATCGTCGTTCAAATTTGGCTTCGCGTCTTCGACGGGCGGATCAACCGGTTCGCACCTGATCAGCGGGCTCACCGTCACGGGTGACCCGACCGCAACCGATGACTCTGTGACGCTCTCACAGTGGCAGCCCGCCTCCTTCAACGCGGCATCCCTAGTGACCCCGGGCGCTTTCCCAATTCCGGCTACTGGCGCCTACTCCATAGAGGACCCTGCCCACCCGGGAACCTTTGGTTCGTCGTTTTCGACGTCATACGGAACGTGGCAGATTAACACGGACACGGGTGCGGTGACCTATACGCCTACACCCGGTGTCGCGCAGTCAGGACATTCCCCCCAGGTCAAATTCCGAGCAACTGATTCGAACGGGACCGTGGCCGCTGGGAACCTGCACGTAACCTACAAGCCAACGACCGGGGACGAAGAGAAGGTGGTAGCACCGGGCGCCACTGCTACGTTCCCGCCTTCGTCGCTCGACACGATTCTGGGATCTGGTACGGTCGCCAGCTACAAGTTGCTCGACCCTGCCACCGGCAATCCGATCTCGACCGACACATACACTGACTCGCACGGCGGCGTCTGGACGATCGACCCCACAACCGGGAGCACCTCCTACAAGGCTGCAGCGAACTACCGAGGTCCTGTTGACCCGATCGGTTACCGATTGACTGACTCGAATGGCTTCACCACCGATGGAAAGCTATCGATTTGGGAGCCTCCGGTCGGCGCCGACCAAACTAAGTCGGCCACGCGCGGTTCCGATGTCACTTTCGATCCCGCTGGCGACCTAGTCACCACCGGTTCCGATGGCAACCCCACTGTCAAGCTGTCCGACCCGGACGCCGGAAACCCGAACAAGAAGTCCGTTCCGGGACAGGGTGTGTGGACCCTCGATCCTGCAACGGGCAAGATCACGTTTGATCCCGAAAGTAACTCGATCACCAACGTGACGCCAATTTCCTACACCGTGACGGACAGCAGGGGGCAAACGGACACGGGCCTGTTGGCTGTGGCTTACGATCCGCAGACTGGTGATGCTCAAAAGACTGTTGAACCTGGCGGCACCGCGACATTTGCGCCGAACGACCTTGGTACTGTGCCGGGATCGGGCGCTATTACGGGATACCAATTGCTAGATCCCGCCACCGGCAACCCGATCGCCTCCAATTCCTACACGGACTCACACGCAGGTGTCTGGACCATCAACCCGGCGACGGGCGAAACAACGTATGCTGCGGCTACTGGCTATCGCGGTCCCGTTGACCCGATCACCTATCGAGTCACCGACGCTAACGGAAAGACTGCTGACGGCACGCTGTCGATAATTGTCGGTCCGGCGGCAAACGATTCTACGGTGACGGCTGCACGCGGTGATTCGGTGACATTCGATCCGATTGGCGACCTTACGAAGGCTGGTACGGACACGACATTGACGATAAGTCTGGTTGGAGCGGATGCTGGTTCGCCGAACACGAAGACGGTCAGCGGCGAAGGCGTGTGGACGCTCAACCCCGCTACCGGCAAGATCACATTCGCACCCGCGGCGAACTATTCGGGCGCGGTGACACCAATCGACTACATCGTTACTGACGGGAACGGGCTGAAGGACCAAGCCAAGCTCGGTGTCATCTACCCGCCCGCGACTGGAGATTCGGTCAAGACCATAGAGCCCGGCGATACGGCCACCTTCGCTCCCGCCGACCTCGGTACATCGGGCGGATCGTCGGCTGCGCTCACGTACACCTTGCTCGAACCCGGCACGGGCAACGCGGTGACGTCGTACGCCGACACCCACGGTGGCCTATGGACCATAGACCCGACCACAGGTGAGACGACCTATAAGTCCGACCCGAGTTACCGCGGGCCGGTCCCTGCCGCCGACTATCGCGTGACGGACGGCAACGGCAAGACGGCCGACGGCAATCTCAACATCCTGATCGGGCCCAAGGCCTCGGACGAAACCAAGACCTCGAACCCGGGGTTGGCTGTATCGTTCGATCCCGTTGACGACCTGACCAAGTCCGGATCGGATTCGGCGAAGACGATATCATTCGTTTCGCCTGACGCATCCGACTCCAACAAGAAGACCGTGCCGGGTGAGGGTACATGGAACCTGGTGCCAGCCACCGGTGTGATCACCTTCACGCCCGAGCCGGGTTACACCGGGAACCCGACGCCGATCGACTACCGGGTCACCGATGGCAATACTCTGTCGGACACGGCGACTCTGACGGTCAAATACAACCAGCCGCCCGTAGCGGGCGACAAGGTCGTGACCGTTAACCCCGGGGAGACGGCAAAGCTGGCGCCGGTGATCACTCCCGGATCGGACGCCAACCTCGTGGCATCGATCGACGGTTCCGACGCGGGGGACCCGACGAAGAAGACCGTACCGGGCCAGGGCGTGTGGACGATCGATCCGTCGACGGGGAAGGCGACCTTCACCCCGGAGGCGGGATTCACCTCGAATCCAACTCCCATCACATACACGGTCACTGACGGGAACGGATTGACCGATTCGGGCAAGCTGACGGTGTTGGTGAACCAGCCGCCGGTCGATAAGGACCACGGCAAGACGACAAACCCAGGCGAATCCGTGACTTTCGATCCGATTGGGGACTTGACGACGCCGGGCACTAGCACGGACCTTGAAGTCAAGCTGGTGGATCCCAAGACGGGCAAGCCGACGACGTCAACCACGGTCACGGTGCCCGGAGAGGGCGTGTGGACCGTCGATAAGTCGACCGGAAAGGTGACGTTCACGCCGCAGGACGGATTCACGGGCACCGCAACCATTGACTACCAGGTGGTCGATGGGAACGGGTTGACCGATACTTCGACGCTCAGCGTTACGGTGAAGAAATCGGCCGACACCAACAAGTCCGATAACACCAGCACCGACGATTCGGGAAGCGGAAGCTCGGGGGATGACTCCGGGAACTCAAGTGGCAACCTCCCGCAGACCGGTGCGGAAATCACCGTGCCCGTGGTGATAGCACTGTCCCTCCTGCTGGTCGGAGCCGGGCTGGTTGTCGTCAATCGCCGCCGTACGGCGTGACTGACTGAAATCGATCTCGCGCGTGTTGTGAACTAGCGTGCGGGGCACCCAAGGGTGGTGCGCGGCCTCGACGGGTCGCGTACCACCCTTGCGTTGTCTGCGTGGAGTCGTTGCGCGCGAATGCGCTGCGGAGGTGCGGCCCGCTCGGCGGCGGACACGCGCCCGCTCGGCGGCCAGCGCTGCTCCCATGCGAATGGTTGCGGGGAGGGGCGCGGGCCTCGTCCCGCAATGCAGGTTGCGCGGAATGTATAACATGTGGCAGACTAATCAGGTTGCCCGCTCAAGGGCTTGCTCCTTCATGGGGTTTGACGAATCGAACAGCGGATAGATGCTAAGCGCCGGCGGGGCATGGCCCGGGCGCGGGTGTTTCGGTTGTTCGGTCGCCAAATAGGCGCGTGAACTCCGCCGACAGTATCTTGGGCAGGGCGTACGGACGTTGAAGTCGCGGGGACGTCGGCATGGCCGATAGCAACTGCGGTTTCTATCACAGGCCCCCACGTTCCACCCGGAACAGCGGCCGGGTTGGTTGCAATTATGCGACACGCCCGAGTGCGGGGGTCGGACAGCTAGCAGTTCAAGAAAGTGAGTCAGACGACGCCATGGCGGGACAGAAGATCCGCATCCGGCTCAAGTCCTACGACCACGAGGTAATTGACAGTTCAGCGCGCAAGATCGTTGACACCGTCACCTCCGCTGGTGCGACAGTCGTGGGCCCGGTGCCGTTGCCGACCGAGAAAAACGTATTCGTGGTGATCCGGTCGCCGCACAAATACAAGGACAGCCGTGAGCACTTCGAGATGCGCACACACAAGCGGCTGATCGACATCATCGATCCCACGCCCAAGGCCGTCGATTCGCTCATGCGTCTCGATCTGCCTGCGGACGTGAACATCGAAATTAAGCTCTGAGGCGGTGACAAGAGACATGACTATCCAACAGAACGAACGTCCCGTCACCGCGGTGCTCGGCACCAAGCTCGGCATGACGCAGGTTTGGAACGAAGCTGGCAAGCTCGTGCCGGTCACCGTAGTTGCCGTCAGCCCGAACGTGGTCACCCAGGTTCGTACGGTCGAAACCGATGGCTACGCTGCTGTGCAGCTTGCCACCGGCCAGATCGATCCGCGCAAGGTAACGAAGCCGCTCAAGGGCCACTTCGAGAAGGCCGGTGTGACACCCCGTCGCCACGTCGCCGAGATCCGCACCCCCAACGCCGGCGATTTCAGCCTCGGCCAGGAACTTGCCGCCGACACATTCGAAGCGGGCGTGCTGGTGGACGTGCAGGGCACGACCAAGGGTAAGGGCTTTGCCGGTGTCATGAAGCGGCACGGGTTTGCTGGCGTCAGCGCCTCCCACGGCGCTCACCGCAACCACCGCAAGCCCGGATCCATCGGTGCCTGCGCAACACCTTCGCGCGTGTTCAAGGGACTTCGCATGGCTGGCCGCATGGGCCACGAAACCCAGACCACCCAGAACCTGACCATCCACGCAGTTGACGCTGAAAAGGGCCTGCTGCTCGTCAAGGGTGCCGTCCCCGGCCCCAAGGGCGGGATCGTTGTGGTTCGCAACGCCGTGAAGGGTGCCTGATTGCAATGACTGAGACAGTACTTTCCGTAGAGATTCTTGACGCTAAGGGCGCCGCGGCCGGAACGGCCGAACTGCCCGCCGAGATCTTCGACGTTCAGACGAATATTCCGCTGATCCACCAGGTCGTCGTCGCGCAGCTAGCAGCGGCCCGCCAGGGCACCCACGCAACGAAGACGCGTGGTCAGGTTTCCGGTGGTGGCAAGAAGCCATTCAAGCAAAAGGGAACCGGCCGCGCCCGCCAGGGCTCGACACGTGCTCCCCAGTTCGCCGGCGGTGGCACGGTCCACGGCCCGCAGCCGCGCGACTACAGCCAGCGGACACCCAAGAAGATGAAGGCAGCCGCGCTTCGCGGGGCCCTTTCCGACCGCGCACGCGCGGGTCGCGTTCACGTGGTGAGCGGCTTTGGCATCGACGAGAAGCCCTCGACCAGTGCCGCGTTGGCCGTGTTGGGTAAGTTCTCCGACCGCAAGAACGTGCTCGTGGTAGTCGAGCGCAGCGATGATCTGACTATCAAGTCGTTGCGCAATGTGGCATCTGTCCACCTGCTGCCCGCCGACCAGCTGAACACGTACGACGTTCTCATTTCGGATGACGTCGTGTTCACCAAGGGCGCTCTTGACGCTTTCGTCGCCGGTCCGGCGACCGGTCGCGGAGCAAGCGCCGTCGCTACCTCGTCGGAGGTTGCAACTGAAGAGGAGGCCGCGAAGTGAGCACGGTCAACAAGAACCCGCGCGACATCCTGATCGCTCCGGTTGTGTCGGAAAAGAGCTACGGGCTTATCGATGAAGGCAAGTACACCTTCGTTGTAGCGCCGGACTCCAACAAGACCGAGATCAAGATCGCGGTTGAGCAAGTCTTCGGTGTCAAGGTTGCTTCGGTTAACACCCTCAACCGTAAGGGCAAGACCCGGCGCACGAAGTTCGGTATCGGCAAGCGCAAGGACACCAAGCGCGCGATTGTTACCCTCGCTGAGGGTTCGATCGACGTGTTCGGTGCCATCAACTAGCGCGGGCCACGAAGGAGATTGAGGACGAATCCCCATGGGAATCCGTAAATACAAGCCGACAACGCCGGGCCGTCGTGGCTCAAGCGTGGCGGACTTTGCCGAGGTCACCCGGTCAACGCCGGAGAAGTCGCTGGTGCGCCCGCTGACCAAGTCGGGTGGACGCAACAACACGGGCCGTATCACGACACGTCACAAGGGTGGCGGTCACAAGCGTGCGTACCGTGTGATCGACTTCCGTCGTCACGACAAGGATGGCGTGCCCGCAAAGGTCGCACACATCGAGTACGACCCCAACCGCACCGCTCGCATCGCGCTGCTGCACTACGCAGACGGCGAGAAGCGTTACATCGTGGCGCCGAACAAGCTGCGCCAGGGTGATGTCGTTGAGGCCGGTGCCTTGGCCGACATCAAGCCGGGCAACAACCTGCCGCTGCGCAACATCCCGACAGGTACCGTTATCCACGCGATCGAGCTCCGCCCCGGTGGCGGCGCGAAGATCGCACGTTCCGCGGGCGCCTCGGTGCAGCTCGTCGCGAAGGATGGGCCCTACGCCCAGCTGCGCATGCCGTCAGGCGAAATCAGGAACGTGGATGCCCGCTGCCGCGCAACGGTCGGCGAGGTTGGCAACGCAGAACAGTCAAACATCAACTGGGGTAAGGCCGGTCGCAACCGCTGGAAGGGCAAGCGCCCGACCGTCCGTGGTGTGGCAATGAACCCGATTGACCACCCGCACGGTGGTGGTGAGGGTAAGACCTCCGGTGGTCGTCACCCCGTTAGCCCCTGGGGTAAGCCCGAGGGCCGCACGCGTCGCCCGGGCAAGCCCAGCGACAAGTTGATTGTTCGTCGTCGCCGCACCGGCAAGAAGCGCTGATAAGGAGCCTGACCAATGCCACGTAGCTTGAAGAAGGGCCCCTTCGTCGACGACCACCTGCAAAAAAAGGTGGACGCCCAGAACGATGCGGGCACAAAGAATGTCATTAAGACCTGGTCGCGCCGGTCGGTTATCACGCCGGACTTCCTTGGTCACACTTTTGCCGTGCACGACGGCCGTAAGCACGTCCCGGTGTTCGTCACCGAGTCGATGGTCGGTCACAAGCTCGGCGAATTCGCACCCACGCGCACCTTCAAGGGACACGTGAAGGACGATAAGAAGGGGAGGCGGCGATGAGCGGCACACCTCGTAGCAAGGAGAACGCCTCGGAGCGTCGGCTCAGCCTGCTGGGCGACGCGGAGGGCGCATTCGCGGTGGCCCGATTCGTTCGCGTCACGCCCATGAAGGCGCGCCGCGTCGCGGATCTGGTTCGCGGAGCTTCCGTCGACCAGGCCGTCTCGACCCTGAAGTTCGCTCCCCAGGCCGCGGCCGAGGACGTGCTGAAGGTCGTAGAGTCGGCAGCGGCGAACGCCGTGACGACGGAAAACCTGTCGCGCGAATCCCTCGTGATTTCGCAGGTCTTCGTTGACGAAGGACCGACGTTCAAGCGCTTCAGGCCGCGTGCCCAGGGGCGCGCGGGCCGCATCCTGAAGCGGACGAGCCACATCACCGTGGTCGTCACCCCACGTGAAGAGAAGGGACGGGCCTGATAGTGGGACAGAAAGTTAACCCGCTCGGGTTCCGCCTGGGCATTACGACCGATCACCGTTCGCGTTGGTTTGCCGACTCGACAAAGCCGGGGCAACGCTACCGCGACTTCGTTCGCGAAGACGTTGCGATCCGGAAGTTGATGACGACAAACCTGGAGCGCGCTGGTATCTCGAAGGTTGAGATCGAGCGTACTCGTGACCGCGTGCGTGTCGACATGCACACGGCGCGTCCGGGCATCGTTATCGGACACCGCGGTGCGGAGGCGGAGCGCCTTCGCGGTCAGTTGGAGAAGCTGACCGGCAAGCAGGTACAGCTGAACATCCTTGAGGTCAAGAACCCCGAGGTGGACGCTCAGCTCGTTGCGCAGGGAATCGCGGAGCAGCTCGCGAGCCGGGTGTCGTTCCGTCGTGCGATGCGCAAGGGCATGCAGTCCGCGCAGCGCGCCGGTGCCAAGGGCATCCGCGTCCAGTGCGCTGGTCGTCTGGGTGGGGCCGAAATGAGCCGCAGCGAGTTTTACCGCGAAGGTCGTGTGCCGTTGCACACTCTGCGCGCGAACATCGACTACGGCTTCTTCGAGGCTCGCACCACCTTCGGTCGCATCGGCGTCAAGGTGTGGATCTACAAAGGCGATGTGACCGAAAAGGAGTGGGCCCGCGAGCAGGCGAGCCAGGCTCCGCGTCAGGGCCGTGGTGGACGTGGCCCGCGTGCGGGCCGTGGGCCTCGCCGCGGTGGCGACCGCAACGCCAATGCGCAGGGAGCTCCCGCTGCCGCCGAGCAGCCGGCCGAGTCCGCTGGTAAGGAGGGCTAATCATGTTGATTCCCCGCAAAGTTAAGTACCGCAAGCAGCACCACCCGAAGCGCACTGGTAACGCGAAGGGCGGCACGACGGTCGAGTTCGGGCAGTTCGGTATCCAGGCTCTGGAGCCCGCCTACCTGACCAACCGGCAGATCGAAGCTGCGCGTATTGCAATGACCCGTCACATCAAGCGTGGCGGTAAGGTCTGGATCAATGTGTTCCCGGACCGCCCGTTGACCAAGAAGCCCGCCGAAACCCGCATGGGATCGGGTAAGGGTTCCCCCGAGTGGTGGGTCGCCAACATCAAGCCGGGTCGGGTTCTGTTCGAGCTCGCCGGTGTTGACGAGCCGCTCGCCCGCGAGGCGATGCGACGCGCGATTCACAAGCTCCCGATGAAGTGCCGTTTCGTGGTACGCGAAGGTGGTGCGAACTGATGGCAATTGGTTCGAAAGGTCTAGCGCCAAGCGACCTCGATGGTTTCACCGACGAGAAGCTCGTGGCGGAACTGGACAACGCAAAGAAGGAACTGTTCAACCTGCGGTTCCAGTCGGCCACGGGCCAGCTGGAAGACCACGGCCGAATCAAGGCCGTCAAGCGCGACATCGCTCGGATCTACACGATCTTGCGCGAGCGTGAGCTGGGTATCCGTACGGCACCGAGCGCGAGCAAGTGAGGCATAGATGAGCGCAGAGAACACTGAAGTCCGCGCCAGCCGCAAGACCCGTCGCGGGTATGTGGTTAGCGACAAGATGGACAAGACCGTAGTAGTTGAGGTCGAAGACCGCGTGAAGCACGCTTTGTACGGTAAAGTTATTCGCCGTACGTCCAAAGTGAAGGCTCACGACGAAGAGAACTCCGCCGGCATCGGTGACCTGGTGCTGATCATGGAGACTCGTCCTTTGTCTGCTACCAAGCGCTGGCGTTTGGTAGAGATCCTCGAGAAGGCCAAGTAAGCAACGCTGAGGTGGCTGCGGCGCACATTGCGCCGCAGCCACCTAGGCATGACAGTTATCCGTTCGGCAAGGCTCGCTTCAGGCGAGAACCAGCACGACGACAGGAGTTCAACACATGATCCAGCAGGAGTCGCGACTGCGAGTCGCCGACAACACCGGTGCCAAGGAAGTCTTGTGCATCCGTGTGCTCGGTGGTTCCGGCCGCCGCTACGCCGGTATCGGTGACGTTATCGTCGCCACCGTCAAGGATGCTATCCCTGGCGGCAACGTCAAGAAGGGCGAGGTCGTCAAGGCCGTCATCGTCCGCACAGTTAAGGAACGGCGTCGTCCCGACGGTTCCTACATCAAGTTCGACGAGAACGCGGCCGTCATCCTCAAGAACGATGGCGAACCCCGCGGAACCCGTATCTTCGGTCCGGTCGGCCGCGAGCTGCGTGACAAGAAGTTCATGAAGATTGTTTCGCTCGCGCCGGAGGTGATCTGATTATGGCGAAGATCCGTAAGGGCGACCTGGTCGTCGTTATCGCTGGTGCCGATCGCACCAAGCAGGGCAAGGTCCTCGAGGTACTAGTCGACCAGGACCGCGTCATTGTTGAGGGAATCAACCGCAAGACGAAGCACCGCAAGGTGGGGCAGACTCAGCGCGGCACTCGCACGGGTGGTATTGAGACCATCGAGGCGCC
The DNA here is from genome assembly GCF_006715765.1 of Rarobacter incanus. Taxonomy (NCBI): domain Bacteria; kingdom Bacillati; phylum Actinomycetota; class Actinomycetes; order Micrococcales; family Rarobacteraceae; genus Rarobacter; species Rarobacter incanus. The sequence goes on from NZ_VFNV01000001.1 coordinate 2,097,495, forward strand.
TATTCACATCTCCAACGTGATGTTGGTTGACCCCGAGACGAAGAAGGGCACGCGCGTGGGACACCGCGTCGAGTCCATCGAGCGGGACGGACGCACGCGTCAGGTTCGCACTCGTTTCGCCAAGCGCTCAGGTAAGGATGTCTGATGAGCACCGAGACAACAGCCATTGAAGCTCCGGCCGTCCCGCGGCTGAAGCAGAAGTACCGTGACGAGATCCTCAAGGGACTGCACGACGAGTTCAAGCACGCCAACATCAACGAGGTTGCGGGCCTGACAAAGATCGTTGTCAACATGGGTGTCGGAGACGCGGCCAAGGACTCCAAGCTGATCGAGGGCGCGATTCGCGACCTATCGACGATCACTGGTCAAAAGCCCCAGGTGACCCGCGCGAAGAAGTCCATCGCGCAGTTCAAGCTCCGGGAAGGAATGCCGATTGGCGCACACGTGACGCTGCGCGGCGACCGCATGTGGGAGTTCCTGGACCGCTTGCTTTCGCTTGCTCTTCCGCGTATCCGCGACTTCCGTGGTCTGAGCGCGAAGCAGTTCGATGGGCACGGCAACTACACGTTCGGCTTGACTGAGCAGTCGATGTTCCACGAAATTGACCAAGACAAGATCGACCGCGTGCGCGGTATGGACATCACGATCGTGACGTCCGCGACCACGGACGACGAGGGTCGCTCGTTGTTGCGCCGCCTCGGCTTCCCGTTTAAGGAGAACTGACATGGCTAAGAAGGCTTTGATCAACAAGGCTGCTGCGAAGCCTAAGTTCGCAGTTCGTGCTTACACGCGTTGCCAACGGTGCGGCCGTCCGCACTCGGTGTATCGCAAGTTCGGCTTGTGCCGTATTTGCCTGCGGGAGATGGCTCACGCTGGTGAGCTCCCCGGTATCAAGAAGAGCAGCTGGTAAACAACTACGTCGCAGGTCCGCTCAGGATTGAGCGGATACCCCGACGAGGAAGGGCGATGGCCCAATGACGATGACTGACCCCATCGCAGACATGCTAACGCGTCTGCGTAACGCCAACTCGGCGCACCACGACTCGGTGACAATTCCCTACTCGAAGCTCAAGGCCCGCATCGCGGACATCTTGAAGGCTGAGGGATACATCGCTGACTGGGATGTTGCCGATGCGAAGGTTGGCAAGAACCTCTCCATTTCGCTGAAATACGGCCCCAACCGCGAGCGTTCGCTCGCTGGCATCAAGCGTGTTTCAAAGCCTGGTCTGCGTGTTTACACGAAGTCGACCGAGTTGCCCAAGGTGCTCGGCGGACTGGGTATAGCGATCCTGTCCACTTCTTCAGGATTGCTCACGGACAAGCAAGCTCACGACAAGGGTGTAGGTGGGGAAGTCCTCGCCTACGTCTGGTAATCGGAAAGGAATATCGAACCATGTCTCGAATTGGTAAGATCCCCGTTCCGGTTCCCGCCGGAGTGGACGTCAAGATCGACGGCGACCAGGTCGCTATCAAGGGCCCCAAGGGCACGCTGGAGCACACCATCCCCGCACCGATTTCGGTGGAGTTGGAAGGGAGCGAGCTCAAGGTTTCGCGCCCCGACGACGAGCGCGCCTCGCGATCGCTGCACGGTCTGACGCGCACGCTGCTCGCAAACATCATCGAGGGTGTGACAAAGGGCTACGAGAAGAAGCTCGAAATCGTCGGTACGGGTTACCGCGTGACGGCAAAGGGTTCGGACCTGGAGTTCGCGCTCGGTTTCTCGCACCCGGTGCTCGTGTCCGCTCCCGAAGGCATCACGTTCGCGGTCGAGAGCCCCACTAAGTTCTCGGTCGCCGGCATTTCCAAGCAGCAAGTCGGTGAGGTCGCTGCAAATATCCGCAAGATCCGTAAGCCCGAGCCTTACAAGGGCAAGGGTGTTCGGTACGCGGGTGAAAACGTACGCCGCAAGGTCGGAAAGGCTGGTAAGTGATGGCTGTCGAAATCAAGGGCAAGGGCAAGGCAGTTTCGCGCGCCCGCCGTCACCTGCGTCTTCGCAAGAAGGTTACGGGTACTCCGGTTCGGCCGCGCCTGGTCGTGACTCGCTCGACGCGCCACATCGTGGCGCAGGTCGTCGACGACACCGTCGGCCGCACACTGGCATCCGCTTCCTCGCTCGAGGCGGACCTGCGGGCGCTCGACGGGGACAAGCGCGCCAAGGCTCGCAAGGTCGGCGAATTGGTTGCCTCGCGCGCCAAGGCCGCGGGTATCGAAGCGGTCGTGTTCGACCGCGGCGGTAACAAGTACCACGGTCGCGTGGCGGCGCTGGCAGACGGAGCACGCGAAGGTGGTCTGACACTGTGATGGCTACGTTCACCACGACTGCATCCGAACTCAAGAAAAGGACTTACTGATGGCTGCAGGGCAGCAGGGCAATGCCGGCCGCAGCGCCGGTGAGAACAACGAGCGGCGTAACGACCGTCGCTCTGAGCGCCGCAACGACTCGCGTCGGGGCGAAGCAGAAAAGAGCGCGTTCGTTGAGCGCGTCGTCACGATCAACCGGGTTTCCAAGGTCGTCAAGGGTGGCCGCCGCTTCAGCTTCTCCGCGCTCGTCGTGGTCGGCGACGGCGACGGGACCGTGGGCGTCGGCTACGGCAAGGCGAAGGAAGTTCCCGCAGCGATAGCTAAGGGTGTCGAGGAGGCGAAGAAGTCCTTCTTCCGGGTTCCGCGCATTCAGGGAACGATTCCTCACCCGGTGCAAGGCGAGGCAGCGGCCGGTGTCGTGTTCCTGCGTCCGGCAGCGCCTGGTACCGGTGTTATCGCCGGTGGTCCGGTGCGTGCAGTGCTTGAGTGCGCCGGAATTCACGACGTGCTGAGCAAGTCGCTCGGTTCCTCCAACGCAATCAACATTGTGCACGCAACCGTCGAGGCGCTGCGCCAGCTTGAGCAGCCCGAGTCTGTGGCAGCGCGGCGCGGGCTGCCGCTCGATGCGGTCGCTCCCAGCGCGCTGCTTCGTGCACAGGCAGCTGGTCGCGCAGAGAAGGCTGCGGCAGCAGAGCAGGTAGGTGCATGATGGCGAAGCTGAAGGTTACGCAGATCAAGTCTGAAATTGGCGGCAAGCAGTACCAGCGCGACACGCTTCGCAGCCTGGGACTGAAGCGAATTGGTCAGACCGTAATTAAAGAGGACCGTCCCGAATTTCGCGGCATGGTCAAGACGGTTGCGCACCTTGTAACCGTTGAGGAGGTCGACTGACAATGGCAGATAAGAAGACAACGGAAGAGAAGCCCGCAGCCACTCTGCGCGTGCACCACCTGCGTCCCGCACCGGGAGCCAAGACCGCCAAGACCCGCGTTGGTCGTGGTGAGGCATCCAAGGGTAAGACCGCGGGTCGTGGTACCAAGGGAACAAAGGCTCGCTACCAGGTTCCGGCGCGATTTGAGGGTGGGCAAATGCCACTCCACATGCGCCTGCCGAAGTTGCGTGGGTTCAAGAACCCGTTTAGGACCGAGTACCAGGTCGTCAACCTTGACAAGCTGACGGAGTTGTTCCCCGAGGGCGGCACCGTCACGGTGGCCGACCTTGTCGCAAAGGGCGCGGTTCGCAAGAACCAGCTGGTCAAGGTGCTCGGCACGGGCGAAGCCGGCGCGAAGTTCGACATCACGGTCGACGCTGCGTCCGCCTCGGCCAAGTCGAAGATCGAAGCAGCTGGCGGATCTTTGACCGTCAAGTAGTTCGAAATCAGCGAGGCCGGGTGGCCACATGCCACCCGGCCTCGCTGTGTGTTACTTTTCTTTTGACCGGTAGGTGCCCGCACTCGCAAAGACGTGAGTTACCCATCAGCGGCAAATACCGGTAAGGTTCGACAAGTGTCGTACTGTCGACACGCGCAATGGTCGCTCGTCGTGGCGACAAGATCCCCGCTTCGTGCGGGCCCAGGAGGATTCGGTGCTCAACGCATTCGCTCGGGCGTTCAAGACACCCGACTTGCGACGCAAGTTGTTGTTCACGATCGCGATTATGGTGCTCTACCGTATCGGCTCGTTTGTGCCCTCACCGGGTGTCGACTACAAGGCCGTTCAGGAGTGTGTGCAGGTCGGCCAGACAAACGACTTCATTGGTCTGGTAAACCTGTTCTCCGGTGGCGCGCTGATGCAGTTGTCGATCTTTGCGCTCGGCATCATGCCCTACATCACGGCATCGATCATCGTGCAGCTGCTGCGGGTCGTCATTCCCCGCTTCGAGACGCTTTACCAGGAGGGCCAGGCGGGTCAGACCAAGCTGACCCAGTACACCCGCTACCTGACAATCGGGCTCGGAATCCTCCAGGCAACCACGTACACCACGATGGCGCGCACCGGCGTGCTGCTCGGCTGCGAAGACTCGGTTCTGTTCAACGACGGAATCATGAACCAGATCTTCGTCATTTCCGCCATGACCGCTGGTACGGGCTTGATCATGTGGCTCGGTGAGTTGATCACCGAACGCGGTATCGGCAACGGCATGTCGCTCCTCATTTTCACCTCGATCGCCGCATCGCTGCCAACCGCCCTGTGGGGGGTTGCCGGCGGATCGGCCGGAATCGGCAAATTCGCCATGGTGATGGCCATCGCGTTGCTGGTGGTTGTCGCGATCGTGTTCGTAGAACAGTCGCAGCGACGAATCCAGGTGCAATACGCGAAGCGCATGGTCGGCCGCAAGATGTACGGCGGAGCCTCGACGTACATCCCCATCAAGATCAACATGGCGAACGTTATCCCGGTTATCTTCGCGTCCTCGATTCTTGCGGTGCCGGGGCTCCTCGGCCAGTTCTCGAAGAACCCCAACGGGGGTTGGGCCGCGTGGGTGCAGCAGAACATCTCGGGATCCACAGCACCGATTCACCTGGCGCTGTACACGTTGCTGATCATCTTCTTCACGTTCTTCTACACGGCGATCACGTTCAACCCGACCGAGGTCTCCGACAACATGAAGAACTACGGCGGATTCATACCCGGCATACGCGCGGGCAAGCCGACGGCCGACTACCTCCAGTACGTGATTACCCGGATCACGACGGCCGGGTCGCTGTACCTCGCCGTGGTGGCCTTGTTGCCGACCCTCGGGCTGATCTGGCTCGGTGTCACCTCGCGGATTCCGTTCGGTGGTACCTCGATTCTGATTCTCGTCGGTGTCGGGCTCGAGACGGTCAAGCAGATCGACGCGCAACTGCAGCAACGTCACTATGAAGGATTGCTCAAATGACAGTTTCTCGTCTCCTCGTCATGGGCCCGCAGGGCGCGGGCAAGGGCACCCAGGCGGCGCTCCTTGCGGAATGGCTCGGCGTACCCGCAATCTCCACCGGTGACATCTTCCGTGCCAACATCAAGGGCAAAACGGAACTTGGCGTCTTGGCGCAGTCTTACACGGCGCGCGGGGAACTCGTCCCCGATTCGGTCACAAACGATATGGTGCGATCCCGGCTTTCTGAGCCCGACGCCCGCGCGGGATTCATCCTTGACGGATACCCGCGAAACGCGGCCCAGGTCGGCGCGCTCGATGAGATTCTCGCCGATCTGGCGGAGCCGCTGCAGGCGGTCGTGGTGCTCACCGCGGACCGCGACGAGTTGCTGGCCCGCATCGCTAAGCGCGCGCAGATCGAGGGGCGCGAGGACGATACCCCGGAGGCAATCGCGCGGCGGCTCGACATCTACGAGGCCGAGACCGCCCCGTTGCTCGCGGCGTATCGCGAGCGGGGGCTCCTGGCCGAGGTCGATGGTCTCGGAACCGTCGAGCAGGTGGCGGCGCGCGTTCGCGACGCGGTTCAGGCCAAATAGGGTCGGCAGGACCCTCGCTTTCGAGATTGCGTTAGTGCGGCGGCGATAGATGCAGAGGCACATCGGTGTTCGGTAGGCGTATACAGCGCAAGAGCCGCGAAGACGTTGTACGGATGCGGTCCGCGGGCCTGGTCGTGGCGCGAGCGCTCGATGAGGTCGGACGGCACCTGGAACCAGGGCGCACAACGATGGAACTCAACGAAATCGCTGACGCAGCGATACGGCGGTGGGGCGCGGTTCCTTCATTCTTGGGCTACGAAGGCTACCCGGCCAGCGTTTGTGTTTCTGTAAACGATCAGGTCATACACGCGATACCTGGCCCGCTCGAGTTGCAAGCGGGCGACGTGGTGTCGGTGGATTGCGGTGCCGTCCTCGACGGTTGGCACGGCGACGCGGCTCGCACCTTGATCGTCGGGGGCGGGGACCCGCAGGACGAATTTCTGGTCGAAACGACCCGGCGGGCGATGTGGATCGGGATCGCGGCGCTGTGGGGAGCTCGGCGCATCGGTGAGGTTGGGCGGGCTATTGACGCATACATCACCGATCAAGAAGCCAGCACCTCGCGGCAGCTGGGCATCGTCGAGGAATTCGTGGGGCACGGGATCGGCACGGAAATGCACCAGGACCCCGATGTGCCGAACTATGCAACGAAGCGTTTGGGTGAGCGCATCGGCGCGGGCATGTGCTTCGCGATCGAACCCATGATTACCGCCGGCGGCGGTGGCGTCGTGACCGAGGAAGACGGCTGGACGGTCCGCACCGCGGACGCAAGCAGGGCGGCGCACTGGGAGAACACGGTCGCGGTATTGCCAGATGGTTTAGCGGTGCTGACAGAGGCGGACCTGGGCCGCACGGAGTTGGCTGCCCTAGGCGTTCCAGTGGCGAGTGGATTCGAAGCCGAGCGGTAGGTCGCGCAGGTGACCGTGCCGGGCCTACGCCTAGCAGCGAGAACGTGGCGAAAACCCACCACGACCGAAAACTTCCCAGATTTCCGCGGATGTTGTAGAATGCTACGTCGGGTGTGTGTTGTGTGCATGCACCCCGTCAGGCGTCGAATGGCGCGTAGATCAAACAGTTAGCGGAGGATATGGCGAAAAAGGACGGTGCGATCGAGGTTGAGGGATCGGTAGTTGAGGCGTTGCCAAACGCAATGTTTCGGGTCGAACTCGCCAACGGGCACAAAGTTCTCGCTCACATTTCCGGCAAGATGCGGCAGCACTACATCCGTATCCTTCCGGAAGACCGTGTCGTTGTGGAGCTCAGCCCCTACGACCTCACGCGTGGACGTATTGTCTACCGCTACAAGTAGATCAACTGGCCGAGCGCCAGTTCAATTCACATCAACAACACCGCTGATGCGCGTGGTTTCGCGCGCATTTGGCTAAGGAACCACGATGAAGGTCAACCCGAGCGTCAAGAAGATCTGTGACAAGTGCAAGGTGATTCGCCGGCACGGAAACGTCATGGTCATCTGCGAGAACCCTCGTCACAAGCAGCGCCAGGGCTAGAACCCTGGAGCTGCGACGAGCAGCTCACCACGTACAACGCATCACCAGCGTGGCACTAGCAACTGTAGCTATCCCCGCAAACCCTCGGTCCGGAGGCCGCGGCTCGCACGAAGGCGAGAGGTGATGCGCCAGACCTCCGGTTGTAGTTAAGGAAGCACCTGCCCATGGCACGTCTTATCGGAGTTGACCTGCCGCGCGACAAGCGCGTTGAGGTTGCACTCACTTACATTTTCGGTGTTGGACGCACGCGCGCCCAGCAGACCCTGGCGGCGACGGGCATCAGCCCGGACGTGCGCGTGAAGGATCTCACCGACGCAGACCTAGTTACCTTGCGTGATTACCTTGAGGGTAATTTCAAGCTCGAGGGTGACCTTCGCCGTGAAGTTGCCGCGGACATCCGCCGCAAGGTTGAGATCGGCTGCTACGAGGGCCTGCGGCACCGCCGTGGCCTGCCGGTGCGCGGTCAGCGCACAAAGACGAACGCTCGCACCCGTAAGGGACCGAAGCGCACCGTTGCGGGCAAGAAGAAGGCCCGCTGACCCCACCAGCAATCCGGTGCCGCGCCTAGTCAGCGCCGCCGGTTCGATGATCTCAACTTTAGGAGTAGGACAAGTACATGCCTCCCAAGACTCGCGGTTCAGTCCGCAAGCCCCGCCGCAGGGACAAGAAGAACGTTCCCCTGGGCCAGGCTCACATCAAGAGCACCTTCAACAACACGATCGTCTCGATCACGGACCCCTCAGGCGCCGTCATCGCTTGGGCCTCGTCAGGTCAGGTTGGCTTCAAGGGTTCGCGCAAGTCGACCCCCTTCGCCGCGCAGCTGGCTGCTGAGGCGGCCGCCCGCCGGGCGCAGGAGCACGGCGTGAAGAAGGTCGACGTCTTCGTCAAGGGCCCGGGCTCGGGTCGCGAGACTGCGATTCGTTCGCTGACGGCCGCCGGCCTCGAGGTCGGAACCATTCAGGACGTCACCCCGCAGGCTCACAACGGTTGCCGCCCCCCCAAGCGTCGCCGCGTCTGATTCTTAGTGGTTGGGGTTCGCGCGCAACTGCGCGGCCCCAACCGCATCGGTTCCGGCCACCGTCGGAATCCAGCTAGCCGCGAAACGTCATATAGCGGGCGTTTCATGCGAAAGGAATAAACAAGTGCTCATTGCACAGCGTCCCACTCTGACCGAAGAGCAGATTTCTGCGACACGGTCACGGTTTGTCATCGAACCGTTGGAACCAGGCTTCGGCTACACCATCGGCAATTCGCTGCGTCGCACGCTGCTGTCATCGATTCCGGGTGCCGCAGTTACATCGATTCGTCTCGATGGCGTGCAGCACGAGTTCGAGACAATCCCGGGTGTCAAGGAAGACGTTACAGAACTCATCCTTAACATCAAGAAGCTCGTTGTTTCCTCGGATAACGACGAACCAGTCGTCATGTACCTGCGCAAGGCCGGTCCCGGCGTTGTCACGGCAGGCGACATCCTTCCGCCCGCTGGCGTGGAAATCCACAGCCCAGAACTGCACCTCGCTACCCTCAACGAGAAGGGCAAGATCGAGATCGAGCTCACGGTCGAACGCGGCCGCGGCTACGTGTCGGCGCAGCAAAACAAGCTGCCCGATGCGGAGATCAGCCGGATCCCCGTCGACTCGATCTACTCGCCCGTTCTCAAGGTCAGCTACGCGGTCGAGGCCACGCGCGTTGAGCAGCGCACGGACTTTGACCGCCTCATCGTCGACGTCGAAACCAAGCCGGCGATCTCGCCCGCGGACGCCTTGGCCTCCGCCGGAAAGACGCTCGTCGAACTGTTCGGGCTGGCCCGGGAACTCAACGTCGAAGCTGAGGGAATCGAGATCGGCCCGTCCCCGACGGACGCCGAGCTCGCGGCCGACCTGGCGCTTCCCATCGAGGAGCTCGATCTGACGATCCGTTCATACAACTGCCTCAAGCGCGAGGGTATCCACACCGTTGGGGAACTCGTCGCGCGAAGCGAAGCGGATCTTTTGGACATACGCAACTTCGGCGCCAAGTCTATCGATGAGGTGAAGAAGAAGCTTGCAGGTCTGGGCCTGGGGCTGAAGGATTCTCCGTTGGACTTCGTGCCCGTCTCTAGCGACGAGTACGACGACGACGAGGACGACGACGAGGGCGCGGAACTGCCCGAGCAGTACAACTGATTTTTTTCGGTTCCGACTGCTCGCGGTCGTGACCAGCCATTCAAGGAGCAACTATCATGCCTACCCCTACCAAGGGTGCCCGTCTCGGCGGCGGAAGCGCACACGAGCGTGCCATCCTCGCCAACCTCGCAACCAGCCTGTTCGAGCACGGCCGAATCACTACCACGCTGACGCGCGCCAAGCGCGTGCAGCCGCTTGCGGAGCGTTTGATCACCAAGGCGAAGCGCGGCGACCTGCACGCGCGTCGCCAGGTTTCGGCGGTCATCCGCAACAAGACCCCTCGCCGTTGGGACGGCGAGGGTGACGCCTACACGATCGTGCACCACCTTTTCACGGACCTCGCCCCGAAGTTCGCGGAGCGCAACGGTGGCTACACCCGGATCACCAAGGTCGGCACGCGCAAGGGCGACAACGCCCAGCTGGCCGTCATCGAGCTGGTGCTGGAGCCGGTCAGCGCGAAGCAGGCCGTCGTGCGCGAGGCCGCGGGTGCGACCAAGCGCGCAGCCAAGGAGCAGGCGAGCGACGAGTCCGCCGCCATCGAGCCGACCGCGGAGGCCGCTGTGGAGGCACCGGAACCCGCAGACGCTGGCGCGGAAGACAAAGCGGCTGAGTAGCAATTGGGTCGCCAAGGCGACCTGGCAGTAGGGAAAATGGGTCAGGACTAGATTTGTCCTGGCCCATTTTCGACTTTCTTACAGGAACGAGGCTACCGGGTGACCGCTGTACTCTTTTGCCTGGCGGCGGCGCTCTTTGCCGCCGTGATGTACGGTCCGGGTCTCGCCGTGACCCGGTTGGCGCTGCGGCTTCCGTGGGCGGTGGCGGCGGCGTCGGCACCCGCGGTTTCGGCGGCGATCGTGGGGATCGCCAGCTATGCGGCCCACGCCGCAAACGTGTGGTGGTCGTGGACCCCGTTCCTCGTGACGAGCGCGGTGGCGGTGGCGGTCGCCGCGCTCGGGCGGCAGTGGGCGCTGCGCGCCCGCGTGCCGGGATGGCATTCGCTCAGGCCCGGGGCGCGGGGACCAGCCCGAATGCGAGCGTCCCGCGGCCTCAGTGTTGCGGGAGGCCGGGAAGGCGATCCGGGGGCCAGCGGGCCGCGCACCCGGAGGCGTCAATGCGCGCTATTCGCCGGGGCCGGCGCGTGCGGCGCACTGCTGATCGCGATCCCGATGGTCGCCGGGATGGGTTCGGTCACCGCGCCTTCCCAGCAGTGGGACGCGGTCTTTCATCTCAACGCGTTGGCGAGCATTTTCGACAGCGGCGACGCGTTCTCGCTGCGCGGCATGTGGCCCGACGGATCGACCTCCTATTATCCCGCGGTCTGGCATGCCGCTACGGCACTCACGGCGGACACCCTATCGCCCTGGCTGTTCACGGTCGGCCGGACTGCGATCGCGTGGCCCCTGGTGGCGAACGCCGCGATCGTGGCAACCGCGACGCTGATCTGGCTGCCCGGCGTGTATGCGTTGACCCGCGTCGTCGCGAAGAGCCACCGCATCGCCGCTCTAGCCACGGTGATCGCCCCGGCCTTCGCGGTATTTCCGACCTTTCAGCTTTCTGTGCTGGCGCAGTGGCCGGCGGGTCTTTCGGTCGCCGTCGTGCCGGGGGTTTTGGCGCTTTCGGTGTTCGCGCTCGATCACGAACGAGGCCGCCCCCGCGTCGCCTCGCTGCTTGTCGCGGCGGCGGGCGCGATTGGCGCGGGGATGCTACACGGTTCGGCCCTGGTGGCGATAGCGGTGATGGTGCTGCCGCTCGCTGTCTCGCGGCTCTGGCCGGCCTTCCGCTCGGCGCTGCGCGCGCGGAGGGCGGCGACCGTTGCCGTGACCGCGGCGGCGGCGGCGGCCATCGCCGCCACCGTCTACGTGGCAGCAAGGATCCCAACGATCGCGATGCTGTTTAGTTACCAGCGCGAGCCGATCCGGTCCTACCCGCTATCGGTCCTGCACACCGTGTTCGATGTCGAGCTACTGAAGTTTCCCGGAAACCTGGCGATCACGGCGTTCGTGATCGTGGGCGCCGTTGCCGCCTGGCGGGCGGCGAGCCGGCGGTGGTTGGTGTGGACGACGATGCTGGTCATAGTGCTCACCGCCATTGCGGCGGGCCCCGACGGGCCCGTTCGGCAACTCACCGCGATCTGGTACCTTCAGCCCTCGCGCATCGAGGCGCTGTATCCGGCCTGCGCGGCCGTGCTCGCGGCCCTGGGCGTCGACGTTTTCGCGCGTGGAGTCGCCCGCCAGGTGGCGCTGCGCGCGAAGCCCGGCGGGCGTGCCCGCAACGGCTACCGCGTCGCGGCGGTGGGGGCGCTCGTTCTTGCCGTGGCCGTATCCGGGGGATACCAGTTCGCCGCGCGGGAGGATAGTTTTGCCCAGTCCTATGTTCCGGGCAAGATCCGGTGGGGCACGATTGCCAATCGGGACGCGTTGCAGGTCGCCAGCGGGGCGTGGCGGGTCGTTGACAAGGGCGCGCTGGTCATCGGCGATCCGTTTCAGGGCGCGGCCTACGTGTGGTCGCTCGGGGACCGCAATGTCGTGTACCCGACGCTGTCGACCGCCCGGATGGACGCCGATCAGCAATTCCTCGCCGCGAATTTCTCCCGGATAGGGAAGGACGAGCGGGTCTGCGCTGCCCTCGCGAGGGTGGGGGCTACATACCTCTTCTACACGCAGCCCTCCGCATTCGCAGGCGCGAAACCCACGCGCGGCTTCACCGGGTTTTCCGCGGTCGATCTCGCGAGCGGCTTTACCCCGGTGCTGGTCGCCGGCTCAGCTGGCCTGTACCGCATCACCGCCTGCGACTAGCGTTCCCGCACCCGGCCCGCCAGGTGGCGGCGGTGCGCGCGGTGGGGGGCGGCCCGTAGGGATATCACCGCCTGCGGCAAGCCTCCGCGCGCCCTACGGGCGGCGGCTGGAACTCTGATCGAACCGCGGCAGCGACCACACGCGCGCGCCGCCCACGAGCGCCGCGGAATTGGGAACGATGACGACGTCGTCTCCGAGGCGGTCCACGACGGTCGGCGTGATGCGCCGCGAGTTACCGCCGCCCACGTAGAGACGATCCCACAAGAAGACGGGGCGCAGGCCCTCAACCACGCGCAGCACGCGACGGGACCACAGCGCATCGCCGAGGCGACGCCGCTCGGGTTCGCCGATGTACTCGTCGTATGTGTTTTGGCGGGTAATTGGCGCATGAGATATCTCGAGATGCGGTGCCAGGCGTCCGCCGTGAAAGTGAGCAGAGCCGAGACCGGTCCCGAACGTGAGGACGAGTTCGAGGCCAACCTGTGCAATGACGCCAGCGCCATGGATTTCGGCATCGTTGAGCACTATCACGGGCTTGCTCAGCGAGGAGGAGAGAGCTGCGGCGAGATCGAATCCGGACCAGGCGTCCCGCAGCGCGGGTTCGACCTTGCTGCGCGGTCCCGAGCGCGTTATGTAGTGAGGGGTGTGGATCACCACGCCGTTGCGGATCATGCCCGGCATGCCCACGCTCACCCGGTCCGCCGGCGCCAGCGAGCGTGCCAGGTCGCCGATGGTGTCTATGAGCAGCTGCGGCGGCAGCGGGTACGGTGTCGGAACCCGCACCGGTGCTCCGTGCGCGGTGCCCGCGCTGTCGAGCACGGCGGCCTTGATGCCACCGCCCCCGCAATCGACGGAAAGGGTGCGCTGCGACTCGCTCGAAACCATACGAGTAGGCTACGCCGACTAGGCTGTACCGGTGGAAAACGGAACCGTGCGTATCAGATTGGATGTGGCCTACGACGGCACCAACTTTGCCGGATGGGCGCGTCAGCCGGGCCTGCGGACCGTGCAGGGCACGCTCGAGGAAGCGCTGGAGCGCATTGTCCGCCGGGTACCGCGTGGACTGCGCCCCCTGGGCGCCACGGTCGCGGGTCGCACCGATGCGGGTGTGCACGCCCGCGGGCAAGTGGTTCACGTGGATATCGACCGTGAAGCGTGGGAGCGGATGCCTGGGCGTGGGGATAGGCCGCCCCAGGTTGCGTTGGTGCACAGGCTGGGCGGGGTCTTGCCCCGGGACCTGGTGGTGCGCGACGCCGCGGTGGCGCCGGGGGGATTCGACGCGCGGTTTTCGGCTCTTTCTAGGACGTACAGGTACCGCATCGCGGATGATTATTATGGACGAGATCCGCTGCGCGCCGCATGGACGCTTTGGCACCGCACTCATCTCGATCAGCAAGCCATGGACGCCGCCGCACGGCAACTTATCGGTTTGCGTGACTTCGCGTCGTTTTGCCGCCCGCGCGAGGGCGCCACAACCATCCGCGAACTGCAAGAATTCAGCTGGTCGCGGCCGACGTCGGGGCCCGATGCGGGCCTTGTCGTCGCGCAGATCACTTCCGATGCGTTCTGCCACAACATGGTGCGCGCGCTGGTGGGATCGTCCTTGCTGGTGGGCGAGGGACGGCGCCCGATCGAATGGCTGGCCGAGGTGGCTGCGGCGCGCGATAGGTCGCGCGCCGGTGCGGTTGTGGCTCCCATCGGCTTGACCTTGGAGGCGGTCGCCTACCCGAGCGATGGGGAGCTTGGAAAGCGCGCGCGTGCCGTGCGCGCCCGCCGCCTCGACGAGGAAGTTCTGGGCTGACGTAAGGCCGGCCAGGCTATTCGTCGATGACGTGCACGGCGGCCTCTTCGGCGCTTGCCGCGCCGCCGTCGCGCCCTTCGTCGACTGCGAAGACGTCGTTGTCGCGGCCGCTGGCCGCAGCCGGATCGTCGACGAGTCGGCCGGTTCGCAAAGTGTCCGCGTCCTGGTCCTCATCCCAGACCTCCGGTTCCTCGGCGGCGAGTTCCCGGTCGATTGAAAGACCCTCCTCTTGCGCGGCCGCGGTCTCGGAATACAGGCCCGCGCGCGGGAAGTCGTTTGGCGAGTAGCCCTCGTCGAGCGGATCGCCCGCGCCGTTGTTGATCAGGGTGTCCTCGTTGGGGAGCTGGTCGCTGTCTACCTCGTTGAATTCGCTCATGCACCTATGTTGGCACTAATCGTGCGAGCGTGCAGGCGGCGTCGGGCGGTGGCGGGCGCAATCGCCTTCCGCACCATCGCGGCGCCGTTTTTCCCGGGAGCGGGGGCCTCGTACTCTTATGTGCATGGCCACTAACAAAATCGTCTTGTTCTACGGTTTCACGCCCATTGCCGACACCTTCGCTGTCAAGCTGTGGCAGCGCGAGTTAGCGGCCAGATGGGACCTGCGCGGCCGCATCATCGTGGCGCCCAGCGGCATCAACGCAACCCTGGGCGGGACGGTGCAAGCACTGAAGCGATACGTCAAGGCGACGAAGGAATACCCCGGCCTGCAAGATATCGATGTCAAATGGTCCGCCGGTACGGGGGCGGAGTTCCCGCGGCTGAGCGTGAAAGTGCGCCCGGAGCTGGTTGCATTCGGGGCACCCGATGAGATTGAGGTGCAACCCGGCGGCGTCATCGGCGGGGGTCAGCACCTGGCGCCCGCGCAGGTGAACCAGTTGGTCAAGGAGCGCGGCGACGACGTTGTGTTCTTCGATGGCCGCAACGCGTTTGAGGCGCAAACGGGACGCTTTCGGGGCGCGGTGGTACCGGCGGTGGAGACCACGCACGACTTCATCAAGGAGCTCGAATCGGGTAAGTACGACGACCTGAAGGACAAGGCGGTCATCACGTACTGCACGGGTGGGGTCCGCTGCGAAATCCTGTCCGTCCTGATGAAGAACCGCGGGTTCAACGAGGTCTACCAGATCGAGGGCGGCATTGTGCGCTACGGCGAACAATTCGGCTCGGGCGGCCTGTGGGATGGGACGCTGTACGTTTTCGATGGGCGCGGGTCGGTCGCTTTCGGCGCCGATGCGCGGACATTGGGGCGGTGCACACTGTGTGGGGGAGCCACCGACCGCTACCTCAACTGCGCGGATGCCGCCTGCACGCATCAGCGACTGGCGTGCCGGGAGTGCGTGCCGGGGGCCGCCTTCGCGAACCGGTGCGCGCAGTGTGTGGAGGAACGCGCCGAATGGTTGCCGCGTCACCTTGACCGCGCACCAAATCAACCTGTAGGGTAGATAGTCGTTGTGCTTGGCCTAGGTGTGCCCGGCGCCGTTCGGACCCCACGCGCTCCCACTCGCGTGATGGACATCGGCGGACCGGATATCACTCGGCGCGGCGAAGCCGGTTGTCCGGAAATAGCCCAAGCACCGACCAGCCCCGCACCACCGCGATCGTGTGATGGTGCAGATTCGAACCGAAACGAAGGCTACGACCGTGCGTACGTACACTCCGAAGCCCGGTGACATCCAGCGTGACTGGTACGTCATCGACGCTACTGACGTCGTCCTGGGCCGTTTGGCGACCCAGATCGCGACACTGCTCCGTGGGAAGCACAAGCCCACCTTTGCTCCTCACGTTGACGGCGGCGATTTTGTCATCGTCATCAACGCTGACAAGGTGGCACTGACTGGCAACAAGCGCGAACAGAAGTTCGCGTACCGGCACTCCGGCTACCCGGGCGGTCTGCGCGCTGTAAAGTACGCCGACCTGCTCGACAAGTCGCCCGAAAAGGCGATCGAGAAGGCTGTGCGCGGCATGATTCCGAAGACCACGCTTGGGCGCCAGCAGCTCAGCAAGCTCAAGGTCTACGTCGGTGGCGAGCACCCGCACGCCGCTCAGCAACCCAAGCCCTTCGAAATCACGCAGGTCGCGCAGTAGCGCTCCGGTGATTCACTTTCATCCGTAACTAAGACAAGGACGCGAGGACACCGACAGTGGCCGAGACCAACGTCGACAACGACACGCTGGAAGAGATTCCCAGCATCTACACGAGTGAGACCGAAGCCCCCAGCGGCCGCGGTCTGAGCGCGACCGCCCCGGGCCAGGCCCTGGGTCGCCGCAAGGAAGCAGTTGCGCGCGTGCGCCTGGTTCCCGGTACCGGCCAGTGGAAGATCAATGGCCGCACCCTTGAGGACTACTTCCCGAACAAGGTTCACCAGCAAATCGTTGAGTCGCCGCTCAAGACTGTGGATGTTGAGGGCCGCTTCGACGTCATCGCGCGCATCAACGGCGGCGGCATCTCCGGGCAGGCCGGCGCGCTGCGCCTGGGCATCGCCCGCGCCCTCAACGAGATTGACCGCGAACACAACCGCGCCGCCCTCAAGAAGGCGGGCTTCCTGACGCGCGACGACCGTGCGGTCGAGCGCAAGAAGGCCGGTTTGAAGAAGGCGCGCAAGGCGCCTCAGTACTCCAAGCGCTAAACAGCGTTGCGTGGACCGGACGCGGTTCACCAGCAGGTCACCCCCGCACGGCCTTTGGGCAGTGCGGGGGTGATTTGCGTTCGCGTCCATGTGCATGCCGCCAGCGCGGTGTTCGAGGGGATCGGCGTCCAGCTCTGCGTCCCGTGGGCCCGGTCCAGGGGCGTCAACTATGCTTGTGACCGATGGCGCTAGGCTGCGCCGGTCAAGCATCGTGTGCGGGCACCACCGCCAGATACTCACCGACTTCATATAAGGGGGCCACGCTCGCCATGGCACGATTGTTCGGAACCGACGGCGTTCGCGGAGTTGCGAACAAGGATGTCACCGTAGAACTTGCGCTCGACCTGGCGGTTGCCGCGGCGCACGTTCTGGGGCAGGAGGGCCGTTTCAGCGGGCCACGGCCGCGGGCTGTTGTCGGACGGGATCCGCGCGCCTCCGGCGAGTTCTTGGGGGCGGCGGTGAGTGCGGGCCTGGCTAGCGCCGGCGTCGACGTGATCGATGTGGGTGTGGTTCCCACCCCGGCGGTTGCCTACTTGACCCGAACCATGGACGTCGACTTGGGCGTCATGATCTCGGCTTCCCACAATCCGATGCAGGACAACGGCATCAAGTTCTTTGACCGCTCGGGCTACAAGCTGGAGGACGCGGTCGAAGACCGCATCGAGGCCCGTCTGCGTGAGCCGTGGGAGCGGCCAATTGGCGCCGCGGTCGGGAGGCTGTCGTACGACGGGCACGCGATCGATAGCTACCTGGATCACCTCGTCGCCTCTGTTCCCCACCGGCTCGACGGCCTGCGCGTGGTCGTGGACGGAGCGAACGGATCCGCCTCAAAGCTGGGGCCGGAGGCGCTTCGCCGCGCGGGCGCAGAAGTCATCGAGATTGGGGCCAGCCCCGATGGCATCAACATCAACCATGGCTACGGCGCGACGGCGCCGCGGCGCATGGCCGCCGCAACCGTCGGCCACTGGGCGGACGCGGGCGTTTCTTTTGACGGGGACGCGGATCGCTGCATAGCTGCGGACAACGACGGCAACATCGTCGACGGCGACCAGATCATGGGCACGCTCGCGATCGGGCTCAAGGAACGCGGATCGCTTAAGGGCGACACGTTGGTGGCCACCGTCATGTCCAACCTGGGCCTGACGCAGGCTATGTCGCAGGCAGGCATCGCGGTCGCCCGTACGGCGGTGGGCGACCGCTACGTGCTGGAAGAAATGCGCGCCCACGGTTACAACCTGGGCGGCGAGCAGTCGGGGCACGTCGTCATGCTCGACCACGCCACGACCGGTGACGGGACCCTCACCGCCCTCCATCTGCTGAGCAGGGTCGCGCAGACCGGGCGCACACTGGCCGAATTGGCGTCCATGATCCCGCGCTTGCCGCAGGCCCTAATCAACGTGCGCGGCGTCGATAAGCAACGCGCACGCAGCGATGAGGCCCTGACGCAGGCGGTGGCAGCGGCGGAGCAGGAGTTGGCGGGTTCGGGCAGAGTGCTATTGCGGCCGTCAGGAACCGAAGCGCTGGTGCGCGTGATGGTGGAGGCGAGTACGCAAGAACACGCCGACGAGGTTGCCGAACGCCTTGCGGCAGTGGTTCGCGACCGACTGTCGCTATGAAACCCAACGGTGCGGATCGCGGGTTGCGGGCAGCGGTGGAGGAACTGCTGCGACGCTACCCCAACGGCATATTCCCGATAGTGGGGGCCGGTGACCCCGTGCTGCGAAACCCCGTGCAGCCGTATGCCGGCCAGCTCGGCGACCTGCTCGATGCCACGCTGGATGCTATGCGACGGACCATGCTCGACGCCCCCGGCGTTGGCCTGGCCGCCAATCAGATCGGGCTCCCACTCGCGCTGGCCGTGATGTGGGATCCCGGGACGGACACGAGCGATCCGCGCGAAAGATCGCCGTTCGCGTGCCGCGCGGTGATCAACCCCACCTACCAGGTGGTACCGAGCCCCGACACCGGGCTAGTTGAGTCACGAACCTTCTATGAAGGATGCCTATCGGTTCCCGGATACCAGGCCGAAGTGACGCGTCACCGTGCGGTTCGGTTCCGCGGGACGGACCAGGACGGCACCGAGTTCGACGAGGTGTTGGTCGGGTGGCCGGCTCGAATCGCACAGCACGAAACTGATCACCTCGCCGCAACCCTCTACGTCGACAAGGCGGACCTGCGCACGTTGGCCACGAATCAGTGGCTGGCCGCTGCCCGCTCGCTGCCTTCCTAGAGCTTTCGTAACCGAATCTGCTGCACCGCGTGCGACTCGCCCTTGGTCAGGACAAGCGTTGCCCGGCTCTTGGTGGGAGCGATGTTTTCTTGCAGGTTCGGCGCATTGATGCTGTCCCAGATCGCCACGGCCTGGGCCACCGCCTCGTTGTCGCTGAGCCCCGCATACCGCTGGAAGTAGGAATCGGGGCGCGCGAATGCGGTGCTGCGCAGCGACAGGAATCTCTCGACGTACCAGCGCCGAATGTTCGCCTCATCGGCGTCGATGTAGATGCTGAAATCAAAAAAGTCCGATACCGCCAGCGACGATGGCAACGCCTGGTCCGTGCGCGCGGGCTGCAGGACGTTCAGTCCCTCCACGATGAGAACGTCGGGTCGCCTCACGAGGGTTTGTGCTCCGGGGACGATGT
This sequence comes from Rarobacter incanus, assembly GCF_006715765.1. NCBI lineage: Bacteria > Bacillati > Actinomycetota > Actinomycetes > Micrococcales > Rarobacteraceae > Rarobacter > Rarobacter incanus. Next base: position 2,116,783 of record NZ_VFNV01000001.1, read on the forward strand.
CGTAGGTGACGTGGCTGTAGACGGGCGCGGGCACGCTCTCGTCTCCGGACTTGACGCGCGCAAGGAAGTTGATGAGCGCTCGTCGGTCATATGATTCCGGGAATCCCTTGCGATCCATGATCCCGCGCGCCTCTAACTCGCTATTCGGCAGCAAGAACCCGTCCGTCGTGATCAGATCGACTTTCGGGGTCTCCGGCCAGCGGGCCAGCATCTCGCGCAGAATCCGGGCGACCGTAGATTTTCCCACCGCGACCGAACCGGCGATGCCAATGACGAAGGGGGTTCCGTCCCACCGCTCGTGCAGAAACGTCGAAGACGCCTGATGCAGGGTCCCCGTCGCGCTGACGTACAGACTCAGCAGCCGCGAGAGCGGGCGATAGACGATGTCGACCTCATTCAGGTCGAGGGGGTCGCCGAGGCCACGCAGTCGTTCCACATCGGCGTCGGTGAGTGGCAGCGGCGTCGATTCCGACAACCGGCTCCACGAATCCCGGCCAAATTCGATGTAGGGGCCAGGCCCAGGCAGGTCGTCGCTGTCCATGGCGTACCAGTCTAGGCGACGAATCCGACCCCGGCGCCAGCCTACGCGGCGTGCAACTTGCTAGCCTTAGGACCATGTGTGGAATCGTTGGATATGCGGGGCCCGTGGCGGCTCCCTCGAATCGTCCGCTCGAGATCGCGATCGAGGGCCTGCGGCGGCTCGAATACAGGGGCTACGACTCGGCGGGTGTTGCGGTCGTTGCGCCCGGGTTGCAGCAGGTCGAGGTGCGAAAGAAAGCGGGAAAGCTCGCCAACCTGGTCGCGCTGCTCAACGCCGAACCCCTGCCGCCGGCCACGGCAGCCATCGGACACACCAGGTGGGCGACGCACGGCGGACCGACTGACGTCAACGCGCACCCGCACGTCGCCGATGACGGCAAGCTGGCGCTGATCCACAACGGCATCATCGAAAACTTCGCCGCGCTGCGCGACGACCTCAAGGCGGATGGATCGGTTTTCTATTCGCAGACCGACACGGAGGTTGCTGCCCACCTGCTGGCACGCGAATACCGCACCCACGGGGACCTGGCCGAGGCGATGCGCGCGACCGCCCGCCGGCTCGAGGGGACGTTCACGCTCCTTGCCGTGCACACCGACTCCCCCGGAACGGTGGTGGGCGCCCGCCACGATTCACCGCTAGTGGTCGGTTTGGGGGAGGGCGAGAACTTCCTCGGATCCGACGTTGCGGCATTTGTGTCCGCTACCAAGCAGGCGCTTGAACTCGGGCAGGATCAGGTGGTCACGATCACCGCCGATTCCGTCGCCATCACCGACTTCGCAGGCAACCCGGTCGAGGCCCAGCCCTACACCGTCGACTGGGATGCGTCGGCCGCGGAGAAGGGCGGTTTCCGCACCTTCATGGACAAGGAAATCAACGATGAACCGCAGGCGGTGGCGGACACGCTGCTGGGGCGCACTAACACGGCGGGCAATCTCACCCTCGACGAGTTACGGATCGATGAGGCCCTGCTGCGCACCGTTGACAAGATCATCGTGATTGCGTGCGGCACTGCCGCCTACGCCGGACACGTTGCCAAGTATGCGATCGAACACTGGTGCCGGATCCCGGTCGAGGTCGAGTTGGCGCATGAATTCAGGTATCGCGACGCCGTGGTCTCGGAAAAGACCCTCGTCGTGGCGATCTCGCAGTCCGGCGAAACGATGGACACGCTCATGGCGGTGCGCCACGCGCGGGAGCAGGGCGCGAAGGTGTTGTCTATCGTCAACACGCACGGATCTACGATCCCGCGCGAATCGGATGCGGTGCTATACACGCATGCGGGCCCGGAAATCGCCGTCGCCTCGACCAAGGCATTCCTGGCCCAGCTCACCGCGGCCTACCTGCTGGGCCTCTATTTGGCGCAGGTGCGTGGTACTAAGTTCCCCGACGAAATCGCGGGCGTCCTGGCGGACCTGAAAGCGATGCCGAATAAGATCCGCACCGTCATCGACGGCGGCGACCGAATCCGCATGATAGCGCGCTGGATGGATTCGCGTTCGGTGCTGTTCTTGGGCAGGCACGTCGGCTTCCCCGTCGCGATGGAGGGGGCGCTGAAGCTCAAGGAACTGGCGTATATCCACGCCGAGGGCTTCGCCGCGGGCGAACTGAAGCACGGGCCGATCGCGTTGATCGAACCGGGCATTCCGGTGTTCGTTATTGTGCCATCGCCGCGCGGGCGCGATTCGCTGCATTCCAAAGTGATATCCAACATTCAAGAAATCAGGGCGCGCGGGGCCCGCACCCTCGTTATCGCCGAGGAGGGCGACGACGCGGTGCTGCCGTACGCGGACGAGGTCTTTTGGGTGCCGCAGTCCCCGACACTCCTATCGCCGCTGGTCACGGTAGTGCCGCTGCAAATATTTGCGTGCGAGCTCGCCACCGCGCGAGGCCTGGACGTCGACCAGCCGCGCAATCTGGCAAAGTCCGTGACGGTCGAATAGGCGGGGTCACGAGGGGCATGATCCGGGCAATTGGAACCGATTTCGTGGCCCAGGAGCGCCTGCGGCGGGCTTTGGGACGAGTTCCGCGCCTGCGCGAGCGGTTGTTCACTGCGGCGGAGCGCGATTTGCCGTTGCCAAGCCTCGCGGCGCGATTCGCCGTGAAGGAGGCCGTCGCGAAGGCACTCGGGTCGCCGGGCGACCTCTCGTGGCAGGACGTGAGCACTGTGCGCGGAAGCGCGGGAGAACCCGTGGTGAAACTCGCGGGCGCCAGCGCCCGGCGGGCCGAGGCGTTGGGGATCGACACCTGGCACGTCTCGATCAGCCACGATGGCGGATTCGCGCTCGCTTTCGTGGTTGCGGAAGCGCGGACCTGCGGCGCAGGCCCGGCCGCCGACGCGGTGGCGGCGCCCACCCGCCGTGCCGAGGGGGCGCAGCGATGATCGAGGGGTTCAGCGCCGAAGACGTGCGCGCCGCCGAGGAGCCGCTGCTGGCCGCGGGAGTCCCGCTCATGGAACGCGCCGCTTTCGGATTGGCGATGCGGGCGCTGGCCGCCTTGCGCGCGCGCGGCGGGGTCCGCGGGGCCCGGGTCGTCGTTCTGGCGGGCAGGGGAAACAATGGCGCGGATGCGATGCTTGCGGGCGCGCATCTGGCCGCGCGCGGCGCTGCCGTTTCGACAATCCTTGTGGCGGGATCCGGGGTCGATCACGCCGTGGCGCGCCTGCGATCCCAGGGAGGCCGCTTCCTTGCACTGCAGGACGCCGACGACCCGCGGGCAATCGAGATGTGTCGCACCGCGACCCTGGTGCTCGATGGGGTGCTGGGAACCGGATCCGCCGCGAACACGGGCGTGCGCGGCAACGCGCGCACGCTCATGGCGCAGGCGCGCGGCGCGATTGCGAGCGCAGGCGCTTTTGTGATCGCCGTCGATCAGCCCTCCGGGATCGACTCCACCACGGGCGCGGTCCCCGACCCGCAGGCCGTCCTTCCGGCTGACGAAACGGTCACCTTCGGCGCCGCGAAGGCTGGCTTGCTGTGCGAGCCCGCGGCCACCTATGCGGGCACCATCACCGTGATCGACATCGGCATGGGCGCGCAGCTGACCGCTACCGCGCCCGTCGTGCGCCGCTTGCAGGTGGCCGATGTGCGCGCGGAGCGCCTGCTACGAGCCCCGCGCGCGAGCGACCACAAGTACCTGCGCGGGGTCGTGGGGATCATTGCGGGGTCCGCCCACTATCCCGGTGCGGCCATCATGTCGTGCGCCGCGGCGCAGCACGCGGGAGTCGGCATGGTCCGCTACTTTGGGCCACGGGAGGCGGCCAGCCAGGTGATCGCCGCGAACCCGCAGGTCGTCCACGCCGCGGGCAGGGTGCAGGCGTACGTGGCGGGCAGCGGCCTGCCCGCCGACCACGATTCGCAGGCCGGTGCTGACAGGGAACTTGCGGCGCAATATAGCGCGTCCGCCGCCGCGCTGGCGCTCGCCCTGGGCACTGCCTCACCGGTCGACCTGGCCAGGCTCGGCCTGGGCGAGGGCGCGGCACCGGTGCCGATCGTGCTCGATGCGGGTGCGCTCACCGCACTGCCACGAAACCTGCCCGCCCACGTCGTCCTGACACCCCACGCGGGTGAGCTGGCTAGCCTCCTGAACCAGGCGGGCCACCCGGACGTCACCAGGGCAGGCATCGAGGGTGCGCCCCTGCGATTCGCCCGCATGGCGCACGGCATCTTCGGCGGGACCCTTTTACTGAAGGGATCAACGACGATTATCGCCGGGGCGGGCGGCGTATGGTCACAGAACGACGGAACCGCCTGGCTCGCGACGGCGGGAGCCGGCGATGCACTGGCCGGAATAGTCGGTGCGGTTCTGGCGCAGAACTCGTCCCTCATCATGACGGGACGCCAGGACACCGGCAGGATCGTTGCGCTCGCGGCAATGATCCACGGCATGTCCGCGCGGTTTGCGGCGGGCCTGCACCCGGTGGCTGACGGTCAAGGCGGTCGGATCGATCCCGACCCGAATCTGGGCAGACCAATAACCGTCCCCGGGCTCATCGAATGCATCCCGCGGGCCGTCGCGCAGCTGCTTTCCGCCTCCCCCGATAACGGTGGGACAATAGTGTAGTGACTGATCACTATTACCCGGCCCGCGCCGTGGTCGATCTCGGAGCCATTCGCCACAACACGGAACTGCTTGCGCGGACCGCCGCGGGAAGCGCCGTCATGTCCGTGGTCAAGGCAGACGCCTACGGGCATGGGCTTGTGCCGGTGGCCCGCGCCGCGCTCAGCGGGGGTGCGACGTGGCTTGGCGTCGCCCAGTCGAGCGAGGCGCTCGCCCTGCGCGCGGCGGGCATTGGCGCCCCGGTTCTGACCTGGCTTTACGGGCCCGATGCCCCGTTTGAAGAGCTTATTGCGTCAAACATTGACGTTTCGGTGGCGTCCTTGGACGCGTTGGCGCGCGTGCAGCGGGCTGCCCTGGGCCTGGGTCTCACCGCCCGAATCCACGTCAAGGTCGACACCGGGTTGGGGAGAAACGGAGTTACCGCTGGTCAATGGGAGGATTTTGCGGAATCGCTGCAATACGCTTTGACGGTCGGCAGTATTGAGGTGGTCGGAATCTGGTCGCACCTGGCCTTCGGCGATGAACCGGGCAACCCCTTCACGCAGGTCCAGATTGCGGCACTGAACCGGGCCTCGTCGGATCTTGAAGGCAGGGGTACGGGGCCCTTGCTGCGCCACATCGCCGCATCGGGCGCGACATTGCTGGAGCCCGCCGCCCGCCTGGACTTGGTGCGGCCCGGCATCGCAACCTATGGTCTCACGCCGTTTCCGCAGGTGGCCGACAGTGAGAAGCTGGGATTGCGGCCCGCGATGCGGGTGGTGGCCGAATTAGCGACGGTGAAGCCGGTCGATGCGGGGCAGGGCGTTTCCTACGGGCATCACTACGTCACGCAGGCGCCCACCGTCTTGGGCGTCGTGCCGCTGGGCTATGCCGATGGCGTCCCGCGCCACGTCTCTGGAAACCCCGATCATCCGGGCGCGCCGGTGCGGATTCTGGGGGCCGCCGCCCGCCCGGGTCGAATCGCGGGGAGGGTCTGCATGGACCAGGTCGTTGTCGATCTGGGGCCGGACGCGTCGGAGCGTGCGGGCGACAAGGTCGTGCTGTTCGGTGACCCGGCCATGGGCGAACCGACCGCACAGCATTGGGCGGATTGCGCGGGCACGATCAACTATGAGATAACCACCCGCCTGGGGCCGCGCGTCCCGCGCCAGTACGTCGATAGTGCGCGCGCCGACGGCGACGTCGACCTCACGCAGACGGATTGGAGCTAACGGTGGCAGCCAAACTCCTCGATGGTTACAGCCAGGGGTTGCCAACGGCCGATGACATGCGCGATTTCGGTGCGCGTCTGGCCGCCCTGCTGCGCCCTGGCGACCTGGTCATCCTGACCGGGCCCCTGGGAGCGGGGAAGACCACCCTGACCCAGGGCATCGGTACGGGCCTGGGAGTGCGCGGTCACATCGTGTCGCCCACGTTCACGATCGCACGCGAATATCCAGGACCGGCGGGGGCGCCCGGGCTTGTGCACGTCGACGCCTACCGCCTGGGTTCGCTGGACGAACTGGATGCGCTGGACCTCGACACCACACTGGACGAATCGGTCACTGTGGTTGAGTGGGGGGCGGGAGTCGCAGAAGTGCTGAGCGAGGACAGGCTCGAAGTCACGATCGATCGCCCACTCGGGGCGGGAACGGGCGGCGACGCCTTTGACCAGCCCAGCGAGCGGCGCGTGACACTGCGCGCGAGCGGGGCGCGCTGGGCATCGGCCGCGTGGCTCGAACGGTAGGGTGGTTTCCGTGGTGACATTGGCAATAGATACCTCGGCAGGCATCAGCGTTAGCGTCGTCGGGCCCGATGAGGTGGTGACAGAATCCAACCCTTCGAACCGGCAGCATGCCGAACTGTTGGCGCCCCTCATCGAGCGCGCACTGGGGCGCGCTGAGGTTCTTCCCAGTGACGTGACGCGAGTCGTTGTCGGTACCGGCCCCGCGCCGTTCACGGGATTGCGGGCCGGGCTGGTCGCGGCCCGCACGTTCGCGTTTGCCCGCGGCATTCCCGTCTTCGGCGTGTGCTCGCTGGACGCCGTGGCGTTGCGCGCGGCGCGTTCATTGGCGCTGCCCACCGGCACCAGGTTGCTGGTACTCGCCGATGCGCGGCGCAAGGAGGTCTATGGCCGCAGGTACCTGGTTGAGTCGGTCGATGATGGAACCTTCGGCGCAATCGGTGTGGACGAGGCCCGCGTCCTCGCGCGGGACGGCTCTGCCTTTGTGGAGCGGCCATCCGCATTGACCGATGTGGACGCCACTGTCGTCGTGACTGCGGGCCCGTTGCCCGTACTGGGCGACGTGGTGCAGGTTGATGCCGACAACTGCACCCTGGAGGCGGGGTTGCTGGCGAGCATCGCGCGCGATGACCTGGCCGCGGGCGCCGAGTTGGCCTGCGATCCCCTCTACCTGCGTCGTCCGGATGCGCAGGTGCCGACCCAGGCCAAGCGGTCGGCTGGCGCATGAGCGGCTCGGTTGAGACGTACCGCGTGCGCGCCATGCGGGCATCGGATCTGGACACGATCGTGCGTTTGGAACAGGCCCTTTTTGGCAAGCAGGCGTGGTCGTACGCGATGCTCGCCGAAGAATTGGGCGGTCCCGGCAGGTGGTACATCGTTGTCACTCACCGCGATCTGACCTCGATCGGACCGGATACGGTCATCGGTTACGCGGGCTTATGGTTCGACGGAGAAGTCACGCAAATCATGACTGTCGGCGTCGACGTCCGGCATCAGGGTAACGGCGCTGGATCAATCCTGATTGAGGCGCTCGTTTCCCGATCGGTCGCAATCGGCGCCGAGGCGGTGCTGCTCGAGGTCGCGGTGGGGAATGATCCGGCGCTGCGCCTGTACGGCAAGTACGGCTTTGAACAACTTGGAATTCGGAAGAGGTATTACCAGCCGGGCGACATCGACGCGGTCGTGATGAGGCTGGACCTAACCGATCGGTACGACAAAGGGCAGGATCTGTGAGCGAACCGTTAGTACTGGGCATCGAATCCTCGTGTGACGAGACGGGAGTCGCCTTGGTGCGGGGCAACGACCTGTTGGTCGATTCTGTGGCGAGTTCCGTTGAAGAGCATGCCCGTTTCGGCGGGATCATTCCCGAGATCGCTTCGCGGGCTCACCTGGAGGCGATGGTCCCAACGCTATCGCGGGCGTTGCAAATAGCCGATGTCGATTTGGGTTCCATTGACGCGATTGCGGTCACGGCGGGACCGGGCCTGGTCGGTCCTTTGACCGTGGGTGTGTCGGCGGCGAAGGCGCTTGCGCTCGCGACCGGTAAACCGTTATACGGTGTCAATCACGTAATCGGGCACGCCGCCGTGGATCAACTGGTGCACGGAGAGTTTCCCGAAAGGTTCCTGGCCCTGGTTGTGTCCGGGGGACATTCGTCGATGCTCCTGGTCGACGATATCGCCACGGGTGTGCGGGAATTGGGGTCGACGTTGGACGACGCTGCAGGCGAGGCGTTCGACAAGGTTGGGCGGTTACTCGGTCTGCCGTACCCCGGCGGGCCGCACATCGATCGCCTGGCCAGGGAGGGCGACCCAGCGGCGATCCGGTTCCCCCGTGGACTGACCTCGGCGAAAGATCAGGCGGCGCACGCTTACGATTTTTCTTTCTCGGGACTGAAAACGGCGGTTGCCAGGTGGGTCGAAGCGCGGGAAGCCGTTGGTCAGGAGCTTCCGCTCGCCGACATTTCAGCATCTTTCGCGGCCGCTGTCGCCGATGTCTTGACGGCGAAGACAATCGCCGCCTGTGAACGTCACGGCCTGGACACGGTCGTCATCGGCGGGGGCTTCTCGGCCAATTCGCAACTTCGCGACATGGCGGCACTGCGATGCGCGGAAGCGGGGATCACATTGCGAGTACCGCCCATTCGCTACTGCACCGATAACGGAGCGATGATCGCGGCGCTGGGGGCGTCGATGATTCGTGCCGGGGTCGCACCATCGCGCCTCGATTTCGGCGTTGACTCGTCCATGCCGCTCGAGGTCACCCACGTGTGATGCACGTTCCATGCTCGCCGATGGCGCGGGGTTGAACTAGTCCCAGCCGTAACGACAATGGGTGTTTGCCCGGTGGTATACCGGACAAACACCCATTGTCGTGCGGGCTTCGTCAGTCGGTCACTTCTTCAAGGTGTACTTCTTGACCTTGGACGTGTTGCCGGCCTTGTCGTAGGCCTTGAAAGTGATCTTCTTGAGCTTCGCGGTGATCTTGATGCCGCTCGTTTTGTAGGTGCGCCACTTGCCCTTCCCGTTTGCCCGGTACTTGATGACCCGAACGCCGGATGTGCTGTCCTTCGCCTTGAGCTTGATGACCTTTTTCTTCTTGAGTGCCTTCAGCTTCTTCGGAGCCTTCGTGTCGACCTTCACCGTACCGCTGTCAACGGGTGAGGCCTTCGACCCAACGACGGTTCGCGCGTTGAGCTTCGTTTTACCTTCCGGAAGGCGAATGGCTTTGCCGTTGTAGGTCTTCCAACCTGAGTCGTTGAGGCTGACCTGAATCGTCGCTTTCGCGCCCTTCGGTGCGGTCCCCGAAATCGACGCGGTTGCGGCCGACCGAATCCAACCGCGCTTTCCGGTTCGCGTGTGCTTCACCTCGATGGTCGCGGACAACTGCGTGCCGATTGTGATAACGAAGGAATCGCCGGTGCCGCCGCCGGTGTTGTCGTTGCCGCCGGTGCCGCCGCCGGTGTTGTCGTTGCCGCCGGTGCCGCCGCCGGTGTTGTCGTTGCCGCCGGTGCCGCCGCCGGTGTTGTCGTTGCCGCCGCCGGTGTTGTCGTTGCCGCCGCCGGTGTTGTCGTTGCCGCCGGTGCCGCCGCCGGTGCCGCCGCCGGTGTTGTCGTTGCCGCCGGTGCCGCCGCCGGTGCCGCCGCCGGTGTTGTCGTTGCCGCCGCCGGTGTTGTCGTTGCCGCCGGTGTTGTCGTTGCCGCCGCCGGTGTTGTCGTTGCCGCCGGTGCCGCCGCCGGTGTTGTCGTTGCCGCCGCCGGTGTTGTCGTTGCCGCCGGTGCCGCCGCCGGTGTTGTCGTTGCCGCCGGTGCCGCCGCCATTCTCGCCATCATCCACCCCATGCTCGGTGGCAAGGGGGGTCGCGTCGCCGGCGAACGGGTCAAGTTGCAGGTACGCGCGCTGAGGGTTCGTGGTAGCTACCAAGGATTCTTGCTCGGACACATCGTCATACGCGAAGGCATACGCACGACCCGACACCATTTGGTCGTGCACAATCTTGACGTAGTGGTTGGTCCAAGCCGAGTCGGTGAAGTAGGTGCTGGGCGAGGCCGGTTGAGTCGTCTGGGACATGATGTTCGAGCGGTTGAATGCCGCGCAGACGGTGCGTGCGATCTCTCCTTGCACGCCGCCACCCGTCAAAGGACCGTCGCAACCAACGACGTTCGATGGTGACGGTTTGGCGATGGTGATGGTAGTGAGGCCCGTGTAGCCGCTCGGTGGTTGGAATACAAAAGTGTCTCCCTGGACCGTTCCGGTGTATGCGAACTTCGGGTCAATCGTTCGTGGCTTGACCGTTAAAGTCGTGGAACGATATTTGTCCCAGGTTGCATTGATGTAGTTCTGAAGAGAATTAGTGTCAAGAACTCCGTCGATGAGAGCATCCTTGGCGCTGAGAATACGCAAGATGCCGCCGTTCCCGTCCTTCTTGACTGCGCCGCTCCAGCCTGTTTGGGCGGAGAGATAATCGGCGATGGCATAGATTCCAGAGTACTTCAGGCGCCCAATCGAGAATGAGCTTCCGTCGGCATTTTGAACACCCACCTGGACTGGCGGGCCCACAAAGTCCACCTGGCTTGAGTTGAGCCACAGCCCGGTGTTTCCATCGGGGTGCTGTGTGAGCGAGTATTCAGCTGATCCGTGCAATATTGACCTATTCGGGTCAGACGTATTGAAGATCGACGGATACGCGAAGTTGGAGACGCCATTTCCATCGAGAACCTTGGAAAACTGTAGCTTTTGCCCGTATGAGTAGTAGATGCGACCGGAGGCAAGCACGGGGGTGGATACCGTAATCGTGTTGCCCGACGTCGGGCCCGCTATCGAAATATCCCCGACCGGTGTGGGGGTACCGGTTGCTCCTGACAGGGAGTGAAATGTCCCGTTTTGATCAAGCCATCCGACTTGACCGGACGAGTTCGTGCCGAGGATGTAAATGTACACAGGATCGCTGCGTCCGGACTTGTTGCTGATCTCCAACGGTAGCGGCACCTTCGGCCCCGCATCGGCGACTGAGGCAGGTGCTACCGCAAGCGCGCCAACGCACACGAGCGCAAGTGTTCCGAGAGTCGCTAGGTAGCGCTTAAATCTCACAGTTCGTCTCCTCGTTGAGAACGTCCATTTCGGAGGCGGCCCCGGGTTCTGCATTGAAACCCGTCGACTCCGCCCTGTCCAGCGGTACCGAATCCGGCCATTCTCTGGATTCTTGATACCAACTTCAGCCTATATGACAACGTTGCCTTCCGCGAGAGACCTATCGTCATTCCAGCACGCCTGCCTTCAAGCGTTGAACGCTCGGGGTACGAGGCAAACGGCGCGCCACGTCACATGACCTTGACGCTCGTTTTGGTGGCGGTCGCGGCACCTGTTCGCATCGCGTATCGGACCTTGACCACGCCGCGCCAGCGGTTCTTCGCCGCCTTCACCTTGACGGTGGCTTGCCAGCGCTTGCCGTACCGCTTCACCTTCGCTTTGCCGATTCGGTGCCCCTTGACGGTGAGCACGACTGTGCCCCGCAGGTCGCGAACCGCCTTGGAGGTGACGCGCACCCGGATTTTCGCCGAGTGCCGCTTACGAATCGCTTTGCGCAACCGCTTCGATTTTCCGGCCTTGCCTTTGACGATTTTCACGGACGAGATCCGCGCGCGCTGTTTCACCGCCTTCCGTGACTTGGCTGTGGAGCTATCTCCAGCGCCTTTACCGCTTTCGTTAGCGGAGGTAGCGCCTCCGGAGCCTGCCTCGTTGCCGCCGCCGGTGTTTCCGCCGCTGGTGCTGCCGCCGGTCCCACTGCCGCCGGTGCCCCCGGTGTTTCCGCCGGTGCTGCCGGTGTTTCCGCCGGTCCCACTGCCGCCGCCGGTGCTTCCACCGGTGTCGCCGCCTCCACCTGTCCCGCTCCCACTGCCATCTCCATCGCCTCCGGGCGTGGAGGGGGCGCGGCACTCGTCCCTAATAGACCCCACCGCAAGCCCCGTGCCACCGGCAGCGGACCCCAACCCCGCCGACAACCCGCCTGCCGCCGCTCCAAAGACTCCGGTCCGCCCGGCTGCGACGACGACCGCAGTGCAATCAGAGAACGTCACGGTGATTTCCCGCGAGGACGTATTCGATACGACGTAGGTCCGTGCATCATTCTTCGTGAACGCGGTCGCGAACGGATAGTTTGCGGTCACCGTCCGGTCAACAGTTCCGAGCCGGGTCAGGTTAGCGATCCAGTGATAGGTATGCGCGCGTGTAGATCCGGATTCGTTGGTGTACACGCTCCCGGTCGCTCCGTTGGAATACGCGCCAAGGGAGTCGAGTCTGCTGAGCGCGGTGGCGCCATCCGCCAGTGCGAGCGCCGAGAGGTGAATATCCGCCCATTCGTTCAGGTTTTCGCCGCTCAATCGCGGGGCCGCTTGGAGTGCCGCGTAATTGCGCGACACCGAGGACGTGGTGAGGTACAGGAACCCGCCCGTGACCGGCAGGGTGTTGATCCCGTATTTGTACGCGCGCTGGCCGTTGCCGAAGAACAGCCCGCCGGTGCCGCCGTTGGTCCACACAACCGGGACGATCTGGTCGTTGTAGCCCTTTGGTAGTGCGGTCCCCGAGTCGTTGAACCAGTATTCGTTGATGGCGGCGGCCTGGGTTGTGTACATGTACACCCCGGCGTCACGGTAACTCTTGTTGCCGGTGACCTGTCCCCACATCATCATGCCGTAGGTGAAGTTCATCGCCTCCGATGACGACTCTTGGTTGTTGCCGGCGTCGTAGGCTCCCGGCCCGGCCGCGTAGTCGTGGCCCGCATACACGTCGAAGTAGCGCAGGTAGGGGAACATCGAGTCCGTGCGCGAGGGCGAATTGACGTCCCTGATCATCATCTCGACCATCTCGCCGTATTGCGAAACCCAGGTCGGGTCGAACCGCGCCAGGACGGCCGCCGCGACCACGTAGTAGCCATAGTGGAAGTGGTGGTCATTCAGCTCGGTGTCTGCATAAAAGTCCGTCGGGTAACCGATCAAGGACTTCCATTTATCGGTGTATCGCAGTACCTGGCTGTTCTTTCCCGGGGCCGCAGTAAACCAGTCCGTGAGTGTTTCGCGAATATCGGCAAGCGCCTTGTCGCGCACATCGGTGCGCCCCAGCTGGTCGGCAACCTCCACGATTCGCGCGGTACGCCCCAGGGCTTTGCCCACGCCATAGGTGGGAGTGTCGTTGTCCCGCAGCGCGTGCGCCAGGCTCGTTCCCGCCAGGTAGGAGTCAAGCTCGCTGTTCAACCGATTGCGTTCATTCGATCCGGCCACTGCGGTTGCAACCCCCGGAACCTCGGTGAGCACGCCGCTAAACGTGTCCCGGGTGGTGAAGCTGGTAATCCCGATGAGGGTTTTCATGGGTCCGCGCGGTGAGGAGTAGGTGGGGGCTTGGGAGATATTGAAGGACGAGTCCGCCGTCCCCGCGTACTTGCGCCACTGATGCGGAAGCAGCGCCATCACGGTTCCCGGAAGCGACCCGGTCGGCGCGTTCGCGATCGGCTGCGCGGTCGCTGAGTACGTCGTTGTCACGGTGCCGAGCGAATCGTCGTAGGAGTAGTCGGCGCGGGTGTTCGTGACGGGGGAATACGCGTAGGGCTGATACTGCCGGGCGAGATTCCACGCGTCCTGCGCGGAGCCTGTCGATTCGATCGGCAGGGCTGCGACGGCGAAGTAGCCACCGGAGGTGGCGGTGAGGTTTTGCCATCCTCCCCAGTCGCCGAAGGTGCGTGTCCAGGTCGCGCCGGGGGGCGCGTATGCGGCGTAATAATAGCCATTGGGATTGGTATTTCCCGCGGTCGAGGTGCGGGCGAACACGACCAAGCTGGCCCCCGACGGGTCCGCGGTTGTGTTTCCGCCTGTGACGTAGGTCATCTCGCTTGACCACGTGTTTATGCGGAGTCGCGCATTGCCGCCAGAAGCCTGGTACCAGGACAGCGGCATGCCCTCGCCTATGGTTGCGTCGAGGGTTTTGCCGTTGGGGTCGCGCAGGCGCGTTGATACGGTCCAGTCGGACCAGTCAGTGACCGTGATAGCCGGGTTGTTAGTTGAGAAGGACGAGGCCGCAGTCATCCCTTCGACTTGCGCCACGACCATTCCCTTGGACATGTACTGGTGGAAGCTTTGGTCGTTGGCGCCTTTACCCGTCACGCTCGCAACGGTGGTTAGGGGGCTGTAGGCGATATGCACGCCGGGGATGTCCGAGTCGCCGTCATACTGGCTCGATAGGTATCCGTCCTCGATTGAGTATTGGACCGGCAGGGCGCTAAGGGCGTGGTTTTGCGAGCACTTTTGGGTTCCGGAGGCATCCGAGAATTTGAACACCAGCGATGTCCACCAGTCGTTGGTCGGCACGGGCTTATTCGGGGCGTCGGTGGAAAGATACGCGCGCAGGTTGTCCTGGTTGCAGGCCGCGCCCGGCACCTGTCCGACATTCTCGGTGGTGTATGAGCCATTGCCCGCATTGACGATCCCGGCGCTTGCCGCGGGTGCTAACGACAGTCCCGCCGTTGCGAGACAGGTTGCGGCCGCTGCGGCCATCGCAACAACGCGGGAAATGGTGCGTTTGGTGCCGTTCACGTTTGTCCCTTCGTTGGTGTATTGGCAGCTACTTGGCTACGGCGCGTAGGCCGGTTGCCAAAGACGCAGGCGCATACGCTTTCGACCCGGCGAATCGTACGGTGATCTTGCCGCGGTATTTGTTCTTTGCTTTCTTGATGGAAACCGTCGCGATCGCAACATTCTTGGATCGCTTCAGCTTCGCCTTACCGATGATCTTCTTGCCCACTTTGAGTTGGATCTTGCCGGTGAGGGGAACGCCGCGCGTGCCCGCGAGCACGATCTTGATCCGGGCGGCCTTCTTCACGCGAATCGTTCTTTTCGATCGCTGACCCTTCACGATCTTTGCCTTCTTGAGCCGCACGGATCTTGCCGTCTTGGTCGTCTTGACCTGCCCGGCCGGAACCTTGATCGTGATCGTTCCCTGGTCCGACCCCGGGTTCGTGGTTGTGCCGTCGCCGGGTGTGGTTGTGCCGCCGCCGGGTGTGGTTGTGCCGCCGCCGGTGTCTCCGGGATCCGTCGTGCCCCCGCCGGTGTCTCCGCCCGGGTCGGTGGGGTCGGTGGGGTCGGTGGGGTCGGTGGGGTCGGTGGGGTCGGTGGGGTCGGTGGGGTCGGTGGGGTCGGTGGGGTCGGTGGGGTCGGTGGGCGTGCCCGGGTCGGTGGGGTCGCTCGGATCGATGGGCGGCGCGGGGATCGAGATTCCCGCGCCGCCGGTTGCCGCGCCGGTGATCTTGGGAGCGGCGCCGGCCACCGACGTGGCCGACGTACCCGCGGGCGCTGTGACCGTCGCCACGACAGCGCCGGTCGAGACGTTCGTGAACGTCACCGTGATCGCCTGGCTGGAGGCGTTCGTGACCACGTAATTGTGGTTGCCGTTCTTCGTGAACGTGGCAGCGAGGGGATAGTTGGCGACGACGGAGGTATCGACCGCACCGAGCGCGTTCAGCCCCGCGATCCAGTTGAAACTGTGCGCGTGCGATCCGCCGGTGTCCTCGCCGAACGTGCCGTTGCCGTCCGCCGCCTTGAATTTCGACAGCGCATCCGCGGGATCGGATAGGGCGCGGTAGGAATACATGATGTCGTGCCAGTATTTGGGGTTTGCCTGCTGGCCTTGATATTCGTTCCACGTGCGCGCCGCAACCTGGCGGTTATAGCCCAAGTACAGGGAGCCGCCCGTGACGGGCAGCATGTTGATCCCGTAGAACGTTTCCGCGCCCTTATCTGGGAACCACAGCGAATACTGGGCCCCGGAAGACCACACCATCGACGCGTAGTTCTTGGAGTAGGTGCCGGGCGGGAAGTCCCCACCGGAATTGAACCAGTAGCGCGAAATAGCTGCGGCTTCCGTCGTATAGAGGTAGATGCCGGTATCGCGTATCGACTGCTTCCCGGTGACCTCGCCCCACAAAACCATGGCCTGCGCCAGATTCATGGCTTCGGCGCTCGATTCCTGGTTGACTCCCGTGGAGAACCCGCCATCGCCGGACGCCCAGGAATGCCCGGCGTAGATGTCGAACGTCCGCAGGTACGGGAACATCGAATCGTTCCTGTCGGAGGAAGCCACGTCGCGAATCAGCAGGTCCACCATCGCGCCGTACTGCTTTGCCCATGCGGGGTCGAAGCGCGCGAGCGTTGCTGCTGCCTCGATGAAATAGGCGTAGTGGAAGTGGTGGTCGTTCATCCGAGTCAGCGTCCCGTATTGATCCGTGCCTCCGGGGCCCGCCGGGTATGCCAGGAGCGTGCCGTACGCGCTTGAGTAGGCGAACACCTTGTCGCTGTCTGATCCGGAGGACGGCGTGAACCACTCGGTGAGCGTCGACTTGATTTTCGCCAGCGCCTTGGAGCGGGCCACGGTATCGCCAGCCTGGTCGGCAACCTCGGCAACGCGGGCGGCCCGCCCCAAGCCCTTGCCCGTCCAGTAAGAAGCATTGCCGTAGCGGTCCTCATTGGCGCCGGCATTGGTGGGATTGTCCTCCGTCATGTCGAGGTAGCGCATCAGCTGATCGTGGTCGGCGCCGCCGGGAAGCGTGGTGACGCCGGGCATCTCGGTCAGGACCCCGTAGAACGGTGTGCTTGTGGTGAAGCCTGTGCCGGTAAGTACCGTCATGGCGCCGCGCGCGGACGTGTACGTCTGCGGGTTCGAGCTGACCGTGCCGTCCGATCGGTATTGCTCCTGGTGGGGGTACAACGCCATGACGGTCGAATCGGTTGACCCGTTGCCCGCCTTGCGGCTAACCGTGACGCCATAATGGGCTTTCAGCGTCCCGGCAGCCTGGTCGTAGGTGTAGTCGACCCGGGTCCCGGTCACGGGGGAGTAGGCGTACTGCTTCCACCCGGTGGCGACTTGCGAGGCGGAGGCGCCATCGGGGACGATCGCGATCGCGTACCACCCCGATTCGGCGGCGAACACGTTCGACCCGGAGCCTTGCCAGGTGGAGCCGTAGGGCGCCCAGGCCACATAGGTGCGCCCGTTGACCGCAAGCGTCAGCGTGTCGGTCCCGGTGCCGGATGCCTGCGTAGAACCGGTGGTCTGTATCCGCGCCGCGCCGCCCACAGCCTGGAACCAGGCGATCGGCAGGCCGTGCCCGATGATCGACCTAATTTGCTGGCTGCCGCCGGTCAGGGAGGTCTGCACCGTCCAGTCGGTCCAGTCCTCGACCTGCAGGGTGGAGCCGTTGAATTCCTGGAACTTGTTGGAAGCGCTGCCGGCGACCCCCGCATAGAGATCGTGCCCGTCCCAGGCGGGACTCATGTACTGGTAACCCTGACCGGTGAAGTTGGTGAGGCCGCCAAAATTCACCGCGCTGCTCACCTTGTTGGTGTACGTCATGCCGAGCCCGCGGTTGTGCCAGCTGTAGGCCGCCGGCTGCGCATAGAGCGGCTGCCCCAGATCGCATCCGGTCCACGTGGCCTCCAAATGCCAATGCCGGAAGACCAGCGAGCTCCACCAGTCGTTCGTCGGCACGGGCTTGTTCGCTGCTGACGACGCGATCAGGGCGGGCTGCGAGGACCCGTTGGACCCGTTGCGCTGGTACGCCTGCTTTGGCGCGGATGTGCAGTACTCGCTCAGCTCGCCCGGCTCGGCGCCGACCTTACCGTTGACGTAGGCCCCCTGCCCCTGCGCGTCGGGTTTTACGACGCTCGCGGCGCTCGCGGCGCTCGCGGCGGGCGCAGCGGCGACTAATGCCCCGACCACAAGGGCGGCGGCGGCGATGGCGGCGCTCGTCCTTGATCCCCAGCTTGCAAAGTGTCCGGATTGTCCTGGCGATGGGTGCACGGGTGACCAGCTTTCGGGCTCGCACTGCGTTGACAGCGTTGTCAATGAATGTGCGCGCACAAATGCCCGCACCCGTTAACACTACGACGGATGCGGGCATTATGCCCAGAGTCCCGAACCGGAACGGCAATTAGCCCGCGACGTGGGTCAATTCGCCAACCAGCGCGCCAACGCTCGCGCGGAGTGTGGTTGTGTCGATCGGCTCGGCGAGCGCGCTCGCCAGTTCGCCCAGCGCATTGAGGCTATTCATACGAGTCCGCCCCTCGTTGAGCTGCGCGTCGATCGGCGGCAGCATGTCGCGCAGCTCGCCGGACAACTGGAAGCGGACGACCAGCTGCCGCCAGGTCATGAGCATCCGGTGAAACTCAGTAAACGATTCGTCGAGAGTCGCGATGTCCTCACGGATGCCGATCAGACCCGAATTTGTTGCGCTCAGCGTGGCATCGACCGATTCGACCGCGCGGCGCAGCTCCGATGTGAGCATTTCTATCTGCTGGTCGGTGTGGACGGAAGAGCCTCCCGTCGCGGATTCGACGATAAAGGACGAGATCATGTCGATCTGCAGCGCGGCGATCGTGATCTGCATGCGCAGATCCATGGTCAGCTCGCGCGCGATTTCGAGCGAGAGCGTCAGGCGCTGCATGGCGTCAACCATGTCTCGAGAAAGCGCGACCGCCGCCTTGCCTGCCTTGCCCAGCACCGGGGAGGCCTGGGATACGACTGCGGATGCGTTTGCGGCCTGCGTGATTGCGCCATTGAGGACGTCGGAGGTCTGCTGCGCCTGGGCGAACTCATCGGTGAGGCGGGAGTAGTCGTCCAGGCGGCCGATGAGGATGCCCAGGTCGGCTTTGACCTGCCGGTTGCGGGCGATCAAGCGTGCGGGAGCCTCGGGCAGGGCGGTTATGGTCGCAAGCGTCCAGTAAAAGTAGCCGTCCTTGGCAAGGTTCTTGACGTAGGCGACCATCGGCTGCTCTGCCTTCAGGCGCTGCCACATGAGGTAGAACAGGCCCGCCGGCATGTCCGGGTTTCGCAGGATGTTGTGAGCGTGTCCGACTAGTTCGGCTTCGGGATACGCGGACAAGCGAACAAACATGGAATTGACCGTTTCGATAATTCCCTTTTTGTCCGTCGTGGAGAAAAACATGTCGCGCGGCTGTAGGCGGCGTTCGGGTGCGGGTTTGTGTCCATTTGCTGCGCCTCAGGGTCCTTATTGGCGTGAATGACGAAGTATTTACGCATCGAACCGTAGTAGCGAAGTTCGTGAATGGCGCTCCGAAAGCCGCCAATTTAATGCACGTCACAGTGCAGATGTGTCGGCGGGTGGTGCCAAATGCGTTGGAATCATCGGGCGAATAGGCTCCGAATCCGGACGTGAATCACCCGCCCGTCACCCGGTTGACGTTTTTGCGAAAAACTAGGCAAATACGGCCGGAATTGTGGCCGTCACCCGAAGGTCTGGGCGCGAAACTCGCGAACCAGCGACAGAACCACCGCATCGAGCCTGCCCTCGCTCTCGCGCGCAACGACGCGCTGGCGCTGGTAGCTGGCACCCGCCTCGATGATGCGATGCACGCCAGCCAACTCGGCGGCGCAACCCAGCCGGTCGGCCACGGGCTCCAAATCGCGCAGAAGGGAGCGTAGCGAATCCGTGATTAGTTCTTCGTCGCCCGCCCGATTTGTGATGATGATGGCATCCATTCCGTACCGCGCCGAGCGCCACTTGTTCTCCTGAGCAAACCACGGTGGAAGCGTCGGCAAATCGCGGCCCCGGTCTAACTGTTCGGAAAGGTATTCGACCAAGCAGTGTGTGAGCGCGGCCACCGCAAGGAGCTCGCCGAGGTTGGATATGCCATCGCAAATGCGCATTTCCAGGGTCCCGAAGCGGGGCGAGGGGCGAATGTCCCAACGGATTTCATCAAAGTGATCGATGACGCCGGTGTGGAGCATGTCTGCGACGTAGTTTTCCAAATCGGACCAGGTTTCGAGCTGATACCCAAGGCCCGCGGTCGGCAGCTGCTGGAACAGCAAGGCGCGATTCGACGCGTAACCGGTGTCCTGCCCGCCCCAAAATGGCGACGACGCGGCAAGAGATTGCAGGTGCGCGAAGTAGGGCAGCATGCCGCGCGCAATCGGCATAACCTTGTCACGATCCTCGATTCCCACATGGACATGAACCCCGTAGATCAACATCTGCCGGCCCCACCACTGCGTGCGGTCGATCAGCGTGGCGTAACGATCCTTGTCGGACACCTTTTGCTGATCCCACCGGGCAAAGGGGTGCGTGCCGGCGGACATGAATTCCACCCGCATCGGGTCGAGTATTTCTTGGACCAGTTCGGCGTTGCGCCGCAAATCCTCCCCGGCCTGCCCGACTGTTTGGCGCGCGTTGGAAACGATTTCGATCGTGTTGAGCAAAAGCTCCTGGCGGACATTGGGATGTTGGGAGCCGTCGGGGCTAATGCGGTCGAGCACGATCGGCGCGACCTGCCGCAAGTCGCCGGAATCCTGGTCCACCAGCGCCAATTCCCATTCGACCCCGACGGAAGATCGCGGCGATGAAGCAAAGGGTATGGCGCTCACGGGTGGTTCCCTTCGACAGGCTCGACAACCAATGCGCGATGGTGCCCGGCGACGCGAGTGACGATGAGTGTCGCGTGATCGTCTCCGCGCAGTCGTAATTGTTTGCGCACAAGCTCCGGCGTCACCTCGACGCCGCGTTTCTTAATTGTCACCGAACCTACGCCGCGCGCGCGCAGATATCCACCGAGTTTCTTGATGTGAAACGGTAGCGTTTCGAGGATCCGGTAGTTCTTGGCCAAGGGCAATGGGGCGACGCTTGCCACATAGGCGATCCCGGGTGCCACCAGGGCGGGTCGGGGAATTTCCGACGAGGCCGCCGCCTGCGCGAGCCACGTCCCCACCAGATGGGAACGAATTATCGCCGCATCGGGCTCGGCGATGTACGCCCCGGGGGCGTCGGGGTCGGTGGCCAGGCCCACCGTGGGGGCGCCGTAGCTGCCATCGGGGATCCCGGCGATGTGCACGGCCGCGGCAGTGCCGTTCGCATCGCCGCGCGGGGACGTGGCGGCGATGGTTGCGGTGTGGCGCGGCACGGAGTCGTGATGGGATGCGCCAGCGGCTTCCCACCACAGGCACGTTTCGACCAGGTCGCCGTCGAGCGAGGTCCACTGGGGTCTGGCGTCGGCGGGTATGGACGAGTGCCTGATCGCTGGGGCGACCTTGACGGCCATGATTTGCACCTGGCGGCGCAGGGCCCACACTGCATCCAAGGATGGCGAGTATTCGCGCGGATCGTGGATGCGGTTGCCGCCCGACGTGCGGCGCGCCGGGTCGGCAAAGATGGCGTCCGCCCCCGCTAGGTCGGCGCGCAACCCGTCACCGGTGATCACCGTCGCGCCGGTTCGCCGAAGGTTGTGGCTGGCCAGGTGGGCGGTGGCCTCGTCCAATTCATAAGCGGTAACGCGCATTCCGGTGCCTGCAAGCGCGAGCGCGTCAACCCCCAGCCCGCAACAAAGATCGGCGACGCTGTGCGCCCCCATTGCCCGCATCTGCTGGGCTCGCAACTGCGCGATTGGCCACCGGGTGGCCTGCTCCGCGCCCGCGGTCGTGCCGAGGAAGTCGGAGGCAAGGTCCCCGATCTTGGGGCGCAGGCTCGCGCGCAAGGAGCGCTGGGTCTGGAGAGCGGCAACCAGGTCCGGCGCTAGGCCGAGCTTGCCCAGGCGGTCCGCGATCCGCAGTGGGTCCGTGGTCGGCCAGGATTGCATGTCTTCAACGATCTGCAAGGTGGCCGGCCGAGTGAGCGCAGTTGCTGTCTCAAGCTCCATTAGCAGACTCCCTCGCTTCGCGCGCCGCGGTACCCGCGCCCGACTGCCCGATCCGGTGGTCCAGGGCGCGCCCAACCGCGTCCGGAAGCTCGGCCGGGGCGTTAGCCAGCGCGCAGGCACCCGCTGCCCGTAGTTCGTCGGCGCTGCCGTAGCCCCACAGGACCCCGACGGTTTCGATGCCGTGTGCCCGTGCCCCCGTCACGTCGTGTTCGCGGTCGCCGACCATGATCGTTCGGACCGCTCGGGGTTCATGATCGAGCGCCCGGGCGATCACATCCGCCTTCGTGATGCGAGTCCCGTCGAGTGAGGCGCCATAGATGGCGTCCAATAGGGGTTCGAGGCCCACGGCCGCCGCGATCCGCTGGGCGTACCATTCCGGCTTCGATGTCGCCACGGCCAGGCGGCTGCCCGGTGAGCCCGTCGCCAGTGTGCGCAACGCGTCGGGGATCCCAGGGAATACCGTCGTATCGGCCATGCCGACGTCGCGGTAGTGCTCGCGGTACGCCGCGATGATTGCTTGTGCGGTGCCGCCGTGCAAGCCGATTCGGGCGAGCGAATGCGCTATCGGTGGCCCTAGAAAGGTCGCGAGGGTGGCCTCGTCAGGTTCATCAACGTGTGCAACTGCGAATGCGGCGCGCAAGCTGGAAAGGATCCCCGGGGCCGAATCCGCAAGCGTGCCATCGAAGTCGAGAAGTATCAGGTCGCCGGGGGCGCTGCGAGCGGGCCGTGGGTCGCGCAGGGGAGGGGTCATCGGTGAAGTCTTTCACGCTGGGCCCGAGTGGCGCATCCCGGGTTGCCGCAGGGCGCCGAGCGCGGTCAATGATTGGGCGCGGGGAGCACTGGCGGCCGGTTCAACCCTGACCGGCAAGCGGGAAGGGGGCGGCAGGGCCGCGCTGCGCGTTCGCCCACAGTGAGATGTTTAGCACTCGCCTTGACCGAGTGCTAACCGCGCTCTAACCTAAGAGGTAGGTCATCGAGGCGCGCTTGCGCACCGCGATGACGGGGACCACAGCGAGCTGCACGGCACCGCGACGACGTGAAGCTAGCGGAATGTGGTCCTGCATGGTCAGTGAATTCCAACTCACGAAAGGGGAGGTCCGCAGTGTCGGTCTCCATCAAGCCTCTCGAGGACCGCATCCTCGTCAAGACCCTCGAGGCAGAGGTCACCACGCCGTCCGGCCTGGTTCTGCCGGACACCGCCAAGGAAAAGCCGCAGGAAGGCGAAGTCCTGGCAGTCGGCCCCGGTCGTGTTGACGACAAGGGTAACCGGGTCCCGGTCGATGTTGCCGTTGGCGACAAGGTCATCTACTCCAAGTACGGCGGCACCGAGGTCAAGTACGCCGGCGAGGAATACCTCATTCTCTCGGCTCGCGACGTGCTCGCGGTCATTGGCTAATTCTTAGCTGAAGAAGCGGCGGGGGTGCACACCATGTGGTGTGCACCCCCGCCGCTTTTGCGTTCGCTGCCAGTTTGCAAGGCCCAGGGGTGGTTAGACCGCCCGCACGGACCGGCGTCCCTTGCGGTCTTGTTCGGCAAGGATGGCGGAGCGCTCGTCCTCGCTTAATCCTCCCCACACGCCGTAGGGCTCGCGCACCCGCAACGAGTGGTCGCGGCACTGCTGGAGCACGGGGCACTGCGCGCAAATCGCTTTGGCTGCTTCCGCACGGCGGCGCCGCGCCGCGCCCCGTTCGCCTTCGGGGTGGAAGAAAACGGTGTCGTCGATGTCACGGCATGAACCCTTGTACTGCCATTCCCACAGGTCCAGCACGGGGCCGGGTAGGCGTGAAACTTCGGTCATGGTCGTTCCCTCCGTTGCGGTTACATTTCCGGATGCACTTCGTTGAGCAACCTGTGAACAACTTACCAACCGGTTCGGCAGGCATTCAAGCCCGGTGTCTCAAATTGACCCATCGGCGTTGAAATTGCAATGGAAAATGCGCCCGCGAAGCGTTGTCGTTCGGGAGGTGGCGAACACTAAGGGCGCAAAACCTGCCTCGGATTGCGGCCGCGGGTAGCCGTCGCGAACCGATCGTGAAACGATTCACCCGCTCGCGCGTTGGCGGTGCGACGCGGTCGCGGGCAAAATTGGTCTATGCCCAAAATTCCGCAGCCGTCGCTTGGTGATTCCCCGGCGCAGGGGGGAACTCCCGCGCCGCCGGGCTGGACGGTCGCCGCGGTCGCGAAAAAGCTCGGCGTCGCGCCGGGCACGCTGCGGACCTGGGACAGGCGCTACGGCCTTGGCCCGTCGACTCACGCCGCGGGGTCGCATCGCCGCTACAACGTGGATGACTTTGCTCGGCTCGTGATCATGCGCAAGCTGGCCCTCGAAGGCGTGGCTCCGCAAGACGCGGCACGGGCCGCGCTCGCCGCGCAAGTCGACGGTTCCAGCGTCAAGGACCTGGAAGAGGAACTGAAGTCACTGTCGACGTCCGCTCCGGTCGGGATGGCCCCCGGCGCGGACCCCGCGCGCAGCGCGCACGAATCGCCGGGTGCCTCAATCTTTCACCTACCCACAGCACCCAACCGCGGATTGGTGACCGCGCAGTCCGTCATCGAGGCTGTGCTGGCGGGCAAGCAGCAACACACCGCCGACTTATTGACCATCCAATCCTCCGCGGATCCCCTTGATTGGTGGCTCGATATTGTGCAACCCGCCGTCACGCAGCTATCGGAACGCACGGTACTTGCGCGTCCGGGCGAGGCGCCGGAACTACTGCTGTTGAGCGAGTCCATGGCGGCCCTGGGGCGCTTTGTGGAGGCACTGGACGCCGAAGCGTCGCGCCGGGGTGTTGCTGCGGGGCACCCCAGTCGCAATAGGAACCTGGTGTTGGTTTTCGTCGCTCCTAGCTGCGTGGTGTCGCTCGCTGCCCACGTGTTCGCGGCCACGCTCCTGGCGCGCGGGGTGACTGCGAGGGTCGTGACGGGGCCCGCATCGGCGCATCGCGCCGCCGAAATCGTGGCAATGGTGCGGCCGCGTAGCGCCGTCGTGCTGACGGAATCGGACCAACCCGACGCCGGCTTGGTGCGGGCACTCAACGAGGGCAATCCGGAACTGCCGATATTCGTGGGCGTCAAGGGTGCCGGGGTCCCCGCAGACATGCCGCTTGCCCCAACGATCCAACGTATCCGGTCGTTCACCGGCATGGTCCACGAGGTGCTTGCCGTCACATCCCAGTAGTGGCACCGCAGGTGGGTGCCCTTATGGGTGCGGGAACATCGTAGGATTCTGCCATGACCAATTCCGCCCCCGCGCACGATCCGTTCGGCTTTCTTGGACTCACTTACGACGATGTTTTGCTCCTTCCGGGCGAAACGGACGTTATTCCTTCCGAGGTTGACACGTCATCGCGTCTCACTCGGGAAATTACCCTGAGAATCCCCCTTGCGTCGGCCGCCATGGACACCGTGACCGAGTCGCGCAT
Organism: Rarobacter incanus; assembly: GCF_006715765.1. Taxonomy (NCBI): domain Bacteria; kingdom Bacillati; phylum Actinomycetota; class Actinomycetes; order Micrococcales; family Rarobacteraceae; genus Rarobacter; species Rarobacter incanus. The sequence goes on from NZ_VFNV01000001.1 coordinate 2,141,706, forward strand.
GGCAATTGCGATGGCTCGCCAGGGAGGAATCGGGATCATTCACCGCAACCTGTCGATCGACGCGCAGGCGCGGCAGGTGGATCTGGTCAAACGGTCCGAGTCGGGCATGGTTTCGGACCCGGTCACCGTCTCGCCGGACGCAACCCTTGCGGAGTTGGACGCGCTGTGCGGCCAGTACCGAGTTTCGGGCCTGCCGGTGGTCGATCACGACGGAATGTTGGTGGGCATCATCACCAATCGCGACCTGCGCTTCGTCGCGGCGGACCAGTTCACGCAGCTCAAGGTCCGCGACGCCATGACGCCGATGCCGCTGGTCACCGCGCCCGTCGGGATTTCGAGGGACGAGGCCGCCTCGCTCCTCGCCAAGCACAAGATCGAGAAGCTGCCCCTGATCGACGCTAACGGCCGCCTGGGCGGCTTGATCACCGTCAAGGACTTCGTGAAGTCGGAGCAGTACCCGCACGCGACTAAGGACGCGGAGGGCCGCCTGGTCGTGGGTGCCGCGGTGGGGTTCTTCGGGGATGCGTATGAACGCGCGACCATGCTGGCGGATGCGGGCGTTGACGTCTTGGTCGTCGACACGGCTAACGGACACGCCCGGCTCATGCTCGAAATGATCGCCAAGCTGAAACGCGACCCGGCGATGAAGCACGTGCAGATCATCGGGGGCAACGTCGCGACGCGCGCCGGAGCGCAGGCGTTGGTCGACGCGGGCGCCGATGCGGTCAAGGTCGGGGTAGGGCCGGGTTCGATATGCACGACCCGCATTGTTGCCGGCGTTGGCGTCCCGCAGGTGACCGCCATTTACGAGGCGTCGCTGGCGTGCAAACCCGCGGGGGTGCCCGTGATCGGCGATGGCGGGTTGCAGTATTCCGGCGACATCGCGAAGGCCCTGGTGGCGGGCGCCGATTCCGTCATGCTCGGTTCGCTTCTGGCCGGATGTGCGGAGTCTCCCGGTGAGCTGGTCTTTGTCAACGGCAAGCAGTTCAAGCACTACCGCGGCATGGGATCGTTGGGCGCAATGGCGTCTCGCGGCAAGGTTTCCTATTCGAAGGACCGCTATTTTCAGGCGGACGTGAATTCCGACGACAAGATCGTTCCCGAGGGGATCGAGGGGCAGGTCCCCTACCGCGGCCCCCTTTCGGCAGTGGTCTACCAGCTCATCGGCGGGCTGCACCAATCGATGTTCTACGTGGGTTCCAGGACGATTGACGAACTGCAAAACCGTGGGAAGTTCGTTCGCATTACGGCCGCGGGGCTCAAGGAATCGCACCCGCACGACATTCAGATGACGGTCGAAGCCCCGAACTATTCCGGGAAGTGAGGCGGCACCGAGCGGCGCGCCGCAGGGGTGCGCCGCTTCCCGTGCGCGATGGGCTGGGTCCCGTCCGGTTGCAGATCGCGGCGGGCCCGTGGTCAACCATCGCGGAGTACCTGATCGGGCGATTCCCGTGGGACGAGGCCGGGCTGCGGCAAAAGATCGCCGCCGGCGAGGTCGTAGACGAGCTGGGACGCCCGCTGCACTCCGGTTCCCCGGCCACGGTGGGATCGCTGGTGTTCCTCTATCGCGACCCGCCCAGGGACGAGATCCCCGTCCCGTTCGAAGCCGAAATCCTGCATCGCGACGACGACCTGATGGTCGTGGATAAGCCGCATTTTCTGGCCACGACGCCGCGCGGCTCTCACGTTCGCGAGACGGTCCTGGCGCGCCTGCGGGCGCGCACCGGCCTGGACGAGCTATCGCCGGCGCACCGGCTGGATCTGGCGACGGCGGGGGTGCTGTTGTTGACCACTCGCCGGGAGCTGCGCGGCCCCTACCAGATGGCGTTTCAGCGCCGCGACGTGGTCAAGACCTACGAGGCGATCGCGCCGTACCGCGCGGAACTCGCGTCGCCGACCGTTGTTCGCTCGCGCATCCACAAGGTCGATGGGGTCGTTACGGCCGCCGAGGTCCCCGGTGAGCCGAACGCCGAATCGTTGATCGAGTTGGTGGGCGAGGCCGGCCAGTGGAACGGCGTGCGATGGGGCAGGTACCGCCTGACGCCACATACCGGCAAGACCCACCAGTTGCGTTTGCACATGATGCAGGTGGGGGCCCCGATTTTGGGCGACGATTACTACCCGCACCTGACGCGGCGCGCGGAGGGGGACTTCACAAACCCGCTGCGGCTGTTGTCGCGCAGTTTGCAGTTTGTTGATCCGCTGAGCGGCGAACTGCGGACCTTTACTTCCCGCCGGGAGCTTGCCGCGCCTGGTGCTGCCCCCGATTGGTGATGACGCGGACGTGCCAGGTCATGATGAGCGCGTTTATGGTCACAATCGCGGCGAAGATCGCTATCGCGCCGGTTCCCGTGACGATCTTGAGAACGAACACGACTAGCACCGCCGCCACCAGCATGGCCGCCTCGCCTGCCAGGATGATCTTGAGGCGGCGGGAGTCCGCGGCGGCGTAGTCGGTCCGCTCCGTCGGCGCCAGTGGTGCGGCCGCGCCTACCTGCTGGTCGTCCATCAATTCAGTCCCTAAACGTTTCGATGCGGGCACCAAGCTCTTCCAGGCGTTGGGCGAGCTGTTCGTAGCCGCGGGCAATGATGTCCACGTTCCGCAACACCGATTCGCCGCGCGCGGCCAGCATCGCTAGCAGGATGACGACGGCGGGGCGCAGCGCCGGGGGGCACACTACCTCGGAACCGACCCAGTGGGTGGGGCCGGTGACATCGAGCCGGTGAGCGTCCAGCAGCCGCACATCGGCACCGAGTCGGGTCAGATCGGTGAGGTGGATGGCGCGGTTCTCGTATACCCAGTCGTGGATGAGAGTGTTGCCGGTCGCGCATGCCGCGATCACGACGAAGAATGGCAGGTTGTCGATGTTCAGCCCTGGGAAGGGCATGGGGTGGATCTTGTCGTGCGGGGCAACCAATTCGCTGGGGTAGACGGTGACGTCGACCAGCCGCGTTCGCCCGTTGTGCGACAGGTATTCCGGGGTCAGGGTGTACTTCAGGTGCATTTCGGCGAGCGTCGCGAGTTCGATTTCCATGAACTCGATCGGCACGCGCGTCACCGTGATCTCGGAGTTTGTGACTATTCCTGCCGTGAGTAGGCTCATCGCCTCCACGGGGTCTTCCGAAACCACGTACTCAACATCCTCGTTGAATGACGGCTTTCCAGTGATCCGCAGCGTCGTGGTGCCTATGCCTTCGATGCCAACACCCAAGAGCTCGAGGTAGAAGCACAGGTCCTGGACCATGTAGTTCGGGCTGGCGTTGCGAATGACCGTGACCCCATCATGGCGGGCGGCGGCCATGATCGCGTTTTCGGTGACCGTGTCACCGCGTTCGGTCAAGATGATCTGCAGATCGCGTTGAGTGACGGGATGCGCGACGGCGTGGTAGCTCCCGGACGTGGCCGTCACCTCGAGTCCGAACGGTCGCAACGCGATGAGGTGCGGTTCGATTGTGCGGGTCCCCAGGTCGCAGCCGCCGGCGTAGGGGAGTTCAAACTCGTCCAAACGGGCAAGGAGCGGTCCAAAGAACATGATGACTGACCGGGTCCGCCGGGCCGCATCTGCGTCGATTGTGGACATGTCGAGGTCGTCGGGGACCTTGATGGTCACGTCGCGTTCGTCTTCTGACCACTCGACGCTGGCGCCGATCGATCGCAGAACCGCGATGATTCGCTCGACCTCAACGATGCGCGCGACGTTGCGTAGCGTCGTCGTGCCGCGGTTGAGCAGCGACGCGCACAGCAGCGCGACCGCGGCATTCTTGGACGAGTTCACCGATATCGTGCCGCTGAGTTGCTCCCCTCCGAAAACTCGCAGATGCTGATGCTTGGACGGCCCGAAGCTGATCAGTTCCGAGTCGAGGGCGCTGGAGATCCGCGACAGCATTTCAAGGGTGACGTTCTGCGAGCCCTGCTCGATGCGTGCGACCGCGCTTTGACTGGTCCCGAGCTTGTCGGCGAGTTGAGATTGCGTCAGGCCACGATGTTGGCGCGCGGCGCGCACCAGGGAACCGACTTGGACGAGGTCGTTCGCAGTGGTTTCAACAGCAGTCATAGCAACCACGATATACCCCTCATGAGGTAAATGCGGGCGATGCGGCGGCGCTGTGCGCCAACTCACCAAACATTCACGATGTGGAACATCATGTGTGAGATATGGGGAGGTGCTTCGCGTGGCTAGAACGCCCCGGACAAAACGCCAAACGCGTAAACCCGCGGCAAACCACGCGGCGCGGCAGTGCAAGCGCCGCAGCGACCGCCGCGACTTCGGAAAGCCTCCGCATGGCAGGTCGCGCAGATGCGTCGCCGATGGAGATCCTTGCGGGGCCCTGCGGCCTTGGCGCCCTAGGGCAGCCACTCCTCGCTTGGTCCCTGGCCGGAGTACCCCTGGCGCTCGCGCCACTGGTTGAAGTTCTTAGCCCAGGCCGCGTGCGCGGTGCGTTGGAAGTCTTGAAGCTGCTGTAGCGGCATGTCTAGCGCCGCCCTATGCCGTTTGAACATTGCCGCCAGCACCAAGAGGGTCATCGCGGAATCAGTGGTGGAGTTGTGCAAGGCATCGGGCACATCGACGTCGTAGACCTCGCAGAGCGTTTCGAGGGTGCGCTTGCCCCGGCGGTATCGATCGACGGCGCGGTCAAGCACCAGTGGATCAATGACTAGCGGGGAAATCCCGCCAGTGCGTTCTTGGATTGAGGGGAGGTTGTATCGATCGATCTCGGCGGCGAGCAACGGCAGGTCGTACGCCGCATTGAATACGACGATCGGCACGCCGGCCGCAATCCCGCCGGCCAGCGTCCCCGCCACCGCATCGATTCCCTGGGCCGCGTCCATCCCATTGGCCTGGGCGTATTCCGTTGTCACGCCGTGAATCGCGGCGGCACCGGCGGGAATGGGGACGCCCGGGTCGATCAGCCACTCCTGCGTGGATATGGGAACGGTGCCCGGCACGGCCGTCACGATCGATGCGGTCACGATTCGATCAGCCACAACATCGACGCCCGTGGTTTCGGTGTCAAAGGCCGCCACCGGGGCCTCAATCCATGCGTTCACTGTTCGCCTCATTACTGGTTGGTTCCGACTCGCTTTGATGGAGTTAAGGGTGCCACGCCCCACTGACACGCATCGCAATCGCACCAATGCGAGCGTAGCGGGTAGGCTGAACCAGTGAGCAATGAAGTTGAGATTGGACGCGGCAAGCGCGGTCGGCGCGCATATTCCTTCGATGATGTGGCGGTGGTGCCATCGCGGCGCACACGTGACCCGCGGGACGTGTCCACCGGTTGGCAGATAGACGCGTACCACTTCGATACCCCAATTATTGCGGCACCGATGGATTCGGTGATGTCACCGGCCACCGCGGTCCAATTTGGCCGGCTCGGCGGCCTGGGAGTGCTGGATCTTGAGGGCCTGTGGACACGCTACGAAGATCCCACGGATCAACTCGCCGAAATCGCACAACTGCCTGCAACCGCCGCTACCGCGCGGATGCAGGAACTATACGAGGCGCCCATCGACGCCGACCTCATAACTCAGCGGTTGCATGAAATCCGTGAGGCGGGCGTGACGGTGGCGGGCGCACTGACCCCCGCCAGGACGCAGCAGTTCTACAAGACCGTTGTGGATGCCGGCGTCGATCTCTTCGTCATTCGCGGTACCACGGTCTCGGCGGAACACGTATCGGGCAACGCGGAACCACTGAACCTCAAGCGCTTCATTTATGAGCTCGATGTGCCCGTCATTGTTGGGGGCGCCGCAACCTACACCGCGGCCCTGCACCTCATGCGCACCGGCGCCGCGGGTGTTCTGGTTGGATTTGGCGGGGGAGCGGCGCACACCACGCGCGTATCGCTCGGCATCCACGCCCCCATGGCATCGGCAGTGGCGGATGTTGCCGCGGCTCGGCGCGATTATTTGGACGAGTCCGGCGGGCGGTATGTCCATGTCATCGCCGACGGCGCGGTTTCCCGTTCGGGGGACATGGTCAAGGCCATTGCTTGCGGCGCGGACGCAGTCATGATCGGGGCGGGGCTCGCCCGCGCCACCGAGGCCCCGGGCGCCGGCTGGCACTGGGGGCCAGAGGCGCACCACGGCCAGCTGCCGCGCGGCGAGCGAGTGCACGTCGGAACGGTCGGGTCGCTGGAAGAAATACTCTTCGGTCCGTCCTCGCGTGCCGACGGAACGATGAATATCGTCGGCGCCTTGCGCAGGGCAATGGCGACGACGGGTTACTCCGACGTCAAGGAATTCCAGCGCGTGGAAGTCGTTGTCTCGCCGTATCTGCCGGCGTAGCCAACGGTCACGATGAGGGATTCAACGGATTTGGGGCCCCGCATCTGGCGCGGTGTGGGAGTTGGCCGCGCGGGCGCGGTCGGTCCTGTCGTGCAGGTGCGCGGGGTTCCGCGGGTCGCCCCGGACACGCCCGTGCTCGTCGAGGGCATTCCCGCTGGGAAGTGGGCGCTACGCAACCTGGTGTCCGACGCATTCGCCGTCGTCACCAGGCGGCTGCACGAGCGGGCGGGGCGCGCCACCGAAAACGCGAGATTGGCCTTCGAATCCGCCGCGGTGCTGGCCGAGGATCGGGCCCTGCAAGCAGAAGTTCTGGCCCGCATCGCGGACGGCGATCCCGCGGTCGCCGCCATCGATACCGTCATCGCCGGATTCGCCAGCTACCTTGCGGCGTCCGGCGAGCCCACGGCGGTGCACGATGTCGAACTGCGAAAAGTGCGCGACTGCGTGGTCGCAGAAATACTCGGTCTGCCGCAACCGGGCGTGCCCGAATTGGTGGAACCTACCGTGCTGGTTGCCAGGGAGCTATCGACCACGGATATCTCGTCCTTGAATAAGGACCTTGTGCTCGCCATCGTCACCGAATTGGGAGGCCCAACCAGCCATGCCGCGATCCTCGCGGGCCAAATTGATGTGCCGTGCATTGTGCAGGCGACTGGCGTAACAGAGCTGGCTGATGGGGTCGTCGTCGCGGTGGACACTGCGACGGGGACGGTGACTCTTGACCCAACCGACACCGACCGCGACCGTCTCGAACGCCGCCGATCCTCGATACGGGCGCTCGATAATGAGCGCGGTCCCGGCGTCACGCGCGACGGCGTGGCGGTCGCGTTGGAAGCGAATATCGCCTCGATGGCCGACGCCGCGCGGCTCGCGGATTCCTCGGTGCAGGGCGTCGGGTTGTACCGCACTGAGGCAGTTTTCTTGGAGCGCGCCACACCGCCCGGTGTCGACGAGCAGCGGGTGATATACGAACGCGTGCTGCGTTCGCTGGGCGGGCGCCCGGTGACGATTCGCACCGTCGATGGCGGGGCGGATCGCCCCCTGGAATTCCTGCTCGGGCAGGGGATGGATCCCGCCACCGCGTTCGAGGCGTTGGGGCTGCGTGGGTTCAGGCTGGACGTGAGGTACCCGCAGATACTCGATTCGCAGTTGCGCGCGATCGCGGCCGCGCAGGACAACACGGGCGTGGCCGTGCGCGTGATGGCGCCCATGATTTCGACACCACGCGAGGCGGCTGAATTCGCCAAGAGGGCGCGCGAGTTCGGAATTGCGCAGGTGGGCGCGATGGTGGAGATTCCGTCCGCCGCGCTGCGCGCGAGCAAGATCCTGGAGCACGTCGACTTCATTTCGGTTGGAACCAACGACCTGGCGCAGTACACGATGGCGGCGGACCGGACGCTCGGCGAGCTGAGCCGGTTGCTCGACCCCTGGCAGCCGGCCGTCCTGGACCTGGTGTCGATGGCGGCGCGCGCCGGTAAAGAACACTCCAAGCCCGTTGCCGTGTGCGGTGAGGCGGCAGCGGATCCGGCGCTCGCCCTCGTGCTGGTTGGGTTGGGGGTTACCTCGCTGTCGATGGCCCCCGGGGCCGTCAGCGCGGTTCGGCACGCGATCCGGCACCATTCAGCGAAGGAAACACGCGCCATCGCGCGCGCGGCGTTGGCCGAATCGAGCCCGTCGAGCGCGAAACGTGCCGCGTTGGAACTGGTCGATCCGCAGGTGCGGGCCGACCTGGAGCTGTAGGCACTGCCCAACGAACGCGTGTGGCGGGTTCCCTAATTCGGGGAACCCGCCACACGCGAGGGGGATGCGGTGATTATTGCCGCTACGGCGTCACTTGTCCGCGATGAGCGCGACTACCTGGCGCGCGATGGCAAGCTCCTCGTTGGTGGGGACGACCATGACGTGGGTTGACGTCCAGTCGCGCGAGATGATCCGCGGCTCCTTCGACCGTTCCAGGTTCCGCTCGGGGTCGATCGCAACGCCCATGGGCTCCAAGTCGGCGATCACGCGAGCGCGCACAATGTCATCGTTTTCGCCGACTCCGGCCGTGAAGACGATGACGTCCACGCGGCCCAAGATGGCGTGGTAGGCGCCGATGTACTTGCGCAGGCGGTGGATGTAGACGTCCAGGGCCAGCTTCGCGTCCTCGTTGCCCTCTTCAATCAGGCGGTGCAGTTCGCGGAAGTCGTTTTCCCCGCTCAGGCCCTTGATGCCCGACTCTTTGTTGAACAGGTGGTCAATCTCATCGATCGACATGCCTGCGTTGCGCGCCAGGTGGAATACCACCGCCGGGTCAATATCACCGGTGCGGGTACCCATGACCAGGCCCTCGAGCGGCGTCAGACCCATCGAGGTCTCCACCGCAACACCGCCCTTGACCGCGGTGATCGAGGCGCCGTTTCCGAGGTGCAACACGATCTGGTTCAGCTGGCTCAGATCGCGCCCCAGGACCCGGGCCACCTTCCCGGAGACATACTGGTGGCTGGTGCCGTGCGCGCCGTAGCGCCGGATCGCATACTTCTTGGCGACGTCCTTCTTGAGCGCGTACGTGTACGCCGCCTCGGGCAGCGTCGCGAAGAACGCGGAGTCGAAAACGGCCACGTGGGGGACGCCCGGAAGCAGGCGGCGGGCGACCTCCATGCCCTGCACGTGCGCGGGGTTGTGCAGCGGCGCAAGGGGGGCTAGCTCCAGGATCTTTGCCTGCACCTCGTCGTCGATGAGCGTCGGCTTCGAAAAGACGTCGGCCCCCTGGACGACGCGGTGTCCCACCCCCACGACGTGGGCGCGGTCCAGATCCGGGCCCACCTCGGCGAACAGCGCCAGGACGATCTCCAGTGCCTCCGTGTGGTCCTTGACGGGCTGGCGCCGCTTGGTGGTGATCCCGGCGAATTTGTGGGTGATGACGCCCTCTTCTTCGCCGATGCGCTCGACGTTACCGACGGCAACGGGCTCACCGCCAGCCGGGTTGACCAGCTGGTACTTGACCGACGACGAACCGGAGTTGAGCACCAGGACAGTGTCGGATGCACCGTAGGCGCTCAGGCCCTCGTTGGCTGGGTTGGGGACGTTCACGATTGGTTACTCCTGGAGGATTGCGCCTGAATGGCGGTGATGGCGACGGTGTTGACGATGTCCTGGACCAGCGCGCCTCGCGACAGGTCATTGACGGGTTTGCGCAGGCCCTGCAGGACCGGGCCGATGGCGATCGCGCCCGATGACCGCTGCACGGCCTTGTACGTGTTGTTTCCGGTGTTGAGGTCGGGGAAGACGAATACGGTCGCGCGCCCGGCCACGTCGGACCCTGGCATCTTCGATGCTGCGACCGACGCGTCGACGGCGGCATCGTACTGAATCGGGCCCTCCACGGACAGATCCGGGCGCCGCTCCTTGACCAGCTCGGTGGCCGCACGCACTTTGTCGACGTCCGCCCCGTGCCCGGACTCGCCGGTCGAGTACGAGAGCATCGCGATACGCGGTTCGATCCCGAACTGCTTTGCGGTGGCCGCCGACGAAATTGCGATGTCCGCGAGCTGCTCGGCAGTGGGGTCGGGGTTGACTGCACAGTCGCCGTAGGCCAAAACGCGATCCGCCAGGCACATGAGAAATACGGACGAGACCACCGACGTTCCGGGGACGGTCTTGATTATTTCGAAGCTCGGCTTGATGGTGTGCGCGGTGGTGTGTGCGGCGCCCGAGACCATACCGTCGGCGTATCCCAAATGCACCATGAGCGTCCCGAAGTAGGACACATCCGGAACAATCTCGCGTGCACGATCGACAGTCATGCCCTTGTGCTTGCGCAACTCGGTGTAAACGCTGGCGAATTCCTCGAGCAGCGGCGAGGTGGTGGGATCGATAAACGTCGCCGCCGAGAGGTCCAGCCCCAGGTCCGCGGCGCGTCCCCGAATCTGCGTCTCGTTGCCCAAGATGATCAGGTCCGCCACCTGGCGCTGCAACAGCGTGGAGGCAGCCCGCAGAATGCGGTCGTCGCCGCCCTCGGGCAGCACGATCCGCTTGCGCTCCGCGCGGGCCTTGCTCAGTAGGTCGTATTCGAACATCAGCGGTGTGACTACCGGCGGGCGTTCGACGGCCAACGAGTCGAGAAGCGCGCGCCCGTCAACGAATTGTTCGAAGAGGTTGAGCGCCAGATCCTTCTTGCGCTGGGAGTCGTTTGAGACGCGTCCGCGCACGGCGGCGGTCAGGTTCGCCGACTTGAAGGTCCCATACGACGTCTTGATGATCGGGATGTTCAAGTTCAGGTCGCGCACCAGGCGTTCGATCAGGGCGGGCGGTTCGAATCCGCCGTTGAGGATGATCCCGGCAAGCGATGGGAAGTTTGCGGCCGAGTGCGCAACCAGCAGGCCCAACAGAATGTCGGAGCGGTCCCCGGGGGTGATAACGACACCACCGTCCGTGAGGCGGCCGATCAGGTGGTCGATGTTCATGGCGCCGATGATGACGTCGAGGGCCTCGCGGTTGAGCAGTTCCTTATCGCCAGAAACCAGCTCGCCCTTGACGGCATCGACCAGTTGCTGGACCGTGGGCGCGGACAGCAGCGAGTTGTCCGGCAGCACCCACACGGGGCTGTTCCCCGCGTGCAAGGTGGTGCGCAGCGAGGCGGCCTCGTCGGGCAATGCCTTGTTCACGACGGCGCCCACCAACGACGCGTGATGGGTCGAAAGCACGCCGGCCGATACGTCAATGAGCTGCTGGATCTCGTCGTTGCTGCGGCCCTGTCCCGAAACCACCAAAAGCACGGGCGCGCTGAGGTTCGTGGCGATCTGGGCGTTGAAGGAGAGCTCGGTTGGACCCGCCACGTCGGTGTAGTCGGAGCCGACAATGACAACGACGTCGCACTGGCTCTCGATCTCGTGGTACTTGGTGACTATCTGCGACAGCGCCATTTCTGGGTCGGCGTGGACGTCTTCGTAGTTGACGCCGGTCGCCTGTTCGGCGGTCAGATTGACGCCGTCGTGGGCCAAAAGCAGGTCCAGAACGTAGTCGCGGTCCTGGGGCGCGCCGGGTGTCGCATGCTTGGTGCGAGCTACGGGGCGGAACACGCCCACGCGTTCCACCTCGCGGGCGAGTAGGTCGACGACACCATAGGCCAGGGCGCCCTTGCCGGTGTCACCCTCGGGTGATGTGATGTAAATGCTGCGAGTGGTGCTCACTCGTTGTCGCCTCCTGTAGCGGATGTGGCGGAAATACCGCGGAGATCGTCCCCGGCCCGGGCGCCTCTTGCGTCCGGCCACACCCAATCCCGAACCTCGGGTATGTCTTCCCCGTGAGCACGCGTGTACTCCCGGGCTGTGACGCGGGCATCGAGCATCTGCTGGCGCAGGCCGGCGTAGCGCGATGTCAGTTGCGGCACGCGGTCGATGACATCGATCACGAGCCTGTACCGGTCCAGGTCATTGAGCATGACCATGTCGAACGGTGTTGTTGTCGTTCCTTCCTCCTTGTAGCCACGCACGTGGATGTTGTCGTGGCCGCTACGGCGGTAGGTTAGACGGTGGATCAACCACGGGTACCCGTGGTACGCGAATATCACGGGACGATTAGCCGTGAAGATGGTATCGAAGTCGCTGTCGGGTAGTCCATGCGGGTGTTCTTGCGGGTCCTGCAGCCGCATCAGATCAACGACGTTCACCACGCGCACGCGCAGGTCAGGAACGTGGGTGCGCAGCAAATCGGCCGCCGCCAGCACTTCGAGGGTCGGGACGTCGCCCGCGGCCGCCAAAACGACATCGGGATCGTGACCCGGCACCTCGGTTCCCGCCCATTCCCAGATGCCCAGACCGCGGGTGCAATGCGCCACGGCCTGCTCCATCGTGAGCCAGTTCGGCGCGGGTTGCTTGCCGGCGACCACGACGTTGACGTACTGGCGGGATCGCAGGCAGTGGTCGTACGTGCTCAGCAGCGTGTTCGCATCGGGGGGTAGGTAGACGCGGACCACTTCGGCCTTCTTGTTGACGACGTGGTCGATGAAACCGGGGTCCTGGTGGCTGAAGCCATTGTGGTCCTGGCGCCACACGTGACTCGATAGCAGGTAGTTGAGGCTGGCGATGGGGCGGCGCCACGGAATGTGGTTGGTAACCTTCAGCCACTTGGCGTGCTGATTGAACATCGCGTCGATGATGTGGATGAAGGCTTCGTAGCAGTTAAACATGCCGTGGCGCCCGGTGAGAAGGTACCCCTCCAGCCATCCTTGGCACTGGTGCTCGGATAGCATCTCGACCACTCGCCCCGCGCGCGCCAGATGCTCATCGACCTGCGGGGAGACGAATTGCGCCTCCCATACCTTGTCGGTGACGCGGTAGACGTCCTGCAGCCGATTCGAGGCGGTTTCATCGGGTCCGAAGATGCGGAAATTGTCGGGGTTGAGCTCGATGACGGCGGCCAGCCACCGACCCAATACCTTGGTCGCTTCGCGCACGGTCGCCCCGGGGGCGGGCACTTCGACGGCGAAATCACGAAAATCGGGCAGGCGCAAATCTTTGAGGACGAGGCCGCCGTTCGCGTGCGGGTTCGCGCTCATACGCAGATTGCCCGCGGGAGCCAACGCGGAGATGTCAGCGGATATGCGGCCGTTGCGGTCGAATAGCTCTTCGGCGTGGTAGGAACGTAGCCATTCGTCCAAGATCGCCAGGTGTTCCGCGGTGTCGCGCGCGCTTGGCAGGGGGACTTGGTGCGCGCGCCAGGAACCTTCCGTGACCTTGCCGTCGATGACCTTCGGGCACGTCCAACCCTTGGGCGTCTTGAAGACGATCATCGGCCAGCGCGGTCGGGTCTTGTCGCCGTGCTGGGCCGCGTGCTTGATCGCGGCGATTTTGTCGAGCACGTCATCTAGCAGCGCCGCGAAACGGCGGTGGATGGAGAGGCGGTCCTCGTCATCGAATCCCGCCACAAAAAGGTGCGGCTCATGCCCGTAGCCGACCATGAGCGCGGCCAATTCCTCATCCGGGATGCGCGCCAGCACGGTCGGGTTCGCGATCTTGTAGCCGTTGAGGTGCAGGATCGGCAAGACCACCCCGTCGTGGACGGGATTGAGGAACTTATTCGAGTGCCAGCTCGTGGCCAGCGGCCCCGTTTCGGCCTCGCCGTCGCCCACGACCGCGGCTACGAGCAGGTCGGGGTTGTCGAATGCTGCGCCGTAGGCGTGGGCGAGCGAGTATCCGAGTTCACCGCCCTCGTGGATCGAACCGGGGGTTTCGGGAGCGACGTGGCTGGGAATGCCGCCCGGGAACGAAAACTGGCGCATGAGTCGGCGCAGGCCCTCGGCGTCGTTCGTGATGTCGGGGTAGGTCTGGGTGTAGGTGCCGTCGAGATAGGAGCTGGCGACCAGGCCGGGACCGCCGTGCCCGGGGCCGGTGATGAAAATCGTTTCTTGCCGCCGTTCGGCGATCACCCTGTTCAGGTGCGCGTACAGGAAGTTCAACCCCGGGGTGGTTCCCCAGTGGCCGAGCAGGCGCGGTTTTACGTCATCCCTGGTCAACGGCCGTTCCAGGAGCGGGTTATCGAGCAGGTAAATCTGTCCGACCGACAGGTAGTTTGCGGCGCGCCACCAGCGGTCAATCTGGCGCAGAGTGTCGTCGGTGACCTGAGCCATGATTCTCCTAGTGGTTCAATTCGCTACGTCCCGGGGTACCCCTCAATACAATCGTATGCGGCGCGGAAACGCATTAGGACTTACGGGCAGTTTGGCGCAAATTGCGAGTGTTGTGCGTCACGTTTCGCGCGCCGCAGTCCGCAAGAACGGGCGCCGCGCGCGGGGCGCGGTGGATCCCGCAAATTCAGGCGCTACGGTAGGTGGCGTGATCGAATCCCGCACCGCAGCGCAGCCGCCGGACCGACTCCGCTTTGTGCGCACGGCGGGGCAGCCTCGTCTCCTTGCGTTACTGCTTGTCGTGGTGCTGATTGCGGCCGCCTGCTTCGCTCTGGGGCGCTGGCAGTTTCATCGCGCCTTCGAACGCTCGCAGCTGGCCCAGCACCTCGCGGATACCGGCGGCGACGTGGCAGGCGCCAGGGCGATCGGCGACACCTTGGCACCGCAGCAGAAGTTCCCGGGAGACTTGGTCGGGACCACGGTGACGGCGACCGGGACCTTTGAACCACGGCGCTTCTACGTCGAGGGCCGGGCGGTTGGTGGCAAGGTCGGCTACGTGGTGATGGCGGGCCTGCGCATCAGCGACGATGGGGTCGGTGGTGCGTCCTGGGCGGGCTTGAGCGGCCAACCGGTGCTTCCCGTCGCGTTGGGGTGGGCCGCGACGCTCGCCGAGGCCACGGCGGCCCAGCCGCCCACCGGACCTGTCAGCGTGGTCGCGTACCTGCAGGGCGGGGAGCAGGCGGGGCAGGCTCCGAACGCGGACGGCGTCATCGATTCGATCAGCTCGACCTTGCTCCTGGGGCAGTGGGGCGGGCCGATCTACTCGGCCTACGGCGTGCTGCTCGATTCGACCCCCGCCGCGGCGGTGGGGCTGACACCCCTGCCGCGCCCGCAACTCGACGGCGGCGAGGACCAGGCCAACATGAGGAACCTGTTCTACGCGATCGAGTGGTGGGTCTTTGGCGGGTTCGCCGTTGCGCTGTGGATCCGGGTGGTGCGCGACGAATCGCGTGCGGGATCGGCGGCGCCGACCCTCGACGACGTGATTGCGCGCGGCGCGGCCTAGCCGCCCGGTGCCGGTGCCTGAATTGTGAGAGGGTATCGACTCTGCGCGGCAGATTTGTGATACTGGTCACGGGTGATTTGTGCGGTTTGTGGCGGACGGGAGCAGCAAATGGGCATCGCATCGCGTCCTGGCGGCGTCGCACGGGCGCGCCTCGTTTCTTTGCTTTGTGCCGTGGCGCTTGGGTTGGCTTGCATAGTTCCGACGAGCGCCGCCGCCGCCGTTTCGGCCGATTCCGGGCGCGCCGCTTTGGTGAAGAAGCTGAACTCCCTGCGGGAGTCGCGGGGGATCAAGAAGCTGCGAAGCAACTCGAAACTCGACCAGGTCGCCCAGCGGTGGGCCCAGAAGATGTCGGCGAAGGACAAGCTGGAACACAACCCGTCCTTGCGAACCCAGATCCCTGCGGGATGGCGATCATTCGGCGAGAACGTCGGCTGGGCCATCGGATTCAAGTCCAATCCGGCGCAGATTCACCGTGGGTGGGTCCAATCGCCGCCGCACTACCAGAACATGGTCAACGCCAGCTTCACCGACGTCGGAATCGGCTACTACGAGGTCGACGGAATCGGCGCCTACGCCGTGCAGGTGTTCGGGACGTACCCGACAAGGACCGCCGCTGTTCCCAGCCTGAAAAAAATATCGCGCAAGACCGCCAGGGCCAGGATCAAGGTCAAGATCAGAATCACGGGCAAGAATCTCACCAAGGTCACACGGGTCACGGTCGGCAAGAAGCGCGCCAGGATCGTCAAGCGGAAAGGGACGCTGCTGGTCGTGACGGTCACGGTTGCGAAACCAACGAAGGCGTATGTGCGCTTGCACTGGTCCGGGGGCGCGACCCCGAAGTCCGCGCGCAGCGCTATCAGGTTCCGATAGCGCGGGGCGCTACGCTTGGGTGCCATGACCGAACCCAGTGACACTTCAGCCACCGGAACACCGACCAGCGATCCCGCGGACCTGGCCAAGGCGCAGGCCGTGATCGCGGCGGCGCGCGGGGCCACGACGCGTTATCGCGTCATGGCGTGGATCACCGGCGTCATGCTGCTGGCATTGTGCGTCGAGATGATCCTCAAGTACCTGATGCACGCGGACGTTTCCGCGATCGCGTGGATCCCGTACGCCCACGGTTGGATCTTCGTTGTGTATCTGGTAACCGTATTCGACCTGTGGACAAAAATGAGGTGGTCGCTGGGGCGCCTCGCGACCATGGTTTTTTCCGGGGTGGTCCCGGTCATGAGCTTCGTGGTCGAAGCGCGAGTGCACCGCGACGCGGCCGCGAAAGCGGATGCCGCGCAACGCGTGATAGCGGGCCGGTCGTAACCTTTGCGCTTTGCCCACTATCCTTGTGCCTGTGACTCAAACAGCACCTTCCCAGCCGCGACCGGTCCTGGTCATCGACTTCGGAGCGCAATACGCGCAGTTGATAGCCCGCAGGGTCCGTGAGGCCAACGTCTACTCCGAAATCGTGCCGCACACGGCGAGCGTTGCGGACATTATGGCGAAGAACCCGGCGGCGATCATTCTTTCCGGCGGGCCGTCCTCCGTGTATGCGGACGGTGCCCCGACCGTCGATCCGGCGCTCTTCGAGCAGGGCGTGCCGGTGCTCGGCATCTGCTACGGGTTCCAGGCGATGGCCGCGGCGCTCGGCGGCACGGTGGCGCAGACCGGACTGCGCGAATACGGGCGCACCCCGGTGGGTGTGTGCGAGGCCGGCGTCCTGCTGGCGGGAAGCCCCGCGCAGCAGCCGACCTGGATGAGCCACGGCGACGCCGTGCACGCGGCGCCTGCGGGATTCACCGTGCTTGCGTCTTCGCAGGGTGCGCCGGTTGCCGCGTTCGAGGACGACACCCGGCGGCTCTACGGCGTGCAGTGGCACCCCGAGGTGAAGCACTCCCCGTTCGGGCAGGACACTCTCACCAATTTCCTTTACAAGGGTGCGGGGTTGAGCCCTGACTGGACCCCCGGGAACGTCATCGCCGATCAGGTCGCCGCGATCAGGGCCCAGGTGGGCTCGTCCCGCGTCATTTGCGGGCTGTCTGGCGGCGTAGATTCCTCCGTCGCGGCGGCGCTGGTGCAGCGCGCGGTCGGCGACCAGCTGACGTGCGTGTTTGTCGATCACGGGTTATTGCGCCAGGGCGAGGCCGAGCAGGTGGAAAAGGACTTCGTCGCAGCCATCGGCGTGAAACTGGTCGTTGTCGACGCCAAGCAGAGATTCTTGGATGTGCTCGCGGGGGTTACCGAACCCGAGACCAAGCGCAAGATCATTGGCCGCGAATTCATTCGCGTATTCGAGGACGCAGCGCGCGATATCGTGGCCGATGCAGGCCAGGGCGGCGACGTGAAGTTCCTGGTGCAGGGGACGCTGTACCCCGACGTCGTGGAATCCGGCGGCGGTGAGGGAGCGGCAAACATCAAGAGCCACCACAACGTGGGCGGCCTGCCCGATGACTTGCAGTTCGAGCTGGTCGAACCGCTGCGCACCCTGTTCAAGGATGAGGTTCGTGCGGTGGGCATCGAATTGGGTGTGCCCGAGGACATCGTTTGGCGCCAGCCCTTCCCGGGGCCCGGATTGGGAATCCGGATCATCGGCGAGGTCACGGCCGACCGGCTCGACATCTTGCGTGCTGCCGATGCCATTGCCCGCGAGGAATTGACGAAGGCGGGCCTGGACCGCGACATTTGGCAGTGCCCGGTGGTTCTGCTGGCCGATGTGCGCAGCGTCGGCGTGCAGGGCGACGGGCGCACCTACGGGCATCCGATCGTGCTGCGGCCCGTGTCCAGCGAGGACGCGATGACCGCGGACTGGTCCCGGCTCCCTTACGACTTGCTTGCAGAAATCTCGAACAGGATCACTAACGAGGTGAGCGACGTCAACCGCGTCGTACTGGATGTCACCAGCAAGCCGCCGGGCACGATCGAGTGGGAATAGCAACCAACGCATCACTAACAAAGGAGTTCGCATGACGCAGGGGCCCAACTATTACGACCCGAAGGAACTGTTCGGCCAGGACTACGACGGTAGCGACGAGGAACTGGAAGAGGACGGCGAAATCGAGATCGTTCCCTCCGAGGATGGGGATGGATTCGAAATTAACGGCCCAGTCCCGGCCATCTTGGACCTCTTCACCTCCGGGATCCTTGACATCGTCGAGCAGGCCGCCGACGACGGAGATTTCGATCCCGACACGGTTGCCACGGTCATCAAGGCAGTGGCGCAAATCCGCGAGGCAGTGGATCTGGACTAAACGGATACATTGAACACCTTGGCCCCCGGCGCGGCACACGCCCCGGGGGCCAAGGTATGCCTACGGTGGTTTAGTACATGTTCACCTGCAGGGGACGCTGTCACCCGAGGAGCCACAATGTCGAGTAAAGTCACCATCAACCACACAAAGGGAGTCAAGGTCGTTGGCCTGCTCATCATCATCATCGGTGCGGTGATGATGGTCGCCGGCGTGGGGACCTACTGGCAGGTTTCCGCGCAGTTGCGTGCGGAAAAGATCACGGTCTCCGACGACGCGGACTTCTTGGCCGGATACCAGGTTGCTGGTCCCCTCACGGCCTACGCGCAGGCGGAAGTCATCAATAAGCACGCTCTTGCGGAATCCGACAACAAGACTTACGCGGAACTTGACCGCGACGATCCGACGCGCGCGACCGTGATGAACGCATCCTTCCTGCGCGCGTCGCTGTTCACCTCGGTAGTCGCGTTTGGCGTTGCCGTTCTGGTGGCCGCGCTGGGCCTGATCTTCGTCTTCCTCGGGTGGACCCTGCGGCGCCTTGCGGGTGGGCCCGCGGTGGTAATCGAAACCTTTGACACCGCCTCCCCGGCTGGGCCCGTGCCCGTTGCCGATGCGACGCCGGTGTCGGCGGAGCCGGAGGCGGCTGAGGACCCGCTACCCACCCGCGCCTCGCGCAAATCGGTGCCCGCCGAACCGGCCCCGATCGACGCCGACGGCGCGCGCAGCGGCGCGACGGTAGCCGAGGCGCTGAGCCGTCACGCGCGTGGGCCCGCCACGACGCCGACCCCGGCCGTTGCCGGTACGGGTGCAGCCGTGCTTTCTGAAACCAGCCTTGGCGGGGCGGCCAATGGTGCAGCCGCGGATGCGCCTGCACCCGTCGCTCCGCAGGCACCCGTCGCTCCGCAGGCACCCGTCGCTCCGCAGGCACCCGTCGCTCCGCAGGCACCCGTCGCTTCGGAGGCACCGGCCGGGATCGTCCCCGCGCCCACCCCGGCGCCGGCCGAGGCCGCGGCGGCCCCCCGCATCCCGGTGGACCGGCCTGCCGATATCCAGGATTCGGCCCTGCTCGATCAGCAAGCCGCCGCGGCGGCGGTTGAATCGGGTCCAACGGTTGTTTCACCCAAGATCCCGTCGTTCGACGAGGCAATTGCGGAGCAGTCGGAATCCCAGATTCCGGTGCCGCCGCGCGTCAGTTGGCAGTCGCCGGCCCAGCGAACAAGTGAGACTCCCGCAGCGGAGCAGGACTAGGCCGGGCTACCGCGCCTCGGTGATCCTCGGGTGAGGTGTCCGGAGACCGCCTACCCGCCGGTGGCCGATTCCGGTGTTGCTACGAGCGACTGTGCTGCTGCTCGGTCAGCGGTTTGACGAGGGGGTTGGTCTCGTCCTTTCTTGCTTCAGGATGTGTGCCTGAGGGCGGGCGCAATCGCGGCCACGACCAGCGCTATGCCGGCTCCCGCCAGTGCGATGGCAAGCGCCGTTGTGCCGTTGAAATGTGCCCCCGCCCCCCACGCGATGGTCGCCACGCCGAGGCAAAGAATGAGGGCACCCCACACCACTGAGGTGACCCGCGGGCCCCTCTTGTACGGCTCGGTGCGGGGCGCAGCGGGAACGCCCAGGCCGGAAGGGAAGTGTGCCTCGCCGGCGGCGTGCGGCTCGGCAGGTGCGGCGGATTGGCCGGGCTCGTGCGTGACGGTGGGTTCGCCGGGCTCGTTCGCGACGGTAGGTTCGCCGGGCTCGTGCTGCCTTGCCGGATCGCTGACGTCGCTGTGCTGGGTGGGCCCGTTGGGCTGGTCCTGAGTCATTTCTTTTCCTTGATCGTAATGTTGCTCATCGTTGACGAGATATCGATGCGCAGGCGCACGGGGCTTCCTGCCTGCGCGGTCGGGGTGGTCACCGTGCCTCCGTGCGAAAGGTCGGCGTCAAGGAAATCGTCTTCGCCTGCGGCGGATTCCCACACGACGTCGCTCATGGTCGTTTTGCCGGCAAGTGATGCAGCGATCCCTGGTGGGACAAGGATCGTGACGTTGGACATGACCACCCGCACGGGCACGGTTGTCGCGGTCTCGGTGCCGAAATCGACGTCCCGCAGATCTACGGTGCCCTCGCTGGCGACGAACACAAATCCGCCCGCCACATCGCCGGTGTGTGCCGGCGAGTACGAACTGGATGCGAAGGTCGTCACCCGCGCTTGTTCCATGCCCGCGCGCACCTGACCCCAACCCGATAGCGGCCCGGCAACAATGAGAACGAGCACAATCACCCACCCCAAACCGCTGGTCTTGCGGCCGGTCAATCCGGCGATCAACATCGTCAGTCCGGCGATGACAAGCACGGTCCCGGCGGCGATCGCTACGATGTCACCGGAAATGACTCCCTGCTGGTGCGCTCCGATCACGGCGGCCACGGCGATCAACATCACACCGATGACGCCTGCGACTACCGCGCCCGGTACCCGCCGCCACCGCGGCTTGGGTGCCTTCACCGTCGCCGGGGGGACGGGTGCGGCCGGGGGCGCGGGTGGGCCGTATTGCGGACCGTCGGGCGCGGCCGGGGGCGCAGCAGGAGTGCGGCCGGTGGCGGCCCGCGCGGTGGGGTCGGCGCTTGCGGGGGGCTGCTGCTGCGGCGGCGGGGCACTCGTCGCGAATGTCGGGGCGGTTGCGGTTGGATATGCGCCCGCCGCGGTGGGCGCGGCGGATGGCCATCGCGTTCCCGGGCCGGGTCCTTGCGCATGGGGCGAGCTGGCGTAGCCCTGGCGCGCCGCGCGGGCACGCTGGACGCTGTTGACGATGAACACGGCGGTTCCCGCGACGATCGCGACGGACAGCACCGTGCTCGCGAACCCGAAGGGCCAGGCCCAGGGCTGCCCCGGCAGCCCCGTCACGGCCCATCCGCCGCCCCACAAAAGACCCACCGCGGGTACCGCAAGGACGCCGATGTAGGCGTTGTCCCATTTCCCGGCCAGCAGTTCTTCGGCCAAGATCCGGCCGCTGCGGGCATCGGGCAGCAGGGCCCACGCCACCGCGTATGCCAGGGGGCCTATACCGGTAAAGATCACCACGACGAGCGCGATGGCGCGCGCCAGCGCCGGGTCAAGGTTCCAGCGGGCGCCGATGCCCGATGCGACCCCGGCGATCCAGCGATCGTCGGACCTTTCGATTTTCATGTCGCGTATGGCCGCGAAGAAGCCGCCGGTCGAACCGGGGCCTGTCTGGTTCGTGTTCATGGTTTCATCCTGCGGCCCGCAACGGCCTTGCGGTATCGGGAACTACCCTGAATTGTCCCTGAACGGGTGCGCCCGCACCTGGGGTGGAACCCGGAATTACTCACCGGGGCCCGGTATTTGCTCGCCCGCGTCCAGGGTTCGTGGAACGATGGTGGCGTGCCCGTTCAATCCTCCCCAAAGGCGCCTACGACCAGGCTGCCGCTGCGCCGCATCGAGCGCGGCCGCATTGCGGCGGGCGTGTGCCGGGGGCTGGCGGCGCACCTGGATCAACCCGTCCAACGCATTCGGTTGGCGATGATCGGCCTTGCGGTCTTCGGCGGCGTCGGCGTGGTCCTGTACCTGTTCTTGTGGTTGACGGTGCCGGTCGGGGACCCCGCACTGGACGCGCGGCAGGGCGCCGATCTTCAGCGCGCCCGCGGCGCACGCGAACTCGTTGAGCGAGTCGCCGCGAGCCGGTGGCAGGGAGTGTCTGTCGCGAATGCTGCCGTCGGGGTGCTGCTGGTCGTTATCGCGGTCATGCTCATCGGGCGCCCCGTTCCCGAACGCTTGGCGCAGTGGCTGCTGCCCGTCTTCATCGTCGCCGCGGGGGCATTGCTGACATGGTCACAGCTTGACCAGAGCCAGCGTCAGCGATTCTTGGGGAATACGGATGCGGCAACCGGCAGGTGGGGCGCGGTCAGGTTCGTCGCGGGGATTGCCCTAGTCATCGCCGGGGTGCTTGCCTTCGTTGGGCGGGGATCTAGCCCCGCCGTCGCCCTCGGCGGCGCGGTGGCGGCGATCGCGGTGTTGGCGGGCGTGGCCTTGGTGCTTGCGCCCTGGTGGCTGCGCCTGCTCAGGGATCTGGCCCAGGAGCGCGCCGCCCGCGAACGCGCCGACGAGAGGGCGGACATCGCGGCCCACCTGCATGATTCGGTACTACAGACCCTTGCACTGATACAGCGGAATGCGGGGGACGGGGTGCTCGTCGGTAAACTAGCGCGGACCCAGGAACGCGAACTGCGCGGCTGGCTTTACCGCGATGAGGCCCCGAGCGGCACGTCGGTGGCCGCAGAAATCCGCGGCGTATGTGAGGAAATCGAGGACGAGTTCGCCGTCGCCGTTGACCTGGTCACCGTGGGGGACACGGCTCCGGACGCACGCAGCGGCGCCCTGCTGCAGGCGACCGGGGAGGCGCTGAAGAACGCCGTGCGGCACGGCAAACCCCCGGTCACCGTGTATTTTGAGGCCGCCCCCACCCACCTCGAGGTGTCGGTGCAAGATCGCGGTGAGGGATTCGACGTGGATGCCATTGCGCAGGACCGCTTTGGCGTGCGGCAATCGATCGTGGGGCGCATTGAGCGGCGCGGTGGCAACGTTCTCATAAGACAACGCGGGGATGGGGGAACTGAGGTGCGGATGAGTATTCCGCGGGGCGAGGAGGCCGAAGGTGAGTGAGTCGTTGCGTCTGGTGGTGGTGGATGACCACGCCATGTTCCGGGCGGGGGTCGTGTCGTTGCTGCCCGATGATTTCGAGGTGGTGGGTCAGGCCGCCGACGTCGAAAGCGCGATCGCGATCATCGGTGAGACCGCCCCGGACGTCGTGCTGCTCGACGTGCATCTGCCCGGTGGGGCCGGCGGTGGGGGAGCGGAGGTCGCCGCAGCGGTTGCCGCGACGCGATCCCCCGGCGGTGCTGACGTCCGGATGCTCGCCCTGTCGGTTTCGGATGCCGCGCAGGACGTCGTGTCGGTGATCAGGGCGGGGGCGCGCGGGTACGTGACTAAATCGATCGAACCCGTCGCACTGGCCGACGCTATCCGGCGGGTAGCCGCCGGTGACGCAGTGTTCTCCCCGATGCTCGCGGGGTTTGTCCTGGATTCCTTCGGTTCGCAGCCGGTTGTGCCCGAGAGGGACGCGGAACTAGATCGGCTCAGCGCCCGCGAGCAGGAGGTCATGCGCCTGATCGCCCGCGGATATTCCTACCGCGAGGTTGCTGGCGACCTGTTCATCTCCGTCAAGACGGTGGAAACGCATGTATCGGCCGTGCTGCGCAAGCTGCAACTGTCGTCCCGCCACGAAATCACCAGGTGGGCCGCCGCACGGCGGCTGTTGTAGCGCGGTTTGCTGACTGAATCGGTCGGTGCGTTGAATACTTCGACATCGCGGCCAGCGGTTCGTAGGATCAAGACATGAGCTTTCTTTACGGGGTGTTCCTGTTCCTGCACATGGTCGGATGGGCGATCGTCTTCGGCGGTTACCTGGCCACCATGAAGCAGCCGGGTGTCTACAAGGGCACGTTGCACGGCGCGCTGACGGCACTAGTTTCGGGCATTGCGATGGTGGGAATCCGCGAAATGGATGACTCCATGAACGACCCGAACATGGTGAAGATCGCGCTGAAGCTGGGCATCGCCCTGGTTGTCGTCCTACTGGCGTTCGTTGCGAACGCGAAGAAGGAAGATGCACCTGTGGGGCTCAAGCACGCCATCGGCGGGCTGACGCTGGTCAACATCGCCATCGCTGTGTTTGTGCACTGATACAGCTTCGACGCTAGATGACGTGCAACCCGCACTCGGTCTTTGTCTGTCCCGCCCACCTGCCCGAGCGTGGGTCCGCGCCGGGCTCCACCATCGACGTGCACGGGGCGCAGCCGATCGACGGGTAGCCCTGTGACAGCAGCGGGTTGACGATGACTGCGTTTTCCGCGATGTAGCGTTCCGTCTGTTCGTCGCTCCACGCGGCGATCGGGTTGACCTTCACCAGCTTATTCGCCTGATCCCACACGACAATCGGCGCCTGGGCGCGCGACGGGGCGTCGGCGCGTCGCACCCCGGTGAGCCACACCTCGTAGTCGGCCAGTTGGTCGCGCATCGGCACCACCTTGCGCAGGTGGCAGCACTTGGTGGGATCGCTAGCGAACAGATCCTTGCCGTGCGCCAGGTCCTGCTCGGCGACGCTGGCGCGCGGCCGTACCGACACGACGTTGACGCGCATGTCGGCGGCCACCCGATCGCGCGTCGCCAAGGTCGTTTCGAAGTGGTACCCGGTGTCGCCGAACAGGACATCGACCCACGGTTTGTATGACGAAACCAGGTGCACCAGGACGGTATCGGCCATGGAACTGGCCACGGCGATGCGGTCACCAAACGTATCGATCACCCACGCAAGGACGCGGGCGGCATCTGCCTCGTCCTGAGCGCCGATCTGCGAACCGTGCAGTAGGTCGCGCCCCTGTGCGGCTATCCGTTGCAGTTCCGCCTCGGTGCGCCGGGGTGTGCGCTCGCGTTCCCTCCGCTCCGCTTCCCGCCGCCATTCGGCCTGCCGCGCCAAACGCTGTTGGGCGACGAGCGCCCCGCCCCCAGCAGCAAACACCCCCGTGAAGGCATTAGCTTCGCCTAGGGTGCTCAACGCAGCAGTTCCTCGTCGGCGCGCAGCGCCCACTGCGCGAACGGTTCGTTCCCGTCGCGGTTTTCGACGTAGGAGCGCGTGAGCTTTTCCACGTATTCGCCGACGCCGTCCGCGGGGACCTTGAGGCCGCGCACGGTGCGACCGAAACCGGCCTCGGCCCGCTGCTCCGAAATGAGCCCGCCGCCAAGGTGAACCTGATAGCCGGGAACCTGCTCGCCCTCGTCGTTCATGATGAGCTGCCCCTTGAGCCCGATGTCCGCGGTCTGGATCCGGGCGCACGAATTCGGGCACCCGTTGACGTTCAAAGTCAGCGGCAACAGCTTGTGTTCCTGCGTGACGTCGGCCAGGGCCTGGTCAAGGTGCTGGATGGCGCGCGTCGCGTTCGCCTTGGTTTCCACGATCGCCAGCTTGCAATACTCGATGCCCGTGCACGCCATCGTCGAACGGCGGAAATTGCCCGGTTCGGCCTCGAATCCTAACTCGCGCAGGGTACCCACGGCCCGGTCAACGTCACCGGGCGGCACGTCCAGGAGAAGGAGCTTCTGATACGGCGTGAGGCGAATGCGGTCGGAACCAACCGACTCGGCCAGGTCCGCGACCCCGGCCAACGCGGTGCCACTGGTGCGCCCCACGTAGGGAGCCGCGCCTATATAGAATTTTCCGTCCTTTTGTTCGTGCACCCCGACGTGGTCCGCGGAGCGGGTCGGCTGGGCCGGTGCTGGCCCATCGGGAAGTTCGTAGCCCAAGTATTCGTCCTGCAGAATCTGCCGGAATTTCTGCGGGCCCCAGTCGGCCATGAGGTACTTGAGCCGGGCTCGATTGCGCAGGCGCCGGTAACCGTAGTCGCGAAAGATCGACGTGATGGCGACCCACACCTCGGGGACCAGGCGCGGCTCAAGGAAGGTGCCGAGGCGCTGCGCCAGGTGCGCGCTGGTCGACAGGCCGCCCCCGACCCAAAGATCGAATCCGACACCGAGCTCGGGATGCACGACCGGCACCAGCGAAAAGTCGTTGATTTCCGGAACGACGTCGAAGCTGGGGTGCCCGGTGATCGCGGTCTTATACTTGCGCGGAAGGTTGGAAAAGGAAGGGTCCCCGATGTAGCGCCGCACGATTTCGGCGATGATGTCGGTCGGGTCGATGATCTCGTCCTTGGCAATGCCAGCGACGGGAGAACCCAGGATCACGCGCGGGACGTCGCCGCACGCCTCCGTGGTTTGTAGTCCAACGGCTGCCAGCCGCTCCCAGATCTGGGGCATCGATTCGACCTCGACCCAGTGGAATTGGATGTTGTGGCGGTCGGTGATGTCCGCGGTATTGCGGCAAAAGTCCTGCGAGATTTGCGCGAGAGTGCGCAGTTGCGCGACGTTGAGTGCACCGCCGTCGGAGCGCACCCGAAGCATGAAATAGGAGTCCTCGATTTCCTCGGTTTCGAGTTGCGCGGTGCGCCCGCCGTCGATTCCCGGCTTGCGCTGCGTGTAAAGGCCCCACCAGCGAAAGCGACCGTGCAGGTCATCCTTCGGGATCGAATCGAATCCCTCCTTGGCGTAGATCCGTTCGATGCGCTCGCGGACGTTGAGGGGGTCGTCGATCTGCTTGAGTTCCTCGTTTGCGTTCAGGGGCGTTTTCCCGTCCACTTTCCACTGCCCGTTGGGGCGTGCGGCCCGGGCCGGGCGCCCCGGGCGCTTCGCGGCGGCGGCCGAGGCAGGGGGCTGCGTGGCTGCTTGCGAGGCAGTCGGGCTAGAGCTTGTCGGTTCAGAGCCTTTCGGGTCAGAGCCGCTCGGCGCCGGAGTTTGGGGAGCAGTCATGGGGATCCTTCGGATGTGCAGGGGGGCGTATGACCGGGGGATTTTGTCTGAAAGACGTTACGTTGGCCGGTATTGCCGTGACCACAGGGGTTCACATGATGGACAGCGCGGCACTGTCGGGTGTCCGAAACTGGGACCGCGGCTTGGTGGCGGGCTCAGCAGAACTAGGGAGGGGGCTACTCGACCGGTGGAGGTAGCCATTCTTGGTCGGCGCCGACTGAAAGGTGCGCGGTCGGCGCGCGCGAGGGTGCGCGGGGGCGTCGAGTGCGGGGTTTTGGTTCGAGTGCGGTGGTTTGAGCAGGGGTCTTTACTGAAAGGGGCGCGGTCGGCGCGTGCGGGGGTGCGCGGGAACGTCGAGTGCGGGGTTTTGGTTCGAGTGCGGTGGTTTGCGCAGGGGGCGCGTGACCGAAAGCTGCGCGGACTACTCGATCGACGGGGTGCCACTAGGCTTAGACCATCATGGCTTCATTGTTCGACTCACTCACTTCCAAGCTTGCGCGTTCGCGCGCCGAATCGGCGGGCACCTCCGTGCTGCCGTCGTTGGCGATGCCCGTAGATCAGCAAGAACCGGCGCCAGAATACGACGAAGGACCTGCCCACGACTACGACGCTTTGGGCGATCCCTACGCCGCGCAGGATGCCCAGTGGGAAGCGCAGCGGGCACGCGAGGCAGAGCAAAGGGCGGCCGGCCTTCTGCGCGGGCTCAATCCGCAGCAACGCGAGGCCGTCGAATACGCAGGACCGGCACTTCTGATTATCGCGGGTGCGGGTTCCGGTAAAACTAGGGTCCTCACTCACCGGATCGCCTACCTGCTCGCCACCGGCAGAGCGCGGCCCGGGCAGATCCTCGCCATCACCTTCACGAACAAGGCCGCCGCAGAAATGCGTGAACGCGTTGCCGACTTGGTCGGGCCCGAGGCCCGGCGCATGTGGGTTGCCACGTTTCACTCCGCGTGCGTACGCATCCTGCGCGCCGAACACGATCACGTCGGGCTGAAATCGACGTTCTCGATCTACGATTCCGCCGACTCGCAGCGGCTCCTGACGCTCATCGCGCGCGATCTGGATCTGGACGTCAAGAAGTTCCCCGCCAAGGTCCTGGCGCGCAAAATATCGGACCTGAAGAACGATCTGGTGCCGCCGAAGCAGTTCACGGAGGCTGCGGGCGGGGCGGGTACGGCGGACTTCGACCGCACGCTAGCGCAGGTTTACGAGCGGTACCAGGCTCGCCTGCGGGGAGCCAACGCCGTCGACTTCGATGACATCATCGGCCTCACCGTTCAGCTGCTGCAACGCAACCCCATCGTTGCCGAGCACTACAGGCGCAGGTTTAGGCACATTCTCGTCGACGAATATCAGGACACCAACCACGCCCAGTACGTCCTGATTCGCGAGCTAGTGGGCACGGGCGACAACCCGGACGTCCCGCCCGGGGAACTGACGGTCGTCGGGGACTCGGACCAGTCGATCTATGCATTCCGCGGCGCCACTATTCGCAACATTGAGGAATTCGAGCAGGATTATCCGGCCGCGCACACCATCTTGTTGGAGCAAAACTACCGTTCCACGCAGACGATTCTGTCGGCAGCCAACGCGGTGATCGCCCGCAATAGCGCCCGGCGGCCAAAGAAACTGTGGACCGATTCCGGCCAGGGCGACAAGATCATTGCGGACGTGGCGGAGGACGAATACGGGGAGGCGCGATTCGTCGCGGATGAGATAGACGAGCTCGCCGACAGCGGGACATTCCGCTATTCCGACATCGCAGTGTTTTACCGTGCCAACGCGCAGTCGCGGGCCCTTGAAGACCAGTTCATCAAGGTCGGACTGCCGTACCGAGTCGTTGGCGGAACCCGCTTCTACGACCGCAAGGAAATAAAAGACGTAGTCGCTTACCTGCGGGTCATCGCAAACCCAGACGACGACATCTCGTTGCGCCGGATATTGAATGTTCCCAAGCGGGGGATCGGCGACCGGTCCGAGGCCGTCATCGCGCAGTTCGCCGCCCGCGAGTCCATTAGCTTCGGCACCGCACTGCGGCGCGTCGGCGAAATTCCCGGAATGACCTCCCGGACAATCAAGCCCGCAGGTGCCTTTGTCGAGTTCCTAGATGACGCCGCCGCGTTCGGGGCCGGGCACGGAGTAGACGAGCTTGTCGAGAGGATCCTCGATAAGTCTGGGTACCTGGCGGAACTGCGCGCCAGCGACAACCCGCAGGACTACACGCGGGTCGAAAACCTGGCCGAATTCCACTCGGTTGCAGTCGAATTCGTCACCGACTACCCAGACGCGGACCTGGTCGACTTCCTGGAGAGGATATCGCTGGTCGCCGACGCCGATCAGATCCCGGGCGATCAGGGCATGGTCACGCTCATGACTTTGCATACCGCGAAGGGGCTGGAATTCCCGGTCGTATTCCTGACCGGCATGGAGGATGGCACGTTCCCACACTCTCGATCCATGGGTGACGACACCGAGCTTGCGGAGGA
Organism: Rarobacter incanus; assembly: GCF_006715765.1. NCBI lineage: Bacteria > Bacillati > Actinomycetota > Actinomycetes > Micrococcales > Rarobacteraceae > Rarobacter > Rarobacter incanus. Next base: position 2,170,808 of record NZ_VFNV01000001.1, read on the forward strand.
ACGTCGCCTCGCCTACGTCGGCATCACGCGCGCGCGCCGGCGGCTCTACCTCACGCGCGCCGGCATGCGCTCCGCGTGGGGGCAACCCTCCGAGTTTCCCGCCAGCCGGTTCTTCGATGAGATACCAACCGACCTCATAGAGTGGCGCCGGCGCGAATCTCCCACCATGTCGATACGGCAGACCGGGTGGGGCTCTTACGGGTCCCGAAGGACCCAGAGCGACGATGATTTTGCCCCAGCCATTGGTTCCGGCAACGCCAAGAGCACCTTTGCGCGCAGCGGGGAGGCGGAAGGGCGGGCCTCGTCGATGAGCGTGGATCGCATCGAAACGCCCTCAATATCCCTGCGGGTCGGCGACAAAATCACCCACGACAAGTTTGGCCTGGGAACCGTCGTGGGGCTGGAAGGCAGCGGCCGCAACGCCGTCGCGCGCGTGGATTTCGGGACGGGCGACCCCAAACGCCTGTTGCTTCGGATGGCGCCGATTACCAAGCTGTAGGCAACCTGTCCTGCCCCCGGTCAGTGAACCAACGCGGGCGTGCACGCATGCGCGGGACTCACCGATACGGGCGCGGTTTGTGTCGCGGGTTTCGATGCCGGCGGCTACAGAGAAAGCCGACGCGCCTGCGGGACGCCCGCAAGGGGCGCCGCTCCCGGCACTCACGCAAGCGACGGCACGCACGCGGGTGATCCCGAGTCCGTTGTGATGGTCACGCAGACGGCAAAAACGGACTACATTGGGACCAATGTCTTGATGTCGAGACACTTTCTTCGAGGGAAGGACCAGCGAGGGTGGACCTATTCGAGTATCAGGCCCGCGATGTCTTCGAAAAGCACGGCGTCCCCGTGCTGGACGGGATCGTGGCAACAACGCCTGCCGAGGCGCGCGCGGCGGCCGAAAAGCTGCTAGCGGATGGATCATCCGTTGTCGTGGTCAAGGCGCAAGTCAAGACCGGGGGCCGCGGTAAGGCCGGCGGGGTGAAGCTGGCACGCAGCGGCGCCGAGGCCGAAGAGAAGGCCGGCGAAATCCTGGGGATGGACATCAAGGGGCACACCGTGCACCGCGTCATGATCGCGGCCGGCGCCGATATCGACCAGGAGTTTTACTTCTCGGTGCTGCTCGACAGGGCCAACCGCTCCTACCTGGCCATGGCCAGCGTCGAGGGCGGCATGGAAATTGAGCAGCTCGCCGTTGAACGGCCCGAGGCCCTGGCCAAGGTCGAGGTCAACCCCTTGGTCGGGATCGATGAGGCAAAGGCTAACGAGATCGTCGTGGCGGCCGGATTCGCGCCCGAGATCAGCGGTCAAGTGGCAGACGTCATCCGCAAGCTGTGGGACGTTTACGCCGCGGAGGATGCGACCCTGGTGGAGGTCAACCCGCTTGTCAAGACCGGCGACGGGCGCATCGTTGCGCTGGACGGAAAAGTGACGCTGGACGACAACGCGGAGTTCCGGCACCCCGAACACGCGAGCCTTGTCGACAAAGAAGCGGCCGACCCGCTCGAGGCGAAGGCCAAGGAATACGACCTCAACTACGTCAAGCTAGACGGCCAGGTCGGAATCATCGGGAACGGTGCCGGGCTGGTCATGTCCACCCTGGATGTTGTCGCCTACGCTGGCGAGCGCCAAGGTGGGGTCAAGCCGGCCAACTTCCTCGACATTGGCGGTGGCGCGTCCGCCGCGGTCATGGCGGCAGGCCTAGACGTCATCTTGGGCGATAGTCAGGTCCAGTCAGTATTCGTCAACGTGTTCGGCGGAATCACCGCGTGCGACGAGGTTGCGAACGGCATCGTCAAGGCGCTCGAGATCCTGGGCGATCAGGCCACCAAGCCCCTCGTTGTCCGCCTCGACGGAAACAACGTCGTCGAGGGCCGCAGGATCCTTCAAGGAGCGGCACACCCACTGGTCACTCTTGCAGACACCATGGACGGTGGAGCTGAACTGGCCGCGCAACTAGCAAACCGCGCCTGACGGCACCAGACCTCAAGGAACACACTCATGGCAATTTTCATCGATGAAAACTCCAAGGTAATCGTGCAGGGAATGACGGGCGCCGAGGGGCAGAAGCACACCACCCGCATGCTCACGGCCGGCACGCAGATTGTCGGCGGCGTCAACCCGCGCAAGGCGGGCACATCCGTCGAATTCACGCTCGGGGATCAAGACATCGAAATTCCGGTCTTCGGCACGGTGCCCGACGCGGTCAGCGCCACGGGCGCTGACGTATCCGTGATCTTTGTGCCGCCGGCATTCGCGAAGGGCGCTGTGGTGGAAGCGATCGAGGCGGGCGTTCCGCTGATCGTGATCATCACCGAGGGCATCCCCGTCAAGGACTCCGCCGAGTTCTACACGCTGGCGAAGGAAAAGGGCGTGCGTCTCATCGGGCCCAACTGCCCCGGCATCATCAGCCCGGGAAAGTCTAATGTCGGGATCACCCCCGCCGACATTACGGGCCCGGGCAAGGTTGGCCTGGTTTCGAAATCGGGCACGCTCACCTACCAGATGATGTTCGAGCTTCGCGACCTTGGGTTTTCCACCGCAATCGGCATCGGCGGGGACCCCGTAATCGGCACCACGCACATTGACGCCCTTGCGGCATTCGAGGCCGACCCGCAAACGGAAGCGATCGTCATGATCGGCGAGATTGGCGGCGACGCCGAAGAGCGTGCGGCCGAATTCATCAAGGCCCACGTCACCAAGCCGGTCGTTGGCTACGTCGCCGGGTTCACCGCCCCCGAGGGCAAGACCATGGGGCACGCCGGGGCGATCGTGTCCGGATCCTCCGGCACTGCGCAGGCGAAGAAGGAGGCCCTGGAGGCCGCCGGCGTCAAGGTCGGTAAGACGCCTTCCGAAACCGCCCAATTGCTGCGCGACGTGCTTGCATAGCCCTTGCGCCGCATCGCCCGCCTGACCCGGTGACACAACCGGGGCCCTACCGGGCAAGGGGCCCGCGCATCGCCCGGGTCCCTTGCCCGATTAGCGTGGTACCGGCCACGCCTGCGCGCCTAACGCGCGCAGTAACGGCACCATGGTGGCTATGGCGCAACGACCGAACGCTCCGAGGATCCAACGGGCCCAAACATCGCGGCCGGTCTCACCCTCGCCCACCCGCACCCAGCGCCCGACCACGACCCGCCGCTCGGAAGGTTCGAGCGTGGGCCCCGCACTGCGCCCGGCGGCCGACACATCGCGTTCGACCGCCGACGAATCGAGCCCGGCGCCCATCGTCCCGCGTTTGGGGCCGCCCGCCGGCCGCCAGGCGTCCCCCGCCTCGCGTGAGGCGCCCCCCGCTTCGCGCCCTGCCTCGCGCGGCCCGTCCAAGCGGCGCAGCGGGTCGGCGACGATCGATGCACCGCAAGCGGAACGTCCCCCGATGCCCGCATGGCTGGCGGGATTGATTATCGCGGTGCAGGGTGCCGCCTGGTCGTGGGCGATCGTCGTCGTACCCGCCGTTGCCGCATTCGTCACCGCCGCCACCCAGGTCACCACCCAAAGCTCGTGGTCGGCGGCGGTTCGCGTCGGGAGCGCGCTGTGGCTGCTGGCACACGGCGGTCAGGTGAGCGTGGGGGACGCATCCATTTCCCTCATGCCGCTTGGCCTGACGGCGCTCATTGCGGGAACATGCGCGCTATCGGCACGCAGGTCGGCCCACAAGCGTTGGCAGAGTTGGGTCGCGGCCACCGCTTTCTACGTCCTCATCGTCGCCATTGCCGCCCTCGCAATCGGTTCAAGCCTGGCCCGCGTGCTCCCCGTCACCGCCGTTGCGGCGGCGACGGGGACCCTGTTCGGGATGACCACGGGCAGGGACTCCGAAACCATGCGCGCGACGTTGCGTGCGTGGTGGAGCAAGGTCCCGGCGCAGGTGAAAGAACAGCGAGGTGTGGCGGCGGGCATGCGGGCGGCCGGAATAGCGGTCGCCCTGTGGGCATTGGTCGGTGCCTGCATGGTGACAATGTGGGCGTTCGCGGGCCGCGGCTCCGCGGTCGACATCTTGGCTTCGCTGGCCCCGGACACGTTGGGTGGCCTGGTCTTGGGTGTGGCGCAGACGGGCTTTGCGCCCACGTTCATCGTCTGGGCGATGGCGTGGGTGAGCGGCGCCGCATTCCAGGTCGGCGCCGGCAGTGCGTTTTCCCCGGGGCACGCCGTGCTCGATCCGCTTCCCGCGGTTCCGCTCGTATCGGCGCTGCCCACCGGCGGAATGACGGGAGCGTGGGCAACGTGGGTACCGGCAACGCTCATCGTCGTTGGCGCCGTCGCCGGTATCTCCGTGTGGAAGACGCTCAGACGCGGACCGGCAACGGATGACCCGCCGGCCGGGGTTAGCATTCGAGACCTCGCCGTCGCCGTGGGCACCTGCATCGTCACCCTGGCCTTCGCGACATCGATCATGCAAGGCCTGGCCACCGGCAGTATCGGGCCCGGCATCCTGGCCACGACCGGCGCGCATGGGGGCGCGGTGATTGGCGGCCTTTCGTGGCGCATCGGGGTCGGAATGGCGGCAGCGCTGGTGTGCATGCATCCTTGGCCGCGGGCGCAGCTCGCGGCGCTGTGGCGCGCGAGCGCGCGGGCAACCGGTTTGGCATCGCTCGATCCGAAGAAACGGTAAGGTCACACGCGTGAGTAATCAACCAGAATTTCCGCGCCACGACGTAACGCCCGGGGGGAGGATCGTTGTGTTGGCCTCCGGCGCCGGATCCACCATGGCGGCAGTGTTGCGAGCGCAGACCCGACCCGCCTATGGTGCGAGGATAGTCGCGGTGATCAGCGATGTTGCGGGGGCGGGGGCGCTCGTCCTTGCAAAGCAGCATGGGATCGCGACGGCCGTTGTGTCGCCGGCAGAATTCGAATCGCGCGATGCCTGGAACGTCGCATTGGCACGCACGGTGCAGGGATTCGCGCCCGATATCGTCCTCAGCGCCGGTTTCATGCGAATCCTGGGGGCGCCGTTCCTGGCGCAGTTTGGGGGGCGGACCGTCAACACCCATCCCGCCTTGCTGCCGTCCTTTCCGGGTGCGCACGCGGTCCGCGACGCGATGACGTACGGCGTTAAGGTCACGGGATGCACCTTGCACGTCGTCGATTCCGGGGTTGACACCGGTCCCATCATCGCGCAGGTTCCCGTGCCCGTGCTGGACGGAGACGATCAATCCACCTTGCACGAGCGCATCAAGGAGGCCGAGCGGGAACTGCTGGTCGGGTGGATGCCGCGTCTGGCGCGGGGTTTCGAAGTGATTCAGGGACGAGTCCACCTCCCACCGTTTCGCGGCGACACGATAGAATGAGGGCTTGCGCGCGACTGGCGTAGGTGGGGTAACCACCGGGGAGCGCGCACAATCCCCGCAGGGCATGGTCCGCCTGGGTGCCCGGGGCGCGCCGGATGCGGCGTGTGCGACATGTGCCGACTACCTTTGGCACGCGAACCCAGAATTAGGAGAGTAATGGCTCACCCCTCTGCCCCCGATATCCAACTATCTGACGACGCGCTGCGGCCGCTGCGGCGCGCATTGATTTCGGTCTACGACAAGACCGGATTGGTCGAATTAGCGAAGGCGTTGGCTGACGCGGGGGTCGAAATCGTTTCCACCGGATCGACGGCAAAGACCATTGCCGCGGCCGGGGTACCGGTCATCCCAGTCGAGGACGTCACCGAGTTTCCCGAGTGCCTGGAGGGCCGCGTCAAGACACTGCACCCGCGAATCCACGCCGGAATCCTGGCGGACACCCGCAAATCGGACCACATTGCGCAGCTCGCCGATCTGGGCGTGGAGCCGTTCGACTTGGTTGTCGTGAACCTGTACCCGTTCACGCAAACCGTTGCCAGCGGCGCCTCCGCGGACGAATGCGTCGAACAAATCGACATCGGCGGGCCCAGCATGGTCCGCGCAGCCGCTAAGAACCACCCGAGCGTCGCGGTGATTACCGATCCGGCGCAGTACGAGGACGTGCGCGGCGCGATTGTCCGCGGCGGGTTCACCTACGCCCAGCGCAAGCAACTAGCGGCCGCGGCGTTCGTGCACACGGCAAACTACGACGTTGCCGTGGCAACGTGGATGGGGCAGGTTGTGGCCCCGAGCGATGTTGTCGATACCGATGATGGTCCTGTTCGCACAGGGCTTGGGGCGTGGCTGGGCGCGACATACGTGCGCAAGCAGTCGCTGCGCTACGGGGAAAACCCGCATCAGCCCGCGGCGCTTTATGCCGATGTGGCCGGCGATGCGGGAATCGCGGGGGCCGAGCAGCTGCACGGCAAGGCGATGAGTTACAACAACTACGTCGATGCCGATGCTGCCTGGCGGGCGGCGCACGATCACGGCGCGCAGCCCACGATCGCGATCATCAAGCACGCGAACCCCTGCGGGATCGCGATCGGTGGCGACATTGCCGAAGCGCATTTGCGGGCGCACGCCTGCGACCCGGTCTCCGCATACGGCGGCGTTATTGCGGCCAATCAGACCGTCACCGCTACCGCCGCGAGCCAGATCGCGGGTATCTTCACGGAGGTTGTCATCGCCCCCGATTTCGAGCCGGAGGCGCTGGACATCCTGCAAGGCAAGAAGAACATCCGGCTGCTGCGGATGCCTGCCGGAGCACCCGCCCAGTGGGAGACCCGGCCCGTTTCCGGCGGCATTTTGGTGCAGCGCGCCGACCGGGTCGATGCTCCGGGGGACAACCCGCTCAACTGGAAGCTGGTCGCGGGCGAAGCGGTGGACGATAAGACCCTGGCCGACTTGGTGTTCGCATGGCATGCGGTGCGGGCGGTGAAGTCGAACGCCATATTGCTGGCGGCCGATAGTGCCACGGTCGGGATCGGCATGGGGCAGGTCAACCGGGTCGATTCGTGCAAACTGGCGGTGGAGCGGGCGCGCGAACTTGGGCAAGGGATCGATCGCGCGGCGGGATCCGTCGCGGCATCGGACGCATTCTTCCCGTTTGCCGACGGGTTGCAGGTGCTGCTCGACGCGGGCGTCAAGGCCGTGGTCCAGCCCGGGGGCTCCATCCGCGACGACGAGGTGATCGCCGCTGCCAAGGACGCCGGCATCTCCATGTACTTGACTGGCGCACGGCACTTCGCGCACTGACGATTGGGGCGGTTGCCCGGCGGCGCAGCCGCCGGGCAACCGCTCAGAGCGGAACGGTAGGCTTCCCGGTATGGATTTTTCGGCAGCGCCTCGAACTGGCGGTGGGCAGCGCGCTGATCTGGATGGCGGCGCCTGCGGGGAGCCGTGGCCAATGCGTCCTGTTTTGGTGCCGGGTGCCGATCGTGGCCCCGTCATTTCCACGCCGACAGACACGGCCCGGGGGAACGCCGATCCGGCCCACCCGCCGCTAGCCGCGCGGGCGGGGGACGGCCTGCCGGAAGCTGCGCCTTCGAAACCCTCCGCGCCCGCCGGCTCCACTGGGCTGACCGAGCCCGTCGGCTCCACGGGACTGACCGAGCCCGCCGGCGCCTCTGCTCCTGCCGGCTCCACGGGGCTGACCGCGCCCGTCGGCTCCACGGGGCTGACCGCGCCCGCCGGCTCCACTGGGCTGACCGAGCCCGTCGGCTCCACGGGGCTGACCGAGCCCGCCAGCGCCGCTCCCGCCGGCTCCACTGGGCTGACCGCTCCCGCCGGCGCCGCCGCGCCCGCGAACGGCGACAAACCGCATTCCGAGTCGCACACCCACCGCAAACCCCCGAAGCCCGGGACCCTGGCCTTCCCACTCGGATCCGGGCGCGGCCAATTTGCCATGGGTTTGGCGGTTGCGGGAGTGTGCGCTGTCGCCGCCATCGCCGACGTGTACGTCGCATTGCAGCTGTTGGTGGGGGCATTGGTTGTGATGGCACTGCTGCGCGCATTCGTTCCGGCGCGCGGCATTCCCGCGCTCATCAACAGAGGCAAGGCCTTCGACGTCTCGTCCTTTGTCGTGGCCGCAATCATGATCGAGACGGTGCTGGTAACCGGCCCCAGACTGTAGGTGTGCGCTGCGGCGGGCCCGCCTGTAGGTGTGCGCTGCGGCGGGCCCGCCGCGTTGCGCGCGGGGCGGGTGGCGCGCGACGCCCACTATGCGTGCATCCGGCACACAAACTGAGCCGCGGTACAAGGAAGGGTGGCGTCGAACCCGTAACGGGTTCGACGCCACCCCAGTGCTATGCGGCGGCGGTTACGCCTTCGGCGCCGGGCCATCCTCGCTGCTGGAGTCCTGCTCTTCGGCGGCCAGCTCCTGGTCCACCACCTCAACGATGTCTTCGCTGGCGACCGCTTCGTCGGCGTTGGTGCCATCGACCTCGATGCCTTCGGCTGCGTCAACGTCGGCTGCGTCGGCCTCATCCGCTGCGTCCGCGGCTGCGTCAACGTCGGCTGCGTCGGCCTCGTCAGCGGGCGCTTCGGTGTCGAAAGCAACTTCTTCGATTACGACGATCTCGGGGCGAGGCGCAGCGAACCCGCGGTAGAACAGCGCCGCGATGGCTCCACCGAGCAGCGGCGCGACCACGAACACCCACAATTGGCCCCACGTCCAACCGCCCGCAAACAGCACGGACGAGATCGATCGAGCCGGGTTGATCGATGCGTTGGTCAGCGGCATCGCAACCGCGATCACCGCGGACAGCGTCAGCCCGATGACGATGGGCTGGAACTTGATCGTGGCGCGCTTGTCGGTGACTGCCAGGATGATGGCGACAAACACCGCGGTGGCAATGGCCTCGATGATGAGTGCGTTCGCCCAGGAAATGTCCATGGACGGGTTGAGCGTCACCTGGCCGGCTTCGACGGCCTCCTTGATCTGGTCGGTCGTCGCACCCTGGCTCAGGTAGCCGGCGACCTGCGTCGCCGCGGATGAGTCGAAGCCGGGCGAGTGCGTCCCGAACCCGTTCGACGCCGCACGGAACAGTTCGGCGCGGGACGTCGAGGAGATGCCGTCGATGACGTTGACCTTATTCGGCGTCACGGCCCACAAGACGAGGGTTGCGAACGCGCCACCAAGCACCTGCGAACCCCAGTAGGGGAGCAGATCCTTCCACGACGCGCGCCCCGCAATGGTCAAACCGAACGTGACGGCCGGGTTGAAGTGGCCCCCCGATACGCCGCCGACCGCGGAAATGCCCGCCATCAGTGCGATACCGAAAGCCAGCGCGACGCCGAGCTGGCCCATGCCGAGGACGGCACCGAATAGGGCGGCTCCCACGCCGACAAATACGAGAAGGAATGTGCCGAAGAATTCGGCACCGAGCCGTGCGAAGATCCCCGACGATGCGGGCGCCGGGGCGGTTTCCTCGCTCGCGATAAAGATCGCTTCGGCCAAGGGTTCACGTGTATCCACGTCCGGCGCGGGGATCTCTTGCGCATCGGCTGTAGGCGTGGCGGCCTGTTCAGTCATGGTTTTCCTGTCATATAGATTGCTGGGCACATTCGGTGCGCTCCGCGGTAAGAGCAGAACGCGCACATGCACGAATTGTGCCACCGAACTCTGTCAAATTGATATGGAATCGCTAAGTTGCTCGCGAATGGAAGCCCGCTTGCGAGGGCAAGGGGGCCTCGTCCCTAAATTAACTTGATATCGAGCAATCCGGTAGCCTTGACTCACACCGTCACCAGACCTCCAGGAGTATTCGGAATGTCCAAGATCAAGGTCGTAAACCCCGTAGTTGAGCTCGACGGGGACGAGATGACTCGCATCATCTGGCAGTTCATCAAGGATCGGCTCATCCACCCCTATTTGGACATTGACCTGAAGTACTACGACCTGTCCATCGAGAACCGCGATGCGACCGACGATCAGGTCACGATCGACGCCGCGAATGCCATCAAGAAGTACAACGTGGGCGTCAAGTGTGCAACGATCACGCCCGACGAGGCCCGCGTCGAGGAATTTGGCCTCAAGCAGATGTGGAAGTCGCCCAATGGGACCATCCGGAACATCCTGGGGGGTGTGGTCTTCCGCGAGCCGATCATCATTTCCAACATCCCGCGGCTGGTGCCCGGGTGGACCAAACCGATCATCATCGGGCGCCACGCATTCGGTGACCAGTATCGTGCGACGGACTTCCTGACGCCCGGCGAGGGCACCCTCACGGTCACGTTCACCCCGGCCGACGGATCCGAACCCATCCAACACACCGTGTACAACTACCCGGGCGCAGGCATCGCCCAGGTGCAGTACAACCTGGACCAGTCCATCCGTGACTTTGCCCGCGCGTCCTTCGCGTACGGATTGCAACGCAACTACCCGGTGTACCTTTCCACCAAGAACACGATCCTGAAGGCCTATGACGGGCGTTTCAAGGACCTGTTCGCCGAGGTGTTCGAGAACGAATTCAAGGACCAGTTTGCGGCGGCGGGGCTCACGTACGAGCACCGCCTGATCGACGACATGGTCGCGTCCGCCATGAAGTGGGAGGGCGGATACGTCTGGGCGTGCAAGAACTACGACGGCGACGTGCAATCCGACACTGTCGCCCAAGGGTTCGGTTCGCTGGGTCTGATGACGTCGGTTTTGATGACCCCTGATGGCAAGACCGTTGAGGCCGAGGCGGCGCACGGCACGGTCACCCGCCACTACCGCCAGCACCAGCAGGGCAAGCCGACCTCGACAAACCCGATCGCTTCGATCTTTGCTTGGACCGGTGGGCTCAAGCACCGCGGCAAGCTGGACGGCACGCCCGAGGTCACGCAATTCGCCGAAACGCTCGAAGACGTTGTCATCAAGACCGTCGAAGCGGGCAAAATGACCAAGGATCTGGCGCTGCTGGTCGGTCCGGGGCAGGAATGGCTCACTACGGAAGAATTCCTCGCTACCCTTGATGAAGGGCTAGCGAAGCGGCTCGGATAATTTCGCGGTCGGCCGCGGCGCATTTACGAGTGATCAGGAGATCGCGTGACTGAACGACCTGCAACGACGCAGCGTAACCAGCCTGTGACCGTCACGGTGACGGGGGCTGGCGGCCAGATCGGCTACGCTCTTCTGTTCCGCGCCGCGGCCGGCGCCATGTTCGGCTCGCACACGCCGGTGCGGCTGCGGCTACTGGAAATTCCCGCGGGCGTGCGCGCTGCGCACGGGGTAGCTTTGGAACTGGACGACTGCGCGTTTCCGCTGCTGGCTTCCGTCGACGTGTTCGACGAGGCCGATCGGGCTTTCGACGGCACCGACGTGGCGGTTCTGGTGGGCGCCCGGCCGCGGACGGCCGGGATGGAGCGCAAGGATCTGCTGGCGGCGAACGCCGGGATATTCGGCCCGCAGGGCCGAGCGATCAACGACAACGCGGGCGACGACGTGCGCATCGTGGTCGTCGGTAACCCCGCGAACACGAACGCGCTGATCGCCAGCGCGCACGCACCGGACATCCCGGTCGATCGATTCACGGCGCTGACGCGATTGGACCACAACCGGGCTCTTGCGCAGCTATCGCACCGATTCGGGGTCGACACGGGTCACATTACGCGTATGGCGATCTGGGGGAATCATTCGAATACGCAGTTTCCCGACGTGAGCAACGTGGCGGTCAAGGGCAGTCCCCTCGCGGGTTCGCAGCTGGACCGCGCGTGGCTGCGTGACGAATTCATTCCGAAGGTCGCTGACCGCGGCGCCGAAATCATCGCGGTCCGCGGCGCGTCGTCGGCGGCATCGGCGGCGAACGCCATCATCGACCACGTGCACGACTGGTTCAAGGGCACCCCGGCGGGGGATTGGACCAGCGCCGCGGTCATGTCGCGGGGCGAATACGGTACCCCCGCCGGGGTGTTTTGCTCATTCCCCGTGACGGCCTCCGGCGGCGCCTGGCACATCGTTCCGGACCTCAAAATGAGTGACGAGGCCCGCTCCCGCCTTGCAATCTCTACCGACGAATTGCTCGCGGAGCGGGCGGCAGTGGCCGAGCTTGGCCTGCTGCCCGTGCATCACGTTTAGTTCTTAGACTCAGCACGCCGTATCGAGACTGCGTGCGGTTGTCCGTCGTTGTCACTTTGAGTATCGTGACGGAATCATCTGCGTGTCTCCCACACTGACGACCAATGAGGGCCGTGGGGAAAGGAGCATCGCCACAAGCGTGTGGGGACTCATCGTCGAATCTTCGCTGCTCCATTCACGCACGGTGAGCGCAATCGGTTGTCGCCCGCGGCACGACGCTCCCCACGCGCGTGCGTGCCAGGGTTGCAACTCCGTTGACTACAAAGGAGTGCACGATGAGAAGTCCTTCCAGCGGAGCCCCCCGGCGGGGACCGCGGGTATCTAAGTCATGGCGAAAGGCTGCCGCCGCCTTAGCGATCGCGGCGCTTGGCCTGGCGGGCCTAGCGAGCCCGGCGCAGGCGGCGCCAGCCAATCTGTCCCTCGGTGCGACGGCCACTGCCACCAAGGCGGAGGCCGGTAGCCCCGCATTCCACGGGATCGACGGCGACTCCGGCACCCTGTGGAAGACGGGGGGCATAGACCCGAACACCGAGGTCAAGTACACCGTCGACCTCAAGGGCGTGGCTGCGCTCGAGGACTTCGTGATCGAGTGGGGTTGGTCGAACGCCAACACCTACGACGTCGTGACCTCCGTTGATGGCGACACGTGGTCGGAGCCACTCACGTTCTCGATTGACGCCTCGGGACCCGTTGACAAGAGTGGGACCTTCGCGGAAGGCACTAAGGCCCGCTACGTGCAAATCGACATGAAAAAGGCCAACCAGGACTATGGGTACGAGTTCAAAGAATTCCAGATCAACGGCACCCTGGATCCGCAGGACGCGCTGACCAATTTCGCGCGCGGGGCGAGCATCAGCGCCACGGTCGACGCAAACACGGATGAGGGTTCAGAATTGGCCAACGCCATTGACGGCGACCTGGCAACGCAGTTCAAGACCGTGAACAACCCGACCGTGGAGAATCCCGACTACCCCGTCGAGATAACCCTTGAATTCACCAAACCCGCAACGCTGGATTCGTACCGCGTGCTATTCGGCTGGGGCTATGCCCGTTCGTATTCCGTAGCAACGTCGTTGGACGGTACGAACTGGAGCGATCCGATCGAGGTGAGCGAAGCCAACGACCAAGCGGATCCGCTTGCGAGCGCAGGGACGCTGGCCTCGTCAATCCCGGCAAAGTACTTCAAGGTTTCACTGGATTCGATCCGCGGCTACGACGACAAGTACTGGAACTACGAGATCAAGGAAATCGAGGTTTGGGGAACCGAATACGTCGCGCCGCAGATTGTGCAGGAGCCCGTGGATTTGGCACGGTTCGGAACCGCCGTCGCCAGCAAAACCGAGTCGGGCAACGGTGAGGAGCGAGCAATCGATGGCGATCCGTCCACGCGCTGGTCTACCGGTGAGCTGAGCAACAACACGGAGCAAAACGCGACCGAAACCTACACCCTCGACCTGGGCACGGTCGCTTCGCTGGACTCGTCCAAAATCAATTGGGAATACTCCTACGCGCTCGACTACACCCTGACCGTGGCGGACACCGAGGAGGCGCTGGCCACCGCGGAACCCGTCGTGACCGTGACGGATTCCGATGGCGACGTTGACGAAAACGCGTTCCCTGCGGGCACATCGGGGCGGTGGGTCAAGATCACGATGACCAAGCAACGCGAAAACTGGTGGGATCCAACCCAACCCCACTTCTACGGATACTCGTTCTACAGCTTCGAGGTGTGGGGGATTCCCAGCGACCCGATCGCCGTCCTGAGCAGTCCTGCGCTGGCAGATGACGCCGGATCCACGATTCCGCTCTCTATCCTGCTCAACAAGAAGCTAGCGACACCGACAACGCTCAAGCTCACGACGCAAGATGGGACGGCGCTCGCGGGCACCGACTACACCGCCATTGACAAGACCGTCACGGTTCCAGCCAATACGTTGCGGGTGGACATCGACGTCAAGACTATGGCGGGCGGAAACGGCGGGACCTTCACGATCAAACTTGCCGCGATTGGCACCGATATTGCAATCGGGGGCAGCGACGAGACCACGGTGACGCTCATCAAGGCCCCGATCGAACTTGCGCCCGCCGGCGACTGGACGACGTTGTATGACTTCGAGAACGGCGAGCAAAACGTTTACAGTTGGGGCGATTCCGGCGATGGGAAGGACGGCAACACCCCTGCCATCGACGTGGTGGCAGGTGACCGCACACCCAGCAGCACCAAGGTTCTGGAACTGACCAAGACCAATGGAAACAGCTGGGGAGGCGTCTCAAACGACTTTGCTTCCGCGCGGAACTGGAAGGAATACGACGCGTTCCGCTTCTGGTTCAAGGGGACGGATTCAGGGAAGACGCTGACCTATCAGCTGAAGTCGGGCGAAAAGACGAATGCGACGACATTCGAAACCGACTTTGTCGATGACAGCACCGACTGGAAAGCCGTCGAGATCGCGTTCAAGGACCTGCGCAACAAGAACAACAGCGCCGATCGGTTCGACGCTAAGAAGGTCCAGGGATTCTCGTTCGGACTGGGCGGGTTCAGCGGAACCGTTCTCATCGACGATCTGGAACTGCGCGAACGCGCCGGGGACATCGAGACGTTCGACGGCGACGTGACCTTGACGACCGAGACCGAGCCCGTCGGCATTTACGGATGGGCGAACCCGGACGCTGCCGTGCCCGACTTTGACATTGTCACTGACGACAGGGCCGGCGCCGCCACCGGTGACAACAAGGTGCTGGCGGGGACGTACCAGGTCGAGACCGGCGGCTGGGGCGGGGTGACCGAAAACTTCGCGGACGCTCAGGACTGGTCGTCGTACCAGGGGATTCGCTTCTGGTGGTATGCAAGCCAGGAAAGCAACCCGGCATCGCCGACGGCGGGCGCGGACATCAAGTTCGAGATACGCACGGGCGGTGGAAGCGGAGCCGATGCTGCGCTGTACCAGACCACCTTCAAGGACAACTGGGGTTCGTCTACCAGTCGTTGGAAGCTAGTCGAGATCCCGTTCTCGAGCCTGCAACGACGCGCGGACTACCAGCCGACCAACGCGCCAACCGACGCCAAGCCCATCTTGTCGCGTGGTTGGGGCTGGTCTCTGACCTTCCCGGCCGGAACCGGCGCCACGGGCTGGAAAGTCGATTCGATCCAGGCATACGGTGCGGCTTCGAGCGCTGACGACATCACGGTCTCCGTCGACCCGGGGATCGCGCTCGTTGACAATGGCGACAAGGCTAAGGTGAGCATCAAGGCGACATCCGTGGATGGGCTGCCGCTTGCATCGAGTGTCGATGTTGCTTTTGCGACGGCTGATGGATCTGCCAAGGCAGGCACGGACTACACGGAAACGTCGGGGACTGTGACCTTCGCGGAGGGAGCCGAGTCTGGTTCCACATCAACCATCGAGGTCGCAACCATCGCGGTTGCCGGTGAAGCCGAGGCACGGTCCTTCGCGATCGACCTTACGCCCAGCATCGGCGAGTCCGCCGGGGCCGGCAAGGTTGTAATCAACGCCCACGGATTGGCCTATCTAGACTCCTCGAAGTCGGATGCCGAACGTACGGCGGACCTGCTCACTCACATGAGCCTGGAGGATAAGGTCGGACAGATGGCGCAGGCCGAGCGGCTCGCGTTGCAATCGGACTCGATTTCGCGTCTGAGGCTCGGCTCTGTCCTGTCGGGTGGGGGTTCGGTTCCGGAGGGCAACACCGCCGACGCCTGGGTTGACATGGTCAACGGGTACCAGCGTCAGGCGCTGTCGACCTCATTGCAGATCCCATTGATCTACGGAGTCGACGCCGTGCACGGCCACTCCAACGTGGTCGGCGCGACGATCCTTCCGCACAACATCGGGCTGGGATCGACCCGCAACCCGCAACTGATCGAGGCGGGCATGCGAGTGACCGCCAAGGAGGTTCGTGCCACCGGTGTGCCATGGACTTTCGCACCGACGCTCGCCGTCACGCGCGACGAGCGGTGGGGCCGCAGCTACGAATCCTTCGGCGAAGACCCGTCGATCGTGAAGATCTACGCGAAACAGGCCGTGCAGGGACTGCAAGGAACGGATCCCACGGATTTGTCGGGTTCGGACAAGGTACTCGCGACGGCCAAGCACTGGGCCGGCGATGGCGGCACCGAATACGGCACCGGAACCGACGGGTACAAGTTGGACCAGGGCATCACCAAGTCATCGACGCTGGAGGCATTCTTGAACCTGCATGCTTCGGTGTACGACCCCGCGATCAGCGCCGGGGTGGGCTCGATCATGCCGTCGTATTCGGCGGTGCAGATCGGCGACGGTGACCCCGTGCGGATGCACCTGAACAAGGAACTGAACACGGATGTTCTGAAGGTCCAAAAGGGATTCAAGGGATTCTTGATCTCGGACTGGGAGGGCGTCGACAAGGCCGCAAAGGTCACCAAGGTGACATACACCGAAGATGGAGAGCAGAAGACCCGCTCCATGACCTATGACGAGGCCGCCGTCGCCTCTGTCAACTCCGGCATGGACATGGTGATGGCACCCTACAACTACGAAACGTTCATCAACGCGATCAAGGCAGGCGTTCAGAGCGGCGCCATCGAGACAAGCCGCATCGACGACGCCGTGAGCCGCATCCTTGAGCAGAAGTTTGCTCTGGGGCTCTTTGAAGAGCCGTTCGCTACGAAGGGCAATGTCGATGAGGTCGGTTCGGAGGCGAACCGCGCGGTCGCCCGCGAGGCCGCTGCCGAGTCGCAGGTGCTGCTGAAGAACGACGGAGCTGCGTTGCCGCTCAGCGCCGGGCAGACCGTGTATGTTGCCGGATCCACTGCGGACAACCTGGGGCGCCAAATGGGCGGATGGACCATCAGCTGGCAGGGTGGAACCGGCCAAACGACTGATGGAACGACGATAGGCCAGGCGCTCAAGGCCGTCGGCGGTGACAACGTCACCATCGCATCGACGAACGCGGTTCCCGACAAGTCGTACGACGTGGGCGTCGTGGTGGTGGGCGAAAAGCCGTACGCCGAAGGCGTCGGCGACGTTGGCAACTCGCAAGGCGGGACCTCGCTGGAACTGTCGGCCTTCGACAAGACTGCGATCGCGAATGTTGCGCAAAAGGTTGACAAGGTCGTTGTCCTGGTCGTGTCGGGTCGCCCGCAGATCATCGACGAGTCGCTACTCGGAAGCATCGACGCGTTGGTTGCTTCGTGGCTGCCGGGATCTGAGGGTGATGGCGTCGCGGATGTCATCTACGGAAAGAAGCCCTTCACCGGATCGTTGTCTGTGACTTGGCCCGCGTCAGCCGACCAAGTGCCGATCAACGTCGGTGACGAGGACTACTCGCCGCTCTACCCGTTCGGGTGGGGACTGCACACCGACTCGGCGAAGGACCGACTGGCATCGGTTGCTGACGCGGTGCGGCCGGGAGTGAAGGCCGTGATCGAAGGTCTGCTCGCGAACGATGCGTTGTGGGATGCTAACGGGAACCTTGCCAACGCTGCGACCGGGTTGGTGGAAATCCAGAAGCTTGCGGCGATGCTCACCGGGGCAGACGATGTGGCGGCGGCCTCCAAGGTTGCGTCGATTGCGCGCGATGTTGCGGCCGCGACCTACACCGTCAATGATGCGGAAAAGTTCGCGGGAGCCGAGGTCGGCGTGATTTCGGGCAAGCCTGCCGACAGCGTCGTTGAGATGGCAAGCTTGGCGGGCTTCGACCTGGATCCTAACGATTCCGTGGCCTCGGCGGATGCCTCGCTCAGTGACCTGACGGTCAACGGGACGTCAGTTGAGAACTTCGCCGCAAGCAAGTTGGAGTACACCGTCGAACTGCCGTTTGGAAGCTCGCTGCCCACCGTGGCGGCGACGGCAGCGACGGCGGGTGCTTCAGCGTTGGTCACGCAGCCCACAGCGATCCCCGGTGATGCCACAGTCGTTGTTATCGCCGCCGATGGCGTGACGACTTCGACCTACACGGTGCACTTCACCGTGACGCCTCCATCGAATGATGCGTCGCTGTCGGATCTGACCGTGAATGGAAAATCGGTTGAGGGCTTTGCGGCTAGCACCTTCGGGTACAGCGTTGAGCTACCGGCCGGTAGCTCGGTTCCGGTCGTCGAGGCGGTCGCATCGAATGCCGCCGCGGTGGTCACGGTCACGGATGCCACTGCGGTTCCGGGATCGACCAGCGTCGTGGTTCGCGCGCAGGATGGCGTGACAACTTCGACCTACACGGTGCACTTCACCGTGCAGAAGCCCGACACCAACAACCCCGGTGCGGAGGCGAAGTCGTTCAGCGAATATGGGCCGGCAAGCGTTTCCGGAACAGTTCGATACGGGCGCACAGTCACGGCTAAGTTGGGCACGGCCCGCCCGAGTGCGGAAAAGCTCACCTACCAGTGGTTCCGTAATGGCAAGGTGATCGCCGGGGCAACTCAGAACACGTACAAGGTTGGCAAAAAGGACGTCGGCGCCAAGCTGCGTGTGGCGATAACCCTGCACAAGACCGGGTACATCGATGGTGTCGTGACTTCGAAGGCCGTCAAAGCCAAGAAAGCTAAGACAACGACGAAGCACAAGGTGCTCAAGGCCAGCGCGAAGAAGGTGACCGTGCGTGTTACGGTCCGCGCGAGCGGCATCAAGGCGCCGTCCGGCAAGGTGAAGGTCAAGGTGGGAAGCAAGACCAAGACGATCAAACTCACCAAAGCGAATAAAGGCAAGATTCGGGTCACGATAAAGCGGCCAGGATCGGGGAAGTTGACGGTGCGCTCGAGCTTTAAGGGCACCAAGTATCTCGCGAGTTCTTCGGCCAAGAAAGCGAAGACAGTGCGAGTCGGGTGACGCTGGCATCTAGCCGGTGAATCTCAGGCGGGAGCCGTGACCTTGGGCGGGGTCACGGCTCCCGTTCTTTGTCGATCGAGTGCGCTGCGCCTCGTTGATCGAGTGGGCTGCGCCTCGTTGGTCGAGTGGGCTGCGCCTCGTTGATCGAGTGCGCCGTAGGCGTGTATCGAGATCAATGTGAGGTGGTGGTCTCGATATGCCCGCTGGGCGGGCTACTCGACCGGCGGGGCCGTGTGTGGTTCCGCGTTGATCGAGTGCGCTGCGCTTCGTTGATCGAGTGGGCTGCGCCTCGTTGGTCGAGTGGGCTGCGCCTCGTTGGTCGAGTGGGCTGCGCCTCGTTGATCGAGTGCGCCGTAGGCGTGTATCGAGATCAATGTGAGGTGGTGGTCTCGATATGCCCGCTGGGCGGGCTACTCGACCGGCGGGGCAGTGTGTGGTTCCGCGTTGATCGAGTGCGTCCTAGGCGTGTATCGAGATCAATGTGAGGTGGTGGTCTCGATATGCCGGCTGGGCGGGCTACTCGACCGGCGGGGCAGTGTGTGGTTCCGCGTTGATCGAGTGCGCTGCGCCTCGTTGATCGAGTGCGTCGTAGGCGTGTATCGAGATCAGGCCCTATTATTGGCCAGCCGATGTGGCCTGTGTACGCCCGCTTCGCTGGGTACAAGACCAGCGAAGCGGGCTACAAGACAGGCGGGCGTCGCGGCGCGGCGGCTAGCCCTTTGCGGCCGCCACCAGCGCCTTTTGGAACGCTGCCAGATCCGTCTTTTGCGTTGCAAAGTCGGCGACGGCCGCCGTTATCGCGTCCAACTCCGTGGGCGCGGCAGCAGCCCCGTGGGCCAGCGACGACACGATGGTGTTGTCCTTGAAGTCCTTGATCGCGCCCTGTTGATACTCGGAAAACTCCGACGGATCGGCGTCAGTGCGGGCAGGGATCGAGCCCTTTGCCTTGTTGAAGGCCACCTGGCCGTCAAGCGAGCCAACCGTCTCGAGCCAGGCTTTGGAACCTTCCGGGTGCGGCGCCCCGACAGGAAGAGTAAATGAGTCAGCCAGGTAGTCGAACACTCCTGCTGTGCCAGGGACAGGCGAATACAGCACATCCGAGCCGAGTTTCGCGCCATCATTTTCCAGTTCGGCCGCAGCCCAGTCGCCCATGACGTTGAATCCTGCCTTGCCGTCCTTTAGGAGCGCAAGCGCCTGCGGCCACTCCAGCTCGTCCCGGTTTGAATTGGACAGCTCCAGGAGCTTTTGGAAGTTTTGCAGCGAAGCCCTAACCTGAGAACCACCCCAATTGGTGGTGCCGTCCCACAGGCCGTTGTAGCCCTTGACCCCGAGGTCGGCCAGCAATGTCGTTTCGAGCAACTGCACCTGAGTCCAAGACTGTCCGAGCGCCAGCGGGGTCTTGCCCGTCTTCTTTATGGCCTCTAGCGCCTTGATCCAATCGGCGGTCGTGGAGTAGGTGGCTTTCGGGTCTAAACCGGCGGTCTTGAGGACATCGGGATTGATCCACACCATGTTGGCCCGGTGAATGTTGGCCGGGATGGAATATATCTTGTCCCGCACCGTCAGCTGGCTGATCAGATCGGCGGGGAATACGTCGCGCAGGCCCCACTCGTCGTAAAGAGATGACAGGTCCTCGATCTGTCCCCGCTTGACGTAATCGACCACCGCGGCGCCCGCGTGTGATTGGAAGCTGTCCGGCGGGTCATACTCGCTGAGGCGTTCGGCCAGCACCTGTGTGGCGTTGGATCCTGCACCGCCGGCGACGGTTGCGTTGACGAACTGCACGTTCGGGTGCTGCTTATTGAAAACGGCAACAAGAGCGTCGAGGCCCGCCTTCTCCGAACCCTCAGTCCACCAAGAGAACACCTCCGCCTCGGTGGTCTGGGTCGCCGCCGACTGCTCGGTATCGCCCGACGCGCACCCGGCGATCCCCAGCGATGTGACCATAGCTGCTGCGAGCGCTACGCCGCGCACCCATTTCCTTGTCATGCCCAACCTCCGACTCTCCGGTCAACGCAGTATCCATCGCGCCATTGCGGTGGTGACGGGCCGATACGGGGGTACCGCTCCTGCGTTCGTCCAGCGCAGCGATGTTATTACTGAGGGTATCGGTCTTTAGCGTCCTCGTCTAAAACCGTCGCGCGAGGTGGCGGGTGAAATCGGCACCTATTTGAAGACGACCGTGCGCTGTCCATTGAGAAGCACGCGGTGTTCGGCGTGCCACCTGACGGCGCGGGCCAGAACTCGTCGCTCAACGTCTTGGCCCAACGTCACCAGTTCCTCCGCGGAACGACCGTGGTCGACACGCTCGACGTCCTGCTCGATGATGGGCCCCTCATCAAGGTCGCCGGTGACGTAATGGGACGTCGCTCCGATGAGCTTGACCCCCCGCGCATGCGCCTGGTGGTACGGTTTGGCGCCCTTGAAACTCGGCAAGAACGAGTGGTGAATGTTGATAACGCGGCCCGAAAGCTCGCTGCAAAGCTCATCGGAGAGGATCTGCATGTAACGCGCCAGCACCACAAGTTCGACGTCGAGGTCATTCACCAAGCGGACGAGCTCGCGTTCGGCCTCCGTCTTCGTTTCCTTGGATACCGGTAGATAGATGAATGGGACCTCATAGAAGTCGGCGAGCGGCTTGAGGTCCATGTGATTCGCAACGACTGCGGCGACCTCGATGGGGATGTCGCCGGCGCGCTGGCGGAAGAGCAGATCGTTCAGGCAGTGAGCCGCCTTGGAAACCATGATGATCGTGCGCACGGGGCGCCCGGCAGCGTCCAAGCGCCATGTCATATCGAATTCTTCGGCTACCGGGGCCAACGCCACGGATATTCGATTCGCATCGGTGGTGGTCGCCACCTCGACCCGCATAAAAAAGGTGTTGGTGAGCGGGTCCCCGAACTGCTGCGATTCCGTAATGTTGCCGTTGTGCTGTGCCAGGACCCCGGTCACCGCATGGACGATCCCGGGGCGGTCCGGGCACGATAGCGTCAGGACCCAGTGCTGCGTTGATTCGTTGCTCACAGAGGTCAAGGGTAGCCGTGTTGGGTGGCAAACGTCGCGTTGCCCATCACGCGCGCCACATGCGGCGCCGCGATTACCGCCCGGCACCCGCGGTCCCGGGTGTATTTCCCCGACAAATAGTGCGAATATAGGTCCATGAGCGACGCGACTGACGGGCCAATGGAGATCCGAATCGAGCCGATCGAGGTTTCGCATGCGGGGGAGCTTCTCACGTTGCGGCGTGCTGCTTTTGTGACCGAAGCGCAGGCTTACGGCGATCCAAATATCCCGCCGCTCACCCAGACATTGTCGCAGTTGCGCGAAGATCTGCAACGTTCTGACGTCGTGACGCTGGGGGCCTGGCTCGGGCATCGCCTGATAGGTTCGGTCCGCGTCGAATTCGAGGGGGACAAGGCGACCCTCGGGCGGCTGGCCGTTGCGCCGGACCAGCAGGGCAGGGGCGTGGGCACTCAGCTGATGTTCGCGATCCTTCCGCATCTTCCGGAAACAACGACCGAAATCTGGGTTTTCACCGGCAAGGATTCGAAGCAGAACATAGCTATGTATCAGGATCAAGGCTACGAATACCAGCACGACGAGGTTGCCGGACGCTTGACCTACGCCTATTTGCGAAAGATCCTGGCCGACCAGGGCGTCGATTAGTTTCGTTTATTTACGGACGAGTTCTCCGTGCCCGTGCCACTGCCGCCGAAGAGGTAAGTGTCGTAGCATAGTGCAGGTCGCAACTGGCGCATGAGGTGGATCACCACCAGGGAGCGACGTTGAGTGTGCCGATCGTAGGTCGTTCGCCTGGGCCGACGGTCACGTGCCAGACCGATTTGTCGTGTCTACGTGGCCGCAGCCACGAGGGACCTAACGAGGAGTAAACGTGAGCGAAGCGAACGCCCAAAACCCCCTACTCAACGCAAACATCGCCGACTTGGATCCAGAAATCGCCGCCGTCCTCGACGGAGAACTGGGCCGCCAGCGCGATTACCTAGAGATGATCGCGTCCGAGAACTTTGTTCCGCGCGCCGTGCTACAGGCACAGGGTTCGGTTTTGACCAACAAGTACGCTGAGGGATACCCGGGCCGCCGATACTACGGCGGCTGCGAAGAAGTTGACGTGGCCGAAGAACTAGCCATCGAACGGGCCAAGGCGCTGTTCGGGGCGAAGTTCGCTAACGTGCAACCGCACTCCGGTGCGACCGCGAACGCCGCCGTTTTGCACGCGATTGCGCGGCCCGGCGACACCCTGTTGGGCCTGTCGTTGGACCAGGGCGGTCACCTGACCCACGGCATGAAGATCAACTTCTCCGGGCGCCTTTACGACATCGTTGCCTACGGTGTGGACCCGGAGACGTCGCTGATTGACATGGAAGAGGTGCGGCGCCTCGCCCTCGAGCACAAGCCGAAGGTCATCATCGCCGGTTGGTCGGCTTACCCCCGCCACGTTGATTTCGCAAAGTTCCGCGAGATTGCCGATGAGGTTGGGGCGTACCTGTGGGTCGACATGGCGCACTTCGCGGGGCTGGTCGCAGCCGGCCTGCACCCCAGCCCGGTTCCGTACGCCGATGTGGTTTCCTCGACTGCGCACAAGACGTTGGGCGGGCCTCGTTCTGGTTTCATCCTGACCAACGATGAGGCGCTGGCGAAGAAGATCAACTCCGCGGTATTCCCGGGCCAGCAGGGCGGGCCGCTGATGCACGTGATCGCCGCGAAGGCTATCGCTTTCAAGGTCGCGGCCGGCGAGGACTTCCGCGATCGGCAGGCGCGCACGCTGCGCGGCGCCTCGCTCATCGCCGATCGGCTGATCGCGAAGGACGTCGCGGATGCGGGCATCGCTGTGCGTTCGGGGGGAACCGACGTGCACCTGGTGCTGGTCGACTTGCGCGACGCCGCCATCGACGGCAAGCAGGCCGAGGATCTGCTGCACGAGGTCGGTATCACCGTCAACCGCAACGCGGTTCCGAACGACCCGCGTCCGCCGATGGTGACTTCGGGTTTGCGTATCGGTACCCCGGCGCTCGCCACGCGCGGGTTTGGGGACGAGCAGTTTACTGAGGTTGCCGACATCATCGCGATCACGCTCCGTGACGGCGCCAACGCCGACGTTGCGGCGCTGCGCGCCCGCGTCGCGGCCCTCACAGCGCAATTCCCGCTGTACCCGGGCCTTGCGCAGTACTGAGCGGGGTCTAAAATGACGGCGAACGTTCTAGATGGCAAGGCGACGGCCGCGACCATCAAGGCGGAACTGGCGGATAGAGTCGCGGCGCTACGGGATCGCGGGACTGAGCCGGGTCTCGGCACGTTGCTGGTGGGGCAGGACCCCGGAAGCAAGTGGTATGTCGCGGGTAAGCACCGCGATTGCGCCGAGGTCGGAATACGCTCGATCCGCGAGGATTTACCCGAGACGGCGACCCAAGACGAGATCGAGGCCGCGGTCACGAGGCTGAACAACGACCCCGCATGCACGGGCTATATCGTGCAGTTGCCGCTCCCGAAGGGAATCGACACCAACAGGGTGCTGGAACTGATCGATCCTGACAAGGACGCAGACGGACTGCACCCGACGAACCTGGGGCGGTTAGTTCTGCGTGGCTCGGGACCCATCACGTCTTCCTTGCCGTGCACTCCATTCGGGATCGTGGAATTGGTCGAAAGGCACGGCCTTTCCTGGGCCGGGAAGCACGTTGTCGTCGTTGGGCGCGGGGTTACCGTGGGACGGTCGATCGGGCTGCTGCTCACGCGCAAGGAGATCAATGCGACAGTCACTCTGACGCACACCGGGACGCGTGATTTGCCGGCCCTACTGCGCCAGGCAGACGTCATCGTCGCCGCCGCCGGTTCGCCGGGAATCGTGTCCGCGGCGGACGTGAAGCCGGGGGCCATTGTCCTGGATGTCGGCGTTAGCCGCGCAACCGACCCTCAGACCGGGAAATCGGTGGTCGTTGGCGATGTCGATCCGGCGGCCGCCGAGGTGGCGGGCTGGCTTTCGCCCAACCCCGGAGGAGTGGGGCCGATGACTCGGGCGATGCTGTTGGTCAACGTGGTGGAGGCAGCCGAACGGCAGGCGGGACTTTAGCAGTAAGGGCGTGCCGCGCATGTGAGAAGGCCTTGGGCCGGGTTTTTCATCCCCGGCCCAAGGCCTTCTCCGCATGGATCCGCGGGCTACCTCACACGGATTTTAGTGCTGATTTTGGCGCTGCTGATGTTCTTATTGCCCCGTATCGACAGCTTGATTCTTCCCTTCTTTGTCGCGTTCTTTACCGCGATGGTGGTTTGCCACTTCCCCTTGACCAAGCGGAGCTTTCCCTTGCCAATCTGCTTCCCGTTGACGCTGGCTTTGACGGTGCCGCGCAGGTTGGCGTTGCGCGGCGCGGTGAAGACGACACGGATCCGCCTGACCGTCCCGCGTTTGATCGCGCGCTTCTTGCCCTTTCCCAGGGCTCGCTGCTTCGCAATGACGGCCTTGGCCTTCTTGACTCGGACGATCAGAGTTTTTGAGAACGAGGCCCCCGTCTTCGGTGTCACCGTCACCCGCAGTGGATAGGTGTTGGCATCGAGGCCGCGGTCAAGAACGAACGAGGCCCTCCCGTCCTGCAGCCGCAGCGTCCGGTTCGCGCTCTTGGACCCGGCAGAGAGGCGCACGGTGATCGAGCCCTCGACCGGCTTGCCGGATTCCGTGATCGCAAACGAAACGGTGTTGGTGCGTCCGTACGTCGCTGTCAGGCCCGCCACCACGGATCTGTAGTCCATGGTTACCCATTCGATCGTGGAATCGTTGTCGTTGCCGCCGGTGCCGCCGGTGTTGTCGTTGCCGCCGGTGCCGCCGGTGTTGTCGTTGCCGCCGGTGCCGCCGGTGTTGTCGTTGCCGCCGTTGCCGCCGGTGTTGTCGTTGCCGCCGTTGCCGCCGGTGTTGTCGTTGCCGCCGTTGCCGCCGGTGTTGTCGTTGCCGCCGTTGCCGCCGGTGTTGTCGTTGCCGCCGTTGTTACCGCCGTTGTTGCCGCCGTTGTTGCCGCCGGTGTTGTCGGTGCCGCCGTTGTTGCCGCCGGTGTTGTCGTTGCCGCCGTTGTTGCCGCCGGTGTTGTCGTTGCCGCCGTTGTTGCCGCCGGTGTCGGTGTTTCCCGCGTCGACGGGGCCCTGCTTGGCGGCGAGCAGTTTGGTATTCAGCGTCGAGATTAGTTCGTTGCGCTCATCGCCGGACAGCTCCCACCACATGCCGCCTCCCAGACCGTTGGCGACGATGTATGAAGCCTTTGCCGCTATCGACTCCTTGTTGTCGTAGGACCACCATGTCTTGGTTGACGCGTTGTAGCACCAGGCGGCGCCGGCCACCGGGTCAAAGGAATCCGTGCATGTCCCAGTGATGACGTCATAGTCTTCATTTCCTGCTTCCCAGGTGCCATGGGCTGCCGTGTAGTTCCCGGATACCCAAGACTGATCGGAAGTGACGCCCGACCATCCGCGGCCGTAGGCGGCAAGACCGATACCAAGTTGCGAAGGTGCGATCCCCTTCGACGTGTATTGCTTGACAGCCTTATCGATGCTGTACCGCTTGTCCGCCGCGCGATTGTCCTTTGGATCGTCGTAGAGGTTTGCCTGATGTCCGTTCTTCGAAAGATCCCAGGTCCCCCAGAAGTCGTAGCCCTGGATGTTCCCGTAGTCGAAGTAATCGAACAGCTCTGGGTCATTCCAACCACCCGCGTTAATGTCAGCCGGGTTAGCGGGCAAGAATCCGGACAGCAAGTAGTGGCGGCCCGTTTGGTTCTCAAGGGCATCTAGTTGCGTGCGGAATTCCTTGAGCAGTGCTTTGAAATTCGCCTTGTCGTTGACGGGGTCAACGAAGTTCGAAGCCTCCCCGTTCGTGGAGCCTGGCCATTCCCAGTCGATATCGATTCCGTCGAAGATGCCGGCCGCAGCGCCGTCACCGCCGAAGCCATCGATGATTGGAACGTTGCCCTTGAGGTACAGATCGATGCATGAAGATACGAGTGCCTTCCTGGATGCATCCGTCGCCGCGGCCTTTGAGAAGTACTTGGAATAGGTCCACCCGCCGATCGAGATCATGACCTTGAGGTGTGGGTACTTCGCCTTGAGTTGCTTGAGCTGATTGAAGCTACCGGCTAGTGGCTGATTCCACGTATCGGCCGTGCCCGACACGGAATCACCGGCCGAATAGGTCTTGCCATAGTCCGCGAACGCGTCCCCTGCGCCTTCAGGGTGGCCTTCGCGTGCCTGTCCGTTCTTGATAAAGCACTTGTAGGTGTTGTTATCGATATTCGCGAACGAGTAGTTGATGTGCGTCAACTGCTTGGCGGCGCCGGAAGTGTCGACGTTCTTGACCGTAAACTTGCGACCGTAGACACCCCATTGAGCAAAGTATCCGACATTGCGGTATCCGTTCAGAGCGGAGTCCGGTGCAGTCGTTCCACCCGTGCCGCCTGAACCCGATCCGTTGTTGGAACCGTCGCCCGATCCTGGCGTCGTCCCTCCACCGCTGCCGGGATCACCCGTGCATGCACCATTGTCTACCCATTGCTCGGCCTTTCCTGGGATATCGGTAGCACCTGCCCACCACTTCGCGGTGTAGGTATGCCCCTGATATGTGACCTGCGAGCCGCCGCTGTAGCTTCCCGTCGCGGCCCATGCGGGCGCCGTGCACGCTGCATCAGCGGCGGCAACTACCGGCGCGGCGCTGCCAATTGCCGCGCCTGAACTGAGTGCGAGCGCTAATGCGGCAGCACCCGCGACGAGTACCTTCTTGTGCCTCGACCAGAGGGAGGCGTCGAGCTGAGTTGAACGAAACATAGCTTCCTTGCTATTCCTGAGTGCCCGCGTGCATGTCTTTTGCAGGCTCTTGATATCGACATCGTTATGTTCACACGCAGAACTAAACCTCGCATCCTGAAAGGGGCGCAAGGCGAATTTGACGATGCCGAGCAGCGCTCTGACCGTTCAACTTCTGAACTCATTTGCTTACCGCGACGCGTATCCGCGAGGATGTGACGGTGCTAAAAATCGCGACAATCAATGTCAATGGAATCCGTGCGGCGGCGAAGAGGGGCCTCGTCCCTTGGATAGAAACGCAACGGCCAGATGTACTGCTCCTGCAAGAAGTGCGGGCAAATGACGACATCGTCGCCGACCTGCTACCCGGATGGAACATCGCGCATCAGGCGTGCCGGATCAAGGGGCGCGCGGGTGTGGCGATTGCCACCACGCTGGCGCTGGGCGACATTCGCACCGGGGCCCAAGACGAAGAGCCCGATGTTGATACGGGGCGCTGGATTGAGGCCGACATCATTACCCCGTCGGGTACTGCGCTCACGGTGGTGTCGGCCTACCTGCATTCCGGCACGGTTGGAACCATCAAAATGGACCAAAAATACGCGCACCTGGACGTTGTCACCGACCGCATGGCGCACCTGGCGCAGCGCGGGGGGAAATCGATCGTGGGTGGGGACATCAACATCGCCCACCACAACGACGACATCAAGAACTGGAAGGGAAACCTGAAAGCGGCCGGATTCCTGCCGGAAGAGAGGGCCTACCTGGATCGCTGGTTCGACGAACTGGGATTCGTAGATGTCGGGCGGGCGGTTGCCGGCCCGGGTCCCGGCCCATACACCTGGTGGTCGTGGCGGGGCAAGGCATTCGACAACGATGCTGGGTGGCGCATCGACTACCAGATAGCGACCCCGGAGCTGGCGGCGACGGTCAAGTCTGCTGTCGTGGATCGCGCGGCCGCATACGACCAGCGCTTTTCGGACCACGCCCCGCTGATCGTCGAATACGACATCTAGAGCGGCACGGGGGCGCCGCGCCCTACAGCGGCGAGATCGGGAGGGATTGCCCGGGCAGACCGCGCGGCCGGCTCGTTAGTGCGCGGGCAACGCGCGTGATCGCCTGCGCGGCGGCGGATTGCGGATTCCCCAGGACCACCGGTAGGCCGCTGTCCCCGCCCTCACGAATCGCCGTGTCCAGGGGAACCTGCCCCAGAAGGGGAACCGGCGACCCGAGCGATTGGGCCAAACGACCAGCGACGAGTTCCCCGCCGCCGCGCCCAAAGATTTCCATGCGGGATCCGTCAGGGGCTTGCAACCACGACATGTTTTCCACGACTCCGGCCACGCGCTGGGAGGTCTGCACGGCCAGGGCCCCGGCCCGCATGGCGACATCCGCAGCGGCAATCTGCGGGGTCGTCACGACAACGAGCTGGGAAGTCGGCAGCAGTTGTGCGACGGAGATCGCCATGTCGCCCGTGCCGGGCGGCAAGTCGAGAAGCAGCACGTCCAGGTCCCCCCAAAAAACGTCGCCGAGGAACTGCTCCAGCGTTCGGTGGAGCATGGGGCCGCGCCAGACGACCGCCCGGCCCGGGGGCGTGAACATGCCGATCGATACGAGCTTTATCCCGTGTATGACCGGCGGGATCAGCATTGCGTCTATGCGCGTTGGCTGAGCGGTGGAGCCGAGCATCAAAGGTAGCGAGAAACCGTGAATGTCCGCGTCAATGACGCCGACGCTCAGTCCATCCGCGGCCATCGCGGCGGCGAGATTCGCGGTCATGGTCGACTTGCCGACCCCGCCCTTGCCGGATGCGATCGCAAAGATGCGAGTCAGGGATCCGGGGTCCGCGAAGGGGTTGGGGGCGCGTCCGTCGGTGCCGCGCAAGGTGATGCGCAACTGCGAGCGCTGCGCGGGCGTCATGACGCCGAAATCGATATCGACGTGGCCCACCCCGGGCACCGAGAGCGCCGCCCGGGTCACCGCGTCGCCCAAATCGGCGCGAAGCGGGCAGCCGGCTTGGGTGAGGTCGATGCCGATTTGCACCCGGGTTGGGTCGGCGGGGTCGAGAGCGACGCGGCGCACCATGCCCAGTTCGGTAATGGGACGCCGGATCTCGGGGTCGTCGACGGTAGAGAGCGCGTCGCGCACGCGGGCAATCACGGTATTCTGCGCGGGAGTTTCCATGGTCAGATCGTTATTTTCTTTCCGTCGAAATGTGCGTTGTCCCGTTGTCCTCGGCGTGATCGTCGCGGTCGTCGTGGTTCAACTCTTCGAGCAGGTTTCGCAATTCGGAGCGCACGAAGTCGCGGGTCGCCACGTCGCCCAGGGCGATCCGGAGCGCCGCGACTTCCCGCGCCAGGTATTCGGTGTCAGCCAGATTACGCTCGGCGCGCTGGCGATCCTGTTCGGCGCTGACGCGGTCGCGATCGGTCTGCCTGTTCTGCGCCAGCAGGATTAAGGGTGCGGAGTAGGACGCTTGCAGGGACAGCATCAACGTCAGGGCGGTGAAGCCGTTCGCGGCCTTGTCGAAACGTAGCTCACCGGGGGCAAAGGAGTTCCAGGCCAACCACGCGATACAGAAAATCGTCATGTACACCAAGAACTGCGGTGTCCCCATGAAGCGCGCTATCGCCTCGGAGACGTTTCCGAAGCCCTCTTGGGTAACGTTGACTCGCGGCAGAATAGTGCGCCGAGTGGTGCGGGGAAGATCCAGGCGCTCAGCCATGATTAGCGTCCCCCTGTGTCTTCGAATCGTCGGTGCCGCGCCAGTCTTCGGGCAGCATGTGGTCAAGGACATCGTCAATGGAGACGGCGCCGAGCAGGTGTCGATCCTCGTCTACGACGGGGAGGGCCAGCAGGTTGTACGTTGCGAGTTGGCGGGCGATCTCTGAAAGAGACGTGTGGGGGTCGACCGGTTCGATGTCCGAGTCGACGATGGTGCCGATGGCGCCGTGGGGCGGTTCGCGCAGCATCCGCTGGAAGTGCACGACCCCCAAGAAGCGGCCGGTGGGCGTTTCCACCGGGGGGCGGACCACGAAGATGGTCGCCGCCAGTGCGGGTGGGACATCGGCGCGCCTGATGCGTGCGAGCCCGGTGGCAATCGAGGTCTCGGGAGAAACGATCACGGGTTCGGTGGTCATCAGGCCACCGGCCGTCTTTTCGTCGTACGAGAGCAGCAGGCGAACGTCCTTGGCCTCTTCCGGCTCCATGAGCGCCAGCAACTGTGCGGCCTGCGCGTCGGGCATCTCGTGCAGCAGGTCCGCCGCGTCGTCGGGCTGCATCGCTTCCAGGACGTCCGCGGCCCGGTCCACCTTCAGCCGGGTCAAGATATCCACTCGGTCGTCGTCTGGAAGCTCCTCCAACACGTCGGCGAGGCGCTCGTCGTCCATCGCGGTTGCGACTTCGAGGCGACGGGTGTCGTCAAGCTCATGCAGCACGTCGGCTAGGTCGGCGGGTTTGAGTTCCTCGTATGTGGCCAGCAGCGTCTTGGCGCTTTGTTCGGCGCCGGTGCGTGTGAGGGCGAGCACATCGGAGACATCGGCGACCCACGTTTCGCCGCGGCGGCGAAGGACAAGCCCACCACCTGTCGGCGCGTCGCGCCGCAGCGAGAGTTTGGTGATTTCCCAATCGCGCATGCGTGATTGCTCCATGGCAAGATCTTCGATCGTCGCCTTTCCGGACCCATCCGTGAGCTGAACTTCCCTGTCGAGCAGTTCGCCGATGGCAAGTGTTTCCATCGGCCGCTGCTCGAACCTGCGCATGTTCAGTAGCCCGGTGCTAATGACCTGGCCCGGTGCAATGCTCGTGACGCGCGTCAGCGGAAGGAATACGCGTTTTCGGCCCGCGACCTCCACCACCAGGCCCACCGCGCGCGGGTTGCCGTGCTGCCGCAGCGTCACGACGACATCACGAACGCGGCCTACCAAGTCGCCCAGCGGATCGAAAACCTTGGTCCCGGCCAGGCGCGCTATAAATACCCTTCCAGAAGCACTGCTCACCGCACAAGACTAACCGGTGCGCACGCGGTAAGGGCGCCGTTAGGTTCGCTCACCGCATGACCGCAAGACACTTTCGCGCGATAATGGTTCCATGACATTTGGAGCGGCGAACAATTCTCGAATTCCCACCCTTCCGCAGGGGGTGGAGATCGCCTCGTTCAGTAACTATTTAGACGCGCAAAAGGCGGTTGACTACCTGTCCGACAAGGCCTTTGCGGTGCAGAACGTAACGATCGTCGGCGAAGACGTCAAGATGGTTGAACGAGTAACCGGACGCCTCACCTATTCCAAGGTTGCGCTCGCTGGAATGGCGTCGGGCGCCTGGTTCGGACTCTTTATCGGGCTGTTGTTTATGCTCTTCGTGAACGACGGGACCGTCGCGATGATCTCCGCGGTGGCTGTCGGTGCGGGTTTCGGGATGCTGTTTTCGGTCATATCGTTCGCTTTGACCGGCGGCAAGCGGGACTTCACCTCCGCGACCCAGCTGGTCGCCGCGCGCTACGTTGTCCTCTGCGAAGCCGCGAGTTCGGGCGCGGCCCGCGAGTTGCTGCGTGCGGGGGGTTACCTGCGCCAGACACCGCCACCGTCAGCACCCGCGGTCCAGCTCCCGGCGGATCAGCGATCCGCCGTCGGTACTGACGGCGACCCCGCGGAGCAGCCGTCTAAGCCGCACCCCAACTTCGTTGACGAGCATGGGCGCCCGCGCTACGGCGTGCGAACCGAGGATCTGCCCAGCGGCGCCGGCGCAACGGGAGCCGCCCCGCACGGATCGACCGCGGAGGCACCCAACACCGCGGATACGCGCGGCGAGCTGTAGTAGAGCCGCGCGCAGCGCGTCAACCGCCGCGTAACTAGGCCAGGCGCCGCGTCAATGGCGCAGGCTGGCGATCCACGATTCGACGTCGTCGGGGGTGCGCGGCAGCGCGGCCGACAGATTCTCGCACCCGTCTTGGGTGATCAGCACGTCATCCTCGATGCGCACGCCGATGCCGCGAAACTCCTGCGGGATGAGTTGGTCGTCGGGCTTGAAGTAGAGCCCCGGCTCGATCGTGAACACCATCCCCGGTTCCAACACGCCGTCAACGTACAGTTCGCGGCGGGCTTGCGCGCAGTCGTGCACGTCGAGGCCCAGGTGATGCGAGGTTCCGTGGACCATCCACCGGCGGTGGAACTGCCCGGATTCGGCGAGCGATTCCTCGGCAGAGACCGGCAACAATCCCCACTCGTCGAGCTTGGCGGCGATGACGCGCATCGCGGCCGCATGCACATCGCGGAACCGATTTCCGGGCAGCGCGACAGCGAAGGCCGCGTCCGCTGCCTCCAATACCGCCTCGTAAACGCGCCGTTGCGCATCGCTGAAGCGTCCACTGATCGGAATAGTGCGCGTGATATCCGCCGTGTACAGCGAATCAACCTCGACGCCCGCATCCAAGAGGAGCAATTGCCCGTCGCGCACCTGCCCGTCGTTGCGAATCCAATGCAGCGTGGTTGCGTGCGGTCCGGCCGCGGCAATGGTCTCGTATCCAACGGCGTTGCCGTTGACGCGCGCCAGCGAATCGAAGGTGGCCTCAACGACCCGTTCTCCGCGCTCGTGCCCAATTGCCTGTGGAAGAGCGCGGATGACCGCCTCGAACCCGCTAGCGGTGGCGGCGACGGCCTCGCGCAGGTGCCCGATCTCCGCGTCATCCTTGACCAGCCTCAGTTCGCTGGTCGCTTCGAAGAGCGCATCGTCGCCCCCCTCGCCCGGCCCGGTGGGTAACTGTGATTGCGCCCGTATCCGATCAACCAACTCGGTGACGGCGGCATCCGCCTCCCGCATCACCAGCAGGCCCATGCCCTCCGATCC
This sequence comes from Rarobacter incanus, assembly GCF_006715765.1. NCBI lineage: Bacteria > Bacillati > Actinomycetota > Actinomycetes > Micrococcales > Rarobacteraceae > Rarobacter > Rarobacter incanus. The sequence goes on from NZ_VFNV01000001.1 coordinate 2,204,149, forward strand.
GACGTCCTTCGCCAAGCGATCGGGGAGCGTGTCGATGTGCGCGGTCGCCATCCCGGTTTCGACGGCGACCTCGTCGAGGGTCGGACGCGCGCCAACCCAAAACTCCCCGTAGCGCGGATCCGCGAAGAACTCGTCGTTGTCGCGTTCGGCCAGCGGCCGAAAGAACAAGGTTGCCTTCGGCGTGGGATCGCTGGCGTCGGCGTCCGGCACGTCGATGACCAGGACAGCGTCCGGTTCGCGATCGGTTCCCAGCGCGCTGAGGTGCGCGAAGGCCGAATGGGGGCGGAACCGGTAGTCGGTATCGTTCGAGCGCTGCCGCAGGCCACCCGCGGGAATGACGAGGCGCGTGGCGGGGAAGGCCCGGCCCAGCCGGGCGCGGCGCCGCGCGGCGTAGGGGGCGTCGGCGCTTTGGGCCGTGCGGGCCGGTTCGCGGGGCGCCCAATTTCCCATGATGAAGTCGGAGAATGCGGAGGAGGTGGGCCGCTGGCTGCGGTTGGTTCCGCGGCGTGCCAGTGAATCCGTTGAGTGCGCCTGGTCATCGTTCGTCATGCTTTCCATTGTCCACCCACCTGACCAGCGCCGCGGCTAGAGTTGATGGCATGGGTTCGCAAAACCACCATCCGTCCGGTGAGTTCCGGGCCGATCTGCACACGCATTCGACGGCTTCGGACGGCACGACCTCCCCACGCGATGTGGTCGCGGCCGCCGCCGCTGCCGGTCTGGACGCGGTGGGTATCACGGATCACGACACAACGGCGGGGTGGGCGGAGGCGGCGCGGGCGGCAGCCTCCTGTGGGGTGACCCTGGTGCGGGGCGCGGAAATCTCGTCCGCGATGGAGAAAATGTCTGTGCACATGCTCGGGTATCTCTTCGACCCCGACAATGCCGATCTACGCCGGGAATTTGAGCTGGTGCGCTCCGATCGCGTCACGCGCGCGGAGCGGATGGTCGACAACATCGCGGCCGATCTGCCGCTTACCTGGCAGGACGTGCTCGAGCAGACGCCGCAGGGTGCAACCGTCGGGCGCCCGCACATTGCCGACGCGCTGGTCGCGAAGGGAATCGTCCGCGACCGCGACGAGGCGTTCGCCGACATCCTGGCCGCGCACGGCCGCTACTTCGTGCGCCACTACGCCATTGATTCGGTGCGCGCGGTGGAGCTGGTGCGTGCCGCGGGGGGAGTTCCCGTCATCGCGCATCCGGGCGCCACGATCCGCGGCAAGACGCTGTCCACGAATGCGTTGGAGCAACTGGTTGAAGCCGGCCTGCTGGGCATCGAGGTGTACCACCGGGACCACGATGCCAAGGAACGAGTCCGCCTCCGCGATTTCGCGCGCCGCCATGACCTGATCGTCACCGGTTCAAGCGACTATCACGGGGCGGGTAAAAAGAACCGGCTCGGTGAGAATCTCACCGAGCCGGTCATGGTCAAACGGATCGCCGCCGCCGCGGGCGTTCCCGTGCTGGGGAGACTACCGCAGTAGCGGGGCTACGCCATCAGGAATCCTTGTTCGGCGTCTCCGTAATCGGCTGGCCTCCGCGCGTGCGCCGCCGGTTCCGATTACGGCTGCGACGCGGCTTCGTTGGGTTGTCGGCAGACTCGTCGCCGTTCGCCCGCGCAGCAGCGCTGCGTTCGGTGCCGTTGCGGGAGGCGCTGTCGCCGGACCCGTTCCGCGGGCGTGTGCCCCGGTCGCGTCCGCCACGGCCCTCGCCCCGGTCGCGTCCGCCCCGGCCCTCGCCCCGGTCGCGTCCGCCGCGGCCCGGGTTCTTGGTGTGCTTGCCGGTCTCGCCGACATCCTCGAGTTCTTCTGCCTCCAGCCCGGCCCGGGTGCGCTGCGTGCGAGGCAGGCGGCCCTTGGTGCCCGGGGCGATGTTGAGATCCGAATACAGGTGATCCGAGGTTGAGTAGGTCTCGATGGGATCGGGTTGACCCAGCCCGATTGCCTTATCGATGAGAGACCATCGCGGTACATCGTCCCAATCCACAAAGGTAACCGCCGTACCACGCTGACCCGCGCGGCCCGTGCGCCCGGTGCGGTGCAGGTAGACCTTTTCGTCTTCGGGGCACTGGTAGTTGACGACGTGCGTGACGTCTTCGACATCGATTCCCCGCGCCGCAACGTCCGTGGCGACCAGAACGTCGATCTTTCCCTTGCGGAAAGCGCGCAGGGCCTGCTCGCGTGCCCCTTGCCCCAGATCGCCGTGGATGGAACCGGCCGCGAATCCGCGTTCGGTGAGTTCCTCGGTCACCTTGGCGGCGGTGCGCTTGGTACGGGTGAAGACGATGGTCAGCCCCCGTTCGTGGGCCTGCAAGATGCGCGCAAGGACCTCGATCTTATCGAGCGCGTGGGTGCGGTAGACGAACTGGGCGATGTTCTTGACCGTGACCGAATCGTCATCGGGATCCGCGGCGCGGATGTGAGTGGGCTGCGTCATGTATCGGCGCGCGAGGGCGACCACGGCGCCCGGCATCGTTGCGGAGAACAGCATCGTTTGACGCACCGCCGGAGTCTGCGCCAGCAACTTCTCAACATCCGGCAAGAACCCGAGGTCAAGCATCTCGTCCGCCTCATCCAGGACGACAATTCCGGCCCGGCGCAGGCTCAAGTGGCCCTGGTTCATCAGGTCGATCATCCGCCCCGGGGTGCCGACAATCACATCGGCGCCCGCGGTGAGCGCGGCGACCTGGGGCTCGTAGGCGCGCCCGCCGTAAAGCTGGACGATCCGCACCGATCGGCGCGAGGACGCCGTGGAGAGATCCCCCGCCACCTGCACCGCGAGTTCGCGGGTGGGAACGATCACGACCGCCTGCGGCTTACCGGGGACGGGCAGATCGGCGTACCCGGGTTCGTCCGGGCCAACGACGCGGTTGAGGAGCGGAACCCCGAAACCAAGCGTCTTTCCGGTTCCGGTCTTGGCCTGGCCGATGATGTCGTGGCCGCCCAGGGCGACCGGAAGTGTCATGGCCTGAATCGGGAAGGGGTGGACGATGCCGGCATCGCGCAGGGACCCGACCGTGTCGTCGAGTACGCCAAAATCGGCAAAGGTCTGTTCGGGAGCGGTAGACTCCGCTGCTTCTTCGTGGGTGGGCTGCGCCGCAGCGTCGGGGATGGTGTTTGTCACCTGGGCGGTCCTGTCGGATCATGTTGGGCGCCTGGACCGGCTTGTCTGCGGTCCGCGACGCTGCTCAACAAACGGACGGAGGCCGATCGCGCAATTCTACCGGGCAGCGTTGCAGCGTGCCGCGATCCCCATCACTGAAAACTGGGGGAGATGATCCGTCGTTGAGTTTACGACCGGGCAACCGTGTGAACGGAATCATTCTAGCGCGCAAAGGCGCAGTTGGGTGATTGCGGCGAACGCGAGCCACCGAACTGCGATGATGCGGGTCGGCGGCGGGGCTGCGCCGTGAAACCTCGGCGGCCCCGCGCCGCGACGCCTAGAGCGCGCCGAACCCCACCCGGTAGTGGGTTTCCGCCCCAATTTCGATGTAGGCAATGCTGGCGGCGGGGACCAGCACGGTGCGGCCCTTGGGATCGGTCAGGGAAAGCAGCGTCCCTTTGTCAATCGCGTCCTTGATGCGGTCGGCGACCTCCGATGCTGTGCTGTCCACCTCGACCGACAGTTCGCGCGGGTTGTTCTGGACTCCGATAGTGATCTCCACTGCTATCTCCTTGTCGTCTGTACGTGCGCCGGATGGCCTACGAACCGATCGTAGTGCGTGACCGGGTGCGGATCGGGCCGCGGAATGTTCCGTTCGCCACGAGCGTTATCACTAGCGTGCCGACCGTGAACTCGACCTTAGATAGACCGCCTCTGGTTCGTGCCGCGTCCCGGGACGCGGGCCGGGTAGTCTTGCGGGTAATGGATACAAACCGCGCCCCCGTGAGCGAAGCGCAGGCAGATCGCCGTGAGCGATTCGAGCGCGACGCGTTGCAGTACCTCGACCAGTTGTATGCCGCCGCGCTGCGTATGACGCGTAACCCGACCGATGCGGAGGACCTGGTCCAAGAGGCCTTCACCAAGGCCTTTGCCGCGTTTCACCAGTACCGTCCGGAAACGAACCTAAAGGCGTGGCTGTACCGGATCTTGACGAACACGTACATCAACACGTATCGCAAGAAGCAGCGCGAGCCGAAACACTCTGCGACCGATGAGATCGAGGATTGGCAGATAGCGCGGGCCCAGTCGCACACCTCGACGGGCCTGCGCTCCGCGGAGATGGAGGCGCTGGACCGCCTGCCCAACGAGGACATCAAGCAGGCACTCGCGCAACTGCCGGAAGATCGCCGGGTGGCCGTTTACCTCGCGGACGTCGAAGGTTTCCCGTACAAGGAAATCGCCGAAATGATGGGTACGCCGATGGGCACGGTCATGTCCCGCCTGCACCGCGGCCGGGCGCAATTGCGCGAACTTCTCGCGGATTACGCGAAGCAACGGGGCCTGGACGTGGGCGATGAACACCGATCCGCTTCCCCCGCGCAGGATGTACGGTCCGAAGTCGAGCAGGAGGACAAATGAGTCACCAGGCCAAGCCCTGCGGTCAATCCCCGGCAACGGGCGGTCCCTGTGATTGCCAGGAGGCCTACGAGCACCTTCTTGAGTACCTGGACTCGACGCTCAATTCGACCAGCGCCGATCGCATTCGGGCGCACATCGAGAGCTGCGAGTCGTGTTCGTCGGACGCCATTACCTCTGAGATCGTGCGGAAGCTGCTTCGCAGGTGTTGCATCGAGCAGGCGCCCAGCGAATTGCGGGTGCGGATCGTGCAAAGGTTGAGAATTATCGACGAGGCCTGACCCTTAGGCCGCTATGCTCACTGCAGCGGACGGCTTGCGCCGCGCGGAGGGGGCCAATTCGGTGGCTACGGGATGCAAAAACGGGGTGACCGCACGCTATGCGTGCGGTCACCCCGTGGTCGTTTCGCCTCGCTCAGGCGTTGGGACGCTTGCCGTGGTTAGCGGGGTTGCTCTTGCGGCTGCGGCGCTTCCGTCCACGCTTGCTCATCAACTTCTCCTGGTTTTCTTGGGGCGCCACCAATTCCATTGCGGCGCAAGGTCACTAGACATTGTCCCATAGTTTAAGGCTCACCCGAGTGCGGCCGATAATGGACCTGTGAGTAACGTTCAGTCTGTGGCCCCGCTCTTGCACGCGCTTGTTTCCGTCGGCGCATCCGATCTGCACTGCAAGGTGGGTTCCGTGCCGCGCCTGCGGGTGGACGGTCGCCTGCGAAAGGTGCAGGCGCCCGTGCTGGCACCCGCCGATACGCTGCACATACTCTCCGAGGTGCTTCCCGAAGAATTCTTCGAAGAATTCGAGCGGACCCACGAGGCGGATTTTGCGTACCAGCTCGAGGGCGTGGGGCGGTTCCGCGTGAACGCGTATCAGGCGCGCGGCTACGTCGGCATCGTGTTTCGGCGGGTCGCGGAGGGAGCGCTTTCGGTGGCGGAGCTGGGGCTGCCGGAAATAGTCGGCGCGCTCGCCCTCGAACCGCGTGGACTGGTCCTGGTAACCGGCCCGACGGGTTCCGGAAAGACGACGACGCTGGCGGCGATGGTCGATCTCATCAACACCTTCCGTGAGGTGAACATAGTGACCATCGAGGACCCCATCGAGGTTCTGCACACGGACAAGAAGGCCATCATCTCGCAGCGCGAGGTGCGCCACGATACCGCGGACTTCAATGTCGCCCTGCGTGCCGCAATGCGCCAGGACCCGGACGTCATCTTGGTGGGGGAGATGCGCGACTCGGAGACGGTCCGGGCCGCGCTGCAGGCAGCAGAGACGGGGCACATGGTGATGTCCACCCTGCACACCATCGACGCCCAAGAAACCATCAATCGCATCGTCGACTTCTTCCCGCCATACGAGCAGCAGCAGGTGCGCACGGCGCTCGCGCAGGCCCTGCGCGGAGTGGTCTCCCAGCGTTTGGTGCGCAGGGCCGACGGCGGCGGGCGACGCGTCGCCGCCGAGGTGCTGGTGAACACGGGCCGCACGGCCGAGGCCATCATGGACCCTGCGGACAATCCGCCCCTGTCGGATTTGATCGCGGAGGGCGAATACTACAAGATGCAGACGTTCGACCAGCACCTATTCGACTTGGTCCGCGACGGCGTCATCACCTACGAAGAGGCGTGTTCGGCATCGTCCAACCCGCAGGACCTGACCGTCGAGTTGCGGGCGGCCGGCATCCTCGCCTAGGCGTCAGCCGTCGTTCGGCAGGCCCAACCAGGTGCGCCATCCGTAGTGCAGCACGAGCCAGGCGATCAGGCCGTACCCCGCCTGCTGGGGCAGGCGATTTCCGGACGCCGCCAGATCCCCGAGCCACTGCTCGTGGTACTGCAACGGCGAAAACAGCTCCACGAATGGCGTGCGACGACGCCCTGCAACGTCGTGGAAGGCGGTGGACAGTTCGCCGAGCTTCGCCTCGTTTTGCGACAACACCGGCGGTGGCCCCACCACGAGCGGATTCAGTGATTTCTCGATCGCGACGTCCAGGATGTTTGCCAGATTGAGCCGCGAACGCGCCAGCGAGAGGCCGTGCTCGATATCGGCGGGGCCAAGCGCAACCACCAGGCGGGTCTCGATGTCGGTCGCGCGACGACGTTCGAATTCGGCGAACCAGCGGTCGGACATCTGCGAGGTGGTTTCGCCCGGGACCGCCAGCGTGACAACCTCGATCTCGCGTTGCGGAAGCGTGCGCGCCGCAACCCTTCCGGTCCACCCCAACGCCTTGGGGTCACCGAATCCGGCCGCGTACTGGTCGCCGATGACGATGATGCGCACGGGCGCATCTGCCGAACCGCTCATCGCACGAACGCCGCTTCGATGAGCGCGGCCTGTTCGGCCAGGTGAACCTTCGACATGCCGGCGGCGGGCGATGCCGCCGCGGTGCGGGTCATCGCCCGCAGGCGCCTGTCCCCGATCACCGCCGGTAGATGCATCGCGATGAACGACCACGCACCCTGGTTCTCCGGCTCATCTTGCACCCACACCAACTCGGCGTCCCCAAAGGGGGCCAAAGCGTCGTCGATAGCTGCGGGATCTAGCGGATACAGCTGCTCGAAACGCACGATTGCGGTGTTCGTGTCGCCGAGCTCGCGACGCTTGGCGAGAAGGTCGTAGTAGACCTTCCCCGCGCACAGTAGGACGCGATCGATTCTGGTCCCGGCGGTTGCGGAGGCGCGGGCCTCGTCGTCGCCAATGACCGGGCGGAAGGTGCCGGTGGTGAAATCTGCGACCGAGGATTTCGCGGCCTTGAGCCGCAGCATGGACTTGGGCGTCATGACAATGAGTGGGTGGCGAGGTCGCTGGTAGGCCTGCTTGCGCAGCAGGTGAAAGTACGAGGCCGGGGTCGACGGGAACGCCACGGTGAGGTTGTTTTCGGCGCACAGCTGGAGGTAACGCTCCAGGCGCGCGGATGAGTGGTCGGGGCCCTGCCCTTCGTACCCATGGGGGAGCAACATGACCAGCGACGAGTGCTGACCCCACTTCTGTTCGGCGGAGGAAACGAACTCGTCGATGATCGTCTGCGCGCCGTTCGCGAAGTCGCCGAATTGGGCCTCCCACAGAACCAGCGCATCGGGGCGTTCGACGGAATATCCGTACTCGAACCCGAGGCCCGCGAATTCGGTGAGCGCCGAGTCGTAGACCCAGAACTTGGCCTGATCGGATGCGAGGTAGAGCAGCGGGGTCCATTCGGCGCCGGTTTCGCGATCGTGCAGCACCGCGTGGCGCTGCACAAAGGTTCCGCGCCGCGAATCCTGTCCGGCGAGCCGGACGGGCATCCCCTCAATGAGCAGCGAGCCGAACGCGAGTAGCTCTCCAAAACCCCAGTCGATCCCGCCTTCGCGTGACATCTTCTCGCGGCGTTCCAAGAGCTGCTGGAGTTTTGGGTGCACCGTGAATCCGGTCGGCGCGTTGAGGTGGGCGGCGCCGATGCGTTCGATCACCCACTGCTCGACCGCGGTGCGCCAGCCGATCATCGTGCCGGCGTCTTCACGCTGCGATTCCGGGCGTTCCAGGCCCGCAATGGGTTCGGTATCGGCGGGGGGCAGGAAATTGTCGTCGCGGGTCTCGGTGAAAACGCGTTCGAGTTGGGTGTGGTAGTCGGCGACCAACTGTTCCGCTTCGTCGGGGGTGATGTCTTTGCGCCCGACCAGTGCCTCGGTGTAAAGCGTCCGCACGGAACGCTTCGCTTCGATCAGGTTGTACATCAGCGGCTGTGTCATGGAGGGATCGTCGCCCTCGTTGTGGCCCCGCCGGCGGTAGCAGATGAGATCGATGATCACGTCGCGGTCGAACTGCTCGCGGTAAGCGAATGCCAGGTCCGCGGCGCGGATGACGGCCTCGGGGTCATCGCCGTTGACGTGGAAGATGGGGATCTGCAAGCCCTTTGCCACATCGGTGCAGTACATGGTCGAGCGCGATGAACTTGGGCCCGTCGTGAAGCCGACCTGGTTGTTTACGATGATGTGAACGGTGCCGCCGGTGCGGTACCCACGCAGTTGCGCGAGGTTGAGGGTCTCGGTCACAACACCCTGGCCGGCGAACGCAGCGTCCCCGTGAATGAGGACCGGCAGCACGGAGAAACCATCGCCGCCCAGGTCGATGCGGTCCTGCTTGGCGCGCACGATGCCCTCAAGTACCGGGTTGACCGCTTCGAGGTGGGAGGGGTTGGCCGCCAGGTACACCTTGGTCGTGGCGCCCGATTCGGCTACGAATACGCCCTCGGTCCCCAGGTGATACTTGACGTCACCCGAGCCCTGCACGGATCGCGGATCGAGGTTGCCGTCGAACTCACGGAATATCTGGCCGTAACTCTTTCCCGCGATGTTCGCCAGCACGTTGAGCCGCCCACGGTGCGACATTCCAATGCACACCTCATCGAGCCCGGCCGTTGCCGCGCGCGAGAGCACGGCGTCCAGGAGCGGAATCAACGATTCCCCGCCCTCGAGCGAGAACCGCTTTTGCCCGACGAATTTGGTTTGCAAGAAGGTTTCGAATGCCTCGGCGGCGTTGAGCTTGCGCAAAACGCGCAACTGATCGGCGCGCGGGGTCTTTTCGTACCCCGCTTCGAGCCGCTGCTGGAGCCATTTGCGCTGCGCGCGATCGGCCAGGTGCATGTATTCGAAGCCGATCGTGCGGCAGTACGAATCCCGCAGCAATCCGAGGATGTCGCGCAGGGTTGCCGATTCTTTGCCACCGAAACCGGCAGTTGGGAACCGTCGCTCCAGGTCCCACAGGGTCAGCCCGTGGGTTTGGATGTCGAGGTCGGGGTGGCGTCGCTGCCGATATGTCAACGGATCGGTGTCCGCCAGCAGGTGTCCACGGGAGCGGTACGCGTGGATCAGCTCGGCGATACGCGCGGGTTTGGCCGCCTCGGCGGCGGCGTCGATCGTGTTGTCCCGCACCCAACGCACCGGCTCGTAGGGTATCCGCAGGGAGTGGAAGACCCGATCGTAGAAGCCATCGTTACCGAGTAGCTTGTTGGCCATGACCTTCAGGAACTCGCCGGATTGCGCGCCCTGGATGATCCGGTGGTCGTAGGTCGAGGTGATCGTCAGGACCTTCGAGACGGCCATGCGAGCCAGTTGCTCGTCGGAAGCGCCCGAGAATTCCGCCGGGTAGTCCATGGCGCCGACGCCGATAATCGTGCCCTGGCCCTGCATGAGGCGCGGCACGGAGTGGACGGTTCCGATGGTGCCGGGGTTCGTCAGCGAGATCGTCGTGCCCTTGAAGTCTTCGACCCCGAGCGAACCCGTCCGTGCCTTGCGGACCACGTCCTCGTACGCCTGCCAGAACTGCGCGAAGTCCATCGTTTCGGCGGCCTTGATGCAGGGAACCAGGAGCTGGCGCGAGCCATCGGGTTTGGCCAGGTCGATAGCGAGGCCGACCCCGACGTGGGCGGGGGTGACAACTGCGGGCTTGCCATCGATCGTCGTGTAGGAAGCGTTCATGGCGGGCACTTCTTCGAGCGCCTCTACCAGCGCGAACCCGATGAGGTGCGTGAACGAGATTTTCCCACCGCGTCCGCGCAGAAGGTGATTGTTGACGATGATCCGGTTGTCCACCATGAGCTTGGCCGGCACCGCTCGCACCGACGTCGCGGTGGGGACGTGCAGGGAGGACTCCATGTTGCTGACAACGCGCGCGGCTGGGCCGCGCAGCTTGGCCGTCGTGTCGGTGCCATGATCCGGATCGGTTTGCACCGCCCGGCGGGCCTCGTCCGCATAAGGTGCGGTCGCGGGCTGCGCCGTCGCCCGCGGAGCGGGGTCGTGTCCCGTCGCGCCGGGTTCGGGAGTGGGCGGGGCATCGGTGACAGTTGTCACCGCGCTCGCGACCTGTTTGGCCGTCTGTGGCGCGGAAGCGGGAGGCGCGGAAGCGGGAGGCGCGGAAGCGGCGGCAGATCGCTGCTGAAAGTACTCGATCCAAGCGGGGTCGACCTTCGAGGGGTCCCGCAGGAATTGATCATAGAGCTCATCAACGAGCCATTCGTTGGGTCCGAAATCGGTGGCGGCATCGCCACGGGGGCTCGAATCAGCATTCGCGGACACGCGGGATCTCCCTTTAACTGTTCCAGTGGTCTGCCGGTTGCTACGTGCTAAGCGTAGGCCCTTTTTCTCATGGGGACCGCATTGAGTTGGGTATGCGCGGTAACTGTCTCGCGCGCGCGCAATGCGGGGGCAAAGACGACGCCATGGAAACCCCTGCGCATGGCTTGGTGTTGGTCTAGATGCGCTGCGCTCAGGACTGCGACTGGCGCTGAGGCGACGGCCGCCGCGGAAGCGTGACCCGCATGATCAGACCCGTGGGCGAATCGACGACACCGACGCGTCCGCCGTGCAACTCGACCGCCCAACGAACGATCGAAAGGCCAATGCCGGTGCCGCCCGTGGGCCGCGGGCGCGGGGAATCCCCCGCGCGCTCGCTCGTTCCCACAGCAGGTATCTGGCCGGTGTGAACCGACGCGTGCCCGCTGACAAACCTTGAGAACACCCGCTCGCGTTCCGCGCGCGGGATGCCCGGCCCCTGGTCGATCACGTCGATAAAGACAAAGGACGAGTTGCCCGACGCCGCCACCGTGACCGTCCCACCCGCGGGGGAATGGCGAATCGCATTGTCAACGAGATTGATCAGGACCTGTTCCAAGCGATCCGGATCGGCATGCAGGACCATGTCGCGTGGCGACACGGTCGTGTTCACCGTCACTGCGGCCTGGCTGGCCGCGACGAAGGTGGAGTTGGTGCATTCATTCAAGAACTGCGCCAATTCGATGGGCTCAATGCGCAGGGGAGCGGTGCCCGCGTCGATGCGTGACAGATCGAGCAGATAGGTGACAAGCCGCGTCAGCCTTTCCGTCTGCCGCAACGAGCTGGCCAGAACCGCGGGAGTGGGTTCGCTCACGCCGTCGACTAGGTTCTCAAGTTGCGCCTGCAAGGCCGCAATCGGCGTGCGGATTTCGTGCGCCACATTGGCCACCAGGTCGCGCCGGGCCTGATCTTCCGCTTGCAGTTCGGATGCCATCGCGTTGAACGCCTTCGCGAGCTGGCCGACCTCGTCCCTGCTCGTCGCAACCACGGGCCGCGAATAGTCGCCCGCCGCCATTGCCTGCACGGAATCGCGCATCTGCCGCAGTGGAGACGTCATGCCGTGGGCCAGCAGGTACGTCAAGGTCAGCGCGATTGCCATCGCCACCGGGAACGTGCGCGTTGGCCCAAGCCGAAATTGGAGACCGAGCCACGTCACCAACGCCGCCGCGGTCACCGAAAAGACGACCAGCGCGCCCAGCTTGATCTTCAGCGACGGTATGCGATCCAGCGGCCGCACGTCGGTCCAACGGGAATGGCGCGGGGATGCGGAGCTCACCTCAAACGTCCTGGCGCGAGCCGTTGAGTGCGGGAGGTTCGAACGCGTAGCCCACCCCATGGACGGTGCGAATCAGGTCGGGGCCGAGCTTGCGGCGCAGCGCCTTGACATGCGAATCGACGGTTCGAGTCCCCGAAGCATCCACCCAATCCCACACCTTTTCGAGCAGGCTTTCGCGCGTGAGAACCGTCTTGGGGGCACTGGCCAGGGTGACAAGCAGCTCAAACTCCGTTGGTGTCAGGTGGATCTCGCTGCCGGCCCGCGTGACACGTCGCTGTGCGGTGTCAATGACCAGGTCGGAGATTACCAACGGCGCCTTTTCGGCGGTGGGCGCGGGGCTGGTCGCGCGCTCCACCCGCCGCAGCAAGGCCTTGATGCGTGCAACCAGTTCGCGCTGCGAAAACGGCTTAGTCATGTAATCGTCCGCCCCGACGCCCAGCCCGATCAGCATATCCATCTCGTCGTCGCGCGCCGTCAGCATCAAGACCGGCACGGGCGCCGCAGATTGGATCCGGCGGCACACTTCCAACCCGTCGATGCCCGGCAGCATGACGTCCAAGACCACGAGCGAAGGGTTCATCTTCGCCGCCGCGTCGACCGCCATCAATCCATCGTGGGCGACCTGCACGACCCACCCCTCGGCGGCGAGGCGTTGGGCAACCGCGGCGGCGATATCCGGGTCGTCCTCGACAACCAGAATCTTCACGGGGGCAATGGTTGTTGCGGAGCTCATGGTTCCAGAGTCGCACATGTTTCATTGCCGCGGGCGACTGCGGCGGCGCTAATCGTGTCCGCCGCCGCGCCGGCGCCGAATTTCGGTAGTATTGGCCCACCATGGACGTTGACAGACGCGCGCGTGCGCAGGCACGCATAGTGAACAGCCCAGACCAATGAACGACTACGTTGCGCTGGCCATCGGCGTTGTCCTCACGCTGGGAACTGCCATCTTTGTGGCCTCAGAGTTCGCCCTCGTCACACTCGATCCCGCACTCCTGGCGGACAAGAAGCAGGATCGGCGCTCGCGGACTGTGATCGCGAGCCTGCGGCGCCTCTCCACGGAGCTATCGTCCTCCCAGGTGGGCATCACCGTCACGACAATCCTGCTCGGATACGTCAGCCAACCCGCACTGTCGCGGTTGTTCGCCGAACTCCTGAGCTCGCGGGCCGCGGCGTCGGGAGCGGCGCTTGCCGTTGCGGGCACCCTGTCCATGATCGCCATCAACGTCTTTTCGATGCTCTTCGGCGAGTTGGTTCCGAAGAACTACGCGCTTTCCGCGCCGTGGCAGATCGCGCGCCTGGTCGTCCCGCTGCAGCGGGCGTTTACGGTCGCGTTCAAGCCGCTCATCGCGGTCCTCGACGGATCCGCGAACGCCATATTGCGGCGCTGCGGCATCGAACCGCGCGAGGAGCTGTCGGGTGCGCGCTCCGCGCAGGAGCTGGCGGCGCTGGTGCGGCGCTCGGCGCAAATGGGCACGCTCGAGACCGGTGTGGCGCGCCTGCTAACAAACTCGATCGAACTCGATGAACTATTTGCGGTCGATGTTATGACCGACCGCACTCGGGTCTCGGTGATCTCGTCGGAATCGAGTGCGGCCGACGTTATAACGCTCGCTCGCGCAACCGGCCATTCGAGGTTCCCGATAACGGGTTCCTCGCGAGATGACATTGTCGGTCTGGTGCAGGTGCGCAAGGCGCTGGCCATTCCGCGCGCTAGGCGCGAATCCGTCCCGGTGACGGCGATTATGGACGAGGCCCATCAAGTCCCCGAAACGGTCCCGCTGCGCTCGCTGCTTGTCGAATTGCGCGATGCGGGTAGCCAGCTGGCCATCGTCGTCGATGAGTACGGCGGGACGTCCGGGATCGTCACGCTGGAGGACGTGATTGAAGAAATAGTCGGCGACGTTGCGGATGAACACGACCGCGATCGCGCACTGATCAGTGCCGCCGGCGCGGGCGCCTGGACGGTGTCCGGCCTTGCTCGCCCCGACGAGGTCGCGGAGGTCACCGACATCGTTCTGCCAGAATCCGCGGCTTACGAAACGGTCGGGGGGCTCATCATGGCCCGGCTGGGGCGGATCGCCCAGGCCGGCGACACCATCGACGTGGACACGGGGCCCGGTGGGCGCGCGGTGCAGCTGCGGGTCGAGGCTATGGCGGGACGCCGCGTGGGGCGGGTGCGGATTCGGCTCGTGCCGGGCACCGACGCCGCGGTGGGGGAGGCGCGAGCGTGAGCACCTCCGTTGCGCTGATCATCGCCGTGGCGCTGCTGGCCGCCAACGCGTTCTTTGTCGGATCCGAGTTCGCGATCCTCTCCGTGCGCCGAGCCGCCATGGAGCCGTTGGCCGAGGGCGGTCATCGCGGGGCGACGCGGGTCATTTGGGCTATGGAACGACTCTCCCTCATGCTTGCCTGCGCGCAACTGGGGGTGACGCTGTGTTCGGTGGGATTGGGTGCCATTGCCGAACCCGCCATCGCTCACGCCATAGAGGGGCCGATGCAGGCAATGGGGATACCCGACGGCGCGGTGCACCCGATCTCCTTTGCCATCGCCCTGTTCTTTGTCGTCTACCTGCACGTGGTGATAGGTGAGATGGTGCCGAAGAACATCTCGGTTTCCGCTCCCGACAAGGCCGCGCTTGTATTGATCCCCCCGCTGACGGTGATTTCGAAGGTGCTGGGGCCGGTGGTGGTGGTCATCAACTGGCTGGCAAACCACATCTTGCGAGCCACTGGCGTGACGCCGAAGGACGAGGTCGCCTCCGCATTTTCGGTCCAGGAAGTGCAGTCGATCGTGGACCGATCGCGGCAGGAAGGCGTATTGCGCGACGACGAGGGGCTGCTCACGGGAGCCTTGGAATTCTCGGAACTGAATGCGGCACAGGTGATGGTGCCGATGTCCGCGGTTGTGACGGTGCCGCCCGATGTTACCCCCGACCAAATCGAGGATGCGTTGCGGCGTACTGGATTCAGTAGATTCGTGGTGGCGAACAGCGACGGGGATGCGTTGGGCTATGTCCACATCAAGGACGTTCTTGATGCGACCGACTTCACCGCGTCCAAACCGGTGGATTCCGCGGCGATTCGGCCCCTTCCGCGGGTGTCCGCGAGCGTGGATGTGGAAGACGTCTTGGCCCGCATGCAACGCACGGGGGCGCATTTGGTTCGGGTGGTTGACGGGGAGAAAGTCGTTGGAATCGTGTTCCTGGAGGACATTTTGGAGGAACTGGTCGGGGAAGTTCACGACGACATGCAGCGGCACCACGTACATGAGCATCCCCCTGTGTAAAATCCCCGTCGCCTTTCGCTTCCGAGCAGGGGCGGGTACGATGGACCGGGTAGCCAGATTCGATCGATGAGTCGGGCGTGACCGTGTTTCGCGCAATGATTGGAGAGCGAGTGCTAGAAGTCGAGGCAAAATCGACCGCTGCCGCTCCCACGACGCGTCGCCATCTGCGCGAACAGCGATTTGCTGCCGCCGATTCGGCATCCGCCATTCCAACGTTGGGCACGCGTTTCCGCAGGCGACCCACTGCTGGCGAGATTGCTCGCGGCGGAGCCTATCGGGACGGCGTCGCGCCGCGCCGCGCGGCGGCGCCAAAGCTCGTCAATGAAACCACCGCCGTCGGTGGCCCGCAGGCCGCGGATCGCACCGGCACGCCCGGGCTTAGTGACACGCGGCGCCAGGGTGCGCGCACCGGTTCCATTCACGCGATGCCGCGCGCCCGCCGTTCGGCAGGGTGGCTTCCGAAGGCCGCCATCGTCGCCGGTTTGGCCGTCGCAACCGTTGCTTTGCCCGGAACGCATGTGCTCGATTCGTTGCAGGGCGCCGGGATCGAGAGGATCGTCTCCGCGAGCAGCGCCGATGCCACCGCGGTGGCCGCCGCCGCGGGCAGTCAAAGCGTCGGCGGCGCGACGCAGGCGTTAGCGCCGACTACGCTGTCGATCATCCAAAAGGCGGTGGCGCAACCCTCGGCCCCGGCCGCGATGGCGCAGTCGCTGACCGATGACGAACGGTCGGCTGCCATGGCGACGCGTTCCGAGGTCCGTTCGTCGCTGCCCGGATGCGATCCCAGCGTGATCGCTGACGGCACGAACGGTGAGTTGGTGGCCTCCCAACTCTGCGAGTTGCCGCAGGGCGGCGGGTACCAGCTGCAGCCGGAGGCCGCGGTCGCCTTTGCTGAGATGTCTAAGGCCTTCGAGGTGCGGTTCGGCACCCCCATGCTCGTGACGTCGGCCTATCGATCGTACGGGCGTCAGGCGGGTTTGTACGCAAGTAACCCGGGCATGACCGCCGCTGCCGGCAAATCGAACCACGGGTGGGGATACGCCGTGGACCTCGACAAATCCACATATACTTCGGCCGACCGGTGGGCCTGGCTGCAAGCCAACGCGGGCTACTTCGGTTTCGGGAACCCCGACTGGGCAAAGGGCGCCCGGTACGAGCCGTGGCACTGGGAATACATGGCGGGCGTTGTGCGCGTCGACAACGACGGTGGTACGGGTTACAAAGAGCGCCTGGCAGACGTGGCTTCGCAGGATTAATCTCACCCCAAGGGCGTGAACCCGAGTCGCACCGCGGCTCGCCGGGTGCCGGGGCATCGTTCTACCGGCCTGATCGATTCGCGCCATCGAGCGACGCCAAGGTCCGTCTCTCTCGCCTCCGTGAGCCAGATCGTCCTGGCTGTCCGTGCCGTGTTCGTTTACGCAATCGGCGCTGCTCCCCGGCGGACGCTGACCCCTGCCGCCCCCGCGGACGCTGGTGCCTGCCGCCCCCGCGGACGCTGACCCCTGCCGTCCCCGCGAGCGTTTGACCCCTGCATATCGCTTATCGCTTCGCGGACCAGGTCATGGCTGAGGGCCACCCGCTTATGCGAGTGGCCCTCAGCCATGTGGTTCGTGCGAATCACCTATAGAAGCGACCTATCAGCCCTTCTTGTTTGACTTCCGCGCGGGCTTTGCCTCGACGGTCGCGTCGGGAGCAGCCGCGGCCGCGGCGCGGTTCGCCTTGACCTCCTCCACGGTGATTCCGTAGTAGGCGGCCTCCATGATCGCTTTCATGTCGTCGATCATCGGCAGGCGGGGGTTGGCGGGCGCGCACTGGTCCTCGTATGCGCGCAGTGCCAGGTCGTGCAGTTGCGAGATGAACGCCTGCTCGTCGACTCCCTGCTCCTTGAAGGACTTGGGCATTCCCAGGCGGCCGCGCAGCTCGTCGACGGCCTTGGCGTACGACTCAACGCCCTCTTCCGGCGTGGAGGCCGGAAGACCGAGGTGGCGGGCGATGATCTGGTAGCGCTCCGGAGCGATGTAACGCTCGTACTTGGGCCAGCTGGTGGGCTTGCCCGGGACCGTTCCGTTGTAGCGGATCGCGTACGGCAGGAACACGGCGTTGGTGCGGCCGTGGACCAGGTGGAAGCGGCCACCGATCGTGTGCGCCATGGCGTGGACAATTCCGAGGAACGCGCTACCAAACGCCATACCCGCGATCGAGGAGGCATTGTGCATGGTTTCGCGGGCCTTGATGTGCTTGGCCGTTCCGGGTGTTCCGGTGACGGACTCTTCGATGTTCTCGAAGATCAGCTTGATGGCGTGCAGGCACAGGCCGTCGGTGAAGTCGTTCGCATACACGGATACGAACGCTTCGGTGGCGTGAGTCAGTGCGTCCATGCCGGAGTCGGCAGCCAAGAAGTTCGGCTGGCCCTGGGCCAGTACCGGGTCGACGATCGCGACCGTGGGCGTCAGCGCGTAGTCGGCCAGGGGGTACTTCTTGCCTTCCTCCGGGTCCGAGATGACCGCGAACGGCGTCATCTCTGCACCCGTACCCGACGTGGTCGGGATGCAAACCAGCTTGGCCAGCTTGCCGAGCTCCGGGAACTTGAACGCGCGCTTGCGGACATCGAAGTACTTTTCGCGCATGTCGGCGAATTCGATCTCCGGGTGCTCGTACAGCAGCCACATGACCTTGGCCGCGTCCATGGGCGAGCCGCCGCCGAGCGCGATGATCGTGTCGGGCTTGAAGTCGCGGATCAGATCGGCACCCTTGCGCACGTTCTGGACGCTAGGCTCGGGCTCAACATTGTCGATGATCTGCAGCGAGACCTTTTCTGGCCGCCGGTTCAGGACGTCGATGATCTTGTCGACCACGCCCAGTCGCGTCATTGTCGCGTCCGTGACAATGGTGACGCGGTGGATGTGGAACATGTCCTCGAGGTAGCGAATCGCGTTCGGCTCGAAGTACGTCTTTGCCGGGACCTTGAACCACTGCAAGTTGTTGTTCCTCCGCCCAATTCGCTTGATGTTGATCAGGTTGACGGCCGAAACGTTGTTCGAGACCGAGTTGCGTCCGTAGCTACCACAACCCAGGGTGAGCGACGGAATGAACGCGTTGTAGATGTCGCCGATACCACCGAGGGCTGAAGGCGAGTTCCAGATGACGCGGATCGCCTTGACGCGCGAGCCGTACTCGCGTGCCAGGTCCTCGTCCTCGGTGTGGATTGCGGCGGAGTGACCCAAACCGTTGAGCTCGACCATCTGCTCGGCGAGCTGGATGCCCTCTTCGGAGTTCTCGGCACGCAGCACGGCCAAGACGGGCGCGAGCTTTTCGCGGGTCAGCGGTTCCTGCGGACCGACACCCGAACACTCGGCAAGAAGGATTGACGTGTCTTCGGGGACGTCGAAACCGGACTGCTTGGCGATCCACACTGCCGACTTGCCGACGACGTTGGGGTTGAGCTTGGCCCCAGCGCAGTTCTCGGAGTTTGCCTGGGCGCCGAAGATGAATTCTTCGAGCAGGCCCTTCTCGCGATCGTTCACGCGGTACGCGTGGAGGCGCTCGAACTCGGTCATGGCCTCGTCGTAGATCGGCGCGTCCAGGATGACAGCCTGCTCGGACGCGCAGACCATGCCGTGGTCGAAGTCCTTGGAGATTACCAGGTCGTTGATTGCGCGACCGAGCTTGGCGGAACGCTCCACGAATGCGGGGACGTTACCGGCACCGACGCCGAGGGCAGGCTTTCCGCACGAGTAGGCGGCGCGAACCATCGCGTTACCACCGGTTGCCAGGATCAGGGCGACGCCGGGGTGGTTCATGAGGGCATTTGTGGCCTCAATGCTGGGGTGCTCGACCCACTGGACGCAGTCCTCGGGGGCACCGGCGGCAATCGCTGCATCGCGGACGATCTTTGCGGCGGCCACCGAGCAGTTCTGTGCGTTCGGGTGGAACGCGAAGATGATGGGGTTACGGGTCTTGATCGCGATGAGCGACTTGAAGATCGCGGTGGAGGTGGGGTTGGTAACAGGAGTGATACCGGCAACCACACCAACGGGTTCGGCAATCTCGACGATGCCGTTGATTTCGTCGCGGCTGATCTCGCCAACCGTCTTTAGCTTCGCCATCGAGTTCGTTACGTGCTCGCAAGCGAAGATGTTCTTGGTCGCCTTGTCTTCGAAGACGCCGCGGCCGGTTTCCTCAACGGCAAGTACAGCTAGGTTTCCATGCTCGTGAAGCGCGGCTACGGAAGCCTTCTTTACGATCTGGTCGATCTGTTCTTGATCGAAGCGCTGGTACTCGCGCAGGGCTGCGAGGCCGCGCCCGACCAGGGCGTCGATCTCCGCTGCAACCTCAGGACTTGGGCCATTGTCTGCCATGACTACCCTCTCTTTGGAGTGTCGTGAATCCGTTGACGCTCAGGCGGCGCCACCTCGGATCAGTGGTCTGAGTTCTTGTGTGATCTCGTGAACAACACTATGGGACGAGCCGTGCTGACGGGTGTGTCATAGGTCCCAAGTTTTGTGCCTAGTCGGACATGTCGGGTATAGCCCGATAAGGCGCTACGTCCAATTTATGGTAGAAACCGGTCAGGCGGTAGTCAGGCACGAACATTGCGGGACGAGGGCCGCGCTGCGCGCGGCGCAGCCCGGCGGTACTGCAAGGGACCGTGGGGCTAGGGGGTCATCCGCGAGAGCCAGGAGGTCGACAGCGACTCCTCGGCCAGGTCGATCTCGCGGAGCATCGATCGCATAACCGTTTCGTTGATTGACCCGCGATCGCGTTCCGTCGCGAGCACCTGCCGCTGGGCCTTGATCAGGTCGCGCCGAACTTGCTGAATCATCGCCGATCGCTGCCGGACCGCCTTGAGCTGGGTGTTGCCGGCCCCCGCCGCGCGCTTCGCACCTGCCGCGGGGGGTGCGGCTTGCTCGTTTGCGGCAGGTGGGACGATCGGAACCCAATCGCCGGGGCGCGAGTCGGCCTGCTGCGAAAGGTCGGTGACCGATTGCGCATCGCGTGCGACCTGCGATGCCGCCGCGCCGGCGGCGACGATGCGCGCGCGCAGTTTGTCGGCGATCTCGCTGGCCTGATCCTTGCCGAGGCGTCCCGACCAGCGATTGATTGCCGTCGATATGACGGCGGCCTGTGCCTCCGCCATGAGCACGCGCACGTGCATCTCTTGGACCGAATCGAGCCGGTGGTCCTCGTCCCCATTGAGGTGCAATCGCTTGATGAGCCACGGGAGGGTGAGGCCCTGCAACAGGAGCGTGCCAATGGCGGTCGTCAGCGCGGCGAGTTGCACGGTGGCGCGTTCGGGAAACTCGATGGCGCCGGTCATTACGGGTATCGCGGCGGCGGCCGCTATCGTGACCACGCCGCGCATTCCCGCCCAACCGACGACCAGGGATTCGCGCCAGCTGAGGGTATCGTTGGCCGGCCGCGGGCTCCCGGGCAGGCGGAACGAATCCACCTTGCTCGTGGCGAATACGTAGGCGGGCCGGATCACAATGACCACGCCCAACACCACCGCAGACACCGCGATCGCGTGTCCGAGGCCCTGGTTGGAGGCGAGCACGTCGGCAACGATCCAACGCAGTTGCAATCCGATGATCGCGAAGGTGATTGTCTCGAGCGCTAGGTCGACGCTTTCCCAGATGGGAGCCTCGCGCAGCCGGGTCGTGTAGGACGCCTCGGGCGCGTGCTTGCCCAAGTACAGGCCGGCCGCGACGACGGCCAGGACCCCGGAGCCATTCAGTTCCTCGGCGGACCAGTAGCAGATGAACGGGACCAGGACCGAGACGAGGATGGCCACGGTCGTGTCGTCGAGGGCCAACCTGACCCGGTTCGCGATGGAGCCGAGGATGAGACCGATCCCGACCCCGACTATCACCGCGAGCAAGAACGTTTCGAACCCCGTCGTCAGCGACCAGACCCCGGATGCGACACCGGCGAGCGCCACTTTGTAAAGCGTCAGCGACGTCGCGTCGTTGATGAGGCTTTCGCCGGTCAAGATGGTCATCACCTTGCGGGGAAGCCCGAGCTTCTTGCCGACGGCCACCGCTGCAACGGCGTCCGGTGGGGCGACTACCGCGCCCAACACCAGCGCGGGCAGGAATCCGATGGCAGGGAAGAGCCAGGTGACTAGCCCCGCGACCGCCAAGGCCGTGACCACGACGGCCCCCACGCCGAGACGCGTGATGGCGTGCAGCGACGTGCGCAGATCCTGGTATGAACTCGATAGGGCCGCCGAATACAGGAGCGGGGGCAGCACGACGCCGAGGATGACCTCGTGGCTCAGCTCAATGTGCGGGACCGCGGGGATGAACGATGCGAACACGCCAACCA
The DNA here is from genome assembly GCF_006715765.1 of Rarobacter incanus. Classification (NCBI taxonomy): domain Bacteria; kingdom Bacillati; phylum Actinomycetota; class Actinomycetes; order Micrococcales; family Rarobacteraceae; genus Rarobacter; species Rarobacter incanus. The sequence continues at coordinate 2,225,627 of NZ_VFNV01000001.1, forward strand.
CGACGAGCAAGAGCGGCGCAGCGAGTCCGCGGCTGCGCGCGAACGCGGTCACGGCAAGTGACAGAACCACGAAACCGATAATGAGCGCCGGGGTCATCAAACAACTCCTTCTTACTCAAATGCGGTGTTACCGCTCGGTGTGCGAGGCGCGGAACCGATCAGCGGCGTGTGATGAGCGATACGTCGCGCACCGCCCCGCGATCCGCGGACGTGGCCATGGCGGCATACGCCTGCAGCGCTGGGGACACGTAACGGTCCCGCTCCTTGGGTTGGAAGGGACGATCGGAGGCGAGCATCTTTTCGCGCCGGGTAGCCAGTTCCTCGTCGGAGACATTGACCCGAATGAGGCGAGAATTGACATCGATCTCAATCTCGTCGCCGTCCTCGATGAGCCCGATGGCGCCGCCCGCGGCCGCCTCCGGCGACACGTGGCCGACGGATATCCCGCTCGACCCGCCAGAGAATCGCCCATCGGTGATGAGGGCGCACACCTTGCCGAGTCCGCGACCCTTGATGAAGCTTGTCGGGTAGAGCATCTCTTGCATGCCAGGGCCGCCGGCGGGCCCCTCGTATCGGACAACGACGACGTGACCCGGCTTGACCTGCTTGCTGAGGATTTTCTCGACGGCCTCTTCTTGGGATTCGACCACCAGCGCCGTTCCAACGAAGTGGAAGACATCCGGGTCGATCCCGGCGGTCTTGATGATCGCTCCATCTTCCGCAATGTTGCCGCGCAGGACCGCCAGCCCGCCCTCGACGGTGTAGGCGTGCGCGACATCGCGTATGCACCCGCCGGCGGCATCAGTGTCGAGAGAATCCCAACGGTTTTGGGTCGAAAACGCCTGCGTGGTTCGCACGCCACCGGGGGCCGCATGGAACAGCTCGATCGCGCGGGACGTAGCAGAGCCACCGCGCACGTCCCAATCGGCCAGCCACCTTTCAAGGGTTGCGGTGTGCACGGAAGTCACGTCGTGGTCGAGCAGCCCACCGCGGTCGAGCTCGCCCAACAGCGCGGGTATTCCGCCGGCCCGATGCACGTCTTCCATATGGTAGTTCGGGTGGTTAGGGGCGACCTTCGAGAGGCACGGGACCCGCCGCGAGATCGCGTCGATGTCTTCGAGAGTGAAGTCAACGCCCGCTTCCTGGGCCGCTGCAAGGATGTGCAGCACCGTGTTGGTCGATCCTCCCATCGCGACATCCAGTGTCATAGCGTTCGCGAACGCGGATTTGGTGGCGATCGATCTTGGCAGGATCGACGCGTCGTCATTGTCGTAGTACCGCCGGCACAGTTCGACCACGGTGCGACCCGCCTCCAGGAACAGATCGCGGCGGGCCGCGTGCGTGGCAAGCGTCGAACCATTGCCCGGCAAGGAAAGCCCGAGGGCTTCGGTTAGGCAGTTCATGGAGTTAGCGGTGAACATCCCCGAACACGATCCACAGGTCGGACACGCGCTCTGCTCAATGGCGCTCAGGCCCTCATCACTGACGTTGTCATCGGCCGAGGAATTGATCGCATTGATGAGGTTCAGGTGACTGGTCGCGACCCCGTTGACAATGACGGCCTTGCCTGCCTCCATGGGCCCGCCCGAAACGAAGATGGTCGGGATGTTGAGTCGGAGCGCAGCATTCAGCATGCCGGGGGTGATCTTGTCGCAGTTCGAGATGCACACCAGTGCGTCGGCGCAGTGCGCGTTGACCATGTATTCGACCGAATCGGCGATCAGGTCGCGGCTGGGCAGCGAATAGAGCATTCCGCCGTGCCCCATGGCGATCCCGTCATCGACGGCGATGGTGTTGAATTCCTTGGCGACGCCACCGGCCTCGCGGATCGCGCCAGCCACCAAGTCACCCATGTCCTTGAGGTGGACATGGCCGGGAACGAACTGTGTGTAGGAGTTAGCGATGGCAATGATCGGCTTGCCGAAGTCCCCCTCGCCCATGCCGGTGGCGCGCCACAGCGCACGAGCACCGGCCATGTTGCGGCCGTGGGTGGAAGTCTTGGATCGCAAGGGGCGAGGCATGTGGGGGCTCCTCAATCGGTGAATCTACTGCCCCAAGCCTATCGCGCTGGACTGACAAAACGGACCGTGCCCCGCTAGCGGCCGGGGCACGGTCCGTGCTTGGCAGTGACCTCAAGGCGTTAGATTTTCGTCGGCCCCGCACCGAACGACGACGCCGCGATCGCCTTATCAACGGCGGTAGCGACGCGTTTGAAGGCGGCGATGCCCTTGCCCCCGGCTGCCTTCCACCGTTGCGCGGCGGTGGCATCAGGCACCTTGGACGCATTCGATGCGACGTTGCTCGCATGGGCGGATGGCGCGGGGGCCAGGGCCAATAACGACCCAGCGATTCCCAAAGCGGTGGACCAGGCGCGGATGTGGGAGTGATTTGACACGGTGATCACCTCGTTGTGTGTGGAAACAACCCGGACGGTTACCTCAAAGTAGATCGGGTGCGACGAGGCGGGTAGGGGAAACCTCGGAAACTGGGGTAAGACTGGGGGCGCCGGGCGCGCGGATCCGTCTTCGGCGGCGAGCCCGGCGAGAGTCGGGCCACACACGGCTAGCATCGTGGCATGAGAACTAAGCGATGGGTGGGCGCCGCGATCGCCCTGGCACTAGTGGCGCAGCCCGCCACGGCGCACGCGGCCACACCGATTTGGACGCTCTCCCAAGATGCGGTCGTGCGTTCGGCGGTGACGGTCGGCTCGGACCAACTCGAATCTGTCGGCGGCGAACAGGGCGTAACCGGCCCCGCGGGCGCCGAAACGTCCGACGCGCTCAAGGCGGACGTGGCGAAACGGGTCGCGCAGCGGGTCAAAGCCGGAAAACTAGGGGGGAACTCGTCCATAAAAATCATCGACGTGCTCACGGGCGAGGAAATATATAGCAACAATGCCGCCACGTCGCGCACCGTCGCATCCAACACGAAACTGCTCACGGCCGTCGCGGCGTTGCAGACGGTGGGTGGTTCGACGCGATTTGCGACGAAGGTGTCGCGGCAGGGCAAACGATCGATCTATTTCGAGTCGGGCGGCGACCCGCGGTTGACCAAGGCCAAGATCAAACGACTCGCGAAGGGCACGGCCGCAATCCTGAAGAAGCGCGGGGTGAAGAGAGGAACCATTACGGTCCGCCTCGATGACACGATCTTTACGGGCGCGACCAAGCACGCGACCTGGAGGCAGGGAGGCTACAACCTGGCAACGATCCAACCCGTGCGGGGAACCGCGATCGCGGGGGTCCGGTCCGCCGATTCTGCCGCCGCAGCGGCCCGGCTCTTCGCCAGCTACCTGGACCGATCGCTTCCCACCAAGGTCAAGGTGCGGTACGCGGGGCGCAAGGCGACGCCCGCCGCCGCCAAGGCGGTGGCCGCGGTATCCAGCTCAACCGTGCGCACCCTGGTCAAACGCATGCTGCTGCGCTCGGACAACCAGGTTGCGGAGGTGCTGCACCGGCACATTGGGATCGCCGCGGGCCAAGCGGGTAGCTTTGCGGGCGGGGCCGCGGGCACACTGGCGGCGATACGAGCCTTGGGGGTGCCCACCGCGGGCGTCTCGCTGAAGGACGGATCGGGGCTGTCGCCGCGGGACACCATGTCGGCGGAGTTCTTGGTTTCGCTGCTGGCGGTCATCGCCGATCCCGCCAACAAGGCGCTGCGCCCGATCCTGTATTCCGGCACCGCGCTGCCAACGTCCGGCCTGAGCGGCACCCTCATCAAGGGATACGGCCGGTTCACATCGTCCAAGTCAAAGTGCGCGGTCGGGGCGGTCGCGGCAAAGACCGGAACGCTCGACTACGAGATTGCCCTATCCGGGTTCACCGTGGGTTCCGACGGCCGGCTCAAAGCTCTATCGATAGCGGTCAATTCCGTGCGGGGTGCGGCGAAAACCAAGGCGCGGATCGCCATGGATGAGGTGGCGGCCGCGGTAGCGGGATCGTGCGCCGCCGACTCGTGACCGCACTGACCGAAAAACCGGCCACACGTGGGTGAGCCAGATGTGGCTGCGGGTGCGCCCGATAGGATTCGAACCTACGACCTTCTGCTCCGGAGGCAGACGCTCTATCCACTGAGCTACGGGCGCGTGCGCTGCTCGCTCACGCGATTCAGCACGATCAACGAGACTACCAGGGTTGGTGCGTTCCGTGCACGTTTCGCCGGCAGCTACCGCGGCGCATCCGGTTCGGCAGTGTCCAGGAAGCGCGCGAGAGTTAGCCGCACCGCGTCCATCGCGCCGGTGCCGTCGCCCTGGATCACGGCGTGCATGATGGCGTCATGGGTGCCTTGCAGTTCGCCGGCCCGTTCGGGCGATTGGGAGGCGGTCTCAAGGTTGATTTGAATGTTTTCGCGGATCGCATCGGCCAAATTGTCGTGCAGTGTGAGCAATAACGAGTTCCCCGACGCCGCCACCAACGCGCGGTGAAAGGCCAGGTCCGCCGCCACCACGTCGGGGCGGCCCAGGTGCTGGTGATCGACGGCGTCCCCGACCAGTGAGTGCAGCTCGCGGGCGGCCATTGTCAGAGCGATCTTGGCGGATTCGGTCGCCCGCTGCGACGCCAACCAGGCGGCTTCCACCTCGATGGCCCGCCGCGCCTCCAGGGCGTCGGAGTGGGAAACGTGCCCCAGATGCCGGTGCAGGGCGGGGCCAAGCTCGTCCTGCGAGACAACGTAGGTCCCCGACCCTTGGCGCTTTTCCACCAGCCCCGCGTGCACAAGGGATTGGACAGCCTCGCGCACGGTATTGCGGCCCACGTCCAGCAGATCGGCCAATGCGGGCTCGGTTGGGATCTTGCTTCCCACCGGCCACGTCCCGTCGACGATGAACTGCCGCATAGCCTCAACGGTCTTGCCCGATAGCTGCATTCGCGTCGATAGCTGACTACACATGTGCCCGACCCCCGTGTGTGTTCCATACCCCTTGCGAAGTACCATAGCCGAGTGACTCCCGAGGAACTAGCAGGTGCCGTCCGCAGCGCGTTGACGGCCGCACTGACCGATACCCCCCTGGCCGACGACATCGAGGGCGCCGCCGCGCGCGTCGTTCTTGAACGCCCCAAGCAGCGTGAACACGGTGACTGGACAACGAACATTGCGCTGCAATTGGCGAAGGGTGCGGGGCGCAAGCCGCGTGACCTGGCGGCGTCGATTGCAGCCGCGCTGAGCGACGTCGCTGGGGTCGACCGGGTGGAGATCGCGGGCCCAGGCTTCCTCAACATCACGCTTTCGGCGGCCGCCGCCGGCGAACTGGCGCGCACAATCGTCACCCGCGGGCCCGACTTTGGTCGCGGCGAGTCGCTGACCGGCCAGGTCATCAATATGGAGTTCGTTTCCGCGAACCCGACCGGGCCGCTGCACATCGGGCACACGCGCTGGGCGGCGCTGGGCGATTCGCTGGTGCGCATACTGCGCGCCGCGGGCGCCGATGTCACCGCGGAGTACTACATCAACGACGCCGGCTCGCAGATGGACAAGTTCGGCGAATCCATCCTGGCGCGGATCACCGGCGGTGAGATCCCGGAAGGCGGGTACCGCGGAGAGTACATCACGGCGCTGGCGGAGCGAATCGCGACGGAGCACTCGTCCATAACGACACTGCCGCACGGGGAAGCCGTCGCCTTGGCCCGCGAGGAGGGCTACCGGTTGCAGCTCGCGGAAATAAAGGATGTCCTGCGCAAGTTCGGCGTGCACTTCGATGAGTGGTTTTCGGAGCGGACCCTGCACGAATCGGGCGCAGTCACCGGCGCCGTTGACAGGCTGCGCGAGCAGGGCCACGTCTACGACAAGGATGGCGCGGTGTGGCTGCGCACCACGACATTCGGCGACGACAAGGACCGGGTCCTGATCAAGGCCGACGGCTCCTTCACCTACTTCGCAGCCGACGCCGCGTACTACCTGTCGAAGAAGGACCGCGGCTACACGCGCAAAATCTACCTATTGGGCGCGGACCACCACGGCTACGTGAACCGCCTGCGGGCCATTTCCGCGTGTGCGGGCGATAACCCGGATGTCAACATCGAGATCCTCATCGGGCAGCTGGTGTCCGTGGGCGGAGCCAAACTCTCCAAGCGCGCGGGCAACATTATCGAGCTTTCCGACCTGATCGAGTGGATCGGCACGGACGCGGTGCGCTACTCGCTTGAGCGGTATCCCGCAGACACCCCCTTGTCGCTCGACGGGGAGGACCTGCGCAAAAAATCCAACGACAACCCCGTCTTCTACGTGCAGTACGCGCACGCGCGCACGGCATCGGTGCGACGCAACGCGGCCGATGTCGGCATTAGCAGGGAGCAGGCATTCGCCCCGTCGCTGCTGACCGACGCGACCGAATCGACCCTGCTGGCGCAACTTGCCGATTATCCGCGCATCGTCGCCCAGGCCGCCGCGTTGCGCGAACCGCACCGGATCGCGCGATACGTGGAGGAACTGGCGGGGGCGTACCACCAGTGGTACGGCGCGTGCCGGGTCACCCCGCAGGGCGACGAACCCGTAACGGACCTGCACCGCACGCGCCTGTGGCTCAACGATGCGGTCGGGCAGGTGCTGGCCAACGGGCTGGATCTGCTTGGCGTCAGCGCGCCGGAGCGAATGTGACCGCCCTGGTGGCGCGGGTGTGGCCGCGCGAGACGACGCTGGGCGATGGCGGGGCGCTGCACCTGGGCGGGCAGGACGTCAGGGACCTGGCACAGAACTTCGGAACGCCCCTGTTTGTCGTAAACGAGGACGATTTCAGGGCGCGTGCGCGCTCGCTGCGCGAGGTGTTTCAGTCCGCATTCGCCGACATCGGTTCGGACGTCGATGTGTACTACGCGGGCAAGTCGTTCCTGTGCACCGCCGTCGCGCAGTGGGTCATCGCGGAGGGCCTGAGGCTGGATACCTGCACGGGCGGCGAGATGGCGGTCGCGCGGCGCGCAGGTGTGCCCGGACCGAAGATGGGGCTGCACGGCAACAACAAGTCCGACCGCGAAATCGCGACGGCGATCGAGATGAAGGTGGGCCGGATCGTCATAGATTCGCTGGCCGAGGTGGGCCGGGTCGCCGCCGCGGCGCGGGCGGCCGGTAGGCGCGTGCCCGTGATGGTCCGCGTGACGACGGGCGTTCACGCGGGCGGCCACGAGTTCATTTCAACCGCGCACGAGGATCAAAAATTCGGCCTGTCGCTTGCCGATGGCAGCGCCCTCAAGGCCGTCGAGCTGGTGCTTGGAAACGGCGACGATCTGGAGCTTTTGGGCATCCACACCCACATCGGCTCGCAGATTCAGGACCCGACGGCGTTTGTCGTCTCGGCGCGCAAGTTGCTCGCATTCCGGGCGCTGGTGCGCGACCGCACCGGCTTCGTCATGCCCGAGGTAGATCTTGGTGGCGGGTTTGGCATTGCCTACACCAAGGCGGATGAGCCGATCGACAGCGCCGCCTTGGCGCGCGAATTGGCGCAGGCGATTGATGACGAGTGCTCCGCAACCGAAATAACGGTTCCCCGCATATCGATCGAGCCCGGAAGGGCAATTGCCGGCCCCAGCACGGTCACGCTGTACAGCGTCGGTGTCGTCAAGCCGGTCACGGTGGATGACGGGGACGTCAAGGTGCGGACCTACGTATCCGTCGATGGCGGAATGTCCGACAATATCCGCCCCGCCCTGTACGGGGCCGAATACACCGCGCGGTTGGCCAACCGCGATTCGTCGAAGGTGAAGATTCGTTGCCGGGTGGTGGGGAAGCACTGCGAGTCCGGAGACATTGTCATCCCGGATATCGACCTGCCGGCGGACATTGCCCCCGGGGATCTGCTGGCGGTGCCCGCGACCGGCGCCTACGGGCGCTCGATGGCGTCGAACTACAACCTCATCGAGCGGCCCGCCGTTGTGGCGGTGCGCGGCGGCGCCGCGCGGGTGATCGTCCGGCGTGAGACGGAGGACGACCTGCTGGCGACGGATGTTGGCGCGTAGGTTCCGGGCGCAGTTGCGCCCACCGGCCGCGGGGGCATTCGAGGAGGCACACGCCGCGGCCGACCGGTTCGGCGCGGCCGGGTGCTGATCCCGGCCCGAGATGTCGCAATGTCACTATCGAAGTGACTGCCCGTCACCAAATAGCAGCGTTTTTGGCGGTCGGACTGTGTCTTAAGTCACAAGTTCTGCGATTCTGCCGGGAGCGGTTGATTTACGCAACGAATGTGTTGTGCAATGGAGGTCGGCTCGGTTAGGTGAGCCAAACCTGTGCTAGCTAGGCAGCGTAGCGGACCGCCGCGAGGGCGGCCGCGCTTGGATGCATCGATGCTGGCCAGACCCTACTAAATCCAAGGGATAAAAGTGACTTCATTGATGAAGAATGCCTGGCGTGCCGGGGCGGCTGTTGTCGCAACCGCGGCGCTAGCCCTCGGGGGGATCGCCCCCGCGGCCATGGCCGACGAAGCTCAAAGCGGTGGCCGCGTTGTAACGAGTGGCGGTTTCGCCTGGAAGATTTCTGAGCAAATCGCAGAGCACATGAACACCAAAACCGCATCAGGCGATGCCACCGTTGACGCCACGTCAGGTGTGGTCACCTTCGCCAAGGGAACGGGCTCTATCGATGTCGCGGCGGGGACCGGATCGCTTCAGTACAGTGGCACTGTCAAGGAAGCATTTGTCAACGGTAGTACAGAGTATTACTCAGTTACCATTGCGAACCCAAAGGTTGATTTCCTCGGCGATGGCAAGGGTGCGCTGAGCGCCACTGTCAGTTCTGCATCGGCACAGTTGGGTCCATCTCCCGCTGCCAGCACCGAACCTTCGGTTGTCAAGATCGCTGATCTCACTGACGTGTCGGTCGCGCTCGACGGGACTACCTTCACCATCGCTGCTACGCCGGCCTGGGACGGTGTTGTGGAACCAGGATCGCAAGCGGCGACCGACCTTGGGCTCCCAGCCGGTCAACCCTATGAAGGCCAATCCTTCGCTCCAGAATTCCTCGGTGCTTTGGTTTCGGGAGTCAGGGCGCATTTCTACGCCTCTAAGGACCCACAGCATGCGACAAGCGGCACAGCTAACGCCGCTGCCAACGAAAAGAAGCGTCCCGCCTCGCTCGGTCTGACAGCATCCGCCGCCCCCGGGCTCACCTCCGTCTCTTTGAAAATGACGAGCCAGACTGCGGGCACGCTCACAGTGACTGGCGCGAACTTCAACCCCGTCACTAACGGGGGGGACGACGGCATCTACGTCGGCGTCGCGCCCGCGGGCGGTCTTCCAGACGTTTCTTCGCAAACCGGCATGGCGAACTTCGCTGGAGCTGCCTGGGTCAGGGCGAAGGAGATCACGGATGGGGCATTCACTGCGTCGGTTCCGCTCTCCCTCGACGATCTGGATCCCAAGCTTGCCTACAGCATCTACACCTGGCAGGCGCACACCCACTCGAACACGTCGCAGGACACCGAAACGGCACTCAATCTTGCACCTGTTATCACCGCGCAGCCCACGGTGGTCACGACGTTCGTTGGCGAGCCGGCGAAGCTGACCTTCACGGATAATGGGTTGGCAGACACCTTCCAGTGGCAGGCCAAGGCTCCTGAGGGCGATTGGGCCGACATCGAAGGCGGCACTGCAAAGTTCTTGCAGGTGCAGCCCACGCAGGACAACTTTGCGGCCACCTACCGGGTGGTCGCTACCGGCAAGTTTGGATCGGTCACCTCCGAGCCGTTCGCGATCGCGACCGTTGAGCGCCCTGAGGCGCCGACTATCACCGACGTCTCGGTGGTTAAGGAATCAACCTCGGGGATCACGATCGCGGTCGCCGGCAGGGACTTTACCCCTAATACGTTCCCCGGCGATGCAGGCATCTACGTCGCCGTTGGCGAGGCAGGCGGCCTGCCCGACGTGTCGAGCCGGGAAGCGATGGCGGAATTTGCCGGTTATACGTCCGTGCCGGAGGCAGGGATCACGGGTGGCAAGCTTGCCGCGTCGGTCGAGGTGCCGTTCAGCGGGCTGGACCTCACCAAGAGCTATTCGGTGTACACCTGGCAGGCGCACACCCACTCCAACGACTCCCAGGACACAGAGACCCCGATTGACATTATGGGTTCCCTGACCGCGGTTTCGTTTAGCGAGCAACCCGCGGATCAGACCATCCTCGACGGGCAGTCGGCAGAATTCAGCGTCCAGGCGGCCGGCAGCGGCGAGCTTTCCTACCAATGGCAAAACTCCACCGATGGCGGAGCGAACTGGACCGACATTTCGGGCGCAACGGCATCGGTCTACGCAACGGGCAAGCTCGCGACAATCGCCTCCGGGCAGCTTTTCCGCGTCGCGGTGACCGGATTCCTAGGTACGCAGACCTCCGATGCCGCAAAGCTCACCGTGAAGGACCTGCCGGTACCGACCATAACCGCCACGGCGTCGCCCGGCACGTACGGAAAGGCGACGAAGGTCTCGGTCAGCGTGAAGGCTGGAGCTTCCAACACCACTGGCACCGTGACGCTGAAGAACGGTTCGGTTGTACTGGGAACTGCCGGGGTAATCAACGGCAGCGCCACACTCACCATCAAGGCGACCGCGCTGAAGCCGGGAACCCACGCACTGACCGTGTCGTACAGCGGTAACGAGCTAGTCGCGGGCGCCAGTGCGTCGCCGAAGGTCACGATCGCGAAGGCTAAGGCAACGATCACTGCCAAGCTGGCCAAGAGGTCGATCAAGGTGAAGAAGAAGTCGACGGTCAACATCGCGGTCAAGGCCAGCGGCGTGAGCGGAATCAGCGGCAAGGCAACGGTTACCTGGAAGGGAACCAAGGGCGCCGCCAAGGGCAAGAAGTTCACCAAGTCCGTGACCGTGAAGAATGGCAAGGCGAAGGTGACTCGCAAGCTCGCTAAGAAGGGCACCTACAAGGTGTCGGTCGCCTTCAAGAAGACCTCGCTGGTTTCAGCGGCGACGAAATCGGCAGGCAAGCTGAAGGTCACGTAAGACACTCGCGGAACGTGCGGGAAGGGTGTGGGGAGGGCGGCATCGCGCCGGCCTCCCCACACCACACCAGCGTCGCATCACGTCGACGCGAACCGGGGAAGAGGGACAAAGCGTGGCAATAGCCGCACGCATCAAGAAGAAGTGCCGCACCGCAGTAGCGGCCGTCACGACCGTGGCGCTGGTAGCGGCCGTCGCCGCCTGCGGGACCGGGAGTGGGGGGACGGGGGCCTCGTCCGCCCCAACCACGGCCACAACGGCGACCCCCCTGAACGAACTTGCGGTTCCCGCGGACCCCAAATCCCTGACCGGGCCGTCCACCGCGACGAAGGTGAGCGACGTGATCGATCCGATCGCGCAAAACCCCACCCCGGCGCTTCCGGCGACGGTGACCGACGCGCAGGGGACCAAGGTGACGATCACCGATACGTCGCGCATCCTGGCGCTCGACATATACGGCACACTTGCCCAGGTGGTGTACGACCTGGGTCTGGGAGATAACGTGGTCGGTCGCGACACGTCGTCAACCTTCGATGAGATCAAGGACCTGCCCCGGGTCACCGAGAACGGGCACAGCCTCAATGGCGAATCGATCCTCTCGCTTTCCCCGACCGTCATCATCACGGACACCTCCCTGGGGCCCTGGGACGTGCTGCTGCAAATGCGCGACGCGGGCGTGCCGGTCGTGGTCGTCGATTCCGATAGGACCCTGGAAAACACCGGAACGATAATCAAGCAGGTTGCCAACGCCCTGGGGCTGAAACAGCAGGGCAAGGAACTGGCCAAGCGCACCACCGACGCGATCGATGCGAAAATTGCGCAGATCAAGCAAATAGCGCCATCCGATACCGTCCACAAACTGCGGATGGCCTTCCTCTACGTGCGCGGGAACGCCGGGGTCTACTACATGTTCGGGGAAGGATCCGGCGCGGACTCGCTGATCGAGGCGTTGGGCGGCTACGACGTTACCGCCGAAACCGGGTGGACCGGAATGCGGCCGATCACCGATGAAGGGCTGGTCGCGGCCCAGCCGGACCTGGTTCTCACGATGAGCGGCGGGTTGGAGGCAACCGGGGGCGTGGACGGGCTACTCGAGGCGGTTCCTGCGCTGGCCCAGACACCAGCGGGTGCCAACCGCCGCATCGTGGACATGGACGACTCCCAAATCATGGGCTTTGGGCCCGATTCCGCCGCCGTACTCGATTCCCTGGCGCGCGCCATCTACGCCCCCGATTCCGCGGCCGAAAGCCAATGAGCGTGACCGAACCGGCCGCCAGAGAGCGCAGCGCGAGCGCCGGCGAACTGCCGCTGGGCGGCGCGGGTGCGTTGGTTAGTTTCGACGAGTTCGCCGCGGGCGCATCCATCATCACCGCGCAGGCCGATGATCGCGCCGCGGACCGCACCGCATCGACGCCGCGGTGGGGGCGCGCCGCCGTGGTCGGTGCGTTGCTGGTTGCTGCCCTGCTGATCATGATTGTCATTTCCGCTGGATCCGGGCAACTGCATGTGCCGCCCGCCGAGGTGGTGGGCGCGATCACATCGAAGCTGGGGCTCGATTGGTTCCCCGTCCCCACCCACGCGCAGGGCGAATCCGCGCTGTTCACGATCCGCTTCCCGCGCATCGTTATGGCGATGCTGGTCGGTGCCGCGCTGGCGACGGCCGGTGCCTTAATGCAGGGCGTCTTTGGCAACCCGCTGGCGGAACCGGGGGTCGTCGGCGTTTCGTCCGGCGCCGCGCTGGCCGCCAGCTCGGTGATTGTTTTCGGAATAACCTTCGCGGGCAACTGGACGGTCGCCGTCATGGCCTTCGCGGGGGGGCTGATAACGAGCCTGGTCGTCTTTGCCCTGGCTCGGTCGCGGGGGCGCTCGGAGGTCGTCACCCTCATTCTCACGGGCGTGGCTATCAACGCATTTTGTGGGGCGGGGCTGGCGTTTTTGACATTCTTAGGTGACACGCAAGCTCGCGAACAGATCGTTTTTTGGCAGCTCGGATCGCTCAACGGAACGCGCTGGCAGTACGTGGCAGTCGTGGCCCCGCTGGTCCTGATCGGATTTATCGCGTCGCTGGCCATGGCGCGCCGACTCGATCTGCTGTCGTTGGGGGATCGCGTCGCGCGGCACCTGGGCGTCAACGTCGAACGCCTGCGGCTCCTCGCGATCGTGGTCGTGGCGCTGATGACGGGCGCGGCGGTGGCGTTTTGCGGAATCATCTCCTTTGTTGGGCTTGTCGTGCCGCACATCATCCGCATGGCGGTTGGCCCCAATCACCGCACGCTCATCCCGTTGAGCGCGGTGGGCGGCGCATTATTGCTGGTCAGTGCGGACCTAGTGGCGCGCACCGCAATTCCGTTCGCTGACCTGCCCATCGGGATGCTCACGTCGCTTGTCGGCGGGCCGTTCTTCTTCTGGCTGTTGCGGCGCACCCGTTCGCGGGCTGGGGGCTGGGCGTGACCGAACCACTCGCGGGGCCGGCGATCCACGCCGCCGGCGTCACCGTAAAGATCGGCGACCGGACGATCCTGGATGATGTCAGCCTGGACATCGCCGCCGGTGAAATGGTGGCATTGGTGGGGCCGAACGGGGCCGGGAAGTCCACGCTTCTCGCGGTGCTGGCCGGTGACCGTACCCCGACCAGTGGGTCCGTCGTGCTCGGCGGAATCGACCCGCACCGGGCGTCGCCGAAAACCACCGCCCGCCGCCGCGCCGTGCTGCTCCAGGACCAACAGGTGGCCTTCCCCTTCCGTGCGCGCGAGGTGGTGCGCATGGGACGCTCCCCGTGGCGCGGGACAAGGGCCGAGCGGGACGACGAGCGGGTCGTCGACGCCGCCATGCGGGTGGCGGACCTGGAATCGCTTGCGGAGCAGCCTTTCGGAACCATGTCGGGGGGCGAAAGGGCCCGCACGGGGTTTGCGCGCACGCTCGCGCACGGCACGGGGATCCAATTTTTGGACGAGCCCACCGCGGCCCTTGACATCCACCACCAAGAGCGAGTGTTGCACCAGGCGCGCCGCGGTGTCCGTCGCGGCATGACGAGCGTTGTTGTGCTGCACGACCTGGCGCTGGCGGCGGCCTACGCCGACCGGATCGCGGTCATGGCGGCGGGGCGACTGCGCGCCTTCGGCCGTCCGCGGGAGGTGCTGACGCCGCAGTTGCTCTCCGAGATTTATCAACACCCCGTGGACGTCATTGAACACCCGACCACTGGCGCGATCTTGATCGCGCCCCTTCGTTACAGCGCTGAAGAATGGCAGGAATAGCAGTGAATAGCTTGCGGCAGCGAACGGTCAGGCGCGCTACGGCCGCGATTGCCATGGGTGCTTGGCTGGCGGCATCGATGGCCGCGGCTACGGTGTCCGGTGCGGCGGCGCGCGTCGAAGTCGCAAACGAATTCGGCAAGGCCCAGGCCGACACCACCTATTCGACAACGGTGACGGTATCGGGAACCGGATTCCAATCGATCAAGGGCGGGTTTGGCGGGATCTATGTGCTCTTCGGGTGGGTAGATTCCGGATCGTGGCGTCCGAGCAAGGGTGGCAAGACCTCTAACGGCGACCTGCTCTACGTTCCCGACGCCAGTTCCAAAACCAATGCCGGGTTCCAAAAGTACGTGGCGTTCCCGGGCGCCAGCACGGCGGCTGACGCCAACGGTGGCACGATCAGCGCCAAGGGCGCATGGAAAACGACGCTGGTCATCCCCGGCCCGACATTCCAGGCCACCGGCAAGAATGGTGCGGTGACCGAGGTCAACTGCCGCAAGGTGCAGTGTGGGATCATCACGATCGGTGCGCACGGCGTCGTCAATGCGAGTAACGAGACGTTCACACCGATCTCCTTCGCCGACATCTACGGCGAGGATACGGCCGCAACCGACAAGTCGAACGCCGGGGCGTCGAGTTCTTCTGGAAAGAAATCCGCGACCGGAGCCGCGGCGACCGCCAGCGATGCGGCGGGTTCGCAAACGCGGGCGGAGGCCTCGTCGCAAGCGACCGCAACCGTCGGCAGCGGTGCCGATTCGCAGGACGCTAGCGACGAGGACGGCGGCGATGGCGGGGGCGAGAGCGGCGATTTAGCGGACGAAGCAACGGCGGTTGCGGCGACGCTGAAGGTGGACTTCGATACTGCAGTCGTGGGGCGCGTCCTGGCGTTCACTGCCACGGGATTCACCGAAGGCGAGCAGGTCGTCGTGGTTTTCGATGACGGGCAGGCGGCCGTCGGCCCCCTGGTCGCAGGCAAGGGCGGCGCGCTGGCCGGCCTATTGACGCTTCCCGGGGCTACGCAAATGGGTACGCACACCCTGGCGGCTACGGGGGCGACCTCGGGAACCAAGGTGTCGATTTCGTTCCCGGTGCGAGCCGCCGATACGACCGGGGCTATCACCAACGCCTCCGAGACCGCAGCCGCGCCCCGGGGCGCTAAGCAAGATAGCGCCTTCGCGATCGCGGCGGTGGTTAGCGCACTGCTGCTAGTCGGCGCTTCCGTGTGGCGTGTGTTGGCGACGCGTCGGCGACGCGGTGCGGGGCGAAGGACACGCAAGGGGGCGCAGGCATGACACGGTTTCGCGCAATCGCGGGTGCGGGCGCGGCGACGCTGCTTGCGGGAATCGCCTGGCTGGGTATGGCGCCGGCGCTCGGGTCAGGCGACTCCAATGGGGGGACCGGGGCCGCCCCCGTGGCGGTCGAAAACGCGCAACTCAGGTGGGGTATTTCGAATGAGGTGGGTGCGGGTTCCTACTTCGGCGGATGCAATTTCCTCTCGGCGGGCAAGGCCGGCAACGCCGGCGGCAGCGTGGTTTGGGGCGCCTCCGCGGGGTTGTATTCCGCGGCCGAGGGCAACGTAAGCATCGAGAAACCGGACGAATCGGGGGCGCTGGTCCCCGCAACCTGGGACACCAAATGTTTGGACGCGCGCGGGCAGGCCGTCAACGTTTCGAACGTGGATTCCCATTCCGGCAATCAGGTGGTCATCGTCGGGGGAACTGGCGCGGTAGATTCCGCCACCGGAGCGGGAACCATCCAGTGGACGGGGTCCTTCACCGTGGCCATGTACGGTGGCATGACCTACTGGAGCGCGTCGAACCCGCGGCTGACCATCGACCCGGATGGAAGCGGCACGCTGGTCGCGGAGCTTTCGGGGTACTCGGCCAGCCAGAGCGGCGCCGCGGCATGGTCCGCGCTCCCCGCAACGACGGCCACCCTCGCGAAGATCTCGACGGTGAGCGGCCTGACCGACACCGGGTTCATCGCCCGCACTTCGTACCTCGGCACGGACTTGGGCACGGGCGTCCAGGCCGCAAAGACCGCGCAGAACGCGGCGTATTGGGGAAGTTTCCCGGCGGACATGGTTGCCTTTCAGGAGCTCACGGGCCAGGCTGCGTATTGGTACACCTCCGGGGGCGGTCACGACGCGGCTAAGGTCGCACTCGACATTTCGGTGAACTACGAGCCCGCGGAAGCCACCACGACGGTGCCGCCGGTCGATGACAGTACCGCGGCGCCGGTCAACATCGTGAAGTCCCCGCCCGCCTCCACATCCGGCACAAAGAAATCGTCGGCAGGCACGACGAAATCTTCCAAGAAGAAGGCGGCTGCGCGGTCCGCGGCGAAGGCTGCGTCCAGCAGTTCCCAGACCGTCAGCGCACCGCCGGTGACAAAGCCGCCGACGCAACGCGCGGCGGCACCGGTGACAACGGCGCTGGCGGATTCGGTCCGGACGGATTCACTTGCGCCGCTGGTTCCCGCGCTCGCGGTCGCAACGGTATTCCCGGCCGACCTCTACCAGCCGGCGCTCACCGCCTCGGCCACCACGGCCGCGGCGGTGAGCGCCGCGGAGCCGGCTGACGCCGGCCGCGCGGCGTGGCTCGTGATCGCAGCGGCACTGTGCGCGGCCGCACTGGTTGTGGCGCCGTTGCCCACCCGGTCGCGCCGGTGATGACGCCCCAAATCCGTGCGGGTAGACTTGCCTAGGCCCGCGGCGGGCACCATCGTCGCCTCACCACCAGATAACTGCTCGAAGGAACTGTGCCAGTGACACATGCGCCCGTAACCGGTAGGCCTCTGAAGATTGCCGTTCTTGGGGCCGGCGTTGTCGGCACCGAGGTAATTCGCGCACTGGTGACGGACTCCCATGACCTGGGGGCACGCATCGGCGCAGCCGTGGAACTGGTGGGCGTCGGCGTGCGAGACGTCGCGGCAGACCGCGACGCGATTGTGCCGACCTCATTGCTGACGTCTAACGCCGCGGACCTGGTGGCTGGCGCGGACATCGTCGTGGAACTCATGGGCGGTATCGAACCCGCGCGGACACTCATCTTGCACGCATTCGAAACCGGGGCCAGCGTTGTCACGGCGAATAAGGCGCTGATCGCAGCCCACGGGCCGGAACTGTACGAAGCTGCTGAACGCGCGGGGCGGGATCTATACTTCGAAGCCGCCGTGGCGGGTGCGATACCCGTCGTCCGGGCTTTGCGTGAATCCCTGTCGGGCGACCACGTGCGGCGGGTTCTGGGGATCGTCAACGGTACGACCAACTACATCCTCGACCAGATGACGACCGACGGATTGGACATGGCGCAGGCGCTGTCGCAGGCGCAAGAACTGGGGTACGCCGAAGCGGATCCCACGGCTGACGTCGAGGGAATGGACGCGGCAGCGAAGGCCGCAATAATCGCCGCACTGGCATTCCACACGCGGATGCCGCTGGCTGCCGTCGCGCGTGAGGGTATCACGACCGTCACCAAGGAAGACGTGGATGCCGCGCGCGATGCCGGTTACGTCATCAAGCTGCTGGCAATCGTCGAGGACACCGAGGCGGGTGTGCAGGCGCGCGTGCACCCGTCGCTGGTTCCTGTCGGTCACCCATTGGCGGGTGTTCATGGTGCCTTTAACGCGGTTTTTGTCGAGGCCGACGACGCCGGAGAGCTGATGTTCTACGGGCGCGGCGCGGGCGGTGCGCCAACGGCTTCCGCGGTGCTGGGCGACATCGTGTCTGCGGCGCGCCACCGCGCACACGGCGGACTTGCCCCCGCCGAATCTGCGTATGCGGCAATCCCCATCGCTGCTGCGGCCGAGGCGCACACTCGCCTGCAGATTCGGCTCGTGGTGGCCGACCGGCCGGGAGTCCTGGCGCAGGTGTCTACCGCCCTGGCGGACCACGGCGTTTCCATCGAGGCGGTGCGCCAGCACGACACCCCGGCCGCGCGCACCCACGGCGGCGTCGAACTCATCATCATCACCCATCGGGCGCGGCAAGCAGATCTTGACGCAACCGTTGCAGAATTGGCCGAATTGGACGCAGTGATCAAGGTGGCGTCCGCGTTGCGAGTTGAGGGAGTCTAAATGGCACACATCTGGCGCGGAGTGATCCGCGAGTATGAGCAATACCTGCCCGACCACGTTGCAGAAACCATAGTCACTCTTGGCGAGGGTGGAACCCCCCTGGTCGCGGCCCGCCGCCTGAGCGAATTGACTGGCGCCCGCGTCTACCTCAAAGTCGAAGGAATGAACCCAACGGGGTCGTTCAAGGACCGCGGAATGACCACCGCGATGTCCGCCGCCGCATATCGCGGGGCCAAGGCGGTCGTGTGCGCGTCCACGGGGAACACCTCCGCCAGTGCTGCCGCCTACGCGACCGCTGCCGGTATGACGTGCGCCGTGTTGGTTCCGGACGGCAAGATTGCGATGGGCAAGCTTTCGCAGGCGCTTGCGCACGGCGCGACGCTGTTGCAGGTCGAGGGTAACTTCGACGATTGCCTGGTGGCCGCCCGGAAGCTTGCAGAGACCTACCCCGTGGAACTGGTCAACTCCGTGAACCCGGACCGGATCGAGGGGCAAAAGACGGCCGCTTTCGAGGTCGTCGACACGCTTGGAACGGTTCCCGACATCCACGCGCTGCCCGTCGGAAACGCGGGCAATATCACCGCCTACTGGAAGGGCTACCGCGAATACAAGGATGCCGGCGTCACCGATGCGCTGCCCCGAATGTGGGGGTTCCAGGCGGAAGGCGCATCGCCCATTGTCCAGGGACACCCGTTCGATGAACCCGAAACTATCGCGACAGCCATCCGGATCGGAAACCCTGCTTCGTGGACCCAGGCAGAGCAGGCGCGCAACGATTCCGGTGGCGTTATAGAAGCCGTAACCGATGAGGAAATTCTCGCGGCCCACCGCCTGCTGTCGGCCGAGGTCGGTGTCTTCGTGGAGCCTGCCTCCGCCGCGGGTGCCGCCGGCGTTCTCAAACGAGCCAAGGCCGGGCTTGTTCCGCAGGACGCACTCATCGTCATCACCGTCACGGGCCACGGTTTGAAGGATCCCGCCTGGGCGCTGCGTACGCTCGAAGGCGAAGAGATCAAACCCGTGCGCGTGAGCGCCGACGTTGTTTCCATCGCAACGGCTCTGGGGCTTGGCTAACATGCAGATTGGGAACGACCGCGTGCGGGTTTCAGTTCCCGCGACGAGCGCCAACCTGGGGCCTGGCTTCGACGCACTGGGGCTAGCTCTCAACGTGCGCGACACCATCGAAGTGACCGCACTAGCGAGCGAGACGACCGAGGTCACCGTCGTCGGTGCCGGTGCGGGCGAAGTCCCCTCCGATGCCTCGCATCTGGTCGCGCGCGCGATTCGGGTCGGCCTCGAATATGTCGGTGCGCCCGCTGTTGGGTTGCGTCTCACGTGCCACAACGTGATTCCGCACGCACGAGGCATGGGTTCTTCCGCGGCAGCCGTTGTGGGCGGCTTGGTAGCGGCGCGTGCTCTCATCTCAGATCCGGAAGCGCTGGACGATCAGAGCATTTTGGAACTCGCCACGCAGATGGAAGGGCACCCGGACAACGCGGCGCCCGCGCTCATGGGCGGCGGAACCGTCGCGTGGATGTCGCGGACAGAAGACGGCGAACTGCAGGCTCGTGCAACTCGGATTGAGGTGAATCCGCAGATAGATCCTGTAGTGCTCATTCCTGACACGAGGCTCGCGACGAAGGCGGCCCGCGCCGCGCTTCCCGCCGAGGTTCCCCATAGTGACGCCGCCTTTAACGCGGGGCGTGCTGCCCTGCTCGTCGCGGCGCTGACCCGCCACCCCGACCTCCTTTTCGATGCGACCACAGACCGGTTGCACCAGGCCTACCGATCCGCCCAGATGCCGCAGTCGGCGTTGGTGGTCGAGAGGCTCCGTGTGCAGGGACTCCCGGCGGTCATCTCGGGGGCCGGGCCCACTGTGTTGGTCTTTGGCACGCATGATGCCCGTGCTACGGAGGACCAGGCCATTGCGGGCATAGTGGGCGGATGGGACGAGGACGGACGAGCGCCATCGGGATGGCAAGTTACGCGGCCCGGAGTCGCGGCGGCCGGCGCCTGGTTCGAAGCTATGTGATTCGAGGCCGACAGCGGTTCGCGGCCCGTCGCACGCATATGTCTGCCAAGAAACGCCGCCCGCGCGTTGCTTGAGCGCGATCATCGCGCACACGCTTGTCGTGGGCTCGTGGGCTCGTGGGCTCGTGGGCTCGTGGGCTCGTGGCGGTTGGAGTCTTGGGGTTTTTGCATGTTGGTTGGCCACTGTTTGTTAGAACGGTGGTGGTTCGTCAAAGCAGGGTCTGCTGTAGGAACAGGTGACAGTTCGTGTTAGGCCGTGAGGGCCAGGTTCTTGTTCATGATGGTCTCGAACTCGACGGGCGTCAAACGTCCGAGGCGGGGTTGGCAGCGACGGCGGTGGTAGGTGCGCGCTGCGGGTGCGCGCTGCGGGTGCGCGCTGCGGTGGTGAGCGCGGTAGGTGAGCCCGGCGGGTGCGCGCTGCGGTGGTGAGCCCGGCAGGGAACCTCCGGTAGTGCCGCACTGCGCTGCGGAACCTCCGGTAGGTGGCTCGCGGCTACGGACAGTGGTAGTATTACGTCTGGTCGCAAGCATTATCGATTGGAGGCGAACGGTTTTCGCGTTCGCGTTGTGTCCGATAAACGTGCCCCGACCTTCCCCGATAGTCCTCCCCGCGAAGCGGATGATGCCCCGGTGTGAACCGCGGTAGCGGTAGCCCGCAGGGGTAGCCAATTCTGGCTAAGGGAAAGATTCCGCGCCACATCAATCTAGATAGCGGCGCGATCAAAACGATGTGACCAGATTTGCTGGCCCCCAACCGTGCCTGACGTGATGCGACGCCAAGCACCGAAAAAATGAGAAGGATTCCTTCGTGACACAATCCGCCAATCCCACTAACGATGGCGCACAGGGTGGAGCAGGGTCGCTTTCTGCGATGAAGCTCGCCGAATTACAGAAACTTGCATCTACGCGCGGGATCAAGGGAATTTCCAAGATGCGCAAGGGTGAACTTGTTGAGGCGATCCGCGCCAATGGGGGCGCGGGACGCACTGCAAAGACTGAGCGAGGCGCGGACAAAGCCGCTGTTCAGGCGGCGCCTGTCAGCGAGAGCCGGACCCGCGCAACGAGCGACCAGCGCCCCGCCGCGTCGAAGGAGCAAGGGGCACCCACGGCTCCGGCGGATACGGCGAACGGATCCGAAACGCAGCGCGATGAGCGGCCTCGCCGCAACCAGTCTGAAAAGGTGACGCAGAACGACGCGGAGCAGTCGAAACTCGGCTCGACCGAAAACATCCTGGAGGGCCTACCGTCGACATCGCGCGGCAAGAGCGTTGCGCGCGGCGAGCGCCGCGGCGAAGCCGCGCAGCCGGAGCAAACGGAGCGCCGCGTCGCAGGCGACCGCGCCGAGCGGGCGGCGACTGTCGTCGAAGACCTGCCAGGTTCCAACCGCGACGGGCGCGGTCGGCGCGGCCGCAATGGGCGAGACGGTGACAAGGGCACCGATCAGCGTTCCGGCACGGGTCAGCGCGACAACCAGCGCAGGCAGGATTCCTTTGATGCTGAGGACGACCGCAACGGCCGCCGCCGCCGGGGACGCGACCGCTACCGCGATCGCGACCGGACCCGGCGCGGGCGCGGGCGCGCCACCAACGACCTGATTGGCGTCGACGACGTCGAGGTCACAGAAGACGACGTGTTGGTTCCCGTCGCCGGCATCCTGGACATCCTCGATAACTACGCCTTCGTTCGCACCAGCGGGTATCTGCCGGGGCCCAATGACGTCTACATGTCGCTTGCCCAAGTCAAGAAAGCCGGTCTGCGCAGGGGCGACGCGATCACGGGTGCGATCCGCGCGCCGCGCGAGGGAGAAACGCCGGGAGCCAGTTCGCGCCAGAAATTCAATGCGTTGGTGCGGCTGGACACGGTCAACGGACTCACCGCTGACGTTGCACGCAAGCGCCCCGACTTCACCAAACTGACACCGCTTTACCCCCAGGAACGCCTGCGCCTGGAGAACGCGGCGAATTCGAAGCTAACGCCGCGCGTCATCGATATCGTTGCGCCGATCGGGAAAGGCCAGCGCGGCCTCATCGTCGCCCCGCCCAAGGCCGGAAAGACGATCATCATGCAGCAGATCGCCAACGCCATCACGACCAACAATCCTGAGGTCCACCTCATGGTCGTTCTGGTCGATGAGCGTCCCGAGGAAGTCACCGACATGGAGCGCACGGTCAACGGCGAGGTCATCGCCTCCACCTTCGACCGCCCCGCATCCGATCACACCATGGTCGCCGAACTGGCGATTGAACGTGCCAAGCGTTTGGTTGAACTCGGCCAAGACGTCGTTGTGCTGCTCGATTCATTGACGCGCCTTTCGCGCGCCTACAACCTCGCGGCGCCCGCATCCGGGCGGATTCTATCCGGTGGTGTGGACGCGTCGGCGCTCTACCCACCGAAGAAGTTCTTTGGTGCCGCCCGCAACATCGAGGAGGGCGGATCGCTCACGATTTTGGCTTCCGCCCTGGTGGAGACGGGTTCAAAGATGGACGAGGTCATCTTCGAGGAATTCAAGGGGACCGGAAATATGGAGTTGCGCCTGAGTCGCCAATTGGCGGACAAGCGCATATTCCCCGCCGTCGACGTCAACGCATCCGGTACCCGTCGCGAGGAAGTCCTGCTTCCTGCGGAAGAACTCAAGATCATCTACAAGTTGCGGCGCGTATTTGGCGGCTTGGACCAGCAATCGGCTATCGAATTGCTGCTCGGCAAGCTCAAGGAAACGAAGACAAACATCGAGTTTTTGCTGCAGGTGCAAAAGACGACCCCGGGTGGCGCCGGGGATGAAGGCATCGGGAAGACGGTCTAGCGGAAGCGGTTACGCCCGCTCGAGCTCGGCGGCTGATCACCAACCGGTGAGGGCCGCCGAGCGGCGGATCGCCAACCGGTGCGGGCAGTCAACCCGTCGGGCCGCCGAGCGGTGGCGGTGGCCTCGTCCCTAATCTGCGGCCAAGCCCAGGTACTTCTTAGCTGTTTGAGCGACCTGGTCCCAGGTCCACTCCGCAACGACCCGTCGGCGCCCTGCTTGCCCCATCCGCGCGGCCAATTCCTGGTCCGCAAGCAGCTGCGAAATGCGGTCGGCTATGTCGCGCGGGTTTTCCGGATCGACCAAGAACCCCGTTTCACCATCGACGACGGCATCGGGCGCGCCTCCGGAATCGCCGACGATGACGGGTTTGGCGCAGGCTCCCGCCTCCAGATAGACGATCCCCAGACCCTCGACCTCCAGCCCGCGCTTGCGGGCGCGTGAAGGCATTGCGAATACCGTGCAATCGTCGTAGTAGGCGGGCAGGTCGGCCCACGGGACGGAACCCGCGAAAATCACGGAGTCGGTCACCCCGCGATCGCGCGCGCGGGCCTCCAATGCTGCGCGGTACGGGCCCTTGCCGACGATGACGAGCACGGCCGCCGGATGATTACGGCGCACCCGCGGCCACGCATCGATGAGCCGGTCCTGCCCCTTTCGTTCAACTAACCGGCCCGTGACCAGCACGATCGGGGTTCGATCGGCAAGGTTGAGCAGGCTGCGCGCGCGGCCGGACCCCACGCCCGGATAGAAGCGCGCGGGGTCGACGCCGGGCGCCAGCCGAACCTGCTTGGCGCGGTCGGCGGGGTGCAGCGCGACGGCTATGTGGTCACGGCACCATGCGGAAATGTAGGTCAGGTAGTCGACGTGGGCGCCGATGCGCGCAAGCAGCTGCCTGGTCCCCGGTATCGCAGCCCACCACGCCTCGTGCCCGTGAGTGATGGCGACGATCGTCTGCGCGCCCGCGCGCCGCAGCGCGGGTGCCAGAAGGCCCAATGGTGCCGATGCTCCAAACAGCACCCGGTCGCACCCGTGCGCGCGCATCGCCGCCACCACGTTGCGGCGCACGCGCCAGGTCGGCAGCAACGTTCCTGCCCGATCGCGGATGACGGTGAAGGCCGCCTGCTCGTCGTACGCGGCGTCGCCCGGCATCGAGGCCGTGTAGACGACCAGATCATCCGGGTCAAAACGCTTGGCAAGTTCTTCCGCGAACGTCTCGATACCGCCCTGGCGAGTGGGGAAGTCGTTCGTGATCATGAGTGTGCGGGGCATGGGTCCGATCCTAGACGTGCGGTGCGCCCCGGTCATGTAGGCATCGCCGCCCGGTGCTACCATTGCTCGCGTGTACCCTGAGCGCAATGCCTCAAGCTCATCGTGCCGCACGCGCGCGGGCGCGGTGATCGCCCTGTGCCTCGCGGTGGTTGGCACCAGCGCCTGCGGGACCATCCTGACCACGGATGCGCAAAATGTCGTTCTGCGCGCCAAACCGGTAGAGGACGCCGTCGCGAAGGTCGGGTTTACGCTCCAATGCACCAATCAGGACGCCGCGAACGGCGTGCTGCGTGACAATACCTACCCGTGGCGCGACGCCTACTTCGTCGGGAAGGCGGCCGACATCGGCGCGGTGATAGACACGATCACGGATGCGAGCTTCACCTTCGAAGGCAAGCCGCATCGCGATCTCGCGACGCTGCCGACCGCAGTCTCCATTCTCTCGAACCAGGCCGAAGACGACACCTCCGTCGCCCTGGATTACGCAACGGACGCCGCCGGCGCCAGCTGGTACATCGCGTATTACAGGGATAAGCTCACCCTCGAATGCAGCGATGTCAATCGCTGGGGCACCGTGGTTCACCTCAAAGCAGGGGAAGTCGGGCTGGTAACGAGTCTAAGTCTTCCAGAACTGAACTGAAACGAACCTTGCGCGCCACTGGATTTCGCGGCGCAAAAGTGGCATAATCTTTCGTTGGCTTGCTGGTTCACGTTCTCGTAATTCCGCGGAGCGACCCAGCACCATGACACATAGGAGATTCGCCATGAAGGCTGGGATCCACCCCGAGTACGTCGTGACGCAGGTAACCTGCACGTGCGGCAACACGTTCGTCACCCGCAGCACGGAAACGTCCGGCAAGATTGCGGCGGACGTCTGTAACGCCTGCCACCCGTTCTACACCGGCAAGCAGAAGATCCTCGACACCGGTGGGCGCGTCGCTCGCTTCGAGGCACGCTACGGCAAGAAGAACAAGTAGCTTTTTTGCAGCGCCGGTGGCACGCCACCGCCAACCTCTCTAGGGGCAGGCGGTGCGCGCGCCACCGGCGCTGTGCTATTCCCGCATTCCCTGTTCAGCCGAAAGAAACGAGTTGTCATGGCAGCGCCCCACGAACCGACCCCGCACCACTTCGCCGCGGTCGACCCGCTGCTGGAAGAGTATGCGGACCTGGAACGGCAGCTTGCGGATCCCGCCGTGCACGCGGATCAGGCGCGCGCACGCACCCTAGGCAGGCGCTACGCGGAGCTGGGCGCGGTGGTGCGCGCCTTCAGGCACTGGAAATCGACCGCCGACGATCTTGCCGCCGCGCGGGAGCTTGCCGAACTCGACGATTCCTTCGCTGCTGAGGCCGCCACCTTGCAAACCCAAGAAGAGGAGGCATCGGCGAAGCTGCGCGCGGTGCTGCTGCCGCGCGATCCTGACGATGCGCGCGATGTCATCCTCGAAATCAAGGCGGGAGAAGGGGGCGAGGAGTCGGCGCTCTTTGCTGGTGACTTGCTCCGGATGTACCTGCGGTATGCCGAGATGCGGGGCTGGAAGACGGAGATCATCGGATCGACGGAATCGGACCTGGGCGGATACAAGGACGTTTCCGTCGCTATCAAATCGAAAGGAACCGTGGAACCCGCCGATGGCGTCTGGGCGCACCTGAAGTACGAGGGGGGAGTGCACCGCGTCCAGCGCGTCCCCGTCACCGAATCGCAGGGGCGGATCCACACATCCGCCGCCGGGGTCCTGGTATTCCCCGAGGCGGACGACGTCACGGACGTCGACATCGATCAAAATGATCTGCGCATAGACGTGTATCGATCGTCCGGACCTGGCGGGCAGTCCGTCAACACGACGGATTCCGCCGTTCGCATCACGCACATTCCCACCGGGATCGTCGTTTCGATGCAGAACGAGAAGTCGCAGCTGCAAAACCGCGAGCAGGCCATGCGCGTGCTGCGCGCCCGCTTGCTGGCGGCGAAGCAGGAGGAGGCAGCGGCGCAGGCTAACGATTTGCGCCGCTCGCAGGTCCGCACGGTCGACCGTTCCGAGCGGATCCGCACCTACAACTTTCCCGAGAACCGCATCGCGGATCACCGCACCGGCTACAAGGCGTACAACTTAGACCACGTGCTGGACGGCAACCTGGGTCCGGTCATCGAATCGGCCATCGCCGCCGACGAAGAGGCGCGCATGGCAGCGACGGGGGAATGACGGTCCCCTTGGGCTGGCGAGAGCAGATCGACCTGGCGGCTAGTCGGCTTTCGCAAGCGGGTATCGCGGCCGCGCGCCACGAGGCCCTGCTCTTGGCCGCGCACGCGGCGGGCCGGTCCCCGGGGGAGATGGCCGCCGTGCAGATCACCGGGTCGTTGGCGCCCGACGTTGACGCCAGTGAGGCGTTCGCGCGGATGGTCGCCCGGCGCTGCGAGCGCGTGCCGCTGCAGCACATCACGGGAGTCGCCCCGTTTCGCCGCCGGGAACTGTGCGTCGGGCCGGGCGTCTTTGTCCCGCGCCCGGAGACCGAACAGGTGGTCGAGGCGGCCATACGAGTCGCGGGGCTCGAAGCGGGCCGCGCCGCGCGCGTGGCGGATTTATGTGCGGGCAGCGGCGCCATTGGTTTCGCCATCGCCGACGAGTTCCCGCTCACCCGCGTGTGGTCCGTCGAGCTAGATGGGAACGCCTTCGAATGGACGCAACGCAACTGGCGGTCGCTGCCGGACTCCGTGCGTCCGCGCGTCGACCTGCGGCGCGCCGACGCACGCACGGCGTTGCACGAACTGGACGGATCGCTGGATCTGGTCATCAGCAACCCGCCCTATATCCCGGGCGACGCCGTTCCGCGTGACCCGGAGGTCGCGCTGCACGATCCCGGCGTGGCCCTGTATGGGCTGGGGGCCGACGGCCTGGAGGTGCCGCGCGGGATCATTGCGGCGGCGGCTAGGCTGCTGCGCCCGAGAGGCTGGTTCGTGATGGAACACGCGGAAACCCAGGATGCCGCGGTGCGTGCCATGGTCGGCACAGACTCGTTCGATAGCGTGGCGACCTGCAACGACTTGGCGGGGCGCCCGCGTATGGTAGTGGCACGAAGAATCGAAAGTTCGTAAAAAGGGCAGGCTCGCATCACCATGACCAACACGTTTGCTGTGCAAGATCCAGGCACGTGGGGACCCTCCCTCGACGCGGCCGTCGCCACCATCGCTCGCGGCGACCTTGTGGTCCTGCCAACGGACACGGTCTACGGCGTCGGCGCCGATCCCTTCGACCCGCGCGCCGTTGCTCGCCTATTGGCGGCCAAGGGGCGCGGACGTCAGATGCCGCCGCCAGTGCTCGTGGCGAACGAATCCGGACTCGATGCGCTGGCCGACCAGGTCCCAGACTTCGTCAGGGCTCTCGTCGCCGCGTTTTGGCCGGGCGGGCTGACCGTCATATGCAGCGTGCAGCCCTCGCTCGCGTGGGACCTGGGCGAGACGCGCGGCACCGTCGCGCTACGAATGCCCAATCACCCCGCGGCGCTGGCACTGCTGACGCGCACGGGGCCGCTCGCGGTCTCCAGCGCGAATCTCACGGGTCATCCCGCGGCGCTGACGTGCGCGGATGCGCAATCGCAGCTGGGGGATTCGATCGGGTGCTACCTGGACGGAGGCAGCGCACCCGGGCAGATCGCCTCGACCATCGTCGACGCCACCGGCGGATCGGCGCGGGTCGTCAGGCTCGGTGCCATCGACGTGGCCGCGTTGGAGGCAGTGATCGGCTCCGTGGAACTTGCCCCGGGGGTGCCGGCGAACTCGTCCTCCCCTGCGAACCCCAGCCACGGGCCCGAGGCGCGATGAGGGTCTATCTGCTTGTCTGCCTCGTCGCGGCAGTCGTGACGTTTCTGCTGACGCCACTGGCGAGGTGGATTGCGACGCGATCCGGGGCGTACACCGCGGTGCGGGCGCGCGACGTTCACACCGTCCCCACCCCGCGCCTGGGCGGTCTTGCCATGCTGGGCGGACTCGTCGTCTCGTTCGTGATCGCCTCGCACATACCGTTTCTGCAGCCGGTCTTTCGGGACTCCGGAAACACGGCGTGGGGCGTTATCGGCGGCGCGGCAATCGTGTGCGCCATCGGGGTCGTCGATGACATATGGGACCTTGACTGGATGATCAAGCTCGTCGGGCAGATCCTTGCCGCCGGCCTCATGGCGTGGCAGGGCGTGCAGCTGATCACGCTGCCCATCGGTGGCCTCACCATAGGTTCGAGCCGCATGTCACTATTCGTGACGGTGCTGATGATCGTGGTCGCGATGAACGCGGTCAACTTCGTTGACGGTCTCGACGGGCTTGCCGCGGGTGTGGTCGCGATCGGCGGCGGCGCCTTCTTCGTCTACACCTACATACTCACGCTCAATTCGAGCCCGCTCGATTACGCGTCGCTGGCCTCCCTGGTCGTCGCCGCGCTGGTTGGGGTTTGCGTAGGGTTCTTGCCATTCAACTTCCACCAGGCGCGGATCTTCATGGGGGACTCCGGGTCAATGCTGATCGGACTCACCCTGGCCGCCGCCGCGATCATTATCACCGGAAAAATCGATCCCGAAAAGATCAGCGGCGGGCAGACGATCCCCGTCTACCTGCCGATGCTGCTGCCGTTCGCGGTGCTGGTTCTGCCGCTGCTCGACATGACCATGGCAGTGATTCGGCGGCTCGCCCAGGGGAAATCACCGTTCCACCCCGACCGTCGCCACCTGCACCACCGCTTGCTCTCGATCGGGCACACCCACCGGCGTGCGGTGTTCGTCATGTACCTGTGGACCGGCGTCTTCGCCTTCGGCGGGGTTTCCTTGGTGGCGTTCCCGTGGCGCGACGTGGTCGTGGGGACGCTGATAGCCTCCGCGGTGGCCCTGGTGCTGACGCTGGGGCCGCTGCGCGGCAGGGGCGGCTACGACGATCACCGGACGGCCCGACACGCCACCCGTGCTCGCTAGGATGGCACCCGTGCCGAACCGAAACCGCCGGTGCCCGACACCGAAAGCGAGACACGCCAATCATGGCTGATAGCCACAACCAAGCAGGGGTGCCGAACGGGGCTCCGGTTCGCGCCGCGGCGCGAACCGCGCTCGTCTCGATGCTCGTCGTGATCGGGGGAACGGGATGCCTCGCGGCACCCGCCGCGTGGTATCTCGCAGGCTCAGCGGCCGGGATCGGTGTGGCAATGGCGGTGGGCGTGGCCCTCTTCTTTTCCGGAACCACGGCACTATCGATGGTGGCGGGCGCGAACAGCACCGCGGCCGCTCTCGGTACTATCATTGGCGGGGCGTGGATCGCGAAGATCGCTGTGCTGTTCGGCGGCTATCTGCTCATCCGCGACGAACAGTTCTACGACCACCGAGTTTTTGCGGTCGCTTTGTGCCTCTATGTCATTATCGCTGCGGTTATCGATGCGTTAGCGGTCGTGAGGGCAAGGATCCCGCTCGTGGACGTGTGACTTTGGTCCGATTGCTCAAGACACCAGCACGGGTATGACTGAAAGTAGTATAGGCTTATGGCCGACCCGAACACGACGGTGGGAAAACCCTGCCGTGTTGTGTGGCCGCGCCTACTTAACTCCAGGAGTCATGACAGGTCATGATCACGCTCGATACGCTCGTTCTCGCCAGTGGCGGTGAATCGGGAGAGTTCCACGCACCGTCGCTAGCGGACTTCTTTCCACCGGCCATCTGGTTCGAAGGCACGATCTTCGAGATCACCAGGTTGCAGTTGGCGCAATTTCTGGCCACCGCGGTCATCCTCGTTATCCTCGTCGCTGTCACGCGCCGCGCTGCGGTGGTTCCCGGCCGGTTCCAAAACGTTATCGAGCTGATCCTCGATTTCGTGCGGGTGCAGATCGTTGAATCGACGATGGGCCGCGAACGCGGCAAGAAGTACATCGGGATGATCACCACGATCTTCATCACCGTGCTCGCGTTCAACCTGACGTCGATAGTTCCCGGTCTCAACCTCTCCGTGAACTCGCGCATCGGCGTGCCGATGCTGCTCGCACTGTGGGTGTTCTTCTCCTACTGGGCTGCCGGAATCAAGCGACTCGGCTTTTGGGGTTACATCAAGACGAACCTGTTTCCACCGGGCGTTCCCTTCTTCGTGTACCCCATCCTCGCTCCCATCGAACTCCTGCAATTGCTCATCGTCAGGCCCGGATCGCTGCTGATCCGATTGCTGGCCAATATGGTGGCGGGTCACATCACGCTCGCGCTGTGCTACCTGGCAACGAACTACCTGCTCCTCTACGCAAGCGTGAGCCTGAAGGCCTTCGGCGGGCTGACCTTCGTCGCCGGTATCGCGATGACACTTTTCGAGGTGTTCGTCGCGGCCCTCCAGGCGTACATCTTCGCCCTCCTGGCCGCCGCCTACATCAACATGTCTTTGGAGGACGAGCACTGACCAACCGGTCACCCACCAACTGCACGACCGTTGCCAGTTCGGCAACATCGCATCACAAACGTCCGGCGCACGCCGGCCCAAGAAAGGAAAACTCGTGGACGTCACGAATCTCGCGGAAATCGCAGGCAACCTGAACACCATCGGTTACGGTATTGCGGCTCTTGGCCCCGGTATTGGTTTGGGTATCCTCATCGGCAAGACGATCGAGGGCATTGCCCGCCAGCCTGAGACCGCCAACCAGCTGCGCTCGACCATGTTCATCGGTCTTGCATTCGTCGAAATCCTCGCGCTCCTGGGCTTCGTTCTCGCCCTGATCAGCTAAGTCCATGACAAGTTTCTTGGCTGCTGGAACAGAGAGCGTCGAGGGGATCCGGCTATTCATCCCCGAGCCTTCCGAGATCTTTTGGTCAGCGATCGTTCTGGTCATCATCGCGATCGTCGTCATCCGCGTGGCGTTGCCAAAAATCAACAAAGTGCTGGACGAGCGCACCGCCTTGATTGAGGGCGGTATCGCGAAGGCGGATGAAGCCCAGGCGCAGGCCGCCGCGTTGCTATCCCAACAGGATGAGGAGTTGCGCGCCGCGCGCGCAGAGGCTGCTCGGATTCGGGAAGAAGCCCGCGGTGAGGGCAGCGCGATCGTCGCCGAGCACCGCAAGACTGCATCGCAAGAGGCCGACCGAATCACCGAGGCCGCGATGCGACAGATCGAATCTGAACGTCAACAGGCGGCTATCGCGCTGCGTGATGAGGTGGGCACGCTCGCCACGGAACTCGCCGCGAAGATCGTCGGCGAATCGCTGGACGACGTTGCTCGTCAGTCGCGTGTGGTTGATCGTTTCCTTGCTGATCTTGACGAATCGACCGCATCTACCAAGGGGAACTAATGCGTGGAACATCCCTGGCCTCGCGTGAAGCTACGCTTGCTGCCTTCGCGCCCGTGCTCGAGGCTGCGGGCGAGGAGGCGGTATCCTACGGCAAGCAGCTCCTCGACGTTGTCGATCTGTTGGACGCTAACGGAACCGTTCGACGCGCGCTCACGGATCCGGCTCGGGATGCCCAGGCGAAGGCCAGTTTGATCCAGGGGCTCTTCGGCCCGCACGTCGCTGCAGCGGTTTGCACCGCGCTCGTGGACGCCATCGGCCACAGGTGGATTCGCATCGGTGATTTCGTATCGGCGATCGAACACCTCGGCTTCGTGGCTGTGTTCTACGGTGCCCGCAATGGCGGGCGCCTGGAGGAAGTGAGCCAGGAACTGTGGTTCGCCAGCCAGGCCCTTGCCGGGCAGCCCGAGGTGCGCACCGCGCTCACGGATCCGCGGGCGGACGCCCGGGCGCGCGGCGAGCTGGTCGGGTCGTTGTTCGCCGACAAGGTGAGCGAGGAAGCGCTCACGCTCATCGTGCGCGCCGCGGCGTACCCACGGGGACGGCACCTGGTTCCCTTCCTGCAATCGTTGTCGGATCTCGGCGCCACACTGCGGAACCGTACGGTTGCGCACGTCACGTCCAACACCGCTCTTTCTGAAGAACAGATCGAACGCATCGAATCGATCCTCGGGCGCAAGTACGGGCGGCGCATTCAGGTGGATGTCACCGTCGATCGTTCCGTCATCGGGGGTGTCCGCATCCAGGTGGGACCGGACGTGGTGGATCAAACGGTCGTTTCACGACTCACCGACATACGCAGGCAGATTGCCAGCTAACGACATTGGGCACCGGCGGTGCCAAACGGGTAATCCCCGGTAACTTTGGAAAACGAGCAGGGACCGTGGTAGCGGTCGCGACAGGAGTGGAACAATGGCTGAGCTGACGATCAAGCCGGAGGAGATCCGGGCTGCGCTAGACAGCTTCGTGAAGTCGTACAAGCCCAAGGGCGCGGTCAGCGAAGAGGTTGGACGCGTCACACTAGCGGCTGACGGTATTGCACAGGTTGAGGGACTCCCTGGCGCGATGGCGAATGAACTGCTGCGCTTTGAGGACGGCACGCTCGGCCTCGCGCTGAACCTGGATGTGCGCGAAATCGGTGTGGTCATCCTGGGGGAGTTCTCGGGGATCGAAGAGGGCCAGGAAGTGCGCCGCACGGGCGAGGTGCTTTCGGTAGCCGTCGGCGACGGTTACCTGGGACGAGTCGTCGATCCGCTGGGCAACCCGATCGACGGGCTGGGCGAGATCGCGACGGTCGGGCGCCGGGCGCTTGAGCTACAGGCACCGGGCGTTATGCAGCGCAAGAGCGTCCACGAGCCGTTGCAGACCGGCATCAAGGCGATCGATGCGATGATTCCGATTGGTCGCGGGCAGCGCCAGCTGATCATCGGGGACCGGCAAACGGGTAAGACTGCTATCGCCATCGACGCGATCATCAATCAGAAGCAGAACTGGCTGTCGGGGGACCCGAGTAAGCAGGTGCGCTGCATCTACGTCGCTGTCGGCCAGAAGGGCTCGACCATCGCGGCGGTTCGCGGGGCGCTTGAGGAAGCCGGAGCCCTGGAGTACACGACCATCGTCGCCGCCCCGGCCTCCGATCCTGCCGGATTCAAGTACGTGGCGCCCTACACCGGTTCAGCAATCGGGCAGCACTGGATGTACGAGGGCAAGCACGTCCTGATCGTTTTCGATGACCTATCGAAGCAGGCGGAAGCCTACCGCGCAGTCTCCCTGCTGCTGCGCCGCCCGCCGGGCCGCGAGGCGTACCCGGGCGACGTCTTCTACCTCCACTCCCGCCTGCTGGAACGCTGCGCGAAGCTCTCGGACGAGATGGGGGCCGGATCGATGACCGGCCTGCCGATCATCGAGACGAAGGCGAACGACGTTTCCGCCTACATCCCGACCAACGTCATCTCGATTACCGACGGGCAGATCTTCTTGCAGTCGGATCTGTTCAACGCGGACCAGCGGCCTGCCGTCGACGTCGGCATTTCGGTGTCCCGGGTCGGCGGATCGGCGCAGATCAAGGCGATGAAGAAGGTTTCCGGAACCCTGAAACTGGACCTGGCGCAGTTCCGGTCCCTGGAGGCATTCGCGATGTTCGCTTCGGACCTCGACGCCGCCTCGCGGGCGCAGCTCAACCGCGGTGCACGACTCCTCGAACTCCTCAAGCAGGGGCAGTACGACCCCTACCCCGTTGAGAACCAGGTCGTTTCGGTTTGGGCCGGAACAAAAGGCAAACTCGATGACGTGCCCGTTGCCGATGTGCGCCGCTTCGAGTCCGAGCTGCTGGACCACCTGCGGCGCAACTCGGATGTCTTGGAGACAATCGCCTCGACCGGAAAGCTCGAAGACGAAACCGAATCCGCGCTGGATAAGGCCGTCGAAGAGTTCCGGCTCGGATTCTTGACCGCGGACGGCTCCCCGCTGTTGGGTGACGAGGAGGCGGAAGAGACCGGATTGACCCCGGAGCCGGAGCAGATCGTCAAGCAGAAGAAGGCCTGACCGTGGCGGGAGCTCAACGGATCTATCGAGCGCGCATACGCTCGACGCAATCGCTGAAGAAGGTGTTCAGGGCGCAGGAGCTGATCGCCGCGTCGCGGATTGGGAAGGCCAGGGCGCGCGCAAATGCCGCCCGTCCCTACGCGATCGCGATCACGCAGGCGGTTTCGGCCGTCGCGACGCACTCTGATATCCAGCACCCGCTGGCATCGCAGCGCACCGACACCAAACGTGTCGCCGTGTTGCTGGTGACCGCCGACCGCGGCATGGCCGGGGCCTACACCGCGAATGTCCTGCGGGAGGGCGAACGACTCATAGAATCGTTCGCTGAGCAGGGCCGCGAGGTGGATCTCTACGTCACCGGTCGCCGGGGTGTCGGCTATTTCAGTTATCGCGGGCGCGAAATCGCGGGCAGCTGGACGGGGGAGTCCGATGCCCCCTCGACGCAAACCGCCGATGCAATCGCGGCGGAACTGCTGGCTCGCTTCCTGGCCCCGGCCGCCGCGGGCGGCGTCGCCGAACTGCACGTGGTCTACACGCGGTTCGTGAACATGGTTACGCAAGAACCCACGATTCTGCGGTTGTTGCCGCTCGAGGTTGTCGACGGTGTGGCTCCCGTTTCAGCGGACGATGTGCTGCCACTGTACGACTTCGAGCCTTCCGCCCACGAGGTTCTCGACGCGTTGCTGCCGCGCTATATCAGGGCGCGCATCTATTCGATCCTGTTGCAAGCGGCGGCCTCGGAGCTGGCGTCGCGGCAGCGTGCCATGCACACCGCGACCGACAACGCCGAGGATCTGATCCGCACGTACACGCGGCTTGCGAACCAGGCTCGCCAGGGTGAGATTACGCAAGAAATCACCGAGATCGTCTCGGGTGCAGATGCATTGAAGGCATCATGATGCTTACCAGTGCACAAGAACTATCTACATTTGAACCACGTCTCCGCAGCAGCGAAGACACGTCAGGACAAGAAGAGCGAGGCCAGAAATGACCGCCACAACAGTCGAGAGCCCGGCGTCCGGCGCCGGCGCGTCAGCTTCTGGGCGCGTTGCGCGGGTTATCGGACCCGTTGTTGACGTCGAATTCCCAGCGGGTGGAATCCCCGACATCTACAACGCGTTGACGGTGCCGATCGACCTGTCGGGCCAGGGCGAAGGCGAACAGAACTTCGTCTTGACGATGGAGGTCGCCCAGCACCTCGGTGATAACCTCATTCGGGCCATCGCCCTCAAGCCGACCGATGGTTTGGTGCGCGGTGCAGAGGTGACCGACACCGGTGCCGCCATTTCGGTGCCCGTCGGGGACGTGACCAAGGGCCACGTCTTCAACGTCACCGGTGACGTCCTCAACGCCAAGCCCGGCGAGAAGATCGAGGTGACCGAGCGCTGGCCGATTCACCGCAAGCCCCCTGCGTTCGATCAGCTGGAGTCCAAGACCCAGATGTTTGAAACCGGCATCAAGGTTATCGACCTCCTGACACCCTACGTGCAGGGCGGCAAGATCGGTCTGTTCGGCGGTGCGGGTGTCGGTAAGACCGTTCTGATCCAGGAAATGATCTACCGCGTTGCTAATAACCACAATGGTGTTTCCGTGTTCGCCGGGGTTGGTGAGCGCACCCGCGAGGGCAACGACCTCATCGAAGAGATGACCGAATCCGGGGTCATCAAGCAGACTGCCCTTGTCTTTGGCCAGATGGACGAGCCGCCAGGCACGCGCCTGCGCGTGGCGTTGTCCGCGTTGACCATGGCAGAGTACTTCCGCGACGTGCAGCGCCAGGACGTGCTTTTGTTCATCGACAATATCTTCCGCTTTACGCAGGCCGGTTCGGAGGTCTCGACGCTGCTGGGGCGCATGCCTTCTGCTGTTGGTTACCAGCCAAACCTCGCCGACGAGATGGGAGTTCTGCAAGAGCGCATTACCTCCACGCGTGGTCACTCGATCACGTCGCTGCAGGCGATCTACGTGCCAGCGGACGACTACACGGACCCGGCCCCTGCGACCACCTTCGCGCACCTGGACGCGACGACGGAACTGAGCCGCGAGATCGCTTCGCGCGGTCTTTACCCGGCCGTTGATCCGCTGACCTCGACTTCGCGCATCCTCGATCCGCGCTACGTCGGCCAGGACCACTACGAGGCCGCGACCCGGGTCAAGCAGATCCTGCAGCGCAACAAGGAGTTGCAGGACATCATCGCGATTCTCGGCGTCGACGAACTGTCCGAAGAGGACAAGACGGTCGTGGCTCGCGCCCGTCGCATTCAGCAGTTCCTGTCGCAGAACACATACATGGCCACGCAGTTCACCGGCGTTGAGGGATCGACGGTTCCGTTGAGCGAAACCATCGAGGCGTTCACCAAAATTGCCGACGGCGAGTTCGATCACATTGCCGAGCAGGCGTTCTTCAACATCGGTGGCCTGGAGGATCTGGAACGGAACTGGGCGCGGATTCAAAAGGAGTTCGGGGCCTGAGTGGGCGCCGAACCCGATCGCGCGGAAGGTCAGTGAGGTAAAACGTGGCACAGCTCGAAGTCAACGTCGTTGCAACCGGCGATACCCTGTGGCAGGGCCAGGCACGTATGGTCGTGGCGCCCGCGTCCGACGGCGAGGTGGGTATCTTGGCGGGGCACACCCCCATGCTGGCGGTGCTCAAGGCGGGAACCGTCCGGGTCGTGCCTATCACCGGCGAGAAGGTTGCGATCCACGTCACGGGCGGGTTCTTGTCGGTCGACTCCGACGTGATCACGGTCGTTGCGGATTCCGCAACCATCGACGCGAGCGCCCACTAGCTCCGCTGGCTTAGGCATAGTTTTGGGAGAGTCTGTGATGGCCGCGGCAATCGTTGTGATTGCCGCGGCCATCGTCATGACGGGCGTCCTTGGACGCTTTCGGTGGCTGTGCCACAGGCCCGGCTCGGTCATAGCCTCGCTGCGCAGCACCGGCAAGCGGCCGCGATGGCGCCTGGGGATACTGCGTTTCGGTTCCAACGAAATGAAGTGGTTTTCGGCGCGAGCCGTCTTTCCCTGGTACACGCGGTTGTGGCGGCGGGGCGACTTTGAGTTACTGGGTCGGACCACGGCACCGGCGCAGGGCGACCACCGCCCCACGTGCGTCGTTGCGTGCCGCTACCGGGGCACGGACATGGAGCTATTGATGTCGAGCGGTGCGTATGCTGCGCTGGCCTCCTGGTATGAGGCGGCGCCTCCGCATATATCCGCGCAAGTATTGTGAAGGGGCACGCATGCGGTTGGTAATCGCCCGATGCGAGGTGCGCTACAGCGGCAGGCTGACGGCGTTGCTTCCGGTAGCGACCCGGCTGATCATGGTCAAGGCCGACGGCTCGGTTCTGGTGCATAGCGATAACGGTTCATACAAGCCACTCAACTGGATGATGGCTCCGTGTCGCTTGCGCGAATCCTCGCCAAGTCCCGAGGCCGCCGCCATGGGGGTCGCCGCGGTCTGGACGGTCCAAAATGACAAGACCACCGATCGGCTAGAGATCGATATTCACGAAATGCTGTCCGACTCGGCATTCGAGTTCGGGGTCGACCCGGGCCTAGTCAAGGACGGTGTCGAAGCGCACTTGCAGGCACTCATGGCCGAGCAGATCACCGTTCTGGGGGAGGGACACACCTTGGTGCGGCGGGAATACCCCACGGCGATTGGGCCCGTTGACATCCTTGCGCGTGATTCGCGCGGCGGGACCGTCGCCGTGGAAATCAAACGCCGCGGCGACATCGAAGGGGTTGAGCAACTGACCCGGTACCTGGAACTGCTCAACCGCGATCCCCTGCTGCGTCCCGTCGCGGGCGTGTTCGCTGCACAGGAGATCAAGCCGCAGGCGCGCGTGCTTGCGACCGATCGCGGGATCCGGTGCGTGGTGCTCGACTACGACGCGATGCGCGGCGTCGATGACGTCGAATCACGACTTTTCTGACGCCTCCAGCCGGCTGGGGTCTAGCCCGGGCGGGTAGTGGATGCAGGCGGTGCAATACACTGACATGACACGCACGCGCCCTCACCGCCTACCGAAGGGATGATCGCCCGTGGTTTCTCGCTCGATTCGCCGCCGCCTCGTTGCCGTCGCCGCCGTTGGATCTTTGCTGCTCACGGCATGCACGACCGGCGCAGATTCCACGGACGAGGCGACCGTCGTCGACGACGGCTGCATTCCGCTCGTCGTGGCGACATCGTCCGAGAAGGTCAACTTGATGGATGACCTGGGCGCGGCATTCAAACAGTCGCCCGAGCACGCGGGCGTAGGGCAGTGCGTGACCGTGCGGCCGGTCAACGTGGCGTCGGGCAAGGCTGCAAAGTATCTGTCGGCCTCGACGAAAGAGTGGGCGCTGGGCGCCGACAGCGCCCCGGCGGTCTGGTCGCCGGCCTCCACCGTGTGGACGGACCGGGTTGCTTCCATCGCGGGCGCCCAGATCGTCGACGGCGCCGAGAGCTTCACCAAGACCCCCGTCGTTTTCGGAATCCCGGAGTCGATGGCAAAGGCGCTCGGCTACCCGGACAAGAAAATCACGATGGCCGATATTCACGACCTCATCGTGGATCCGCAGGGCTGGGGTTCCGTCGGAAAATCGATGTGGGGATCGTTCAAGATCGCCAAGACCAACCCGAACACGTCGACGACGGGGCTGTCGATGCTGCTCATGCAGGCGTACGCAGCCGCAGGCAAGACCAAGGACCTGACGGTCGCCGACGTCAAGGCCGCCCAGGATTTCTCGCGGGACTTCGAATCCGGGGCGATCCACTACGGCGACACCACCGGCAAGGTCCTGCAAAACCTTGCCGACAAGCTCACCGGGGGCGGATCCTCCTACGTCAGCGCCGTGGCGCTCGAAGAAACCTCGCTGTACAACTACAACATCGGCAACCCCGATTCGCACACCGTGCAGCCCGGCGAGGTATTGACGCCCCCGAGCGAAAAGCTGGTCGCGATCTATCCGCAGGGCGGCTCGATGTGGAGCGATAATCCCGTCGTGGCGCTGAACGCCGCATGGGTATCAGCAGACCAGAAAAAGGCCGCGAAGGCCTTCGTATCCTTCTTGCACACCAAGGCGGCGCAGGAGCTTTTGCCGCGTTACGGGTTTAGGCCGCTGGATGACAGCGTCGACGCATCGCAATCGCTCAACTCAAGCGTCGGAATCAATGTGGACGAGCCCACCACGACACTTCCCCAACCCGCCCCGGAGGTGGTCTCCGCGGCGATCGAGCAATGGACGCAGATCCGCAAGCCCTCGGCGATTTTGCAGCTCATGGACGTCTCCGGCTCGATGGCGGAGGACGTCGGGGATGGCACCTCGCGCCTGGACGGCGCGATTCAGGGCGCGACGACAACGCTCAGCGATGTTCGATCCACGGACGAGATCGGCGTGTGGGCGTTCACGACCGGTATCCAGGACACCGTCGATGGAAAGACGCTGGACGGGATAGCGGTGGTTCGGCCCTTCGGCCCGTTGGGCGGCGACAAGGAGGCGCTGCGCACCGACATAGAGGACCTCGCGCACGCGCGTAGGGGCGGGACCCCGCTGTACGACGCGCTGAGCCAGGCCTACGACTACATGCTCGGTCACGCCGAATCCGGGCGGATCAACGCGATCGTCGTCCTGTCCGACGGCGAGGACACCGATTCCGTCACGCAACTAGACTCCCTGATCCAAAAGATCAATGCGGACCAGGCCGAGGGCTCCAACGACAAGCCTGTCCGCATCTTCGCAATAGCCTATTCGCAGTCGGCCGACGTCGACGCGCTGCGGATCCTGGCGCGGGCATCCGGCGGCCAGGTATTTGATGCCACGGATCCGACGCAGATCGCGGAGACCTTCCAGTCCGTCATGAACAACTTCTAAGACAGCACTAAGGGGCGCAGTGTCCACGCTTGACGAAATCATCACCGCCTGTGGCGACCAAGTGGTGTGCCAATTTCGCGGTGCGACGGTATCGGACCCCGCGCAGGTGGCGGCGGATCTTCCGGCCGGCGCGCGGGTGATCGTGATACCCGAGCTGGATCAGGCCGAAACGACGATGTCCGCCAACGAACTGGCGGCGGGCGTGCGCGCGGCGGACGGCGCGACGACGGTCATAGTGATCGAGTCGCGCGCCGGCATCGATCGCTTTGGCGTCGCCACCGCAGGCGACGCCAAAGCCATCCAGGCCGCCCTGAACTCCCAACGCCTCGATGACGGGGGACAGGCGGTGGCTTCGATCGCCGCGACGATCGCGCCCGCGCGGACCGCGGACGCGGACGCGGGTGGCGGCCTCAGCGGCGCCGTGGGCGGAATTATCGCGGGGGTGCTCGGCGTGGTAGTCATCGGTGCGGTGGGGGCGATCGCCATCGAAGCCGCGCATCGCAGGCGCAAGCGCTCCACGGCCCAGGCCGGGGTGAATCGCCGACTCGACCGCCAATTGCACGATGCCTTGGACGGCAGGGACGGGGAACTCGTCCTGGAGGCAATAGAGCGCCTCGAAGAACGTGCGCGCGCTCTGCCTGCGCTGACGGACGCGATTACATCGTTGCGTAGGCACGTCGCTGAGCTCTTCGTGCGAGTCCGCAGGCGGGGAACCGACCAGCAGATTCGCCTCTTGCAGGTGCAGTACAAGGACACACTGACGAAGCTGCTGAGCGCGCTTGCAGACGACTACTACGCGGACATCGCGCGAAACCCAGAGTTTTGGAGCAATCCGCGCGACCGGATGGCGGAGGTCGAGCGAGCGATCGGATCGGTGGATCGTCAAGCGCTCGACAACATCCGGCAGGTCAACGAATCGCGCGACCTCGAATTCAAGGTAGCACTCGATTCGCTGAATCAAACCGTCGACCAGGCGCGCCTGTCAGACGTGTACAAGGACCGCGCCGACGGACACTGAGGAACCGCCCGTCCACCCCACCACCCCACCACCATCATTGGAACGCCACACCAGGAGGTAATCGATGCCCCAGGACACCGTCACCGTCGACTTCGCCGCGCTCATGGAGACGGCCGACGCCCGAAGCGAGGAAGCCCAGGGCAGCCCGCTTGAAAATGCCATGGCCGAGGTGCCGCCAACCGATGTTGCCGCCGCCACGCCCGCGGCCGCGGTTTTCACTTTCCGCAGCCTGCTTTCGGACAAGCAGCGCGCGGACCTGGAGCACGGTGCGCCCGGCCTGGCGAAGAAGTTCATCGCCGACGTGAACCAGATCGTGTCCTTCGGCGCGCCCATCATGAAGAAGATGAACGACGCATCCACTCAGCTTCTGGAAGTGCAGCGCTCGATTACGGTGCCCCAGGCCGACGCGATCGTCAACGATCTGCTGCGTGAGATGGACGGATTCGAGAAAAAGTGGCGGTCCGTGAAGCTCGAAAGCGCGGCCGAAACCGTCAAGGGCTGGTTCAAGAAGACCAAATACACGCTCAAAACCATGATTCGGGAGTCGAAGCCGATCACTGACCGCATAGACATGGCCGAACTCAAGCTCCAGGAGATGGAAACGGCGCTCGCGGACAATATCGCGCGCGGCCAGCTGCTGCACAAGCAGTCGCTGGCTCACATGGACGACGTCGTGGCGGTCCTTGCCGCGCTCGAGCAGGTTATCGAGGTCATCCGCGCGGAGTTTGCGGTGGCGGACGCGGCGCTACGGGCGGCAGAGGCGCATGGTGGCGACACCGCCGAGCACGGTGGCGCGACCGTCACCGTCAGCGAGTTGCGCGAGGCGCATGCGAATCTGTCGTTCGTGCTGTCCGAGACCGAAAAGACATGGG
Organism: Rarobacter incanus; assembly: GCF_006715765.1. Classification (NCBI taxonomy): domain Bacteria; kingdom Bacillati; phylum Actinomycetota; class Actinomycetes; order Micrococcales; family Rarobacteraceae; genus Rarobacter; species Rarobacter incanus. The sequence goes on from NZ_VFNV01000001.1 coordinate 2,267,553, forward strand.
CGGATTGGCGCTCGCAGTTTTTTCTGGGCTTCGCGCATGCGCCCGCGACCCGCAATCTCATCGTGACGACATTTGCCCTGCGGCGTCGCCTGGCGGCATTCCGCACCATGGGTTTGCCGTCGGCGCGCCAGTCGCTCGCGCTGTGGCAGCAGGCGGCCTTCGCCAAGGAGGGAGCGCAGCTGGGCGCCGCCGTACAGGAGGGAACCAACAAGCTGATTCAGGGTGCGTTCCAGGTGACCGCGGAATCGATCGAGGTCGTAGCGAATGCGGCGCAGGCGCCCGTGATCACCGAAGAGACGATCTGGGTGGTCATCGATTCGGTGAAGGCGCAGTGCGCCTCTATTGTGCAGGCGGACAAAGCCGGACGAGCGCTCCGTGCCCGTAATCTGCAGGCGCTGGAGACGGGGGAGGCGCAGATTGAGGACGCGGTGATCGCTTCGCAGCGGGCTCTGGCGGATGCCGGACGCACCCCGATCGGTGTAAGCCCGGGCAGCGAATCGGCGCGCGAGGGTTCAACTCAGAGTGACGGCACGGGCACGGACCCCGGTGGGGATCTGCTAAACAAGCTGATCGACTAGCGGCCACGCGCCCCACGGGGGCTACTCGATCTGTAAGATATCGCCGGTCGAGCAGCGAGCGCCAGCGAGCCTGTCGACGCTTTTATGTGTTTTTTCTAGTGGTGTGGGTGTGTTGGTGGATGGTGACGAGGCGGCGGGCTAGGTGGCTCTTGAGTTCGCGGCTTCGGCATTTGGCGATGAATCGCCCGGAATTGGTGGTGGGATAGCCTTGGAGGGGCTAAGGACAAGGTCGGCGCAATTGGCGTCGCACTACTCATGCTTGGGTATGGTGGTCCAGAAAGAACCACGTGGGTCACCGCATGGGGACTTGTGTGGCCCTGGGAGTGTCGCTCGGCGTCGCCACCATGCGCTCACGCAATCGAAAGCAATCCGAGTCCGACAACTCCGCTGGCTAAGGCGAGGCTTGGCGAACCTCGTCCACCAGGAATTGGTGCGCCTGGGAATCTGCGTGCGCGTTGGCCTCGCTGCGACGCAGGTGCACGCCGGGGGGGACGAGGACTGCGTCGCGCATCCCGGCGGCACCGCACTCGCGGCCGACCCACCAGCAAACCAGGAACCAGTCCCAGATCAGTTACAAACCACTAAAGAGGCCTCTACCCGAAGCGACCGTTCACATAGTCGAACGTGCGCGGGTCCTGCGGGCTGTTGAACATCGCGTCGGTGTCGCCCCATTCGACGATCACCCCCGGGGTGCCTTGCTCGGCGAGAAAGAAGGCGCACTGATCGGATACCCGCGCCGCCTGTTGCATGTTGTGGGTGACGATGACAACCGTGACCTCCCCGGCGAGCTCCTTGATCGTTTCTTCGACGCGGCGCGTGGAGGTTGGGTCCAGGGCCGAGCACGGTTCGTCCATGAGCAGGACACGCGGCTGCACCGCGAGCGAGCGCGCAATGCACAGGCGCTGCTGCTGCCCGCCCGACAGCCCGCCGCCGGGCTGCCGGAGCCGGTCCTTGACCTCATTCCACAGCCCCGCACGCCGCAACGACTTTTCGATCAACGCTTCCTTGTCGGCCTTGGATTTCTTGGTCCCGGTCAGCTGTAGGCCGGCAGTCACGTTGTCCTGGATGGACATCGCCGGGAACGGGTTGGGCTTTTGGAACACCATGCCGATTTCCCGCCGGGCGGTCGTGATGCGCAGCGCAGGGTCGTAAATGTCCTGCCCGTCGAGGCGCACCTCACCGGCCAGGGCGGCGCTGGGGACCATTTCGTGCATGCGGTTCAAGATCCGCAGGAACGTCGATTTTCCGCATCCGGACGGGCCGATGAGAGCGGTAACGTGACCGGCCGGCATCGTGAGCGAGACCCGGTCGAGGACCTGATGGTGACCGAACCAGGCGGAAATGGAGTCGGCCTGGAGCTCGCCGGCCCGCCCGACGACCGGAATTTCGGCGGGCTCTGCGGGTGGCTGCTGCGGGAGGGGGCCGCGCGGACCGCGCGGGCCATCCGGATAGACGCGGGGGAATTGCGGAGCGGCGGGTGCGTCCGCCGACGCAGCACCTGGGCCGGGTGGTTGAGTTTGGACTGTCACGCAGAAAGGATCGCAGTGGCGTGCAAACGCAGGGTGAACGATGTGTGCAATCTGGATGGATTGTTGGAAGTGATCTAGATGAGATTTGGCAGGCACGCGAACACGGCCTGCGTGAGCAGCGCCGTCACGACAGCGAACGTCGGCAGCCCGACGATGAAGGTCTGCCCCACCCCCCACCAGCGGCTCAGCCACAAGATGCCCGCGAACACCGCCGCCCAGACGGAAAGCAGAATCACGACCCAGGCCGTGCCCTCGGTGGACCCGGCGAACGCCTGCTCTTGTGGTTCCAGCAGCGGCGCGGAGATGATCGAGGCGCCGGTCGGGAAGGGTGCCGTGGTCAGTTCCGCGTCGACGCGTATCACATCCGCCGGGAAGTACGGGATGCCCGTTGCGCTCACTAATGTGAGCCGCCCGGCGCCGGACGGCAACACCGCGGGCAGCGGGTCGCCCCCGCGGCGAATTCCCGTCACGGTATAGGTCGATGTCCCTTGGCCAGTCACCGTGGTGATCGTCGCCCCCTCGGTGAGGGCTGCCAGCTTTTTGAAGATGCCGCCGAAGGCGGCTTGCCGCCCCATGATGACGCTGGCGCCGCTTTGCCCCGGTAGGACGGTGTCGCGGCGGTGGCCCGCCCCGTGTTGCAGCACCTCGGCCGACGTTCCGGACAAGAAGACGGCGCTCGATACCCCTATAGCCGGGATGCTTATGGTGCCGAGGGGAGTGCCAGAAGCAAGCGGCACGTCGTCGGAGGTGATCTGCCCGACGGGTGCCGTCCCGGATGCCAGGGCGGCTCGCAGATCGTTGAAGGCCACGTGCTGGTCGCGGTGGTACTGCAGGGGCGAAATCACCGCGATCTGAACCACGACCGTGACGACAAAGACCGCGAGAACCTGCGCGGCCATGCCGAGAATGTGGTGGCGTTCGGATGGCGCTAGCCGTTCGAGGGCTCGCGAGAGCGCGGGGGTCGCGCCGGGCCCGGCGCTGCGGCCCGGCGCCGCTTCTTGGCGCGGGGCCGGGGTCAAGGTTGTGGTCACGCGGGGAACTCCTGAACGTGCTTGCGGTAGAAACATGTATCGCGGTTGGGGCGGCGTGGTGAACCGCCCCAACCGCGACCGATCATGCGGAAAGGTTGACGCCCAAGTCGCCTTAGCGCTTGATCGCGACGTTGCGGCTGATGGCCGCCTTGCCGATTGTGGAGGTTCCGGCGTAGCTGACGGTGAGCTTGTTCTTGCCCTTCTTCAGCTTCTTCACGCTGATCTTCGCCGTCCCCTTTGAAACCTTGCCCTTGCCAACGGTCTTTTTCCCGAGCTTGACCGTGATTTTTCCGCCGATCGACTTGGCCTTGACGCCCTTGGCGGTCACCTTGATCGTCAGGATCGCGGTGCGCTTCTTGGCATTGGCCTTCGCCTTGGTGACCTTGACCTTCGCGGTCGCCTTCTTGGCTGGCGTGGAGGTGTTGGTGTTGGGCTTCGGGTTGGTGGGTGCAGTCGATGCGGCCGCCGCAACGTTGATGGTTTGCGCTGCGGCCTCAGCTGCCGCGATTCCGGGCAGGGTCGGGATAAAAGTGGCCGAAACTTCGACCGCACCGGAAGCGGCCGGGGTCCACTGCGTCGAGCCCGAGGTCTTGCCCGCCGCAACGGTCGCCGTCGCGATGACCTTGCCCGCCGCAGTGAACTCGACGATCCCGCCCTGGTCACCGTTCGAGACGACCGAAGCCGACAGTGTCACTGCCTTGCCGGCAGTTGCGCTCGCGGGAACCACGGCCTCCAGCGATGAATCCGAGGCCCTATATGCCTTGGACGTCGTTGCACCGCAGTCGTTCTCGATCAACCCGAAACCGTAGGCCTTGATGACGTCCTTCTGCTTGCACACTAGCGAGTCAGTGCCGACGAACGTCTTGGCGATCTGCGAGGTCGGGTCGTCTGCCAGGACAGTCGGCACGACGTTGTAGACCAAGCGAACATAGCCCTTGTAGCCTTCGTTCAGCGAGTACGGGGCCGCGGACGAGGCGAGCGGGTCTTTGCCATCAACGGAGTGCAGGACCGCACCGTCGCGGTGGTCCGTCACCTTCGCGTTTGCCTGCGCGATCCACTGGGCCACGGAGAACGGGACGAGGGTGGCTTTTTGCAGTTCGGCATCGCCTGCCACCAGCGCGGCGCCCTTGTGCTCTTGCACGGCTTTGCCGGCCAAGTCCTTGTCTTTGATCGGGTACTTTGTCAGTTCCGCCTCCGAGATGCCGAGTTGCCCCAGCCAGTAGGAACGCGTTCCGGACCCAGCCTGCGGAATCAGCGGGGTGATGGTGACGGCCGTGAAGCCCTCGTCGACGGCCGCGCCCTTGGCGAGCAACTTCGATTCGTCGCCCTTGTACTCCACGCGGTCGATTTCGCCCTTGTAGATCGAGACGATTTCCTTGCTCGTCAGATCCGTCGGAATGACCGAAGTCGGCGAGGTGGCCACGGTCACCGCATCAAGACCGAAGGGGATGTAGGTCAAAACGCCCGCGTCATCCGCGTTGGCACCGGCGCCCGAAGATGACCGTGCGAAATCGACCTTTCCCGAAACGTCGGCCGTGGTCACCGACTTCGAATCGGAGGAGGTCGAAATCGTCTGCGATCCGGTTTGCCCGATGGCAGTGAGCAGCAGCTTGACGCCGGCGCCAGATCCGTTGGCGCGCGGAATCGCTGATCCGCCGGAGCGCGTGACGACGGTGGTCGACGAACCGGTCGCATCGTACGAACCGATCAGGTTCTGGCCGATGGCGCCGGAAAGTCCGTTCATCACGTCCTGCGTGGTGTCGGAACCCAGGCCCACGAGTTGCCCGAAGGCACCGGCGGCGGGGTCCGCGTGAGCGGGGAGTGCGGCCGCGGAGAGCAGGACCGCGCTCATCGCCGCGCCGACGGCGACGCGGGTGGTGAGCTTAGCTTTCATTGAGGGAGTTCCTCTCATCGGATTCAAAAAATGGTGGTGTCATTTCGGTGACGCGCCTATCTACCCAAACGAATGCGACATCCGGGCCGCCGATTCGCGACAAGTAAACGAACGTCAAGTGTCAATTGGGCAAACGGCGCGACCGGCGTAGCAGCCACGGTCCAAGGATCATGCAGGGCACGCCCATCGATAGCGTTCCCGCGGCGCCCACGCGCCAGGCATTTGTTGAGATCTTGGCGGTCGTGATCGGGTCGATCGTCGCGACCTGTGCGGCGGTGCCGCCCGCCGCGGGGCTTGCCGTGGGCGCCGGCGCCGAGACGTCCGTGGGAAGGTCGGCGGACGGCGAGACGGGTGCCGTGGCCGCCGACGTGGAATCGGGCGAGGGTGCCTCGTCCTTGTTCTTCTTTTCCTTCTTTTCGGCGGTGGTTTTAGGCTCCGTGGCCGTGTCCGCGGGGCAGAGCTTGTCGATGGCGGCGTCGTCGCGCAGCAGGGTCGATAGCGATGCCAGGGCGTTGGTATCCGCGGAAGACAGGGGAATATAGCCTGGGGGCAGCTGCCCCTTGGCATGTCCCGTGATCTGGCCGCTGCCCGCGGCGTAGGTCAGGAATCCCGCGTACGCCTTGCGCTCGGCGGCGGTAGATTTGCAGACATTGACCGCGGCGTAACTCACCGCCGCGAGCGGATAGGCGCCGGAGTCCTTTGTCTGCGGCGAAAAGACCCGCACCGACGACTCATCGGAAGACGCGGTGAAATCGTCGATGGCCGCATTGATGCTTGTCGCCGTCGGCGAAATGGCGGCACCGCTCGCATTGACGATCTTGGCCGTCCGCAGCCCGAACCGCTCTGCCGCGGTCAAGGTGGTGATCCCTATTTCGAAGCGCTGCCCGGGCAACTGCGCTCCGCCCGACACGAACGCCGGTGGCAGCCGGAACTGATCCCACACGACCTTGGAACCGGATTCGCCCCGCTGTATCTTGATTGCGGCATCCTGCATGTCCGACATGTAGGGCCGCAGGTCGAGCGTGCCGTAGCCCGGCTCGGGAACCAAATCGTTGTATCGGAACGAAGACAGATCGGCCTTGGGGAACGAATCGGTGTCCTCCGTGGCCAGGTTCAGGGCGATGTATGCGGGGTTGATCCGCATGCCGTAGCCGTCGTCTTTGCCCTCCAGGAAGGACTTCGCGTCAGCGTCCGCGCGCAACCACCGCCAGACCTGCGCGTTCGCATCCGATGAGCCCAGGGACACCAGGAGCCCTTCGGGGGCAGCAGTCTCCAAGAAGTCGGAGAATTCCGGATTGAGCTGCACAAACTCAGGGTCCGTGACGATGCTGTAGGGATTCGACTTCACGGGATCGGCCGTGGCGCTTGGTACATCCGCTCGATACGACTGCGTGAGTAGTTTTGCCACCAGGCGGGCGTTCAGCGTCAATGACTCGATGGGGGTTCCGCTGGCGTCCAGCCGATCGGAGTTGAACTTGATGCTGCGTTCGATGTTGTAGCCAATGACCAGTGCATTGCGGGCGATGGGGGCGTACTTGAGGATATTAGTTCCGCGCGCCGAGCTGGATATCGGGGTCGATATGACACCTAGGTGCGCGGCCCCATTGGTCGAGGAAACCAGCTGGGTGCGTGCCTCGCTATCTCCTATCTGCGACCAACCGTAGGTGGTGCCGGACGCGCACAGGCTCGACTGCCACGACGTCATGGCGTCGCTGAAGACTTCATGGCCGACCAGACGCTGCTCGGCGTTTCCGAGCGGGCAGTTAGCGCCGATCGCTTGGAAACTTAGCGGGAAGACCAGGCGGTTGGCCCAATTGGTCGCCGTGAGCGGTGAGCCCGTCAGGGTGCCATCGGCAAGGTCGCTTACGGATGTGCCGTTCGCGGTGGTGGTGCCGCGCGGAACCACCACGAGCCAGCAACTGCGCGGCTTCCCGTTCGTCATCACCTGGCCGCATCCCAGGTGCGGTGCCTCGAGCGCGGTCTGCGCGGTGAAGACGGCGACCCCGGTGCCGTCCGCGCTCGTCCGCAGCGCCGACAGCTCGTTGGTGGTCCCGGAAGTGAAGTAGTCCTGCGGGTCGGTCACGGTAGTCCCGTCGACGGCCGTGAACGGCACGGTGTACGCCTTCAGGTTGGGGTTGGTGCGCGGTGGGGGCACCTTGTATTCGTCTGTGTAGTCTTGCGCGGGATCCTCGTCGATCTTCAGCGAGCGGGTCCCGACGCGGTCGCCGAGCATGGCGCCGATCGCCTTCGATACCCCGCCCCATTGGCACTGTTGGGCGGTGGGCCCGGTGGAGTCGTCGCCCCAACACTGCATCACTTGGAAGAACGATGATGTCAAGACCCCCGCGGGGGTGGGCGATGCGCCCGACCATTTCACGACGATCCCCTGGTTGGTGATGTCCTTTGTTTGCGCGACGGTGACGGAGATGTTCTGCATCTGCTCGTAGGCGGCGGAAGACCGGTCCCGGTCGCCGATATATCTTGGGTTTGCCCATTGCTGGGTGATGGCCGACGAGGTGTCCGCCCCCCATTCATCCGCCGAATGCTGGACTGCCGTCGCCTGCTGCGCGGCCAGCGCGCTGGTTGACATCGCTAGCATTCCGAGACCGGCGAGGTTCGCAATGAGACCCGCGCTCGCGAGCGCGGTGCCGATCGATTGGAGTGTGGGGCGCTTCATCGTGCCTCCCCGCCTGCGGTGCCGCGACGGCGTCGACGCAGCAGGTGCGAGAGCGCGGCGGGGGCGCTGATCGCGAACCCGGCCGCCGCGATGACAATCCACGAGCCGGTGGGGACCGCGGCATTGGCGGCCGTGTCTACCGACACTGGTTCCGCGACGACATTGGTGCAAATCCCTGTGTCTTGTTCGCACACCACCGGGCCGCCGCCGTAATTCGCGGCGACGGAGGTTCCGGTCCCAGCGCCGGTATCGCCGGTATCGTTGCCCGCCGGCTCGCCGCCGGAGTCCGTAGCGGCTGCGCCCGTCGTCGAGTCGCCCGCTGTGTCTGTTTGCGACCCGGCGGATGCGCTCGCGCTCGACGTGCCGGTCTTGCCGCCGGTGCCGCCGGAGGACTGGGCGGTGGACTTCTTGGTGACGGCGGTATTCTTGGTCTTGGCCCCTCCGGTGCCACTCGCGCATTGCGCGACCCCCAATTTGTCGCATTCCGAGGGCATGGGCGCGTTCTTGGCGAGCGTATTGGTGCCGTCCGCGGAGAAGGTGGGGTTGTTGCAGCCCTTGATGTCGATCGACTTGGCCTCGACCCCCGGGATCTGCTTGACCTGGTCCAGCCCGGCCTTGACGAGGTTGATGGGCAAAGGCGAATACCCAAGAACTTCGGCCTGCTGCTGCCCCTCGCACAGGAAGTAGTAAGAAAACGCGCCGAGCGTCTTGCCCTTGGCGGTGGTGAATCCGGACTGTGTGCTTGTGGGGACGATGATGTACGAGTAGGACGAGAGCGGGTACGCGCGCTTATCCTTGCTGCGGTACACCCCTGTTAGATTCTGCGTCAGGTACTTCGCGGACGACTTGTCGGTGTTGATTTTTGCGCCGAGCAAGCCCACGGCCACATTGGAGGCCGTTGGCTCTACGTAGTAGTCGGCGTTGTTCAGGATTTTTGCGACGGGGTACCCGGTCTTCAGGGCGTAGGAGTATTCGACGTAGGTGATGGTACCCTCGTTCGCGCGCTGGGCTACGTAGCCGGCCACACCCTGGGAGTTGGGCTGCGCGATGAATCCCTTGCCTGCAACGACGGGGTAGTTCGAGGTGACGCCACACGGGGTCGAGCGCCCGGCCGCCTTGCAATAGGTGTCCCACAGCGTCGTGTGTTCCTGCGCCATCCACGCGGTGAATTGGGCCGTGGATCCGGAACCGTCGGAACGAACGACGGGAACAATTTTGCGGGCGGGTAGCGCGAGGCTGGGGTTGTCGGCAGCGATCGCCTTGTCGTCCCAGGACGTGATGGCGCCGGTGAAGATCTTGGTGAGCACGTCCCCCGAGAGACGCAGGTTAGTGACCTGCTGGCCGCCCACTTTGAGGTTGTACATGAACGCGGTGCCGCCCGCGACGATCGGCATGTAGGCAAATCCGCGGGTGGGCGGGGTGTCGACCACTCCGCCGTCCGAGAGCCCGTAGGGGATTTCGGAGCTGGCGAAGTCGATCGTGCCCGCCTTGAACTGATTGCGGCCATCGGAGGAACCCGTGGACGCGTAATTGACTCGCATGCCGTACTGCTCGACGTTGCGGCGCCATTGGTCGATCGCGTTAGACGACCAGGACGAACCCGCGCCGTTGATGGGAACGTAGCTGTCCGCTCCGGCGGGGGAGGCCGCTGCGGTCATGGTTGATGCCGCGGCGATGACAAGCAGGGCTGTGCGCGCCGCCCACAGGCGTCCGCGGGTGCGAGCGTCAGCGCTTGCGCGCGAACGTGTACGGGCTTTCATGAGGCTACCTCGGGTTCTGTCGCGGAATTGGGGGCGGTTGCGTGGTGGGGGGCTGAGCGGCGTGGGCGAGGCGCGAATCGGCGCAGGGTACGGGCCAGGGATGCGTGTGCCCGCGCGAGATGATCGTGGCGCGCGGCGCGCCTGGCGGGGCTGTCGGAGCCGACAACTCGAGCGACGATGAATAGCAGGACGACAAGGGCCATGAGAACCGCAGCGGTACCGAAGCCGCGGGCGATCATGGTGGGTTCCGGCGATTTGACGAACTGAAAGATGGCGAGCGGCAGCGAGACCATGGGCCCGGCGGTCGGATCGGTGTTCATGGCGGCCGTGAAGCCGGATGTGAGCAGAACCGGGGACGTTTCCCCGATGCCGCGGGCCGTGGCCAAGATGATGGCGGTTGTCAGGCCCGACCGCGAGGTGGGCAGCACCACGTGCCAGACGGTTTTCCACTGGCTCGACCCGAGCCCGTACGACGCTTCCTTGAGCGTGAGCGGAACCAGCCGCAGAACCACGTCGGCGGAGCGGATCATGATCGGGAGCATCATGATCGAGATCGCCAGGGCCGCCGCGAATCCCGACTTGTCGAGGCCGAGTGCGTAGATTGCGGTCGCGTAGACGAACAGGCCCGAAACGATGGAGGGCAGGGCCGTCATCGCCTCGACGACGGTGCGTACGAACCGCGCGAACGGCCCGGGGATTTCCGTGAGGAACACGGCGGTCGCCAACCCGAGCGGAACCGTGATCGCGAGTGCGATACCGATCTGTATGAGAGTGCCGGCGATCGCGTGCAGAATCCCGCCGGTGGAAAGCGGATCCAGCGGTCCGGCCAGCGCCATGTCTTGCGTGTAGAAGTTCAGGTGCGGCAGCGCGGGTAGCGCGCGCGCGAGGGTGTAGACCACGACGAATCCAAGTACCAGGAGCACCGCGAATGCCAGCGTGTGGACAACAACCATCGCGATGCGGTCCCGCACCGCGGGTCCCGGTTCGCTCACCGCGGTCACCGCGGCATAGATGGCGACGAAGCACACGATGGTGGTTGCGATCAGCGCGGGAGCTCCGCGGACGGGCGCCAGCTGCGTCGCGATGAAGGCGGTGAGGGAAATGGCCGCGACGGCGGAACCCACGAGTGCCAGGGCATCGCCGATGCGAGTATCCGAGAGGAGCCGGCGCGATGCCGGACGGGCCGGGAGTTGCTGTGCGTCGCGCAGCGTTGTGCGCGTCGTAGCCGGCCGCGGTTGCTCCGCCGCGGTTGGGGCTTCGGTCAAACATTGTTCGCTGGCGATTGTCATGAATCGGCCCCTGACCTGGAACGAGAGACGATGATCGACGCGGCGAAGTTGACCGCGAGCGTCATGAGGAACAGGGCGAGTCCCGCGGCCATGAGCGCGGACATGCCGATCGGTGTGGCCTCGCCGTAGCGCAGCGCGATGAGCGCCGAGACTGAGTTGGCGCCGTTTTGGAGGATGTGCGGCTGGATTTCGAAGACCGGCGAAATGATCATGTATACCGCGATCGTTTCGCCGAGGGCGCGCCCGAGGCCCAGCATGGTGCCGCCGATGATTCCGCCTGCACCGTAGGGCAGGACCACCGAACGGATCATTCCCCAGCGCGTCGATCCCAGCGCCAGCGCGCCCTCGCGTTCCCCGAGCGGTGCCTGCATGAAAACCTCACGCATGATCGACGTCATGATCGGGGTGATCATCATCGCCACCACTAGGCCCGCAATGAATGTCGAGGACGTGTACGCGGTGGTGCTCGTCAAGGGGTCGCGGGGGTCGACGCTGGGCACGTTGAATACCGGGATCCAGCCCAGCACCGTGGATATCCACTGCGCCACGGGAACAACCTTGTCTTGCAGGTAAAAGACTCCCCATAGCCCAAACACGACGGAGGGAACGGCCGCCATCAGGTCCACCAGGGTTGTCAGCGATGCGCGCATGCGCAATGGTGCGTATTCACTGATGTAGAGGGCGGTGCCGAGGGCAAGCGGCACCGCGAAAGTCACCGCTACCAGTGCGATGAGGCTGGTGCCGATGATGACGGCGGCGATACCGAAGTTGCCGGAGTCGGGTTCCCATGCCTGCGTGGTGAAGAACCGGATTCCGGCTATGCCCAGCGCGTCCTTGGCTCGCAGCAGCAAGAACACGCCCACAAAGAGCATGATCAACAGCACGAGCGCGCCGCCGGAACGGATTGCGCCGCGAAATACTCGGTCGGCGTGTTCGCGACGCGTGGCCAGTCTGCGTGGCCGCATGGTTTCTTCCACGGGTGGGGTGTCCTCGTTTCTTCCTTAATCCGCCAGCTCAATGGCCGGGCGACACCCCATCGAACATCATCGCGGCGGCGCGCAGGTGCCTTGCGTCTGAACGGTTGGTGAATCCTGCGTGCCGACACGCCGGGGGATTTTTTTTGGGACGAGTTTTCCACCGCCCGTGGATAGCTGATCGCCGGGTCCGGTATGCCGGAATCCGCGTGTTTGTGCGGTCACCGATTGGGGCCCTTGCGGATATCCGCAGGTTGTCCACAGCGCAACCTCGGCGTGCCGCTCGACACAACCTGTTGTGGTTCGGATGCGAGGGGCCTACTAGGTGTAGTGTTGGGGTAGCGGAAGGGATCGGCGCGTAACCCGGCCCGATTCCGAACCACATGAATGTAATTTCAACGCTGTCACTCGGCCGCGCATCCGCGCTGGATGCCTGGCCGAAGGGCAATTACCCGGGAGGAACCGTCGCGATGACCATCACCGTCTACAGCAAGCCGTCCTGCGTCCAGTGCGATGCCACGTACCGTGCGCTCGACAAGCGCGGCATCGAATACTCCGTTGTCGACATCAGCCAAGACGTGGAGGCGCTCGACATGGTTCGGTCCCTGGGCTACTTGCAAGCGCCCGTGGTGATCGCGGGTGAAACCCACTGGTCGGGCTTCCGTCCGGACCAGATTGGCAAGCTCGCGGAGGCTATCGCTGCCAGTAGCGCCGTCGCCTGACGGCCGCGCGCCGGGAACTTCGGTAGCGAGCAACCTCCTTCATCCGCCCAGTGCATGGCGGTCTGCGCCGATCTGCACTGGGAGACCTTCGGTACCTGTACGTATTCGACTTCATGGGCATAACGGCCGACGTGCGCAACGTCAGTCATAGTTTGGAGAGATTTTGGCAACGACAGCACAGCGCGTAGACGAGACGGCGGACCTTGATTATCACGCCCTCAACGCCATGCTCAACCTCTATGGGCCGGACGGCAAGATCCAGTTCGATAAGGACAAATTGGCCGCTCGCCAGTATTTCTTGCAGCACGTCAACCAGAACACCGTGTTCTTCCACTCGCTGCGCGAGAAACTGAACTATCTGGTGGAAAACCACTACTACGAGGCGCGCGTCCTGGATCAGTACAGCGCCGAGTTCATCAAGTCGCTCTTCGAGCAGGCTTACGCCAAGAAGTTCCGCTTCGAGACCTTCCTCGGTGCATTCAAGTACTACACGTCCTACACGCTCAAGACCTTCGATGGCCAGCGATACCTAGAACGCTTCGAGGACCGCGTATGTATGGTCGCTCTCGCGCTTGCGCAGGGCGACGAGAACCTTGCCCGCAACTACGTCGAAGAAATCATCTCCGGAAGGTTCCAACCGGCAACGCCGACCTTCTTGAACCTGGGTAAGGCACAGCGCGGCGAGGCCGTGTCGTGCTTCTTGCTGCGCATTGAAGACAACATGGAGTCGATCGCGCGCGGGATCAACTCCGCGTTGCAACTCTCCAAGCGCGGCGGCGGCGTCGCTCTCTTGCTGAGCAACCTGCGCGAGCAGGGGGCACCCATCAAGAAGATCGAGAACCAGTCTTCCGGGGTGATCCCGGTAATGAAGCTGCTCGAGGATTCGTTCTCTTATGCCAATCAGCTCGGTGCGCGCCAGGGGGCGGGCGCGGTGTATTTGCACGCCCATCACCCGGACATCATGCGCTTCCTCGACACCAAACGGGAGAACGCGGACGAGAAAATCCGCATCAAGACCCTCTCGCTCGGCGTTGTGATTCCTGACATCACCTTCGAACTGGCGAAGAAGAACGAGGACATGTACCTCTTCAGCCCGTACGACGTGGAGCGGATCTACGGCAAGCCGTTTGCGGACATCAACGTTTCGGAGTTGTACCACGAACTGGTCGACGACGGGCGAATCCGCAAGTCAAAGATCAACGCCCGCGAGTTCTTCCAGACGATCGCAGAATTGCAGTTCGAGTCGGGATACCCGTACGTCATGTTCGAGGACACGGTCAACAAGGCCAACCCGATTGCGGGCAAGATCACTCACTCGAACCTGTGCTCCGAGATCCTGCAGGTGTCGACCCCCTCGACCTACAACGCTGACCTCAGCTACGAGCACATCGGACGCGACATATCCTGCAACCTCGGCTCGTTGAACATCGCCAAGGCGATGGACTCCCCGGACTTCGGCAAGACGATCGAAACCGCAATCCGTGCGCTCACCGCTGTCGCGGACCAAACATCGATCGACTCGGTTCCATCGATCAGGCGCGCAAATTCCGAGGGACGCGCGATCGGGCTCGGGCAGATGAATTTGCACGGATACCTGGCGCGCGAACGCATACACTACGGCTCCGAAGAGGGCCTTGACTTCACGAATATCTACTTCCTCACCGTTGCCTACCATGCGCTGCGAGCGTCCAATAAGCTCGCGATCGAGACCGGCAGCGCGTTCGGCGGGTTCGCGGAATCGAAGTACGCCAGCGGCGAGTATTTCGACAAGTACACCGAGCAGGTGTGGGAGCCGAAGACGGATCGCGTACGCCAACTCTTCGCCGACGCCGGGATCGCGATCCCGACGCAGGACGATTGGCGTGAACTCAAAGCGTCCGTCATGCAGCACGGAATCTACAACCAGAACCTGCAGGCCGTGCCGCCAACGGGCTCCATTTCGTATATCAATAACTCGACTTCGTCGATCCACCCGGTCGCTTCGCGGATCGAGATTCGCAAGGAGGGCAAGATCGGGCGCGTCTACTACCCGGCCCCGTACCTCACAAACGACAACCTGGAGTACTACCAGGACGCCTACGAAATCGGCTTCGAGAAAATTGTCGACACTTACGCGCAGGCCACCCAGCACGTCGACCAGGGCCTGAGCCTGACACTGTTCTTCAAGGACACGGCGACCACCCGCGACCTGAACCGGGCGCAGATTTACGCGTGGCGCAAGGGAATCAAGACGCTGTACTACATTCGCCTGCGGCAGATGGCACTCGAGGGCACCGAAGTCGAGGGCTGCGTGTCGTGCATGCTGTAGTCAGGTTGCGGCCGTGACGCCCAAGAACCCGGCCTGGGACGAAATCGAGGAGCGCGAGGCCCCGCGTGACCAGCGCGAGGCGATCCGCCGGGCGCGCACCTGGGCGGGCAATTCTTCTCCGGTGATGACGGTCGCGGTCGGCGTCGTCCTGCTGACCGTCGTGGCGCCAATAATGCGACTGATTGTTGGTGAGGCCGTGGCGCATTTCCCAATCGCGGGCGTCATCTTCGGTGCGGTTGTGGGGCAAGTTGCGGCGGTGTTTTGCCTCCTTATCCTCACGGGCCTGTCGATGCTCGTGTGCGAGGCAGTGGTGAAGTCCCGGGCCCGGCGTGGCACGCTGCGCGCGGTGAGCCCGCAGCCAGCCTTGCCGCCGGCCCGCAAGCTATTTCGCACCACATTCGGCGTCGCCGCGGGCACCATCGGCTTCCTGCTGATTCGCGGGGCCACGACGGGCGGCAGCGAGAACGCGGCGGCTTTATTCTCTGCGTTCTCGGATTCGCCGCGTGCCCCGGCCATCGACGCGGTCATCGGGTTTGTGCTCCTGGCGCTGGGCATGGTTTCGGTCATCGCCCTGGCGGTTTTGGTCTTGCGCTCATTCGCGCGCGCCTACTATGCCTACGTCGCCAATGGTGTGCAACTGGTCTTGGATCCTGAATGGGCCGCGCGAGCGCCCCGCGTCCTGATGCGGCCCGCCACCGATGGAAGCGGCGCCACAGTGTCATCGTTCCCGTCGATTCAGATCACCTCGCCCTACGCGCAGGGTGATCCCGCAAGCGGCGCGCCCGGCCCCGCCGATGTCGCGCGTCGCCGCCGAGAGATGCCGGTAGGTTCACCGCGGTACGCGGCGAACCCACCCGTGGGCGCGATCGCGGCAACCCCCGCGATCGCGCGCAGCGTCACCGTCTCGCGGCGCACGATGCTGGTGGTCGGTGCCGTCGGCGCGTTGTTAGCTATGAGCGTTTGCATCGTGGTGTCTGTCGCGTTGGGCTCCATATTCCTGGCGTCCCGGGGTGAAGCGGCCCCCGCTGGTGCCGGACAATCGACTACGATCGGGTCGGTCGTCGAACTCGAACGGGTGGCCCCTACCGCAAGCGAAGGCTCGCAACGCCAGGGCTGCCGCGAGATCGTCGGGTACGCGGTGGGCGAGAGTGCGTACGAGGTGGCGGGCTCATCCGTGCGTTACCCGTGCGATTCGCTGGGGGTGGCGCGTGAGGTTGTTTACCAGGACGGCGCACCCGAGCGCGCCCGGGTGCGCCGCGACAGCGTCGGGGGAGACCTCATCTATGGTGCTCTGGGGTTCGCCGTGGCCGCGCTCGTGGCGTTGGGCCTTGGCATCTATCTCGCCCGTCGACTGGGGCGCGGCGCGGGGAGCCAGGCGGCACACCGAGTCGGCGGCGCACAGTGAGGGGCAGCGATGTGGCAGGGAGCGCTCGTTCTTAATCGTCGTTGGAAATCGGCACTAAAGTTTGCGTGAAATCGTTAGAAAGGTAGGGGCAGAACGTGGCTCCAAGCGGGAAGATCAAGCTCATCGACAGGGTCCAGGCGATCAACTGGAACCGGCTCGAGGATGACAAGGACCTTGAGGTGTGGGACCGACTGACGGGCAACTTCTGGTTACCCGAAAAGGTGCCGCTGTCTAACGACATTCAGTCGTGGGCCACCTTGACCGAGGCCGAGAAGCGGATGACGACGCGCGTGTTCACCGGGCTGACGCTGCTCGACACCATCCAGGGCACCGTCGGCGCCGTTTCCCTGATTCCGGACGCGATTACCCCGCACGAAGAGGCCGTGTACACCAACATCGCGTTCATGGAATCCGTGCACGCGCGCAGCTATTCGTCGATCTTTTCGACCCTCATTTCCAGCCGCGAGATCGACGACGCCTTCCGCTGGTCCGAGGAAAACGAGAACTTGCAGCGCAAGGCCGAGATCGTCCTGCAGTACTACCGCGGCGACGAACCGCTCAAGCGCAAGGTCGCGTCGACGATGCTCGAATCGTTCTTGTTCTACTCCGGGTTCTACGCGCCGATGTACTGGTCCAGCCACGCCAAGCTGACCAACACCGCCGATCTGATTCGCCTGATCATCCGCGACGAGGCGGTGCACGGTTACTACATCGGGTACAAGTACCAAAAGGGGTTGGAAAAGTGCACCCAGGCGGAGCGCGATGACCTCAAGGCGTACACCTTTGAGCTGCTGTTCGAGCTGTACGAGAACGAGGTCGAATACACCCAGGACCTGTACGACGAGATGGGCCTGACCGAGGACGTCAAGGCGTTCTTGCGGTACAACGCGAACAAGGCGTTGATGAACCTCGGTTACGAGGCGCTGTTCCCCAAGACGGACACGAACGTCAACCCGGCAATCCTGTCGGCCCTGTCGCCCAACGCGGACGAAAACCACGACTTTTTCTCCGGGTCGGGGTCCTCGTATGTCATTGGCAAGGCGGTGAACACCGAGGACGACGACTGGGACTTCTAGGAGCCCTCTTCTCACCGGTCTTGCTCAAGGCCTGGTCACGCCCCGGATCTGCGAGTCTTCGCAGATCCGGGGCGTTTTCGGGCTCTTCCCGATTGAGGGTGTAAGGGTGGGTGTTGGCGCTGGGGCGTGTCGGTGAATCGGTAGGTGTCGAGGTCGTCGGGGTGGACGGCTTTGCCGGGTTCAAGACCGCCGCAGCTGAGGAACTGCCCACCGCGGTCACGGTCATGAATCCGTTCCATGCGGTGCGGTTGGCCGCTGAGGGACTCGATGAGTGCCGCCGACGGGTCCAACAACAGACCCTGTTCACCGGCGGCACCCACGTCGCCGTAGTAGCGACCTGGCACGTTTACCAAGACATGATCGACGCCTACCGACGCCCCGACCCCAGTCACGGAATGCAACTGACGACCGGCCTCGTCGAGCGTCTCAGTCACAGTGTCCCCACCGGCGACTCGGGCCCACGGAATCTGCAACGGGTACACGGGTTCGCGGCCGCGAGGCCCGGGGTTAGCTGGTGCGTACGATCTGCTTGCCGAGCGGCGCCAGCGAAATGGGGATCATCTTGAAGTCGCCCAGACCCAGCGGTATACCCACGATAGTGATACACAGGGCGACGCCTGAAACAAGGTGGCCGAGGGCTAGCCAAATGCCGGCGAAAACAACCCAGATCACGTTCCCAAGGAACGACCCGATGCCCGCGGTCGGCCTGCCAACGACATCGCGGCCGAACGGCCACAGCGCGTAGGCACCGATGCGGAACGACGCTATGGCCCACGGAATCGTGATGATCGGGATGCAAAGCAGTATTCCCGCAGTCACATAGCCAACAAACAGCCAAAATCCGGCCAACACTACCCACAAGACATTGAGGATCGTCTTCATCTTTTCGATCGTAGTGCCCCATCTTGGCAATTGGCGGGACAAAAGAGCGGGGGGTGGCGGCGCCTAGCGCGCCGCCACCCCCCGCCGGGCACGGAAACCGCTATGAGTCGATGCCCAGGATGTCCACCACGAAGATCAGCGGTGAGTTCGCGGGAATGGTGCTTTGCGCGGAGTCACCGTAGGCAAGGTCCGCGGGAATGACCAGCAGCACCTGGCTACCAACCTTCTGCCCGGCCAGACCCTGCGTCCAGCCACTGATGACGCCGGAAAGCGAGAACGAACTAGGCTCGCCGCGGTCCCACGAGGAATCGAACTGCGTGCAGTCGAACAACCAGCCGGAGTAGTGCGCGGTGATGGTGTCCGAATCCTTGACGGTGGCGCCATCGCCCTGGATCAGGACCTGGCTGACAAGTTCGGTCGGCGCGGTGTAGCCGGCGGCGATCGTGACGATCGGCTTGCCGGTGTCGTCCAGCGCCACCGTGGGAAGACCCGAAACCGGGTCAACGGCCTTGCCGGTCGCGCGCGCCAGGGAGTCCGGCACGTCTTCGGTCGAAACCACGTCGATCACGGCGACCGAGGCGGCCGTCGCGGATGTACCCGTGGTCTCATCGGCCTCGGTGCCGGGCGCTCCAAGGATGAGCCTGGCTCCGACCTTCTGCCCCACGAACGCGTTGAGCAACCGCGCGTTGAGCGCGGAACTTGTGAGGGTTAGTTCCTCGGGATCGGACGTGTACGAGTTATAGGTCGCTTCGCCCGTGTCGGCGGCCACCTGGTAGATGTTGACCGTTATCTTCTGCCCCTTTTTGATTGTCTTGCCGCTTCCGGCGGAAAGCACCTTCACTGCAAGATCGGAGAACGAGGGCGTCCCATCCAGCTTCACGGTGGGCTGCTTGCCCGACTTACCGGACACCGTTACCTTGTCGAATTCCGCGAGGTCGGCGTCGCTGGTCCCAGCATCCTCAGTCGTGGAATCGGTTGACGTCGTCTCCCCGGGCGTCGTGGTGCAACCGGCGGACGTGGTGACAGCGGTGGCGGACGCGCTCGCCGAGGCGGATTCTGTTGACGTTGCAGAGGTCGACGATGACGAGTCCCCGCTCGCACATCCCGCGAGCACGAGGGTCGCAGCGACGGCAAGCCCCGCTCCGCGGTACAAAACTGACTTCATTGATGCTTCCTTAAATCGACGAGATCGCCGGCACCACCGGCAAACAGTGACACACGAGTTAGGCGGGCGCCTACACCCAATCTCGCTCAACGGTACAGGCTAATGCTGTGAGACACAGCCCGAATCCTGGGCGTCGGGCGGGCATCGCGCCCGCAGTTGCGACAATGGAGGTATGCCGTCATCACGTCGCTCCCGCCGCCGCCCGTACACCAGCGCGCCGCGCGAACTGGACCTCGGCCGTGCGCGCGGGGGGCGCAGTTCGCTCACCCGCGCCGGCGAGGAATGGATCGTGCAACAGATCCGCGAATCCGCCAAGACGTACGTGTGCCCCGGCTGCGGGAACCAGATACCGGCGGGGCAGGCGCATGTGGCGGCGTGGCGGGCCGAAACGGTCCTGGGGGCGCGCGACGGGCTTGAGAACCGCCGTCACTGGCACGCGGCGTGCTGGCGGATCGGGCACTAACGAAACACGCCGGCAAGCAAGGCGAAGACGCACCGACGAACCCCGGCGGGGCATGCCTGTGAGCGCGCATTGCGGCGGGGCATGCCTGTGAGCGCGCATTGCGGCGGGTCGCCTGGGTGGCTAGGGGACAATGGGAAGTGGGGGCGGGCCTCGTCCTCAAAATCCACCTACGGGAGAACACGTGACCACCGAAATCCGCGCTACGACCGTCCTGCCTGCCCGCAGGGAGGACATCGAACTGCACACCGATGACGGTTTGACGCTGGTCGGGGAACTGGCAACCCCGCTCGATAGGGCGCCGCGCGCGAGCCTGCTGACTTTGCACCCGCTGCCAACGCACGGCGGCTACATGGATTCGCACGTGCTGCGCAAGGCGGCGTGGCGTCTGCCCGCGCTCGCGGATGTGGCGGTACTGCGGTTCAACACTCGCGGCACCCATTCCCCGCGCGGCACGTCGCAGGGGGAATTCACCGGCGGTGACCTGGAACGGCACGACGTGGCCGCGATGCTCGATTTCGCCGCAGAACGCGCTTTGCCGCGCCAGTGGATCGTCGGGTGGTCGTTCGGAACCGAGCTGACGCTGAAGTATGGGGACGACCCGCGCATCGAAGGGGCGATATTGCTTTCGCCCCCGCTGCACCGGGCGACTGATGCCGACCTGGATCGGTGGGATGGGTTTGGCAAGCCGCTCGTCGTGCTGGTGCCGGAACTTGACGATTATCTGCGGCCGCCGGCGGCGCAGGAGCGCTTCGCGCGCGTGCGCGGGGCGGAACTGATCGCGGTAGATGGCGCCAAGCACCTGTGGGTGGGTGAAAAAGCGGTGGGACGAGTTCTCAACGAGATCGTTGCGCACGTGGCCCCCGAGGTGCGCGTGCCGCTGCCGACCACCTGGGAGGGGCCGCTGGGGTAGCGGCCCCTCCCAGGCCGGGTCCTTCGTTACTCGGCGTTCTCGGCGTCGTCGCCGGCGCTGTCGTCTGCGTCGGCTTCGATTGCGGCGGGGCTGGCGCTGCCAGCGGCCGTGGCGCGTGCCGCGGCGTCCGCAAGCGCGCCGCCCCCCAGGAGCGTGCGCAGGTCATTGAGGTGACCGGCGATCGAATCGCGTTCGTCGCGCAGCGCGTCCACCTCGCGCTGCACGGAGGTGAGCTCGGCGGCGGCCCGCGCGGCGGCCTCCGAGCGGATCCGCTCGGCATCCGCCTGCGCCTCGGCAATGATCGCGTCTGCGCGCGATTGCGCTTCGCGCGCAGATTCTTCGCGGAGCGTCGCCGACTTGGCCTCGACCTCTTCGAAGTGCTTGAGCGCTGCCGCGGCGCGCTGTTCGGCCTCGTTTGCTGTCGCGGTGGCCGACTCCAGAAGCGCCTGCGTCCGTTCCTTCGCCGCCTGCGCGTCGTCGGCTATGGCGGCGGCGGCCTGCTCGCGCTCGGCGGCCGCCGCGATATCCGCCTCGTGGCGCTGGCGCCGCGCGGCCGCGTGCATCTCTTCGGCCTGCTTTTGGGCGTCCTTGAGGTGCTCGCGGGCTTGGGCCAGCGTTTCCTCGGCCTCCTTGCGGGCGGCATCGAGGGTCGCCTGCGTCTCTTCGCGCAGGGTCTTCGCGGTTTCCTGGGCGGCGGATAGCTCGCCCGCGGCCTGTTCGCGGATTTCGCCTGCCCGCTTGTTGGCCTGATCGATTGCCGCCTGTGCCTCCGCGCGCAAGGAATCCGCGTTGGCGCGAGCGGCGGCAAGCTGTTCGCTGGCGGCCGCCTGGGCGTTCTCGCGCTCGGACTGCGCGGCGCCAGCCGCGTGCATGCGCACGGCGTCGGCTTCCTTTTGGCCGGCGGCCAGCAATTCCGCGACTTCGGCTTCCGCCGCCTCGCGGTGCGTTTTTGCCTGATCGGCCGCGTTTTCGCGGATGACCGTCGCCTCTTCGTTGGCGGCGGCAACGATCTGTTCGGCTTCCTGCCGGGCGTTGGTGACCAGCGCGGTTGCCTCGGACTCGGCGGCAGCCTTCCGCTTCATGAGCTCGGCCTCAACCTCGGAGTGCCACTGGGCCGTTTGCGTTTCCGCCGTGGACCGGATGCGCGCCGCCTCGCGCTCGGCGCTTTGCCGCATGTCGTCCGCGGCCTGCTGCGCGGCCTTGGCCTTCGCTTCGGCGGCCTCGTTTGCGGCCGCGATGAGGTGGTCCCGGGTCCTCTCGGCTTCCCGGACCACTTGCTCCGCCTTGGCCTGCGACTCTTCGGCGAGCCTGTCGGCCTC
This sequence comes from Rarobacter incanus, assembly GCF_006715765.1. NCBI lineage: Bacteria > Bacillati > Actinomycetota > Actinomycetes > Micrococcales > Rarobacteraceae > Rarobacter > Rarobacter incanus. Next base: position 2,289,535 of record NZ_VFNV01000001.1, read on the forward strand.
TTGGCGGGCGGAGCGAAGCAGCGCCTCGGATTGCGCGGTGGCCGACGAAACCAGCGTCGCTGATTGTTCCTCCGCCGACCGCAGCAGCACCTCGACGCGGGATCCAAGACCGGCGTAGCTGGGCTGATCGACCTCGGCGACCTTGGCGGCGGCTTCTGCCGCCTTCATCTTCGCCTGCGCGACCTCGCCTTCGGCGTGCAGGATGCGCTGATCCAGTGTCGCAATGCGAGTTCGGGCATCGTTCAACTGCCGGTCGCTCTCTTCGATGCGATTGGTGAGTTTAGCGATAGCCGAATCGACTGGTTCGCGTTCGTATCCCCGAAATGCGAGGGGGAAAGCCGTGCTCTCCTGGGTCATTACCACTCCTGTAATCCGCTCCCGACATGCGACCACACTAAGGTTATCCCGTCACCCCGCCCAGAAGCTGGGTTCGGCTGCGCGTCGATTCCATTGGTGCAATATGAACACCGGGCGTGCCGGTTCAGGGATTGCCGATACCCTGGTAGGGCAATGAGTAATCACAAACGTGCCCTCGGGCTAATCTCAATCGTCCTTATCGCGGTGGGCGTTCTTGCGGCCGGGGCCGCGGTCGCCTCTGCGACTATCTGGCGCCCCAACCCCGTCTTCGCGCCGAAAACGACCGCCACCTCGCTGCCTCTCGTCACTTCGCCAGGCGTGCTGAGCGCCGGTGCGGACTCGGTACTGATCTCGGCGACCGCGGATTCGGCGGACACCGTTGTGTTGGCCATTGGTCGCATTGTCGATGTGCAGGGTTGGATCGGCTCGGCGGCGCACACGACCGTGACGGGCCTGACTAGCAGGACCGAACTCACCCAGGCGACGCAAAGCGGCGACCAGGAATCTCTCACTTCCCCGGCCGGCAACGATATGTGGCTGGTGCAGGATTCCGGCCTGGGGACCGCCGAGGTCAGCTGGACCAGCACCGACGACAGCGTTGCGCTGCTGGCCGTGGTGGTCGACAGCTCCGGCACTGTGGTGGGCAGTCCTAATGTGACACTCACCTGGACCGTGCCCACCTCGACGCCCCTGCTGATTCCGGGGTTGGTGGGCGGGACCATCGCGGTCTTGGCGGGAGTCGTGCTCATGGCGTGGTCCCGCAGGCGAGGGGAATCGAGTGACGAGGCCGCCGCCACACCGAGCGACGCGACCGAGCAGGCGGACGTGGCCGCTGACGTCACTGCCTTTGCCCCGCAGTCGCCAAACGGCCCCGCGGCGGAGCTTGCGCCCGCGGCGGAGCCTGTACTCGCGGCTGAGCCGGAGCCCGCGCCCGCGGCGGAGCCCGCGCCGGAGCTTGCACCCGCGGCGGAGCCTGAGCCGGAGCCCGCGCCCGCGGCGGAGCCCGCGGCTGAGCCGGAGCCTGCGCCCGCGGCGGAGCCGGAGCCTGCGCCCGCGGCGGAGCCGGAGCCTGCGCCCGCGGCGGAGCCCGCGGCGGAGCCTGAGCCTGCGCCCGCGGCGGAGCCTGAGCCTGAGCCCGCGCCCGCGGCGGAGCCTGTACCCGCGCCTGAGCCCGCGCCTGAGCCCGCGCCTGCGCCCGCGGCGGAGCCCGCGCCCGCGCAACCCGCGCGGCAACCGCTCACGCGCAAGATGCTGCGCGAACTCAAGGAGCGCGGCGAACTCCCGGAAGGTTACGAGCATTGGGGGCAAAAGTGAAGAGCGCACGGACCGTAGCCGCGTGGGCGGCGAGCGGAGCGCTCGTCCTTAGTCTTGGCGCTTGCGCGCAAGAACTACCGCAGCCGCACCCGTCCGTCACCTCGAAGCCCAACGAGGCATCCTTGACGGATTCGCAGGTTGATCACGTCTCGGCGCGGATCGGAGACGCGTTGGCCGCGGCGGACAAGGCGCGCGACGCACAGCAATTGCAAGGGGTCGTCACCGGCCCGGCTGCCGCGATGCGCGCCAGCGAATACAAAATCGCGGCGGCGACCAAGAGCGAGGATGAAATCACGCCGCTGCCGGTCGAATTGCAGTCCGTCGCGATAACGACAACGCAGACCTGGCCGCGCGCCTCATTCGTTGTCACGGTCCAGCCCGAGGATCTGCAACCGCAGCGTCTTGTGGTCTTCACGCAGGAAGATGCCCGACACAACTACGAGTTGTGGGGGTGGGCAAGGCTCTTTCCCGGCGTGAACCTACAGATTTCCTCGCCAGCGCAGGATGCCGCGGATTCGACCGGGCTCGCCACGCCCATCGATGACGCCGTGAGCGACTACGTTGACGTGCTGAACAAGGGCACCGGTTCGACCTACGCGGACCAGTTCGAAAGCGACGCACTGCGGACCGCAATCGAAACGCGGCGCAGCGAGCTGGGAAGCGCCCTGAAAAAGGTCAAGGGGACTTTCAGCTATCAGGTGTCGGCGCCCAAGGACGCGCAGCGATTCGCGTGGCGCACAGCGGACGGTGGGGCGATAGTGATCGTGCCGCTGTCCGCCACGGAGACGGCGAAGGCGCCCAAGGGCGCAACCATCACCCCCGACGCCACGACGAAGGCACTGTTGGGCGGCGCCACGGTGAAGAACTCGCTCATTGTGGATCGCCAGCTCGTGGTGGCGTTGACCATTCCACCGACCGGTAGCACGGATAAAATGCAAGCTGTCGGCGCCGAGAACGTGCGTACCTCGGCGCGACTCAAGTAGTTACACGCAAGCATTCATACAAAGGGACTGAACATGTCGCAACCTCCACAGCCGCACATTTCCATGCGGGGTGCTGTAGATCTGTCGGGTTTGGGGGCGCCTGCGCCCCGCGCTGACGGTGCGGGAGGCGGTGACGCGAACGGCTACGTCGTCGACGTCACCGATTCCAATTTTCAGCAGGTGATCGAGGGATCGGCCAACTACCTGGTCTTGATGCTGGTGTGGATGCCGGCCGATCCGGCGTGCCAGCAGGTCGCCAGCGACCTGGCGGCGCTTGCGGACGAGGCCCGCGGCGCGTTCCAGCTCGCCCGCGTCGATGCCGAGGCCGCCCCTAACATCGCCAGAGCGCTGCAAGCGCAGGGCGTGCCGTTGGTGGTCGCCGTCATCGGTGGGCAGCCGGTGCCCATGTTCCAAGGAACGGCCGACATCGAGCAGATTCGCGATGTCGTGGGGCAGGTTATTGCTGCGGCCCAGGCAAACGGCGTCACCGGGAAGGCGCCGTACGCGGAGGCCGGGGAGCCGGACGCCGAGCCCGCGCCGGAGCCACTGCCGCCGTTGCACCAGGCCGCATTCGATGCGCTGGAAAAGGGCGACGCGCAGGGCGCGGTGCAGGCCTACCAACAGGCGCTGCAGCAGGACCCGCGCGATCAGGACGCGGCCGCGGGATTGGCCCAGGCCTCCCTGCTGCTGCGGTTGCAGGGGGCGGACGCCGCTGCGATCCGCAAGGCGGCAGCCGATCTGCCGGCCGACGTCGACGCGCAGCTTGCCGTAGCTGACCTGGACATAGCCGGCGGCAAGGTCCAGGACGCTCTTGACCGGCTGCTCGACCTGCTCACCGAATCTTGCGGTGACGACCGCGACCGCGTGCGGGCACGGCTCCTGGACTACTTCACGCTGCTGGGCGCCGACGACCCGCGGGTGCCACCGGCGCGCCGCCGCTTGGCGGCAGCCCTTTTCTAGGGGCGGCAGTGGTGGTGGGGTGAGCGTCCCGCCCAGCCCACCACCAAACGCTGTTACGCGGTGGCACGTACCAGGAACAATCCGCCCAGGGGAGGCACCCGCAGCGCGACGGAATGAGCCTGGTTGTGCCACGGCGTCGGCTCGGCGACCAAGGCGCCGGTGTTGACCACCCCGGAACCGCCGAACTCGAGGGCATCCGAGTTGAACGCCTCGCGCCATGCGCCCGCGGCGGGTAGCCCGATCCGGTATCCCTCGTGCGGGACGCCGGCGAAGTTGATGATTACAACGACCTCGTTGCCCTCCCCGTCGCGGCGAATATAGGACAGGGTGTTGTTGTCGCCGTCGGATGCATCGAGCCACTGGAACCCGGCAGGGTCGTGATCGAGCTTCCACATCGCGGGGTGCGCGCGGTAGAACTCGTTGAGCTTGCGAACTGCCTCGCGGTCCCCGCGGTGGCTGGGATAGTCCAGCACGTACCAATCGAGCGGCCGTGATTCGCTCCATTCGGTGCCCTGGGCAAATTCCGTTCCCATGAAGGTTAGTTGCTTGCCCGGGTGCGACCATTGGTAAGTGAACAGGGCCCTGACGCCGGCGTGTTGCTGCCATTCGTCGCCGGGCATCTTTCGCAACAGCGAGCCCTTGCCGTGCACGACCTCGTCATGGCTGATGGGCAGCACGTACCGCTCCGAATACGCGTACACCATCGAGAACGTGATCTCGCCGTGGTGGTATCGGCGGTTGATGGGGGATTCTTCGAGGTAGCGCAAGGTGTCGTTCATCCAGCCCATGTTCCACTTCAGGCCGAATCCAAGCCCACCGGCGCTGGTTGGGGAGGTGACTCCGGGCCACGCCGTCGATTCTTCCGCGATCATCATGACCCCCGGCGCGCGGCGGTAGGCCGTCGCGTTCGCCTCCTGCAGGAACTGGATCGCGTCGAGGTTTTCTCGTCCCCCGAACTTATTCGGCCGCCACTGGTCCGCCTCGCGCGAGTAATCGAGGTAGAGCATGGAGGCCACGGCATCGACGCGCAGGCCATCAACGTGGAACTCTTCGAGCCAATACACCGCGTTCGCGACCAGGAAGTTACGGACCTCGTTGCGCCCGAAATTGAAGATGTACGTCCCCCAATCGGGGTGCTCTCCTAACAGGGGATCCGGGTGCTCGTACAGCGGGGTTCCGTCGAAGCGCGCGAGCGCCCAATCGTCCTTGGGGAAGTGCGCGGGAACCCAGTCGAGGATGACACCGATTCCGGCCTGGTGCAGGCTATCGACCAGGAATCGGAAATCATCGGGGGAACCGAAACGAGAGGTGGGGGCGTAATAGCCCGTTACCTGGTAGCCCCACGACCCCCCGAAGGGATGTTCCGCGACGGGCAGGAACTCGACGTGCGTGTAGCCCATTTCCGCAACGTAGTCGCGCAGCTGGGTTGCCAGCTCCCGATAGGAAAGGCCCGGCCGCCACGATCCCAGGTGCACCTCATAGACGCTGATCGGTCCGGTGTGCGGGTCGCCCCCTGCACGATCTTCCATCCACGTGCCATCGGCCCACTCGTAGGTAGACTGCGCGACGATCGACGCCGTTGCCGGCGGAATCTCCGTCGCGCGTGCCAGTGGGTCGGCCTTTTCGCGCCACTGGCCGTCGGGGTGGCGCAGCTGAAACTTGTACCGCTGCCCGGCCCCGACGCCGGGGATGAAAATCTCCCACACCCCGGAGCTACCCAGCGAGCGCATCGCGTGACTGCGGCCATCCCACCCATTGAAGTCGCCGACGACGCGAACGGCTTGGGCGTTGGGCGCCCACACGCTGAACGCGGTTCCCGCCTCCCCGCCCAGCTTGGACGGAACCGACAGCACCCGCGCGCCCAGCGCCTGCCACAGCTGCTCGTGGCGGCCTTCGCGGATAAGGTGCAGGTCGAGTTCGCCCACGGTCGGCAGGTGCCGGTAGGGATCGTCCACCGTTTGGGTGTGCACGCCGTAGCGCGTGCGAACGCGATAGTCCGTGGATCCCTGCGGAACAATGGCGAACCAAACGCCGGCATGCTCGTGGGAGGCGGGGAACTCGTCCGACTCCGTGATGATGACAACCTCATCGGCCAGCGGTCTGCGCACGCGGATCGTTGCGAAGCCGACGTCGGGTCCAGGGTGGTACCCCAAAACCGCATGCGGATCGTAGTACGTGCCGTCGGCGACGGCCTGCAAAATTCCATCCGCGATGGGCAAAGGCTGAGACGGCGGTGTCTGGGTAGCACTCATGAACTTACCTTGTCACAAAGTTGCGTCAATGTGGAACCCCGCGTCCGTCCCGGACCCAAAGCGATGAAGCCTGCGGCATTTGTCCGGTTCCGCGGACCCGATCCGGTTGCTACAGCGTTCGCTTCAGTCCGACGTGCTTGGTGTCGTAACCGTGCCGGGCGTAGAAGGCGCGTGCCCGCGCTCGCACCTCGTCGGTAGTCACCTGCGCAAGCTGCGCCCCGCGCGTGCGCCCGTATTCGTGCGCCCACTCCAGCATTGCCGAACCCAAGCCCCGCGAACGCCGGGTGGCGGCGACGCGCAGGCCCTCGATTTGCAACCTCGTGGCACCGCCCCTGGTCAGTCCCGGAATGAGCGAGAGCTGCATGGTTCCGGCGGCCCGGCCCCGACTGTCGCGAACAATCGCGAGATGTTGCGAGCGATCGAGCACCACTACGTCGTACGCGGCTAAGTAGGCGGCGGTCTCGTCCATCTCCCTGTGCCTGCCAAGCTCATCGTCGACGAGCAAGGCAACGATGTCCGCAACGTCCGCCCGCCCGGCCCGCGCGATCGTGAACGATTCGTCGCCCACCTTGAGATGCGACCGCACCGAGGTGCGAGCGGTGGCACGCAGGCGTTCCACCAGTGCGTCCAGCCAACCGCCGACATGTTCGCGCGCCAGCTTGGTGTCGGGGTAGCGGCACCGCAGGTGCAGGCCCGACTGGTCGAGGATGAACCACAGCATCACCCCGTCCGTGCGTATCGAAGCGCCCACATACTGGGCCTGGAGGCCGGCCGCATCGACCTGGACGGGGAGGCGCCGCAGGTCCAGCCACGAAATGGCGAACATTCCGGGTGCCTCCGGCATTCCGCCCCAGGGTTCCATGATGTCCGCCAGCGGCCACGACCCCAGCCGAATCGCTTCCTTGACCGCTGCCGCGCAGGCGGCGGGCGCCGGGTCGCCCGATTCGATGACGGAGTTGGTGATGAACCAGCCCGCGGAGTCGTGCCACGTCGCGTCGTAGCGGCTGTGGACGGGGAATACCGCTCGCAGGGGCGTGCCTGCAAGTTCGCGGGTGATCGCCGTCATGGCCGACACTGCGAGAGAAAGCGTGGATACTGCCTCGACGCGGGCCTGCGCGCTAAAGGCGGCCGCGTCGTCGACGTCCAACACGTCGCGCACCTCGACGCGCTCCAACTGGGGAGTCGGATCGCCCAGCGGCAGGGGGAAGCGGGGCATCGCGTTGTCGCTGGCCGCCAGGATTTCTTGCCAGCGCCCGCGCACGTCTTGCGGGGCGCGCGGGCGGCGCGCCAGTGCCCGCGTGTGTTCGGTGAACGACGGGGCGGGCGGCAGTTGGGGGCCGATGCCATCGCGGGCGGCAGCGAGTGCCGCCAGGAAATCACGCAAAATGGCCAGCATCGACCACATGTCGACGTGACTGTGGTCGACGGCTATCACCACTGTCGGGCCGTCCGCGGTTTCCAGGACGCACAGGGCGTGCGACGGCTGGCTCAGTGGCCGACAGCGGGCATCGAGCACCGCACGGAGCGCATCGTTGACCGATTGGCCCGGGGCAATCGTGTGTTCCTCCCACGCGCCGGGCAACGCGGTGACCTCGCGCAGGCGCAGGGCCTGCGCCTCATCGATCTCGAAAACCGTGCGCAGCGTCCCGTGCCGCTCGACGACCGCGTGCCATGCCGCCGCCAGCTCCGCGCGGTTGGCGGCGGCACTGAGCTGAAACGACAAGGCCATCCACGAACCGTCGCGATCCCCGGCCAGCACGTGGCGCCGCTGATCGAACGAGATCGGCAGGTCACCGCGCTTGCCTGCGGCGACGGTTTGGTAGCACAGCAGGCGACCAAAGGGTAATCGCAGGTGAGCGACGTTTGTAAGGCGCATGGCGATACCCTAGTCCCTATACCCGCGATGGCCTACGGAGGGAGCCGCCGTGCCGACCTTGAGCGTTCCTGGTGCGAACTTGGATGTGGAACTAAGCGACGAGGGCGGTCATCCGGTCGTCCAACTGCACGGGCTAACCTCGAGCCGGGCGCGTGACCGCCGGTTGCGTTTGGATCTGGGACGAGGCCTCAGCGGCACGAGGCTACTGCGATACGATGCGCGCGGGCACGGCCGTTCGACAGCTAGGCCGGTCGCCGATAACTTTCGCTGGACGGCACTGGCGGGGGACCTTTTGTGCCTGCTGGAGCGCTGGTTTCCCGACGAGCCGGTGCACGGCGTCGGAACCTCGATGGGGGCCGGCACGCTGCTGCACGCCGCCGTGCGGGACCCGGGTCGGTTCGACGGACTGACCCTCTTGTTGCCGCCGACGGCCTGGCAGACGCGCCGCGCGCAGGGGTCGCACTACCTCGCCGCAGCCGACCTGATCGAATCCGGTGGCATGGAGGCATTCTTGGCCGCGGATCGCGATGCCCCGCGTCCGCCGGCCGCAGTCCCTGACGACCACACCGTTCCCGATATTGCTGCCGATCTGCTGCCAGCGGCGTTTCGGGGGGCCGCGGCAAGCGATCTGCCGGATCCGGGGGAGCTGGCTAGCATTCGCGTGCCGGTGACCCTGCTGGGGTGGGTCGATGATCCGTCGCATCCGCTGTCGACCGCGCGCCGACTCGCCGAGGTCTTGCCGCATGCAGCCCTTCACGTGGCCAGGACGCCGCAGGACGTGGCGACCTGGCCCGCGCTGCTGCGCGAATCAGTGCCCGGGTGACTCGCCACCCGGGCGCCTGCGAGTTCGGTGCCACCGCAGCCGCTCGCTCGCAGCGCGTCGCCGCGACGTAGAATTGACCCATGCCTTCTTCACCTGCTGCGCCGATCCGCGTCCGTTTTTGCCCATCGCCGACGGGAACCCCGCACGTCGGAATGGTCCGTACCGCGCTGTTCAACTGGGCCTACGCGCGCCACACCGGCGGCACCTTTGTGTTCCGCATCGAAGACACCGACCCCGCGCGCGATTCCGAAGAGAGCTTCCACCAGCTGGTGGACTCCCTGCAATGGCTCGGTTTGACGTGGGATGAGGGCGTCGGGGTCGGCGGACCCTACGAACCGTATCGGCAATCCGAGAGATTCGGTATCTACGAAAAGGTCGCTGCCGACCTGCTGGAAAACGGCTACGCCTACGAGTCGTTTTCGACGCCAGAAGAGATCACCGAGCGGAACAAGGCGGCGGGCCGCCCCGCGCAGTGGGGCTACGACGGCTACGATCGCACGTTGACCCAGGAACAAAAGCAGCAATTTCTGGATCAGGGGCGCCAGCCTTCCATTCGCCTGCGGATGCCCGATGAGGACATAACCTTCACCGACCTAGTGCGCGGCGAGATCACGTTCAAAGCCGGTTCGGTGCCCGACTTTGTCATCGTGCGGGCCGGGGGCCACCCGCTCTACACGCTGGTCAACCCGGTCGATGACGCCCTGATGCACATCACCCACGTGCTGCGCGGCGAGGACCTGCTTTCCTCGACTCCGCGCCAGATAGTGCTCTACCGGGCCCTGATCGAGCTTGGTTACGCGGATCAGATCCCCCAATTCGCGCACCTGCCCTACGTTATGGGCGAGGGCAACAAGAAGCTGTCCAAGCGCGATCCCGAATCCAACCTGCTGCTGCACCGCGAGCACGGGTTCATCCCGGAGGGGCTGTTGAACTACCTGGCGTTGCTGGGTTGGTCCATCGGACCCGACAGGGACGTTTTTTCGATGGACGAGTTCACCGCCGCCTTCGATATCGCCGACGTGAATCCGAATCCCGCCCGCTTTGACCTCAAGAAGGCGACGGCGATCAACGCCGACCACATTCGCTTGCTCGACCCCGCCGATTTCACCCGGCGCTTGGTTCCCTACCTGCACGCGGCTGGCGTGTTGGCGACCGGCAGCTACGAGGATCTGGGCGCGGACGAGCGCGCCAAGCTGGACGCCGGGGCGCCGCTGACGCAGGAACGTATGACGCTGCTGGGGGAGGCCCCGGGAATGCTCGGGTTCTTGTTCACGGCGGACGACGAGTTGACGGTCGACGACGACGCCCGCAAGACGCTGCGCGAGGATTCGCGTGCGGCGCTCGATGCGGCGATAGAGAAGATCGACGAACTGGACGATTTCAGCGCCGGCACGCTCCAGGAGGTGCTGCGCGCGGCCCTGGTCGATGGCTTGGGCATCAAGCCTCGCTTCGCGTTCACGCCGCTGCGGGTCGCCGTCACCGGCCGCCGCGTGTCGCCGCCGCTGTTTGAGTCGATGGAGATCCTGGGCAAGGAATCCTCGCTCAGGCGCCTGGTGCGGCTGCGCGATTCGCTGTGAGCGCGCCGCTCGCGGGCGGCCTGGCGGCGCTGATAGTCGACGTCGACGACACGATCGTTGACACCAAGGGGGCGTTCGCCAGGGCGCTCAGCGACGTGGCCGCGACGTACCTGCCGGATCTGCCGACCGAACGCCATGCCGAGGTGGTCGCCCTGTGGCGCCGCGACCCTGACGGCTACTACCGGGCATACACCCGCGGCGAAATGGGGTTTGGCGAGCAGCGGTTGGCGCGCGCCGAACAGGTGCAAAGCACCTTCGGGGGCAGCCCGATCGGGGCAGCCGGATTCGCGGCGTGGGACGCCGTGTTTGAGCAATCCTTCCAGCGCAACTGGCGGGCGCATCCCGACGCGCGCGGTTTGCTCGAAGCAGCCATCGCGGCCGGTGTGCGGGTCGGCGCGGTGACAAACGCGCGCACCGAATACCAGGAGCGCAAATTGTGCGCCGTCGGGCTGGCGGACCTGGTGGAAACAGTCGTCGGGGTGGACGTGTTTGGTCAGGGCAAACCTGACCCGCGCATTTTCCGGGAGGCCTGCGCGCGCCTGGGCGCAGAGCCGGGCAGGTGCGCCTACATCGGCGACGAGTTGGATATTGACGCGCGCGCGGCGACGCAAGCGGGGCTGCGCGGGGTATGGCTGGACCGGCCCGGCACGCGCCGGGGCGGGCCATTCGACGAGGACACGGCCGCCGCCGTCGCCGACGGCATCCCCATCATTTCCGCGCTCACGGATTTCACCGCGCAGCTCGCCTCGTCGTCCGCGCTCGGGCGCTGAGGCGAGCTGCGCGGGCCCCGCCGCGTGCACCGACTAGTTGGTCACCCAAACCCAGATGAAATATGCGGCGGCTGCGGTGCTGCCCGCGATCACACCAACCCAGACGGCCTTGTCGATGGCCCACCGGAACGCGACCTTGCCTATGACGGCCAGCACGACACAGATGGCGTAGAACACCGGTGCGAGCGCAACCATGTACGCAAAAACGATAGGCAGGGCCACGACGCGCCAGTCGTTCCCGTCTTCGTCCGGCAACATGGTGATCACGGGACTGAGAACGGCGAGGACGAGCACCGCATAGAACGGGAGCCACCGTTTGGCGGTCTTCCCCAAGATCTTCGGCACGTCGCGCCGCGTGAGCGACCGGCGGGCGGGGCTCGCGGGGATGGCGGGGGCCGTGGGGTCTGCGGGGGTGGCGGGGACCGTGAGGTCTGCGGGAGTCGTTGGGTATTCGTTGCTGTGGGGCATAGCGGCTCCTTTGCGCGCTGGTTGAAGGTCCGACACTACCAGGATAGGCGTGTCCCGGGTCGTGGACCGGGCGCCGTCTCGATTGAATCCTCGGTACGCTGAATGGATGAAGCCGTTCCTCCTAGTCGCTACGCGCTTCGATGATGCCATCGCCGACGCGGAATTCGAGTCGTTTTGGCGCCTCAGCGGCCTGCGCGAGGACCAGCTTGCACGCGTCAGGGCCGAGCAGGGGCCAATGGAACCGATCGATCTGCGCGATTATTCCGGGATCATCATCGGCGGTGGACCATTCAACGCCTCCGATCCATACGAGACGAAAACCGCGGTGCAAAGGCGCGTCGAACGCGAAATCGGTGAGCTCGTCGAGCGCGTCGTCGCTGCCGATTTCCCGCTCTTCGGGGCCTGCTATGGGGTCGGAACGGTGGCGACGCGACTCGGCGCGCAGGTCGATCGCACCTTCGGTGAGCCTGTCGGTGCGGTCACAATCGAGGTCAGCGACGAGGGCCGCGTCGATCCGCTTCTTGCGGGCCTGCCGCGGACGTTCGACGCCTTTGTGGGGCACAAGGAGGCGTGCCGTACGCTGCCGCCGGGGGCCACGTGGCTGGCGTCCTCGATGACGTGTCCCGTGCAAATGTTCCGTTACCAAAACAACCAGTACGTGACGCAGTTCCACCCCGAACTCGATAGCCAGGGCTTCGCGCAACGCATTGCGGCCTACCGCGATGAGGGCTACTTCGATCCCGCCGAGATCGACGAGGTCATCGCGCGCGTCAAGAGCGCAACGGTGGATGTGCCGCGGCACATTCTCGCGCGGTTTGCGCAGCGATACGCAACCGACTAGCGACCGGGGCGCGGCGGCGTCAGCGGGTCGCCGCCACGAGGACGAACGGGACCGCGAGGGCGACTCCAAGGCCGCTCAGTGCGGCGAGCCCGGTGGTCTTCCATAGCCGCAGCAGCGACCGCGGCGCAATGTTCGCTCCGACGGCGATCATTGAGCCTGCGATCATCGCGGTCGAGAGCCAGGTGGCGGCGGTCACCACCCAGTGCGGCGCGGTGAAGACCGACGCGAGGGTTATGCAGGCGATGAACCCGATGACGAACGGTGGGACCGCGACTGCGCGGCGGCGCCCCGCGGCGGCGCCGAGACTTGGGTGTTGCGAGCGCGCCAGGCGCGAGGTCACAACGATCACTAACGGCGCAAGCAACACCACCCGAGTGAGCTTGGCTATGGTGGCGGCGGCCAGTGCCGCCGGAGAAATCAGATCGCCGCCCATGACGACGTGGGCGACCTCGGGCAGCGACGCCCCGAGCCACAGTCCCGCATCCCGGTCCGCAAGGCCGATCCAGCGCGCGGCGAACACAACGATGGGTACGGCCACGATACCCAAAATGGACACGAGCGCGATGGTTGCGGCGGTGTACTCGTCGATTATTTCCCTGCGCCTTTCGTCGGCGCGCCCCAGGATCGCGCCAGCCATGGTCGACGCGGCGGCGGCGCCGCACACCGAGAACCCCGCCGCGATGACCAGCGAACCGGTGGGGTCGTTGCCAAGCTTGCGGGCGACCAACGTGGTGACCAGGAACGTGATGGTGAGCGTCGCGGTCACGATCAGCAGGCCGCGGACGCCCAGATCGCCGAGGTCGCGGGCGGCGAATCTCAGCCCGAGCAGGGCGACGCCGGTGCGCAGAAGGGTGCCCGAATGCTTGGTGAGCGCAGGGGGGAACCAGGCAGGCGCGAATCCGCGTTCCGGATCTATCGAGCGCAGCAGCAGGGGGTGCAGGCACAGCCCAGCGACCAGCCCGATGATGATCGCGGACAGGGCGGGGACCACGCTTGATAGCGCAGTGCACACGGCGCCCGCGACCGTTAGGGGCAGGGCGATCGCAGCGAACGCGGCCAATTTGTGTTCGGTTGCCGGTGGCAGTGCACTGATTGTTCTCACCCATCCAGTGTCGAGTGGCGGGGATGCGCGCGGTAGGCCGGCCTGCCTAGATCGGTATAACATTTATCTATGGCTGAAGAGATAGGGCGCACCTCGCTGGTGGGACTGCACGTGATTGCCGCCGTCGATGAGTGCGGATCCATCAGCGCGGCGGCGCGCTCGCTTTCGATTTCGCAGCCGGCCGCGTCCGTCGCGCTGCGGCGACTCGAAAAGAGGGTCGGGGTGCGGCTGCTGGATCGCACGCCCCGCGGCAGCGCACTGACCGAAAATGGGCGCGCCGTGGCCGCTTGGGCGCGCAATGTACTTGGCGCCATGGAGGAATTCGATACGGCCGTGGCAGCGTTGAGCGCCAAGCACGCCGAACGGGTGCGGGTTGCCGCCTCGATGACCATCGCGGAATACCTAGCCCCGCAGTGGCTGGCTGCACTATCCGCGGTGCGACCCACCACCGACGTGGAGTTGGTGGTCCGGAATTCCTTCGACGTGATGGACCTTGTGCTGGCGGGCGACATCGAAGTCGGATTCGTCGAGGGCACGAACATCGCCCGCGGGTTGCGATCGCGAGTGGTTGCACGCGACGAGTTGGTGGCGGTGGTGGGCGCCCACCACCCGGCCGCGCGGCGGCAGGCCATCGGTGCGGATGAACTGCTGTGCGCCGGCCTCATCGTGCGGGAGGTGGGGTCGGGCACCCGTCAGGTGCTGGAGGAGGCACTGGCGAAGACCGGCCTCGCGCTCAGCCCGCACACCCCGTGCCTGGGCTCGACGGCCGCGGTGAAGTCGGCGGTCCGCTACGGGGAATCGGTTGCGGTGCTTTCGCGTCTGGCCGTCGCCGACGAACTCGACCGTGGCGTGCTGGTGCCCCTGGAGGTGCTGGGAATCGGCCTGGTGCGCAAGCTGCGGATGGTGTGGCGCGCAGACGCCGTGCTGGGCCCGGCCGCCGCCCAGCTTGCGGCCATCGCCGCGCGCGGCAATGTGCATCCGGGCCGCGCCGGCCGGTTCGCGCATCGCGGTTAGGCGCGCTCGCGGTACGTTGGTTGCGAGTCGCGGGCCGTGGTGACATCGGTTGGCAGTTGCTGGCCCGGGCACGTGGCCAGGACGCGTTGCATGGACGAGCGCTCCGCCGCCGTCACCCACAGGCCGTAGGAGTACTTCACCGCAATTTGCCGGGCCACGTACGCGCACCGGTATTTCTTGTTCGGCGGCAACCAGCCTGAGGCATCGTCATCGCCCTTGGCCGTGTTGAGCGGCCCATCGACGGCAAGGAGGTTGAGCGGATCGTTTGCGAACCTGTGGCGCTTTGTCGCGCCCCACGCCTGCGCCCCCTTCTGCCACGCATCGCTCAGGGCCACCACGTGATCGATCTGGACCGCGGCGGAGGTATCCGCGCCGTAGACGAAGTGGATACTTTTCCCGGAGTAGGGGTCGGGTAGCGCGCCGCGCAGTACCAGGCATCCCTGCGTCCCTTGCGCGATCACGACGTCGTTCAGATCTCGGCGCAGGACGTCGTTGCGGGCGTCGCAACCGTTGCGGTCGAAATCGAACTGGCGGAATTTGAAGGAATCCCTGTCGTAACCGGTGCGGGCGGCACGGCCCCGCGTTGCGAGTTGAGCGAGCGCGAGGGCTGCCGGACCGCGCACGTCGATGACGGTGTCATCGGCACCGTCCGCAGTGGTTGGCGGCGCGGGGGAGTTCGCATCGAGGGTGTTGTGCGAAAACGCGCCCAAAAGGCCCACGCCGACCAGCGCCACGATGACTATGAGGGGCGCTTGGCGCTGCTTCTTGCGGGGCATTTGGTCAAGTTTATCCGTCGAAGTGCGCGTAAAAGGCCGGCGGCTGCGGGGTCAATCTCCGCAGCCGCCGGCCAGATGCTGTGTCGTGATCTAGATGTCTAGAGGTGACGCCGTTCCCGGCGTGTCTGCGATGTCGATCGCGCCCGAGGACTCGTCCGTTGGCGTGTCCGGGGTCAGGGGAATTTCGGCGTCATCTGGCTGGTTAGGTGTAGGCATTGGCTTCTCCTTTGATACCTGTCTGAGCGGGCAACTTCCGCTCTCAACGTTATGCCCGCACCGATCCGCCCGCAACCTTTGGTGCTGGTGCCGACGCGAATTAGCGCAGTCCCAGCGGACGTTCCAGCGCGAGTGCGAGGAGCTCGTCCACCAATTCCTCGTAGGGCATACCGGACGCCTGCCACATGACGGGATACATCGAAAAGGGCGTGAAGCCGGGCATCGTGTTGATTTCGTTGACGATCACGTCGCCCGTGGGTGTGACAAACACGTCCACCCGGCTCAGTCCTTCGCAGGCCAGTGCTTCGAAAGTGTCGATGGCTAGGCGCTGAACGCGGGCGACCACATCGCTGGGTAGATCGGCGGGGCACGAAAGCGTCACCGACGACTCATCTAGGTACTTCGCTTCGAAATCATAGAAGGTGTGTTCGGCGTGGCTGACCATGATCTCACCGGGCAGAGACGCGCGCGTGGGCGCACCCGCGCGGCCCTGGAGGACGGCGCACTCGATTTCGCGCCCCTCGATTCCCTGCTCCACCAAGATACGGGCGTCGTGACGGCGCGCTTCCGCGACCGCGTCGGCCAGTTGGGAAGGTTCCGAAATCCTGGTGATCCCGAGGGATGAACCGGCGCGGGCCGGCTTGACGAAGAGGGGGTAGGCGAGGCGTTCGACGCGCTTGGTGATGGCAGCCGAGTCGCGATCCCATTGATCGGCGGTGAAAAACTCGTACGGTCCCACCGGGATTCCGCTGCCCTGGAGAACGACCTTCATGAAGTGTTTGTCCATGCCCACCGCACTGGCCAGCACTCCCGGCCCGACGTAGCGGATGTCAGCTAGCTCCAGCAGCCCCTGGACGGTGCCGTCTTCGCCGAAGGGGCCGTGCAAAAGAGGGAAGACCACGTCAATATGCCCCAGCGACCTAACCGGCTCGTTATCTGTCACCACGCGCGCTTCGCTGCTACCCACGTCGAGGGAAAGCGTTACCTCACCGGCGGAGGCGGGCACCACCTCGGGTAGCTTGCCGTCCTTGATTTCCCACGTCGCCGGGTCTGGGTCGACTTCGACCCAACGGCCGTCCTTGGTGATGCCTACGGGCAGGACCTCGAAGCGCTTCTGGTCGATTGCGCGCATCACCCCGGCAGCCGTGGCGCAAGAAATCGGGTGTTCGCCGGAGCGGCCGCCGAACAAAAGCATGACGCGGATGCGAGAAGTAGAGGACATTGCCGATAATTCTACCTGCCGCAGCTGACTTCGTGGCGTCCCGCCAGGTGGTCGCGGCTTTTATCCGCGCGGCGATGAAACTAGATTGGTGGGATGAGTCACAAGAGCCTTCACCCTGCCACAATCGCGGTGAGCGCGGGGCGTCCCGCGCCGGAACCCGGCGCACCGCTCAACGCCCCTGTCGTGCTGAGTTCCACCTACGTGTCGACGGGCACTCCCCGACCCGATCAGATGCTTTACACCCGGTGGGATACGGAGACGTGGCAGCCATTCGAGCAGGCGGTCGCGCAGCTGGAAGGAAGCGACCGAGCGGGGCTCGTGTATTCATCGGGCATGGCTGCGATCGCGGCGGTGTTGTCTCTTGTGCCCGACGGCGGCGTGATCGTGGTACCCCGCCACGCCTATCACGCGACCCTGATCCTGGCGCACGAACTGGCCGAAAAGCACGGCGTGACGGTTCGCACGGTAGACGTTGCCGATACGGCACGGGTGATCGAAGCCGTCGACGGGGCGTCGCTGGTGTGGATCGAATCCCCGACCAATCCCATGCTGGAGGTGGCCGACCTGCCCGCCATCGGTGCGGCCACCCGGGCCGCGGGGGCGATATTCGCTGTCGACAACACGTTCGCTACGCCGCTGCTACAGAGACCTTTGGACAGCGGCGCCAATATTGTGGTCCACTCGGCGACGAAGTACCTGGCGGGGCATTCGGACGTGGTGCTTGGCATCGCCGTGACGCGCGACCCGGTGCTGCACGAAAAGCTGTGGCACTATCGCACCCACCACGGCGCGATCGCCGGGCCCTGGGAGGTGTGGTTGGCCCTACGCGGGCTGCGGACCCTGGCGCTGCGGGTCGAACGCGCGCAAGCCAACGCGGCGGAGCTGGCGGACCGGCTGTCGGCGCATCCCAAGGTTATCGAGGTGCGTCACCCGTCGCTGGTGGACGACCCGGGCCACGCAGTGGCGAAGGCGACCATGAATGGGTTCGGTTCCGTTATCGGCCTGCGGCCGAGCGGGGGAGCGGCGGGCGCCGACCGCCTGATCGATGCCTTGAAGCTGTGGCTGCCGGCCACATCACTTGGCGGAGTCGAATCCACGCTAGAGCGTCGGCGCCGGTTCGATTCCGAGTCGGCGACGGTGCCCGAGGACTTCATCCGCATGTCCGTCGGGATCGAAGAGATCGAGGACCTGTGGGCCGACCTGGATCAGGCGCTCCGCGCGCTGTAGTCTGGGCCGCGGCTCACAGCCCCTCGGTCTTGCGGGGGCGGCTGAGCAGCCGGTGCGCCATCTCGGTGACCGGTTGACCCTCGTGTAAAACGGACACTACCGCCTCCGTGATGGGCATTTCCACGCCGACGGACTGCGCCAGCGCCAGGACGGAACGCGAAGACTTCACCGCTTCGGCCGTGCCGCGGGTTGCCGCGATAGCCTGGTCCAGGGTCTTGCCCTGTCCGATGTGGCGTCCCAGGGTGTGGTTGCGTGAGGACGGGCTGGCGCAGGTTGCCACCAGGTCGCCCATTCCCGCCAGGCCGGCAAACGTTTCGGCGTGGGCGCCGAGCGCGAGCCCCAAACGCGTGATCTCCACCAGCCCGCGCGTTATCACCGTAGCCGTGGTGTTGTAACCCATCCCTTGGCCCTGGGCGATGCCGACCGCAAGCGCGATAACGTTCTTGACCGCGCCGCACAGTTCCACGCCCACCACATCGGGGTTGGTATAAGGGCGGAAGTAATCGCACGAACACGCTTCAGCGACGAGCGAGGCGGTCCGCTCATCGATTGAGGACACGACTGTCGCCGTCGGCTGATGCGCGGCGATTTCTCCGGCAAGATTGGGCCCGGAAACCACGGCTATGCGTTCCATGGGAAGTCCGAGGGCCTCGGCGATGACGACACTCATCCGCTTATCCGTGCCGAGCTCGACGCCCTTCATCAAGGAAACCGCGACCGCGTCGTCGGCCAGGTACGGGGCAAACGGTTCCAAGACCGTGCGGGCGCTCTGCGACGGGATGGCGACCACGACGATTTGCGCCCCAGCCAGCGCCTCGCGCGCGTTCGTTGTGCCCGTGATGCCGTTTGCCAAGCGGATGCCCGGGAGGTACTTGTCATTGCGGTGCATCGTGGTTATCTGCTCCGCGACGGCCTCGTCCCTGCCCCACAGCCGCACCAGGCAGCCAGAATCCGCCAGGATCTGCGAAAACGTGGTGCCCCACGCGCCCGCCCCAAGCACTGCCGTAATCATGGTGTCCCCTTCCCGCCGCGCGTGGCGCGCAGGTCGAATAGTTGTGCCGGTGGGGTCTCGGCCCGCAGTTGCCCGACGCCATCGGCGATCGCCCGCATGATGCGGTCGGTGGCCTCGTTCAGAACGTTGGCTGTCAAGGGTTGGCCCCGCAGATCATCGAGGCCCACCGCGGGCCCCACCGCGACCTGCACGCGCTTGCGCGGCAGCAGCCGTGGGAACTTTGAGTGCTGCGGGAAAATCCGCTGGACCCCCCACTGCGCCAGCGGAATCACCGGCGCATCAGCCATGAGTGCGAGGCGGGCAACGCCGGTCTTCCCCGCCATGGGCCACAAGTCGGGGTCTTTGGTAAGCGTCCCCTCCGGGAAGATGAGGATCACTTCACCGTTGCGCAGCGCGGCGGCCGCGGCCTGCAGTGAATCGGCTGAGTTCCGGGTGCCGCGTGAGACCGGGATCATCCGGGATCCCCGCAGGAAAGACCCGAGCACAGGGACCTTCCACAGCGAATCCTTCGCCATGATCTTTGGTGCGACTGCGTGGTCGAACAGGAAGTGCGTCGTGGTCAAGGGGTCGAACGCGCTCATGTGGTTGGCGGCGACGATGAAGCCGCCGGACCTGGGGATGTTGGAGCCGCCGTGCCAATCGCGGCGCGTAAACACCATCAGCCCTGGCCGCAAGATAGCGACCAGGGCCCGATAGGTGGGAGTCAGCCCGCGAACGGGTTTGATCCGTGACATGTTTTCCTTACGCTGGGCGTGCGGCCTCGATGTCGACCTTTGGCAGATGCTTGGCGGGCAACGTCTTCGGCTTGTATCCCGGTCGCTTGGCTTCGAAGGCCGTGATCTCGTCCTCGTGCTGCAGTGTCAGCCCGATGTCGTCCAGCCCCTCCATGAGGCGCCAGCGCGTGTAGTCGTCGATGTTGAACGGGACGGTCACATCGTCGGCCGTTGCCACCTTTTGGCCCAAATCGACGGTGATGTTCGTGCCCGGCTTGGTTTCCAGGATCTTCCACAAGAGTTCAACGTCTTCTTGGGCCATTTGGCCGGCTAGCAGGCCCTGCTTGCCGGAGTTTCCGCGGAAAATGTCGGCGAACCGCGAGGCGAAGACGACCTTGAACCCGTAGTCCTTGAGTGCCCACACGGCGTGCTCGCGCGACGATCCGGTACCGAAGTCGGGGCCCGCGACCAGGACGGATCCTGCTCGGTACGCGTCCTGGTTGAGCACAAATTCTGGATCGTTGCGCCACGCGGCAAACAGCGCGTCCTCGAATCCGGTGCGGGTGACGCGCTTGAGGTACACGGCGGGGATGATTTGGTCGGTGTCGACGTTGCTGCGTCGCAGTGGCACACCGATTCCGGTGTGGGTAGTGAACTTCTCCATGACGTTTTCTCCTAAGAAATTATTTATTGACGAGTCCCGCGACGCCGTTAGACCTGAACGATCAGGTTCGGGTCTAGGGGTGCAAGCGGGCTGCCGTCAATGGCGTCAATGTCTAAGTTTGCGAAACTGGGATCATCTGCGACCAGGTCTGCAACCGAGGACAGCGTACCGCGGATGGCCGTTGCCGCCGCCACGAGTGGTGATACAAGGTGCGTGCGGCCGCCTTTACCCTGGCGCCCCTCGAAGTTGCGGTTCGATGTCGACGCGCTGCGTTCGCCCGGTGCGAGCTGATCCGGGTTCATGCCCAGACACATCGAGCATCCGGCATTGCGCCACTCGCCGCCGAAGTCCTTGAAAATCTTGTCAAGGCCTTCGGCCTCCGCCTGGAGGCGCACGCGCGCCGACGCCGGTACAACCAGCACGCGGACGCTGTCCGCCTTCTTGTGCCCCTTGATTACCTTGGCGATCGAGCGCAGGTCCTCGATGCGTCCGTTGGTGCACGACCCCATGAACACGGTGTCGACCTTGATCTCACGCAGGGGCTGACCCGGAATCAGGCCCATGTATTCGATAGCGCGTTCGGCCGCTACGCGTTCGTTTTCGTCGGCGATTTCTTCCGGCACGGGAACGTTTGCGCTGAGCGGCAGGCCCTGGCCGGGGTTAGTTCCCCACGTAACGAACGGTTCGAGGTCGCTGGCGTTGAGGTCGACCTCCATATCGAAGACGGCGTCCTCGTCGGTCTTTAGTGTCTTCCAATACTTGACAGCTGCGTCCCAGTCCGCGCCTTCGGGGGCGTGCGGGCGGCCCTTGATGTAGTTGAATGTGACCTCGTCGGGAGCGATCATTCCGGCGCGGGCACCGGCCTCGATGGACATGTTGCAGATCGTCATGCGCGCTTCCATGGAAAGCTTGCGGATGGCGTCGCCGCGGTACTCCAGGACGTAGCCGGCGCCGCCGCCGGTGCCGATCTTCGCGATGATCGCCAAGATGATGTCCTTGGAGGTCGTGCCGGGCGGCAACTCGCCGTTGACGTTGATCGCCATCGTCTTGAATTTTTGCAGCGGCAGGGTCTGCGTCGCAAGGACGTGCTCGACCTCGCTGGTGCCGATCCCGAACGCCAGCCCGCCAAAGGCGCCGTGCGTGGACGTGTGCGAGTCACCGCAGACGACCGTCATCCCCGGCTGCGTCAGTCCCAGCTGCGGGCCCACCTGGTGGACGATTCCCTGGTCGGCGTCGCCCAGGGAGTGGATGCGCACGCCAAACTCCTTGGCGTTGTTGCGGAGCGTGTCGATCTGCGTGCGGCTGGTCAGGTCGGCTATCGGCAGGTCGATGTCGAGGGTCGGTGTGTTGTGGTCCTCTGTCGCCATCGTGAGTTCGGGGCGGCGGACCTTCCGGCCTGCCAGGCGCAGGCCCTCGAAGGCCTGGGGGCTAGTCACCTCGTGGCAAAGGTGCAGGTCGATGTAAAGCAGGTCGGGTTCACCATTGGTGCCTTGTCGGACCAAGTGGTCGTTCCAGACCTTTTCTGCCAGCGTGCCGGCCATCGTCATCCTCTCGAAATCAGGCTGCGCCCACCGAGGTTGTGCAGGTGGTGGGCTGCGGTCGCGTGCGGCGACCTAGTGGGGGGTTTGAGTGCGGCGTCGGGCCGCGGAACTGTATTCAATTTTTGCACGAACCACACCGAAAAGCCGTCTCGCGCTTCAGTATGCGGACAAACGGTTGCATCTCAGTCTTCGAGACGGCAATATCGAGGTATGGACAATTCTAGCGGAGTTGGCGTCTTGGACAAGGCCGCCTCGGTATTGAGTGCTTTGGAAGCTGGGCCGGCAACGCTCGCCCAATTGGTTTCGGCGACGGGGCTGGCGCGTCCGACCGCGCACCGCCTGGCCGTGGCGCTTGAGCATCACCGGCTCGTGGCGCGTGACATGCAGGGAAGGTTTGTCCTGGGGCCGCGGTTGAATGAACTGTCGACAGCGGCCGGCGAGGACCGTCTGCTGGGTGCCGCGAACCCGGTCCTGACCGCTTTGCGCGATCACACCGGCGAGAGTGCGCAGCTCTACAGGCGCCAGGGTGACCAGCGGATCTGTGTCGCATCCGCCGAGCGCCCAGTGGGGTTGCGCGATTCCATCCCGGTTGGGTCTGCTCTCACGATGCAGGCGGGATCCGCCGCCCAGGTCCTGCTGGCGTGGGAGGAGCCCGACCGTCTGCATCGCGGTCTGCAGGGTGCCGAGTTCACCGCCACGATCCTGTCGGGAGTGAGGCGTCGCGGTTGGGCGCAATCGGTCGGCGAACGAGAGGTGGGGGTCGCGTCCGTCTCTGCGCCGGTGCGCAGCCCCTCGGGCCGAATCGTGGCGGCCGTATCAATTTCCGGACCCGTGGAGCGCTTGAGCAGGCAACCCGGCCGGCTGCACGCGGCTTCCGTCGTGGCCGCCGCTAACCGACTCACCGAGGTGTTGCGCCGGGCGGGGGAGTAGGCGTCGTAGCTGGTTGCTGGGCTTGGTGCTTGCGCGGGTTGGTGGCGCTTCGCGCTCTCGTGGCCGCCCTCCCCGTGAACTGCGGGTTGTGGGATCGAGTTGGTGGCGCTTCGCGCGCCCGGGATCGTCCTGGTCGCGGGGAGCATAAAGGGCCGGGGTGTCGGGTCCTGGTCCGCGTATTTCCACCAAGTTTGAAACCGGCTGCAACTTCCGGTAATGTTTTCCGGCGGTGACACTGTTGGTTCCGATCGACGTTGATCCCCTTGGGGTATGGTGTAATTGGCAGCACGAAAGATTCTGATTCTTTTAGTCTAGGTTCGAGTCCTGGTACCCCAGCCATAGAGTCCGGCAGCTACGATTCAGGCCCGGATCCCTTTGCGACAGATGCCCATCACCGGCCTACGCGAATCGCTCCCAGTCGCAGTTGAACTTCCAGTCGCAGTTGAACTACCAGCCACAGTTGAGTTCCCAGCCATTCCATGACTCCAGGGCGGCGGGTGGAGGCTCTTTGCTTGCTGACCTTGACTAGCCCTGGAAGCCAGAAACGATTCGGTTGGCGATGTGCGCTCACTGGCGTCGCCGCACTGCGCTTACAAGAGTGGTGTTGCTTTGGTTGCGTGGCGCTGCTTTGAAGTACCGAGGGTGCTAAAACGGCACTACTAGTGGCTTCGATCGTTCAGGGCTCCGCGCCTGAGATCCAATCGGAAGTTTGCCAACCCGCGCTTCTGGTTGCGGGGGCGCTGGTTCCATGCGACCGCGACCACGGGAATTGTCATGCACCAGAAGATAGCGAACGCGATTGTGGATCCCGAAAGAAGCATCGCGAAGGCGAAAAGGGTGTGCGCGGCAGCCAGCGCTAGCGCGACCGCAAAGTGCGCGACGGCGCCGGACCTGTTGCGCCACAGAATGAGACCAAAGGCAAACCAAACGAGCATCGCGCTCATGGCAACTACGTCGGGAACTACCGAAGTGCTTCGACCGTCAAATTCGGCCATGGCGTGGCCAAAGCTTCCGACAATCCATATGCCAGCGAACCCGATCACAGCCTCGAGGAGAACCACGATCGCGGTCATGCGCCTGAGCAAAGTGCTCCGTTGTGCCGTGGTTTCGGTCTTTCCTCCGGTCATGGGTGGATCATAACCGTCCAGCGCTGCGGGGTGCAGTGCGCGCTGCGGTGGCGGGCCCGGCGGGTGCGCGTGGCAGGTGCGGGGTGCACTGAGCGCGGCGGTGGTGAGCCTGGCGGGTGCGCGCTGTAGGCAGTGAGCCCGGCCGTACCGCTAGGGCGATCTCACGAAACGCATGCCAGCTGCGGTGGTGGGGCGCGTCAACTACCAGCAGTTCGGCGCCACTATCGCATTGTTCGATAAACGCGCCCACTTCAAGAAGCGTCACACCGGCCGCTATGGATTGGGTGGACGGCCGGAATAGTGGTATTGTCATCGGGCCGGTTCGGTGACACTTTGGTCACGTCCGATCTAGTTTCCAGCAAGTTTTGCTCAAGCGGGAAATAGTGTAGGGTGATTCACCGGTGAAGCGATTCTTCGCTTCGGCAAGTCCCAAGGCCCCCATCGTCTAGCGGCCTAGGACGCCGCCCTCTCACGGCGGTAACAGGGGTTCAAATCCCCTTGGGGGTACAAGAATGGGTCGTCTGATCTGCGAAAACGCGGATCGGGCGGCCCTTAGTTTTTCCCGGCGGACGGCAGACAACTACGCCGGGGCCGGGGCTATGGCCTATAGCCCCTGGCCCAACCCACAACCAGGACTGCTCTGCGGCCTGGCCGACCCCAAGACCGGGACTAATCCGCTATTTGAACCAGGGCCGCACCGACCGCGGCGGCAGGCATATCCGTCGGCAGCAGGCGCACCCGCTCGGCAAGATGCAAACCGGTGAGGAACTGAGATTCCGCCCCGGAAAGGCCGAGCTGAGCCCGCACGGCTTGCCGCAGCGGCTCGCCGAGGCGGCTCAGCCCGCCCCCTATGACAATCGTCTCGGGGTCGAGCGAGAGAACCAGCAGGCGCACGGCGGCCGCGGTACCAGCTGCGAGTTGGTCAAAGGCCCGTTGCGCCTCGGCGTCGCCGGTGGCAATGGCGGACAGGAGCACTCGTCCCGGCCTATCGCCACCTCGCGGCCAGGCCCGCCGCAGTGCCGATCCGCTCGCAATTGTCTCCAAGCATCCGCGCTGGCCGCACGGGCAATCCAGCCCCAGGGGATCGACGGGGAAGTGCCCGATCTCGCCCGCGACACCCGTGCTGCCGCGCCAAGGCTTGCCGTCCCGGACGATACCGGCTGCCAAACCCGTACCAAGATTGAGCAGGGCGATCGTGCCTTGCAATCTCATCAGGTGGGCGGTCCCGATGGCGGCCGCGGTGACGTCGTTGTCGACGCCGATCTCGATACCGAAGCGAGCCCGCAGGCGCCGCGCGATGTCCAAGCGTTGCACGCCGATGTTGACGGCGTTGCGAACTATTCCCCCCGCGCGGTCCACGTGGCCCGGAATCCCGATACCGATGGAGCTAAGCGACGATGGCGAAATATCGGCGGCGGCGAGCAGCGTTTCAACCAGCGCCGAAGCGGTTTCCAGGACGCCGTCTTCGCCGAACCGGGTGGGGGACTGGGCGCTCGTGACTATCGAGCCGTCGTCGCCGATGACGACACCGAGGGTTTTGGTGCCACCAATATCGAGCCCGATCTTGTTCATGAGCAAGCTCCGTTCGCAAGGGCGACGAGCGCGGCGCCAACCAGCCTTGTCGATCCGTAAGTCATGATCAATCCGGGCTCGTTAGGCGAAATGGCCGCCCCGGAAGCGGTTGAACCGTCGTCGACGTTGACGCCCGTGCCGCCGGCCCGACCCGGCCACCCCATGTCGGCAACGATCACGGCCGCTCCGCGTGCGCAAAGCTGGGCTGCGACGTCGCCCAGCCACGGGAGGGCTGCGTCGCGCGTCGCGACCACGACGGTGCCGCCAGCGATAGAGCGCCAGGCGGGATCACGCGGGCCCTCGGCCGTCGCAACCTCGCCCAGTGCGGGGTCGGCCCGAACCGCGGCAAGCGGCCCCCACGCCGCCGACCCGACGGCGATGTTCGAAGGGGATTCAACCTGCACGATCGTTGCTGCCGTTGACGATTTGAGGATCCGGGCCGCGCGGGAATCGATGGTGAAGGACGAGGCCACCAACCCGTCGTCCCCGCGCCGCGGCACGGTTGGCGCGGGCCCGAAGTACCGGGGCGCTTGCGGTGAATCCAGCGCATCCCTTGACTTGTCGGATTCCGCAGGACCAGGCTGCGAGCGGCGCCCCAGCTGACGGACCCGCGCGGCGGCCTGGGCCACCCGCGACCGCGGCAGCACGCCCTCGTCGACGGCGTTCACAATCGCGGATTCCACGGCGTCCAGGAGCGCGGGCGTTGTCCCCGGTCCCAAGCAGAGAAGGTCGCAGCCGGCCCCAAGTGACCGAACCGCGGCCGCGGGGATACCGATGGTGCCGCTGGCGCCCTTCATATCGAGCGCATCGGAGACAATGACGCCCGTGAACCCAAGCTCGCCGCGCAACAGATCCGTGAGAATCGGCGCGCTCAGGGTCGCCGGAGCGGTCGGATCAAGCGCCTTGAGAACGATATGCGATGTCATGATGGCCTGCGCGCCGGCAGCGATTGCCGCAACGAACGGTACCAGTTCCCGGTCGCGAAGCGTCGCGGCGGACGCGCCAACCGTTGGAAGCTCCAGGTGTGAATCCGCGTTGGTGTCCCCGTGGCCGGGGAAGTGCTTGACGCAGGGGATCGCCCCCGTCGCGGCGCAGCCGCGCAACCAGGCTTCGACCTGATCCGCGACGACCTGGGGCGTCGCCCCGAAGCTGCGGGTGCCGATGACCGGATTGGCGGGGTTGGAGTTGATGTCCGCGACGGGTGCAAGCACTAGGTCGAACCCGGCGCTCAGCGCGTCCTCGCCCACGTCCCGCCCCACCCGGTGGGTGTATTGCGCGTCGCCGATCCGTCCCAGGACGGCCGCTCCCGGATAGGGAGAGCCGTCCACGTAGTGCAGTCGGGTTACTTCGCCCCCCTCCTCGTCGATTGCGGCCAGGACGTGCCCGTTGGCGAGGCGGAGCGCTCGTCCTATATTCGTCACCTGCTCGCGATCGCGCACGTTCGCGCCATACAGGCAGGCCGACTCGAGGCCTTCGGGCAGCAGGTCGAGCAGCCAGGCCGGCGCCGCCAGGCCGACGAACCCGGGCATCAGGGTCGCGCGGACGTCGCGCACAAGGTCCGAAGTCATCCCTTGACCGCCCCGCTGACCAGGCCGGATGTCATGCGCCCCTGTACCAAAACGAAGAAGATGATCACGGGAATCGCAACCAGGGTCGAGGCCGCCATGACCTGTCCCCAGTCGATGGCGCGGGACGCCGATTGCTGGATGAAACCGCGCAGCCACAGCGGCAGGGTGTGTTCCGCGGAATTCTGCAGGATGACAAGGGCAACGGTGAATTCGTTCCAAGCCTGCAAGAATGCGTAGACCCCCGATGCGATCAGGCCGGGAGCGAGCAGCGGGAACGTGATCCGCAAGAATGCCTGGGTGCGGCTCAGCCCGTCGACCATGGCCGCCTCTTCGAGTTCGACGGGCACCCCGGCGACGAATCCACGCAGCATCCAGATAGTAAATGGCGTAACGGCGGCGATGTAGATGATGCTGACGCCCACCAGCGAACTGAGCCCCAGGGTCCCCATGAGCTTGTATTGGGCGATGAACATGCCTTCGGCGGGCAGCATCTGGATGAACAATACCGAGAGCACAAATCCGCGCCGGCCCCGAAAACGAAAGCGGCTGATCGCCAGCGCCGCGAGGAAAGCGAACAGCAGGCAGAACACCACGGTCGCCCCGGCGACGATCAGGCTCATCCCCAGCGCGCGCAGGAACGAGCCGTCGGCGATAACGGCCCGGAAATTATCCAGCGAGCCACCGAACGGCAGGAACGTTGGCGTTGTTTTTTCCAGCACCACGCCGGGAAGGAAAGCCGAATTGAGCATCCAGTAGACGGGGAACGCCCACAGCACGGCGACGATGACGGCGCCGATGCTGGCCGCGATCTTTCCGTTGCGTCGCGGGCCGGCGCCGCGGCCCGCCGCCTGCGGTGAGGGTGCGTTGTTGGCGGTCATGGTGCCTCGTCCTCCTTGATGAGGTTGCGGACGTACGCCCAGCTGAGCGCGATGGTGAGCAGAAGTACAAAGATGGACATGGCGCTAGCCATGGCGAAGTCGGACGATCCGACCCCGAGTTGGTAGATGTATGTGCCAAGGACGTCGGTCTGGCTCGCGAGCGAGCCGCGGTCCTGGAGCATCTTGATCTGCGTGAAGACCCGCAGATCCCAGATGACCTGGAGCAGCATGACGATCCCCAGGACGGGTTTGATCATGGGAACGATGATGAGGCGCAGGCGCTGGAAGCGGCTGGCCCCGTCCATTTCCGCGGCCTCTAGGACTTCGCCGGGGACTTGCGTCAGCCCCGCATATATCGAGAATGCAGCGAACGGAACGCTCATCCACACCACGATGATCATCGCGACGGCGAAGAAGGACCACGGGTTTTCCAGCCAGTTGTGGCCGTAAAAGTCGAAGCCCAGCTTCTCGAATATCCAGTTGGCCAGGCCGCGGCGCCAGTCGAAGAACCAGTTCCAAATGGTCATTGCCGCGACCACCGGTGTGGCCCAGGCCAGCAGCAGGGCGACCTGGAGGGTGATCCTGGCGCCGCGCGAGGCGGCGTTCATGACGAGGGCTACGGCGATGCCGATCGCCATGGTGACGGCGGCGGTCACGAGGCAAAACGCGACCGAACGGGCGACGACGGCCCACGTCGTGGGGTTGGTGAAGAGCTGGACGTAGTTGTCGAACCACACGAACTCCGGCGGTTTGCCGAACTGCTGCGCCAACCCGAATTTCTGCATCGCGGTCTTGAACTGCCAAACGATGGGGTAGCCCATGGCCAGCAGCACGATGGCGGTGGCCGGAAGCAGGAGCAGGTACGGCGTTAACCTCTTTGTTCGCCGCCGCGCACGCGGTGAGGTAGGCATGGCTGTCTCGATTCATTGGGGGGTGGTGGTCCCGCGCGGGGCGCGGGACCACCTGGACGGGCGACGGCCCGTCGCGGATACTACTTCTGGTTGAGCAGGGCGTTGAGCTTGGTGTTGGTGTCCTGCGCCAACTGGGTGAGATCCTGCGAATCGCGGATCTGGGCGAAGAATTCTTCCATGATGTTTTGCGATTCGATCGCGGCCCAACCCGGGGCGGCCGGGGTGAGCTTCGCGTTGCTGGCGGATTCGACCAGGGCTTTGGCGAACTGATCGTCGCCGAGCGATGACGTGTAATCGGAGTTGGCGGGGCCAAGGCCATTCTTGCCGAGCATGTTTTGGTATTCCGCGGAGAAGATGATCCGCATCAGTTCCTTGGCCAATTCAGGTTCCTTGGACGTGGCCGAAATGCCGATGTTCGACCCGCCGGCGAATACGGGCGCGGGGTTGCCGTCCGTGCCCGGCAACACGAAGGTTCCGAAGGTGTCATCGTTCCACTCACGGGCGGCCTTGCCGTCCTTGTCCGTGGTCAGGTCGCCGATCGACCAGTGGGCCCAGCCCGGGGCCATAATCGTCGCTGCGGAGAGCGAGAGCTTGTCGGTTACCTTGCCGTTCTCGTCCGTGACCGAGTCGGAATCGTTGAGGTACTGGTACTGGTTGGCGTCCTTGGCGTCGTTCGGTGCCTTTGATGCGGTCTTGTAGAGCGCCTGAAGCTGCTTGAGCCCCTCCAGCGATTCGGCGGAATCGAGGGTCGCAACCCACTTGCCGTCCTCGAACTTCGCGATGTCCCCGCCGTTGGCGAAGATCCAGGAGATTCCGTCGCGCCAGTCCTGGCCGCCCAGGTAGAAGCCAGAGAAGTCCTTGATCGATTCGGGGTTCTTTTCCGCGATGGTTGCGACAGCGGCGTTGAAGTCGGCAAGGGTCTTGGGAACCTCGACGCCGGCGGCCTTCCAGATATCCTTGCGGTAGAACACGTAGCGTGATCCGAAGTAGTAGGGCAGGGTGTAGTTCTTTCCGTCCACCTCGCCTGCTTCGACGAAGCCCTGGAGCAGCTTATCGCCGCCGAGTTCCTGGTACATGTCGGAAATGTCCAAGAACGCGCCTACGTTCGTGAAGGTTGGCGACTGGGTGTTCCCCAGTTCGGCAACGTCGGGGGTGTTGTTTGCATCGGGCAGGGAGGTGGTTAGTTTCGTAACGAGGTCGCCCCAGCTCTGCTCCTCGATCTTGAGCGTCGCTCCCGTCTTCTCGTTGAACGTTGTCTTCAGGTATTCGCGCAATTCATCGGGCGTGTCGGAGCCGGCCAGCCACAGGGTGATGGTCTTTCCCGCGTTGTCGGCGGTCGATGTTGCGCCACCGCTGGCCGTGGTCGACGACGACGAGCCGGACGACCCGCAACCGGATAGTGCGAGTGCAGACGCCGTTACTAGGGCAGTGAAGCCCAACAGCACTTTCTTCATTGCTTTTCCTTTCGGTGAGCGGGCCGGCGTCTGCCGGTCGCGTCGGGGGGCTCGCATCAGCTGACGCCGAGCCGGTTTTGCAGGACGAGCGCCATCGCGCCCAAAAGAACCAGGTCCTGGCCCTGATCGCTTGTCCTGATGGTGAGGGTGTCGTGCGAATCGGACATCGTTCGGCGCTGGACTATTTCCAGCGCGGCGTTGGCGATTTCATTGCCAACAAGGTCGGGGGGGCCCGCAAGGACCACCTCGGCCAGGTTCAGTGCGCCGATCACGGGAGCCAGCGCGACTCCGAGGCGCTGACCGGCCTCACGCAGGATGTCATCGCGGGCGGCGCCCGCGGCGTCCATGGCGGCGCGCAGGTTGGGCACGGACAGCCAGTGCTCAAGCACCTGGTCGCGGCTGTAATCGGCACCCAGCCCAAGGTCGGTTCCGACCATCACCTGACCGATCTCACCGGATGCGTAGCGGCTTCCCATCACAAGGCGGCCATCGACGATCAATCCGGCGCCAACGCCGTGCCCGATCGTGACGAGCATGAGATCGTCGCTCGCATCGCCGAGAGCGTGCTCGGCGATGGCGGCAGCATTGGCGTCGTTGGCGATCACGGTGGGGATTCCGGTGGCCGTCTCCAGGTTGGACCGCAGGGCCTCGTCGTGCCACCCGAGGTTGGGAGCGGTGCGGACCGTGCCGAGATCATCGACGACGCCGGGGGTGCCGACGCCCATTCCCAGGATCGCGACGGGGGACGCGGCGGCCAGGTCATTCGCGAGCCGCACCGTGAGCGCGGTGACCTCGTTGCCGCGTGCGCCGCCAAGGGGGATTTCCGCGCGCTCAATCACGTTGCCGGCTATGTCAATGATCGCGCCCCGCAGCAGTTCGTGGCCGGATAGGTCCAGGCATACGGTCGCGTGCGCCGAGCGCGCCAGGTCGATGAGGACGGCGGGCTTGCCCGGCCCGCGGGCCTCCCGAGTCCCGAGGGAGTAGACCAGGGATTCGTCGGCGAGCTGCGCGACCAGGTCGGAGACGGTGGCCTTGGTGAGCTTGGTCGCGCGGGCAATGTCCGCGCGGCTTATGGGCCCGTGGGTGTAAAGCGTCTGCAAGACGAGCCGGCGGTTGTGCCAGCGGCTGTCTCCGGGTTGGGCCTTGATGCTCGCGCGGGGACCGCCCGCGATGCGCGGGGGGTGGCCAACTGATTCAATGGCGGATAGCTCGAAATTCGCCGGGCTGTTAGTCGTGACCTTAGTCATGTAAGTTAGTACAGCGTACAAACTAAAAGTTGGCAACCCCGGATAGAAGGATTTACACATCCGAAACGCAGCGGGGGAGCGGCCAATGTTCGCTTCGCAGGCTTGAGGAGGCCACCATGCAGGTTGTGATTCTCGACGATCCCGAGTCGGTCGCGGAGTTTGCCGCGCGCCGCATCGCACACGTCATCGCCGTGGCCGCGAGCCGGGGAAGGGCGGGCGCCATCGGTGTGGCGACCGGTTCGTCGCCGCTCGGAACATACCGGCACCTCGCCGACCTGGCCGCAGCCGGGCAACTGGACCTGGCGCACGTCAGCGCGTTCGCGCTCGACGAATACGTCGGCCTGCCCTACGACCACCCCGAGAGCTACCACGCCGTCATAGCGCGCACGGTGACCGAACCACTGGGATTGGACCCCGCGCTGGTGCACGTGCCCGACGGCGCCGCCACCGACCCGCAGGCGGCATGCGCCCGCTACGAGGAGTTGATTCGCGGCGCCGGCGGAATCGACATTCAACTTTTAGGAATCGGCGCCAACGGGCACATCGGTTTCAACGAGCCCACAAGCTCCCTCACCTCGCGCACGCGCATCAAGACGCTCGCGCAGCGCACCCGCGAGGACAACGCGCGATTCTTCGACTCGCCGGATCAGGTGCCCATCCACTGCATCACGCAGGGACTCGGCACTATCGCTGACGCCGGTCAGGCGCTGCTGGTCGCGACCGGGGGATCCAAGGCGGCTGCGGTGGCCGCCATGGTCGAGGGCCCCGTCACGTCCATGTGCCCGGCATCCGTGCTGCAAATGCACCCCCACGCCACCGTTGTTGTCGATGACGAGGCCGCCTCGCGCCTGACCATGCGCGATTATTACCAGGACGTGTTCCGCAGGCTCCCGGGCACCGACCGATAGGACATCATGGACCGGACATCGCTGATTACCGCCGCCCGCGTCGTGACGGCAACCCGCAGCTACGCGCCCGGATGGGTGCTGATACGGGGGGAACTCGTCCTTGAATGTGGCGAGGGGCAGCCGCCCGCCGTTCCCGCATCCGTCACCGATATGGGGCAATCGACCATCGTCCCCGGATTCGTCGACATGCACGTTCACGGCGGCGGGGGAGGCACCTTCGCGGGAACCGATCGGGCAGCGGCGCTGATCGCGCGGGCGGCCCACCTCGAACGCGGGACCACCACGACGATGGCGTCGCTGGTCACGCAGACCCCCGCCCAACTCCTGGCCGCGGTGATGATGAACGCGCAATTGTGCCGCGAAGGCCACGTTCGCGGAATACATCTCGAGGGGCCGTGGATCAGCCCGCAAAGAAAGGGCGCGCACCCCCTCGAACTGCTGCGTGACCCAGACCTGGAGGAGATCGATGCCCTCATCGAAGCCGGCGACGGCTACCTGAAAATGGTGACCATGGCGCCCGAGCGGGCGGGGGCCATCGCCGCAATCGAGCGATTCGTGGATGCGGGCGTCGTGGTGGCGGTGGGACACACCGACGCCGATTACGCCACCACCGAGCGTGCAATCGACGCGGGCGCGACCGTGGCGACCCACCTATTCAACGCCATGCGCCCCCTTGGGCACCGCGAACCCGGGCCCATTCTCGCGCTCGCGCGTGACCCCCGCGTCACCCTCGAGCTGATCGGCGACGGCGTCCACGTGCACCCCGACCTAGTGGACTACTCGCGCTGTGTTGCGGGCCGCGACAGGACCGTATTCGTTACCGATGCCATGGCCGCGGCGTGCTGCGACGATGGCGACTACGTGTTGGGAGCCCTGCCCGTCGAGGTGGTGGGCGGCGTTGCGCACATCGCGGGAACGGACACGATTGCCGGATCGACAACGACCATGGAGGCGAATTTCCGGGCCGCGCTGCGCCCGGGGTTCGCGGGGCAAAACGGTGCGCGGCCTGCCTCTCGCGATGAGTCGCCTGGCGCGGTGAAATGCGACCCATTGCAGGTTCCAGACGACATCGTGATTGGCGCGGTCCGGGCCTGCGCGACGCTGCCCGCCGCGGCGATGGGATGGGATGAGGCGGGGGATCTGTCGGCCGGAAAGGCGGCCAATATGGCGGTGCTCAATGCGGCCGGTGAGGTGACGAAAGTGATACTCGCGGGCCGGGCACTGTAGGCCCCGGGCGGCGGGCTCGGGCGGCCACCCGCCGCGGCGCCGCTGCGGGCGTAAGGCTATTCGCAGTGAGCGGTCACGGTCGTGGCCGTCAGGGCATCGGAAAGGTCAGTCAACCCGGGTTGGGTCAGGCCAAGGGAATCGGGAACGTTGAGCTCCACCGCCGGGGTCCGGCCGTAGGTCGTGAAGCGCCAACCGGTGGATACCTTCGCTGAAATCCAGTCAACCGTCGTGTCACCGTACGTCACCGAAAGGCAATCGGCGCTGGGGCCGGGTTGCTGCACACCACACTGCAAGGTGATCGCCTTCCCAGCATCTCCCCAGGCGGTGGTGGACTGGCTGGTTGTCTGGCGGCGCGCAAGCCCGTCGAGGGTTTCCGGGGTGCGCACCAGCACCATCCCGCAGGCCGGGTCCGTCGCGTCGGTTCCGGCCTCGACCGCGATTGTCGGGGCGCAGCCCCCGGCGATCAGGGCAGATAGCGCGGCCGCCGCCGCCAGGATCCGAGGAAGAGTGCTCACCCGCTCAGCCTAGCGCGGGGGAATGCGGTGCCGCGCATCGCGCCGCGGGCATTGACGGTTAGGGTGAAGCAATGACCGAACGCGTCCAAGACCTTGACGAGGCAGAACTACTCACCCGCATATTTGCCGTGTTGGGAAGCGCGAGCGCCGCGTCAACCCTGCTCGGCCCCGGAGACGATTCGGCGATCGTGGCGGCCGCGGACGGCAGATTCACCATTTCCACAGACCTACTGGTCGAAGGGCACCATTTCCGGCGTGACTGGTCCAGCGGCTACGACATCGGATGGCGTGCCGCAATGCAAAACATGGCGGATGCGGCCGCAATGGGCGCGCGGCCAACGGCACTCACGGTGGGATTGGTGCTTCCGGCGGACACCGAGGTCGCCTTCGTCCAGGAGCTTGCTCGCGGATTCGTTGACGCCGGCGGGCCCTGGGCGCTCGACGTAGTCGGCGGGGATTTGGTGGCGGGACCGTGCCTGATGGTCGCCGTCACCGTCACGGGAGATTTGGGTGCGGCGCCCGCGGTACTGCGCAGCGGCGCCCGCCCGGGCGACGTGCTGGCGCTTGCGGGCCGCTGCGGATGGTCCGCCGCCGGACTCGCCGTCCTGGGATCGGGGCGCCTCGACGAAACCGTCACCCGCACGCATCCCCAGGTCCGTGCCGTGATAGAGGCCTTCAGGCGACCCGTGGCGGCCATCGCCGAGGGGGTCGCGGCGCGCCCGCACGCCCACGCCATGATGGATGTGTCCGACGGGTTGGTTCGCGATGCAGCCAGGATCGCCGCCGCGTCCGGGGTCAGCATCGAGCTGCGTGAACCCGAGATCGCCTTGGCGCGGGACGCCGAACTGCTCGGCGCCGTAGCGGAGTTCCTGGGGGACCCCGGCCTGGTTCGCGCATGGCTGCTCGGCGGCGGCGAGGATCACGCGATGCTAGCCGCATTCCCGGCCGATGCCGTGCCGGCAGGCTTCGCCCCGGTCGGGGCCGTCAAGGCGCGCGCGGGCCAAGCGCCCGCTGTGACGGTTGCCGGGGCGGAGCCGCACGTGCGCGGGTGGGATCACTTTCGCCGGTAGCGGAGCTCTAGGACGTCGGTGTTGTCGAAGGTCGCCATGCGTTCGACGCCGTCCTCGCTAAAGCCGTGGCGCCGGTAGAATTGCCGCGCCCGATCGTTGTCGGCAAGCACCCACAGCGTGACGTCGTTGGCCGCGGGTACGTGGTCAATCACCGTCCGCATGAGCGCGCGCGCCACGCCGCGGCCCCACACCTGCGGGTGCAGGTATAAAGTCAACAACTCCAGCGTGAGCCTGCCCGCATCCTCATCGCGCGATTCGCCCAGCGATGCGAATCCGACGACGGCCGAAGCGCCCGTCGTGGCAACCCACGTTCGGTGCGTCGGGCTGGCCAACTCGCGCGACCAGCGGACCGCCCGCTCGGCGACGTCGATGCCGCTCAAGTAGGTGTCCGGAATCACGCCTGAGTATGCCTGGCGCCACGAGGTAACGTGCACCCCGGCGATTGACGCGGCGTCCTCGGGTCGGGCCACGCGTATGGAGAACTCAAGGGGTGTTCCGTCCATGCCTTCTAGCGTGCCACGACCGGTGGGTAACGCAACAGGTACACG
This sequence comes from Rarobacter incanus, assembly GCF_006715765.1. Classification (NCBI taxonomy): domain Bacteria; kingdom Bacillati; phylum Actinomycetota; class Actinomycetes; order Micrococcales; family Rarobacteraceae; genus Rarobacter; species Rarobacter incanus. The sequence continues at coordinate 2,325,198 of NZ_VFNV01000001.1, forward strand.
CCGGTAAATTTATGCCGTTTTGTTCTGATTGGTGTTGGCGGTTCGGCGGGGCGCAGCCCCGCCCGCGAGCCGGATCCCCGGTTGGGCCCTATACGTCCGCGGGCCCCCGGTTTGCACCGAGGGGCCCGCGGACGTACGCGTCCTGCGAATCTACCGCTTCTTGTACTTGGCGGTGTACGAATAGGCGGGCCCATGCTTCGACTTCGCGACCTTGACCTTCACCTTGGCCGGTAGCTTTACGCCGCTCAGCTTGAGCTTGGCGCGCGCGCTAGAACTCTGGCGCTTGAGCTTGAAGGCCTTCTTGATCTTTTTGTATTTCTTCTTGCCCTTGCTCTTGACGTATACCCGCACCTTCGAGCCCGCATATGCCTCAGGGGTGTAAAGGTAGGTGTCCGCCCGTCCCTTGCGGACATAGAGGTACGAACTGAACGATGTCTTCTGCTTCGCCCATGACTTCGATCCATTCACCGTGATCGTCAGGGTGCCCCGCTTCGTGACGGTGATGTCCTCGTTGGCTGTCGTTGTGGCACTGAGCTTGACATTGACGTCAACCCGATAGACGCCGGGGCTCTTGTATTGGTTGAGCTCCAGCTGCCAGAACTTGTCGGTTCCCGGGCCGGCGGTGTGGGAGGTGCGCGAGCTCACATACAGTTTCGGCACGTAGGACTTGTCGGGGGAACTCACGACGGACACGTCCGCCGTAATGAAGTACGAGGCGTACTTGATCCCGTCACCATTGGAATCTGAGTAGTCGCTTTGCGCCGCCGGGCCGTTGAATGTGATGTTGAGCGGCACGTACTTCGAACCGTCGGCGGGCAGGGTGACCGTCTTCGGTGCCTGTGGGAACGTCACCGAGGTGAACGCCCCCACCCCGGCGGCCTGCGCAGCGGGGGCACCGAGCGCAACGGTCCCACCCGCAAGGATCAGCGAGAGCGCGATTGCGGCCGATTTCAGTCTTATGCGAGTCATGAGTGGTTCGCTTTCGTAGGTTGGGTCCCGTGCCCCCGTGGAACCCGATGGTGGTAAACGTGTGGTGTTACGTTCACAGGTTGCCCGCTGTGCGCAAGATGTGCGCGTTGAAACGGCACAAATCGACCTAATGTGACAAGCATCACGTTGAATGAGTAATGGAGGTTGGAGCATAATGCGGGATTGCTCCCAACGGGGGTAGCGACACCCGGGGGAGGGGCGGCGCTCGTTCGTGAATCGACCCGTCGCGGCGGCCAACATTGCCGTCATCCGGGCACCCGTGCCACAATGACTGGGTGAGCGGTGAAATCATTATTCGCGAGCGCGCCTGAGATCACTTCGATCCCGGACGCGCTAACCTCCCCTGCCGGGAGGTTTTTTTATTGCCTCGCACTCGCTTCGGACCAGCGTCGATCCCGGCGCCCAGGAAAGGGACACCACGATGAAGTTCCAGGTCTACGACACGACCCTGCGCGATGGAGCGCAACAAGAGGGCATGAACGTCTCGGTCAACGATAAGCTCGCGATCGCGCAGCTACTCGATGATCTGGGTGTCGGGTTCATAGAGGGCGGATGGCCCGGGGCCATCCCGAAGGACACGGACTTCTTTTCCCGGGCGCGCAAGGAGCTGAACCTCAAGAATGCCCAACTCGCGGCGTTCGGCGCCACCAGGAAGGCGGGCATCGGTGCGGGGACGGATCCGCAGGTGCTGGCGCTGGTGAACTCGCAGGCACCGGTGGTCACCCTGGTAGCCAAGTCGGATATCCGCCACGTCGAACGCGCGCTGAAAACCACGCCGGAGGAAAACCTGGCGATGATCCGCGACACCGTCGAGTTTCTGCGCGCCGAGGGCAGGCGGGTCATGGTCGATGCCGAACACTTCTTCGACGGGTATCGGTTCGATTCCGACTATTCGACCGCGGCCGTCATGGCGGCGTTCGAGGCGGGCGCGGAAAGCGTGATCCTCTGCGACACGAACGGGGGCATGCTCCCGGAATGGGTGGCGCACATCGTCACCGAACTGCGCGAGGCAACCGGCACCGGAACCGACGCCGCGATCTTGGGCATGCACGCTCACAACGACACCGGGTGCGCGGTCGCGAATTCGCTTGCCGCGGTCAGCGCCGGGGTGCGGCACGTGCAGGGCACGGTCAACGGATACGGGGAGCGGACGGGCAACGCCGACCTCATCACCGTCCTGGCGAACCTCGAGCTCAAATACAAGATGCCCACGCTCGCAGGCGGGGGACTGGCCGACGCGACCCGCATTGCCCACCAGATTTCGGAAGTAACGAACATCACCGCCTACGGGCGCCAGCCCTACGTCGGGGCCAGCGCGTTCGCGCACAAGGCGGGCCTGCACGCCTCCGCAATCAAAGTGGACCCGGACCTGTACCAGCACACCGACCCGACCCTGGTCGGCAACGACATGCGGATGCTGGTTTCCGAGATGGCCGGGCGCGCCTCGATCGAACTCAAGGGCCGGGAACTGGGATTCGACCTGACCGGGCGCGGCGACGTGCTGACCGCGGTGACGAACCGCGTCAAGCAGGCCGAGGCCAATGGCTACACCTACGACGCCGCGGACGCGTCCTTCGAGTTGCTGTTGGTCGAGGAGTTGGAGGGCACTCGTCCCAAGTATTTTGCGGTCGAATCGTGGCGGGCAATCGTTGAACGGGTGGGGCCGCGCGGCACGCAGGCGAATGCGGAGGCGACGGTCAAGTTGGTGGCCGGTGGGGAACGCTTGGTCAGCGTCGGCGAGGGCAACGGGCCGGTCAACGCCTTGGACCACGCGCTGCGCAGCGCGTTGCAGCAGGTCTACCCCGAAATCAACACCTTCGAACTGATCGACTTCAAGGTTCGCATCCTGGATGAAACTCACGGCACCGACGCGATAACCCGGGTGCTGATCCAGACCACGGACGGGGTCAACCGGTGGTCGACGGTGGGCGTCGGGCCGAACCTGCTCGAGGCGTCGTGGGAGGCGCTCACGGATTCGGCGATATACGGGCTGCGGCAGGCGGGCATCACTCCGCGCTGATCATGGTATAGGGACGAGGCCCGACCTCCTTGCCAACGGTCCGCGGGGAACCGGCGGGATTAGCCGCGGGTCACCGCGAAGTCCACTTTCGTGTTGGCGAGCGCCGCATGCAGCGACGCTTCGCGCTTCGCGGACTTGGGTCCCGAACGGGTGACGTCGGGCACCTCGATCACCAGCGTGAATCGGTGCGCGCCGGCGGCTTGTGCGGGGACCAGTGCCAGGGATTCCGGGTGGGTGAGCGCCGCGAGCCCCTTGTCGAAGGCCGCCTTGAGGAGCCGGGCGTTGCGGGCGTCGATGGTTGTCGCGGGCAACGCGATCGTCGTGGCAAGGGCCGCGTCGGCCTGATTCCATACGACCTGCGGTTGGGGAACGTGCGGGTCTTGATCGGGGTCATCGGATTCCTCGTCGCGCAGGCCGCCGGGGGCCGCTTCAATCGGGATGGAACTGCCCAACGACTCCTGCATTATTTCGATCGTCTGGGTTTCGAGCTCTGCGAGATCGCGATGCGTCGGATGGACCCGAATGGCGACGGTCGCCTGGTCAACGCCTGGAGGGATGGAATCGCCGACCTGATTGGTCTGGATGGCCTCGATCGCTTGCAGCAGCCCGGCGGAAAGCAGGTCGGCGGTTTCCGAGTTCGCGGGCTGCGATGTGTCCAATGGCACCGCGATGACGATTCGCGAATTATCGGCATCCCACGACTCGGACCAGCGTGGGGCGGACTGGCGCTTGCGCCCGAAGAATGAAGCCATGCCTACGACTTTCCCGCACTGGGCCTAAGCATGCAAATCCCGCGGCCCGAACGCGCCGATGCCCGGGCGCACGATCGTCGCCCCGCAGGCGATGGCGATGTCGAGATCCCGTGTCATGCCCATCGAAAGCTGCGTGCAGGTCGGGACCTGGGCCCGGACGCTGTCGCGCAGGTCACACAAGGAATCGAAGGCCCTGGCGGTGAGCGAAAGGTCGTCGCTGCGCGCACCGATCGTCATCAGGCCGCGCACCTCAACGCCGGGAACCTGCGCGATCTGGGCGACGGTCCGCTGGGCATCGTGCACCGCGATGCCGGACTTCGCCGCCTCCGCCGAGGTATTGACCTGCACAAACACCGCCAGGTCCGTCTCCGATTGCCAGCGCTGCGCTAGCGCCTTGGCCTGGTCAACGCTGGCAACCGATTCGACGGTGGGGCCGCGCAATTGCGCGAGGGCGCGCAGCGCCGCGTTGATCTTGTTGCTTTGCAGCGGGCCGATGAGGTGCGTTTCGACATCGAGCGCCGCGAACGTCGCGGTCTTGGCGACCAATTCCTGGACGCGGTTTTCCCCGACAAGCACGTCGAGCCCGCCGGCGCGCGCCGCCGTGACGGCCGAATCGATGAGCGCTGGGGGCTGGGTCTTGGTGGCGAGCAGCACTCTGACGCTGCCGGGGGCGCGCCCGGCCCGCACGCAGGCCTCGGCGATGCGATCGGTGAGTGCGGCGACGCGATCATTGATGCTTTGCACCGGTCAGGCCCTCGCGATCGGGGCGACCACGGCCGCCGTGAGCTGCGCAAGATCCTGGGGTGCCAACTCGATGTCCAGACCGCGCCGCCCTCCCGAGACCAGCACGGTGGCGTGCGTCAGCGCTGACGCATCGAGAACCGTTGCATGTCTTGTCTTCTGCCCCAGGGGCGAGATCCCCCCGACCACATAGCCCGTGGCCCGCTGCGCGAGAGCCTGGTCGGCCATGACGGCGCGCTTCGCACCGAGCGCTTGCGCCAACGCCTTGAGATCCAGGTGTCCCCCCACCGGCACGATTCCGACGCTAAGGGACGAATCGGCCATCACCATCAGGGTTTTGAAAACGGATGCCGGGTCGCGCCCCAGTGCGGTGGCGGCCTCCATGCCGAAGTTCAAGGTGGATCGGGGATCGTGGTCGTATTCGAGCACTTCGAACGGGATACCGGCCGCCTCAAGCGCGACTATTGCCGGGGTCGAACCCGCGGTCCTTGACTTCTTCTTAGCCATTGAAATCACCATCCGCTTCCCATGGGCCGACGGCAGTGACGTGAATGACGACCTGACCCGCCTCATCGCACTCATCCAGATCAACGGTCGCGCGGATCTCCCAATCCCCGGTGTGCTCGGGATCGTCTATGACCTGGCGAACGCGCCACACCCTGTCGCCGCCGCGGGGATCGGTGTCTATATGCAGAAGGGCCGCGGAACGGGCGGCGGCATCGAACCCGATCGCGTCGTCCCCGAACTCATCGAAAAGCGGATCGAGCGCGTCCGCCCACCGGTCGGCGTCCCAGCCGTTTGCGCCATCGAGCCCGGCAAGGGCGCGGTAGTCCTCGCGCGCGGCGAGCTCAACTCGGCGGAACATGGCTCCGGCCACCATGATTCTGAAGCTACGCAGGTTCGCGGTCATGGGGCGAACGGGCTCGGACTCGCCGACACCGCTGAGCGGAGAATCGCCCGGGAGCGTATCGGCGTCGTCGTCGACGGGGTTGGCGAGACGCTCCCACTCGTCCAGCAGCGATGAGTCGGTAGATCGGACGGTCTCGGACAGCCAGGTCACGACATCCTCGACCTCCTGCGTGCGGTGCTCGGCGACAACTGTCTTCGCCAAGGCCCGGTAGGCATCCGCGAGGTATCGCAACAAGACCCCCTCCGTGCGATCCAAACCAAACCGGCTCACGTACTCGCCGAACGTCGCACCCGTCTCGACCATGTCCCGGACCACGGACTTACACGACAATTCGTAGTCAGCGACCCACGGGTTGGTCTTCCGGTACGTCGCGAAGGCGGGCTCCAGGACCTCGTGCAGGGGTTTTGGCCACGTCACTTCCTCCAGTGCCGCCATGCGCTCGTCGTAGTCGTAGCCCTCGGCCTTCATCGCAGCGATCGCCTCGCCCTTGGCAGCGCGCTGTTGCGCATAAAGCACTTGGCGAGGATCATCCAGCGTTGCTTCGATCGTCGAAATGATGTCGAGGGTGTGCCCCGGATCCTCCGTATCGAAAAGGTCTTGCGCCGCCAATGCGAACGGTGAGAGCGGTTGGTTCATCGCGAACTGGTCAGGGATATCGCGAGTGAGGCGCACCCGCGCGCGGAGCCGGCCCCGGTCATCGCGGTACGAGGTGTGCTCCACGACGCCCGCCTGGCGCAGGGAGGTATATATCTGCAACGCCATGCGGGCGTGCCCGCGGCGAGCGGCTTCCGGTTCGTGGTTGTTTTCCAGCAGGTAGGACATGACTGCCAATGCGTCATAGTCCTTGTCGTCGCGGGAGCGGGCAAGGACGTTGAGAACCAACGCGTGGTTGACCGCGAAGTGGCTGGTTAGCGGTTCGGGCGCGGCCGCGCACAGTCGTTCAAAGGTCTTATCCGTCCAGTTGACGGATCCCTCAGGTGCCTTTTTGCGGACGATCTTCTTCAGCTTCTTGGGGTCGTCGCCTGCCTTTTCCAGGGCCCGGCGGTTCTCGATGACGTGGTCGGGTGCCATCACCAGGACATCACCGACGGTGTCATAGCCAGCTCGCCCCGCCCGCCCGGCGATCTGATGGAATTCGCGTGCGGAAAGGTGTCGCATGCGTTCTCCGTCGAATTTGACCAGCGACGTCAAGAGCACGGTTCTGATCGGGACGTTGATGCCCACCCCGAGTGTGTCGGTTCCGCACACGACGGCCAGCAGCCCGGCCTGGGTTAGCCTCTCCACGACCCGCCGGTACTTCGGCAGCATTCCGGCATGATGTATCCCGATCCCCGCTCGCAGGAGCCTTGAGAGCGTCTGCCCGAACCCGCGGCCGAACCTGAAATCACCCAGCTCGTGTGCGATCTTTTGCTTTGTCTCCTTGTCGATCAAGGTGGTGCTGAGCAGCGAGGTCGCGCGGTCGATGGCGTCCTTTTGCGCGAAGTGGACCACGTAAACCGGGAATCGATGCGTGTGTACCAGTTCTTCGAGGACATCCTGAATAGGTTCGATGACATACGAGAAGTTGAGGGGCACGGGACGCTGCGTGCTCGTCACGCATGCGACCTCGCGGCCGGTGCGCCGCCGCAGGTCTTCCACGAAGAAATCCGTGTCACCGAGCGTCGCCGACAGCAGCACGAACTGCGTCTTGTGCAGCAGCAACAACGGAACCTGCCACGCCCACCCGCGTTGCGGATCGGCGTAGAAGTGAAATTCATCCATGACGACCTGCCCGATCGCGTCGGGTCCCGCCGCATCGCCACCGGCGCGTAGCGCCAGATTCGCCAGGATTTCTGCCGTGCAGCAGATGATGGGCGCACTCGCGTTGACCGCGCTGTCCCCGGTCATCATGCCCACGTTGGCCGTGCCAAACAGCCGGACCAACTCGAAGAACTTCTCCGACACCAGCGCCTTGAGCGGTGCGGTGTAAAAGGTCCTGCCGCCGCCCGCCATCCTCGCCATCTGGGCGAAGTGCGCGGCGGCGGCGATCATCGACTTGCCCGAACCCGTGGGTGTCGAGACGATGACGTGCGCGCCCGTGGCGACATCGAGCAGCGCCTCCTCTTGCGCGGGGTAGAGGGAAAACCCCTGCTCGCCGGCCCAGTCGGTGAACCCGTCGACGATGGCTTCTGCGCCGTCGTCGCCCGGAAGGTCGGGGACGTGGGCCAGCAGGGAGGGGTGCGAAGTCGGCATGATCCCAGTCTAGTGAGAAGGTCTGACATCGGAATACGCTGGATCCGCGCCGACCAAAGCGGTTGTAACCTCGAGCAGCCGCGCGCGTAGAGCATCAGCGCGGGCGCGGAAGCCTCGTTGGCGAGAAATGTATTGCGCGCGGCCCTGCGCGGTTTCGATCGCGACCACGCCATAACCCCTGCTCGTGACGTCGTAGGGCGAGGCCTCCATATCCAGAATGCGGATATCGCGGGCAAGCTCAAAACAATCGAGAACGAGGCCCCCCGGCACCGCCGGACCCAATTTCAGAGCGTGCCGCAGCAGGTCCATATTCGTGTGCAGGCACGCGGGTTGTTCCTGAAAGATGCGGCCCTGGGCGCTCGGCGCAAGAGTGTTGAGCGGAACCGCGGCCGGGGTGAAAAAGCGAAACGCGTCGAAGTGCGAGCAACGGATGGTGGAGTTGTCCACGACCTCGTCCGTGCGTTCCTGTCCCAGGCGCAACGGCAGCGCATGGCGGTGGTCCGCCTGCCGGTAGACCATGGCCCATTCGTGCAGCCCCAAGCAGCCGAAGAAGGGGGTGGCGCCCATCGTGTTGGTCAGCAGCGTGTGAATCCAGCGCACCGTGTCCGCGCGCTCGTCCATGAAGGCCGCGCCGTCAAACCAGACCAACGCCCTATCGTCGCGCGGTTCGCCGGCCTGCCGTCCGGACGCGCCCCGTTCCGGTCCCCGGGAGGCATACCAGCGCGTTCCCTTCCACGCCGCGATCTGGTCGGCGCTTCCAGCCAGCGTCACCCCGATCCCCGGTTGCCAACGCCGCAACAGGCCCGGGCGCACGGGGTAATAGGTGAAAAGAAAGTCCTCGACCTCGTCTTTGGCGCCCGTCGCCGTGCGCTGCTCGCGCGCCGCAAGCAAGCCATCAGCGCGGGCGCGATGGCGGATTGCCACGCTGTTCCATTCCTCATGGGGCAAAGGTACGCCGGACCGGATCACGCCAAGATCTTACCCGCGAGGTTGTGGATAACTCATGCTGCGTGGCGCCCGCCAAGTAGCGTGCGGTTCATGCGATGGGAACTGCGTGATGCACAACGGTGGTTGGTCATTCTCGAATGCGACTCGAACGCGACCGTCGGCATGATCGCCCACACCATTGCCGGTGCGATTCGCGGGGTCATCGGTCCGGCTCTAGAACCCATGACGCTATGCATGAGCGACACGGGTGCGCCGCCATGGCGCCCGGTGGCGCCAGCAATGACGCTGGCCGCTGCTGGAATTCGCTCCGGTGCATCCATTCGTCTGCTCCCGGTATCCGCGGTGCGTGTGGCCGACATGTCCCCGGCGCCGTGGGCGATGATGCGGGTCCGAACATCCACCGGCGCAACCGCGGCTGCCCCGCTGGTCACGGTTCCCGCCGAGATCGGTAGAGGGTGGCCGTGCGATCTGCGCGTGCTTGACGGCGCGGTGCCGCGCCGAGCGCTGGCGATTGAACCGGCCGGAAGGCACCACCAGGGTCACCTGACACACTGCCAGGTGAGCGATCCCAGCGGCAGTTGGACGCGCATCGTCCCCGTCCCCGGGAGCTTTACCGCGCGGGGCCTGACCTGCGAGATCGCCTCCGCGCCCGGTGGTCGGGTGGCGACCGCGGGCGGCCCGTTCGCAGCAACCGGGTGTCGCAATGATCTGTTCGAGGCCATTTTGCCCGCCCCGGATGTGCATCCGCTCCCGCCGCCGCCGCGCGCGCATACACCAGCCGCTGAGCCTGCGCCGGCCTCGTCCTTCGCGATGGGTTCACTCGCCGTGTCAGTCGGAATTCCGGCGTGCGCGGGCATCGTCCTGTGGGCGGCCACCGGGCAAACGGCGATGCTGTCCATGACCGCACTTTCGCTTGCTATCGGGCTCGGAACGATGGCCGAACAGTGGTGGCGAACTCGCCGCGAGCTGCGCCTGCACGACCGCGAACACGCCCGCGCGCTCGCGGCGGCCAAGCAGGATGCCGCCGCGGCGCATGCGACCTATGTAGCCGCGTTGGATGCGGCGGTCCCGGATGCCGCCGCTGCGGCAGCTGAAATAGCGGCGCGAGGGTCCCGGATCTGGTGCCGGCAGCCGGGCAACGCCAAATTCTTGACCTTGCGGCTCGGGTACGCCGCTGGCGGAGGCAGCGGTGAGGCCGCCGCGGAAGGCCGGGAGGCCGCGGAACGTCTGGCAGCCGCGGAAGGCCGGGCAGGCGTGGGGCCGTCGGACACCGCGGGGCCCACCGAATCGGCGTCCCTCACGGGCAGAGTGCTGCTGGTCAACCTCCGCGAAAAACCCGTCCTGGGCGTGTGCGGGGTTCGCGAGGACGCCTTAGCACTAGCGCGCGCGGCAATTGTCCAGCTCATCGCGTTCCACTCGCCCTCTCACGTGCGCGTGATGGCCTGCGTTCCCGGATCCCACGGCGCCGATTGGCGGTGGCTGGCGTGGCTCCCGCACGTGCGCCCGGGCGACGGGCTCACCGATAGCGACGACGACGACGGCGTCGTGCGGATGCAGGACGCGGTTGAACGCGAAATCGCGAGCCGGCTCGCGGACCGGGGCAACCGCCCGGAGGCGGAGTCAACCTGGCCCGCGGTCGTCATCGCGCTCGCGTGGCCGAAGTCGTCGCATGTCGCCCGGTGGGCGCAGGTCGCCCGCACCGGCGGGAGCGTGGGAGTCCACGTCATTTGGGTGGCAGCGGCGGCGGATTCCCTGCCTCCGGCGACCAGTCAGTTCGTGGAAATGATCCCCGCTGCGCACTTTGTCGATGCTGAAACGGGCCTTCGATGTCCCCTGCGGGCCTGCGACTCCTTAGATGCGGTGGCCGCGGAGGCGGCAGCGCGGAGCCTCGCCCCTTGCCGTGACGGCTCGGGGCACGCCACCGCGACCGAGCTTGCGCACCGGGTGGGACTCGTCGCGGCACTGGGATCGTGGGCGACCGACCCCGCGGGGGTTGCCTCCCGATGGTCCGATCCGCCCGCGGGCCTCACCTGTCCGATCGGGCTCGCGCCCGCCGCTTCCGCCACGATCTCGCTGGTGCGCGACGGGCCGCACGCTCTTGTGGGCGGCACGACGGGGTCCGGAAAATCCGAATTCTTGCAGGCGTGGGTGTTGGCTTTGGCAGCCAATTACAGTCCGCGCGACGTGACATTCCTGTTGATCGACTTCAAGGGCGGGGCCACATTCGCCCGGGCCGCGCAGTTGCCGCACGTGGTCGGGGTCGTCACGGATCTTTCGGACGCGCTGGTCATGCGCGTCTTGGTGTCGCTGCGCGCCGAGATACGCCATCGCGAGCAGGTGCTAGCGCACTGGGGCTGCGCCGATGTGGGGGCCTTGCGCGCGCTGCGGCCCGCGGTCGTGCTGCCGCCCCTGGTCATAGTGATCGACGAGTTCGCCGCCCTGGTTACGGAGGTCCCCGACTTCATCGAGGGCATAATCGATATAGCTCGCCGCGGCCGGTCGTTGGGGATTCACCTCATCCTCGCGACGCAGCGTCCCGCGGGCGTTGTCAGCGACAACGTGCGGGCCAACACCTCGATCAAGGTGTGTCTTCGTGTTGCCTCGGCCGAAGACAGCATCGACGTCATCGGCGTCGACGCGGCCTACCGCCTTCCCAAGCAGTTTCCGGGTCGTGCCTTCCTGAAAATCGGGGCCGAACCTGCCTACATGTGCCAGTCCGCGTACGCGGGCGAACCCGCTTCATCTGAGGGGCCTCGTCCCATGCCAACGCTTTGCAACGCGCCCGGCTTTGCGCGCGCTCCGGACGATTTTGACGACCGCAACTGCGTGGATGCCCGCCGCCGCGATGCGGCCGGGGACGTCGCAGCGCGGCCCAGCAATCAGCTTGAACAGGTGACGGCGGCCATCGCGCAGGCGGCGCTCGCGGCCGGGGAAATGCCGCCGCGCAGGCCCTGGCTCGACCCGCTGCCCGCCGTCGTGCGGCTGGCGGAGATCGAGCATCTCTTGGAGCCCAGGACGATCACCCTCGGCCTGCTGGACGACCCCGCGACCCAGTCGCAGCCGCCGTGGGCCTGGGATCTTTCGGATCCGCGCCCCACATTCGTCATCGGCGGACCCGGCTCCGGCAAGACGTCGTTGCTGCACACGGTCGTTGCCGCGGTGGGCAGGTACTCGATGTCCGAACTCAACGGCGCATGGTCGGGGCCCGCCGTACAGGTCCACATTCTCGACGCCGTCGGCGACATCGACCCAGATTGCGGGGACGTGCCCGTGGTGGTCAACCTCATTCGCGGAACCGACCGCGAAAGGCTCGGGCTGGCCTTGCAGGAGATCGCGGCACTGGCCGGTGAGCGACGAAACGGCCGGGACACCGCGAACGAACCCCCGGTTATCGTGCTGGTGAACGGGATCGACGTCCTGGCGCGCCTATACGAACGCGACATGATCGGCACGTTGGGGACGCTTGCCGGAGAAATAGCGCGGGCGGGGGCGCTCGGAATCCACCTGTTGGCTACGGCGGCCTCGCTCAGTGAGATTCCGCACGACCTGCGGGCGGACGGACCCGTGATTGTCCGCATCGGGGTTGGCGCCGACGGCGTCACGCGCTCCCCGGGAGCCATCAACGCCGACCCGGAGCGGGGGAGCGCGCAGGTGGAGGGCAGGATCGCAATCGATGCGAAGCCACGATGCGAGGGACAAGAGGTGGAAGACGCGCACGGCTTTCGCCGGCTTGCGGCCCGCATTGCCGCGGCGGGCGTGGTACGACCCGGCCGTCCGGTGGTTGCCCTGCCCGCGGCGATCGCGCTGAGCGAGGTCACGCGCCCGGATTCGCCGCGCCCGGATTCGCCTCGCGCGGCCCCGGTCGTCGGCATCGCCGCAGGCACTCTTCGACCCGTGGCCGTCGAATGGGACCGCGGTGTGCGAGTCACCGGCGGTGTGCAAGCGGGAAAGACGACGGCCGCGCTCACGCTGCTCTACGGGGCGATACTGGCACGCAGCGTACGCGCCCCGCTGGTTGTGGCACCGGATTCGCGGGCGGCCGAAGTCGTGCCGCCTGCCGTCGCCGCGGTCAGCGAAATCATCACGGGCGCATCGCAGTGTGCGGACCTCTTGCGCGATGCGGCACAAGACGCACGCACCGACCGGCTCGCGTGGGACGCCGTCGTCGTGCTGGAGGCCGCCGGATTCGGTGCGGGCGATACCGAAGGCATTATCGCGGGGGTGTGCGCGGCTGCGACACGAAACCGGATTCCGGTCGTCATCGAATCAGACGAGACGGAACTGGGACGATGCTGGTCGCTCCTTGACTACGCCCGCACGCTGCCGAATCGGCTCATAATGAACCCCACCGCGGATGAGGCGGCAGCGCTCGAGGTCGAACGGTGGTCCTTGGCCCCGGTTGCGGGCCGGGCCATAATCAGCACCGCCCGTGCCGCACGCGTCGTGCAGGTAGCGCTACCGATGTAGTAGGTTGCGCCGCGGCTTGCGGCGCAACAGGTACGCGCACAAGGGATTCGGGGAATCCGCTCGGCGATCTGAAGCGGGCCGGGCCGCCCCGCAACATTGCTACTGCGCCGAGCGATCGCGCACGGCAACGTGATCGTGGAACACCACCTGGTCACTGCCGTTGGAAAGGAAATCGTCGACGCCCGCGGGAGTGGACCCCTCATTGGCTCTGGCGGTGCGCGCATAGTCCAACGCGCTGTGGCCACCCGTGGCACCGATGATGGTCGTCCGCCCTGGGCCACAGGGATTGCTTGCGAGGTCGAGGCGAGGCACGGCCACATCGCCAGCATTCTCGAAACTGGTGACCGTAGTCGCCCGCGGAATCTCGATGCGACCGATGGGAGATCCCGCGGTCACGACGTGTTGGATCTTGAAATCGTTCTGGTAGTTCCGCGCGAAGGCCGCTGCCGTGATGCCGCCCTGGCTGAACCCGGCAACCATGACGCGGGCGCTGGCGGGATCCTGACCATACCGCGATATGGTGTCGCGGAGCGCGCTGTGCGCCGCCCGCAGCAATCCCGAATCGCCCTGCGCCATGATCGAGATATTCGAAGCCAGATCATTGGGCACGCGTGAGGTGGAATACCAGTCCTTTGTGCTCGGAATAATCACGGTGAAAACGGGCGGCTCGCTCTGCCTGACGGCGACCCTAATGACGCTCCGATCGGTTCGTCCCATCGCGTCGATCTCGCCCGCGTTGGCGAGCAGATCGGATATGGATCGGAACCGCTGGTAGTCCGCCGCTGCGCCGGAAGCACTTGCCCTCTTGCGGAACTCTTGCGCCCGCTCGCGCATTTGTCTTTGCTCAAAGGCAGTGGGCACGATCATGCGAACTTTGGTGCTATCCCATCCGGCGGCCGACCACGCGCGCTGCAGGCTCCCAACGATGGTGCGATACGACGCGGCGCCCTCGGTCGGCAGCAGCGCGCCGGTAACACGCTCGATCTCCTGCGGGGTGAGGCGGCGTCGGCCTGTGCCGGTGCGCCACGCGGTGGCGATGTCCTGCGGTATTCCAACCCACGAGGAGAACCCCCCGCCTCGCGCCTGCCACAACGCGGATGCGCCCTGCCACGTATCGCGCGCGGCGAGCCCCGCGGAAGTAACGATTCCCGCGCCGAAGGCAATGATTGCGCCGCCGGATGCGGTGATGACCGACGTGTGCCACTGGGCGAGGTTTGCGCCCGCGCCCAGCACAACGCCCGCGGCAGCGCGCGGCACCGCCAGCCCGTCCGCATTGATCCGCAGCACCATGGTCCCCGCCCCGACAGCGGTAGTGACGTGAGTGCGCACCAACGACGTAAGCGAAGCGGCGGACGCGGCAAGCACCTCATCCGCGGCGCTCAGATCACTTCCTATCCGTGACCACCCGGCGGCCAGGGTGGAACTCGCGGCCACGACGACTAGCAAGGTGGCGCTTGTCGAGTGACTTGCCGCCACGATTCGTGCTCCGGTGACCGGCGAGAACGGTACCGAGGAGACGATCTGCGGGTCAAGCGCTATTGCGGATACAAGTTTCTGCGCACTTCGCAGAGCGGTGCCCAGACTGTCTATGAGCCTGCGTGCCGACTCGATGTGGGCGCGATCGACGGCGATATCCGTCATCGCCGTCCGCGCGCGTTCGACGGCGGAGCCAACGGTATTGCGGTATTCCTGGGCCGTCTGGGTGGCCTGTGCGGAGACGTGACCGGTCACCCTCTGGGGCAGTTCGGTGAGGCGGTCGACCGGGGAATCGCGGGCGAGCTCGCGCGCGCCCCCGGTTCGCACGGCGTCCAGCGGCGCTTTGACGACGACGTCGACCGCGAGGTCCTTGTCGATTCCCCCGTCCTCACGCGACATCGATTCTCACCCCGCGTCTCCCGCTGTACCCCGCAGTCGGACGGTCCCCTGATTCGCCCACGGCCTACATCTCCTCGATGACGATGGCGGCCGCGTGCGCCAGTGCCTGCGCGGGATCACATGCCGGGTGGATCGATAGCATCATTGGCTCCGGGCTTCGCGACTCAACTGGGCCGTCGAAGTCGGTCGCGAGCGCAATCTCATACGGTGCCGACTTCGTCATTGTCACCCAACTTCCGTCATGTTGGTAGAACAGCAGCATCAGCGTCGCTGCGTCCCGGACGGAATCAGTGATCAGGCACCGCGCGAAGTAGGCGGTGCCTTGGACCTGCCTCGCGAATTCCTCCGCGTCGGCGCGCACGGTTTCGCCCTGGGGTGGGGTTGCCTCGGCGCGGCCGGCCAGCACGCCCGACGCCGTGGCGATCTGCGAAGTCGGACCCCAGGCGCGCCCCATCGCGAATGCGAGCGCAGACGCGGACGGTGCCCTGGGCATGAAATGCGCCGGCCGCGCCCGGGACGGGGACTGGCCCTCGGGGCCAGCGACCTCCACCGCATCGGCGAATGCGCTGCCTACGCCGTCCCGGAGGGCGCATCGCGCCACGGCAGACAACTGGGGCGAAAGCGACTCGACGTATGCCATCGCTGTTGGTGATGACCAGATCCTCTCGCTCGCCCAGGCAAGAGGGGTCGGTTCCAGGCAGCAGGCACTTCGATCGGAGCCCAGCGGCTCGCACGCGTGGAGGGGATCGTCACCTGTGCGCCGCCGCGAGATCCCGCCGGCGCACAGGGCATCGACGACGTCCTTGTCCCAACTAAGCGCCGGCGGGTTGCACGTGTTGGGATCGTCGGGGGAGAGCCCGCACCCAAGCGCGGGAACCATCTCCTTGAGGTGACTGCTCACACTCGCGGTGAGATCGAACCCTGCGTTCGCGCAAGCCGCAGTCATAGCAGCCCCCGCAGCAGTGAGGGGACGGTGAGCCAATGCGCCGATCCGGCGCGCGGTATGTCCTGCAACCGGCTAACGATTTTCGCGGCGTTGTCAACGGCCGCGCTCGATATCGGTGTGCCGCGGTGCTCCAGGTAACGCACGGTGACCGTTGCGGCACCCGCGGGCCCGCCGCCGATCAGCGTCATCGCCGGCACGACCTGATCGCGCGCAACCCTGGTGACGACCGTGCGGGCGGATCTGGATATATCGAGCGCTTGTTCCAAAACCTGGCGCGTGCGTCGCTCGATCGCCGCCACCTGCTGTTGGGCGGCAGCAACCCGGGCGCGGTGCTCCCCGATCTGGTGGGCAAGGTGCTCCAGATCTGCCGCGGCCGCACCCGCCTGCCTGTTCAGGGCGATCGCGTGGGCGCGCGCAACGGGCCCGCACACGCGCGGCAGTTCACCGGACTGCACCGCATTCACGGTCGCTGCGGCGCGACTGCGGAGTTCTAATGCCTGGATTGTGAGCTGTTGTTGCAGGCGCGCTAGCGCCGCCGGGTCGGGGACCATCGCTCTCACCGCGCCAATTTGGCGGCCAACTGACGGTCCACGTCTGTGAGCGTCGCGGCTGTCTTGTCCAAGAACTCGGCGAGCCCGTCCAGTGCGGTTACCGTGGTCCGCGCTCCGCGGGCAAAGTCTTGGTAATACGAGTTGAAGGCGACCGAGGTCTTATCGGTGACAAACCCGCTGGACACCAGGCCGGCGATTTCGCGTTGCAGGGCATCGATTCGCTGGACGATTTCTTCGCGTCCCCGCCGCAGCGAACCGGCTTGTTTGGCAAGCTCTGCGTACGACACTTTCATGTGTTGTGCCATGATCCGTATTCCCTTCCCGCCGGCCCCAGCGGCCGGCTATAGGAATGAAAATACGGCCCGCAGCGCGTTCCCGATCAGTTATCCACAGGCAGGAGGCAAGGAAGATGCGAGCGGCTGTTCCGCTGGGGTGCGTTCAGAACAGCGCGATGGGCGCGGGGGCGGGAAATATCCCATCGATGGCCGCCAGGACATCGCTGCTCAGCGGGTGGACCGCCAGCGCGTTCTGTCTCACCTGGTCCGGGCGGGTGGCGCCCGCAATCACCGAGGTCACTGGCCGCTGTGCCGCCAACCAGCTAATGGCCAACTCCAGCGGTGAGAGCCCGGCGCCGTCCGCCAGCCCGAAGAACTGCTCCAACTGATCCCAGGGGGCGCTCGTCATTAGTGAACTCTTGCGACCCGCCAGGCGGGTGCCCGCCGGCGCCGCGGCATCGCGCCGGTACTTTCCCGTCAAGAGTCCGTTGGCGAGCGGGAAGTAGGGCAGCACGCCGAGGCCCAGGTCCACCGCCGCCGGCAGCACCTCGAGCTCCGCACGCCGGTCAAGGAGGTTGAAGTGGTTTTGCGAGGAAACGAATCGGGTCACACCGAGTTCGCGGGCGACATAGTGCGCCTGCGATATTTGCCAGCCTGCGCGGTTTGAATGGCCGATGTAACGCACCTTGCCCGCGCGGACGGCGTCGTCGAGCGCGCTGAGCGTCTCATCGATCGGGGTGAGCGGGTCCGGGGTGTGGAACTGGTAGAGGTCGATGTAGTCCGTTTGGAGGCGCTTGAGCGAGGCGTCCAGGGCGGCCGTGATGTACCGGCGCGACCCCCGGGCGCCCGGCACCGCGGCTTCCGCCTCCATGTCCATGCCGAATTTGGTTGCCAGGACAATGTGGCCGCGCCGCCCGCGCAGCGCCCTACCCAGCAGGCGTTCGCTTTCGCCGTTGCGTGTGCCGTAAATGTCGGCGGTGTCGAAAAGTGTTATCCCGGCATCGATCGCAGCGTGCACGACGGCGTCGGTGCCGGCCTGATCCGCGGTCGCGGTGCCCGCGGAACCGAAGTTGTTGCAGCCAAGCCCGACGACTGACACGGTGAGTCCGCTGCGCCCGAGCTGCCGGGTGGTGGGTGTTGACGAAGTCATAGCCTCCGACGCTACGCTGGCCGATCGAGATTATGCAACCAGTTTGCGCCAATATGTGAGATAGGGGTCTCGGATGTTGAGCCGCGCCCGTACTATCGAACCATGTCGACCGACGCGCCCCTGCCCCCCGCTGCGCACGCCAATCTGGCGCAGGAATCGGAGTCCTACACTCACGGACATGCCGAATCCGTGCTGCGGTCCCATCGCTGGCGCACCGCGGAAAACTCGGCGCGCTATCTTCGCGATCGATTGGCACCGGGCATGAGCCTGCTCGACGTTGGCTGCGGCCCGGGCACGCTCACGGTGGATCTGGCTCGCATCGTATCGCCAGGGCGCGTCGTCGGCGTCGACGCGGCGCAGGCGGTACTCGAAGCAGCCCGCGAACACGCCGCGCGCGAGGACGTGCCGGTCGACTTCGAGGCGGCCAACGTCTACGAGTTGCCCTTCGCCGACGCGCAGTTCGACGTCGTGCACGTGCACCAGCTCTTGCAACACCTCTCCGACCCCGTCGCGGCGATCAGGGAACTGCGCCGGGTCGTCAAGCCCGGTGGCATCGTGGCCGCACGCGAATCCGATTACGGTGCCATGACCTGGTTCCCGCAGTACGCAGGGCTGACGGAGTGGAATCTGCTGTATCACGAGGTCACTGCCGCGCACGGGTTCGAGGCGGACGCGGGTCGCCGGCTCCTCGGGTGGTTCTTGCAGGCCGGATACGCGCCCGCACAGCTCACGCCTTCGTCCTCGACCTGGTGCTATGCGACCCCCGCCCTGCGCGAATGGTGGGGCGATCTGTGGGCGCAGCGCTGCCTAGAGTCGAATTTCGCGATTCAGGCGCGCGAAGCGGGTCTTGCCGATGATGTGGCGCTCGAAGCGCTTGCGCACGATTGGCACCGTTGGGCGGCCGACGACGCCGGATGGTTTTCCGTGTTGCACGGCGAAGTAATCGCCCAATAGTTATCCACACTGACCTATTCGCCCGGCAACGATGGTTCGGGTCGCTAGAGTTAGCGCATGCGCATCGCGAGATTCATTGAAGGTGACACCCCTAAATACGGCTTCGTGCAGGGCGAACCCGGCGGAGAATACCTCGCCGTCCTCAACGGCGACCCACTGTTCCAACCCGCTGTCCCCACCGGGGAGCGGGTGTTCTTGGACGCCGAGGGGTTGCGTCTTCTCGCGCCGATCATTCCGCGTTCCAAGGTGATTGGGGTGGGTAGGAACTACGCAGATCACGCAGCTGAGTTGGGCAACGAAGTACCGACGAGGCCCCTGCTCTTCTTGAAGCCCAATACTTCTGTGGTGGGTCCGGACGATCCGATCCAGCTGCCGGACTGGTCCAACAATGTGCACTTCGAGGCCGAGTTGGCGGTCGTAATCGGAAAAATCGCCAAGAACGTTTCGCCTGACCGCGCGCTCGACCACGTGCTCGGTTACACGGTTGCCAACGACGTGACCGCGCGCGACGTCCAAAACGCCGACGAGCAGTGGACGCGGGCAAAGGGGTTCGACAGCTCCTGCCCGCTGGGTCCGTGGATCAGCACCGACCTAGATCCCGAAGACGCCCAGGTATCCGCAATGCTGAACGGCGAGTTGCGGCAGGACGGTTCCACCCGCGACCTCATTTTCGATGTGCCGTTCCTGGTCTCGTACATTTCGGAGGTCTTCACCCTGCTCCCGGGGGACGTCATCCTGACCGGGACGCCGGCCGGGGTGGGAACGATACGGGCGGGGGACGTTATCGAGTGTGCGGTCGAGGGGATCGGCGTGTTGCGTAATCCCGTGGTCGGCGCAGCGGTGGACGAGGACTAGGAGCGCCGGTGTCAAGGCCGCGCCCTGCGTGGTTGCGGTCGTGCAGCTCCTGGACGAGGACTAGGGGCGCCGGCACCGAGTCCGCTCCCGAATCAGAGGAATGGCCCCAGGATGCGGTTGACAGCGTCTTGGGGGACCCACGCCCACTGCGGGCGTTGCGTCATCTCGTAACCGACCTCGTAGCACGCCTTCTCCAGCTCGAACGCAGTGAGCAGCGCATCTGCGCTAGCGCCGCGCGGGTGGGGCTGGCGCGGGTCGAGGGGGCCGACGTTGTCCGCGTAGCCCTGCAAGAGCGCTTCGCGTGCCCGCCCCCGCCATCCCGGATCCGGGGCATCGGCCAGAGCCGCGGCATAGTCGATCGAGCGCAGCATTCCCGCCAGATCGCGTAGCGGAAGATCCGGCGCCAACCGGAACGACAGCGGCCGCAGCGGTTCCCCTTCGAAATCGAGCACCCACCAGCCGAAGGGCGAATGCAAGGTTTGCCCGAGGTGCAGATCCCCGTGGAGGCGCTGCACTGTCACCGGCTCGTCGACGACGTCGCGTCGCAGCGCATCCAAGAAGGTATCGATCGGGCCGAGTAACTCGGCAACAAACCCGCATCCGGAGGCGCTGTGGTCTATTCGCTCCGCGACTCGGTTTAGTACCTCATGCGCCGTTTCGATGCCGACGGGAAACGCGCGGCGCAGGGCCCCGTGCATGTCCGCTAGGTCGGCACCCAGGGACCGACAATCGCGGGCGAAATCGATTCCGGAGGCCGCCATGGCGCACGCGCGGGTGAACCCGTCCTCCGCCTCGGGGACCAGTTGCGACACAATCGCCAGCGTCGCCGTCCAGCGCGCAATGAACCGTCCGTCGTCGACCCCGGACTCCAACACCGCGTAGGTGCGCGGCACGTGCGCGAATCCCGCCGCGGCCAAGGCATTGGGCACGTCTAGGTCCGGTTGGGCCCCATCCACGACATTGCGCATGACCTTGACGATGATGCCACCGTGGATTCGCGGCATGATGATCGAAGTGTTGGACTGCTCAACGCCCAACACGGCGCCAATGCTGCCCTCGGGTACGTCGGCGCTGACGCCGCGATCGGGTGCGGGCGAGGGGGCCTCGTCAGGCGAAATCAACAGCGGACCCGTCGGCGCCCCCGCCCAGGGCTCAATGACACGCAGGTTGCGCAACAACGCGCGATGGAAAGCCGGATCGTGCGTGGCGTCGATGACCTGGACGCGCGTGGTGCCTATTTGCGCGGTACCTATCAGACCCGGGGGAGCCGGCGCGCGCGTGCGCGCCGCGAAAGCGCTGAGAGAGACGACCGTTGCATCGCTGCTGGTCGTGGCGGACCCGCGCCCGCCGTCGGGCGACCCGGAAACCCCGTGCGCAGGCGGCGCTGGCGAAGCGGGCTGCCCGGCCAAACGGTCCTCGCGAAGCACGAGCGGGACCTGCACGGTTATCCCGCCGGCAGTGCGCAACAACCACACCGTGACGTTGTCGGCCAGGTCAACTGCCGTGGCCGACTGCCATGCGCAATCACCGGGCCACCAGCGCTGTTGTGGCAACCACCCGGCCAGCACCCGCGCGATCTGCGCGGGAACCTCGCGCGGCTGCGCGAAGAGCGTCATCAGTTGCGCCGCAGGTGCACGACGTGGGCGACCTTTTCGGCGGGATCCAGGCGCACGAACGGCTGCGCGCCCCACTGGTACGTCTCGCCCGACAACTCGTCGTAGGCGGTCACGGTGCCGTTCCCCAGATCACCCAGGCCGATCGCGCCCAGATCCAGGTGGACGATTCCCTCGCGGGCTCCATGCGGGTCGAGGTTGACCACCGTCAGCACCGTGTCCGCAACGTGCGATGGCGTGTACGCGGCATCGAGGTGGTGCGAGAAGGCAACCAAATCGTCGCTGGTGGTCGGGTGGACCCGCAGGTTTCGTAGCTGGCGCAGGGCCGGGTGATTGCGCTTTATCCCGTTCAGGCGCGTGAGCAGGTCCGCTATCCCGTAGTGCTGCGCGAGCGACCAGTTGCGCGGCTTGAATTCGTATTTTTCGTTATCGATCTGCTCTTCGACCCCGGGGCGCGGCACGTTTTCGACCAGTTCGTATCCGGAGTAAATGCCCCACAGCGGCGAGGACATTGCGGCGAGTATCGCGCGCACCTTGAAACCCGCGATTCCACCGTTTTGCAGGTAGGGCGGAAGGATGTCGTGCGTGGTCGGCCAGAAGCTGGGGCGCATGACTCCCGCTTGCTCATCGGCTATCTGGGAGAAGTACTCTTCCAGTTCCCACTTCGTGTTTCGCCACGTGAAGTAGGAATACGACTGATGGAACCCGATGGTTGCCAGCGTCTTCATCATCGCGGGGCGCGTGAACGCCTCGGCCAGGAACAACACCTCGGGGTTCGTCGAGCGGATGTCGCCGAGCAGCCTTTCCCAGAAGGGAAGCGGCTTGGTATGCGGGTTATCGACCCGGAAAGCAGTGACCCCGCGCGCTATCCACACGCGCAGTATGCGAGCGATTTCCTGATAAATCCCCTCGGGATCGTTGTCGAAATTCAGCGGGTAGATGTCTTGGTACTTTTTCGGCGGGTTTTCCGCATACGCGATGGAGCCGTCGGGAAGGGTTGTGAACCACTGCGGGTGCTCCTTGACCCACGGGTGATCGGGCGAACACTGCAACGCCAGGTCAATGGCGACTTCGAGACCGTGGGAGCGGGCGGCGGCCACGAAGGCGGCGAAATCCGCCTCGTCACCCAGCTCGGGGTGGATGTCCGCGTGGCCGCCCTCGTGCGAGCCAATCGCATACGGCGATCCAGGATCGCCGGGCCGCGCCCCGAGAGTGTTATTGCGGCCCTTGCGTTCGGTTGTCCCGATGGGGTGGATGGGAGTGAGATAGACGGTGTCGAAGCCCATGGCGGCGATTGCGGGCAAGCGGCCGGTCGCGGTCTCGAAGGTGCCGGAATGCCAGTTACCATCGGGGTCCTGGTAGGCGCCTTCCGAACGCGGGAAAAACTCGTACCAGGACGCGCACAAAGCGGCCTCGCGGTCGACGCGCAGTGGGTAGGTGGGGGAACCGGAGACGAGTTCCCGCAGCGGTTCGCGGTCCAAGATTCCCGTGACGGGTGCGGAGGTGGCCGCGGCGAAACGCGACGCGATGCTCAGCGATGCGTCCACGGCGGTGGCGGCGGCTTGTGCCAGCGTGGTCGCGTCGTCCTTTGTGCGCGACGCCTGGGCGGCCGCCCGCCGCAGCACCTCAGCGCCCTCGGCCAGGGTCAACTCGACATCAATGCCCGCGGGAATCTTGATGTGCGCATTGTGGCACCACGTCCCGTATGGGTCGGACCACCCCTCTACCCGCAGGCCCCAATCGCCCACGGCGTCGGGGACGACGGCACCGGCCCAATGGTCCAGGCCGGTGCCGACCTCGCGCATCGGGGCCCGCGTGTGAACGCGCCCGGACGGATCTATGAGCACCGCCGTGGCCCGGTACAAGTCGTGGCCCTCGCGGAACACCGTCGCCGAAACTGGCACGACCTCCCCGACCACCGCCTTGGTCGCCCAGCGTCCCCCCTCGATCACGGGCTGCACGTCCACGACCGGTATGCGACTGATCTGTGGCCCGCGCGGTAACGGCACGGCGGGCACGGCGGGTGTGGCGGGCGTGGCGGGCGTGGCGGGCGTGGCGAATGGGGCGCCTGCCGGCGCGGTTTTGGGTTTCACCCCTCGAATTTACCGAAACAACGCAGGCGGACGCCAGATCGCTCGCCGCCGCGACGATAAAAGTTGGGCAGGGCAACCTACTATTGATGCGATGGAGCCAACATTCGCCGCGCCGGAACCGCTTGTGCGGGCGCATCCCGCGCACAGGCACGCGCGCCCCCGCCGCGGTAGATCGGTCGTATCGGCGCTGGTTGGCCTCGTCGGTGAATTGCTCATAACAGCCGGAATACTGATCCTTGGATTCGTGGCGTGGCAGGTGTGGTGGTCCTCTGACGAGGCCGCGGCCGTGGCAACCTCGCAAGTTTCGCAGTTCCGCGCCCAGATTCCCGATCCGGTGCTGGCAACCACGCCCTTGACGACCACGGGCACACCCCCGGTCATGGACAAGGTCGCGCCCGGGGAGACGTTCGGGGTCCTGATCATCCCGAAGTGGTACGACAAGACCGACAACGACATGCCGATCCGCGAAGGCACCACGCAGGCGATCTTGGATCAGGCCGCCGCCGGGCACTACGTCCACACCGTCATGCCGGGGGATATAGGGAACTTTTCGCTTGCGGGTCACCGCCGCACGCACGGGAACTCGTTCCGCTACATCAACGTGCTGGAACGGGGAGACCAAATCATCGTCGAAACGAAGACCACCTGGTACGTCTACGAGGTGAAAAGCCACGAGATCGTCACCCCCGACCAGACGCAGGTTGTCGCGCCCGTGCCCAACGACCCGGACGCCGCACCAACCGAGCGGTACCTAACGCTCACCACCTGCCACTCACCGACGCTGGGGGAGTGGGGCAACTCTCATCGCTGGGTCGTGCACGCCAAGCTGGTGGGGTGGCTGGATCGGGACAAGGGCACCCCCGAGCAAATCCTGGATCACATCGAGAAGGCGGAGTGAGCATGTACGCACTGGTGTGGAGGCTGCTGCCGGGCCCGACGTGGCTGAAAACCATCGAGGCGGTCGCGCTCGTCGTGGCGGCCGCCTATGCGCTGATGCGGTGGGGCTATCCCTGGGTCAGCGATCAGATCGACATCGACCCAACCCTGGGCGGGTAGCTAGTGTCCGGAACTGACATCGCGTTGATCGCGGGCCTGGTCATAGCCTTCGTTGCCGGTGCGAGGCGCGGGCTGCTGGGCACCCTGGCAATGGTATGCGGTTTCATCGTGGGCGCGATTCTTGCCGGGTTTGCGATTCCGTGGGCGACGGGGCAACTGCCGAGTCAGCACTGGCGCGTGCCGATCGCCGTCGCGCTGGCGCTCTTCTTGCCGATTGGCGGCGCCCGCCTCGGTGGGTACCTGGGAACTGCGGCGCGGGCAAACGCCGACGGCACCCGTTTGGGCCCCTTCGATCGCATGGCGGGGGCGACCCTGAGCGCGGCCGGGCTGGGACTGGTCTACAGCCTCGTTGCCTCGCTTTTGGTTTCGTTGGGGATCCCGGGGCTTTCGACGGCCGCCGCGTCCTCGCAGGTGGTCGGGGCGATTGAGCGGATCATCCCGGCGCCCGCGCAACGCCTGATCGCCGCCGCGCGGGCGTCCGAGGTGCCGTCCGCGATCGCTAGCATTGGCGACATCTTCGGTCTCGGCGATCAGCCGGCGGTGCCGACATTCGCGACGCAAACCCCGCAGATACGCACCGCGCTGGAGTCGGTCGCGGCCATCAGCGGTGCGGCGGTCGCCTGCGGTATCACGTCGAGCGGGAGCGGGTTCTTCGTCGATGCCAGCCACGTCATGACGAACGCCCACGTCGTTGCCGGGGTCAACAAGCCGATCATTCAAGCCCCCGGCGGCTACGCCAGCAGCGGGATTGTTGTTTACTTCGATGAGGGCAGCGACGTTGCGATTATCAAGGTGAAGGACGAGGGCCCCCGCCCCCTGGCCTTGGTCCCGAATATGGCGAAGGGAAGCCGCGCGCTAGTCGCGGGCTACCCCTATGGGGGCCCGCTGTCGGTGGGGAACGCGATCGTGACCTACGTCGGCAAGGGCGCCTTCCAAACGCAAGACGGCAAGACAACCCCGCGCCGCCAGATGTACGCGATGGCGGCGGATATCGAGCCCGGGAACTCCGGGGGGCCGGTGCTGACCGAATCCGGGGAGGTCGCCGGAATGGTGTTCGCTGCCTCAACCACCGCCAAGAACCTCGGATACGCGTTGTCGGCAAGCGAGATCGAACCCGCGATGAACAAAGCCTCCTCGCTCAGCGCGGCCGTGCCAACCGGCAGCTGCCAGTCGTAGCGCCGGGTTGCACGGCGCGCTCGCGGCCGCTGCCTAAAGACCACGCAGCACGGTGAGGTTGTTGCTGGCGGTGTCGTTATCGGAATCTATCGCGAGTGCGGCCTCGTAGTCTTGCTTGGCCGCGTTGATATCACCCAGATTCGCGCGCACGGTGCCGCGCCGCACCAGGACATCCACGTCGTAGGGCGTCGCATCGACGATGACAGACAGATCCCGATCCGCGGATTCGAAGTCGCCAGTTAGCTGGTAGGCGACGGCTCGTGCTTCGAGCGCGCCGAGGTCTGCGCCGTTGGCGCTGATGGCCCGCGTCGCCTCCGTGATCGCGGCAGCGGCCACCGCCTGGACGGCATCCGTGCGCCCTCCGTCGCTCAGCGACTGCACCGCTGCAGCGAATTGCTGCGCGCACTGCGATTCCACGTCGCGGTTCCACCGCATGGCGCTGGCGGCGCGGTCGCATGTTTGCAAGGCGGCCGCACCGTCGCCGCTGCGGGCTTGGCTGCTCGCGGTGGACAGTGCGTACTGCGATGCGGCTGCGACGGATGTCAGCGCGGCCAGCACGCCCGCGGCCGCCAGCCATGCGGGCGCCGCCCACCTGGAGGCATCCCGCGAGCCGCGCACGCGCGGCGGCGATCCGATTGCCGAGCCCAGGACCAGCAGCGCAAGGGGCAGGATGCCGGGAGTTGTCAGGTGCGTCAAGAGTGCCGCGCCGACTCCGGTCGCCGCGCCGAAGCGAGCCGCAAACTGCCAGGCGGTGCTGGGCGGCGCGTTGATGATCGCGCGAACTGCGACGGTGCCCAAGAACGCCACACCCCCCAGCGTGATTGCGAGCAGTGGTAGACCGCCGACGGCGGTAACCTGCAAGATCCAGTTGTGCGGCGAATCCAGCTCTGTGTGAAAGGTGATGTCCCGGGCATAGTCGACGCCGAGGTAGGGGCTGATTGCGGCTTCGTAGCCGCTGGGTCCGACCCCCGTCCAAAGATGATCGCGGATGAGCTGCAAGGTGGCCTGCCAAATCTCGAAACGGCCGGTTATCGTCCGGATCGATGAGGCCTTGACGCCGGTGAACCGCTGCGCGGTCGCGGGGATGAGGAAGACGGCGCCGACCACACCCACAGTGATCGCGCCGATCCACACCGGGTACGTTCTGCCGGGCGCGGTTGAGCGGCGCGCGGGTGCGCCGTCGGGTGCGGCGGCGCGGCGGCGGTGAAGAATCAGAGCGCGCAGGCCCATTGCCGCGGCCGCGACGATCACGCCCGCCACCAGGGCAAGAACGGCGGCGCGCGACCCGCTGAGCGCGACCGAGCAGGCGGCGGCCGCGGCGCCCACGGCGTAGAGCCACAGCGAGAGGTGGCGAACCGCGTTGGCGGTGGTTGTCGCGCGCTCGGCGGCCGCGGCGCCGAGCAGCAGTGCGATCAGGGCGCTGACAACGCCCAGATCGGTCGCGTTTCCGAGCAGGGAAATGATTCGCTGGAGGTCGGGTGCGTGGGATACCGGGTCGTGGCCGGCCGCGTTGAGCAGCGCCCCGGCCAGCAGAACGATCGCAAGGACGCTCAGCGAAGCGTTCAGCGCGGGCCACGGCGTCCATGGCCGCGCGAGTGTGGAGCGTCTTGGCTTCCCGCGCGCCGCGGCTTGAGGTGAGGCGGGTTCGTCGCCGGCCGACAGCAAGCGAGCACCCGCCCACAACGAACCGATGTAGGCCGGAATCGTGATGATTCCCTCGAATCGTGGGGCGGCGCCCGCCAGCGCCTGCGCGGGTGCGGCACCGAGTGCGGCGGCGATCGCCAACCAAACGCCCCCCGCACACATCAGCAAGACCAAGGGCCGCGGTAACCTCGCCCACCCCGGAACGGATGCAGCGAGGGCGATGCCTATGTAGGCGACCGCAATCTTGGGAAGCGTGTAGGGATCCAGCGCACCCGGAAGGCATGCGACGGTAGTGAGCGCGATGCAGACGACGGCCGCGGCTGCGCGCCGTCTTTGGTTAACACTGAGCACGGGCCCTCCGGCCATGGCGAGTAGGTGGCCCCATCCTAATACGGGGCATGGAACGTCAAGTGTGGGGCGGCGAGTGGGGTGCTCGTTCATATAAATATCGGCCGGGAGCGCGCGTGGGTTCGGTAACCGACGAAACGTCGCGTAGCCTTGAGGATCGTGGCCACTACTGATTTTCCCGTTGAAATCTCACAGTTGCGATCGACTCTGGGGACGATCTCCGCTGTTTCCGACCCCGCGGCGTTGCGCGCAAAGATCACGGACCTCTCCGCGCAGGCGGCCGCCCCAGATTTGTGGGATGACCAGGAAAAGGCCCAAGCAGTGACCTCGGCGTTGTCGCAGGCGCAATCCGAGCTGGAACGCATAACCTCGATGGAGGCCCGGATCGATGATCTGGAAGCGCTGGTCGAGTTGGCGGGCGAGGAAAGCGACGACGATTTGCTCGCGGAGGCCGATAACGAGCTCACCGCGATCCGCAAGGACCTCGACGCGCTGGAAGTGCGCACGCTTTTGAGCGGTGAATACGACTCGCGCGAAGCGGTGGTCACCATCCGGGCCGGGGCCGGGGGCATCGACGCGGCCGACTTTGCCGACATGCTGCTGCGCATGTACCTGCGCTGGGCCGAGCGGCACGGCTACCCCACGTCCGTACTCGATACCTCGTACGCGGAGGAGGCGGGGCTCAAATCCGCCACCTTCGAGGTCAAGGCGCCCTATGCGTTCGGCACGCTGAGCGTCGAGGCGGGCACCCACCGGCTCGTGCGCATCTCTCCGTTCGACAACCAGGGACGCAGGCAGACCTCTTTCGCCGCAGTGGAGGTTGTCCCGCTCATCGAACAGACCGATTCGATCGAAATTCCGGAATCGGAAATCAAGGTGGACGTGTTCCGATCATCGGGGCCAGGTGGGCAATCGGTCAACACCACCGATTCGGCGGTCCGCATGACGCACATACCCACCGGGATCGTCGTGTCGATGCAGAACGAAAAGTCGCAGATCCAGAACCGTGCGGCCGCCCTGCGCGTGCTTCAGTCGCGGCTGCTCTTGGAGCGCCAAGCGGAGGAGCGAGCGAAGAAAAAGGAGCTTGCGGGCGACATCAAGGCGTCCTGGGGCGATCAGATGCGCAGCTACGTCTTGCAGCCCTATCAGATGGTCAAGGACTTGCGCACCGAGCACGAGGTGGGGAACACGGGCGCGGTCTTTGATGGTGACATCGACGACTTCATCGAGGCCGGAATCCGCTGGCGCCGGTCCCAGGACCGGGCGGATAGCTGAATGTGACACCGCGCCTGCGCCGCTGAGCGTTTCCTGAATTCCGGCGTGTCTGGGCGTTACCCCCCGAGCGTGGCCATAGGCTCAAACACGACTAGTGCCGACCATCGACACAATTCGAGGCAAGGGGATCGCAGCACGTGATTCGGTTCGACAACGTGACCAAGGTGTACGCGCGCGGGGCGCGACCCGCACTCAACGACATCTCGCTTGAGATAGAGCGCGAGGAATTCGTGTTCCTGGTCGGCGCCTCGGGGTCGGGCAAATCGACGTTCTTGCGCCTTGTGCTGCGCGAGGAGAGAGCGACGACGGGTCGGATATTCGTGGCGGGCCAGGATCTCACGGGACTGTCCAATTGGAAGGTCCCCGCGCTGCGGCGCCATATCGGAGCGGTGTTTCAGGATTTCCGCCTGTTGCCCAACAAGAATGTGTTCGAAAATGTGGCCTTTGCGTTGCAAGTCACGGGGCGGCCTCGTCACCAAATTCGCACCACTGTGCCCGAGATGCTGGAATTGGTCGGGTTGGCGGGGAAGGAAAAACGTCGACCACACGAACTTTCCGGAGGCGAGCAGCAGCGCGTCGCGATCGCGCGCGCCATGGTGAACAGACCGCCGATTTTGCTGGCCGATGAGCCCACCGGAAACCTGGACCCGACGACGTCGCTCGGGATCATGCGGTTGCTGGACCGCATCAACCGCAGCGGCACCACGGTCGTCATGGCCACTCACGACGACGAGATCGTTGACCAGATGCGCAAGCGCGTGATCGAACTTTCCACCGGGGATCTGGTTCGCGACCAATCCCGCGGCGTCTACGGCGCATCCCGCTAGGAGAAAAAGAACGTGCGTTTCCAATTCATAGCTTCAGAGATCTGGATCGGTCTGCGCCGCAACCTCTCCATGACTGTTGCCGTCATCATTGTCGCGTTCGTATCGCTGACATTCATCGGATCGGCCGCGCTGCTGCAGACCCAGGTGACTAAATTCAAGGATGACTGGTACGGCAAGGTCGAGGTTTCGGTGCTTTTGTGCCCGACTAATTCTGCGAAGACCCAGTGTGCGTCGGGGGAGGCAACGGAAGCGCAGATCAAGGAAATCGAGTCGGTGCTGGCTTCGCCGGAAGTCGCGCCGGAAATCGAAAAGGTCAGTTTCGAATCGAAGGCCGACGCGTGGAAGTCCTTCTCGAAGCGGTTCGCCGACCAGTGGCTGCTATCGCAAGTCACCGAGGCGGATATGAACGCCTCGTTCCGCATCAAGCTGGTCGATCCGCAGAAGTATCAGGTTATTGCCGATGTGCTGACCGGGAAACCCGGCGTCGAGGAGGTGCAGGACCAAAGGCAGATCCTGGAGCCTATTTTTCGCGTCCTGAATGGGGCCACCATCGTCGCCGCGTCGCTGGCTGCGGTGATGCTATTGGCGGCCGTGTTGCTGATCACCACGACCATCCGCCTGTCGGCGCTGAGCCGCCGTCGCGAAACCGGAATCATGCGGCTGGTTGGTGCCTCCAACTTCGTCATCCGCTTGCCGTTCATGTTGGAAGGCGCGTTCGCTGCGCTGATCGGCAGCGTGCTGGCGGTCACCGGCCTGTGGGCCGCGGTGAAGTATTTGGGGCAGGCCGCCCAATCGAGCAGCCTGCAATGGGTGCCCGTGGTCACCGCCCACGACGTGTGGACGATAGCGCCATATCTCATCGTTACGGCCGTGGTCGTGGCGATGGCAGCATCCGCCCTGACCCTGCGACGATTCTTAAAGGTGTGATTCGATGCGATTACGGGGCGTAGCCGGTCTGGTGGCGGCCGGCCTAGTTGCCGCGATGACGTTCGCGCCGGCGGCGGGCGCCGACGACCTAGCCGATTTGCAGGCCAAGCTCAACAAGGCCAAGGCGAATGCCAAAGCCAATGAGCAGGCGCAAGACGACATCGTTGACGACCTCGAGCACTCTGATAAGGAATTGACCAAGGCCTACGAAGCACTAGAAAAGACGCAGGCGCAGATTCCCGTCGCGCAGGCCGAGTTAGACAAGGCCAATGGCGAATACGAGGTCGCGCAGCGCGAGGCGGCCAGCATCGCCGAACGCCTCGATGACGCCAAACAAGAGCAGTCGGCCATCGCGGAGCAGATCACCAAGAACGAAGCAGATACCGAGAAGGCGCGCAACGGCATAGCGCAGATGGCGCGCGACTACGCCGCCGGGAACTACCGGATGACATCGGTCGAACTGGTCGTGGGGGCAAGCGATTTCGGCGACGTGCTTGCCGAGTACAACCTGTCGCAAACCGCGATCCGCACGGAGTCCGAAGCGATGCAGGCCGTGCGGGAAGCCAACGCCGTGGCGACGAACATGCAGGTGCGATTGGAAGCGACGAAGGAAACGATCTCTTCGTTGCAGACGCAAGCGCAACAAAACATCGTCGACACCAAGACGGCGCGCGACGCCGCTTCGGCCGCCAAGTCGAAGCTCGAAAAGCTTGAGGCCGATCAAAAGAGCGCGGCTGCGACGCTCGAATCGCGAAAGGCCGCCGAGCAGGAGCAGCAGAAGAAGCTGGCAGAGGACGGCGACAACCTCTCCGATGAGATCCAAAAGCTCATCGGCCTGACCAAGGCCGAGCGGGCGCGCCTGAAGAAGCAACGCGAGGAACAGGAACGCAAGGCCCGCGAGGCCGCCGAGAAGGCCGCAAAGGAAGGCAAGGCCAACGGCGGATCCTCGGGATCCAGCGGGTCGGGTGGGGGATCGTCCAACGGCGGCTCGTCCGGGGGCGGCAAGGGTTCCGGCGTGCTCAAGTACCCGACCGCCGTTCCGTACATCACATCGTCGTACGGGATGCGCTATCACCCGGTTTTGCACTACTGGCGGTTGCATGCGGGGACCGACTTCCGGGCGTATTGCGGGACGCCGATCTACGCGGCTCGCGGTGGCACGATCGAGTGGGCCAAGCTGCGATATGGCTACGGTAACCAGGTCATGATCAACCACGGCACCGTGGGTGGGTCCAACCTGATGACCAGCTACAACCACCTGTCCAAGTTTGCGGTGAGCACCGGTGAGAAGGTCAAGGCCGGCGACCTGGTCGGATACGCGGGCGCGACGGGCACGGTTACCGCGTGTCACCTCCACTTCGAGGTATACGTCAACGGCAACACCGTGAACCCCGTCACGAAGCTTTCGTAGCTTGCAACGCGGTGATGGTCGCGAAATAAAAACGGGCTTTGCCGGGAGCGTTGTACTAGGCTGAGGGCCGAGATCGCGGGGGCGGGCGCGGCCTGGAGGGGCGTGGCGCGGTGCCTCGCACCCCACGATAGGCACGGCGCCGCACCCGCACTTAGGAGGCTGTATCCATGGCGAAGAATCGTATGTTCAATGTTGCCCCGACGCCGTCCAAAAAGGTTCCGGACCGGGTCCCGGTGAAGACGCTCATCGCGTCGAACAAGCGGGCGCGTCATGACTATGCGATCGATGACGTGTTGGAGGCCGGCGTGGTGCTGACCGGAACCGAAGTCAAGGCGTTGCGGGCCGGACGGGCGTCGCTGATCGACGCCTACGTCGCGGTGGATCGCGGTGAGGCCTGGCTGGAGGCGGCGCATATTGCCGAATACGCGCAGGGAACGTGGACGAACCACGCTCCGCGCCGCAAACGCAAGTTGCTTTTGCACCGCTTCGAGATCGACCGGTTGGATCAACGGATTCGCGAAAAGGGATACACGATCGTGCCGTTGTCCTTGTACTTCCTGGATGGACGGGTCAAGGTCGAGATCGGCGTCGGGCGGGGCAAGAAGGAATGGGACAAGCGTCAGGCCCTGCGCGAGCGGCAGGACAATCTCGAGGCGCAACGCTCGATGCGCTACCGCGAATTGGGTTAGCCGGTCGCTCCCGGTTGCCGCGACCGATCACGCGCCATATGCTTGGGGGTCCGAGTGTCAATCGGTCGGGAGTTACATAATGCGGGCAATAGTAGGTGCGGTGGCGATAGCGGCGATGGTTGCCGGTGGTTCAGTGTCGCAGGCCGGCGCGGCTGGATCGTTCGGGGCCGACGCGGACACAGGGACGAGTTCCCCGTCATCGCTCGCGGCCTCATCGGTAGGTGGCCGGGATTCCCTTGCCTTCCAGGGCGGCACCGTCGGCGCTGCGAAGAAGAAATCTGGCAAGAAGGATACCGCGAAGGGGTCTTCGAAGCGGGCGGCGCGTTTCGTGATCAAGAAGTCGGTGTCCACGCTTGCGGCGGGGCACGGTATGAAACTGAGCGTCAAGCGACCCTACCTGCGCGGTGGCAGCGCAAAACAGCGCAAGGTTGTCAACGCCGCTATCGCAAAAAGGGTCGAGGCCGCGAAGAAATATGTGCTCGATTGGCACAACGGCTGCTATGACCCTAATAATGAGAATTCCGGCCCGGCCGAGTTGCGAGTGTTTGTGCTTTCGGCCGATGTCTATCAGGGCCGTTACGCATCGGTGCTCTTAGATACGATGATGATTTCCGGGTGTGGTGGTGTGAGCAACCAGGTACCCTACTCGGTCAATATCGATCTGCGCACTCGCAAGGCATTCAAGATCTCGCGGGTTCTGGCGTATAAGTCGCTGTTGCGAACATACAACAACGCGGTCATCGACAGGACCATCCAGGCGAAGAACTCCAGTTGCGTCGTCGACGGCTCGTACTACATGGAACTGCCAAAGAACGGACGCCGTTGGGCCGTATCCAGCAAGGGCGTCACTGTCGCCTACGGTCGCTATGCCATCGCCGCGGGGGCGTGTGGCACCGTCTCGGCCCGCGCCTCGTGGAAGCTCCTGGCAAAGCCTTCGGACGTCCGCGGGAAGCCCGTCGTGCGGACGTACGTCAAGGAGATCAAACGGTATCCCGGCGCCTCGTCGAGCTATGACCCGAAGTGGATGGGTGGGTACCTCATCGTGACACAACGGGGGAACATGGTGTGGGTGAATTGGGGTGATTTGGCCGCTAGCGGCGGGAACTCCGTGGGGAAGCTGCGTGGCAAAGAGATCATGTCGGGTGGATCGGATGGGTACCTTGGGATCAAGAAGAACTCCACGTGGAAAGTAAAGGGAGGCAAAGCGATCCCGGCCGGAAGCGGCTTTCACGAGGCCACCAAGAGCGACTTGGCGAAGATGAAGGAAAGCTACGTGGTACCCAAGGCCGTCATGTAGCTTTGGCCGTGCCCGGTGACGCAGCGGTGCGGAAACAATTTAATAAGGGTGACGACCGCCCGTGGTACCCGATAGAATGGAGGCGGTCGCTGGGCTTGGTCCGCAGCTGCTTTGATAACTGAACATGGGGGTGATCGGTTTCGACGGTGGTCGTGATTCCACGCGAAGCGGGTCGAGGATGCAGGCTTATCTCGTAAACGATGCTTGCAAACCAATAGGTGCCGATTCCAAGCGCACCGACTTCGCCCTCGCTGCCTGATAGCGCGAGCGCACATGAAGTCCGTCAGCCCGGGGTAGCTTCCGCTCCGGATCCTGGCGTCATCTAGGGAGCCACCGCTGTCCGTCCTCGTCGGTGGGGCGGGCGGGGCTTTTAGCCGACTGGGCCTGTCAGCAACTTGTCTGCGTGAGTGCTGGGGCCAAGAAATGCCATAGCAGACTGCACCCGGAGAATTCGTGGGTGACCGTCACCGGACCCGGGTTCGATTCCCGGCACCTCCACCTTGAAGGCCCCGGAACCCTTGTGGTTCCGGGGCCTTCTCTTTCGCTGCGCCTAGGGCCGCACGTGCAACCGCCTGGGGACCCAAGCGGCCGGCCGCGACGAAGTTAGCGTTGAACACGTCGCGGCCTTCCAGATGGGCGGTGTCGGAACTTCCATCCTCGGGGGACCTTGCTCCCTATCCGGCCACCGCCGCCCGAATCCCGGATACACCCTCATCTGCGAAGAGCCAGATAACCGACGACTACCTCATCACTGCGGGCGCCGCCGCCGGCCTGTCTGGCGCGTTCGGTGCGCCGCTATCGGGGATTGTCTTTGCGCTGGAAAAGCTGCACACGTCCTTTTCCACGTTCGTGATCCTCGCCGCGGCGGCGGGCGCTTTCGTGGCGGATTTCCTTGCATCGGCGGTATTCGGATTGCAACCGGTGCTCTCGTTCGTGGACCTGGGATTCTTACTGCTGCGCCAGTACGCGTGGTTGATCCCTATCGGAGTTGTTGCGGGTTTGACGGGGGCCGCGATGACGCGCGGATACCTGTGGATGTCGCGCGTCGCCGGCGCAATTGCGATGTATTGGCGAATCGTCGCGGCGAGCTTCGTTGCTCTCGGGGTTGGACTGTGGGCACCGTCGTTGGTTGGCGGCGGCGAAAACCTGATCGAACTCGCGGAAAATGCGGTGGCGGGCCTCGTCCCCCTTATCGCATTGCTGGCCGGGAAAATGTTGTTCTCAATGACGAGCTTCGCCTCCGGTGTCCCCGGCGGCATCTTCATGCCGGTGCTCGCGGCGGGAGCGCTGAGCGGAGCGGTTTGCGGTTCCCTGCTCGTTTCCGCCGGCTGGGCGGCGCGCGACGACGCGGCCGTGTTCGCCGTCGCGGCGATGGCGGCGACGCTCACGGCAACCGTGAAGAGTCCTCTGACCTCCATTGTCTTGACCGTCGAGATGGTGGGAACTGTCACGCACGTCCTGCCCATGGCGCTCTGCGCATTCGTGGCGCTGGGGATGGGGGACCTGGTGCGCTCCCCGGCGATATATTCCGCCCTGCTGCGCAGGCGCCTCGCCGCGGAGGGTGTCACAGGGGCCAAGTAGGGTGGTTCCATGGAGGCGAATCGCAACGTAACTAGCCGCGAGTCGTGCGCGCTCGCGGGGCACGCCAGCACCGGGCACGCCGGGGTCGATGCGGTGGTTTCCGGGCTGCGCCTGGGGGATAACGTCGTGTGGCAGATCGACGACATCGCCGACTACCGCGACATGGCGCAGCGGTTCGTGCGAAAGGCGCGCGGCGACGGGCGCGCCATCGTCTACTTCCGGTTCGCCGAACACGATCCGGTCCTTGCGGACCTAACCGGCATCACCGTCGAAATCGTTGACCCGCGAGAAGGGTTCGAACGATTCGCGGCCAACATTCACCGCGTGATAACGCGCGAGGGGGTGGGCGCATACTACGTCTTCGATTCGCTGACGGACCTGCTCGGTGTGTGGTACTCGGACCTGATGGTCATGAATTTCTTCAAGGTGACCTGCCCGTACCTCTACGACCTCGATACGGTCGCCTATTTCTGCTTGCTGCGCACCAACCACACGTTCGAGACCATTGCGGGGATACGCGAAACAACGCAACTTCTGCTCGATCTGTACCGGGTCGAGGGAAACACGTACGTGCACGTCCTCAAAGCGGCCGACCGCTACAGCCCGACCATGTATTTTCCGCATCGCGTCGCGGACACCAGCGCCGAGCCGGTCACTGCAAGCGAAGAAACGTCGCGGCTATTTGGGCAGGTAGCCAGCCAACGCGAGCCCCTGGATCGGTGGCGCGGGCTGATCCACGACGGGGCAAAGGCCGTGGCCTCCGCGGACGTTCGGGCGCAGGAACGCATCGCGGGGACGCTGGCGGCGCTGCTGCTGGGGCGCGGGGAGCGCATGAACGCGTTGGCCCGCAAACACCTTGGCCTGGCGGATCTGCTTTCGATTGCCGATAGGGAGATCGGGACCGGGTTCATCGGCGGCAAATCGGTCGGCATGCTGACCGCGGGCGCGATTGCGAAGGGCAACCGCGAACTGGCACCGCGCCTGGAGGCACACGATTCGTTCTACTTAGGATCGGACCTGTTTCTCACCTACATCGTCGCCAACGGCCTGTGGCAAGAATGGATGCTTCAAAAGCAGCCGGAGCACTACCACAGCGCAGGCGCGCGCCTTTTCAAGAGGTTGCGAACCGGTCAATTCCCGCAGAGCGTGCGTGAACGATTCCTGCGGCTCCTGGAGTACTTCGGGCAGTCGCCAATCGTGATCCGCTCAAGTTCGTTGCTGGAGGACAACTTCGGCAACGCATTCGCTGGCAAGTACGAATCGGCTTTCTGTGCGAACCAGGGAAGCCCGGAGGACCGGCTGCGTGCGTTCGAAGAAGCGGTGCGGATCGTGTACGCATCCACCATGAGCCCGGAGGCCCTCACGTACCGCGAGCGCAGGAACCTGAGCACTTCCGACGAGCAGATGGCCGTGCTGGTGCAGCGCGTTTCGGGCGACCACCACGGAGCGGAATTGTTCTTCCCGCACGCTGGCGGTGTCGGTAACTCGCACAACCTGTATGTCTGGTCGCCCGACATTGACCCGGCGGCCGGAGCGCTACGAATGGTTGTGGGCCTCGGAACGCGCGCGGTCGATCACCTGTCGGACGACTACGCGCGGATTGTCACGCTCGACCACCCGCGGCGCAGCCCGTTCTCCCTGGAGGAAGCGGGACGGTACGCCCAGCGCCAGGCAGACGTGCTGAACCTTGCCACCAATGAGCTCACCACCGTCCCGGTCGGGCAGATCGCCGACATCGAGCTGAACTGGGACCAGTTCTTTTCCGTGGACAGGGAGCAGATGCGGCGCCTGCGGGAATTGGGTCGCCACGTTGTCGAGGTCCCGCGCACATGCGACTTCGCGGGCCTACTGAGCGGGGACTTTGCTCCGTTCATGCGAAACCTGATGCACACCCTGGCGCAGGCCTACGACTATCCGGTCGATATAGAGTTCACCGTGAATATGACCAGGAATGACGAGTTCCGCGTCTGCCTGGTTCAGTGCAGGCCGTTGCAAACCCGCGGCATCGGCGATGCGGTGAGTGTGCCCGCCGCGGACCCGCAGTCCGACATTTGGCGGTCGCGGGGGAACTTCATGGGCGGCAACGTTCATATGCCCATTGACGCGGTTGTCTATGTTCGCCCGGAGAGGTACCTGGTTTTGGGGCAGCAGCAGCGCTACGGGGTCGCCCGCGAGCTGGGTGAGGTCAACCGCGCACTCGCCGGTCAACGGATCATGTTCATCGGGCCCGGGCGGTGGGGGACCAGCACCACCGACCTGGGGGTGCCCGTCCACTTCGCGGAGATCAACAACGCGGCGGCTCTCATCGAGATAACCGAACCGGGCATGGATTTTGCTCCCGATCTGAGTTTTGGGTCCCACTTCTTCTTGGACCTGGTTGAGTCCGACATCTTCTTCGCCGCCCTAGACCGCGGGGCGCCAGCCTGTCATTTCGACGCGAGAGGGCTTGTGGTTCGCCCCAACAATCTGGCGGAGCTGGTTCCTGGCGCCGACTTCGGGGACATCATCCACGTCGTCTGCGCTCCCGGCGCGACACTGTATTCGGACGTCGTGAGCCAGGACATCGCATTCGTCGCCGACGCGTAGGCGGCCGCGGTGAGCCCGCGCGGTGGCCCGCTGATCGAGTGCGCCGTAGGCGCGGTGGCCCGCTGATCGAGTGCGCCGTAGGCGCGGTGGCCCGCTGATCGAGTGCGCCGTAGGCGCGGTGGCCCGCTGATCGAGTGCGCCGTAGGCGCGTATCGAGATCAGATGAGGGGCGGGTGTGGTCTCGATACGCCCGCTGTGCGGGCCACTCGACCGGCGAAGTCGCCCGCTGCGCGGTGGCCCGCTGATCGAGTGCGCCGTAGGCGCGGTGGCCCGCTGATCGAGTGCGCGGTAGGCGCGGTGGCCCGCTGATCGAGTGCGCCGTAGGCGCGGTGGCCCGCTGATCGAGTGCGCCGTAGGCGCGGTGGCCCGCTGATCGAGTGCGCCGTAGGCGCGTATCGAGATCAGATGAGGGGCGGGTGTGGTCTCGATACGCCCGCTGTGCGGGCCACTCGGCCAGCGGGCCAGCGGGCCAGCGGAGCGGCGCGCTACTCGAACGGCAAGGCTCGGTCGTAGAATGTTGGCCATGACTTCTCCCCTGGACGACAATCCCATGTCGCTCGACGACCCGATGACAGCGGGTTCCGCGACGGCCGTATTGGACCGCCAGGAACAAACCCAAGAGGTGGAACCCGGCGATCACGAGCGGTTCAGCCACTACGTGCGCAAGGAAAAGATTCTCGAGTCGGCGCTCTCGGGCAAGCCGGTCGTCGCACTGTGCGGCAAGATTTGGGTGCCCGGTCGCGACCCCAAGAAGTTTCCCGTTTGCCCCATATGTGACGAAATATACAAGGGGTTGCGCGATCCGCAAGATGGGGACGGCGACGCCGACAAGTGAACGATCCCTCGACATTTTCAGATAGTCCAACCCTATTCGAGGCGCTGATCGAGGATCCCGAGCCCACTGTTGCGCCCGTGCGCGTGGCGGCCGCGCAGAACCTATCGCCGGCGTTCCCCAGTCGTGCCCCGTGGGGCACGGCGACCAAGCTACGAGCATGGCAGGCGGCGGCACTCGACCTCTACCAGCGCAGCCAACCGCGCGATTTCCTGGCGGTGGCAACCCCGGGAGCGGGTAAAACGACGTTCGCCCTGCGCCTGGCAACAACCTTGCTGGATGCGGGCGTGATCAACCGCGTCACCGTGGTCGCGCCCACCGAACACCTCAAACACCAGTGGGCGCAAGCGGGCGCGCGCGTAGGCGTGCGCCTGGATTCCAACTTCCGTAACTCCCAGGGCACGCACGGCTCGCACTTCCACGGAGTCGCGGTCACGTACGCGCAGGTTGCCGCGAACCCGGCGCTGCACCGCGCCAAGACGCAGGCGGGTCGCACCCTGGTGATCCTCGACGAGATTCACCACGCGGGCGATTCGCTGACCTGGGGTGACGGGGTACAAGAAGCGTTTGAAGGCGCAACGCGCCGATTGGCGCTGACAGGCACGCCGTTTCGGTCCGATACCTCGCCAATTCCTTTCGTGACCTACGAAGAGGACCGCGAGGGTGTGCGCCGATCCAAGGCCGACTACACGTACGGCTATGCCGAGGCCCTGCGCGATCACGTCGTGCGCCCGGTCATCTTCATGTCGTACTCCGGTTCGATGAGGTGGCGAACAAAGAGCGGGGACGAGGTCTCCGCCCGCCTGGGGGAACCGCTCACTAAGGATTTGACCGCACAAGCGTGGCGGACGGCGCTCGACCCCTCCGGGGAGTGGATCGCGCAGGTGCTCGCCGCCGCGGATAGGCGACTCACCGAAGTACGTCGCTCGGTCCCCGATGCCGGCGGCCTGGTGATCGCCTCCGACCAAAGCGATGCGCGCGCCTATGCCAAGCAGCTGCGCGAGGTGACCGGGCAGGCACCCACCGTTGTGCTCTCCGACGATACGGGCGCCTCCGAACGCATCGAGGAATTTGCGGGGGACCCCAAACGGCGATGGATGGTGGCCGTGCGGATGGTTTCGGAGGGCGTTGACGTCCCGCGCCTGGCCGTGGGCGTGTACGCGACTTCCACCGCCACCCCGCTCTACTTCGCCCAGGCGGTTGGCCGGTTCGTGCGCGCGCGCAAACGCGGGGAGATAGCCTCGGTGTTCTTGCCCTCCGTTCCGCACCTGCTGGGACTGGCCAACGCGCTGGAAATTGAACGAGACCACGCCCTCAACAAGAAGCGCAGCGCCGACGACGATTTCAACCCCGAGGATGCGCTGCTCGCGGCGGCAAATCGGGAAGAGAAGGCCTCGGATTCGTTATTGGAGCAGGGAGGTTTTGAGGCCCTCGAGGCGCAGGCTTCCTTCGATAAGGTGTTGTTCGATGGCGGAGAGTTCGGGCTGGGGGCGGAGCCGGGTTCCGATGAGGAAGCGGATTTCTTGGGTCTGCCGGGCCTGCTGGAACCGGATCAGGTGTCGAGCTTGCTGCGTTCGCGTCAGGCGCAGCACATGAAGGCGGGGCCGACCCCCGCAACCGATCAGTTCGACCATCGGCGCGCCACCGAGTTGCGCAAGGAACTGCAAAAACTGGTGTCTGCGTGGGCGCGCAGGTCGGGGCAGCCGCACGGCTCGATCCATGCGGCGCTGCGGCGCGCCTGCGGCGGCCCGGAGGTTCCCCAGGCAACACCCCAGCAGATCGAGGCCCGGATCGCCACCGTGCGGCAGTGGTTCGTCGGTAAACGCTAGATAGGTTCTGCCTGGGCGTGGGTCACCGGCACAGCGGGTTCCCCGGATGACAAGCGCAGTGCGGTCAGCGGCAGTTCGCCGCGCGACATGCGGTGCCGCTGTGCGGCGCGGGCCAACCCGGCTACACCCCGGTTGGCGGACACGATCTGGCCGCCGTCGATGTGAATCACGTGCAGGTCCCGCGAACCGGCCGGCGCTTGCGCGGCCCGCACCGAGGGCTCATCGCCCACTAGGACCAAGTCGTTGGTGGCGACTCCCGCGTCGCTGAACTGCCTCAAAAGTCGCTTGTATCCGCCCAGGCTCGGTTTGCCCGCGGACCGCTTCGCCACGGGCACCATGTCCCCGGAGTCGTCGCTGCGCGCCACCAACTTGTAGACCATGGAGCAGGTGGGAGCCCCCGAACCGGTGACCAAACGCGTCCCCACCCCGAACGAATCGACGGGGGCCGCGGCGAGCGCCGCGATCGCGTACTCGTCCAGATCCGAGGTGACCGTTATCTTCGTCTCGTTGGCGCCCAGCTGATCTAGAATCTCACGCACCTGCGCGGCCAGGATTCCCAGATCGCCGGAATCGATGCGGACCGCCCCAAGCTCATCCCCGGCGGCCGCCACCGCCCGGCGCACCGCCTCGGGAATGTCGTAGGTGTCCACCAGCAGCGTGGTGTCACGCCCCAACGTCCGCACCTGCGAATCGAACGCCTGCTGCTCGTCGTCGTGCAGCAGCGTGAACGCATGCGCTGCGGTGCCGATGGTGGGGATATCCCACAGCTTTCCGGCGGCCAAGTTGGATGTCCCCGCGAAACCCGCCACGACGGCGGCGCGGGCCGCGGCGACCGCGGCCGCCTCGTGGGTGCGGCGCGCACCCATGTCCAGGCAGGGGCGCGCGCCGGCGGCGGCCGTCATGCGGGACGCCGCCGCCGCGACGGCGGAATCGAAGTTCAGCACCGAGAGGATGAGGGTTTCCAGGACCACGGCCTCGGCGAACGTGCCCTCGACCGTCATCAGCGGGGTGTCCGGGAAGTAGATTTCACCCTCCGCTAGCCCGCGGATGGTTCCCGTGAATCGGTACGCGGACAGGTAGGTGGCGGTGGCCTCGTCGATAATTCCTGCCCGCAAAAGGTAGGCGATGTCCGATTCGGTGAACCGAAACCCGTCGATCAGTTCGAGCAGCCGCCCCACTCCCGCGAAGACACCGAATCGCCGCCACGAGGGTAAGCGTCGAGTGAACACCTCGAATACGCATCTGCGCTGCGCGGTGCCATCGGCAAGGGCCGCCCGCAGCATCGTCAATTCGTACATGTCGGTGAGCATCGCCGGGGAAGCGCCACCAAGAAGCGAAGTATCCACACCTTTACGTTACGACGTTCCTGGCTAGACTGGAGGGTATGGCACAGCGCGATGAGGCGGAACTGGGCTCTGCGACGCGGCTTTCACCCGAGGGGGAGGTTGCGGTTCTGCGTTCCCCGGCTCCGCGGTGGCACGTCGTCGTCTGGGACGATCCCGTCAACTTGATGACGTACGTCGAATTCGTCTTCAGGCGTCACTTCGGGTACGGCGCTGACCACGCCCGCCAACTCATGCTGCGCGTGCACAACGAGGGCAAGACGATCGTTTTCACCGGCTCGCGTGAACGCGTCGAAGCGGACGTGCAAGCCATGCACCAGTTCGGGTTGCAGGCAACCATGCAAAGGGCCGAACAATAATGGTCACCCCATTCCTTGAAGACGGCGCTCTTTTGGTGTCCTACCTTTCGGTAACGGAGGCGTTCCTGCTGCAAAACACCATCGAGGCCACGCTCTACCTCCTCGAATCCGAGGGACCCGCGGATCGTGGAAGCAGCCGGCCCGCGGGCGGCCTGGAGGAACCGCCCAGCATCGCCGACCACCTCACCGCGGCGCTGGCCGAGCGCGATGGTGCCCGGCGGCCCGCCGACCCCGCGCTGATACGAATGTTCCCCGATGCCTGCGCGGATCAAGCCGTCGCCGCGGAGTTCCGGGCGATGACGCAGCCGGAACTGCGCCGCACCAAGGCGGACCGCCTGGACCGGATGCTGGTGAGCCTGAACGGAGGCAACCAGGTCGATCAGAAGCTGACCACCGGTCCCGTGGCTTTCGAGGTGAGCGCGGGCGAAGCGCAGGGATTCGCCGCGGCCATGACCGACATGCGCTTGGTAATAGCGGAGCATTTGGGCGTGAGCGCCGATAGCGATGTCGAGGCGGTTTACGAGCGCGTGCAGGCCGTGGTCGAGGCTTCGACCCAGGACGAGGCGTACGAAGTAATGTGGTTGGACGCGGAACGGCTCGCCTTCGTCGTGCTGGCTAATCTGCAGGGCAACCTGATCGAGGCCCTGTGGGACCTGCCCCACGGGGCGTTGAATTAGTCACGTCCGGGCCGCGCGCGTCCCCAAAGCCGGTGGCACCGGAGCAAAGCCGAGTAGGCTGTTGGCGTGAACGACGCACCCATTGGCATATTCGACTCTGGCGTCGGTGGCTTAACGGTCGCGCGCGCCGTTTTGGACCTGCTGCCGAACGAATCAATCATCTACATCGGCGACACGGCGCATTCTCCCTACGGCCCAAAACCGTTGGCGCAGGTGCGCAAGCTCGCAATCGACGTGATGGATCGCCTGGTCGAAAAGGGCGTGAAGATGCTGGTGATAGCGTGCAACAGCGCATCGGCGGCAGTGCTGCGCGATGCGCGCGAACGCTACACCGTTGGGCGCGGCGTTCCCATCGTCGAGGTGGTCCTGCCCGCCGCCCGCCGCGCCGTGGCGGCCACCCACTCGGGACGCATCGGCGTCATCGGAACCCAGGCCACGGTCGATTCGCGCGCCTACAACGACGCGCTCGCGGTGGTGCCCGGCATGGAGATTTTTTCCCAGGCCTGCCCGGAATTTGTCGAGGTTGTGGAGGCGGGAATCACCACGGGACCGCGGGTGCTGGAACTCGCCCGCGGCTACCTGGAACCGCTGCTGGAAATGGACATCGACACCCTTATTTTGGGCTGCACGCACTATCCGCTTTTGGCCGGCGTCATTTCGTATGTGATGGGTGACAAGGTCACGCTTGTCTCCTCGGCCGACGAAACAGCGCGCGATGTTTACCGCACGCTGGTGGCCCAGGATCTGTTGCGGGACCCGGACGCGGGACCGGTGCACCACCGGTTCGTTTCCACCGGCGACAACGACGTATTCCTGCGCCTGGCTCGCCGGTTCCTCGGCCCGGAGGTCGACCAGGTCGAACGCGAAATGCGCAGCGAGCCGGTCGCATGAAACTGACGGTGGTGGGGTGTTCGGGGTCCTACGCCGGCCCCGAAAGTGCTGCCTCCTGCTATTTGCTGCAAGTAACGGACGAGCGCTCCCGTCCCTGGAATATCGTCCTCGATTTGGGTTCGGGCGCCTTCGGAGCGCTGCAACGGTTCGTCGAACCGGTCGAACTGGACGCGGTGGCGCTGACCCACCTGCACGCCGACCACGTGGCCGACGTGTCGGGCCTTGACGTGTACCGGCGCTATCACCCCATGTACTCCGGCAGGTGCCTGCGTGCCCCGTTGTTGGTGCTGGGGCCCGCCGAGACCCCGCAGCGGTTCGCGGCACTGTGCGGCGAGCGCCCCGTGCCGGACCCCGAACCCGCGTTCGCGTTGGCCGCCTGGAACGTCGGGGAGCCCGTTAGGATCGGACCGGTCACGATTACGCCATACAAGGCGTGGCACCCAATCGAGGCATACTGCCTGCGCATCGAGGGGCCCAGCGAAGCGGAACCGGGACGGAACGTGATCCTGGCGTTTTCGGGCGACACTGCGCTGTGCGACGGGCTGATCGAGGCGGCGTCCGGTGCGGACCTGCTGCTGTGCGAGGCCGCGTTTGTTACGGGCCGCGACGACGCTATCGAGGGGTTGCACCTCACCGGATCCCAGGCCGGTGCCGCGGCCACCCGCGCCGGGGCCCGGCGACTGGCGCTCACCCACATCCCCGCATGGAACACTCCGGGAGTGGCGCTTGCCGAAGCCCGGCAATCTTACGCCGGCGAGGCGTGTGAGGTCACCGTCGGCCAACAGTTCGTGCTGTAGGCCGCCACACAAC
Organism: Rarobacter incanus; assembly: GCF_006715765.1. Taxonomy (NCBI): domain Bacteria; kingdom Bacillati; phylum Actinomycetota; class Actinomycetes; order Micrococcales; family Rarobacteraceae; genus Rarobacter; species Rarobacter incanus. Next base: position 2,370,128 of record NZ_VFNV01000001.1, read on the forward strand.
CGATAGGCTCAAGAGATGACGACAAACAATGACCACGTCGTGCGCGCAGACGCCCGCGCGACCGACCAACTCCGCCAGGTTCGCATCACCCCGGGGTGGTTGGACTCGGCGGAGGGCAGCGCCCTCATCGAATTCGGCGCAACGCGCGTCTTGTGCGCGGCATCCTTCACTCAGGGCGTCCCGCGCTGGAAGAAGGGTTCGGGGCAGGGCTGGGTAACCGCGGAGTACGCGATGCTCCCGCGCGCCACCAACAGTCGCTCCGACCGCGAATCGGTGAAGGGCAGGGTTGGCGGGCGCACACACGAAATATCGCGGCTGATCGGCAGGTCGCTGCGGGCGATCGTGGACGTCCGCGGCCTGGGGGAGAACACGATACAACTCGATTGCGACGTCTTGCAGGCCGACGGCGGTACCCGCACGGCATCGATCACCGGGGCCTACGTCGCGCTGGCCCAAGCGATCGAATGGGCGCGGGCCAAGGGCATCATCGCGCCCGGGGCGCAGGTGCTCAAGGACTCCGTCTCCGCGGTCAGCGTCGGTATCGTGGGCGGCGTTCCCATGCTCGACCTGCCCTACGAGGAGGACGTGCGCGCCGACACCGATATGAACGTCGTGGTGACCGGAAGCGGCCAATTCGTCGAGGTGCAGGGCACCGCGGAGCACGCGCCGTTCGACCGGGCGGAACTCAACGAGCTGCTGGACCTGGCTCTCATTGGCACAGGCGAGTTGGCGCGAATCCAGGGTGCGGCGCTGGCCGATCCGTCCCCAGCCCCCGCTAGGACCGCGCGGTGAGCGCAGCGGTGCACGTTCCGGCTGGGGCAAAGCTGCTGCTGGCCACCGGCAACGCGCATAAGCTGGGGGAGTTGCGCGCGATCTTGACGGCGCCCGGGGGCGTCGCGGGGCTGCGACCCGAGCAGATCATCGGATCGGGGCAGTTGGGGGTCCTGGAGCCGGTCGAAGACGGCGTTACCTTCGCGGAAAACGCGCTCATCAAGGCCCGCGCGCTGGCCGCAGCGACCGGGCGCGCGGCTATCGCCGACGATTCGGGGCTGGCGGTCGATGTTTTGGGCGGTGCGCCCGGAATCTTCTCCGCCAGGTGGTGCGGGCACCACGGGGACGACGCGGCCAACCTGGCACTCCTGCTAGCGCAGCTGGCCGATATTCCCGCGCCGCACCGCGGGGCGGCCTTTGTGTGCGCGGCGGCGCTGGTTCTTCCCGATGGGACCGAAATCGTCGAGCACGGACGCCTGGAGGGCACGTTGCTGATGCAGCCGACCGGCGCGGGCGGTTTCGGCTACGACCCGATCCTCGTCCCCGCAGGAATGGACCGTTCCTGCGCGCAACTCACCGCGGACGAGAAAAACGCGATCTCGCACCGGGGGAAGGCATTCCGGGCGCTGGCTCCGGCCATCGCCAGGGAGGTCGGTCGCCGCTAGTCCGCGCGGCGAATCCGGGGGACTAGCGCGGGCGCTGCTGCTTTTCCATCGCCGTTGCCAGGGCCCGCCAACCGACCAAGAACAACGCCAGCACTACCGCGGTGATCGTCATCATGATGGGGTCGCTGCGCTGTTGCTTGACGATGGCCAAGATCGCCAGGCCAACCGTCGTCGTGGCCGCCCATATCCCTAGGCCGACGGGTTTGATCGCGGCGGGGTTCGTTTTCCAGGCGCGGGTCGCCAACCACGCGAGGGCGAGCGCGGGCAAGAAGCACGCCAGCAGCAGGCCGATCGTCCCGAGCGTCAGGCTGTGTGCCATGGCCGCAAGCAACACGAAGACGACGACGCTAACAACGTCGGAGATGATCGCCTTGCGGACTTGCAGGTGGGTGGCGGCTGGACTGGGCGTGGGGCCAGAACTCGCTGGCTGATTGCTTCGGCTCACGCCAAGTATCGTAGCGCCTTGCGCATTGCGTCCGTGTTGCCGCGGCCGGCCCGCGGCAACCGCCGGCGCGGCGCCGCGCGGATCGGGTGGAGCTACTTGGCCTCGCTGACATACAGCGCATCGGTCGCGGTCGCTCCCAGCGCAACAGCCTCCGCGTCACCGACATGCACCATTACCGAATCGGTAAACGGTGCGCCGGGCTCGATCCGCAACAGCGTGCCAATGACCATCCCGTTGTCGGAAAAGTGCTGCAAGAGCGCGGGGTCCTCGTCCGAAATTCTTTCGATCACGACCCGCAGTGGCGGCGTCAGGTCGGATAACCGCTGCGCGCGCGGCATCTCGATGTCCCCGGCGGCCGTAGGTATCGGGTCGCCGTGCGGATCGCGGCGCGGGTGGCCGAGCAGGTCGTCAACCCGCTCGATCATGAAATCGGAGACGGCGTGCTCCAGCGATTCGGCCTCGTCGTGGACCTGATCCCACGTGTAGCCCAGCGTTTCCACCAGGAAGGATTCGATGAGCCGGTGGCGGCGCACCATTTGCAACGCGAAGCCGCGCCCGCGGTCTGTGAGCTGCACATCGCCGTAGGGCGTATGATCCAAGAGCCCTTGCGCCGAAAGCTTGCTGACCGCCTCCGATACGGTCGACAGGCGCAGGCCCATGCGCGCCGCGATCCGGCGGGCGGTGATGGGATCCTGCGACCATTCGCCCAGCCCCCACACGACCTTGAGATAGTTCTGGGTGCTGGCAGAAAGCTCCGAAACCGACATGTAGACGATTCTAGTTGCGCCAGCACGCAGGCGCCGCACCCGCGCTCGCTCACCGGTTTCGCCTAGATCGCTATTCGAGCAGGGCCGACTGCGTCAGCCACTGTTCCTCCAGGTCATCGATCTGGCCGCGCAGCGCCGTCAGCTCCGCGCCCATCTCGCTCAACCGCACGTAGTCGGCCGGATCGTGGGCGTCCATGGTGCGTTGCAGGGCGCCTGCGGTTGCGGTCAGCTTCGCGATGCGTCGCTCCAAGCTGGCGGCCTCCTTTTGGGCCGCGCGCCTGTCGGCACCGCTAAGCTGGTCGCCGGGCGCGCTTGCGGCGCTGTCCTCGCTCCGATTTTCGATTGGCACGGACGAGGCCGCCTGATCCTTCGCCAACCGTAGATACTCGTCAACGCCGCCGGGAACATGCCGCAGGTGTTTGTCGAAGATCGCGTATTGGTTGTCGGTCACGCGTTCCAGCAGATACCTGTCGTGGCTGACGACGATCAGGGTGCCGGGCCACGAATCGAGCAGGTCCTCCATGGCCGTGAGCATGTCGGTGTCGACGTCGTTGGTCGGTTCGTCCAGGATCAGCACATTGGGTTCGGCGAGCAGGACTAGCAGGAACTGTAGGCGACGTTTTTGTCCGCCCGATAGCTCGCCGACACGGGTCGATAGGTGTGCACGGGAAAACCCCAACCGCTCCAAGAGCTGGGCCGGTGTCACGTCCTTGCCCTCGACTTCGATGGTTGTCTTGGTGCGCGCAAGTACTTCCCTGACGCGGTCACCGGCGATGTCTTGCAGCTCCGTGAACTGCTGATCGAGGGTGGCGAGCTGGACTGTCTTGCCGCGTTTGACGCGCCCACCGGTGGGTTGCAGTTGCCCGGAAATCAGCCCCAGCAGGGTTGACTTCCCGGCGCCGTTGGCGCCCAGTAGACCGGTTCGTTCGCCTGGACCGATCCGCCAGGTCACGTCCCGCAGCACCTCGTGATCGCCGAATGCGACCGACACGTCCTCGAGGTCCACCACGTCCTTGCCGAGCCGCGCGGTGGCCATCTTGGCGAGCGCGACGGTGTCGCGCAGCGCCGGGACGTCCTCGATGAGCTGGTTGGCCGCCTCGATGCGGAACTTCGGTTTGCTGGTGCGCGCGGGTGCTCCGCGCCGCAACCACGCCAGTTCCTTGCGCAGCAGGTTTTGGCGCTTGGTTTCGATGACTGCGGCCTGCCTGTCGCGTTCGGCGCGCGCAAGAACGTAGGCCGCGTATCCGCCTTCGAACGGTTCGACTATTGCGTCGTGGACCTCCCATGTGGAGGTGGCGACCTCGTCCAAAAACCAGCGGTCGTGGGTGATCACCAGCAGCCCGCCGGCGCCGCGGGGCCAACGCGAGCGCAGGTGGTTTGCCAGCCAGGTGATGCCCTCGACGTCGAGGTGGTTAGTTGGTTCGTCCAACCCGATGACGTCCCAGTCGCCGGTCAGCAGCGCCGCTAGCGCCACCCGCCGCCGCTGTCCGCCGCTCAAGGTCCCTATTTGCGCGTCAAAGTCGATGTCGGTGACCAGGCCCGAAATGACATCGCGCGTTTTCGGATCCGACGCCCACTCGTGATCGGCGCGCGTGCCGACTATCGCGTGCCGCACCGATTCGTGAGGGTCCAGGCTGTCCGCCTGCCCTAACATCCCAACTCGCAGACCGCCCCGGTAGGTTACGCGCCCGGCATCGGGGGCAAGGGTCCCCATGAGCATGCGCAGCAGGGTCGACTTGCCGTCGCCGTTGCGGCCGACGATGCCGATGCGGTCGCCTTCGGCAACGCCGACGGTTACGGCATCGAAGACGACCTTGGTCGGGTATTCGAGGTGCAGCTGTTCGCCGCCAAACAGGTGGGCCATCTGAACGCTACAGCCGCCCCACGTATGCCAGGGCCTGCCGCAACAAGACGTCTTGCCCGCCGGACATTTCCGCCAAAACGTCGGGGTGCAAGGCCTGCTCGGGGGTGAGCCACGCAAGCTCTAACGCGTCTTGCTGCGGGGCGCAATCGCCGCGCACGGGGACCACGTAGGCCAGCGAGACGGCGTGCTGGCGAGGATCGAAGTACGGAGTGATTCCCGGGGTCGGGAAGTATTCGGCCACGGTGAATGGTTGCGGCGAGGCCGGTATGGACGGCAGCGCCATCGGCCCCAGATCCTTTTCGACGTGCCGCACCAGCGCGTCACGGATCCGCTCGTGGTACATCACGCGCCCGGACACCAAGGCGCGAGTGATCTGGCCGTTTTCGGTGACGCGCAGCAGGATCCCGACCTCGACGACGTCCCCGGCCGAATCGATCCGCACCGGCACCGCGTCGACGTACACGATGGGCAGCTGCGCGCGGGCGCGGCGGATGTCGGATGTCGATAGCCAGTGCGCGGGCTGGCGCTCTGGCGGCTCAAATTCGGGGAAATCGACTGTCTCTGTCACTGGGGTGCTTTCCTTCGATGAGCGCGGGGCATTGGTTCCCATTGTGCCCGACGCGGGGGCGGGCTAACGGCGGGTGGCCGCGAAATCTGTGACCGAGCGCCCTTCGTCGTGCGCCTTGGCCTCGAATCGGGTCAGCGGGCGCAGATCGAACCGGGAGGTTGGGCCGCCCTCGAATTGGGACGAGTCCCGGATCACCTGGCCGATCTGGTCAGCATAATCGGGCCAGTCCGTCGCGATTCGCCAGGTCCCGCCCGCTTTGAGGACGCGGGCGGCCAGGTCTGCGAATGAGTCCGAAATGAGGCGGCGCTTGTGGTGGCGGGACTTGTGCCACGGGTCGGGGAAAAAGACCCACAGCTCGCTGATGCTGCCTGCGGGCAGGGTTGCTTCCAACAGAGTGGTGGCGTCCGCGTGCACGATGGCGACATTGTCAAGGTCCGCCTGTCCTGCCCGGCCCAGGATGCCGGCGACTCCCGGGGCATAGACCTCGCAGCCGATGAAGTTAGTCGCGGGCAGCTGTGCGGCGGCATGCGCGATCGTTTCACCGCGGCCCGACCCTATTTCGAGGATTGTTTGCGCCGGGCGCGCGAAGTGGTGCTGCGGATCCCAGCGAAAATCGGGATCGATGCCCATAGCGGAGCTGTCGCGCGGCAGATCAACAAGGTAGCGCGGCCCGTATTTGTCCCAGTGGCCCTGCAGGCGGGGACCCAGGCGCGAGGAACGCTGGACATAGGAACGAATCTGGCGACGCGGAATAGCCTGGTCGCCTGGTGAGGTGTTCATCAGGTGAAGCCTACCGACTCGCGGGGGCGAATCGGAAAGCGGGTGGGGGTGGACGCCTTGCGGCGGCCTTGCGATGGCCTTGTCCGCGGGCCGGTGCGGGGGCTGCGGCCCACAAGACGATACTCTGTATCCGGCCGACATTGCGGCCCGACCAAGGAGACCACCATGAGCGAAGCTGCTGAACACGTCGAATTCCAGATCGAACTGCCATCCGATGTCGAAACGGGCGTTCCCGCCGACTTCGCCTCGTTGTGGCACACGCCAACGTCGTTTGTCATCGACTTTGTTGCCACCAAGGGGCCCGCGCAGATGGGTCCCGGAGACGACGGAGACAACGTGCAGGTAATCCCCGCAAAGGTTGTTGCGCGGATCCGCATACCCCCGGAGCAGGTGTTCGAGTTGGCGAAGGCGCTGACCCAACAGCTGTCGATGTGGGAGGCCGAAACCGGCCGATCCGCGTCGGGGGAGTAGTCCCGCCGAAAAAGGCGGTCGTCGCTCCCTGCCCCCGCAGGCCGCAGACGTTCCGCGAAACGAAGCGTCGCCGCATCCATCGATGCGGCGACGCTTGTTGTGCGCGAGGTGGGACTCGAACCCACACGTCCGAAGACACTAGGACCTAAACCTAGCGCGGCTGCCAATTACGCCACTCGCGCGCGACTTAGAATTCTAGCGTGAAAATCGACCGCTAGTTGTCAATCCCGAGAATTCTCCGCAGGCGGGCGACGTGACCCGTGGCTTTGACGTTGTACTGCGCCAATTCGATCTTGCCGTCCGCGTCAATGACGAAGGTCGAGCGGATGACGCCGCGGGTCAACTTGCCGTAGAGACTCTTGTCGCCGTATGCGCCGTAAGCATCCAGGACCTTCTTTTCCTGGTCGGAGACGAGCGGGAAGGCCAGTTGCTCCTTCTCGGCGAACTTCGCCAGCTTGGCGGGGGAATCCGGGCTGATGCCGACCACCGCGTAACCGTGCGCGGTCAGTGAGCCAAGGGAGTCGCGAAAATCGCAGGCCTGCTTCGTGCAACCGGGGGTCCCGGCGGCGGGGTAGGCGTAGAGGACGACTCGTTTACCGCGCAGGTCGCCAAGGTGCAGGGTCCCGCCGGTGGCCGTGGGGAGCGTGAAATCGGGAGCGGTATCCCCGGGCGCAAGCGTGACGGACATGAAAACCAGCCTCCTAGTGATTGGCGCGCGGTCGGCGCCGGTCGCCTCCATTATTGTCCGATCGGCTGGCAGAGTCCTGAAGGGATTGTAGGTTTGGGAGGCGGGGCGCTCGTCGGAAATGTCACAGGCCCGGGTGACAATGGTCTTCGCTACACACACGTTCGAAAGGGATCACGATGTCGAGTCACGGTGGAAATAAGGCCATCATTGCCGCGCTGAGTGCCAACCTCGGCATCGCGGTCACCAAGTTTGTCGCGTACCTGCTGACGCATTCATCGTCGATGCTGGCCGAATCGATCCACTCGGTCGCGGATTCCGGCAACCAGGTCTTGTTGCTGATCGGCGGGAAGAGATCGCGGCGGGCCGCCGACGAGGAACACCCCTTCGGCTACGGGCGCGCGCGGTATCTATACGCGTTCGTGGTGTCGATCGTTTTGTTCTCCCTTGGTGGGCTGTTCGCGCTATACGAGGCCTGGCACAAGTGGGCCGACCCGCACGGAATCGAGGGCAGGTGGTGGTGGGTTCCGCTCGCAGTGCTGGTCGTTGCGATAGGGATGGAGGGCTATTCGTTCCGCACCGCGATCCATGAGGCGAACCCGCAGCGCGGCGGTCAGTCCTGGACGCGATTCATCAAATCGTCGAAGGCACCCGAACTGCCGGTCGTCTTGCTCGAGGATTTCGGGGCGCTGATCGGTTTGGTACTGGCACTCGGCGGCGTCGGCATGACGCTGGTGACCGGCAACGGTCGGTGGGACGCCGCCGGCACCGCGGCGATCGGTGTGTTGCTCGTTGCAATCGCGGTGATCTTGGCCGTGGAGACAAAATCTCTGCTGTTGGGTGAGTCGGCCACGCCCGGTGACGTCGCAAAGATTCGCGCGGCGCTGGTCGGTCCCGGGGTCGAACAGGTCATTCACCTCAAGACCATGCACTTGGGTCCGGAGGAATTGCTGGTCGGCGCGAAGATCGCGGTACACGGCACCGATTCCGCGCGGCAGGTCGCGCAGGCGATAGATGCGGCGGAACAGAGGGTGCGTGCCGCCGTGCCTATCGCGCGGGTGATCTACCTGGAACCCGACATCCGCGACGTCGCGAACCGGTAGGACCGTACGGGGCCGCGGTTGCCTACTTGTCGGCTGCCTCGCCGACGGCGGCGCTAGCGGGTTGGGTGCTGTGCTCGGCGGCGCCAGCGGCGTCCTGCGCGGTGGCGGATCGCGTTGCCATCCCCGCGTCTCGCCGCGAGTGCAGCCGTCGCCGGATCGCAATCCAGGCGATGTTCCCGATCACCAGCGCCAATACGGCGCAGATCAGCACCCAGGTGCTGGGAACGCCGATGAGTTTGAGCCCGGACGCGAGGAGAAGCACGGCCAGTGCGCGCCGAATCAACCCGCCCGGTGCGCGGCTGGATACCTGTGCGCCGATCCAGGCCCCGGGCACCGCGCCGATCAGAAGCGACCCCGTGATCCCGAAGGAAAAGTCTCCGAACGCCACGTGCCCCAGGGCCGCGGCGCCGACAAGCGGGATCGCCTGGACCAGGTCGGTGCCAACCAGTTGCGATGCCTTGAGCGTCGGATAGAGCACTAGCAGGACGATGATGACGATCGAGCCGGCACCCACTGAGGTGACTCCCACCATCAGCCCGGCGACGGCACCCAACAGCGCCGTCGCGAGTGGTCGCACCACTATCCCGTCCGGCTTCGTCGGCTTCGCGGGGCCCTCGCCGATCGGCGTCGCTCGTTGAGTCATGCCGTGGTAGGCGCGCAGGACCAGCCCCGCGGTGGCGATGAGCAACGCTATGCCGAGCGAGACCTTGAGGATGTGGTCCAACCCCTCGCCGTGCGGCAGGGATTGGGTAAATAGCGCGCCCAAGAATGCGGCGGGCACTGACCCGATGCACAGCCACTTGACCAGCGACCAGTTCACGGTCTTGCGACGAATATGGACTATCGCGCCAGCCGGCTTCATGAACAGGCTCACCACTATGTCGGACGAGATCGCGGTGAGCGGGTTGACGTTGAAAAAGAACACCAACATCGGTGTCATCAATGCGCCGCCGCCCATGCCGGTCAGGCCGACGAGGAAGCCGACGACCAGGCCGCCGAAAATCATTGGGAAGTCCATGGCCACCTATATCTAGCGAATCGCGTAGTCCCACTTGCTTAGTAGTGATTGACAAGTCTAGCCGATGGACCAAGGTGGGGTAATTGTCTCTCTCGTCACGTATCGCTGATTCCATATGAAACGCCTTGATTGCGGGCATATGGTGGAACAGGTTGAAAACAGCCGAATTGGCCCAGTTCGTTCGCTAGGCGGCGATGGCTGGCAACGCGCCGCGGCAAACCGCCCCGGCGTGTCAACGTTGGAACGAAAGAGGATCCTTTCAAGATGTCCGATAACAAAGTTGCGTTGGTTACCGGGGCGGGCCAGGGAATCGGTCGCGCAATCGCATTGAAGCTTGCAAACGATGGCTACGACATCGCCGTCGCCGACCTGAGTTTCCAGGAAGAAAAGGCGCAGGGTGTCGTTCAGGAGATTGAAGCGCTGGGGCGCAAGGCAATTTTCGTCACCGCCGATGTCTCGAAGCGTGACGAGGTCTTCGCGGCCGTCGACGCCGCAGCGACCCAGCTGGGAAGCTTCGATGTGATCGTCAACAACGCGGGAATTGCGCAGGTCAAGCCGCTTGAGGAGGTGACGGAGGAAGAACTCAACAAGATCTTCTCCATCAACGTCAACTCCGCAGTCTTCGGCATCCAGGCCGCGGCCGCAAAGTTCAAGGAACTGGGCAAGAAGGGAAAGATCATCTCCGCGGCCTCAATCGCCGCGATCAAGGGCTTCCCGATCCTGGGCGCCTACTCGGCGTCGAAGTTTGCCGTGCGCGGGATCACGCAGGTGGCCGCGCAGGAGCTGGCTCCGTTTGGCATCACCGTCAACGCGTACGCCCCGGGCATTGTCGGGACCGGAATGTGGGACCTTATCGATGAAAAGCTCTCGGAGATCAATGGCAAGCCCCGCGGGCAGAACCTGAAAGAGAACGTAGAGAGCATCTCGCTCGGCCGCATCGAGACTCCCGAGGACGTCGCCGGGGTGGTGTCGTTCTTCGCTTCGCCGAACGCCGACTATGTCACCGGCCAGGTGCTACTGGTCGACGGCGGAATGCTCTATAACTGATCGAAAGATACGCAGATTGAGGACGAGTTCCCCGCCTCCGGGGGCGCGTCCCCGATCGTTGCGGGTGGTGGCGCCGGGGTGGCCGCGAATCGATTCGCGGCCACCCCGGCGCCTTTCCCCGATGCTGGAATTTAGGGAAGGCGTGTTCGGGGCGCGGCGGCCTCGTCCTAGCTCATCCAGTTGTTGACGTACGTGAATGTGGTAAAGACAATCTTGCCGTTCTTGCCGATCTTGGCCCGCGCACTCATGGCTTGAATGATGTCGAGGCCCGCGGGGGACTTCAACGATTGCTCGGCCGTGTAGTCGCAGGCGACGGTGCGGTTGATGCGACCGCAGTTCGTGTACGTCTTTTGCCGCTTGACGTTGCTGTCCTGGAAATAGCCGCGGTACTTGATGGCGAGGCGGGCGGTCTTCTTCGAGCTTGTGTACTTTCGGGTCTGCTTGAGGTTCTTGGCCTTGGCGGCCCGCAGCAGCTTCTTGAACGCTTTTCTTGTGGCTTTCGCCGTCGGCACCTTCGCCTTGGGTGCCCGCGCGGTCGGTGCCGACGCTGTCGCCGCGGATGTGGGGCTCGGTGCTGCGGGGGAGGCCGCGGCCGCGGCGATGCTTCCTCCCAGCGCTAGCGCTAAGGCGGACAGTGTGGTCGTGATTCGGTTCATGGGTCTGTGATTCCTTGCCGCAGCCGCGCTGCCTGTGAGGTGTCGATCGTGTCTACATCGTCGCCGAGATCGTCTCGCGGCGCTACCGCGCACACCATGTCGGCCAGGTGTGAGCGAGATCACATAGCCAATTTCTGTGCGGGTCCGCGGTCGCGCACCGCGCGCGCTCGCGGCGACCGGGATCGATGCTGGGGTGCGGATGCTTGGGATTGCAACGGTTCCCGCGACCCGGTTGGCGGCCTGCTCGCTCGATTTTGCATTTCCGTATCGACGTTGGTAATGTTTCTTCTCGCGCGCCATTAGCTCAGTTGGTTAGAGCAGCTGACTCTTAATCAGCGGGTCCGGGGTTCGAGTCCCTGATGGCGCACTCGCAAAAGCGGCCTTGACCTGGGTAAACTCGGGTCAGGGCCGTTTGCGTTTACGGGCCAATTTGATTGTAGGCCCCATGCTTCATGCTCGCGCTCCGCGCGTGCTGCTAGCGCCCCGCACCTGCGTCCGGCGCACCACACGCTGCCGCCGCGAGCCGGCTAGGCTCGCCGCCCTGGGTCGGTCTGAGGGATCGCCACGGGGTGCAATCAAGTAGTAAAGAGAACGAAACATCTAATTCGTACCCTGTGATGAGTCTGGCATCGCCCGTGCCAGGATCCTACTGATGTGACTAAGGCGGCAATAATGCAATCAGCCTCCCCTCGTCGACGACCGCTACGCAGCAAGGCCGTCGCCTTCCTACTCCCGCTGACGCTGGCAGCTTCGCTATCGCTTGCTGCCGCACCTGCGCAGGCTGTGGAACCCGTGGCGGGTCCCCAAACTGCTGGGGACGCGCTGTTCCCGAACGTGGGCAACGGCGGATACGACGTTAAGCACTACGACATCTCGCTGGCGTGGACGCCCGGAACAGTCGTTAGCCCCACCCTGAGCGATGCGACGATCGAAGCGACTACGACTATCAAGGCCACGGCGGAATACCCGCTCAGCAGCTTCTCGCTCGATTTCGAAGGCCTGGAGATCGACTCGATCACCGTTGACGGAAATCCGGCCACCTGGGTGCGTGATATTGATGCCGAGCAGATCAAGTACAAATTGGTCGTGACACCTTCTAGCCCCGTTTCGGGTGACTTCACCACGGTCGTCAAGTATCACGGTGCGCCTAGCATCCACACTGACGCAGACGACAGCTGGGAAGGTTGGGTTCCGACAACGAATGGTTCCATCTTTATGGGCCAGCCCATCGGATCCATGACCGGGTACCCGAACAACAACACGCCGAATGACAAGGCGACCTACACCGTCTCGCTGAACATTCCATCCTCCATCACCTCGAGCGCCGGAACGGGTAGTGCGGCTGCGATTAGCAACGGCGAACTGGTCAGCATCATCCCGACCGCCGATGGCACGCGCAAGACCTGGGTGTGGAACCAGACAAAGCCCATGGCGACAGAACTTGTGCTCATCTCCATTGGCAAGTACGACATGGTTAAGGACTTCGTCACATTGAGCGACGGGTCCAAGATTCCGGAGTATTCGTTCTACGACTCCGACCTGAACACAACGAACAAAAACACTGCATTGACGGCTCGCGGCAAGTTGCAGACCATTATCCAGGGCCTTGAGTCGATCTACGGTCCCTACCCGGGCAAAAGCACCGGCATCGTCATTGACACCGTGCCTGGCGGAATTAACTATGCGCTAGAAACCCAGGATAGGTCGTTCTTCCCAAGTGCCAACAGCGCAAATGGCAACACCTTGATCCATGAGCTAGCCCACCAGTGGTTCGGAGACAACGTCTCACCTAAGGACTGGAACGACATCTGGATTAACGAGGGTATGGCGACGTGGGGTCCCACCTACTACAACAATGCAATCGTCGGTACTAACCCCGCCGCAGTTGAAACCACCTATTTCAACACGTGGAACAACAGGGCGGCATCCAACGGAAGTTGGAACATCGCCCCCGCTGGGATGACGGACAGTGCAACCCTTTACGAATACCAGACCTACACGCGCGGTGCGCTGTTCTGGGAGGCGTTGCGCACACGAATCGGTGACGACGCGTTCTTTGAATTCGTCAAAGAATGGCAGTCTCGCTATGGCGGCCAAAGTGCCGGCCGCGTTGAGTTCCAGGAACTTGCAGAAGAAATATCGGGCCAAGACCTAGAGGATCTGTTCCAAGACTGGATCTACGAAGCCGGAAAACCTGCGTGGCCTGCGCGCGCAGAACTGTCGCTGGCAGCTACTTCCGAGCCGGCAACGACCGAACCTAGCGGGACCGCTAGCTACACAATCACCGTGAAGAACACTGGCAAGGTCGAATTGGCGGGGGCCACAGTGTCGCTCGATTTGGCAGATGTACTGGACAACGCCACTTTGGCGGAAACCTTGCCGGACGGTCTAGAGGTTACTGGGGGCGTGGCGACTTGGACGGTTCCGACGGTCGCGGTTGATGGATCAGAATCGGTGACACTTGATGTCACGATTGCGCCGAACGCGGGCTGGTCAACTCTCAACGCCAGCGTTTCGACACAAACAACTGGTCTATGGTGCACCGAGGCCTGCTCTGCAGAGCTGACAGTCGCTGATGGGCCCGACGTGGAATCTGCTACTCCGACCGTCTCCGGAAAGGCTGTCGTTGACGGCGCTGTTACGGCTAATGCAGGCTCCTGGCAGGCAGGTGCCGAGCTTGCATACCAGTGGTTCAGCAACGGTGCTCCTATCAAGGAAGCAACGTCGTCGGCGTACACGCCAACCGCAGCGGATCTGGGCAAGCACCTCAGTGTGGCTGTGACCGGTTCGCTGACTGGTTACGGTACGATGACCAAGACAAGCAGCCCAACTGCGAAGGTTGCTGCCGCTACGTTTGCCAAGGCGATCACGGTTAAGGTGACCGGCAAACTCAAAGCTGGCAAGAAACTCAAAGCAAAGGTCGCCGGGCGTGCGGCCCGAACCACCATCACCTACAAGTGGAAGGTCGGTAAGAAGACCGGCAAGAAGTCAACCTTCAAGGTCTCGAAGAAGTACGCGGGCAAGAAGGTTTCACTCACGGTGAAGGTGTCCAAGCCTGGATACATCACTGTCACGAAGAAGGTGAAGACCAAGAAGATCAAGAAGTAGTCGATCTGATCTTGCAGTACCGAGGCGGGGTGTCCCGCGCCCCAACAGGGCGCGGGACACCCCGCCTTTTTCGGCGCCGCAAGACATGAAGGATGTACGACGGATTCTTCCCGGCTACGGTCGCCCGTCGCCGGTAGGGCAGTCACGATAGGCCCGCAACCCGGGCTATTCGGCTAGCTCGCGGCGAGCGGGTGTGCTATTGACGGCGCTCACTGAAATTCCCCACTTCTGCTCATCGAAATTCCCCACCCTGGGTCGCTCCGCCGCATGAGGCGGGCCCTCCCCGAGACTGGTGGTCTCTGACCACGCACCAGCCCGAGGAAGGCCCTACTACTCATGCCCCTCAGAGAGGAGCAGCGTGGACATCCACGCGCTGAAACGGCAGGGATTCACGATCAGCGAGATCGCCCGCCGCACCAACCATGACCGCAAGACGATCCGCGCGTATCTGAACGGTGAACGCCAACCCGGGGTGCGTGAACGCTCCAACCGCGGACCCGTTCGACGCGTTCGTCGACTACGTCACCGCACGGCTTATCGAGGACCCGCACCTGTGGGCGATGACCCTGCTCGACGAGCTGCGCCCCCTCGGCTATGTCGGGTCGTATCCGACGCTCACGCGACAGATCCGTGCGCGCGGGCTGCGGCCAGCATGTGTCGCGTGCGCGCACGTCACGAAACGCCCCAACGCGATCATCGCCCACCCGCCCGGTGAGGAGACCCAGTTCGACGGGTCGAGATGCCCGACCCGCCACAGCACTGGGGGTTCGGACGTAAAACCGCCTACGTCCTCGTCGGGTCGCTCGCACACTCCGGTGTCTGGCGTGGCGTGATCTCCCCGTCAATGGACACCCCACATCTGCTGGCCGCGATGACGACCTTGCTCGCCCTGCTCGGCGGGCTCACCAGGGTGTGGCGGTTCGACCGGATGCGGACCGTTCTTGACCCCACCTCCGGGGACCTGACGGTAATGTTCGCCGCGTTCGCGAAGCATCACGGCGTGACCGCGGTCGTCTGCCGGCCCCGCTCAGGAAACCGGAAGGGCGTGGTCGAGAAGAGCAACCACGCCGCCGCGCAGCGCTGGTGGCGCACCCTTCCCGACGAGCTCACTTTAGAGCAGGCGCAGGCCAGCCTGAACACGTTCGCTGCGAGCCAAGATGCGCGCAGGCGGGAGGGAGAGCACGGGTCGACGACCGCGGCAGCGATGTACGCGGCCGAGCGGCTCAGGCCGCTACCTCAGACGGTGTTCCCCGTGATCGTGACCGAGGAGCGCACCGCGACCCGGCAAGCGCTGATCGACTGGCGCGGGAACCGCTACTCCGTTCCACCCGAACTCGCCACCACGAAAGTCACCGTGTCCTGGCGCCGCGGCGCCGACACCATCGATATCGCCACCGTCTCGGGCACGGTGATCGCACGCCACCAGGTCGCCGAGCCCGGGCTGGGCGTCACCGTCCGCGACACCGGGCATGTCACCGCACTCGAGAGGGTCGCGATGGCGTCCGCGCCGCCGGGGCGCCCGCACCGCCGCAAGGAACGCATCCCGCCCGGGGGCCTGCCGCCCGGCACGCCGCCGCGATACTCACCGGGACCGCGGCGCCCTCCTCGACCGTGATCAGTTTGGCCGCCTACGAGCAGGCCGCGAAGAACAGGAACACCCTCCGATGACCACCACAAACACCCCGATGAAGACGGACGCGTCCGTCTATCAGCAGCTGCGCGGCCACCTCGCCGAACTGAAACTCGCCGGCGCGGCCGACGCGCTCCCCGCAGTCCTCGACCAGGCACACGCCGAGGGATGGTCCCTCACCCACGCGCTCGAGCGGCTCCTGCAGATCGAGGTCACCGCGACCGAGGCCCGCCGCCTTACTGGCAGATTCCGGTTCGCGAACCTCCCCACCGGCGCCACCCTCGCCGATTTCGATCACGACGCAGCCTCCGGCATCGACCGGTCACTGCTTGCAGAGCTCGGCACCTGCCGGTTCATCGATACCGCGACGAACGTGCTCCTGATCGGCCCACCCGACGTCGGGAAGACCCACATCGCCACCGTCCTCGGGCACGCCGCCGTTACCGCCGGCTACCGGGTCTACTTCACCTCCGCCGCCGATCTTGCCGCCCGCTGCCACCGCGCCGCTCTCGAAGGCAAGTGGTCGACGATGATGCGGTTCTTCGCGGGGCCCACCCTCCTGATCATCGACGAGCTCGGCTATCTGCCCTTGCCCGGCGAAGCCGCCTCTGCTCTGTTCCAAGTCATCAACCAGCGCTATTTGAAGACCTCGATCGTGATCACTACGAACCGGCCCGTCGGCGCTTGGGGAGAGATCCTTGGTGATACCACTGTCGCTGCCGCGATGCTTGACCGGCTCCTGCACCGATCCGTCGTCATCACTCTCGACGGCGCCTCGTACCGGCTCCGCCACCATGCCACTGCCGCTGACGAACTCCGCCGGGTCACGACCGGCACGAACCTGCGCTAACCTGACCATGCGACCTGGGGAATTTCGATGAGCAACTCTGAGGAAAATCGCTGAGCGCCGTCACATCCCAACGCTCCCAGCAGATCCCATCCACACGTTCTGACCTATAACCCGCCTTGGGGCTGGACGCACCGGCCTCGATGCCGCGCGGCATCTTTGCCGTCCGCGATGACCGAAACGTTTCACTATTCGAAACCTAGCGCTCCCGGGGTGGCATCGCAATAGACGTAAGGTAGTAAGCCCCGAAACGTTTCGCCGTTGGTGCTACTAGTGCTCGGAACGGGGAATGCAGCGGGCGGTGGCCGTGGCAAAAAAGGGTGGGCCCGGACGGAAAGAATCCCATCCAGGCCCACCCCGGGTTGCATCGCCAGTCGGTTACCTGGTGATCTTCGCCTTCGCGGTCTTCGTCGCCTTGCTTACCTGAGCGCTGCCCTTGTAGGTCACGGTGACCTTCTTGCTTCCTTTGACCTTCTTCGGAAGCGTGATGGTGACCTTGCCTTTGGACTTGGCCGTGAGCTTGCCCTTCACTGTCTTCTTGCCGACCGTGATCGTGACGACACCGGTGACAGCCTTGATTCCCTTCGCCGTCACGGTGACGCGTGCCTTGCCCTTCTTAGCTTTCTTGGCGAGCGAGATCTGCGCGGTCGCCTTGGCGACCTTGCCCGTCGGGGCGGTCACAATCGACTTGGATGCGAAGCCCTCCAGCACCGGAGTGATCTTGAGTGAGATTGTCTTGCCGACGTCGGCTCCACTCACTGCATAGCTGGCCTTTGTCGCGCCCGGGATCGCAATTCCATTGCGGCGCCACTGGTAGGTGAATGACTTCGGGGAGGGGGCCCAGGAGCCGGTGTTCGCCGTCAGCGTCTTGCCCAGAGCTGCTGTGCCCGTGATCGAGGGAACCGTCAACGGGTACGGGCTGTCGCCCCGAGCGAATCGAGGCAGGTCATCGCTGGCCAGTGAGACGCCATAGGTGGACAACTGGCCAGTAGCCGATGCGAACACGGTGAGTCTCACATCATCGTTCAGCGCTGCGGCGGGCACTACCGCGGAGGAAGTCGTGCTGATTAGTTTGGTTCCGTCCGACCAGAAGTACCGGTACGAGGTTGCGTTCTTGAGAGCCGTGGAAACGTCCTGGATCGACGCCTTAGCAGTGAGCGTCGCCCCCACTCGCGGCTGTCCGGAGATGGTCGAGCTGAGCGATCCTGCACTGAGTTCGGTCTTGAGCGCCTTGCCCGTAAGGCTCACTGTCCCCGTGTTCGGAGCGGTGATTGGTGTTCCGAACGATTCGGCGCCGATCACCGTGCTGTTGGTGGTGCCCGAGGTTGCGGCGCGGACATAGTAGGTGCCCGAGCCGAGCCCGTTGATCACCGCGCTGGCCGACCCCGCGGAATTTGTGGTCACATTCGCGGAGTTCGATTCACCCGTAGCGAGGTTGAAGGCAAATATGGCGGTGTTCTTGTTCACTCCGAACGCCGAGAGATTGACCTTGAGCGCGCCGTACTTCTGCGACGCGGTGATGTTTTTGGTCACGTCGACACCATTTGCGGCGATGGTGAACGTCTGCGCGTCGCTCGAGTAGTAGGACTTGGCGCTGCCGCCCAGCCAGGTCGGCTTGTACAGGTAATTCCAGTTTGCGTCGTAACTGTATAGGCGCAGGCTGTAGGTCCCGGGGCCAGCGTAGAAGGAATACGCCCCGTCGATGCCGACGTCGTAGGTCCGAACGTCGTCCCAATCGCCGTCCTCGTAGATGCGCACTAGTTGGACCTCTGCGTGTGCCGGGGCACCCTGGGTCCAGGAGGCGATTCCAGAGATTTTGGTCGATTTCAGCGACAGCGGGAAGTTCACGGTCGCGGTCGCCTCGTTGCTAACAACGAAGGTACCCGTGGAACTGGTGCCCGCTGGTTGGTCCGCTGTTCCACCCAGATACTGCGTGAGCCACCCATCTGAATCCCCGGATTGGTATAAAAGCGTGTAACGGGCACCGAAGTCGGTGCGAACCCTTGCCCGGCCGTTCTCATCGGTGTTGGCGTAGCGGACGTATTCGAATTCCTGGTACTCCGTATCCCAGCGGTAGACCTCGATGTAGGCGTCCTCGAGAGCGGGGGAGAGCGCGATAGTCGTCAGTTGCGAGGGTGCAACTCCGATCGCGTAGTGGCTTCCGGGCGTGACGCTGATGTAGTCGCTACTCGACCAGGTGTCACCGTCGTAAGTGATGCTGTCCGAGTCGGGTAGGCGGAGCCAGAAGTGGCCGTAACTCGCGTCCCAATAGTCGTCGTCCGCGGTATCGATCGAGAACTCGCCGTCCTCATCCGTGTACGTGGTATAGCTCTACTCCCAGTCGTACGGCTCGTCGTCGTATCCGGCGTATAGCCGAACCTCGACTTCGGACGCGGGGGTCGCGGTGCCGTTGCTTGTCACTGTGCCTGTGACCGTTGTCGCCGAGGCTGCATTGGCGGGTGCTGCCGCGCCCAAGACGCCGAGGCTCGCGGCCAGGGCGGTGAAGATAGCGACGACTATCTTCGGGGCGCTTCGGGGGGTAGTGCGCATGGATCCTCCTGCAAGGATGGTTGTGATGTCGCAGCGTCAGCGGCTTCGAACATGGGGTTCGATACGCTACGTGCACAATGCTACCGATCCGCCTGCCACCTGGCTAGTTGTGAAATGCAGAATCTCAATCGGTGGTGTGGAAGCCGGATGCGTCACAACGCGCGGGTGGGGGCGAGCCACCCGACCGGCGACAAGGGATGCTATTTGACCGGCGGGAGCGCGGTCGCGCCCAGCACATCGAGCGTCCACGCCATCTCGAAGGCGACCTCGCGCCACTTCGCGTAGCGTCCCGAAACACCCCCGTGCCCGGCTGACATTTCCGTTTTCAGCAGCACGTCGACCCCGGCCTCGCGCAGCCGCGCGGTCCACTTCGCGGGCTCCACAAAAAGCACCCGCGTGTCATTGAGCGAGGTCACCGCCAAGATACGCGGGTACCGCGCACCGTCGCGCACGTTTTCGTACGGGGTGTACGACCGCATGTATTGGTACACCTCCGGGTTGTGCAGGGGGTCGCCCCACTCGTCCCACTCGATGACGGTCAGGGGCAGCGCCGGGTCCAGGATCGATGTCAGGGCGTCCACGAACGGCACGTCCGCGACGATTCCCGCAAACAATTCGGGTGCCAGGTTCGCCACGGCGCCCATCAGCAAGCCGCCGGCGGAACCGCCTTCGGCGACCATCTTTTCGGGGACGGTCCAGCCCGCATCGACCAAGTGCCGGGCGCACGACACGAAGTCGGTGAAGGAATTCTTCTTGTTCAGCATCCGACCCTGTTCGTACCAGGCGCGACCCATTTCCCCGCCGCCGCGCACGTGCGCGATAGCGAAGATTACGCCCCGGTCCAGGCTGGACAGCCGCGCCACCGAAACGCCGGGATCCATTGACGCCTCATACGCCCCGTACCCGTAGAGCCGCAAGGGCGAGGTCCGGGCGGGGACCGGCACCCCGTCGGGGCCGATGGAGACGTTCACGGCTGATCGCTTCCACACGATCGAGATAGGCACCTCAGTGCCATCCTCCGCCCGCGCCCACAGCCGGGCCTGCCCGTAGTCGGCCGGGTCGTATCCGCCCAGGATCTCCTGCGTCTTGCGCACGTGGGGAGTCCCGGATGCGACATCCAGGTCGATGATCTGCGCCGGGGTGATAAACGATCCGAAACCGATCCGCAGAAGGGGCTGGTCGTATTCGGGGTTTGAACCAATGCCGGTGGCGGACAACTCGTCCCCGAAACTAACGGGAATCAACGTCCACGGTTCGGGGTTGGGGGACAGTGCGGCGGCGGCATCCAAGATCGCGATGCGGGGCAGTGCGCCCGACCGGTACGAGACGACCAGGTAGTCGCGGAAGATGTCCACCGCTTCGATACGTTCGCCGGTTGCGGGCGTGAGCACGCTGACCCCGCTCGCCAAGTCGATTGGTTCGCCGGTTGGCACGTCGGTGAGCACGATCTCGAAATCGGCAAAGCGCGCGTTGTGGGTGATTGCCAGCAACTCCGTGCCGTCCGGGCGCACTCCGTGCTCGATCGAATACTCCACGCCGTCGGCGCGCGGGCACACGACGATGGGATCGCAGGTGGGATCCGTTAGATCGATCAGCCGGGTTTCGGAGGTGATTTTCGACGAGGCCTCCACCACCAAGAAACGCTCAGTCCGTGTAAACCCGGTCCCCACCCAGAACCGTTCGTCTTGTTCGTGGTAGACGACCTTGTCGGTTGATGGGTCCGTGCCAACCCTGTGGCGCCACACCGTGTCGGGGCGCCACGATTCATCGACCGTCGTGTAGAAAACGTAAGAGCCATCGGGGGTGATGACGGCGTTGCCGCCGGTGTTCTCGATGACCTCGGGGAAGTGTTCGCCAGTGTTCAGGTCCTGGATTCGGACTGTGTACCGTTCGTCGCCGGTGGTGTCCGTGCCGTAGACCAAGAAGCGGCCGGTGGCGTCCAGGCTGAATGCGCCAATCGAGAAGAAATCGTGGCCCTGCGCGTGTTCGTTGGCGTCGAAGATGACCTGCTCGCCGTCCAGCGTGTTTCCGGGTTCGATGGTGGGGGGATTCCAATCGGTCGGGTCGGTGACAGGAACGCGGCACTGGGTGCCGTACTGCTTTCCTTCGGTGGTCCGCCCGAAGTACCACCACGGCCCGCTGCGAAGCGGCAACGACATGTCGGTTTCGCGGGTGCGTGACTTGATCTCGTTGAACAGGGTTTCGCGCAGCGGCGCCAGGTGGGCGGTGCGCGCGTCGGTCCAAGCGTTCTCCGCGTTCAGGTAGTCGATCGTCGCCGGGTCCTGCGCGTCGCGCAACCATTCGTAGTTGTCCACGAACGAATCGCCGTGGAACGTGCGGGTGGTGGGGCGCTTGGCTGCTACTGGTGGGGCGGTGGGAACGTTGTCGTTTGTCACGTCACCAACCGTACGACACTTGGGTGCACCTAAGATAAAGGAGTGTCGAGAAAAAGAATTGCTTTAGTAACGTGCGCCGCGCTGCCGGAGTTGGACGCCGATGACCAGCCGTTGGCCAAGGCGTTGGCGGATGCGGGCTATGACGTCAGCGTCGTTTCGTGGGATGCGGACGGGGTGGATTGGTCAGGTTTCGACCTCGCCGTCATCAGGTCGACCTGGGATTATTCAAATAGGCCTGAGGAATTCTTGGCGTGGGCCTCGTCCGTGAAGAATGTTGTCAACGCGGCCGGTGTTGTCAAGTGGAACACCGACAAGCACTACCTGAAGGACCTGGCTGGGCTGGGCGTCAAGACGATCGACACCGTCTGGCTGGACCCGCACAAGCACCTGAGCAGCCAGGCGATTCACACGCGCCTGCCCGCCTTCGGCGATTACGTGATTAAACCGACAATTTCTGCCGGCGCGCAGGACACCATCCGCTATCGCGAATCGAGCGCCGAGGCGCGCGGTAAGGCGATCCTGCACGTGCGTGAACTGTTGCGCGCGGGACGCCACGTCATGGTGCAGCGGTACCTGTCGCGGGTGGATTCGGCGGGGGAGTCCTGCCTGGTCTACATCGACGGCGTTTTTTCGCATGCGGTGCGCAAGGACGCGATGCTGCAACGCGACGTGGTGCCCGCCAAGGGGCTCTACACTCCCGAAATCATGACCGCCGCCCAAGCCACCGAGGAACAGTACCGGCTGGCCGAACAGACGATGGACAGCGCCGCGAAGCTGCTGGGGATTGAGCGCTCGCAGCTATTGTACGCGCGCGTGGACATGCTTCCCGGTGACGACGACGTGCCGCACCTGCTTGAGCTGGAGCTAACGGAGCCGTCGCTGTTCTTGGCGCAGTCGCCGGGGTCGCTGGACCGGCTGGTGCGGGCCATCCAGCACCGGCTCGCGGAGGGCGCGGCTGGCCCCGCGGCGTGATGTGGGTGCCGGCCGAGCGCGTGCGTGCCCGGCAACCGCGATGACGGTGCGCGCATTTTTCCGTGCCGCGCTCGAGGAAGAAACGATCCGCGACCGGGTGGAGAGCCTTCTTGGGGAGGGGTTAGACGCGGTCATTAGAGCGGTTATGGGGGGACGAGGGCTCCGCGTCGATCCGCCCACCGCGCGCTTGCGCGCCCAGATCGTCGCCGCACAACTGCTGGGCATCGGCATTTCGCGCTACGTCCTGAAAATCTCGCCTCTGTCCGATGTCGCGCGCGAATGGATCCTCGCGGTGGTAGAGCCGGCTGTCGCTGCCCAGCTTGGTGTTTCGCAGCGGTAGCGACCGCTTGGCCCTGCGTTCTTGAGGCCTTGTGGCGGGCATGAGCGTCCTATGGTCGTTATTTTCTGCAAGGTTGCCGATCGCCTGCCCGGCGCGTGCTCGCTGAGACGATTGTGGGCCTTGCCGGATCCAAGGGGGAGCGTTCCAGGGACGAATCGAGTGAGCGCCCCAGGCTCCGGTGAACCCTTACGGCAGTGTGGGTTGTCATCGGGTGATCCGTCGCGCTGCGGTTCGCGGAAGCAAGAATGACTGAACAACCCGAGGGATGACAGCGGATGCAAAACAATCTGCCCCTGCTCGGAAGCCAGGGGCAGATTTGCTGGGGTGGCTAAGTAGCACGTTCGGCAACTCCGCCCCCAAGACAAAAACCCTGGTCAACCGCCTGTTGCGCGGGGTCTACAAGGTGTCGGCACGGACCCAGAGTGGCGCTCCGAGGGATGTCGGGGGCCTGTTGTGAGGACTATCGAGACGGCTCAAACTTCTCTCACTGCCCCCGAAGTGGACCAACTCGTCGGCGACTACCTGGCCGGGATCGGCGTCAAGACACTGGCCAAGCGGTATGGTATCCACCGCGCCACGGTATTCTCCCACCTCCGTCGTCGCGACGTGCCGAGTCGTCGAGTGGGGCTCGGCCTCGATGAGAAGGCTGAGGCTGTGCGCCTCGCCCGGGCTGGCGTCTCGGTGCGGGCGATCAGTCGTCGGATGGGCGTTGACCGCAAGGGTGTTCGTCTCGCTCTTGTCGAGGCTGGACTGATCATGGATGACATGCCCCCTCAAGTGCAGCGCACCTGCGACAAGTCTTCCTCCGACCCGAGGTCACTGACTCACGGGCGGTTACGGACTATCTCGTAGGCGTCGAGTGCGTTGGCGCGCGTCTCCCGCAGATCGACGATGGGATCTGGATATTCGCCCGTCCGCCACTCCTCGATGTTCGCGCGAGTGTAACGATCTGCCGGATCAAACTTTGCTGCCTGAAGTTCGGGGTTGAAGACGCGGAAGTATGGGGACGAATCCGGCCCCGATCCGGCCACCCACTGCCAATTGAACGGGTTGCTGGCCGAATCTGCATCGACCAGTGTGTCCCAGAACCAACGCTCCCCTTCGCGCCAATCCACCAGGAGGTTCTTGGTGAGGAACGAGGCCGTGACCATGCGGACGCGGTTATGCATCCACCCCGTGCGCCAGAGTTCACGCATCCCGGCGTCAACCAGGCGGAAACCAGTGCGGCCCTCCTGCCACGCGGTGAGTAGGTCCGGGCGGATCGCGGGCCACGGGAAGGCATCAAATCCAGGACGCCAATTCGCCGTGGCGAGGTCCGGTGAGTGAAAGAGCGTGTGCCACGCAAACTCGCGCCAGCCCAACTCACTCAGAAAGGCCCGCACGCCCTCGGAGGCTTCCTGACGCATCACCTTCGCCGCGTGCCACGCCTGAAACGGGCTGATCTCGCCCCATCGCAGATGCGGAGACAACCGAGACGTGCCCGGCGTGCCGGGAATCTCACGATCCGACGCGTATGTGCGCAGGGATCCGTCGAAAAAGTCGGCAAGTGCCCGCTGTGCACTAGCCTCGCCGGGCCGCCACGCCGCGCGGAGTCCGCTTGCCCAGTCGGGGTGTTTGGGCAGGAGAGCAAGTTCGTCCATTTCCAAGCGGGTAACTCCCGTGAGATCTGCGGAGCGATTGATCCGCTCTGGCACGCTCAGCGGCAGTCGGGGTGGAGGCGCAGCATTGCAGGCCTTCCAGAACGGTGCGAACACCGAATAGGGATCCCCGTTCCGGGTCCGGATCATCCAGGGTTCGAAGAGCAGACTTGCCGCGAAACTCTCCACCTCGATGCCCGCAGCGCTCAAGGACGCCTTCACCTCGGTATCGACGGAACGCTCCGGGCCGCCATAACGGCGATTCCAAACCACTGCTCGCGCACCGACCTGGCCGACGATGTCCACAACCTCGGCAAGCGCGGCACCATGCCGCAGTACCAGTGGGATTCCATGGTCAGCTAGATCGGCTTGCAGCGCAGACAGGCTGTGGTGCAGCCACCATTTAGCTGCCCCTCCGAGCGGTCGGATACCCGAGGACTCCTCATCGAGGACGTAGAGCGCGATTACCGGCGCGCGCTGGTCGGCAGCGGCACACAGGGCGGGGTTGTCAGCGATCCGAAGATCATCTCGAAACCAGACCACCACGGGTGCTGAACTCACGCGAGGGCGTCCTTTCCCATTTCTGACGGTGTGGAGCCGTCACCTTTGTGAACCAGCTTCGAAGGCCACCAGATCGCCGCACCGATGTCGTAGCAGAGCGCCGGGACCAGCAGAGAACGGACGATGAAGGTGTCCAGCAGCACGCCGAACGAGACTATGAACGCAAGCTGCGCAAGGAACAGGATCGGGATCACTGCGAGTGCGGCGAACGTTGCGGCGAGGACGAGCCCCGCCGAGGTGATCACACTTCCCGTGATCTTGAGCCCACGCAGAATACCCGGGCGGGTGCCATGACGCAGCGATTCCTCGCGCACACGTGTCATCAGGAAGATGTTGTAGTCAATACCGAGGGCCACGAGGAACACAAAACCAAACAGCGGCACTCCGGGATCGGCGCCAGGGAAGCCGAGGATGTGGTTGAACACCAGCGCCGAGACGCCCAGTGCAGTACCGAAGGACAGCACCGTGCTCGCGATCAGCACGAGTGGTGCCAACAGCGATCGCAACAGCACCGCAATAATCAGAAGGGTCACGAACAGGATCAGCGGGATGATCAGGTTGCGGTCTCGGATTGATGCATCATTTGTGTCGATCGCCGTGGCGGTCACGCCACCGATCAGCGCCCCGGCAGGGGCGAGTGCCTCCCGGAGTTCCCGGACGGTCTGCTCTGCGGCGGCCGAATCGGGAGCCTCAGCCAAGGTCGCCTGGAGCAGGACCGCACCGTCGACGACCGTGGGCTCGGGTGCGGGAGTTCCAGGCGGTCCGAGTGCCTGAATGCCATCGGCCGTGACAGGCGCGATGCCGCTCGGTGAATCCGCAGCCACGATACTCACATCACTTACTCCAGAGTGGTCCAGCATCACATCGGTCGCCATCTGTAGTTGCTCCTCAGGGACCACCACGAGGGCAGGTGCCCCTGAGCCGCCCGGGAAATGTTCGCCGAGCAAGACTTGACCATCTCGGGACTGTGACTGGCCAAGCACAAGATCGGATTGGGCCACACCCGTTGCATTGAACCCCGTGGCAGCGAAAACACCAAGCGCGAGCAGTGCCGTCGGAGCAATCCAGATCGGTCGAGACTTGTTCGCAATCGTCCGCCCAAGTCGCGCCCAGAACCCGGTGGTGTGGACGCCCTGCTCGACAGCCACGACATCGGGCTCATATTGTGGCCGGCGCGGCCAGAACGCCAAGCGGCCGAGGATCAGCAACAACGAGGGCAGCAAGGTGAGCGCCGAGAGCATCGCAAAGATGATGCCGACGGCGGCCACTGGACCAAGTGTGCTGTTGGACTTCAGATCGCTGAGCAAGAGACACAGGAGACCTGCGATGACCGTGCCTCCCGATGCGAGGATCGGTTCGAGGGAACCTCGCACGGCCCGAGTCGTGGCTGCCCAGTTTGTGAGCTCGCTACGGAGTGCCTCACGGAATCGGGACACGTACAGCAGCGAGTAATCGGTGGCCGCGCCAATCACGAGAATGAACAGGATGCCTTGAGTCTGGCCGCTCAGGAGGAAGACTCCCGCCTTAGCAAGCCACCACACGCACAGGAGTGCCACACATAACGCGAACAAGCTGGTGGAAAGAACCACAAGCGGAAGCAGCGCGGAGCGATAGACCGCGATCAGGATGAGGAACACCGCGCCCAGCGCCACGCCGAGCAGGAGACCGTCGATTCCTGTGAAGGCCTCGAGCAGATCGGCGGTGAAGCCGGCTGGCCCGGTAACGTGAACCTGCACGCCCTCCGGAACCCTGTCTTGGAGTCCCTGACTCAGTTCGGCCACGACGTTGCCGATCTCGGCGTCCGGTTCGATTGGCACGAAGACCTGTACCGCCCGGCCGTCGTCGGACGGGATCGCTGGGGAGACCTCCTCCGCCACGCCCGCCACGGCAGGTAGACCGGTGATCTGGGCGGCGATCTCCTCGAGTTGCGCCTCGCTCAGAACCTGCTCGGAGGTGAACACCACGATTGCCGGAATCGCGTTCGATTCGCTGAACTCACCCCGAAGCTGTTGAACCTTGGTCGCCTCGGCGGAGGCAGGCAGGTAGTTCGCCTGCTCGTTCGAGGAGACCTCATCGATCCGGCCGAAGTACGGTCCCCCGAGCGCTGCGCCTATGACCCATATGACGATCAGGAATGACGGCCACAGTACCCGAATCCAGCGTCGCCCGTCGCGGGGGTGGGCCTCACTGTGAAGGGGGCGCCCGATCACAGCTGCTC
Source organism: Rarobacter incanus (assembly GCF_006715765.1). Classification (NCBI taxonomy): domain Bacteria; kingdom Bacillati; phylum Actinomycetota; class Actinomycetes; order Micrococcales; family Rarobacteraceae; genus Rarobacter; species Rarobacter incanus. The sequence goes on from NZ_VFNV01000001.1 coordinate 2,397,227, forward strand.
ACTTCCGGCGGCACGAGGAGGCAGAGGCACCAGAACCGAGGTGCGCGCCTTGTACGCCTGGTATGCGGCCTTATCTCCCCAGTACCCGTCAGCTTTACTCTCCAACAGCGGGATCCCGCTGATCTGCGTGAGCAGCACGATCACGAAGATCGGCGAGATCAGAGTGGCGTACTGCCAGCCGCTGAGAGCCGGGATCGCAGCGATGGCGATGCCCATCCACAGCACGATCTCGCCGAAATAGTTGGGGTGGCGAGACCAGGCCCACAGCCCTGTGCGAATGAACTCGTCCTTGTTGGTCGGCTCGGCACGGAAGCGGCTCTTCTGCAGATCCGCCACAATCTCGAAGACGAATCCGGCGAGCCACAGCAGCATGCCGACGACGGTGAGAACACCCAGGGTGGGCCGCTCGGCTGCGGTGATGGCCGCCAAGGCAGCGGAGAGCGTGATCGCGACCCAGAGGGCTTGGATGATCCAGACGGTCAGGAAGCGTGGGAAGTCCGGCTTGATGTCATCGAATCGATCATCGGAGCCGGAGCGGCGAACGCGCATGAAGAGAAACGATCCGAGCCGCAGCGCCCACAGTGTCACCGCACCAGCCAGGAGCAATGAGACAGCATCGGTGTGGCCACTGAGCGCAACGCCGCCGATCGCTGCGGTGATGTACGTGAGGCTTCCGGCTAGGTCGAAGAACGTCTCCGTTTGATTCAGCCAGGCTGGGATGAAAGCGATGATCTGGACGAGGAAGATCCAGGCCACCACGAGCGCAAAGACGGGCAGACCCATCACCTCGGTGCCCTGGCGGGATCCGGCTGCGGCGATGCCGGCACCGAGCGCCACGACGAGCAGGAGGATTGCTGCTGATACGGCTGGCTTCTTCTTCGCCCCTTGGGCGTCGCCGGACGATGCAGTCATGATTGGTTCTCTCCTTGGTACAGCTGGTGGACATGGTGTGCAACCGTGTTCAGGAACTCGGTACGGCGAAGTTTGAGCGTCGGAGTCAAGGTCCGATCGTCCTCGGAGGGCACCGCCATTAGCACGATGAACCGGCGCACTTGCTCGGCGCGCGAGACGGCCGCGTTCGCGCCGTCGACGGTGCGCTGGATGTGCGCCCGGATAGCCTCGTCATCGATGCGGATTCCGTCGCGCGTTGTCGGTGCCGCCTCCAGCTGTTGTGCGAGTTCGGCGGAGCCGCGCCTGCGCGCCCACGCGGCCGCCTTTTCGGCATCGAGCAAAATCACCGCTGCGGCATACGGCTTACCTTCGCCCAGCATGATCGCCTCAGAGACGATCGGGTCTGTCGCGACCACGGCCTCCCACGGTTCCGGGGCAATGTTCTTGCCACTCGCCGTCACGATGATGTTCTTCAGCCGGCCCTGGATATACAGGAAGCCGTCCTGATCTAAGCGCCCAACGTCCCCGGTGCGGTAGAAGCCATCGGTGTAAGACTCGCCGTCGTCCTTGGGATTCAGGTAGCCCGGGCTCACGCCGACACCGCGCACCAGCACCTCACCCTCATCCGAGATGCGCACGCTCGAACCAGGAATCGGAATACCCACAGATCCCGCCCGCATCGTTCCAGGCCGGTTTCCCGTAATTGGGGCGGTGGTCTCGGTGAGGCCGTAACCCTCAATCACGGGAATACCGACGCCGCGAAAAAAATTCCCGAGAGAAGGATCCAAGGCAGACGCGCCTGATAGCAGGTAATCGACGCGCCCACCCATGAGAGCTCGCAAGCGGCCATAGAAGAGCCGCTCGAAGAGTCTGTGCCTCAGCACGAGCCAGCGGGACGGCCTAAGGTCTGGTTGATATTGGGTTCGTTCGAGATGCTCACCCCAGGCGATAGCGGTGCGATCCGCCACGGCGAAAACAGACCCGACCTTGCTCTCCTGGGCCTTGGCGCGTGCCGCCACGCGAATCTTCTCAAGGATTCGCGGAACCACCACCATGAAGGTGGGGCGAACCTCACCCATCGCCGCAACCGCTGATTTTGGGTCACCCACGTGAACGATCTTCATCCCCGCATAGACCGAGACGAGCTGAAGCCCTTGGGCGAGCACGTGGGCCAGCGGCAACAGGATGATCGTGGTGGCCCGATCATGAACCACCTCGCCGTATGCCTGCGTAACCTGCACCACCAGCCGCACGAAGTTGCCGTGAGTGATTCGCACTCCCTTCTGCCGGCCCGTGGTTCCGGAGGTGAAGACGATGCTCGCCAGGTCATCGGGGCCCGCGAGCTGCTCGCGGCGTTCGATCTCCACTTCATCAACACCGTCACCGAGTCGCTCCAGCGCCGCGAGATCATGGCCGGGGTTGGCATCGAAGGTCCAGACGGCAATGCCTGGGAGCGCGTGTGCGAGCACATCCCGATGCGAATCATCTGAGGCAAACGCAACCCGAACCCCGCACTCGCTCACGATGCGCTCGACCTGAGGAATAGACGCGGTCTCATAAATCGGGACGACGACACCTCCGGCCGCCCATATGGCGAAATCCGCTAGAGCCCATTCGTAACACGTCTCGGACATGATGGCGACACGATCACCCGGCTTAACACCCGCTGCGATCAGTCCTCCCGCCAGATCGTGGACCTGCTCCCGAAACCGCGCGATCGTCACGTCATGGACCTCGCCGTCGATCCACCGCGCAAACGCGACGTGATCGGGGTTGATAGCTGCTCTGGCCCCCAGTAGATCGGGAACGGAACGTAGATCGGTTCGTTCCGCCATTAGAGCGATGGTGGTCTCGCGCATCATGCTCTCATCTCTTCATCGCACATATATTGCTTGGCTATTTACTAGATTAGCATGCTACATGCCTGCGTGCTATTGTTGCCAGATGCGTGGATCATCGCAGGAGGACGAGGCTAGCCAGAGTCTCTACAGCGTCGAATCCAGTGACCCCCAGAGCCAACTTGTGGATCGCTCCAAACTTTCCGACGACGATGTGGCTCAGATCAACCAGTTGATGGCCGCGATGGCACAGTTGCGCAGAGCAGAGGATGCACTCTCAGAGGCCTCAACGCGCTACATGAAACTGAACAAGACCGACATGCGCGCCCTGCACTATCTGATCGTGTGCCTGCACCGAGACCAGATCGCTATGCCCGCAGACCTCGCCATCCACCTCGGCATCACCACCGCCTCAACAACGAAACTGCTCGACAGGCTCGCCAAGGGCGGCCACATCACTCGAGAGCCGCACCCGTCCGACCGGCGAGCGCTCAGCGTTCGCATCACACCAGGGACATATCGATCCGCTATGGACACTGTGGGCCGTCAACAGGCGAAACGATTCTCAGCCGCTGCACAACGTACTCGCGAAGAGCGAGCGGTGATTATTTCGTTTCTCGAAGACACTGCACGTGAATTATCGGATACCACACAGGTGTGGCCCACGCTGTAGCACGCTCACCTGCGGGACGGCTATGACCACGGTTTGGAGTGGGATAGTCGAACTGCGAGGAGGATGTGGCCACCTGAAGAGCGATGACGTGGTCTCGCATGTACTCACTGCTGCGCGGGATTCCGGTGGGGAAGGTCACTGAGAATCGCCGGATCCATCGGGCGGCGGTCACCGCACATCTTTGTCCTGGCGGGGTTCCAGCACGTGCCGCGCGGGGCCTGACTGCACGCTAATGCGCATGCCAGTAAGCCTGTCACTGGCTCCCGTAGGCTTTGAGTGACGGCACGAGAGTGGCTCGACCGCAGATGACGGGAGAGTCCAGCATGGCCAAGTCAGTCTTCTACAGCTTCCACTACGACCGTGACGCGTGGCGAGTGCAGCAGATCATCCAGATGGGTGCATTGGAAGGCCAGCCCATTTTCAATGCGCAGCAGTGGGAGGAAGTCAAGCGCAAGGGCGACGCGGCCATCGAGAAGTGGATCGCTGACCAGATGGCGTACAAGTCGGCGGTCGTAGTCGTGATCGGCGCTCAGAGCGCCAGCCGCCATGGGTTCGCCATGAGATCGCATATGCGTGGGATAACCACAAGCCGCTGGTCGGCATCCGCATTCACGGGCTGGCCGACCGCAACGGAAACACCGACTTATATGGGGAGAACCCGTTCAGCAAGGTCTCGCTCAAGGGAGGCGGCACAGTCGGAGACTACGTTCCCGTCTACAACCCCAACGGCTCGAACGGCCAGGCCATCTACGCCGATCTCGAGGGACTGCTGCACGGATAGGTGACAGGTTGTAGTCACGCCGCCAGTGCGGCGGTCGTGTTCATGATGGTCTCGAACTCGATGGGCGTCAAACGGCTCAAGCGCCGCTGGCGACGTCGGCGGTGGTAGGTCCGCTCGATTCAGGTCACGATCGCGATGCGCAACTGCTCACGGGTGGACCACGAGCGGCGGTCGAGGACGTTTTTCTGCAGCAGCGCGAAGAATGATTCCATCGCGGCGTTGTCTCCGCTGGAGCGGACTCTTCCCATGGACCCGATCATGCGGTGACGGGTCAGCGCGCGCAGGAATTTCCTGCTTCGGAATTGAGATCCTCGGTCCGAATGGACCACGCAGCCGGCGACGTCACCGCGCATGGCGACAGCGTTCTCGAGGGCTTGGACGGCCAGCCTGGACTTCATTCTGGAGTCCACCGAGTACCTGACGATCCGGCTGCTGAACGCGTCTTTGATCGCGCAACAGTAGAGCTTGCCCTCCGCGGTCTTGTGCTCCGTGATGTCCACGAGCCAGAGTTCGTTCGGCGCGTCGGCGGCGAACACGTGCCGGGTCCTGCCGTGCTCGTCGGTGACCGCGCAGAGGTCGTCGTGGACGGGAGGGCCAGGCTTACGACCGCCCCGGCCGCGCTGCTTCCCCAACGCGCTCCACCAGCCGTTGCTCGCGGCGATCCGCCACGCGGTCCGGTCCGACATTGCTTCGCCCGCATCACGGGCCTCGTCGGCGAGGAGCCGGTGTCCGAACTCCGGGTCATCACGGTGCGCGTCGAACAGGGCGTTCGCGCGATGCGCCTCGTCGAGCTCCCGATCCGTGACCCGGTGCGCAAGCCAGCGCTTGCAGGGCTGGCGGGAGAGCTTGAGGACCCGACACGTCACCGCGACGGGGACTCCGTCAGCGGCGAGCTCTTTTACGAACGGGTAACTCATTTTCCCGGCAGGTTCGCCTGCGACAGATACGCCGCCGCCCGCCAAAGGACCTCGTTCTCCTGCTCGAGGAGTCGGATCCGCTTGCGCGCCTCACGCAGCTCAGCGCCCTCCACACGGGACTGGCCAGGCTTCGCGCCCTCGTCGAGGTCAACGCGACGCAGCCACTTCTGCAACGTCATCGGGTGGACCCCGAAGCCTTATCCGATCTGCTCGATCGCCACTCCAGGCTCACGGTTGCGGGCGACGCGCACGACGTCATCACGGAACTCGGACGGGTAGGGCTTAGGCACGATGCCATCCTTCCAGGCCCACACCTCGGGCGAGCCAGATCAGATGTCACCTATCCGTGCAGCAGTCCCCACCGTCGCTTCACGCCGCCGGGATCTCATTGGTGCGCTCGCGGAGACGGTGCTTGACCGGCCGCTGACCCCGCTGGAGCACACGGCGATCGATACGGCGTTGACGGAGACGGTGGCGCAAAACGATGTGCCGATTCTGCCGATGGTCGTGGACCGAGTCCTCAACCCGAGCCAGGCTGTGGACCCGGAGCACCGTCTCGCCGAGGATGGCCGACTCGTCGGTCATGCGCTGCGTCGCCTCGTTGCCGGTGACCTGGCCGGGCTCTTCGATGGGCCCTCGACGGTGACGTTCGATCCGAGCCTGCTGATGATCTCCCTGGATCTGTCGCGGGTGGCGGAGAACTCGACGCTGATCTCGGTGTTGATGACGTGTTCGTCGGCACGGATGGAGTCGGTGCCGCTGGACCCGAACGGCGGGCAGCGGTGGTGCATCTACGACGAGGCCTGGCGGCTCATGCAGCACCCGGCCGTGCCGCGCCGGATGGACGTTTACTGGCGTCTTGCTCGTGCGTACGGGATCGCGAACATGCTCATCTTCCACAAGCTCACCGACCTCGAAAACGTCGGCGACCAAGGCTCCGCGCTGCGTTCCCTGGCGAACAGCCTGCTCGCGAATGCGGAGACCCGGATCATCTACCGGCAGGAGACCGGCCAGCTCGGCGTCACCGCCGATGCTCTCGGCCTCACTGGCACGGAGCGGAAGCTCCTCCCGGGGCTCGGCGTTGGGCAGGGGCTGTGGCGAATCAAGGACCGCTCGTTCGTGTGCCAGCACCAGCTGCATCGGTCGGAGCTGGAGCTCTTCGACACGACTGGACTCATGAATGGTGAAACCCGCAAGCTCAGGATTCCTGAAGGCTAGTTCGATGGAAGAGGCGGGTTCAGCGTGCGCTTTCGGGAGTCTGGGGTTGCATGTTCCGCGAACATGCAACCCCACTTGCACTCACGTCCGCATTCCCTTCGACGTTGTATTCAGTCGAGCAGCTCGGCGATGAGTGCCTCGACACGGTTCTTGATCTCGTCGCGGATGGGGCGGACGGCGTCGATGCCCTGCCCTGCGGGGTCGTCGAGTTTCCAGTCCTCGTAGCGTTTACCTGGGAAGAACGGGCAGGCGTCGCCGCATCCCATCGTGATGACGACGTCGGAGGCCTGCACGGCCTCAGTCGTGATCACCTTGGGTGTTTCGCTGCGGATGTCGATTCCTTCTTCGAACATGGCGTCAACGGCGATGGGGTTGATCTGTTCGGCGGGGATCGATCCGGCCGAGCGCACTTCGATGCGTCCGGCGGCGAGGTGACGGAGATAGCCTGCGGCCATCTGGGAGCGTCCGGCGTTATGTACGCAGACAAATAAGACAGAAGGTGTGGACATGAGGGTTCTCACTTTCGATTTTGACGGGCGGCAGGTTAGGTAAGTGCTGTGACGAGGATGCCGCCTGCGGCTCCGACGATCACGACGATCCAGGGCGGTAGCTTCCATGCGACGAGCAGCACGAAGCAGATCAGCGCCAGCGCGAACGCGGGCGGGGTGAGGATCGCGGTGGTGAACACGGGCGTGTAGAGGGCGGCGGCGAGGATGCCGACGACCGCCGCGTTCGCGCCGCGCATGACCGCCTGCACCCACCCATGGTGCTGTAGCCGGTTCCAGAAAGGCAGCACCCCGACCAGGAGCAGGAAGCCAGGCAGGAAGATCCCGGCCAGCGCGATGCTCGCCCCCGCAACCCCACCCGGACCGACGGACGAGACAGCGCCGAGGAACGAGGCGAGGGTGAACAGCGGACCGGGCACGGCCTGGGCGGCACCGTATCCGGCGAGGAAGTCCGCGTTCGAGACCCAGCCGGGATCGACGACGCCGGATTGCAAGAGCGGAAGCACGACGTGACCTCCGCCGAACACGAGCGCCCCGGCCCTCGCGAACGCATCAAACAGGGCGACGCCACCGTTCCCGGTGACAGCAGCGAGCATCGGCATCCCGGCCAGGATCGCGACGAACAGGGCGAGCGCGGTGATCCCTGCGACCCGGGCCACCGGGAACCGCACCGCCGTCGCCGTGTTCGTGGCGGGTGCGCGGCAGACGAAGTATCCGGCGATCCCGCCGAGGACGATCGCGAGGATTTGGCCGAGCGATCCGGCCAGCAGCAGCGCGGCGAGGGCAGCAACGGCGGCTATCGCTGCGCGCTGCCGGTCCGGGGTAAGTGTTTTCGCCATGCCAAGGACGGCCTGGGCGACGATCGCGACCGCGACAGTTTTCAGCCCGGCGAGGATACCTTGCCCGATGGGGCCGGTGAACAGGGACGCGCCGGACGCGAAGGTGAGCATGAGGGCCGCAGACGGGAGCGTGAATGCGATGAAGGCGGCCAGCGCGCCCCGGTATCCGGCGCGGTGCAGGCCGATGCCGAAGCCGACCTGGCTCGAGGCAGGGCCGGGCAGGAACTGGCACAGCGCGACCAGGTTGGCGTAGGCGCGGTCGTCCATCCAGCGTCGGCGTTCGACGATCTCGGTGCGGAAGTAGCCCAGGTGTGCGATCGGCCCGCCGAACGAGGTCAGTCCGAGCCGCAGGAAGACGCGGAACACTTCCCACGCTGAGGCATGTCCGGGAGTGGGAGCCTTCTTCTCGCCTGTCATGGGCTGCCACCGTCGACGTGGACGTGCAGATCGGTGAGAAGACCGCGAACGCGGGCTTCGATGTCGTCGCGGATCGCGGCAATGCCTACTTCGGAGGCGAGGGCGGGGTCGCCGACGGCCCAGTCTTCGTATCGAACGCCGGGGATGATCGGGCACACATCCCCGCACCCCATGGTCACGACGACATCGGCGGCGCGCACCGCATCGTCGGTGAGTGGTTTCGGGAACGCCTCGGCCGCGTCGCGGTTGCCTCCGATCTCCGCGAGCAGGGATCGCACATGCGGGTGCACGTCAGCGGCGGGGGTCGACCCGGCAGAGCGGGCGATGATACGACCGCCTGCGAGCTGGTTCACGATCGCGGCGGCGAGCTGGGACCGTCCCGCGTTCGCGACGCACACGAACAGCACCTGCGGCACCCCAGACTCTCGATCCCGCGTAAGGTCAGCCAGGCGCTGACGGGCGAAGCGTTCGGTGAGCGGGATCATGTGCTGGGTGAGCTTCGCTGACCGCACGAGGCCCGCGTAGGACTCGCGGACGATCGCGACCACGAGATCGCGGTTCAGGCCGGTGAGTTCATCGGCGAGTTCTTCTGCGAGCCGGGTCAGGCGGGCATCCATCGTTCGGAGTGCTTCGGCACGATCCTCGGCCTCGACCTGCACGTCAGTGACGGCAGCTGGCGCGAACGTGTCGAGAAGGGCGGTGACGGCGCTGCGGCGTTCGGGGACGATCCGGTAGTACACCCAGGTGCCGCGCCGTTCGGAGGCGAGCATGCCCGTCTCCTTCATTACTTTCAGGTGGTGCGAGATCGTGGGCTGGGATACGTCGGCGAGTTCTGCGAGATCGCACACGCAGGCTTCCCCGCGCGGGTCGGTCGCGATCGCCGACAGCATCCGAAGCCGGAGTGGATCGGAGAGCGATTTCAGCACGGTCGCGACCGTGGTCGCCGCTTCGGTGCCGATGGCGTGCGTCGCCGACGGCCTGCACTCGGCAGGATCGGTGAGGAGGTTTGTGGTGGTCATGCGATCTGCTCCTTCACGGCAGGAACTGGGGCGTAGGGATTGGTGTGGAACCAGGCGCGTGCCGCCCAGAGCGAGACATAGACCAGACCGACCAAGACGGGCACCTCGATCAGCGGACCGACGACCCCCGCGAGCGCCTGCCCGGAGGTCGCACCGAAGGTGCCGATCGCGACGGCGATCGCGAGCTCGAAGTTGTTCCCGGCGGCGGTGAACGCGAGCGTCGCCGACCGCGCATACCCAAGGCCGAGGCCACGTCCGAGGAGCAGGCCTACGAACCACATGATGGCGAAGTACGCCAGCAGCGGCAGCGCGATCCGGGCGACATCCCACGGCTGGTTCGTGATCGCCTCACCCTGCAACGCGAACAGCAGCACGATCGTGAACAACAGGCCATACAAGGCGAACGGCCCCACCCTGGGGATGAACTTCTCCTCGTACCAGTCACGCCCCTTGCGCTTCTCACCGATCCACCGCGACGCGAACCCCGCGACGAGCGGGATACCGAGGAACACAAGCACGTTCACAGCGATCTGCCCGACCGAGACATTCAAACCTTGGGTATCGAGGCCGAGCCAGCCGGGGAGAACAGTGAGGTAGAACCAGCCCAGCAGAGAGAATGCGACGACCTGGAAAACCGAGTTGATAGCGACGAGGATCGCGGTCGCCTCCCGATCACCGCAGGCGAGGTCGTTCCAGATCACCACCATCGCGATACACCGGGCGAGACCCACGATGATCAGGCCGGTACGGTACTCGGGTAGATCCGGCAGGAACAGCCACGCGAGCGCGAACATCACCGCCGGTCCCACGAGCCAGTTCAGGATCAACGAGGAGACGAGCAGCTTCTTGTCGCCTGTGACGGACGCGACGCGGTCGTAGCGGACCTTCGCGAGCACCGGGTACATCATCACCAGCAGGCCGAGGCCGATCGGGATCGAGATGCCGCCGACTTCCATGTGCGCGAGCACGTCAGAGAGGGCAGGGATGAAGCGCCCAAGCAGGAGGCCCGCGATCATCGCGAGACCGATCCAGAGCGGCAGCCACCGATCCAGGGTCGAGAGCCGCGCCCGTGTTGCGGTCGTCGCGGAGGCAGTCGGAGCGGTCATGCGAGGAGCGCTTCGATCTTGGCGGCGATCACGGGCTTGGGGTGCGCGCCGATCAGCACGTCCTGACGGGTGCCGTCCTGGTAGAAGCCGAGGGTCGGGATCGAGGTGACCCCAGCGGCGGTGACGGCTTCGGGGTTCTGGTCGGCGTCGGTCTTCACGAACTTCACCCGGCCCGCGTACTCGTCTGCGAGCTGGGCGAGGATCGGCGCGATGGCCGTGCACGGCCCACACCATGCCGCCCAGAGGTCCACCACGACCGGCAGTTCTGCGGCTTCGACCTGATCATGGAAGGTTGCATCCGTTACTGCTTGTATCGACATAGTTCTATATTCATTGATTTCGAATCAGAACACAACTTGTGATCGAGCAAGAGCGACGCTGTTCACTCAGGTTCCAGCGACGCAACCGCAACGGCGAGCCCAGAGAGTAGGGGCAAGTCGCACCCCTTGGTCTTACGAGCGCACCTGAAGGTATGAGCAACGCCCAGAACCCTTCAGTATTCGACCCATCACCGGTCAGTCTGCCGCTGGCGGTGATCACCGTCGGCGATTTGGGAGTCGTCACCGTCACACTCGACGGTGACGACTTCCTGCCGCCACCCTTCGCCCCACCCTGGTCGAGAGCCAACTTCGGAGGACTTCTCGACGCACTCACGGAGGCCCGCTCCCGTACCGTCCGCGTCGAGGTGCGGGAGTCAGACGGCAGTGTCTTCACCGACATCATCGAAGCTCGACGACGCAGCGCTCCTCAGTCGGAGACTGCACCGCAGGCACGGCCAGAGACCCGACGTGCACGGCGTTCCAAGGAACCGCGCCTCTTCGAACTCACTGCGACCGGCTTCATCTCAGGCGAGGACATCACCGTTGCGGTCATCGTCACTGGGACGGAGAGCGACCGGCAGGGAAACGCTCGTGCAGTGATCGATCTCGACCTGCTCACAAGCCACGTCACCGAGGCCGTCCTCATCGGTGACGTCTCGGGACACTCGCAGACGGTGAGTCTCTCGTGAACGCGCCGGGCCGCCAGTCCGGATCGTTCGGAGACGAGCTCACCAACATCCTCATGGCCGGACTCATCGCCCTCTTCGGCCTCACCCTCATCCTCAGAGCAGCAGGCTCCATCGCAGCGTTCCTCACCGGCGTCTCGCAGCCCTCTGCGGGAATCGCCGGGGGCATCGGCGTACTCACACACCCGGGACACCCCGGTACAGCGCTCGGGGCCGACGAACTCAACGCGATCGCCTACTGGGCGGTCGCCGCCGTCATGCTCGCGGGACTCGGAGTGCTCGGCGCGTGGCTGTGGATGCTGTGGCGTCGCCACTCACGCAACACCGAGACAGACCCGCACCGACTGGCAGGAACCGCCACCGCCCACGAGGTCGCGCTCGCCGCATCCAGCCGAGCTCTGTTGCGCCGTGCTGGGACGCTACGACCATCGATCGAGAGCCCGAGTGCGGCCGATGTCGGTTACCGGCTCGGGCAGTCGCGCGGGAAGGACGTGTGGGCGAGCGTGGAGGACTCGATCCTGCTCATCGGCCCACCCCGCTCGGGCAAGGGCCTCCACATTGTGATCAACGCCATCCTCGACGCTCCCGGCGCGGTTGTGACGACCTCGACCAGGCCCGACAACCTCACCGCGACACTGCGCGCCAGGCGACGGATCGGACCGGTGATGGTGTTCGACCCGCAACATCTCGCCGAGGGCGTGCCCGCGGGGCTGCGCTGGTCACCGATCCGCGGCTGCGAGGACCCGCTTACCGCGATGATCCGCGCCACCGGCCTCGCCGCCGCGACCGGACTCGCCGATGGCGGAGTCGACAGCGGTGGCTTCTGGGAAGGCAAGACCCGTGTCGCCCTCCAAGCCTTGCTTCACGCGGCGGCGATCGACCGGCGCAGCCCAGCCGAGCTCTTCCGATGGACACTCGACCCATCCGCCGCGGCTGATGCCGTCGCGATTCTCAATGCTTCCCCGAAGGCCGCGACCGGGTGGGCCGAGGGGCTGGAAGCGATGATCGAGACCGACCCCAGGACGCGGGATTCGATCTGGCAGGGCGTCTCGCTCGCCCTCGCGGCACTCGCAGACCCGCGGGTGCTCGATGCCGTGAGCCCGGGAGAAGACGAGGCCTTCGACCCGGAGTCGTTCATCCGAGACAAGGGCACGCTGTATCTGCTCGCCACCGGTGCCGGGGCAGGCAACAGCGCAGCTCTGGTCGCGGCGTTCGTGGAGGACCTCATCGAGACAGCCAGACGAATGGCAGCCAGGATGCCTGGCGCAAGGCTTGATCCGCCGATGCTGCTCGCGTTGGACGAGATCGGGAACCTTGCCCCGTTGCCGTCACTGCCGACGCTCATGGCGGAGGGAGGCGGTACGGGGATCACGACGATGCCGGTGCTCCAGTCGCTCGCCCAGGCGAGAGACAAGTGGAGCGACGACCAGGCCTCAGCGATCTGGTACGCGAGCATCACCAAGATCATCCTCGGCGGAGCATCCAACTCCCGAGACCTCCAAGACCTCTCGACGCTGATCGGCGAGCGGGACGAGTTCACGGACTCCGTCACGCTCGGTGACTACGGCTCCCGCACGAACCAGCGCTCGATCCGGCGGGTGCCAATCTTGCCGCCGGACCGCATCCGCACGATGCCATTCGGCACCGGCGTCGTCCTTCTTCGGTCTGCGCCACCGATCATCACGGACCTCATGCCATGGACGAAACGCCCCAATGCAACGGACCTCAAACACGAGAGACGCGAGATAGAAGAACTGCTGGAACGGAAGCCCGTCGACTGAAGTCGGCGGGCTTCCCGCTGGACGCGGGAGTGCACCTGCCTTCTACGAGCCGCTGTACGAGCGTGGCTCCCGATCGGCAGGAGAAGAGTCCCATGGCTATCCGCACCCAGCAGTCGGTATCTGGCTTCATCGCCAGTGACCCGCAGCTCTCACAGACCGAGAACGGCGACGCCCGGTTCTACGCCCGCTTCGGGCAGGAGAACTACCGCCGCGAAGAAGACGGCAGCTTCACGAAGCTGGACACGACGTTCAACAACCTGGTGATGTACCGCAAGACCGCCCAGCGTGCGTTTGAGCGCTTCGCCAAGGGCGACAAGTTCGTCGCCGAGGGGTATCAGCACGAGTACACCGTCGAGCGAGACGGCGAGACGATTCAAGACGTCGAGTTCGTGGCGAAGAAGATCGGCCACGACACTGCGCGCACACGCTACGAGGTCGACCGCACGCCGCGCGGTGCTCCCGAACGGGGGCAGGGCAAGGTCTTCGACACACCTGTGCCGCGCCCCGGGATTGATACTCGCGGAATGGGGCTGTGACCATGAACGAGCACATCGGCATCGATGACGTTCCCGAGCCAAGCTACGAGCCCGAACCTCAGGCCCGGCCGCCGCACCCGATCAACTGGAACCTGCTCACAGCGCACGACCTCGAACAGGAGCTGCTTGAACTCAATCGATGGGTGAACTGGCTCCGTGTTGAGTACGGGCTCCCGGCCTCGGAGATTCCGCCGTTCTGGCACCGCCACCCAGAGCTGCTCTGGGAGCTTTCGGCACTGCACCTGCACTGGCTCTGCGCTTACGACCCTGACCAGGACGGCTCGGCACCGTTCGGCTGGCACCGCGACTTCGCCGACGCCCGCGGACGCCTCCGCGACTGGGTCGCCGCCTGCGGCACCAAACGAGATCGCGACCGGCCGACAAGGCAGACGCCCTGGCCGGGCGAGAACCATGACCAGGAGGTCGTCGAGGAAGTCATCACCGACCGTGACGCCGACTTCGTGCAGTTCGTTCTTGACGCCGTCGAAGCTCGTCAGTCGGCCGAGGAAGCGTTCTTCGCCAGCGCCGATCCCACGACAGGAGAGGTACAGGAATCGTGAGTAGGCAATACGAGAAGCAGACGGATCGCCGGAGTCGCGAGGAACGTCACCTCAGCGTTCGGGCCGTCCACCGCGAGCAGCCCGACTTGACCTTGCTCACTGAACTCATGATCCGCTTCGCGCTCCAGGATCTCGGCGAGCGACGAGTAGCCGAATCAGGCCCCAAGATTTTCGATACCTCTCTAGAGGGGAAAGCGTAGAATGTAACTGTCCGCCGCTAGCGGTGGATGTTGTGGTCCTAAACCCCCGTGCCTCGGTTCGGGGCACGAATACGTGGCCGTTCTGGCCTAGTCCTACAGCCTTCGGGCTCTTCTCACGATCAACATTCGCAGTTGACGATTCCGCGGCGGGCGCTGTCAAGCACACGCGGAGAAGAGCCATGAGCACCACACCAGATGACCTGCCGTCGCCGACCGATCGGCTGTCGCTACCCACCCTCACCGCGGGCGGCCCCATCGCGGTCATGTGCCTGCGTGTCTCCACGAAGGAGCAGGCGGAGAAGGGCGGCACCGAGGAGGGATATTCGATCCCGGCCCAGCGCGAGGCAAACCTGCGCAAGGCAGAGTCGCTCGGCGCGACGGTGATCGAGGAATTCGTCGACGCAGGCGAATCAGCACGTAAGGCTGACCGGCCGCAGCTGATGAAGATGATCGAGTACGTCACCGAGCATCGAGTGAACTACTGCATCGTCCATAAGGTTGACCGCCTGGCCCGCAACCGAGCCGACGACGTCGCCATCCACCTCGCTCTTCGCGACGCCGGAGTAACGCTTGTCTCTGCGAGCGAGAACATCGACGAGACGCCCTCGGGCATGTTGCTCCACGGCATCATGTCCTCGATCGCCGAGTTCTATTCCCGCAACCTCGCCACCGAGACGGTGAAGGGCCTTTCGCAGAAGGCAGCGCAGGGTGGCACGACGAACCGCGCACCGATCGGGTATCTGAATGTCGGCATCCGTGATGAGCGGGGTCGAGAGAACCGGACGGTCGTAATTGACGAGGAGCGCGCTCCGTTGGTGCGGTGGGCGTTCGAGCAGTTCGCGTCCGGGCGTTGGACGGTGTCGCAGATGCAGCGAGAGCTGGAGGCGCGTGGGTTGACGACGACGCCTACGCCCAAGCGCGCGCCGAAGTCGGTGAGTGTGCCGGGCTTGTACCGGGTGCTGACGAATCCATACTACCGGGGCATGGTGCGGTTCAAGGGAGCCGTCTATCCGGGAGCGCATGAGCCGCTGGTGCCGAAGGAGGTCTGGTATCAGGTGCAGAACGTGCTGGAATCGCACAAGTCGGCTGCCGATGCGACCCAGGTCCACGCGCACTACCTCAAGGGCACCCTGTACTGCGGGTCGTGTGGCGAGCGGCTGATCATCATCAAGGCGAACAACGGTAAAGGGCGGATCTATCCGTACTTTGTCTGCAATGGGCGGCATTCGAAGAAGACCGAGTGCACGCGGCAGGCGATGCTGATCGATGATAGTGAACGGCTGGTCGAGGAGTACTACGAGCGCATCGAGGTCAGTAGTGAGGTGCGGCAGGCTCTAGGTGCGATGTGTCACGCGGAGTTCGACCGTCTGTTGGCGGAGGATTCTGGCGAGCTGGAGTCTCTGGCGAAGCGGCGCACTGAATTGGAAGAGGAGAGGCTCGTTGTCCTTCGAGCTCACTATTCGGGTGCGATCTCGTTGGAGCTGCTGAAGGAAGAGCAGATGAGGATCGAGGCCCGGCTGGATGACATCAAGGGGAGGCTGTCGGCGCATCACGATGAGTATGCGGCGGCTCGGGCGAATCTCGACGACTACTTGGCGTTGCTGGCAAACGTGGCGTTGATCTATCGCCGGTGTGACAACCAGAACAGGAGACTGTGCAACCAGGCGTTCTTCCGGAAGATCTTCATCGACGAGGATCGGGAAGTGCGGGTCGAGTACCAGCCGTCCTACGAGGCGCTCTGCGACATCGAGACCCAGGGCAATGCACTCAACTGGGCCGAGCAGGCAAAGAAAAAGGACGAGGTTCAAACGTTCTCAAGAGTGGAGACTCTTGTCGAAGGTTTGAACCTCGCCCATATGGGGTGTTTGGCGCTACGCGCCTGCAACCCCTGCGCTCGCTCGGAGCCTGAACGCAAGCGTTCAGCTCCTCGCTCCCTTGGGGTGCCTGAGTAGTACGTTCGGCAACTCCGCCCCCAAGACAAAAACCCTGGTCAACCGCCTAGACCGTGGGGTCTACGAGGTCTCTCGACGTCCCCAGGATACCGCTCCGAAGGACGATCGTGGCCCTGTTGTGAGGACTGTCGAGACGGCTCAAACTTTTCTCACCGCCTCCGAGGTGGACGCCCTCGTCGGCGACTACCTGGCCGGGATGAGCGTCAAGGCGCTCGCTGAGAGGTACGGCATCCACCGCGCGACCGTGTTCTCTCATCTGCGCCGCCGCGACGTGCCGAGCCGCCGACCTGGGCTGGGCGTCGAGGAGAAGGCAGAGGCGGTGCGGCTCGCCCGGGCGGGCGTCTCGATGCGCGCGATTGGTCGTCGGATGGGTGTGGACCGCAAGGCCGTGCGCGCAGCCTTGGTCGAGGCTGGACTCATCGCGGACAAGATCATCGACGGTGTGTCGTGAAGCAGGATGGTGGTCTGGCTCCGCGCGAGGGCGCATCAAAGTTCGAATGTCAGTGGTCCGCCGTAGGCTTTGATTGACGGTACGAGAGCGGCTCGACCGCAGGTGACGGGAGAGTCAAGCATGGCCAAGTCAGTCTTCTACAGCTTCCACTACGACCGCGACGCGTGGCGGGTGCAGCAGATCATCCAGATGGGCGCGTTGGAGGGACAGCCCATCCTCAACGCGCAGCAGTGGGAGGAAGTCAAGCGCAAGGGCGACGCGGCCATCAAGAAGTGGATCGCCGATCAGATGGCCTACAAGTCGGCAGTCGTAGTCTTGATCGGCGCTCAGACTGCCAGCCGTCCGTGGGTGCGCCACGAGATCGCCCACGCCTGGGACAACCACAAGCCGCTGGTTGGCATCCGAATCCATGGGCTGGCCGACCGCAACGGCAACACCGACTCATACGGAGAGAACCCGTTCAGCAAGGTGTCGCTCAAGGGCGGCGGCACCGTCGGCGACTACGTGCCGGTCTACAGCCCCAGCGGATCGAACAGCCAGGCCGTCTACGCGGACATCAAGGCGAACATCACTACTTGGGTCAACAATGCCTACAAGCGATCCTGACTGCCCCTTCTGCGAGATCGTCCAGAGAGACGACCCCGATGCCCGCGAGGTCTATCGCGATCAGCATGTCGTCGCGTTCTTCCCCCACAACCCGGCAAACCTCGGACACACCCTGGTGATCCCTCGCCTCCATGTGCCCGACATTTGGGCACTTGATGAAGTCACTGCCGAGCAGCTCGCCAGGGCGACAACGCGGCTCGCCGCAGCAGTCAAGCGCGCAGTCAACCCCGATGGCCTCAACGTCATTCAGTCCAACGGTAGCGCGGCCAGTCAGACGGTCTTCCACCTGCACGTCCATCTTGTGCCTCGCTGGGAAGGAGACCCCATCGGGCACATCTGGCCGCCTGAAAGCAACTACAGCGAGGAGGCGAAGGACGAAGCGTGGGAAGCGCTGAGAGTCGAGTGTCGGAAGGCGAGCAACAAGTGAGTACGCCGACCGCACCCTCAGACGAAGATCGGCGGAAGCACCTTGACTTCATCCAGGCAGTCGTCACTCGCATGTCCGCTGCGTCATCAAGCGCGAAAGGGTGGCTGCTGCCAGTCGTCACGGCCACCTTTGGGTTCGCGCTAGTGCAGCACTCACGAGCGGTTACTCTGCTCGGACTCGCAGCGGTCGTGCTCTTCATGTTCCTCGACGCCAACTATCTGCGACAAGAACGTGCCTACCGGCGACTGTACGACACCGTTGCACGGGGCACGCGCGCCGTCCCACAGTTCTCACTCGACCCCTCCGAAGCTGACGATCCGATACCTGCATCGGCCGGGTGGCGTGAGCGAGTCAAGACTGTGATTGGCCGATGGGTCCCGGCATGGAGCGTCTGGTCATCGTGGTCGATCTTGCCCTTCTACGGTGCTCTCTTGCTCATCGGCGTTGGCATCTATATCCGCGCCGTGATCACCTAGCCGCCACCGAACCGGGGCTGGCTGTGCACCTTGTCGGTATCGAATGCCGAGAGGAACCGACGATGGCTGGCCTGAGTGACCTTGCAGACGACGAGCGAACCGCACGGATGGTGCTGTCCATGCTCCTTGAGCCCAGCGATCCGGTGACCGGCCGAGTCCTGACTGGGCTCGGAGCGATGGAGACACTCCGACTTGCCGAGCGCGACGGGTCGGTGACGGGTCTCAGCGCCGTCGACGCGCAGGTCTGGCGCGACCACTTCGACGCAACTGCGGCGAAGGACATCGCCGCCCGTCTCGACCAGGCTCAGCAGTCAGGCATCCAGGTTCTCGTCCCAGGCGACACCAACTGGCCCGTCGCCCTCAACGACCTTGGCGATCTCGCCCCATACGTGTTGTGGACGCGCGGCGCCTCATCGTTCCTCTCCCGCCCGTTGCAGGACATCGTCACGATCACCGGGTCACGCGCGTCCACCGCATACGGAGACCATGTTGCCCGCGAACTCGCCGCCTCGACGGTTGCGGACGAGCGCGTTGTGGTCGCCGGTGGCGCGTATGGGATCGAAGGCGCTGCACACCAAGCTGCCCTCGCCGCAGGCGGAGACACCATCGCGATCCTCGCAAACGGAGTCGACCGTCCTTACCCTGCTGGTCACCGCGACCTACTCGACCGCGGGGCTGATGTCGGGCTTCTCGTCAGCGAGGTGCCACCTGGCGCTGTCCCTACAAGGCATCGGTTCATCGCTCGCGGGCGGCTAATGGCGGCGCTCGCGTCTACGACGGTCATCGTCGAGGCGGCAGGTCGGTCAGGCTCGTTGGGGGTGGCGCAGTACGCATTCGAGCTGGGTCGAAGCGTGGGAGCAGTGCCTGGTCCGGTGACGAGCGCCGCGAGCGTCGGTCCCCATCGTCTGCTACGGGAAGGCACCGCGTCGCTGGTCGCAGACAGCGCCGATCTTGCGCGCCTGGGGAAACGCGGCAACGCTCGCCAAGTCTCAGCGCCGCGTCCGCAAGTTGATGCGGATCGAGTCCGTCCGGCTACGCCTGAACCAACGCGTTCGTTGTAGCTGCTCGTCAACGGTTGGACGGATGGAAGTGTCTCTCATCGGATGCTGCGAGTGAGTTCACGCTGAGACACCTCAGCGTCTACCGCGCGCTCGGCACGCTTCCGGGCCTGGCGTTCCTTGGCGCGTGCCCTCACGAGCAGCACCACGCTTACCGGGCCGATGACGATCATCTTCAGAGCGTTCCAGATGCAGATCAGGACCACGAGGTGAAGCCATCCGGGGCCGCCGGACTCAATGAGAGTAGTGCACCAGGCAGCGACGCCCAGGTACGGAGCGGCCAGCAGCATCGCTGGCACGCCCCACTTCAGTCCGTTCCTCGTTCGGATCAGGTCGAGCAGGATGTTGCCCGGCATGTAACGACGCAGGAAGTAGCGGACCACCGTGCTGGCTGTCCACAGTAGGCGGATCATGATGGGCTCCTCTCAACACGCACTTATGTTGTTGAGACGGTGCGTGGAGAGTGACCCGAAGGTCTGCCGCGAACGGCCCAAAGGTAAGGAGAAATCCGCCTCGCTTCAAGGCTACGTCGAGGTGGGGACATTTGGAAGGATCAGATGCTGCGTCCTGTCTGAGGCCGCACCCGCCTGACGGCGTTGAGCCCAGCCTCCGGCGGAGCGCTCTGGGCAGAGAGAAGGAGCATCCTGTCGAGTGCTGCTCGCGCCCTCACCGCGTCGATCTTCTGCGCGGAAGACTCGGCCGGGGCACCAAGGGGTGCATCGTCGGCGATGCGGTAGCGGTCTCGGTAAGCGGTGACGACACGTGCAGCCGCGCGCCAGGTCGCAGCTCGGCGTCGCTCATGCGGTGGCATGCCGAGCGCCCTTGTCCACGGCGTGTTCTCTGTCAGCGCGGAGTCAAGTACGGCGCTGACGCGGGCCTCGATCAACTCCTCTCGCTCGTCGAGTGCTGCTCGCATCTCGGCATCGGTCACGCCGTGGGCACGTGGGATGAGGCCGGCGATTAGGCGCGGCGGCTTCCTTGTACGTCCTGATCCTGCCGGTCGAGCCGTCGCTCGTTCGATGCGGTAGTGGAGGACCGCGGCGATGTCGTCGGCGTCGCCGAACCCTCTCGCCGCGACAAGACGCGGCAGGAGCGAGTCGACATCGTGGTGGTTGGCTTCGGCGCGGCGGAGTTCGGCCGTGAGCGGCCCGAACGCCTCGGATTCGATGGCGCTGTCGGCCTGTTCGTCGGTGAGCCCGGAGTTGCGGATGAGGGTGGCCCAGCGGTCGTGTTGGGCTGCGGCGGCGATGGTCTCGTACTCGGCGGCAAGCTGCGCGATCGAGCCCCACTGCTCCTGCTCGGCAACGATCGTCTCGTGCGCCGAGAGTTCGGCTCCGCTGTGCTGCAGCACGCCGTAGAGCACGTTGCGCGCGGTCGCGTTGGGGTCATCGCCGGGGTGCGGCTCCGCATGGTCGTCGGCGCGATCAAGGGTGACGTAGGCACGGTTGGAGTGCTGGCCTCGGGTCATCGCGACGTAGAAGGTCTCTCTGGTCGAGGTCGGTTCAACCAGCACATGCGCGGTGTCGGTCGTGACACCTTGCGCACGGAAGGCGGTGACTGCGTAGCCGAGATCGACGCTCTTGGAGACATACGAGGCTGGCAGGACGATCCTGCCGCCGAACCTTCGCCCACGCCTCCGTATGGCGATAGTCCCGTCGTCGCCGACGGCGGTGATGGTCCAAACGTCGCCGTTGCGTACCCAGTCTCGCCCGTTCGCGGTGCGGAGCCTTCGGTCGTTGTCGCGGGTGATGATCGTGTCTCCGATCCCGGCGGCGGTGCCGTCGCGCAGTTCGACCTCGCGGTCGGGGTTCAGCGTCTTGTTGTGGATCAGGTCGGCGCGGGCGCGTCGGTTGAGGGCGGTCACGTCTTCGTGGGTCTCGGCGATCAGCACCGATATGTGCCCCTGGTCGCGGTCGGCGCGCCAGGCGTTGTAGGCGGCATCGGTCATGGTCTCGGCGTCGCCACCGGTGATGCGCTGATGGGCGAGGTAGGAGTCGATGGCATCGGCGCGTCCGTGGCGCAGCTCGAGTGATGCGGTCTTCTCCCAAGCGTGGGTGAACCGGTGAACGTCGACCAGTTCCGGGGTGTCGTCCCGGTCGTTAGCGATCATCGCGAACGCACCGCCGGCGTCCACGGATTGCAGCTGGGCATAGTCACCGACCAGCAGCACCTTCGCGCCAGCCTCCTGGGCGAGGTGGGTGATGCGGTCCAGCGACAGGGTGCCCGCCAGGGAGGCTTCGTCGATGATGACGAGCTGCCCCGCTGCGAACGTAGTGCCGTGCAGGAGATGGTTCTGCCACCACTTCGCCGTGTTCTCGGTCGCGATCCCGAGATCGTCGGCGAGCACCTGCGCGGCCACCGCCGACGGCGCGAGGCCAACGACGGAACCGGGGCCGTGCTCGGCTTCCCAGGCGCGGCGAAGTGCGTTCATGGCCGTGGTCTTGCCAGCTCCGGCGGGACCGACGAGGACATCGAGCATCCGACCCGACACCGCGATCCGGGTCAAGGCATCTGCTTGGTCATCGCCGAGCATCCGACCGTCCGCGTCGGGCCTGCCCGTGATCTTCTCGACCGTGGCAAGCGTCACCGTCGGCCCGCCGAGGTTGGCTGCTCGTTCGAGGAGTCTGTCCTCGGCCGCGAGCTGGGACTCGGAGGTGAACGCGGTCGAGCTCTTCGGCCGGAACACCGAGCTGCCGTCGGGGCGACGGAACACGACCGGCGAGGCCGCGAGCTCAGGCGGTGTCAGGCGGAGCGAGACGAGCTCGGCGGCGTCGGCGACCATCGCGACGATAGCTTCCCGGTCCTGCATGGTGGCGAACCGCCAGCCCATCGTCTGCCGGGATGCTTCGGCCATGAGATTCCACCGTCGCCAGGTCGAACGCTTTTCACCGACGACTTCGACGACTGAACGTCCCAGCTCGCCGATCACGTCGAGCGGCACATCATCCGCCCGCAGCAGGAGCGGCTTGTCGTTGTCGGTCATCCCGCGTGCCCACGACGTCGCGTCCTGGCCCAGGGTCTTGCTGGCTCGCGTTCGCCACTCGGCGGTCAGCTCAGCAAGGGATCGGACCTGCTTCTCGGGGCGGGTCGCGAGTGTGGCTTGGGCTCGCAGTTTGAGGATCGTCGCGTTCGATGGTTGGCGTCCGTGCTGGGCAACGTACTCGTCGATGAGCCGGTTCTTCTCCGCGTCGATGTGGCGGGCGCGGGCGGAGAACTCCGCGACCAGTTCCTCCGGCACGCCGGTGATCGCCCACGCTGGGTTCCGGTCGCGGCCCATCTCGCGCGCCTCCCAGGAGACGCCGAAGGTGCGGGTCATGTGGTCAGCGAACACGGCTTCGTGTAGTTCGGAGAGCGCGACGACGGCGGCGTGCATCGGTCTGCCGTCAAGCGAGCGCCACTTCCCGTCGAGGACGGTCTTGGCCTTGTTGCTGATGACGACGTGCGTGTGGAGGTGGGGGTCGCTGGCGCGGGAGTCGAAGTGATCGAACGCGGTCGCGATGAGCCCGGTGACCTCGACGTGTGCAACCGCGCCGTCCCCGGCGGTTGCGCCCGTGCGGGTGGCTGCAACCTCACGTTCCATGAACGCAACTACCTCCGCAACTGCGCGATGATGCGCCTCGGCGATCAGTGCCTGCACTCCGGCATCGGCGAGCGCCCACAACACGCTCGCGGACTTCGGAATCGAGAAGGTGAAGTCGAAGCCCGCCACAGCACGCCGCTTGCTCCGGGCGCTCTCCTCGGCAACGATCTGCGCTACGGCCTCGCCCTTGGCGCCAGGCGTCATCGTCGGGTCGAGGTCGGCGATCCGCGCCTCGATCCGCTCGTCCTGGCTCTTGTAGGTCGGAAAGGCACGACCGAGCGGCTCGTCGGTAATCGGATCATGGCCAGTCCCCATCAGGAGCTGGAGCTGGTGCTCCGATACTCGGTCACCCACCTGAATCTCGCCCTTGCCGAGGGCCACTACGCCCGCGCCGAGCCAACGACCAGGCGGGGTGCCTTCCTCCATGTAGTAGCGCGTGAGTGGCGTGGAAAGTGGCCTGTTCCCGTCGGCTGCCGCAACCGTCTTGAGCAGGTACTTGTAGCCGTCACCCGCCGACATCACGCGCATCGAAACTGTCATGCTCGCCTCCGCTCCTGCCGAGCAGGTGAGCACCCTCACCCGGTGATCTCGGCCGCGGGAATGCTCACTCAACCTCGATCTGCAAGACGCGTGTGACCTCGGGCGGCGGTCGGAGCTGAGGCCGGAGATGGAGGCCTCGGGTGACGGCAAGCGGGGTGCGCAGTTGAGCGGCTGGCGCGTGTCGGAGTCGTGCACCTGACAGGTGACCAGCTCGGCATCAACTTCGTGACGAGGCGATGCCGGGGACGACCGTCACCGGAGCAGACTTCATGCACGACCTCGACGCCAGCGGCGACTCAGAACTCAAGATCGGATCGCTCTTCAGCGGCTACGGCGGACTCGACCTCGCCGTCGAGCACGTCTTCAACGCCAAGACCGTGTGGTTCTCCGAACTCAACGAGCCCGTCGCCCGTGTCTTCTCCCGCCACTGGCCCGTGGCGCCGAACCTCGGTGACATTACGGCCATCGACTGGAGCCAGGTCGAGCCCGTGGACATCCTCATCGGCGGGTTCCCGTGCCTCAAGACGTTTCCACCGTCGGCAAGCGCGCCGGCCTCGCGCCTGGCACGCGCTCGGGTCTGTGGGCGCACATGGCCGCGGCCATCGACGTGCTCCAGCCAGAATGGGTCGTCATCGAGAACGTCCGCGGGCTGCTGTCCTCACCCGCGACACGGCCACCCGCAGAAGGAAACGACCATGAACGACGCAACCCAGGCGATGCAACCCCCGACGGCGCAACCCTTCGCGGCATGGAACCCGACCCGTGGCACCTGGGAGACAACGCAACTCGACCTCTACGGGCTCTCGGCGCCGTTCTCGGCGATCTGGCCGACCTGCGGCTGGATGCGCGATGGATCGGCCTACCGGCTTCCCTTGTCGGCGCTCCTCACCAACGCTTCCGCATCTTCGCGCTCGCCCGGCGCACTGTTCCGCACCCCTCTCGCAACCGACTCATCACGCGGCGGGGAAACCCTCGACCAAGTGCGAGCACGACGCGGGACGATCGCGCTGTCGCACCAGATCATCGACTTCGCGCTCCACGGACCGAGTGGCTCACCCAACAGGAGAGCCGAATCGGAGACGCTGTGGTCCCTGATCGACGGACTGTTCAGCGCTGGGCACGCTACGCCGAGGCTATCGCCCGCTGGGAACACATCACCGGACGCCCCGCGCCAGCGCCAGCCCTCCTGAACGACGCCGACGGCCCCCGCCCGGCACCGGTATTCGTTGAATGGCTCATGGGCCTGCCGACTGATTGGGTCGCGGATAGCGACGAACTGACGCAGAACCAGCAGATCACCGCGCTCGGCAACGGCGTGCTACCTCTTCAAGCCTGCGCGGCGCTCAGGTGTGTGCGTGGTGACCGGGTGAGCCTACTTGCCACGTAAGTCGATTCCGCTCTATGGCGCAACTGGGCCTACGTCCCCCTGCCAGTCTCGAAGCACGGTGTCGACGTGATCTGGAAGGGTCGCGAGCCTTTGGGCATCGCTCCAGATGTCAATGAACTTCGGATCGTCACTCTTCGGCGGGTTCTGAACATCGCGGACGCGAACAGCAACGGGCACCCCGGTGCTGACACCAGTGACGAGAGCGTGTTGTTGCGCGAGGCTTGGCAGCTGTTCAAGTAGCGCGCGGGAACTAAGAGCTGTTGCGTGACGGAGCAACCGCTGGTCGGCCTCGTGGGTGAGCCTGTGCGCGATGACGGTCCCGCATTGGGCAACGACGGTTTCACTGAGTTCGCTCGGACGCTGACTTGCGAGCAGAAGTGAGAGCCCAAACTTGCGGCCTTCCTTCGCGATGCGTTCGAAGATGGCCGCTGAGCGATTCGCCCCACCGGTGGAATCTAGCCGGGACGGTATGAAGCGGTGTGCTTCTTCGAGCACCAACATGACCGGGTGCTCAGCACGCGGATGGCTCCGAACTGCGAAGTCAAAGAGGATTCGACCCAATAGCGCGGTGACGTTCTCCAGGACGTCGTTAGCGACGAGACTGAGGTCGAAGATTGTCACAGACGGACCATCGCCATGTGTGGCGCTCTGCGCACGATGGTGGGACGTTGCAGGCCAGTCGGAAGCCGCGTTGTCGTTTGTTGGGTCGACGCCCAGGAGCGCCTTGAGATAAGTTCCGAGGGGGTCGTCGTGCTTTTCGACCCGCGTTATGAAGTCGTAGCGACCATCGGCGAGTAGCCGACTCAGGCGCATCTGTAGTGTCGCGACGTAGCCAGCGATCTTGCTGTCATTCGCCTGCTCCATCTGAATTCGGTTTGGGAGGAAAAAGTCGCACAGCTCCTGGAGCGAGTAGTACACAGGCGCGTCGAAGTCAGGCGCTGCTTGAGCGCTACCCATGCCGAGCGCGCCGAAAGCAGCCGAGATCTCTTTCCGGATGGCGACAAACATCCTCGCAAGGATGTCGCGTTGAGGTGCTGTTAGTGGCGTCCACTGGACATTCGACACGGAGGCCTGAGGCGTACCAGCATCGAGAATCACCTTTATCTGCGACCATTGCGCAGAACACAAACTTGCTTGACCAAGCTGGCCATTGACCGGGTTGGCCATACCGTCGAGCTGGGCGAAGGTCGTATCTGAGCCACTCTTGGTGTTACTGAAGGCTCCTTCGATGATCCCCATAGAACTGAGCAGGTTCTGCAGACGGAGCAAGTCCAAATTCGTTGAGGCTCCAGCTACTCGCGCATCAGCTATGGACCGCTGGAGCACGGGAGCTTGAACGCCTTCGCTGGCCTTGAGGAGGCTCATGTGCTCCTCGTTGTTCATGAACCAGTGCGGTAGGAAGAGTGCGGAGTCCGTCCCCGGCTTGGGGCCGAGCACCAGCGGCCGAGTCTTCTTGCCCCGTGGCGTAGAAGACGCGAAGGACTGTGCGTACTCTCCGTTGATATCGAAGATGACGATATGCCCATTGGGGATTCCGTGATCCAATAGCCTATCAATGATGGCGGCGACAGTGCAGGACTTGCCGGAGCCCGTGGAGCCGACAACAGCACAGTGATGACCGAGGAGCAGGTTGGCATCAAGGTGAACAGCCTGCTCAGCGGCCACCGCCGAAGTGCCAATACGAAGCGACGGGGCGCCCTTGGGGAGAAAGATGTTCTTCACTTCGCCAGGCGTGGCTGCCTGCACTGGCGCGTGAAGCGGAGGGTATCCAGTCAGCCCAGACTTGAAGCAGTGGTTCTCGAACCGGCCTACCACCGTCGCTTCAAGTTCATAGGCTGCCGTGTCGTCCTGGCTGAGGAGAGGTGCCTTTACCTTTTGGTCGTCTCTCCCGCTGATGTAGACGCCGCTGACGATGCCAACAACGCGATGCGCGCCAGCAGGTACCGTTATGTAGGAGTTCACCACACCGACGGTCTGGAGACCGTCAGGACCCACCTTCGTGAAGCCCTTCGATCCAACGTCCAGCGCGACTCGGATCGTCGTGCTGCGGACATCGATTACACGTCCGATAATGCCGGTCTCAGTCATTGGACTTCACTCCCGAGGCTGGCAAGTTGCCGTCACGCGCAGCTTGCTCAAGCGCCTCGATCAGTACTGTAACGGCCGTGGGTGTATCGCCCAACTGGGATGATCCCGGTAGGAGGCGGGAAAGCTCCGTGAACTTGCCGTACTCGCCAGTGAGTACGGAAATGCGGGAGTCACTGGAGGTAGCGAGGGCAGCGATTGCCGTTTTCTTCGGCGTAACGTCGAGATCGCTGAGGTGCTGCTGGAGAGAGTCCGACGTTAGCGAGGAGATGTCTGCGTCTTCAAGCACCGCGAAGGGATCAGCCACCAGGACATTGAGAGCGGAGTTCGTGGCAAGGCTGCGGAGAAGTAGACGGTTGATGTGCGGGTCGGCGAATCCGTAGCCAACGACGATTACTGCGGTGTCTTCCTGCTGTACAGCATCACCCAGTAGCCGAAGGAGGTCTGAGTACGGGTATGCGAGGGTGTCACCCTCCTTCGCTGAAGTCGGGTAGATCAACACCAGCTGGTCGTCTTCGGGGAAGGCGTTGCTGTGTCTCACCTCTAGTGACTCAAGTCCGGTCAACCGATCCTTGTCGCTGGACGATCGCCAGTTGAGACTGCCGTGGACCTTATGCAGATAGATGGCCCCCTCAGCGCGCGCCAGCACCGATTGCGTCGTCGTTTCGACTCGGTGGAAGTCAAGTCCGTAGAACGCGAGGTTGAGGCGACGGTC
Source organism: Rarobacter incanus (assembly GCF_006715765.1). Classification (NCBI taxonomy): domain Bacteria; kingdom Bacillati; phylum Actinomycetota; class Actinomycetes; order Micrococcales; family Rarobacteraceae; genus Rarobacter; species Rarobacter incanus. The sequence goes on from NZ_VFNV01000001.1 coordinate 2,424,792, forward strand.
GACCGTCCCGCTGAAGCCGTCGATGTACGGATATCCGAGTTGATCGAGGGCGCTCTCAATGACCAGGTCGTAGTTCGTGGTGAAGACTTGTGGCCTTGGCAGATTGACGCGACGACTACGGATGATTCGGGAGAGGAACGTCCGGTGCGCAAGCAGTGGGTCGGAATCGAACGGTGCGTCCAACGGCTTGCCGGGTTTCGGCAGACGGCATGCTTCGGCGAGCGCCCGGTTGATCTGTTGTCGCAAGGCATCGACCTGCTTCTTCGGGTAGGACTTGGCGTCCGCCCCCGAACCGAGCGTCACCGAGTCCTGGCCAGCTTGCGTCGCAAGCGATGCGGCAAGCTGGAGTCCGTTCAGGAGCTTTTCTAGATCACCGCTGTCGGTGGGATTGATCGTGGCAAGGAGCGATTGGTGTTCCTCCGTTGGTTCACCGCCAGCCTCCCTGATGAGCCCAAGTACCTGCTCATTGGACAGGTCTCGCGTCTTTGGAGAGCCCAAGTGGAACGACGCGCCAGAGCCAAGAAGGACGACGAGGTTCTTCACTTGCAACAGCGAACCCAGATGTTCCCGGACCAATTTCGGCTCGGATGTCGTGATGATCTCTTTCAGCGTGCCACCGATGACGAGGAGGCCCTTGGCGTCATCCTCCGACTCCGTTGTGGTGTTCGTTGTTGTCATCGGGCCCCCTCTTGCTCGTTGATGTAGGTGATGCCGAACGCGAAGACCTGACGGAACTCCTGGCGGCGGGAGCCGAGGTCGAACTGGCTACCGGAACCCTTCTGGAAGATGTCGAGGCCGCGTCCGAGGAGGAGCTTCCAACCGTGGTCGGTGCGGATCGACCGGTCGTGGATCGTTTCGTCCCAGGTGACGGTGAACTGGATGCCGACGGTGGCGGCGCTGTCCTGGATGTCCTTGAGCATGAGGAGGTGCTGCTGGGCGTACTCGCCGCGGTCTTCCTTGGTCACCAGCGTCACTGCAATCTCGTCGGCGGGATTCTTGGCCGCTGCCAGCAGAGCCAGCAGATCGACGAGGTTGCGCCCCTGGTGCGGGAGCCGGATGTAGGGGTCAACGATGGTGATGTCTGTGGCACCGCGCAGATAGGGCATGAGCAGCGTCTCGTATGAGACTCCACGCTGGTTCTCCTGGAACTCGCGGTGCCCTTCGAACAGTGGCGCGGCTACCTCAGTCACGGACGGAACTGCAACAGCGGCCTCTTCTTGCGCGGGCTCCGACTCCGCCGACGGCTCTGCCTCGTGGTCGGTCTCGGGACGGCGCGCCTGGTAGTAGTCGGGGTACTCGTCCTCTTCCAGCGTGGTGACACTGCGCCAGGTGCCGGTCTTGTCGGAGTAGCCGAAGTTGACGGCGGCCATCGTGGTGTCAATCCGAAGAATCTGGTCCTTGACACGCTTGCGTCCTTCGACGGCGAAGCGCAGCAGTTCCTCGATCTCTTCTTGCGTGGCCTCGCCGCCTGGGTAGATGAGCTTCATCAGGCCGGAGAAGGTCTTGTGGATGCCGTCGCGGTCTCGTGTGGAGATGTCCGAGCCGAGCGTGAAGTGCTGCTGGTAGCGGTCGGAGTAGTCGGTGTTGCGCATGGATCGCAGCACTTCGGCGATGTAGTCGACGACGAAGCCGAAGCCGGAGGAGAACATCTCGCTGCGGATCGTGTCTACCTCCCAGCCGGGGATGTAGAAGTGGAGCCGGTCGAGGTAGGCGGAGTCGTGGTATGCCTCGGGTAGCTCGTCGAACAGGTCTGAGTGCTTGAGCATGTAGGGCACGTTGTGGGAGGTGTTGCCCACGAACACCATCGACGCTTCGGCTCCGAGGGTCTCGACGCCACGGGAGAACGACTTGTTCGCCATGTAGTTCTTCATGATGTCGACGAGCGCCTTATCGGTGCGCTTCTTCTTGCCGGCGAACTCGTCGAAGGCGACGACGTCCCAGTAGCCGACCAGGCCGATGCGGCCATTGGCGTTGTTGACGAATAGCTTCGGGACGGTGACTTCGCCACCGGAGATCAGCATGCCGTGGGGCGAGAACTCGGAGTAGATGTGTGACTTGCCGGTGCCCTTCGGCCCCAGCTCAATCAAGTTGTAGTTCCGTTCGACGAACGGGATGAGACGCACGAGTTGCAGCAGCTTGGCACGCCGTCCGAACATCTCAGGGTTGAACCCGATGGACTGGATCAGCAGGTCGATCCACTCCTCAGTGTTGAACCCCTTCCGTGATGCGAGGTAGCCCTCGTAGTCGAAGCTCGACATCTGGATGGGCTTCAAGCTCCCCAGAATCCAGGGCACGACGCGGGCGTCGTCGCTATGGAAGTACTCGATGTCGCAGATGCACCACACGCCGCCGACCAGCAACTTGGGGTTCGCCTTCACTGTTGCAGGTTCGACGATCACGCCGCTGAGCCCGAGGTTGGCGAACGAGGCCTGGTACACGTCCTGCTTGTCGTTCAGGGTCACGGTGACCTTGTCGATGATCCGGTGGCGGCCCTTCTCGCGGATGGTGGACTTCACCAGTTCTGACTCGTTGCGGTGCACGTAGTGGTCGGCGAGAATCTTGCGCACCGCGTCAATACCGGCCTGGATTGTTGCTTCGTCGTCGGAGGCGGCGTACTGGCCGAGCAGGTACTCCAGCACGTAGGAGGGGACGATCGCGTTGCCCTTGACGGCCTTCACGAGGTCTTTGCGGACGACGGAGCCGCCGAACAGCAGGTTGATCTTGTAGTCAAGATCGCTCTGCTGTGGTGTAGCTGACTCGGCGTTGCGTTCCTCGCCGGAGTGGCTCTCGGTGTCCGTCATGGCTACTGCTTCCTCTAGAAATCGAAGTCCGATGTGAATGAGCGCTTGAGCAGGTACTGAGCCCGCTGGTAGACGCGCCACTGGGCGGTGTTGGGTATCTGCTCTTCGAGCCGGAACTCGACCGTGCGGTTATTGAACTCGTTGGCGTCCTGGCTGAGGAGCATCCGTGCACTCTGGTAGCGGTCGCGCTTGTCCTCGGAGGGCTGGTCGAAGAGCAGCTTGGGCTGATTCGAGATCAGCGTCTCGCCTACGTAGAGGCCAGCCCGTAGCGTGCGGGCCTGGACCTTCTCGCCAACCGGCTCGGACTGGAAGAGCTTCACGACGAGCTGGCCGGTGGTGATCTTGTCCGTTTCGGGCAGCACCTCGACGTTGACGGGCCGAGTGTCGCTCTTGCGCTTCTTGTTGACGGTGAGCACCGGCACGACGATCTCCTGGAGCGCGGCGCCGCCGTGGACGAAGCGGGAGCCCGCCCCCGGCAGCTTGAGTCGATGGATCGACTTGGGAATCTGCACCTCAAGGTCGCTGCTTAGCCCGAGCTGTTCAGGCTCGAACTTCCGGAACGCGGGATCATCCTTGAGTCCTCGCCCGAGCACGTATCGGCGGTTCGTCACGACGAGCTCGTCGCCCTGCGGCTTGGTCGAGAGGTAGGAGGCATCGGCGAGCGCGGTGTCCTGGTAGAGGAAGCCGTGGTCAGCGGTCACCAGGATGTTCGTGGCGTTCGCGTTCGTCAGTCGCTTGATGAGGTCGACCAGTTCGCGCAACGCGTCATTGGCGGCCTCGAACACCTGACGTTCGGTGCGGGCCTTGTCGCCTGCGGCGTCAATCCGGTCGTGGTACACGTACAGCACCTGGTGCGCGCCGTAGAGTTCGCGCAGCTCGCCGCGCGGCATCGCGAGAACGTCCTCGGCCTGGATCGCGAACCCGTCCACCGAGGCCAGTACCTTGTTGCGGTTCGCCGTCCCGTCGGAACGCTGGCCGTCGACGAGCACCGGGTCACCATCGTGCGAGTGCGCCAGCATCTTGTGCGGAAGCAAGGCGGCCATGCCGAGTTGGGTGTAGCTCGGTAGCACACCGAGCATCGCGTCAAGCTCCGCGTCGAAGCGGTCTTCCTGACGGATACGTGAACCTAGTTCGTCGGCGACCTCGTAACGCAGCGCATCGGAGATGATGACCACGGCCTTCCGGTTGCCCTTCCTGATGACGGGCTCGACGTGATCGACGAAGAACCTTGTCTGCGGGCGCAGTGCAACCGATCGCCAGTCAGTCACGGCATCAACTTGCTGCTGCCAGGCGTTGCCGAGCTCGTAGAGGTATCGGTTCGCGTAGTGCTTCTCCACCTCGACCCGGAGCGCTTCGAGCGGGCCTGCGTACTCGGTTGTGCGGGCGGCAAAGTGGAACTGTCGGTAGAGCTGGTCGATGCGGAACCAGTGCTTGCGGTATCGGTCGAGTCCGTCATCGAGCGACGCGATCTCGAATCTCGCCATTGCGAGATCGCTCAGCAGGTCGGAAGCAGCGGAGAGCGCCGCGTAGAGTTCCCGGTACCCATCGACCCAGATGCTGCTCTGTCGGGCGCGGATCGTCTCGGACACCTCGCGTGCGCTCATGGTCCGCTCGACGATTGCATGCGCCAGCACGCTGATGATCTTGCGCTCCACGTCCTCAAAGAGATCGTTGCCCACTAGTTCGGCCAGCTCGGCATCCTCGATGCTGCTGGCGTAGTTGAGGCTTTCTGCTGTGCGCCGAGCCAGGGTGGCGAGGGCATCGGCGCTGCGCCGGTCGTTGCGTAGGCTCGCGAAGTCGAGCTGGATATTGCGCAGAGCTCCGGGTGTGTCCGACGCGAACCCGTTGATTGCCTGCCGGAACATCCACAGCACGAAGTCCTCGACGCTGGGCTCGCTTGCTTCGTAGTCGTAAATCTTGGCAACGCCGGACCAGTGGAAGCTGTCGAGCCCCTGCTCGGCCAGCGCGTCGTACTTGGTGCGCGCGCCACGCGCGTTCTCGATCAGCAATGCGCGCGTGAGCTCCAGCATGCTGTGCTCGCGCTGACCAAGCACCACGGCTGACATCTTCGCCCGCAACCTGTCGGCGTCATCGTCAGTCGTGAGCAGGGCCTTGAGACTCTGGACTCTCTTGGCGGCACGGAAGAACTTCTCGTGCTCCCGCACCACACCGTCGATCCCGCTACCGCTGAGACCGAGGTCCTGGCTCACAAGCGCGGTCCGGTCAGCGGTGAAGACTCCGTAGGCAAGCTCAAGATCGAGCAGCCAGTTGCCAGTACCCGGAGGCACCGGGGCGCCTCGGTAGAGGAGAAACTTGCCCACGGGCTCGTCGTGGAGGACGCGGTTCTTCACCGCGTACTCGTTGTTCTCGACCCGCACGGTGGTCACGCCGAGGAGATCAAGCGCGTCAAGGTCGGCGGCATACTCGCCGTCGACGTCGTGCCAGAAGACCAGGCGCTGTGACTCGAACCTCTGCTCCAGGTGAGGCAGGACGGCACTGAGCGAACTCATTCGGCGTCCTCCTGCCCAGCTAGCGCGACGAGACCGAGCTCCGTGATCCGATAGCGCTGGTCTCGACTCGTGGGCTTGTCAGGGAGTGTGCGCTCCAGCAGCCCTGACTCAAGGAGCGGCTCGATGTGTCGACGGAACGCGCGAGTCTGGTTCGTGATGCCCAGCGCCGCCATGAGATCCGCGCGGCTCGCTGGATCAACTCGGACCTGACGAAGAACTACAACCTCGGTCGACGAGAGGCTGGCTACCGGCCGACTTGGCGCCTCATCTTGGTGCCTTAGTGCCTGATCTTGGTGCTTCGCATCGGCACCAAGACCCGCGTCCGGTGCATGGGACGGCACGTAGATCGTGAACCGAAGCCGATCCATGACCTCTTCAACGCGCGGCTCAGGCAGCCCAGCCTCAGCGATCTGGTCATAGACGCGCTGGACACCGGTGCCCCACTGCTCCATGATCCCGGCCTCACGGAAGATGCGCGCGAGCGAGGGATTCCGCAGCCGAGAAGCGCGTCGCATCGACTCCACCGTCATCCCCGGCAGGAGCAAGCCAGGGCTGTCGACCTGGATTCGGTCGTCGTAGAACCCGACCCGGATGGGCGTCCCGCGTTCGGCATAGCTGGCATGCACCAGAGCGTTGACGACGACCTCGCGGATCGCCTCGACCGGGATCGAGTACGAATCACGTCGGCGCACTTCACCGAACACCGCCGACTTGTAGGCGTGCTTGAGGAGGAACTCCATGACCCGATCCACGGCAAGCGGCATCGGGCCGTGAATCTCGGTCTGATCGAAGATGTCGGTCCCACTGGGACCCCGCAACCGGCCGCACTGGACCCACGCGGACGGCAGAAATCGGGCGGGGTCGGGGCACGCGGCAAGAAGGCCCGCATACGTCGGGACGATCTCCTCTCCCTGCTTGACTGCGAGCCCGAGCGCGACGAGATCATCGACATCGGTACTGCGCCCGCGCAGCTCCGACAGCGCCTTCAGATCGAGATCATCCAGCGAGGCTCGTGGCTCAGGCAGGTCTTCGAACGCGACACCACGCGCGCTGCGCTCAAGTTCTGCCACCAGCGCAGGGTCGGCTTGCCGCGTCGTCGATCCTAGTCGAACATACACGCCGTGCTCGGGGCCTTGATCGGTCATGAAGTGCGGACGTCGGGTGCTCAAGGGCACGTCCACCACGAGGATTGTCGCCTCGCCAATGGTCACGAGGTCGATGGCCGGCACCAGCTGCGGCGAGATGCGATCCGCGATCAGACTGGTGATACGTTCTTCCTCCGTGAGGGGGTCGGCCACGCCGACGACCGTGCCGTCGTCGTCGACTCCGATGACCAGGCGGCCACCTGCGGAGTTTGCGAAGGCGACAATCGTGCGCAACGGCTTCGTCGGTGACGACAGGTCACGCTTGAACTCCAGGGTCTTCCCTTCAAGCGCCTGGAGGCGGCCGTTGGCATCAAGTTTCCCGAGCTGCTCCATTCGTCATCGCCTCCCTGTCCATCGCGCTCGACTACGCCGCGCTCTCATGGTTGGCTTACGTCGCGCTCCTCGAACGCTCACCGACTCGCTAAGGCCTTCTAGGCGCGAGTCGACTCTCTCGACGGCTGCGGCAATCTTCCGTTGCGCTTCGGTCTGCCATTTGAGCTGATTCCAGTTCTTGTTGTCGTAGTCGTCATCCGCGAGTGCGTCTGCCCATTGACCGAGGTCGAGAACCATCTGTTCGTCCTCGCCGAATGGCTCGCCGCGTGGGTCACGGTAACGTGCGACAACGGTGTACCGCTTGGGCATCAAGTCGTCCGACCAATAGTCTGAGGCGCGGCCCACGGAGTAGCGCACCGTGCGACCTGGTGCGAGGAACGGGATCACACCGTTGACCAAGTTCCGTTCGATCGCCTGCCCATGCCGCTCGTCGAGCGCTTGCGGCTTCGGGTCCCAGGTCAGCTCTACGTTGTGAGCCGGCGCTTGTCCGATGTTCCGTACCTCAATGAGCAGAAGGATCGACTTGAAGGCAAAGTCAACGACAACGTAGGGACGAGTCAGTTCCCGCTGAGCTTGCTGGTGAGCGGCTAGCTGGGCGAGCGCGACGGATGCAGCGACGGCAGCGATGAGAAACGTGAAGAAGGTCCAGATGGCTTGCCAATCTGATCCATCCGGCCATGGCCAACGGAGAAGCTTGCCAGCGAGCCAGGTGACAACGAAGAGGATCGCGACTGTCGCCAATCCCCAGGCAGCGCTCTTGCGCTGGGACCACGGGCGTCCTTGCTGAGGATCGTTACTCACGATTGGCCTCCAAGCCTGCGATCTTCTTGAGGGCCGGGTAGAACTTCGGATAGTTGGCCTTCACCCCATCATCGAGGTCGATGGCGACCTGCTGAGACGCCAGCGGGTAGAGCACGTCATGCTCGTACTCGCTGAGTTCCACCAGCACCTTGCGGAGCCGCTCGGCTTCCTTCAGTGCCGCTGCCTTCTCGCGAGGTGTACCGTCCCCGGCTGCGAGACGCTCCTGATGCTGGAGGTTCGCCTCCAGCTTCGACTCGAACTCGCGCAGGTACTCGTTCAGCACCGTTGAGACCGTGGACGGCGTGTAGCGGTGCATGTAGATCAGCGCGTTGAACGATCCTTTCGGGCTGGAGAACAGCCAGTAGATCGGGCGCTTCTTGTAGCGCTTCACATGGTCGTCGTAGAACCTCGACCGCCCGGCACGGGTAACGAAGTACTCCCTCAGATTCTTGACCCCAAGCGACTCCTCAACGAACCGGAGATTGTCCTCGAAGTGCTGCTCTCCGAAAGCCGCTCGCAGGAACTGGCGAAGACGCGCCACGATGTCGTCCTCGAACCAGTCGCCATCGACGATCGGGAGAACGTTGTCTGCATCGGGAGCGAAGGTCGGCGCCGACACCTTCGCGATGTAGTCCTGAAGCGTTGCCCCCTGGTCGGCGAGGATCAAGCCTGGCTTGTCGAGGCTGTATCGACCGAACATGCAGCCGACTGCATAGGACACAAGCTCAGAGATGGAGTCTAGATTCTCTAGCTCCAGATACTCTTCGATCTTCTTGCCAGGGCCGTAGCGAAACTCAACGTTTCGTGCCAACGACACACGATGGAGGGCCACATCGACATCCACTTCGTGCTCAAGTCCGTAGGCTTCAGCGGTCGTCCGGTTGTTCTCACTCTCGCGGGCCTGCTGAGAAGACGCGAACGTGGCCCAATGCGCTGAGACTGCGGCCGCGCGATCACCGAGATCGATTTCGGCTGGTTTGCCCTGATCTATGCGCAGACTCGAACCAACGAAATTCCATGATGTCTCGAACGAGTCCCAGTCCATCCTTGCCGCACTGATCATCTGTTCGACCGTCGCGCGCGGCGCTCCTGCGCAAACTGGCAAGCCAGCCATCTCATCCACGTTGTAGTTCAAGGTCGGAGAGGTGGCCTTCAGTAGCGATAGCGCGACAATTGAATTTGCGAATCCAATAACGTCTGCACTTATCTCCTCTGACTCTATGAAGAGTCCTCTTGATGCGTTGTCGAAGGCAAACCCTACGGGGTACATGCGGAACGCTGGGTCTCCCGAACTCACCGCAGTCATGCCGATGTGCTTTCGGAAAAAGTACTCGGTGTTCTGGGGACGTGCGCTGGGGTTCTTGCGAACCGAGTTACCATTGGACTCCCAGTCCAGTACGAACTCCTGATTTCCGTACCATTTGCGGAAGTCTCCACCTTTGTCGTATGGAATCCAACGGGCACTGCGCTCAGCCAACTGCGCTGCCGACTCGCAGTTGGTAGCCAGTCGGTTGCCGCTGACTTCCCACCATCTCCGCAGGTAACGATTAACATCACCAGTTTGGAGTCCTACCTTCGGTTCGGCGATAGTTCGAAGAGGTTTCCCCACCGTGAATGCGTTTCGCATGGCACTGGAAAGCCAGTAGGCGAATGGATGCCCTGGAACCTTTGCAAAGTCACCGGGGTTGACACGGTGCATGTGCCGCTCCATGCCATCAGTCGTTCCGCTAGGCTCCGCCTTCCTTCTTCGATCCGCCTGTATGATCTCAAGCGCCTTAGGTCCTTGAACATTCGGGCCAATGAAGTCAGACAGCCGCACGAAGGCTGCGGATACGTCCCGATGGCCACGCTGTGCCACGTACGCACAGATCGGCACTGTCGCTCCATCAAAGCCCGAATACTCCAACTGAATTAGCGACATGACTGTTTCTCGCTCGACCAGACGCTTCCGTATGGGCAGATAGGAGCCGATGAACATCCAAACGAATGGGGTCATAAGCCCCACAAGCCCACCGGCGACCGCTGCGTCAAGGCATCGGTGAATAAACATCGCGAACAAGTCGGACTTCGAGTCCGCATACTCCAACTTGGCAAATGCGGCGAGGGCTGGGTCCATATTTTTCGACCCCATGTAGGGCGGGTTCGCCACGACCACGGCATAGCGGGGTGTGAGGAACTCGGCCTGCCGCAAAGCGCGCCTAGCCCGCTGGATGATGTTATCGAAGATCAAGTCGCCCTTGTCGTCAAGCGTCGACACATGTTGGGCAAGTCGGAGGCTCAGGTCTGGATCGGGGTCGATGAGGGCACCGAGCAAATCAGCTCTAGCGAACTGGTTCCAGAACGCTTGCTCTGCGTGCTTGTCGCCGCCTCTGGTGACGAGGGAGTCCAAGTCGTCGGGACTAAACGCAATCGGACCAATGACGCAGATGTTCGGCTCGACCCGCCTGCTGAGGAACGTGCGCTGCCTCGCACGAGCCTTCATTGTGAGCGCGAAGGCTGCCAGTGCGCCTGCGCGCGGGTCGATCTCGGTGCCGTAGATGTTGTGGGTAAGGATCAGTTCGGGAATCTCGGAGGGTGCGTAGCCTTCTTCTTCGTAGATCGCGTAGAGCAGGTCGAAGGCGTAGGTGAGCATGTGGCCGGAGCCGCAGGCAGGGTCGATGATCTTCAGTTCCTCGGGGCTGCTGATCGTGAGGAAGTCTGTCTCCTCATCAAGAGGGGCGACGTAGTAGTCCATCTGCTCGATGAGCCGAGAGGACGGATGGTTGAGCATCCAGAGGCGGCCGAGGGAGTTCTCGACGAGATAACGAACGATCCAGTGTGGGGTGAAGAGCTGGGTCGCGGCGGGAATCTCAGCGGTGCCTGCCTTCTTGCCTTTCTTAAATCCGGCGAAGACTTCGTCTTTCCGCTCAGCGATGTAGAACTGGTAGAGCCAGCCGATGACCTCAACGTCGCGGCAGACCTCTGCTGTGAGCGTCGATGCGGCCTTGCTGAGGATGGAGTCCGCGGCGAGAAGGTTCGCGGGGATCAGGAGTTCGGTGTAGTCGCCCTCGCGCTCGAACATGAACGGCATCGAGCGGTTCCAGTAGCGGCAGTACTCAGCGAGTAGCAGGGTGTAGGCCTCACCCTGGGCGTCTGTACTGGGGCGGGTTCCGTCGAGGAGTCCAGTGATGGCATCGAGGGTGCGCTTGTTGCTGACAACAGCGGGGTCGATGCTGCCACGCTTGGCATCTGCGAGTATCTCTGGCTGCCCGGTCTGCTGGCCGTGGGCTGGCGAGACCACGCCAACACCGGTGTAGCCGTTGGCGTCCATGAAGCGGAGGGCGATGATGCGGTTGAACCAGGTGTAGGCGACCTTGTCGGCCACAGCATCCTTGCCCTTGGCTCCGCCGCCGGCGGCCGCGATGTCGCGTTCGAGCATGGTCACGGCGCGCTGGTTCTCGACTCGCTCCGGCGATGCTGGTGCGAGCACGGCGGTCAGGCGGGCGCTGACCTGAGTGATGAGCTCGCGTCTGGCCCACGTGCCGAAGCTCTTCAGCGGTGAGGTTTCCATGCGTTTCGTCTCCTACAGCGCGATGCGCTTATCGTCGTTGAGGGCCTGGACCAGTGCGGTGCGCAGCGCATCAAGGTAGCGATCGACGTCCTCCTCGGTTTCCAGCACGCCGCTTATGCCGGTGGCGCTGATGCTCTTGACTGAGACCGTCTGCTTCTTGATCTGTGCCGGGGCGTGCTCATCGCCTCCGTTCGCATCGTTGCTGCGAGGAGAGGCTGCGAGCTGATCGAGGATGGCCGGGTAGGTGCGTTCCTCGAAGGTGTTCGCGATCTCCCGGACGACGGCAATCTGGTTCTCCCGATCGATCCGGTCAAGGATCGCGCTGACCTTCTGAGTCACGCTGTGCTGCGCTCCGTCGGTTGCTTCGAGATAGATCGTGCTGGTCTGAAGCGGTGCCCATCGGGAGTCGATCTCCAGGAGTGCTCCGTCGCGGTTTGCGACGAGCGCCTCGTCGATGCGGGCTTGGAGTTCGACGGTGGCGGCCTTGAGCTTCGTCATCCGGTTGCCGCGGAAGGCCTGCGGGTCGGCGAGGAGCTGCGCCACATCCTGGCTGCTGCCGGAGGGCAGGTAGTTCAGGTTGCTCGCGTTGCTGGCGAGCAGCTCGGTTGCCTCGTCGTAAATCTTGCGCTGGGCACCGCCGAGGAATGCCTGGATCGGGTCGATGAGGTCGCTCTTCGCATCGAGCAGATCGTCGGCGATTGCGAAGTCGGTCAGGTACCAGTCGTCGGGCTTGCCAACGACGGACTCCAGTAGAGCAATCGGCGCATCGAGCTGAGTCACGAATGGGTATTTCGAACCGCTGACTCGCGCCTTGAGTTCCTCGCACTTTGCCCGAAGGCGTTCGCTGGTGTGCCGGGCAAGTTCGAGCGGGTCTTTCGGCACGGCAGGTTCGTCGAAGAAGTCCGTGCAGAACGCGCGCAGTGCCGCAATCTTGCGCTGGTCGAAGGTCTTCTGCGGAGCGACGACGGCGTGGGAGTGCTTCTGCGTGTTGCGCAGTGCGGAAGCGACTTCGCTGCGCTTGAGGATGTTCGAGTCGACAGTGAGGGTGATCTTCGAGGTGCCGACGAGCCAGGCTGTGACGCACTCGATGGAGGCCAGGTCCCAGCCGTAGGGCTTGGCCTGGAAGTGTTCGATGATCTTCTTGACGGTCACCTGCTCGCCGAGCCGATCACGCTGCAACAGGTACGACAGCACCTCGTCTGCCGGTGCTGCGAGCGCATGGATCGAGGCGTCGTCGATCATCCCGGACTGGTCGGGGTTCGCGAACCCGGCAACTTGCTGCTCGGAGTAGGTCCGCCCGTCAAGGAGGCTCAGCTGGGTGTAGGTCCGGGCAATGAGGTCTTGGAACCCGTCAGTGATCCGCGTGACCGCATCCTGTGACGCCACACTGAGGTCCGCAGCATTGATCACGAGATCGGCACGTCCCACGGCCCGTCGGATGCGCTCGACAAGTTCCTTCTCCCGCTGAGCGTTCTGAGTCGCCTTGGCGCGCAGAATCTGCTCCTCGACCGGAGACAGCGAGCTGGTCTGCTTGCGTTTGGTGTACTTCTCGGTCTTGATCAGCAGCCGCAGGTCGGCCAAAACACGGTCGTCGGGAGCGAGGATCACACGGAGCTCGTCCTTGCCTGCCGAGTGCATCCGAATCTCTTCCGGACCGTACGGGTATTCGGGAGTGATGAAGTGCAGTGAGAGTTCGCGCTGCTGGCCGAATGCCTGGTCGTCGAGCTTGTACCCGAACGGGAAGTCCTGCCCGTTCTTGGTGTAGCGGAGCTTGGAGGTCTTGACGACATCGCCGGACAGAATCTTGTTCAGCCGGGTGGAGACCTCGGAGGAGTCAATCTCGACGTTCTTGATCTCTTCCTCGATCACCTGCTCTTCGTTGGTCAGGTACTCGTAGACGTTGCCGTTGCGCTGCACGTAGGTCTGCGTCTCCAGCAGCGTCAGCGCTTCCTGAACCTGCTTGGACAACGCGGGCAGATCGAGCCCGAATCGGTCGTAGACCAGCACAGTCAGGTTGCGCGGGGTGGCCTGGAAGCTCTCCACGTACTTCACCAGGAAGAGCGCCTTGAGTAGCCGCACCGCGAGCATGGTGACCAGTGAGCCGCTGTCGGGGAGGTCACGCTCGGCGCGGTCGATCGAGCGCTGTGCTGCGGACTTCAACGACGCGCGGATGCCGGCGAACATCGCGTCAAAGGTTGCCAGTGACCCGATCTCGACATCGCCGATGTCCTTGGCGACCTGCTGGACGACGCCGAGCATGGAGCGTTCTCCGACGGAGCTGTTGCGGCCCTCGAACACGTTGTGGTCGGAGATGCCCTCGATCGCGGCCTGGAACAGCGGGAATTGATAGCTCACGAACGGGTAGGTGCCGACGAAGTGGGCTTCGTCGGTGAAGTTTCGGTAGGTCTTGGCGCCATCAACGAAGTCGAACAGGGTCTTGAAGTTCGCTGACTCCTGCGCGTAGACCGCTTCGAGCACCTGCGTGCCCTTGTCGTTCTTCTCCAGCAGGCGCTTGCGGATGACCTCTTCTACGTCGGCGGAGGTGAGTTTCACGCGGGTCTTGAACCGCGCCTGAATCTTCGAGAAGTCGTAGCCCTGCTGCTTGGTGCGGTCGCCGACCACCTTGTCCATGTCCTCTTGCGAGGTCACGAACACCCAGGCCCGTCCGCCGCACTTCGTGTTGAGGGACTCTGCGATCGTCTGAAGGTTCAGCATCAGATGGGTGTTGGAGCCGATGAACTGCCCGACCTCATCGACGAAGAAGTTGAGCCGGTAGCCGGCAGGCTGCTTGTTCAGCCAGGCGCGCACCTCGTCGGCGAAGTCCTCGATCGACACCGAGTAGGTGTCCTGATAGGTCTTCAGGATGTCGGGCGCGGTCGTCGCGTCCAACCCGGTGATCTGTGCGTATGCCTCGTTGACCTGGCGTCGCACAGTGGGGAGCCCGAAGCTCGGCCGGCGCTCTACCCAGTCCCGGCCCGACACCTCAAGGAAGGCGTCTTTGAACGCGTCGAGCTGGCCCTCGTCGTCGAGTTGCCGCTCGAACCGCGCGATGTGACCCTGGTCGCCGTAGTAGCCGCGGGACTCGTCGAATACCTTCACGAACACGCGTAGTAGGGCGTCGGTCTGATCCTTGCTGATCAGGGTCGCCTTCTGGTCGATGTTGAACAGGAGGCTCTTCGCCGGGATGCGGTCAGCCTTGTGGAGCAGCGGCGGCAAGAACGCATCCGTCGCCTTGGCGCGGAAGCTCTCCGAGACACGCTCGCGAGGGAAGTTGTCACCCTCCACGTCGCCGAGGAGGTGTGCGAGCATCTTCAAGAGGTGCGATTTACCGGAGCCGAAGAAGCCCGAAATCCACACGCCGTTCGCGTTGGTGTAATCCGTGTACGCCTCAAGCAGCAACTCCAGCCCCTTGGCGGCCTCGTTGGTCAGGACGTACTCGTCGACCTCGGTGCCCAGGTGCGCAACGTCGTCGGCCTTGATGACGCCCTCGATGGGCCGCTGGACGTCCTTGGCGAAAATCTCGGTGAGCTGCATAACGGTCACGGTTCCTGTTCCAGAATGTTCTTGGCGCGGTAGTACTGGTCGTCCTTCAACCTGCCGAACAGCACCAGCGATGAGCCGAGCGTGTCGGACTGCTCGTAGCGGCCGGGGAAGAACATGAGCATCGGCCGGCCCACCACAACGCTCTGCAAGTTGTTGAGCACGTTGTGAGACCGGATGTAGGGGAAGACCTCGCCGATCCCGGTCAGGAACACGATGTCGAACTCGCCGTCTGCGAGCCGCTCTCGGATCGCGGGAGCCAGGTGCTGCTGCGGGTTGAGCATCGACTGCAGCATCTCCGTGAACTCGGCCTTGTCCAATTCGGGCTCGACCTCAAGCACTTCATCCCAGTCGCCGCGCTGCTTGAGGACGTCGACCGACAGGTCGTAGAGGTTGATCTCGCGTACCTCGATGCCCTTGCCGGCCAGGCGGTTCTTGACGCGCTTCTTGGCCTTCGCCACATCAAGCGCGTGCTCCGGCTCGTAGGGGTAGATGAAGAACGGGACCTCGTTGGACAAGCCCTCCATCTTCAGGAAGCGCTCGCCACTGAGCACCGCGAACAGATGCTCCTCCTGGCGCGAAAGTTCATGGGGCGTCACAACGAGACCTCCTTGATGTCGCGGGCCGGGAGGTAGCGGAGGTCACTTGGTAGCTGAACGTCGAGTGCGTCCCGGACACGCTCTGACAGGGCCGCGTTGACGATCTCGCTGCCTGCAAGCAGTCCAGCCTCGGTCAGCATGCGGAACACGGTCGACCGGAGCTTCTGCAACGTCGAGTCCTTCACCTCTACGAGCTCGGGGTGCCACAGCGCCTTCCCACGAACGAAACTGTCGAAGTCGTCGTATCCCAAGGTGGGAGTGAGTAGGAGGAAGCGCTCGCGTACTACCTCTTCCGCGAAGTCGCCGATGAGCGCGTAGCGACGGCATGCGGCGACCCACATCAGGTGACCGCGTTCGCTGGGGCTGGCGTCTCGCAGCAACTCCAGCTCCGGGTCCGTGAGCACCGCCAATCGCTGCGCGACCTCGCGCGCCAACCGGAATCCGGACGAGGCGGTTCGAGCCTGGAGCAAGTTCTTTGAACGGAGCCGGTCTCGAACCAGACCCCAGTCACGAACTTCCAAGAAGAGCGGCGCGGCGATCACCGCCTCCCGAGTCAGGAGGGCACCACTGGTGAAGGACAGGGCGTATCGGTCCTGTCCCTGAGACGTGATGCTCATCTGGTGCCTCCTTCTGGTTTTGGGCAGTGGATCAGGATATGGGGTGCCACCGACAAAGTGTCAGCGGCGGCTCGAAGTGAGCGACGCGCTCACCCTGGCGGGGAGGGTTCGGAGGCGGCGGCAGCGCCGCCTCGTCGCACCCAGTCGTCGATCTCGCTGGCTTGGAACTTCCAGAGGCGTCCGACCTTGTGGGCGGGCATGGCCTTCTCGGCGATCCAGGTGTAGACGGTGTCTTTGGTAACCCCGAGGTGGGCGGCGATGTCGTCAGCGGACAGCCACGGCTCAGCCACGTTGGTCCTCCCTCGCTCAATGGCCCAGGCAGGCCAACACCCACGATGATACCTGCGGAGGTACGGCTTGAGTTGGGTTTCTCCGGGCGTGGCCGAACGAGACAGGTTTCGAGAGTGGCCGCTGCGTGCGCGCCGATCAGCGTGGGATGCGCACCTTGAGCCAGGCGGTCACTGCGTTCTGCCACCAGTCGGGGTCAGCATTCCAACAGAGGGTGTAGCCGGCGTCGAAGGTCTCCAGTTCGACGAGCTCCGGGCGGGCGTCTCGGAGTGCTTGTGAGAGCCGGATCGGCACGGAGTCGTCTCGGGTGCCGTGGAGGATCAGGGTCGGCGTGTTGAGCTCTACGGCTCGGGATGTCCAGTCGAAGGAGCGAAGTGGGATGCGGCCCGGCAAGCCGACGGTGCGAGCCAGCGGGGCGAGGGTGAGCCACGGGATCGCGAGGTGCCCGGCTGCTGCGGGCAGTCCGCTTTGGACGCAGTTGGCCTTGATGACCTCGGCCCAGTTGAGGACTGGTGAGTCGAGGACGAGCGCGGCAATCAGCCCCTCGTGTCGAGGCCGGTCGGCCAGCTGAAGGGCGATCGCGGCACCCATTGACTAGCCGAAGAGCACGATCTGCTGGGCTCCCCGTCGGACGGCGTATCCGATGGCCTCGTCAACGTCGCCAGTCTCGGTGTGCCCGAGGGTAGTTCGGCCGGTGCCGACAGGTGGCCCTTCTGCGGTGTTGCGGTAGCTGACGACCAGGGAGGTGTAGCCGAGTTCGGTTGCGGCGCGGACGCCGCGGAGGGTGCCGGCACGGGTGCTGCCGAGGCCGTGGATGTGGATCGCCCAGGTCGAGGGGTCGCCGTCGATGCGCCAGGCCGGGCACGGCCCTGCGGGGGTAGTGATGCTGATGTCGCGTGCGTGGAGTCCGGCGTCGGCTGGGCTTGCGTAGTAGATGCCGCTCCAGGAGGCACGGTCGCCGACCTTCGGAGTGAGGCCAGGTGTGGTTCCTGTGATCCTGCGCGCGACGCGAGTAGGTCCGCGATCGACGATCTCTGCGGAGAGCTGTGCCCAGCCGCCGTGATCGAACCAGAGGTTGTAGATGCCGTCGGCGGTGGTCTGGCCGGTGCGGTCGAGCACGATCAGGTGGGCGTCTTCGTCGTGCTCGATCCCTTGGATCGTGAGGTCGAACTTCCGTGGACCGACTGGCGCGGTCAGCTGCCGGGCGATCATCCACCCGAGACCAGAGACGGCTGCTGTCGCGATCCCTGCTCCGACGGTGAGGTGGCCGATCATCGGGCACCGTCCTCTTCGTCTACGCGTGGCGGAGCGACGGCTGTTCGGTCGTGTCCGAGGAGGTGGCTCTCGGCGCGTTCGAGCAGTGTGCGTTCGGTTCGGCTGGTGCGGAACGTGATGCGGGGGTCGATCATCGCGTCACGGATTTCGACGATCTCTCGGTGCAGTCGTCCTTCGGGGTCTTCCGTGCGCGCGGCGGGCGGGTCTGCTTGGCTCAGACCGGGCCGCAGATGCGTCGCTCGGTTCCAGAGTGACTCCAGCTGTGCCGCGAGGGCGGATGTGCGCTTGTCGCGCAGGTAGTGCTGGGCGCGGCGGACGGCGGGTTGTGCAGCGAATCCGGCGCAGAGGAACAGGAACGTCAGGAGCGACAGTGGCCCGTAGGCGGGTTGTACGGCGTGCATGAGGTCGAGCCGGCCGGTGACGTGGGCGATGTCCATGACGATCACGGCGAGGCAGAGTGCGACGCCAAAGGCTGACCCGAGCGTCAGCAGTGCTGCGGGCAGGCGTTGGATGCCGGTGCTGTGCCGGTATCGCCGTGCGGCGAGAGTCAGCATCGTGGCGATGACGATGCCGCCGTAGCTGAAGTTGATGATCGAGTACGCGGCAGTGGCGGGTTGAGCGCCGAGATCGCTCATGAACTGCGTGGTCGTCGGGCCGCGGTCGATGAACAGGAACGTGATGGTGATCGAGAGGAGCGAGATCACGAGCATGGGGACGCTGACGGCGGCGCGGACGAGCCCAGGCCGGTACTCGCCGGACTTCATGACGCCACGTCCGAGGAAGAAGAGTCCGGTCATCAGCAGGGCGTCCGCGAGTAGGGTCGCGAGGCTCGTGCGGCCGAGGAGCGGATCGACGACTGTATAGATGCCATCGACGCCCAGCGTCATCGCGATGGCGATGGCGAGTGCGGCGTAGGTGATGTTTCTGTCGGTGCGTTTGCGACGGAAGATGAGCAGGCTCGCCACGAGCGCCCACATGAGCGTCGCGACGAGCGTCTGGATCATCCGAAGACCTCCGAGTAGGCCGATTCGGCGAACATCGCCCCTCGGATGCCTGCGGCGAGCCGGTCGGCGAGGGACTCGGCGGCGATCTCGGTCTCGCTGTCGAGGTCTTGCCGAGAGAGCAGGCGTCCTCGGGTGTAAGGCGGGATGTTGGGCAGCAGCGCCTCGCCGACGGTGCAGTCATCGCCGTCGCAGTGGCCGAGGATCATGTGGGCCAGCTCGTGGAGGACGAACTGCTGGCGGTGGAGTGCGGAGTCGCTGCGGGCGTGGATCACGATGTCTTCGGCGTCGGCGACGAACCAGAGCGCGCAGAGGCCGTCGTGGGTGTCGAGGTCTGCGAGCTCGACGATGCGCAGCCTGCGGTGCCGCCGGTCCTGGACGGTGTGGCGGAGGTCGTCGAGGGTGAAGGTGTTGCCGAGCTGAAGGCCCGCGACGGCCGCCGATACGGTCTGTTCGATGTTCACGGTTCGCCCCTTCTCAGTGGGGAGCAGGGACCGGTGGCGGCTCCGTGTCGCGCGGTACCGGTCAGTGCTCAGGCATGTGTGTCATTTCCTCGTCCAGGAACTTGGTGATGGCGTGGAGGGCTTTCGGCGAGATGTCGCCGAGGGTGCGGGCTGCGTAGGACTTCACCTTCGCGGCACGCATGGACCGAACCAGATCGAGCTGCGCGGAGACCTTCTCGGGGGTAGCGGCACCGTCCTCGCCGAGCAGGAAGGCGGCGTCCACGTCGAAGAACGCGGCGAGCCCCTCGAAGACGGCGGGGTCTTGGACGTAGCGGTGGCCGTTGACCATGTACGTCCAGCGCGACCGCGACAGGCTGGTGCCTCGTTCTTGGAGGTAGTCGGCGATCTGCGAGTAGGTCGGTTCGGTGCCGGACTCGGCGACGGCGACGTCCATCAGGAGCCGTAGACGTTTGGCGAGGTCTTCGGCCGCAGCCTGGCTCTCGTCTTCGGTCATAGTGGCTGACCCCCTTCCCTTCGCGACGGGCAAGGCATCGATGTGATCCACCCGGAGGGTGGTTGTGCATGCTCAACCGTACTCGTTGAGCATGCACAAATCAAGGCTTGCGCATGCTCAACGATGGATGTTAGAACAGGACTCCGGGACATTTTGAGCATGCTCAATGCTCGGTTCCGGTCTCGGCTCGGGCTGCCTCAAGGAGGTGAACGATGTCCAGCTCACGGTCCGGGCGCGGGTGTTCGCGCCTACCTGCCAGGTGTACCGCCGCGCGCAACCTTGGCGCGGCCCGCCGAAGAGGAGGCAGGAGCATGGCATCGAACGAGGACCCCCGCGCGGTGCGAGAGGCGAAGCTCGACGAGCTGCACGAGAAGCTGACTGGCGCGGTCGAGTCGCTGGTCTCGGGCGACGACTGGCGCCAAGCGCTGGCCTTCGCGGCACGGTTCCGGTCGCGGTCGTTCAACAACACGATGCTGATCTGGGTGCAGCACGAGGCGGCGTTCGAGACCGGCCGGGTGCCCGAGCCTTTCCCGACTCTGGTTGCCGGGTACCGGCAGTGGCAGGGCCTCGGTCGGCAGGTGATGAAGGGTCAGCCGGGCTACATGATCTTCGCGCCCGTGACGGGCCGGTTCGCCTCGTCCAATCCTGCCGATCCGAACTCCTGGCGTCGTTTGGGGCCGCGAGAGAAGCACAAGGTCAACGAGGTCGTGCGCTGGCGGATGGTCGGAGCGCGCCCAGCCTACGTGTGGGATGCCTCGCAGACCGACGGTGAACCGCTGCCAGTGCCGCCCGCTCCGACGCTGCTGGAAGGCGAAGCACCTTCGGGGTTGTGGGAGGGGCTGGCCGGGCAGATTCACGGCGCGGGGTTCGAGGTGCTGCGGGTCCCGCACGAGGGGATCATCTCCGGCGCGAACGGCATGACCGACTACGAGGCGCGCACGGTCGCGGTGCGGGAGAACATGGACCCTGCCGCGCAGGTCAAGACCCTCGCACACGAGCTGGCGCACGTGCTGATGCACGATCCCGACGACGAGGAAGCGCGGCAGCATCGCGGCATCCGCGAGGTCGAAGCCGAGTCCGTCGCGCTGATGATCGGTGCCGCGCACGGCATGGACACCGCCGGGTACACGATCCCGTACGTCTCGACCTGGGCCGCCCGCGTGGACGGCCAAGAGCCCGTCCAGGTGGTGCAGGCCACCGGCGAGCGGGTGCGGAAGACCGCGCTGGCGATCCTCGACCAGCTCGACACGCTCCAGGTCGGCGACGGCACCCCGCCCGGCCTCGAACGCGACACCCCCAGTCCGCGAACTTCCCGTGCGGCTGCGCATGGGGTGGAGGCGGATCGTCCGCGTGTTGCGCCGGTGCCAGCGCTGGCAGGGCGAGGGCTGTGATGCCTGAAGCATTCGATGTCCTGGCGGCGCTCATCCGTGTGGATCGCGAGCCAAGCCTGGCGTTCGCGGCGGGCGCCCTCGCGGCGGCCCGCGTGCCCGTGTTCCCGTGTCTGGTCGAGGGGAAGCGTCCGCTCACCCGTCGTGGGTTCCTCGATGCGAGCAGCGACCCGGAACAGGTCGCGGCGTGGTGGTCGCGCACACCGGACGCGAACATCGGCATCCCGACGGGCGCTGCATCGGGCGTTGTCGTCGCCGATGTCGATGTCCATGGCCCCCACGATGGCCGCGCGGCATTCGAGCGCGCCTCCGAGGCGGGGCTCGTCGATGGAGCGGGTCTGCTGGTGCGCACACCCACCGGTGGCGCGCACGTGTACTTCCCGGCGACACAAGGCAGGGAGCAGCGGTCGTGGCAGGCAGCTGACGTGGGCGTCGATTTCCGGGGCGACGGCGGCTACATCATCGCTCCGCCTTCCCAGCGAATCATCGACGGTCATGTGAAGCGCTACGAGGTCGCCGATATCGCCGCGCACTCGGTCGGGACGGTGGACGCGGCCCGGCTGCGGGACTTTCTCGACCCGCGCCCCGTCGC
This sequence comes from Rarobacter incanus, assembly GCF_006715765.1. NCBI lineage: Bacteria > Bacillati > Actinomycetota > Actinomycetes > Micrococcales > Rarobacteraceae > Rarobacter > Rarobacter incanus. The sequence continues at coordinate 2,446,189 of NZ_VFNV01000001.1, forward strand.
CCCGTCGCGCGCCAGCAGCGGCTCGATGGATGTGGATGCTGAGCGGTTGGCGGCTTGGGTCGCGGGGCGGGGTGAGGGTGAGCGGAACCGGGGCCTGTTCTGGGCCGCTTGCCGCCTTGCCGAGAATGGCGTCTCGGCCACGGACGCGCTCGATGCGCTGGGTTCTGCGGCACACTCGGCGGGTCTGGGTGATCGCGAGATCACCACGACCGTGCGCTCCGCCTACCGAGCCACCCAGCCCGCATCGGAGGCCACGTCCGATAGCCGGAGCCAGAGCGCGGGTCGCTGGTTCGGCCGCGCGGCGAGCCCACCCTCCGCAGCCTTGGGGAGGGCCGGGCTGTGATGCGTGAATCGGAAGGGCGGCGCTGGGCCGCCATGACAGCGGCCGCGGGGACGGTGTTCATCGCCGCCGGCGCGTTCTGGCTGTCGTTCACGTCGCTGGCCGACCTGGCCGCTCGCTCCGGGATCGGGGCGGGGCAGGCGTGGGCGTGGCCACTGATTGTGGACGGCATCATCGTGGTCGCCACGGTCGCCGTCGTCGCCCTCGCCGGGCAACGCTCGGCCTGGTACCCGTGGGCGCTGCTGGTCGGCGGCGCGCTCGTCTCGGTGACAGCGAACGCCATTCACGCTGTCGTCGCCGCAGACGCCGACGTGCCACGGATGCTCGCGGCCTCGGTCGCCGCGGTGCCGCCCGTCGTGCTGCTCGCCATCACGCACCTGACCGTGATCCTCACCCGCACCACCGACCCGGCCACCGCACTTGCCGCCGCTGCGGAGTCGATGCCTGCGCTGCCGCCTGGCGAGACGGAGGTCACCCGTCGCGAGGACGGTGTGGCGGATCGGCGGGCGTTGGGGTGGGAGCTGCGCGAGGCGGGCTGGTCGAACAAGCGGATCGCCCGCGAACTCGGGGTGCATCCCTCGACGGTGGGCCGCTGGTTCGCCGTCGCGCACCTCACTGACACCACCGACACCGCCGACGAGCGGGAGGAGACGACCCGATGAACACCACTGAGAACCCACAGCACAACGACCCCGCCAGGTCCGATCCGGCACGGCTGGTGCCCGAGGAGCGGCGGGAGCGCCCCGAGCCCGTCGAGGCGACGAGCACGCCGGAGGCGGTGCGGGCCGCGCAGCTCGCCCGCGACGACAAGCAGCACGCGCTCGTTCGCGGGCGCGGCGTGGAGTGGGTGCGCCCCACCGACCTGATCGCCCGCCACTCGGCGCACGCGGCCGGCCGTGGCCTCGACTTCCAGGCCGAGCTCGCACGCCGCACCCGCACCCCGCTCGGGGCCGGCGTTCGTCGTCTCGGGGATCGTGCCCGTCGGTTGCCTCCGATTTCGGCGTTCGGGCGCAGCACCGCACCTGCCTCGCAGGTGTCCCGCTCTGGGGTCTCGATGAGTTGACGGCGGTGAGAGGTCATGGCTGCGACGGCATCGGCATGCAGGACGCGCTCGTGGGAGCGAGTGCGCACCTGCCTGCCAGGAGGTGCCGACACCATGACCACACCAACCAGCACCAACACCGAGCCGACGGCCCACGGGGCTGAGGACTTCACCACTGGCGAGGGCCTGCGTGCCCTGCTCAATCGCCTCGCCGAGGGCGGCGAGGACGCCTGGGTTCACGACCCGGTGGCCCGCGACCTGATGGAGTTCGCCGCCGACAAGTACCGCGCTCTCGCGAGGAAGCACAAGCTCGACACCTGGGAAGCGGTCACGGCGGCGTTCGACGCGATGCAGTACCGCTCGACCCGCGAGGCCAACGATCCGTGGGCGATCATCACCCACGCCGTGCGGATCACCTGCGTCTACGAGGAACGCGCCCAAGGGCTGCTCTGCTCGGTGCACCAGGCCCGCCGCGCCCACGTCTCGGCTTTCCACGACCCCGAACGATTCTCTGAACGCGACACCGCGCTGGCCGACTACCATCCCGCGTTCCACACCACCGACCTTCGTCCCAGCGACCTCGAACCGGAGCCGCGCGACGGACTCGGGTCAGCGCAGGCGTGCATGTCCGCTGGATCGGCGGCCGAGGACGCCATCGCGATGCTGTGCCTGCTCGACTGGCCCGCCGACACGGCAAGGGCCGCTGTCGAGCACGTCTGCGGAGCGTTGATGAAGGCCGGCACACGCCAGTCCGCCTACGAGACGCTGCGCCGCGATCGGCACGCGCGGGCACTGCTCGACCTTCCGCGCCGCTCATGGGCCGCGTTACTGAAGGCACTGCTCGGGAACCCGCACCCGGCCTACGTGGCCACCAGTAGTGGTCGCGGTGTCCTGCTCCGGCTCCTCTTGGGCGAGACCCTTGATCTGCTGCTTCGCGACGAGGACCTGATCCTCGCGCTCGCGCTCGCCGCTCCGAACGGTGGAGGCGGTGAGCCCTCGTGACCGAGCCACAGATCGGCAGCATCCAGCTCGACCGCACCGTCGATTCGATCGTCGTCGGAACACGGCACCGCGCCGACCTCGGCGACATCGAGACACTCGCCGCGTCCATCAAGCGCGACGGACTGCTGCAGCCGCTCACGATCACCATCGACGGCGTGCTGGTGTGCGGGGCGCGACGGCTGGCCGCGATCAAGAAGCTCGGCTGGCGCACCGTCAACGTCTGGGTGCGCAGCGGCCTGTCCGACCGGCTCGGGCAGCTCCTCGCCGAGCAGGACGACAACATGCTGCACAAGCCCTACACCCAGCTCGAAGCCGCCGGCCTCTACCGGGAACTCAAGCAGGTCATGGCCGAAGACGCCGCCCGCCGCAAGAGCGCTACCCAGTTCAGCAGCGAGAACCAGCCAGGAAACGACGGTGGTGCAAACTTTGCACCACCGTCTAACGGGCCACTCGGGAAGAGCCGTGAACAGGCGGCGGCGATGATCCCCGGCGGTGCCTCGCATACGACGTTGGAGAAGATCGGGTACCTCGAAGACATCGCCAACAACCCCACCCAACCCGAGACCTTGCGCGCCGAGGCCGCCGCCGGGCTGGAACGGATCGAGGCCGGAGAGCCGGTGCATCCCATCTACCAGGCGATCCGCGACGCCGACACCACCGAACGGGAGCGGCGCGAGGCCGAACTGCACGCCCGCGCCGAAGCAGCCGTAGCCCGCGCAAAGGCGATCAAGAAGGGCAAGCGAACCCCACCCCGCCCGCTGCCGCTCGTCACCGGTGACGGGCAACCCGTCCGCTACCCGTTGCGCGCGTTCGTGCAGACCTGGGGCGAGCTGACGAACTGGTGGACCCACTACGACGCCGACACCCTCGCCGGTGAACTGACCGACGAGCAGTTCGAGAACTTCCTCGCCACCACCGACGGCACCCTCCGATTCGCCGACGCCCTCCGAGCCGCACGCGAAGGCACGACGGCGACGGAGCGGCCACGCCTCCGCGCGCTCTGACCACAGGCACAGGTGCCGGGTGCGCACCTGCTCGGCATGAGCCCTGCAGCCACTGACACCCGGAACCGCCGCCGACTCGTCGCCCTCATCGCCGCCGGCATCGTCCTGCTGCTCCTGGCCAGCGTCGGCGTCTACGGACTCCTCACCGGCCCGCGCAGCAACACCAGCCCCCAGCAAGACCCGGAGCCTGGCCCGACCACGACGGCACCGCCGACCGCCGCACCGAGCACGCCTCGGCCGCCGCAGGTTCCAGCGGATCCACGTTCGACCAACCCAGAGACGTTCGCGCAGGGCGTCGCGTCAACGCTGTTCGCCTGGGACACCGCCTCGGGGCTGTGGCCGCTGGACTACACCTCGGCGATCCTCACGGTCGGTGACCCCAGCGGAGACGAGCAAGCAGGGCTGGCCTCCGACGTCGCGACGTACCTGCCGACCCGCGACGCCTGGATCGAGCTACGGCAGTACACCACCCGCCAGCACCTCACCATCGACACCGCGTACATCCCCGACGCCTGGGCCGAGGCCGTAGCGCAGGCCCAACCAGGGCAGCTCGCGGCAGGCACGACGGCCGTCACGATCGAGGGCACACGGCACCGTGCCGGGGTCTGGAACGGGCAGCAGGTGAACAGCGAGAATCCGGTCGCGTTCACCGTGTTCGTCGTCTGCGCACCGACCTACCCGACCTGCCATCTGCTGCGGCTGTCGCAGCTCGACAACCCTCTGCGTTGAAGGGGTTGGTGTCGTGTTCCGCAAAGCCGCCATCGCAGCCCTGGCGCTGCTGTTCTTCGTCCCCGCCGCCACGCTCCTCGGGATCGGGGTGCTGATGAACCCCGCCGCCGCCTACTGCGCCACCCCTGCCGGGACGGTTAACCTCGGCCCGATCCCGGACTCGCTCACCGTGACCACCGCGAACGGCGAGACCTTCACCCTGAACCGTCAACAGCTCACGCACGCGGCCACGATCATCACGGTCGGCAACGGCATCACCGACGTGGGCCGGCCGGGAATCAAGATCGCGCTGATGGCCGCGCTCACCGAGTCCACGCTGCGGATGCTCACCAACACCGACGCCTACCCGGAGTCGGAGAACTATCCGAACGACGGCAACGGCGGCGACCACGACTCACTCGGTCTGTTCCAGATGCGCCCCCAATCCGGGTGGGGCTCGGTCGCAGAGTTGATGGACCCGAACTATCAGGCGCGGGCGTTCTTCGGCGGGCCGACAGGACCGAACTACCCCTCACCGCGCGGCCTGCTCGACATCCCCGGCTGGCAACAGATGGACCCCGGCGAGGCCGCCCAAGCCGTCGAGGTCTCCGCCTACCCCGACCGCTACCGCAACTACGCGTCCGTCGCCGACAGCGTCCTCGCCGCCCTCACCAGAGGAGGCAGTCCCGCTGGCGGCGCGGGTGGCCCTGCGGTCTCGTCGTCGCGTGTGGTGTTCCCGCTGCCCGAGGGCACCTGGGTGCTGACCTCGCCGTTCGGGATGCGGGTGCACCCGATCACGGGCGAACGGAAGATGCACACCGGCACCGACTTCGCAGCGCCCGATGGCACGCCGATCCTCGCCGCCGCTGACGGCACCGTGACCGTCGCGGAGTTCTCCGGCGGGTACGGCGGCCTCATCGTCATCGGGCACACCATCGACGGCCAGACCGTCGTTACCGCCTACGCGCACATGTGGCAGAGCGGCATCCACGTCCACGCCGGAGACCGCGTGACAGCGGGGCAGCACATCGGCGATGTCGGCTCCTCGGGCATGAGCACCGGAGCACATCTGCACTTCGAGGTCCGCCCCGGCGGCACAGGCGGCGACGCCATTGACGCCGCTGCCTGGCTCAACCAGCACGGAGCCGCGAACCTCCCCACCGCGACCAGCGGATCACCAGCCGTCTGCAACACCGCCGGGACGCCCGGGGCACCTGGCGGCGTTGATGGAGACCCCGACCGACTCGTCGACGATCCCACCAGCAACGGGCAAATCACCGCCCGAATGCTGCACCTCTACCAACAGACCCTCGCCGCGTTCCCCAACACCGGCTGGGGCTGCTACTCACCCCGCCCCGGCACGAAGTCAGAGCATCCCCTCGGACGCGCCTGCGACATCACCTTCGGCAACCAGATCGGCCAACGCCCCAACCCCGCGCAACTCGAAGCCGGCTGGCGAGTCACGAACTGGATGAAAGACAACGCCGACGTACTCGGCGTCCAGTACCTCATCTGGCAAGGCCAAATCTGGTCCCTCGCCCGCGACGCCGACGGCTGGCGACCCTACAACGGCGGCGGCATGCACGACCCCGCCTCCATCACCGGCGGCCACTACGACCACCTCCACGTCACAGTCAAGGCAGTTGCGTGATGGGCGTGTTCCCCGACTTCGACGGCCTCGGCGGCATCGGAGACCTTCGCGCCATCGTCGGCGCGCTCCTGACCTTCGTCCTCATCGTCGCCGTCCTCATGCTGATCGTCTCGGCGATCGTATGGGCCATCGCGACCGCGCACGGCAACTACGCCACCGCCAGCAAAGGCCGAACCGGAGCCCTCGTCTCCCTCGGCGCCGCAGTCCTCGCCGGAGGCGGCGTCGCTTGGATGAACTGGCTCCTCACAGTCGGGTCGAGTCTGTAGCTGAAGGGCTGTGCTTACTCGCCCGGCTGGTCTTCGTCGGCGCTTGAGGGCTCGCACCGATCGAGCAGTCGCGCGAGATAGCTGTAGGCGGCGAGGCGTTCCATCGCTTCTTGCTCTGACAGCTCAGTGCGCGTATGCGTCGTCACGTTGCGGACCGTCAGGTTCAGGCCGGTGGCCAGCAAATTGAGTGCCTTCGCGAGCGGTTCGAGACCGCCGCGCATGCTCTTCACCGTCTTGTCGTCCAACGCTCCTCGCCAGGTGAGTTTCGGTTTGCCTGGTTCCGGCGCGCCGGGTGAGAGCGTCTGCTGCCAGAAGACCGTGTCATCGACATCGTTCCGGCCGAGCCGTTCCTTCCAGTGGACTGTGAGGCCTTCGGCTGCCTCGCGGACTGCCACTCGGTACTGGTGCGTAGTCCAGTGTGCGGAAGCGCCGGACCAGACCACAGGGTGGAACTGCGCGGGGGCGAAGGTCGGCAAGTCAGAGTCGGTGCGGGACTCTGCGTCCACGATCATCGCGTCCAGTCTGCCCTTGACGTTGGCGGTCGTCGTGCGGATGTCCCGAGGTGCAATCGGAGCCTTTGGTGCAGACATGAACGACCAGTTGGAGATCGGGTCTATCGCTCCGATGCCCGCGATCGCAATGTAGGCGCCAGTTACCGAAACGGCGCTCGCTGCCACGCCGGCAGCCTCCGCGACCGCGAGTTCGAGACGTTGAACCTCGTTCTGATCCTGGCCTTCCTTCGTCCAGACGGTCGGAAAGAGGCCGCGTGCGGACATGTGGTCCGATTCGACCTGCGTGCTCATCCACGCGTTGAACGCCTCCTCGAACTTCTCGACGGCAGTGCGTAGTCGCTGGAGGTAGTCCACCCCGTACTGACTCATGTTCCTTGCACCTCTCGATCCCGCGATCCCGTGCGGACGAGCGACGCCCGGACTCCTTCAAGGCTAGGGGCGGCCACTGACAAGGGCGGGAGGACGGGCGCACCTGTCGCGTGTACCCCGTCTGCGAGTTCGTGGGCGGGCCGCCCGTCGCCAAGGAGACCTACCGTGTTCGATCTGCTCGCCAATGTCATGTCCGCGCCGCTGCTGGTGCCGATGGACATCAACATCGACCCAAACACCAACGGGCTGCCGGGGATCAACCAGCTGCGCACCATCGTCGGCGCGGTGATGACGATCGGCCTGATCCTCAGCGTCCTCGCGTTGATCGTCTCCGCGATCGTGTGGGGCTTCGGCGCCAACAGCAGCAACCCGCACCTCGCTTCGCGGGGAAAGATCGGCGTGCTTGTCTCGTGCGGCGCTGCGGTGATCTGCGGCGCGTCGGTGACGCTCATCAACTTCTTCTGGAACGTCGGCCAGCAGGTCTGACCCGCGCGTCGTCGAGAGCTGGAGTTCGAGATGGGCGTGTGCGACGTTCCCGTGATCTCGTCGGTGTGCGATGCCGTCGGCGAAGGGGCCGCTTCCTTGGTTGCGGCCCCGTTTGACTGGCTCGCCCAGGCGATGGGTGCCGCCGCCGGGTGGCTGTTCGAGGCGGTCTGGTCGGTGTTCGACACCACCACGCTGGTGGATGTCACCAAACCCGGCTACGTCAGCGTGTACAACCTGCTGTTCGGCATCGCGGTCTTCGTGATGCTGATCTTCTTCTGCCTCCAACTCATCACCGGGCTGATCCGCCGAGACCCCACCGCGCTCACCCGCGCCGGACTGGGGCTGGCGAAATCCGTCCTCGGCTCGTTCGTGGTCATCACGCTCACGGCGCTGCTGCTGGAAGTCGTCGATCAGCTGTGCATCGGGATCGTGCAGGCCGCCGGGGAGACCACCGAGTCGATGGGCGACAAGATCGCCCTCCTCGCAGCGGGACTGGTCGGCATCAACATCGCCGCCCCCGGTGTCGGGGCGATCATCACCATCTTCATGGCCGGCCTCGCGATCACCGCCGCAGCCATCGTGTGGCTCTCCCTGCTCGTCCGCAAAGCGCTGCTACTGGTCGCAGTGGTGTTCGCGCCGCTCGCGTTCAGCGGAGCATCCTGGGACGCCAGCCGGGGATGGATCGGGAAGTGGGCAATGTTCGTCGTCGCCCTGGTCTGCTCCAAGCTCGTCCTCGTCGTGATGTTCCTCGTCGCCGTCACCCAGGTGTCCGCACCCATCGACGCCGATCTGGCGTCAATCAGTGATCCCATCGCGGGGATCGTGCTGATGGCGATGGCGGCGTTCGCGCCGTATCTGACCTACAAGTTCATCGCGTTCGCCGGGTTCGACATGTACCACGCGATCGGCTCCGAACAGGACGCCAAGAGCGCCCTCAACCGACCGATCCCGGTCCCGTCCAAGCCGCAAGGCGGCGCAGACCCGAAGAAGGTACTCGACGGCAGCAGTGGCGGCGGCAACACGGGCGGAAGCACTGGTGGCGGGAGCAGTGCGCCGCCACCGCCGAAGACCCCGGCACCTATACCCGCCGCGAGCAGCGGAAGCGCGGCAGGCGGAGGAGGTGCCGCAGCCGGCGGTGGCGGAGCAGCCGCAGCCGGTCCCGTGGCCGCGGGCGTGGTGATCGGAGCGAGAGTCGCTAAAGGTGCCGCCACCGCCGGACCCAAGGCCGGGACGGCGCTGGGAACCCAAGGCGAGCACACCGCAGACGCAGCCGCGCAGACACCACCACCGCCCGCAACGCCAGCGGCGGCACCGCCGTCGAGTCCCGCGCCGCGCCCGCCGAGCACTGACCCGTCACCGCCGCCACCGAAACAGTCCCCGCCGCCCGCGCCACGCCCACCGAAGGAGTAGACGATGAGCGTCACGAACAACGACCGGCAGACCGCGGGCGAGCTGGTGCCGGTGAAGTTCTCCCGACTCACCCGACGCGGTGTCCTCCTCGGCCTGTCGCTGACCCAGCTCATCACCCTCGCCATCGGCGGAGCCACCCTCATCGGCGCGTTCTACGCCGGAGGCGGGATGCTGCTCGCCTACACCGCACCGATCTGGCTACTCGCCGCCGCACTGACCTGGATACCCATCGCGGGCCGACCGATCGTGGAATGGCTGCCCATCGCCTGCTGGTGGCTGTGGCGCACCACCGGCGGGCAACTGCTGTACCGTCGCCGGATCGTCGTCCCGCGCCCCGTCGGCACGCTCGCGCTGCCTGGGGACATGGCGCGGTTGCGCGAGTACACCGATCCCGAGACCAGCGCGGGGATGATCCACGACCCGCACGCCGCCACTCTCACGGTGGTGTGCGAGGTCACGCATCCCGCGTTCGTGCTCCTCGATCCCGGCGAGCAGGAACGCCGTGTCGCGTCCTGGGGCCGTGTCCTCGCCACCGTGTGCCGCTCCGGGCGCATCGCGACCCTGCAAGTCCTCGAACGCACCCTCCCAGACTCCGGAACCGGCCTGGCCGAATGGTGGGCCACGCACGGCACACCCGATGGATCGTGGGCGTCCGACACCTACGCCGAACTCATCGAGCGTGCTGGTCCCGCTGGTGAGCGCCATGCCACCACGCTCTCTCTCAGCCTCGACATGAGAGCCAGCGCCCGGCAGATCAGAACCGCCGGCGGAGGGATACGCGGAGCCGCCGCCGTCCTGCGGCAAGAGATGAACACCCTCGTCGCCGCCCTCCGCTCCGCCGACCTGTCACCCTCGGGATGGCTCACCCCAGGGCAGATCGCGGTCATGCTGCGCTCGGCCTACGACCCGGCGATCGCCGCGACCCTGGAACGTCACGGTCGCCTCGGCCAGTCGCTCGCGACGGCTGGACCGGTCGCAGTCACCGAGACCTGGGGTCGTACGCGCACCGACTCCGCTCACCATGCGGTGCTCTGGGTCAGCGAGTGGCCGCGGTCGCTGGTCTATCCAGGGTTCCTGTCACCGGTACTGCTGTCCACCGGCATCCAGCGCTCGTTCTCACTGATCTGCACCCCGATGCGCTCCGACCAAGCCGCCCGTGACATCCGCAAGAAGAAGGTCGAGCACATCTCCGACCATGCCCAGCGCGCGAAGATCGGCCAGATCGAGGACGCCTCGCAGACTGCCGAGTACCACGACGTGCTCCAGCAAGAAGCCGACCTCACCGCCGGGCACGGCATCCTGCGCTACACCGGCCTGATCGCCGTCTCCGCCCCCACTGTGGAAGAACTCGACGCCGCCGTCGCCGCCATCGAGCAAGCCGCGATCCAAGCGTCTTGCGAGACCCGCCTCCTTGTCGGCCAGCAAGCCGCAGCGTTCACTGCCGCCGCACTGCCACTCTGCCGGCGGGTATGACTTCAAGCTTTCAGGCGTCTCCGCCGGAGGAGCCCTTCGAGTCACCGCTCTTGAGCACAGCACCAACTACGAGGGTTCCGATGCCGAGAGCACCCACAACAACTTTCGGGCCAGCTTCCGCTGCCGCGTTTCGCAGTTGCTGCGGGTCTCGCACCGCATCTCTCCAACGGGTGCTGGTCAATGCCTCCCGGTTTGATTCAATCGCAAACGGAGTGTGGAAGTCATCGATTGAGTCGCTGACGGTGTTGATCGAGTTGATCACTTTGCGTGCGGCACGAGCGTGCAGCACGACATTCTCGCGTGCGACGCCACCGGCCTGATCGAGGCGTGTCATCAGTTGCCCTGTCTTCAGGACGATTTTGCCGCGCCGCTCTCGGAGCGCCGCATCGAGTCCAAGTCGATGCCCATCTAGCGAGCCTGGCGCTGTATCGAAGACATGATCCAACTCCAGAACCGCATACTCGTTCTGCAACTGAAAGCATCGTGCAAGTACAGCAAGCCAGACACTGACCTCGGTCTCAATGTCCTGGGTTGCCTTCGCGAGGGCACCTATCCCGGACTGGTCGCTGGCCTTGTCGGCGAGGGCTTCCAGAGCACGCAACGCATCGGCTTGGACTTCGGCGATTGTTCCTACCTCGGTCTTGACCTTGTCCCAAGCGGTCTCGCGATCGCCGCCATGTTCACGTATCGCCATCGCTTCGTCGATCACGAAACTGACTCGATCCATCTTGGCGAGGACCTCGTCACGTTGTCTGCGACGCACGTCATCAAGCTTCCCGTCGATGGAGACGAGGAGTTGCTTCAGCTCTTGTGCCTCTTGTTGTCTCGCGAGTTGAGCCATTACTCCGGCAGCACCAGAGAGCACAACAGGGTTCGTGAGAAGGGATGCTGGACCATCCTCGATCTGAATGCACTTGCTGATGGAGCCGGGATCACCAAGCATGGCGTGACTGATGCCCTTGGTCTTCGTGGGCATCAGGCCGAACTCCTTGACGTGCTCAGCAGACTCCTTAGTGAGTCTCACATACCGGCCAGCGTTCTCGGCGATGTTGGACACCGCTTCCGCGACCTTCGATCCCGTATCAAGAGCAGCTCCGAGCCGGTCGAGGCGAAGCTCACGAGAGAGTGACGACAGCCCGACTGAGTCGAGGAAGCGCTGGACGGCCGATGGGTCGCCGATGACGGCCAGCCCCTCGCCGTCATGGATCAACTCGATCTCATCAGCCACCTGCCGCGTCCTCCTCTGTCCGCTTCCTGACTCAAGAGTATTAGTCACCGCCGACAGCCGGGTGGGAGTTCTGCGCACCTTCATGACACACGACGTGCCAGGAGGTCCATGATGCCCACGTTCTTCGATCCGACTGCCGACGCTGCGGAGGCGTCCGAGGCTCTGCGGGGGTTGGCTCATGCGAGCCGAGGCCTCGATCAGCCCGCCGAGATGTATGGGGTGATCGGTGACCTTTCGTCGGGGATGCGGTCGCTGCGGCAGGTACTCGATCAGATCGCCGATGTTCACGAGCGCAAGGTTGCGCACGCGTTCAACGACGACGGGAACCACGAGGCCGGGGTGCGGGACGCGCTGGCCGCTGCGGAGGAGTTGCGCCAGGCAGCGAACCTCGTCGACCGGGCCTACGACCGGCTCGCCGACGGTTTCATCGCGGCCGGCAAGATCGCCTGGCACCCCGACCCCGCGGTCGAGGAGGCCGCGCCGTCCAGGTGGGTCAACGTGGTGTTCTTCCAGGGCGATGAGGCCGACAGGCCGTTGCGCATCCTCGGCGAGCTGGGACATGTCGATGCGGTGGACTACCTCGCACAGTGGGACTATGGCGACGAAACCACCCAGGCGGCGCTGGAGAACGGGTACGTCTACGACGAGCCCGGCGAGGGCACCAACGACCAGGTGGCGATCTCCGGCGACTACGCGCTGGTCGTCAACCTGCACATCGGGTACGTCTCCCTGCTGCGCCGCTACACCGAACCCGACACCGAGGCACAGGAAGCGGCACAGACCGGGCCACCCCCGATGCGGGACGGCCCGGAGCTGCTGGTGTCCTACTCATCGCCGGGCGCTCCGAAGCGGACCGACCTTCCGGCCCCGAAGTCGGATGGGTCGTGGTTCGAGCCGGCGAAGATCGCTGCGGTGAAGCAGGCCCGGGGGCTGGGGCTGTGACCCAGGATCGGGAACGGCTGCACACCGCCGTTCTGGTGGCACCGTCGAAGGAACGGCGGAAGCTCCGCAAGCAGCGCCGTCGGGCAGAAGCCCGCTTGCATGCCGAGCAGCGGAAGGATGCGCTCGCTGCCGCGAAGGTCAAGGCCGAGCAGGAGCGGGCTGAGCGGCGCGCCACGATCTACCTCCCGAAAGCCGGTGAGACAGGTGCCGCGCGGTTGCGGACGCCAGGTCGGTTCCATCTGACGCGCCATCAGGACACCTCGGCGACCTTGGCGGGTGCGTATCCGTTCGTCGCCGAGGGTGGCCTCGGTGCCGATGGTGTGTTCGTGGGGCAGGACCTCTACTCGGGCGGGAGCTTCGTCTACGACCCGTGGGTGCTGTACGCGCGCGGCATCATCACCGCACCGAACGTGGTGCTGGCCGGGATCGTCGGCTCTGGGAAGTCGAGCCTCGCCAAGTCCCTCTACACGCGGTCGTTGCCGTTCGGTCGGCGCGTGTACGTTCCCGGCGATCCGAAGGGCGAGCACACCGCGGTCGCCAACGCCGTCGGCGGACGCGCGATCGTGCTCGGCCACGGACTCAACACCCGCCTGAACCCGCTCGACGAGGGCCACCGACCCGACGGGCTGTCGGATGAGCAGTGGACCAACACGGTCGCGGCGCGGCGTCGTGACCTGATCGGTGCGCTCGCCGAGACCGTGCTCGCACGAGGGCTCTCGCCGTTGGAGCACACCGCGATCGACATCGCCCTGACCCAGACGGTGCGGGAGAACGACGTGCCGATCCTGCCGATGGTCGTCGAACGCATCCTTGCCCCCAGTGCGGATACCGACGGCAGGCTGGCAGAGGACGGCCGGCTGGTCGGTCACGCGCTGCGCCGTCTCGTGGCCGGTGATCTGGCTGGGCTGTTCGATGGGCCGTCCACGGTCAGGTTCGATCCGTCGTTGCCGATGATCTCTCTCGACCTGTCCCGTGTCACGGAGAACTCGACGCTGATCTCGGTGTTGATGACGTGCTCGTCGGCGTGGATGGAGTCCGCGTTGCTCGACCCGAACGGTGGGCAGCGGTGGGTGATCTACGACGAAGCCTGGCGGCTCATGTCTCACCCGGCGTTGCTGCGGCGGATGGACGCGCACTGGCGACTCGCCCGGCACTACGGGATCGCGAACATGCTGATCTTCCACAAGCTCACCGACCTCGACAATGTGGGCGACCAAGGCTCGGCGATGCGGTCGCTGGCCAACTCCTTGTTGGCGAACGCGGAGACGCGGATCGTGTACCGGCAGGAGTCCGATCAACTCGGCCCGACGGCGACCGCGCTCGGCCTGACCGGGACTGAGCAGCAGCTCTTGCCGAACCTCGGCGTCGGCCAAGGCCTATGGCGGATCAAGGCCAGGAGCTTCGTTACCCAGCATCAGCTGCACCCGGCCGAGCTGGCCTTGTTCGACACGAGCAGCCGCGCGGCGGGAATTCCCCGCAAGTTCAAGAATCCTGAAGCCTGATTCGCCGGAAGATGCGGGTCGAGGGGCTCTGTGCGGGGTGGTGAGGTCGCATCTTCACGGAAGATGCGACCTCACCCTGTTCTGCCGGTGCTCGGATGTGGTGGTGGAGCGCGGTGGGCGGCTCTGTGTCTAGCGTTTCCCGCGTGCGGCGCGGAGCCCGTTGAGGATCACCAGGACCTCGGCGATCTCGTGCACGAGGACCACGGCGGCGAGTCCGAGGATGCCGAAGAGGGCGAGCGGGAGCAGTGCGGTGATGATCAGCAGCGAGAGGATGATGTTCTGGTTGATGATGCGCCTGCCGCGGCGGGCGTGGGCGAACGCGCGTGGGAGCAACCGCAAGTCGTGGCCGGTGAAGGCGACGTCGGCGGATTCGATCGCGGCGTCCGAGCCGGTCGCTCCCATGGCGATCCCGATGTCCGCGGCGGCCAGGGCCGGGGCGTCGTTGATGCCGTCGCCGATCATCGCGACCGAGCCGGTCCTGCCGAGTTCGGAGATCGCGGCGGATTTGTCCTCGGGGCGCAGCTCGGCGCGCACGTCCTCGATCCCGGCCTGCGCGGCCAGCGCGTGGGCGGTGCGGGTGTTGTCGCCGGTGAGCATGGTCACCCCGACGCCCTGAGCTGTGAGGGTGCGCACGACCTCGGGGACCTCGGGGCGCAGCTCGTCGCGAACCCCAATCGCGGCGACCGGCACGCCGTCGCGGTGCACGACAACGACCGTCATGCCTTGCTCCTCCAGGTCCGAGACCTGGTCGCGGAGCGTCCCGGGGTCGAGCCAGCGAGGGCTGCCGACGGTGATCTTCGTGCCGTTGAGATGGCCTTCGATGCCGTGCCCGGCCTGCTCGGTTACGTCCTCGGCCGCGGGTGCTTCTGGTGCTGCGGCGGTGATCGCTGCGGCCAGCGGGTGGGTGCTGTGCTGTTCCAGGGCCGCCGCCCAGTGAAGTGCCTGTGCTTCCGTCACGCCGTCCGCTGTGAGCACGGCCGTGACTGTCGGTTCGTTGCGGGTGAGCGTGCCGGTCTTGTCCACGGCGATGTGGTGGATGGTGCCGAAGCGTTCGAAGACGGCGCCGGATTTGATGATCACGCCGAACCGGCTGGCCGAGCCGATCGCGGCGACGACCGTGAGCGGCACGGAGATCGCCAGCGCGCATGGCGACGCGGCGACGAGCACGACGAGGGCGCGGGTGATCCACAGTTCCGGATCGCCGAGCAGCGAGCCGATGAGTGCGACGAGGGCGGCGAGCACGAGCACGCCGGGCACCAGCGGGCGGGCGATCCGGTCCGCGAGACGGGCACGGTGGCCTTTCTCTGCCTGCGCCTGCTCGACGAGCTCGACGATCGTGGTGAGGGAGTTGTCGGTGCCTGCCGCGGTCGTCTCGATCTCCAAGGCTCCGGCGGCGTTGATCGCCCCGGCCGACACCGTGTCGCCGGGCTCGACTTCGACCGGGATCGACTCTCCGGTGATCGCCGAGGTGTCCAGGCTGGAGCGCCCGGACCGGACGATCCCGTCGGTCGCGATCCGTTCACCGGGGCGGACGAGCATGAGTTGCCCGACGGTGAGGTCTTTCGCCGGGATCTCGACCGAGGCGCCGTTACTGCGGACGGTCGCGGTCTCCGGGACGAGTTTGAGTAGCGCCCGCAGTCCGCCGCGGGCACGGTCCATCGCCTTGTCCTCCAGTGCCTCGGCGATCGAGTAGAGGAACGCCAGCGCGGCGGCCTCCTCGACGTAGCCGAGGATCACCGCGCCGACGGCGCTGATCGTCATCAGCAGGCCGATGCCGAGCTTGCGCTTCGTGACGAGGTTCCGGATCGCGCCGGGCGTGAACGTCGATGCGCCCAGCAGCAGGCCGATCCAGAACGCCACCACAGCCGCGATCTCTGCCCCGGCCCACTCCAGGACCAGTCCGGTGCCGAACGCGACGCCGGAGAAGACGGGCACCATGATCCCGCGGTCTCGCCACCACGGGCGCTCTACTTCCTCGGTTTCCGGGGTGGTGGTCGGCTCGTCGCAGCCGCACGCGGCGCTCACGCGCCCGCCCCGAAGCATCCCGGCACGGTGCAGGCCGAGTCCAGGCACGGGGCGCTCTCATCGACGGCCAACGTCACGTCGATGAGCGCTGTCAGCGCCGCGGTCAGGTGCGGGTCCGCGATCTCGTAGCGCGTCTGCCGGCCCTCGGGCTCGGCGACCACGATGCCGCAGTCGCGCAGACACGTCAGATGGTTCGAGACGTTCGAGCGGGTCAGTTCCAGCCCGCGTGAGAGCACCGCCGGGTAGCTCGGGCCGTCCAGCAGGGTCATCAGGATCCGGGAGCGCGTCGGGTCCGCCATCGCCCGGCCGAGCCGGTTCATGACGTCGAGACGCGAAGTAATAGTCAGCATGCACTGACTATACACTGGATGCTGACTCGTTGTCGATCTCTCCCGTGTGTGTCGGGGCGCGTTCGCCTGGGGTGGGTGGTTCGAGGATCGTGGCCGAGTAGCGCAGCGCGGTCTCGATGCCGATGCCGAAGAGGTCGCAGACGCGTCTGACGTCGCCGCCGGTCTGTTCGACCTCGTAGAGAATCCGGTCGGTGCGCAGCGCCTGGGCAGTGACACCGGCTTTCTTCCAGGGGAAGTTCCGGCTGGGCGGTGAGAGACGGGGCGCGGTCTGGATGGTGACGAGCAGGTAGGGATTCTTCGTTTCCGGCCAGCGTTTGGCTCGGTGGTCGAGCCAGGCAGTGAGGCGGACGCGGACCGGCTTCGCGAGCGGGATGGACCGGCCATCGGGCATCCGCAGTCGCCCGTCGATGATGTCGGTGAGCTGGACGTGCTGGACCTGCTGTGTGGTCAGGGCGTGGAAGGCGATGAGTGAGACGGCCAGCGCGATCGCGGGGTCGGGGTTGGTGAGGGCGTCGCGGATCGCGGTGGGTTCCATCGGCAGCGGCATGTTGCGCTTGGGGCCGCGCAGCGGGATCGCTTTCGTCGGGTCGAGGAAGACCAGTTTGCGGCCGCGCAGGATCGTGAACAGGGTGCGGAAGCCGAGCATCATGGTGTGACGGCGCGAGGGATCGTCGGGGAGCATGGCGAGGATGTCCTCGGTGCTGATGCCGACGAGGCTGGTGCGCCCGTCTTCGACCCAGCGGGTGATCGCGGGGAGGATGCCATACATCTGACCCTTGACCGTCATCGTGTCGCGGGGCTGGCGGCGCGGCGGGGTCTTGGAGCCGTCGACCATGATGTCGCGCCAGAGCTCAAGCTGCGATCGCATCGGCTCGGGAAGGGCCTGGGTCTTGCGTGCGAAGAGCTTGGTGAAGGACGGCACCCTATCGTCGATGAGGAGACCTGCGTCTTCGAGGACTTCGATGGTGGAGCGGATGTTGCCATCGTCGTCGTAGGAGCGCATCGCGAGGATGTCGGAGGCGCGGAAGCGCAGATTCGCGCCGGGGAACACGAGCTGCAGGACTTTCAGGGTGCGCCGGACCTGGTTGGTCTGTCGCTTGCTCCATGCGTACTCGCCGGCTCGGGCGTAGAGGAAGTGATCAGTGCGGGAGGTGATGTCGCGCAGCCGGATCTCGTTGGAGCACTGCCGGAGCAGCTCGGGGTCAGGGTCAATGTGGAACAGCACCGGCTGGTAGCTGGCCGCCACTGGCGGTGGCGTGTTGATGACGCGGATCGCTTCGCTGACACTCATCGCCATCGGCAGGTGGAGTTCCGCGGGCCTACGAGAGTCGTTCATTGAGGCGAGGAAGAGCTGCTGGCCGTAGGTGCGGGCCGCGTCGAGGTCGAGCGGCTGTCCGGGCGTCTGGTGGTAGCGGGCGGTTTCCAGGCACAACCGGCAGTAGCCTTGCTCGCCAAGGGTGACCTGCCGGTGACAGGAGACGCATTCGCCCTGCGGGTAGTGCGTAAACCACCAACGGCACTTCCAGCAGCGCCAGTTGCGCCCACGGTAGACGCCCCAGGCAAGGCAGTCGCGGCAGGAGCCGACGTAGCCGGGGCTGCCCGGGTGACAGTTGGCGCAGAGCCCCTGGGTGTAATACTCGCTCGAACCGCACTTGCTGCAGGGCGGCGGGGTGAACGGGCCACCGGGGATGCAGTCATAGCAGAAGTCGATGCGGGGTGTGAGCCACGCGGCCGGCTTGACCCCGCAGCCCGTGCAGGGCAGCGGCGGACTCAGAGGCCCGTTCGGGCCGCGTGCGGGGCTCATAACGGCGGGGCGGGCCGGTCGTGCTTCGGACCGAACCGGGGCGTCACGATGTTCGAGTTCCCGTTGGCTTCCTGCTGCTTGGACCCCGGCTTACGGGCTTGGACCTTCTCCGGCTCGGGCACCAGCAAGTCAGTCGGCTTGCAGGCGAGGACATGGCAGATGACGTCGAGGTCGTCCAGCCGGATCGTCGTCGGGGTGCCCGTCCACAGCCCGGACATCTTGCCCTGGCTGATCTCTAGCCCGGCTTCGGCGAGCATCCGCCGCAGTTCCGCCGACTTCCAGATGCCACGCTCGGCGGCCTGGACTCGCAGGTTCCATTTCATCGCGTGGTCATCCCTTCGAATCGATCTTCCAGCCGTTGGTTCGCCTGCATCCACGAGTCCTCGACGTGCTCGCCCGGGACGTGGATGTACTGCGTCGTGGTCGAGAGCCATTGGTGCCCCAGCAGCTCTTGCAGAGCTTTCAGATCCATGCCCGCCAGATACAGCGATGACGCGCAATAGTGGCGGAGCACATGCGGCGTCATCCGTCCTCCGGCCCAGGCGGGCAAGAATCGCTCGGTCGCTCGGGTCAGTCCTCGCCGGAGCACATCGTCGCTGGCCCGCCACGAACGGCCGAGCTCGTGGTCGAACCGCTCGGACGGGATCATCGGGGCATCTGGGTTGTCCCAGTCGGGGCCGAACCGGTGCCGTACATCGCCGAGCCACCAGTCGATGAGCTGGTCCGCGCCGTTGATCGCGGGCACCAGACGTTGCTTGGACCCGCGTCCGCGTGAGCCTTTCCCGAACCGGACATGCAACTTGCCCAGCGCCCCGAGATCAGGTCGCCAGTCACGGATGTCGAGTTTCGTGCTCTCGGTGATGCGCACCCCGACCCGTCGCCAGAGTGATGCGGCGAAGTAGTTCCTCGCGGCCGGCAGATAGCGTCGCTCGTCTTGGAGCGAGGCCGCCCACCCGCCGAAGAGCCGATCGATCTCCACATCCGAGGGCGGCACACGGACCTTGCCCAGCGATGCGCCGGACTGTCGGTTGTGCTCGTCGACGGGCTGCTCGATCACCCACTCGGTCAGCGCGTTGATGTCGCCCTGATAGCGGGCAATGGCGAAGTCGTAGAATTGCGCGATCGCTCCCGCCTTGCTCGCTCGGGTCGTGACCGCCAGCCCCGCCCGTCGCAGCCCGGCCAGGAACGCATCGGCGTCGGAGGGCCTCGCCTGCCACAGCGGGGCGTCGAGGTGACGCAAGAACTCGAACACGACCGCCCTGGACTGCGCGATATAGCCGTCGCTGAGCCCGGCAGCGGCCATCGCGAGCGCGTACTGGTCGATGATCTCCTGCTCGAAGTCGGCAGCATCTTCCTCAGACCGCCAACCCCTGGCGGTTCCGATGCTCCGCACCGCGGCGAGCTTCATCGCTCCGCAGCTTCAGGAATCGTGACCATGCATCAAAAATACCGCAAAAGTGTCAGGAATCATGATGGTTCATCGGGATTCTCGACAGGCGGCGAGGCCGTTGCAGGGGCGGGCCAAGCGCACCTGAGAGGCATGAACCTCAGTCAGGAAGACGCGGGTCTAGAGATAGGCCACCGATGAACCTCACCAGCCCGCGCCGATCCCACCCCGATGACGACGACGGAATGGCTCCGGTTGAGCTGCCGCATGTCCTCGTGATCGTCGCTCCCAACGGGACACTGACCGCGACCGTCGATGGAACACCTATCCCAGCACCCGGCGAGACCGCGTGGACGCGGACGACATTCGGGCCGCTCATGGACGCGATCACCAAGGACCGTGCCGTCGCGGTCCGGGTGGAGGTGCGTGAGTGCGACGGGAGCGTCTTCACTGACATCATCCGCCCCCGCACACCCCGACGCGCAGTGACGCTGCCGGAGAAGCCGGTGCCGGAGACGCGGCGGAGCCGTCACGCACGCCGGGTGCCGCGTTTGATGGAGGTCACCGCCGACGGATTCGTCCCCGGTGAGGATGTCGCCGTCGCGACAATCGTGTCCCACACCGACGCGACCGGAACCGGTGAGGCACGCGCGCTCATCGACCTCGACACCCTGCCCGATGCTGCGGGGCAGGAAGTGATTCTGCTCGGGCGTATCTCGGGCACGTTCACGGTGCGGCGGCTGACATGAACCAGCGACAAACAGGGGGCATGGGCGACGAACTCACCAACGCCGCCCTCATCGGACTGATCGGCATGTTCGGCATCGCCCTCATCCTGCGCGCAGCCGGCAGCGTCACCGCGTTCCTCACCGGCCTGCCGCAGCCGGACGCCGGCCCGGCTGCGGGCCTCGGGGTGCTGTTCAACCCCGCCGACCCCGCGACCGCGCTCAGTGCCGAGGGCCTCAACCCGGTCCTGTACTGGCTCGTCAGCGCTGTCATGCTCGGCGGGCTCGCCGCCTTCGCGGTGTGGCTGTGGATCGTGCTGCGCCACCACACCAGGAAGACCGAGACCGACCCGCACCGCCTCGCCGGGATCGCCACCAGCCAGGAAGTGAAGACGGCCGCGTCGGCGAAGGCACTGCTACACCGCGCCGGGACGTTGCGGCCGTCGCTGGAATCCCCAACGCCGGAGGATGTCGGCTACCTCCTCGGAGCCAGCCGCGGAACGAAGGTATGGGCATCGGTCGAGGACTCGATCCTCCTGATCGGGCCACCCCGCTCCGGCAAAGGCCTCCATGTCGTCATCAACGCGATCCTCGACGCACCCGGCGCGGTCGTCACCACCAGCACCCGGCCCGACAACCTCACCGCCACCCTCCGCGCCCGCCGCCGTCGCGGGCCAGTCGCGGTGTTCGACCCGCAACGCCTGGCCGACGGCATCCCTGCCGGGCTGCGCTGGTCACCCGTGCGCGGCTGCCACGACCCACTCACCGCGATGATCCGCGCCAACGGCCTCGCCGCCGCCACCGGACTCTCCGCTGGTGGGGTCGAGTCCGGAGGCTTCTGGGAAGGCAAGACCCGCACCGCGCTTCAGAGCTTGCTGCACGCCGCAGCCCTCGACGGCAGACCACCCGCCGAACTGTTCAGATGGACCCTCGACCCCTCGGCTGCCTCCGAAGCGGTCGCGATCCTCAACTCCCACCCGAACGCGGCGATGGGCTGGGACGACTCCCTGGCCGCGATGATCGACGCCGACCCCAAAACCCGCGACAGCATCTGGCAAGGCGTCTCCCTCGCCCTCTCCGCCCTTGCTGACCCGCGCGTACTCGATGCCGTCTCACCCGGACCCGACGAGCAGTTCGACCCCGAGACCTTCCTCACCGAGCAGGGCACCCTCTACCTGCTCGCCACCGGCGCCGGTGCGGGTGCATCGGCGTCGCTGGTTGCGGCGTTCGTGGAAGACCTGATCGAGACAGCGCGCAGGCTCGCCGCACGCTCGCCCGGTGCTCGGCTCGATCCGCCGCTGCTGCTCGCGCTCGACGAGATTGGGAACCTCGCGCCCCTGCCGTCGCTCCCGACGCTCATGGCCGAAGGCGGCGGCACCGGGATCACGACCATGCCCGTGTTGCAGTCGCTCGCCCAAGCCCGCGACCGGTGGAGCGAGCACCAGGCCGGCGCGATCTGGGACGCCAGCATCGTCAAGATCATCCTCGGCGGTGCCTCCAACAGCCGCGACCTCCAAGACCTCTCCACCCTCATCGGCGAACGCGACGAATACACCGACAGTGTGACCCTCGGCGACCGCGGCACCCGCTCCAACCAACGCTCCATCCGCCGCGTGCCGATCCTGCCGCCCGACCGCATCCGCACGCTGCCGTTCGGCACCGGCATCACCATGCTCCGCTCCGCACCACCCATCCTCACCGACCTGCGGGCCTGGCCATCCCGGCCGGATGCCGCGCAGCTCCGTAGCGACCGCGCCGAACTCGAAGCACTCCTGCGCCGCCCCGCACCCTGACGGCTCTGGGTGCCGGGGCGCACCTGCCTCTCACAGCGATCACATGCAGCGGGTCGCCCGAGTTCAGGAGGACGCCATCATGGCCATTCGCACCCATCAGTCCATCTCCGGTTTCGTTGCTTCGGACCCGCAGCTCAGTCAGACCGAGCGTGGCGACGCACGCCTCTACTTGAAGGTCGGGATCGAGCACTACCGCAAGGAACCCGACAACACCTTCACGCAGTTGGAGACGACCTTCCACGACCTCATCGCGTATCGCGGTGCCGCCGAGCAAGGGGCGGAGCGTCTGGCCAAGGGCGACAACATCATTGCCGACGGCCGGGTGCGCGAATATTCGTACGAGCGAAACGGCCAGCGGTACGAAGGCGAGGAGTTCATCGCGACACGCATCGGTCACGACCTCGCCCGCACGCGCTACGAGGTGGATCGCACCGAGCGGTCAGCGTCCGGGCGCGACTCAGCCGCCTTCGCTGCACCTCAGCAGACTGCGGCACCGAGCGCGACCGCAATCGGGATGTGAGCAGGCCATCATGACCGATCAGTTCCCTGAGCATGACGACATGCCACCCGAGCCGGTCTTGGCGTCACCCCGGTTCGACACACCTGAGCCGCCGCACCCGGTCAACTGGAACCTCCTCACCGCGAACGATCTGGAAGCAGAACTGCTCGAACTGAATCGCTGGGTTGACTGGCTGCGGCGCACGTACGGTCTTCCAGCCAGCGTCGTGCCGCCGTACTGGCACCGCCACCCCGAACTCCTGTGGGAGCTGTCCGCGCTGCACCTTCACTGGCTGTGCGCCTACGACCCCGACCAGAACGGCTCCGCGCCCGTCGGCTGGCACCGCGACTTCGCCGATGCCCGCGGCAGGCTTCGCGATTGGGTGGCCGCCTGCGGAACGCGCCTCGACCGTGACCGGCCGACACGTCAGACGAGCTGGCCGGGCGAAGACCCCGCTCAACCCATCGAGGACTCGCCGATCACCGACCGTGACGAGGACTTCGTCCGGTTCGTCCTGGACGAGGTCGCGGCGCGTCAAGATGCAGAGGACGCCTTCTTTGCCGCCGCCGTCCCGGAGACGGGTGAGGTGTGAGTCATGGCTCGTCGCTACGCACGGAAGACCGGGCAGCGCCAGCAGAGCGAGCGCGAGCTGACGATCCGCGCCGACTTCCACGATCCGCCCGACCTGGACAAGCTCAGTGAGCTGCTGATTCGTATGGCGCTCCAGCAGTCGGGCTCGTGCCGTTCGGGAGATGCGACTCGACCGAAGCGCTCCCGTGCTTCGGCGGGCTCGTCGTCGTAGAATGAACACATCCGCCGCGGATGGCGGATGTTGTGGTCCTAGCGCTTCGCCATCACGGCGAGGCAAAGCAAACGTGGCCGACTCGGCCTAGTCCTACAGCCTTCGGGCTCTTCTCACGATCAACATCCGCTCACACGAGTCCGCGTCGGCAGGACCAGTGACTGTGGAGAAGAGCCATGACAATCATCGACGCGGACCGCACCGCGATAGACGGCCTCGTAGCGCCAACGCCATTCCCCGGATCGTTCGCCGTTTCGTACCTGCGGGTGTCCACGAAGGAGCAGGCGGAGAAGGGCGGTCAAGCGGAAGGCTTCTCGATCCCAGCGCAGCGCGAGGCGAACCAGCGCAAGGCCGAGCAGCTCGGCGCAACGATCATCGAGGAGTTCGTCGACGCGGGCGAATCCGCACGCAAGGCCGATCGGCCCGAACTGATGCGGATGATCCAGTACGTCGCCAAGCACAAGACGAACTACTGCATCGTCCACAAGGTCGACCGGCTCGCCCGCAACCGTGCCGACGACGTGACCATCCACCTCGCGCTCAAGGACGCCGGAGTCACGCTGGTATCGGCCACGGAGAACATCGACGAGACCCCATCGGGGATGCTGCTGCACGGCATCATGTCCTCGATTGCCGAGTTCTACTCCCGCAACCTCGCCACCGAGGTTGTCAAGGGCCTGTCGCAGAAGGCCGCGCAAGGCGGCACCGTGACGAAGGCACCCATCGGCTACCGCAACGTCGGCGTGCGCGACGAGTTCGGGCGCGAGGTACGCACCGTCGAGATCGACGACGAACGGGCGCGGCTGATCAGGTGGGCCTTCCAGGTGTTCGCCTCCGGCGACTGGACCACGAGCCAACTCCATCAGGAGTTGGTGGCGCGTGGGCTGACCACTGCCGCGACACCGCGGCGACCTTCTCGGCCAATCGGCAAGTCATCGGTACACCGGATGTTGATGAACCCGTACTACAAGGGCAGCGTGCGCTACCAGGGCGTCACCTATGCCGGAGCACACGAGGCGATCGTCCCGAACGAGGTGTGGGACCAGGTGCAGACCGTGCTCGGCACGCACCGATCCGCAGCGGATGCAACGCAGGTGCACGAGCACTACTTGAAGGGCACGGTGTTCTGTGGACAGTGCGGCTCGCGGCTGATCGTGTGTAACGCGAAGAGCAGCCAGGGCACGATCTACCCCTACTTCGTGTGTGCGAGCCGGCATGGCGGCAGGGGCGATTGCACGCGACAGGCGATGCTGATCGAGCAGGTGGAACTACTCATCGAGCGCTTCTACGCCAAGGTGCAGATCGACCCGGAAACGATCGAGGCGGTCTCGGCGATGATCCATGCCCGGTTCGACGAAATGATGGCCGAAGGAGCCGCCGAACTCGCCGACCTCGCGTCCCGGAGAACACAACTCGGAGGCGAGCAGCAGAAGCTGCTCCAGGCTCACTACGCCGGGGCGATCCCGCTCGACCTGCTCAAGAAGGAGCAGGATCGGATCACCGCGTCGCTGGAGACCATCGAGCACCGGATCACCGCGCACCACGGCCACTACGCCGACGCGAGAGCGAACCTCGACGACTCACTGAAACTGCTGTCCAACGCCGCCGACATCTACGAGCACGCCGACGATGCAAACCGTCGGCTCCTCAACCAGGCGCTGTTCAAGACGATCTACATCGACGAGGACAACGACGTGCGCGTCGGCTACCGCAACCCGTACGACGGGCTGAGCATCCCCGGCCTCCATGCCGACGCACTGAGTTGGGCCGCGGAGGCAAAGAAGATGGGCCAGGCTGAACCCTCGACCAAGGGTGGCCCCTTGGTCGAAAGTTCAAACCTGACCCGTTTGGGGTGGCTGACGGGACTCGAACCCGCGACCCCCGCGACCACAACGCGGTGCTCTACCAACTGAGCTACAGCCACCATGCCCCCGCAAGCGGGGACGACGCCCCTTACGGGGCCGCAGACGATTCTAACCGCAAAACGTTCAAACGCCCAATCGCCGCCTTTTCGGCCGCACTTACCGCAATGACTTGGTCTTTGGTGCGGTGATAGTGCCGGAATATGACCCGGATGCAATGGCCGCGGCGATCGCGCGCGCGGTCACGGTGTCGGGGCCATCGCCTTGCGGGAACAGCGCGGCGCGGTAGTAGCGCAACTCGTCGATGCTCTCGAGAATGTCGGCCAGGGCGCGGTGCCCGCCGTGCTTGTCGGGGGAAGCGAAATACACCCGCGGGTACCAGCGGCGCGCCAACTCCTTGATCGAGGAAACGTCGATGATCCGGTAGTGCAGGTATTCGGTCAGCTCCGGAAGGTCGCGCTCCAGGAACATCCTGTCCGTTCCCACCGAATTACCGGCCAGGGGCGCCTTGCCCGCATCGGGCACCCACTTCTTGACGTAGTCGAGAACCAGCTTTTGGGCCTCTTCCAGGTTCACCCCGGCCGCCAACTCATCGATCAACGCGGACTTGGTGTGCATGTCGCGCACAAAGTCGCCCATGTTGTCGATGGCCTCCTGCGGGGGCTTGATGACAACGTCGATTCCCTTGTCCAGGGGAGTCAGGTCGGGCTCGGTGACCACAACGGCCACCTCGATCAGTGCGTCCTTGGCCAGGTCCAGCCCGGTCATTTCGCAGTCGATCCAAACAATTCTGCCCGCAGGGCCTTGATTCGTAGACACGTCTTCTACCTTATCGCCATCACACCTGGGTCAAGATGACCGGGCCGTCAGACGTGACCGCGATCGTGTGCTCGAAGTGCGCGGCGCGCCCCCCGCGCAGTGAACGGATGGTCCAACCGTCGTCGTCGTACCCGTAGGCGCTGTTGCCGCCGGCAATGAACATCGGCTCGATCGCGATGGTCAGGCCGGGCGCCAAACGCATTCCCTTGCCGCGTCGCCCCTGGTTGGGCACGAACGGATCCATGTGCATTTCCCGCCCGATCCCGTGCCCGCCATGATCCTCAAGGTTCCCGAACTTCCCCTTGCGCGCAACGCGGTCAACCGCATAACCAATGTCGCCGATGTGCGCGCCGGGAACCGCGGCCGCAATGCCGTCCATGAGGGCCTGCTCGGTTGCATCCAGCAACGCCTGATCCGCGGCAGACGCCTTGCCGATAACGAAACTCAAAGCCGCATCCGACGCCCACCCGTTCAGGACCGCCCCGAAATCCAGCGAAACCAGGTCGCCCTCCTGCAGGACCTGATCGGTGGGGACCCCGTGCACGATCGCGTCATTGACCGATGCGCACACCACGCCCGGGAACGGGGACGGCGCCCACGACGGGTGGTACCCCAAGAACGGGGAGGTGGCACCGGCGGCGTCAAGGACCTTCTTGCCGACACTGTCCAGGTCCAGCAGCGAAACGCCCGGCGCGGCCGCGGCCTTCATCTGCTGCAACGCCTGCGCCACGACCCGGCCGGTTTCACGCATCTGTTCTATTTCTTGGGAATTCTTCAACTCAACCATGGTCCGTACCCTACTCGCGTTCGCGCCCAAGTGAGAATGATCATCGACTTGTGGATAACTATTGGCAACCCCGTAAACGCAGGCCCGCAAGCAGGTTCCGCACCGCAGACCTTCCAGCAGGGAATGAAACGCCCCCGCTACAGTGTTGAATACAGCGAACAGATCAAGGGCGCCAGCCGCGCCGCAGCCAGTGGCGCGATGCGCCGCACGTTAGGGGAACATATGTCTACGGTGGAAATCACCAAGGAGAACTTCTCGGACACCATCGCGCAGAACGACATCGTGCTGGTTGATTTCTGGGCGGAGTGGTGTGGTCCGTGCCGCCAATTCGGGCCCGTCTTCGAGGCCTCCTCGAAAAAGCATGAGGACATCGTCTTCGGCAAGCTCGACACCGAAGCGCAGCAGGAACTGGCCGCCGCCGCGGGCATCACTTCCATCCCCACGATCATGGCGTTCCGAGAGGGAGTGCTGGTGTTTTCGCAGCCGGGGGCGCTGCGCGCACCGCAACTTGAGGAGGTCATCTCTGCCGTCAAGGACCTCAACATGGAAGAAGTGCACGCCTCCATCGCCGCAGAGAAGGCGCAAACCAACTAATTCGGTAGGCTTGATCGGACCCGATCGCGCGGCATTATTACCGACGAGGCCCGCCCCACCGGGGCCACGCCGGCCGCTGCGCGGCCGCGGCGGTAAGGTGCGGTCCTTGAGGTCAGCGCCGCCGATGGCAGACCATTCACGGAAGGGAATGTGATGGCGAACCAGACGCCAGTTCGAAACACGCGCCAGCGGGCAGCCGTGAGGGCAGGCCTGGATCATGAACCGCGCTTCATATCGGCCCAAGATCTGCACATGAAGCTGCGCAACGCCGGCGAATCCGTTGGGCTCGCCACCGTCTACAGGGTGCTAGCCGAGCTGGTGAAGGCCGGTGACGCAGACTCGATTCACACCGAAGACGGAACTCAGCTGTTTCGCGCGTGCGCGGATGCGGAAGGGCATCACCACCACCTGATTTGCGTCGACTGCGGAGCGACCGTCGAAATTGACCCCCCGGTTGAGGCGTGGGTGGATGCCGTGTGCGCGAAGAACGGTTTCACGCCCATTCGCCACGTGCTGGACGTCTTTGGCAGGTGCGCAACGTGCAGCTCCGGCCGCTGGGACGCTGACTAGAACGGCAGTTTGAAGGCGCGGCGGGCCCCGGGCTCGGGGCGCGCCGCCACGCCTGAGAACCAGTCCTCCATCCGCCGGTAGGCGTCGGCGCGCGCCTTGCGGCGGGACAAGAAAACGTCATGGATCGCGCCGCTGATCCGGTTGACCGTCACCGTTTGGCCGAGCTTGAGAGCGGCCTTGGCGATCTCGTCCACCACCAAAACCGTGTCGCAGCGGGTCAGCTGATCGCTCCAGCGCGTGGGCGGCGCGAACTTCTCGGAGAGCAAAACGCAAATCGGCACCTTTATGTCCAAACCCGCCTGCACGGTCGCGTGTCCCACAAGGATCGCCTTGAGCCACGCCGCGCGCACGGCCGTGGTGTGCTCGGGCCGCCACGCCTCGTTGATCACCATGGGCTGTGCCGGGTCCGCGCACGCCCGCTGGGCGCGCGCGTAGAAACCGAAATCAATGTTCGGGGCCGCGTTGTGGGGAGTCAAGGATGCTTGCAAATTCACGATCGGGGCTATGGCGGTTCGCACGGTAGCGCTGAGCTGGAATTCCAGCCACGGCGAGTTGAGGATCAGCGCGCTCGCGGCGCCGGGGTGGCGCGCCACCCACAGCGACCAGATCAGTCCGCCCGTCGAATGGCCCATGGGGATGAGGCGGCGCGGCTTGGTGCCCGGGGGTAGGTCTTGCTTGATGACCGTGAGAGCGGCCTCGATGTCCTCGTCATACTCGGTCAGGTCCGTGATGAAGCCCGCCGTTTGCCCCGGGCGTAGGCTACGCCCATATTTGCGCAGGTCGAGTGCGAAGAAGCGGGCGCCGCGGTCCGTGAAGAAACGGGCCAGTTGCGTTTGGAAAAAGTAGTCCGACCAGCCGTGGATGTAGAGGATGTCCACGTCATCGAGCGGGCGGGCGACCGGGCGCAGGTGTCGAAGCTGCGGGGCAGACGGGAGGCTGCGGACCAAGGTGGCGACGACGGGTCCCTCGTCATCGCTCCGTAAATCGAGGGTCAGCGCCTCGAAACCCGGTCCCAAAATGTCCGGCGACCACCCGTTAGCCTGTGCGGTGTCCATGCCTTTAGTGTTGCAGAAGCCGGCCGTTGGCAGCCAGACATTACCTCAAGGCCCCGCGATCCGCGGTTGCCGACCAGCGACCGCTGCGCCTATCGATCCTTATGGGGTGCGAAAAGCAGTCGGTGACGCGTTTGGAGGTAATCACGTCGCGCACGTGGCTTCCCATCGGCAACTATTGCGGCACCGGGTAAGCCTGCTTGGGGCCGAAGGTGTTGCGATTACAAGCGCCCCCTACAGGACTCGAACCTGCAACCTACGGATTAGAAGGCCGTCGCTCTATCCATTGAGCTAAGGGGGCACCCACGATCTTACTAAGTCCTGAGCCGGCAGTGCACCGCGCGTCCACGCCGAAGAAGTTATCCACATTCGCTCGGTGACGCCGCACCCAGCAGGGCGGCGGGCCCACCATCGTGTCGAGCGCATTTCGGCGCCGAACAATCGATGGAGGTATGTGGCATGGCAAAGCAGCAATCCTTGGTGACGCTTCACGTGTGGGCGGCAACCAATCCCGAAGTTTTCACTACTCCAAGCGGCCGCGACAAGGTGACGTTCCGCATCGCGGATTCGGTCAGGAGCCGGTCGCCGGAGACGGGCGTGTGGGGCGATTCAAAAACCACGTGGTACACGGTTACCGCCTGGGGCGACCTGGGGGCGAACATCGCCGAGTCGGTGCGCAAGGGCGACCCGCTCATCGTGGTCGGGCATCCGTGGGTGGACCATTACATCAAACGCGATGGTAATCCCGGTGTCACCGCTCGAATCGAGGCCGTCGCGGTCGGACTCGATTTACGCTACGGGACCAGCAGATTCGCGCGGGTTCGGCGCGCCGCATCGAGTGATGAGGTTATGGACGAGGCCGCCGCAATCGCCCAAACCAATGCGGAATTCAACGAGTTGACCAGTGAACTCGCAGATGTCGATCCGCTCACCGGCGAACTGCGTGACGATGCCGGGGCATTGACGGATGGCAGCGAAATCGGCGGTGATTCGCAGGAGGAAACCGTCATGGCCTAGCGGCCACACGCGTTCGATGGGGTGGTGTGGGGCGCGGGCGCGCTGCGCGCAATTATCGCAGCGCGCCCGCGCCGCCCCCGCCCGCGCTAACTGCGTACAATGGGAGGCTGAGCCCGCCGGCGGATGCATGCGCGTCCGAGGCAACGTGCAGGAGCGGGCAAAGATACCCCGGCAACGGTTGTGACGCTCCAACCGGCACGCATGACTACGAACGGAAAACTGAGTGGCTGAGTTCATTTATTCGATGTACAAGGCGCGCAAGGCGCACGGCGACAAGGTCATCTTGGATGATGTGTCGCTGAACTTCCTGCCCGGCGCGAAGATTGGTGTCGTTGGCCCGAACGGTGCGGGTAAGTCCACGATCCTGAAGATTATGGCGGGGCTGGACACGCCCTCGAACGGTGAGGCCCGCCTCTCGCCCGGCTTCACCGTGGGGATCTTGCAACAGGAGCCCCCGCTCAACGACGACAAGACGGTGCTTGGCAACGTCGAAGAGGGCGTCGCGGAGATCAAGGCAAAGGTCGACCGCTACAACGAGATTTCCGCGCTCATGGCGGACCCCGACGCGGACTTCGACGCGCTGCTGGCCGAAATGGGCGTGCTGCAAGAAGAAATCGACGCGGCCAACGCCTGGGACCTGGACAGCCAACTCGAGCAGGCAATGGACGCGCTGCGGTGCCCGCCGCCCGAGGCGGATGTGAAGGTGCTGTCCGGGGGTGAACGTCGCCGGGTCGCGCTGTGTAAGTTGCTGCTGGAAAAGCCTGACCTGCTGCTGCTCGACGAGCCCACGAACCACCTGGACGCAGAAAGCGTGCTGTGGTTGGAGCAACACCTGGCAACCTACCCCGGCGCCGTCCTGGCGGTTACCCACGACCGTTACTTCCTGGACCACGTCGCGGAGTGGATCTGTGAGGTCGACCGCGGGCGCCTGTACCCGTATGAGGGCAACTACTCGACGTACCTCGAAAAGAAGCGCGCCCGTCTCGAAGTGCAGGGCAAAAAGGACGCGAAGCTGGCCAAGCGTCTCGCCGAAGAGCTTGACTGGGTGCGCCAGAGCGCCAAGGGACGCCAGGCCAAGTCGAAGGCGCGCTTGCAACGCTACGAGGAGATGGCGGCCGAGGCGGAGCGCACACGCAAACTCGACTTCGAAGAGATCCAGATTCCGGCCGGTCCGCGCCTGGGCAACGTCGTCTTGGAAGCAACCGATCTAGAAAAGGGTTTCGGTGACCGCAAGCTCATCGATCACCTCAGCTTTACGCTCCCGCGCAACGGCATCGTGGGCGTGATTGGCCCCAACGGTGTGGGTAAGACGACGCTGTTCAAGACGATCGTGGGTTTGGAACCGCTGGACGCCGGAACGCTGAAGGTCGGGGAAACGGTCAAAATCTCCTACGTGGACCAGTCGCGCGGCGGCATCGACCCCAAGAAGACCCTGTGGGAGGTTGTCTCCGACGGCTTGGACTTCATCAAGGTTGGTAATGTCGAAATCCCATCGCGCGCCTACGTTGCGTCGTTCGGGTTCAAGGGCCCGGACCAGCAAAAGCCCGCGGGAGTGCTCTCGGGTGGGGAGCGCAACCGCCTCAACCTGGCGCTCACGCTCAAGCAGGGCGGCAACCTGTTGCTGCTCGACGAGCCGACCAACGACCTGGACGTCGAGACGCTCGGCTCGCTGGAAAACGCGTTGCTGGAGTTCCCCGGCTGCGCCGTCGTCGTCAGCCACGACCGGTGGTTCCTGGACAGGGTCGCAACCCACATCCTCGCCTACGAAGGAACGGAAGAGAACCCGTCGAATTGGTACTGGTTCGAAGGTAACTTCGCCTCGTATGAAGAGAACAAGGTAGAGCGGCTCGGCGCGGACGCGGCGCGTCCTCACCGCGTCACGTACCGCAAGCTCACGCGGGACTAATTACACCGACAAGCGGCCAGGCACCCACTCGGGTGCCTGGCCGCTTCACTGGCATCATCAAGGGATCAGATAACAGCCATGCCTACCGTCACCGTAGAGATACCGATCCGTTGGGGCGACCTTGACCCATACGGGCACGTCAACAACGTTGCCATGTTCTCGTTGTTAGAAGAGGCGCGCATTGCGGTGTTCTGGCACGGGAAGGCCGGCAGTCCCGTACGCATCGGTGCGGGGGTGGCAGGTGACACGGCGACGCTGGTCGCCGCGCACCACATCGAATACCTGCGGCCCTTGCTGCACAGCGATAAGCCCGCTAGCGTCACGCTCTGGGTCTCGAAGATCGGCGGCGCGAGCTTCGACATCGACTACCTGGTCAGCGACGGCGAACAGATCTGCACGCGGGCGCGCACAACCCTGGTGCTGGCGGACCCGGCAACCAACAAACCGCGCCGCATGACCAAAGACGAGCAGCGCGAGTTGCGACGGCTCAGCGACGAGCCGCTCCAGTTCCGGCGCTAGTCGTCGGTGGCGGCCCCACCATCGCGCCGCGCGCCTAACCTCCGACCCCACCATCGCGCCGCGCGGATAACCGCCGACCCCACGGCCACTACCGGCGTCGCTATCGGGGAACCCGGATCATGCCCTCCTGCGACAGCGTGGCTACATGCGTCCCGTCGGCAGCGAAAACCCGTGCGGTCGAAAGCCCGCGCGAACCACCAGCGGAAACCGCCGAGATGTCGAACAGCAACCATTCGTCGATCCGCACATCGCGGTGCCACCACATCGCGTGGTCGATGCTCGCGACATTCAGACCGGGTGTGAGCCAGCACAGGCCCGCGCCGCGCAGCACTGGTTCCAATACCAACTGGTCGCAGGCATAGGCCAAAGCGGCGCGATGCATCAGCTGACTCACGTCGGCCGGCCCCTTCGCGCGCAGCCACACGCGCTGGCGCGGCGTGCGCTGCGGGTCCGGGCGCAGGAAAAGGGGCTGTTCGACGTGGCGGATATCGAAGGGAGAATCGGTGCCCCAGAATGCCGCAGCGGGGTGATCAATGCCCGCCAGGTGATCGGTGGCCGACGGCAGCGATTCCGGATCGGGTGCGTCCGGCATTGTCGCCGCCAGCTCGATCCCGGGCTGGTCCAGTTGGAAGGACGTAATCATCGAAAGGATCGGTTCGCCGTCTTGGTAGGCGTGGGTGCGGCGCGCCGAGAACGACTTCCCGTCCCGCAGGACCTCGACGCCGAAACGCAGCGGCGTCTCAATCGAACCGGCCCGCATGAAGTACCCGTGCAGGGAGTGCGGCAGGCGCTCGCTGCCCACGGTTGCCCCGGCCGCCAGCAACGATTGCGCCAAGACCTGCCCGCCATAGACACGCCCCGTCGGCTGGTGCAAGGAGGTCCCGCCGAACACATCGGAGTCGGCGTGGCGCCCATCGCGGGCCAGCGATGGCGCCAGCGTCAGCACCTTCCACATCTGTTCCAAAGGCGCCACCTTGGAACCAGCAACCCCGCCGGCAGCTTCGAGAGGACCAGAATCGCTACCAGGCACGGACATCTGTGACACCTCCAGGGATCCGGCGGACCGAATCGTCGAATGAATTAAGCAGTGAATGGGCCGCGCGCTCCATGTAATCCCACAGCACCGTCCGATCGGCCACCGACAGATCGGCCGCGTCGACCGCAGCGCGCATGTGGGTAAGCCAACGGTCGCGGGCGTCCTCGTCAATTCGATACGGGCTGTGCCGCATGCGCAACCGCGGGTGCCCGCGTTCCTGGGAATACGTCCCGGGCCCGCCCCAGTACTGCGTTAGGAACATCGTGAGGCGCCGCGCTG
Organism: Rarobacter incanus; assembly: GCF_006715765.1. Lineage (NCBI taxonomy): Bacteria > Bacillati > Actinomycetota > Actinomycetes > Micrococcales > Rarobacteraceae > Rarobacter > Rarobacter incanus. The sequence goes on from NZ_VFNV01000001.1 coordinate 2,479,950, forward strand.
CGGGCTCCAGATCAGCTTCCGGATACATGGGACGCAGGACGGGATCAGCGCTGACGCCTTCGTAGAACTTTCGCACCAATTCTTCGAAGAAGGGCGCGCCCCCGACTTTCTCGAAAAAGGTGGGAGGATCGGTTGGCGCCGCGGTGTTACTCATCGCTCCATTATCGCCGATCGGCCGCGCTTTAGCCCGAGAACCCCACAGGCCCCGGTGCAAACAACACCCGCCGACGAGCGCCCCGCCCCCCGCACGGCTTCCGCCCCTTACGAAAGCAACCCCTTGGGGACGTCCGGGGCGAGCGGGATGGAACGTTTTTCTATTTCGCCGCGCACGGCGTCGCGCAGGGCCGCGGTCACATCCGCCATCCGGTTCGAATCCGTGCGCACCGAAACACGCACGGTGAGTGATTGCGAGGTCATCGCCTCGATACCGCCCACGGTGGGTTCACCCTGGAGGCTATCCGCCAGGACCTCGTCGTGCCGGATCCTGTCGGCCGCAGCTAGTAGTGCATCGTGCAGCTGGCCCATGTCGCAGTCGAACGCCACCCGCACGGGAACCGATGCGCGCGACCATCCCTGCGTCTGGTTGCCGACCTTCAGGATTTCGCCGTTGCGCAGCGTCCACATGACGCCGTCGGCGTCGCGAATGCGCGTCACCCGCAACGCGACCGATTCAACCGTGCCGGTCACATCGCCGATATACACGGTGTCGCCGACGCCGAACTGGTCTTCTAGCAGCAAGAAAATTCCGGACAGGAAGTCCTTGACGAGCGTCTGGGCCCCGAAACCAAGGGCCACGCCCGCGATGCCGGCGGACGCGACCAGCGGCGCGATGTTGACCCCGATCCGGTCCAAAATCATCAGCGTCGCGATCGTCACGACGGTCAGCGTGGCGGCAGAACGCAATACCGTCGCCACCGTGCGGGCGCGCTGTTCGCGCCTGGGATTGTTGAACATCTCGGGGCGCACCAGTGCGTCCGGCAGCTCTCGTCGCGCCAGCGCCTCGGCTTTCCGCGTCCCGCGGATGATACGTTCGGTGGTCGTCTTGATGAGGCGACGCAGCAGCGCAAGTGTGATGATCGACACAACGAGGATCGTTACGATGTGTGCGGGCACGCCCCAGAACCAGGCCCAAAAGCTCTCTACCCAAGCGGGGGACTGCGCGACACTCCACACCTGCGCTGCCGATTTTCCGTTGGTTTGCAAAGATTCTGGGGGTGCGGAAGCTAAGGTGTGGACATATATCGGTGTGTCTGCGCTCAAGGAGACCATGCTCCTAAGGCTATCGGCATCGCTGCCCGGGTGCGTAGCCATGGAACGCGGGGTCGCTTGGGGCGGTGCGCGGCCGCAGATATCTGGCAAAATTCGTGCTGTGGAGCCTTTCAACGCACCTGCCGAAACCATGTCCGCCCCGCCCAGCGAGCGGCTGACGCACCTGGCCTCGCTATACGGGATCCAAGACCGTCACCAGGGGCATTCGGGCTCAATAGAACGGGTGGGTGCCGGAACCCTCGTCGCCATCCTGGCGGCGATGGGAGTCAAGGCTGACACGCCGGCCGCCGTCGAGCACGCAATCGCCCAGGCGCAACTGCGCGCGTGGAATGCAATGATCGCGCCGACGACAGTCGTGCGGGAGGGCGAACCGAAGGACGTGTGGGTCCATGTGGCGCACGGCGCGCCCGCCCACCTTCACCTGGAAATCGAAGAAACCGGGGACAAGGTATTTCCGGTGCAACTCGATCGCTGGGTTGACCCCGTGGAGTTGTCCGGAACGCTCACCGGGAGGGCAACGTTTCAGATCCCCGCCGACCTGCCCGTCGGCTACCACACGATGGTTGCGCAGTCCGGCGACGTGATCAGCACCGGCACGTTGATCGTCGTCCCGCAGCGTGTCCCAGAACCGCCCACGCGGATGTGGGGCGTCATGGCGCAGCTGTATTCGATCCATTCGGCCCAGTCGTGGGGGGTGGGCGACTTCGCTGATCTTGGTGATCTTTGCCATCTCATGGCTCGCCGGCTCGGCGCCGATTTTGCGCTGATCAACCCGGTTCACGCAGTCGAACCGACAGCTCCGCTGACCCCGTCGCCGTATCTGCCCACCTCCAGGCGTTTCGTGAGTCCCTGGTACCTGCGAGTCGAGCAGATCCGCGAGGCTGCCTATCTTTGCGCCGCTGACCGCGAGAAAGTCGCGCGATTGGCCGACGCGGCGGCTGCTGCAACCGCTCCGTTGGCTGGCAAACATGCCGCGCGCCTGGTCGATCGAGACACCGCTTGGACCGCGAAGCTGGCGGCGTTGCGTATCGTGCACGCGGTTCCCTTGCCGCCCGCGCGGCGCGACGCTTTTGAACGATTCTGCGCTGAGCAGGGCAAGGCCCTCGATGATTTCGCGCTGTGGTCGGTCTTGTACCAGGAATTCGGCCCGGCGCCGTGGCCCGCGGGGTACGAGTCGCCGCAGTCTGCCTCCAGCGTCGCCACCCGGCGCACGCACGGCGCCGAAATCCTCTTCCACAAGTGGTTGCAGTGGGTTGCATTCGAGCAGCTTTCTCAGGCGCAGCACAGCGCGCTTGAAGCAGGAATGAAGCTCGGAATCATGCAGGATCTGGCGGTCGGTGTCCATCCGCAGGGCGCGGACGTGTGGGCCCTAGGCGAGCTTTTGGCGCAAGGCGTCAGCGTCGGCGCCCCGCCGGACATGTACAACCAATTGGGCCAGGACTGGTCGCAACCACCGTGGCGACCCGATGCCCTGGACGCTACCGCGTATCAGGCGTATCGGGGCATGCTGCGCTCCATGTTCCAACACTGCGGAGCGGTTCGCATTGACCACGTGATTGGGCTATTCAGGTTGTGGTGGATCCCGCGCGGCGCCGACCCGCGGTTCGGGGCCTACGTCCGCTACGACCACGAGGCCCTCGTGGGGATCTTGTGCTTGGAAGCGCAGCGCGCGGGTGTGGCTGTCGTCGGTGAAGACTTGGGGACGTTCGAACACTGGGTGTCGGACTACCTAGCCGACCGCGGCCTGTTGGGCACCGCAGTGCTGTGGTTCGAAAAGGAATGGGACGGATCCGTCAAAGCGCCCGAACACTACAGGCGGTCCGCGCTAGCCACGGTCACGACCCACGACCTGCCGCCGACGGCAGGGTACTTGGAACTGGAACACGTGCGCCTGCGCGAAGAACTGGGCCTGCTAACCGTTCCCGTCGCGGAAGAGACGGCGTCGGCCGAGGCGGAAATAGCTACCGTGCGCGCGGCGCTGATCGCCCGCGGCCTGCTGGATCCGAACGGCCCGGTCGACCTCGATGACACGATCGTTGCGCTGCACAGATACTTGGCTATGACCCCGTCCTTGTTGCAGGGTGTCGCGCTCGTGGACCTTGTTGGCGAACGGCGCACGCAAAATCAACCGGGAACCGATCAGGAATACCCGAACTGGCGCGTTCCGCTCACCGACGGGACTGGCAGCGAAGTCCTGCTCGAGGACATTGCCGATGCTCCGCTCGCGGGCAGGATCGCGGCCGCAATGAACGGCCCCGACCGCGCTTGGTAGGGGCCCAAATGCCGGGACGCGACAAGGGCGTCAACAGCAATGTGTTTTGGACAGGAGCGGTCACATGCACGGCTCGAAAGTAGTCGACGGGATTCTTGCTGTTCTCGCCGTCGTCTTCTTCTCACTAGCAATTGGCGGCTGGTTTTTCGACTTGGAACCGCGACCCATCTTCCGCGCGGCCCCCACCGCGCTATTCGGGATCGTCATGGTTGTTGTCGTTCGCCAAGCAATACAGCGACAGCGCCACGGCGGCTGATTCCAGGACCGAACTAGCTTGGGGCCGCGCCGCGCTTATACGCCGGATTGATCCGGACTCGCGGTAGCCGGGGGCGGGGCCTGCGCTCGCGCGCCCCGCCCCCAGCTACACGTTTTTAGTTCAGGAACGTGAGCGGCTCTTTCCAGTAACCGTCGCCCTGGTCAAGGGCGTCGATGGCGCTCATTTCTTCGGATCCAAGCGAGAACCCGAGCAGGTCCAAGTTCGACTTGATCCGTTCGGGGGTCACCGATTTCGGGATGACGACGGTTCCGTGCTGCAGGTGCCAACGCAGGACGACCTGGGCGGGGGAGACGCGGAACTCGTCGGCAATTGCAACGATGACGGGGTTATCGAGCACCGCACCCTGCGCGATGGGCGAGTACGCCTCGGTTGCTATGCCGTGTTCGGCGTGGAATGCCCGCAGTGATGGTTGCTGCAGCGTCGGGTCGAGCTTGATCTGGTTGATCGCTGGGGTCACGCCGCTGGTCTCGATGATCCGTTCCAGCAGGTCGGGGGTGAAATTCGAGACGCCGACCTCGCGGATCAGGCCCTCGTTGCGCAGGTCCAAAACCTTCTCCCAGGCGCCCTCGTAGGTGCCGCGCGCCGGCGCCGGCCAGTGCAGCAGGTACAGATCCAGGTAGTCGGTGCCCAGCAAGGACAGCGACTTTTCGAATGCGGGGCGTACCTTGTCGGGCGCGAAGTCGTCAACCCACAGCTTCGAGGTCACGAACACGTCGGAACGCTTGATTCCGGACGAGGCCAGCGCCCGCCCCACACCCTCTTCGTTCTTGTAGATGGCGGCGGTATCGACGTGTCGATAGCCCACCTCGAGCGCGGTTTCGACCGCGGCCTGCGTCTGGTCGTTTGGGATCTGAAAGACCCCGAACCCGACTTGGGGGATGCTGACGGTTTCGGAAAGTCGAATGACGGGAATTGTCACGATGCGGACCTCTCAGTTCTTGGTTGCGGCAGCATCGACTGCCTGGGCGCGCAGGGCGCGTTCGGTTGATGACTGCTGTTCCAGTACGTAGCGGCGAAGCGCCTTCGGCTCGTCCGGGTGCGAGCGCAGCCAGGCGCCGGCCGCGTCGAGTTGTGCCTGGTTGGCGACGGTGAAGGGGAACAGCCCTTCGAGCAATTCGTCGGCGATGTGGAAGGAACGCTCGTTCCAAATGCGCGTCACCGAGTCGTAATAGGCATCCACAATGCCGTCCAAGAGCGCCGGATCGTTGACATGCACAAGACCGGCGGCGGTGTGCCGGATGATCGCGTTGGGGGCGTCCGCGTCGCCGACAATTGCCTTGAACGTCGCGACTTTGGCCGCAGCCTGCGGAATTGTTGCCCGCGCACGGGCGGCGGCCTGGCGCCCGCTCGCGGTGTCGTCCGCGGCGAGGGTCGCCGCGATCTGCGGTTCGCCGGCCGCGGCGTTCAGGACAAGCCCATCCAGAATCTCCCAGCGCAGATCGGTGTCGATCTCCAGGCCGGGGAGCGAGGCGTCGCCGTCGAACAGGGCCCGCAGTGATTGGACGTGTGCATCGGTGCTGGCAACCGCGGCGAAGGTCTTGACGAATTGGAGTTGCTGATCGCTGCCCGCCAGCGAGGAATTGGCCAGCTCCCACATGCGGTCCCCGATGGCGCGCAGCGTCTGCACGCGGTGCTGCGGGGCGACGAACGTGCGCGCGGCCGTGAGCAGCTGGCCCAGCACGGTGCGCAGCGTCGTCGATTGGTCCTCGACCGCGACGTTGGCGAGGATCAGTTCGACGAACCGGGACGCGGGGAATTCTCCATCGCGGGTCGCATCCCATGCGGCTCCCCAAATCAGGGCGCGCGTGAGGGTGTCGCCGACCTGGGAAAGGTGGGCAAGCGCCACCTGCCACGATTCTTGATCCAGGCGGATTTTCGCGTAGGCAAGGTCGCGGTCGTTGACCAGTATCAGCGCGGGGCGCTTGGTGCCGACAAGGTCGCTGACCTCGGTTTCGGCGCCCGCGACATCCAGTTCGACGGTGGCGGTGCGGCGAAGTTCCTGCCCGCCGCCGGGGGACTGCGCCAGGTCGTACAGGCCGACGGCCAGTCGATGCGGGCGCAGCGTCGGGTACTCGGCCGGAGCCGTCTGCTCGATCACGAATGAGGTGATGATCCCACTCGCGTCGGTTTCGATGAGGGGGCGCAGCGTGTTGACTCCGGCGGTCTCCAACCACAGTTTGGACCAGGCCTGGAGATCGCGCCCCGATGCGGCCTCCAACTCGGCAAGCAGGTCGGCAAGTTCGGTGTTCGAAAACGCGTGCTTCTTGAAATAGGCGGAAACGCCTGCGAGGAACTCGTCCAATCCAACCCAAGCCGCCAATTGCTTGAGCACGGATCCGCCCTTGGCGTAGGTGATGCCATCGAAATTCACCTGCACGTCATCGAGGTCGTTGATCGGGGCGACGATCGGGTGAGTGGACGGCAACTGATCTTGCCGGTACGCCCACGCCTTTTCCATGGATGCGAACGTGGTCCACGCGTCGTGCCATTCGGTC